>JAXLYX010000006.1:0-703865 GCA_046351215.1 Polyangiales bacterium | reverse complement strand
CCCGGGTCAGTCCCGCCGCTGAGTCCGCGGCGGCCACCCAGATGGAGTCGTTCTCCATCGCCGGCCCAACCAACGAGGTGACGCTGGAGATCCCCGAGATGCTCTCCGAGCGCGTTGTCGGTTCCTGGACGCGTCGGCACGGATTCTCGGAGCTGATGCTGCTCAACGTGATCGAGTACAGGTACGACAGGAAGTCCGGAGTTCCCTCGGTTCGCCTCAGCGAGGTGAAGCGCAGGGTGGCCTCGACGAGCGTCTCCGAATCCCACCCATCGTGCGGGGACAGCTGACGCCCCCGCGCCGCGCATGGTCCGTTCCGTTGCGTATGGCGACTAACGACAAGCCGACGACTTCGCTTCTTCCCTAGATCCCGCGACCTCCCCTGGACCCCGCTCGAGCCCGACGCCGCCTTCAGCGTCATGGGGCGCGGTCCAGAGCAGGCACGCAGCCACGAAACCCAACGCACTTTCTCTCACGAAGGAGACTGACGCCCGCTCTCGATGACCAAGCCTGCCGGCACGCGCCGGAAGCCTCTCTCGCCGCACACGAGCTCCCGCTCGAGCTCGCCCACGACAAGCGAGTCCCACGACCCCTCCCCCGCAAGGATCACCGATGCTCCGTCTCGCACATCGCATTCACGTGCCGAGGATCTGCTGACTCCGGAGGAAAAGGCTCTGATCGACTACCTCGTGACGGCTGCCCTGCGCCATCATCGGAAGGAACCATGACCATCGCCATCTACGCCCGCTTCTCGAGCGATCTGCAAGACGCCCGCAGCATCGAGGACCAGGTCGCGCGCCTGCGCACGACGATGGAGCGCGATGGCCTGTCCTTCTCCGAGGATCTCGTCTTCACCGACTCGGCGACGAGCGGCTCGAAGTGGGACCGCCCCGGGCTCCAGGCTCTGCTGAAGGCCGTCGCGAACGGCGCCGTGAGGACGATCTACGTCGAGAGCATCGACCGGCTCAGCCGTGACCTCGGCGACGCGGCCAAGATCCGAAAGCGCCTCGAGTTCCACGGCTGCCGTCTCCGCAGCGTCGGCGACGGCATCGACCTCGACGGACGTGGCTCGTCGAGCTTGGCCTACGACGTGAAGACGATCATCGCCGAGATCTATCTCAAGGACCTCGCAGACAAGACGCTTCGTGGTCTTCAAGGGCGCGCGCGTGCCGGCAAGTCCACCGGCGGCCGCACCTACGGCTACGACGTCACGCCCGAGCGGGACATCGTCGTGAACACCGAGCAGGCGGATGTTGTGCGCCGCATCTTCGCGATGTACGCGTCAGGCCTCAGCTGCGCGCGGATCGCGGAGACGTTGAACCGCGAGGGCGTCGAGCCTCCACGCCCTCGAGGCCGGCGACGCGGCCACGGATGGATGGGCTCGGGCATCCGCGAGATGCTCCGCAACCCGCGCTACATCGGCGACTGGAGCTTCGGCCGTCGTCGGTGGCGCAAGGATCCCGACACCCGCCGCCGGCTCCCGACCGCGCGCGAGGAAGCCGACGTCATCGCGCTGCCCCGCCCGGATCTCCGGGTCGTCGAGGACCCGACGTGGCAGCTCGTGCAGGCACGTCATCGTGACGCCCGCAGCGCGTACACGCAGAGCAGCCAGGCGCTCGTGCGGCGACCGACCCAGTACCTCCTCAGCACGCTCCTCGTCTGCGACTGCTGCGGTGGGCTCATGGAGATCGCGGGCGGCGCCCCGGGCCGCATGCGCTACCGCTGCACCGCCAACCGCAAGAGGGGCACCTGCGCCAACAAGCTCTCCGTCCGGGAGTCGGTGACGCGCGAGGGCATCCTCGAGGGCATCCGTGAGGCTCTGGTCCGTCCCGCGGCCATCGACTACGTGCGGCAGCGCCTGGCCGAGCGCCTCGGGCAGGAGGGCCGCGAGGCCCGCCGTGAGGCCGACGAGCGCGCCCAGCGCCTGGCCCGCACCGAGGAACGCATCCGGGGGCTGATCCTGATGCAGGCCGACGGCGACCGGTCCCCCGAGGTCCGCGCCCTCCGTCTCGACCTCGAAGCCCAGGCCGAGGCCGATCGTCAGGCCATCGCGAGCCTCCGCGCGGCGGCGGCCTCCCCTGCCCGGCTCACCGCGCCCGACGAGCTCGTCCGGCGGGTCTTCGAGCTCGACGCCGTCTTCCGCGAGGACGTCGTCACCGGCCGCGAGGCCCTGAGGCGCTACCTGAAGGGCGGAACCATCCGGATGGTGCCCCAGGCCGACGGCACGTACCTCGCCCGCGCCGAGCTGATGCCGCTCGTCGTGATGCTCGGGACGGAAAAGGAAACGGCCCCGAGGCGAGAACCTCGGGGCCGATGCCCAGTTATGGTTGCGGGGGCAGGATTTGAACCTACGACCTTCGGGTTATGAGCCCGACGAGCTACCAGGCTGCTCCACCCCGCGAGAAGTGCCGAGATAGTAGCTGGGAACTTCGATCCGTCAAGGTCAACCTTCGTCGAATTCGTATTCGAAGGGACGACGGGGCGGCGCGCTCTCGTCACGCGCTGCGTCCTTCGCGTTCGCACGCGCCCGCTTGTACGGATTCAGGTACTTCTTCTTCAGCTCGTCGACCTCGGGATCGCGGAGCGCGCGCCACTGACCCGGGCGCAGTCCCTCCGAATCGATCCCCGCGACCGACAGGCGCGCGAGCCGCATCACGCGATGCCCGATGGCCTCGCCCATGCGATGGATCTGACGGTTCTTGCCCTCGCGGAGCGTGATCTGGACCCAGGTCGTGCGGTCCTCGGTGCGGAGCACGATGGCGTCGCAGGGCTTCGTGCGGTAGCCGTCGTCGAGCAGCACCCCGTTGCGGAGCGCATCGAGCGCCGCGACCTCGAGGTGGCCCTGGAACTTCGCGACGTAGACCTTCGGCACGTGGGCCGCGGGCCGCATCAACGCCTCGGCCATCTGGCCGTCGTTCGTGCAGAGGAGCGCGCCGCTCGTGTGGAAGTCGAGACGCCCGATCGGCACGACGCGCTCGGGGAGGTGCTTCAGGATCTCGGCGATGGTCGGGCGTCCCTCGGGATCCCGCATCGTCGTCACCATGCCGCGCGGCTTGTGGATCAGGTAGTAGGCCGGCTTCGCGGCGACGAGACGCCGCCCGTCGACCTCGACGCGGTCCTTGTGCGGATCGACCTTCGTCCCGAGCTCGGTGACGACGCGGCCGTTCACGCGCACCCGCCCGTCGACGATCATCTGTTCGGCGGCTCGACGCGAAGCGACGCCCGCCTGCGCCAGGACCTTCTGGAGGCGCTCGGTGGTTGCGGACCTGCCCATGGCTCTATTGGTTTCCTTGCTGGTCTCCGCCCGTGTCGCCGGAGTCGCCGCTCTCGTTCGAGGCGGCGGAATCCGCGGCGAGCTGGGCGGCCTGCTCGCGCGCACGCTGGTCTGCGAGGATTTCGTCGCGATCCCAGCGGTCGACGCGGCCGTCTCCGTCCTCGTCGTAGCCGATGCGGATCATGCGGCCGTCTTCGTAGTACTCCCAGCGGTTCGCGCGCCACGCCTCGTGCGTGCTGCGATTCGTCGTGTCGCGCTCGACGCGCGTCACCCGACCGTTCTGGTAGTAGGTGCGCGTGTCGATCATCCCGTCGCGATCGCTGTCGACCTCGCTCTGGACGACACGCGCGTCTTCGAAATAGTCCCACTGCTCGGGACGACCGTCGAAGTCGCGATCGGCCTGCTCGCGCAGCGGACGGCCTTCGTCGCTGTACCAGCGCACCACGTCGCGACGACCGTCGTTGTTCAGGTCGACCTCGCGGCAGGCGATGATGCGGCGCGCCGTCGGACCCGTGCCGTAGACCTTGAACACGCGGGCGACGTCCGGCTCCATGTCGCCGTTGGTGTCGGAGGCGCTCGCCTCCGTGTTCTCGCCGCGCTGGCAGAGCTGGAGCTCCACCTCGTGGCTCGGCACGGCGAGCTCCCCGCCGATGCCCTGCTCGCCGGCCTGTGGCGTGCGCGTGTGATGCTTGCAGCCGCCGAGGAGCGCTCCAAGCGAGAGCGCGAGCACGAAGAGACGCTTCACGGGCGACCTCCATCCGCGGCCGGCACGCCGGCATCGGCGCCGAGCGGGGCGACGCTGTCCCAGGGCATCGCGCCGCCGTCACCGGCCGCGCTCGTCGAGGGCGTTCCACCGTCGGCAGCCGTCGTCGGGACCGAGCCTCCGTCGCTCGCCGTCGCGGCCCCCTGGGCGGGCTGCGCCGCCTGCTGCATGCGCTCGGCCAGGTTGCGATCGCAGTAGACCGGCTCGTCCGCCGGCCCGGCGACCTCCTGCGCGACGGGCTCGCGGCGATCGGCCTGGCCGTCGGCGTCCTCGTCGACGCCGAGCGCCGTCAGGCGGCCCTCCGTGAAGTACTCCCACTTCTCGGGGCGATCGTTGTGGTCCTCGTCGTACGCGGCCTGGGTGAGCACGCCGTTCTGGTACGTCTCCCACGTGTCGACACGACCGGTGTTGAGGCGATCGCGCTCCGAGCGGACGGCGGCGCCGTTCTCGCACCAGATCCAGGTGTCGATGCGCTCGTCGAAGTTCGTGTCGAGCTCCATCCGCGCGCGGTGGCCGTTCTCGAAGGTCGAGACCTCGTCGATCTTCCCGTCGAAGTCGAAATCGTGCTCCTCGCGGCGCGGAGTCTGCCCGTCGCTCTCGTAGAAGCGCGTGACGTCGATGTCGCCGTCGAAATTCAGGTCGATGACCGTGCAGTAGCGGACGCCGCCGCGCGCGACGTGATGGATGTCGGGGCGGCCGTCGTTGTTGACGTCCACGCCGGTCTCCTCGCCGGTCCCGAGGCAACGCTCGCGCTCCGGGGGCGCCGAGACCCGGGGACGACCATCGGTGGGATCGCCGGAGGGCGTCGTCGCCTGGTGACGATCGCGGCGGTGGCAGCCTCCCCCCAGGAGGAGCAGTCCGAAGAGGGCGATCCCGATCGCCCGGAGGGACGAGCCCCACGGTCGCGACATCTTCGCGGAATTGCTCATGTTCGGCTGAGTCCCCTTCCCCCGGACCGGAGTTTCGGTCGGGCCCGAGTCTAGCCCTGCCGAGCGCCCCCCTGCAAGCCAGGCCAAGGCCACGTTTGACACTATATGGCGTGACTTGTACGTTCAGAGCGCGGACGTGGCCCCAACCCGGATGGCGACCCATGGCGCGCAAGAAGATCTCGACGACCGTCTACATCACGTCCGAGCAGAACGAGCGCCTCAAGGTCTTGCACGAGCGCACGAAGGTGCCCATCGCCGTCTACATCCGGGAGGGCATCGACCTCGTCCTCGAGCGTCACCAGGACGAGCTACCGGGACAGCTCACGCTCGACACCACGCCGAAACGGGGCTAACCCTGCCGCCGCGCAAGCCGCGCGTCGACGTATGCCCTTCGATCCCGCCCGCATCCGGAATTTCTCGATCATCGCGCACATCGACCACGGGAAGAGCACCCTGGCCGACCGCATCCTCGACGTCACGGGGGCGATCACCAAGCGCGAGCAGCAGGACCAGCTGCTCGACCGCATGGACATCGAGCGGGAGCGCGGAATCACCATCAAGGCGCAGGGCGTCCGGCTGCCGTTCAAGTCCGAGGACGGGACGGAATACCAGCTGAACCTCATCGACACGCCAGGCCACGTCGACTTCAGCTACGAGGTGAGCCGCTCGCTCGCCGCCTGCGAGGGCGCCATCCTCGTCGTCGACGCGACGCAGGGCGTCGAGGCCCAGACCCTCGCGAACGTCTACCTGGCCCTCGAGAACAACCTCGAGATCGTGCCCGCCTTCAACAAGATCGACCTGCCGAGCGCGGACGTCGATCGCGTGAAGCGCGAGGTCGAGGAGGGCATCGGCCTCGACTGCGAGGAGACCCTCCCCGTCTCGGGCAAGACCGGTCAGGGCGTGCGCGAGCTGCTCGAGGCCGTCGTCCGCCGGGTGCCGGCGCCGAAGGGCGACGCCGAGGGCCCGCTCCGCGCCCTCCTCTTCGACAGCTGGTACGACAGCTACCGCGGCGCGGTCTGCATGGTCCGCGTCGTCGACGGCTCGCTGAAGAAGGGCGACCGCATCCGGTTCATGGCGACCGGCGGCGAGTACGAGGTCACGGAGCTCTCGGTCTTCACGCCCTTCCAGACGGCGATCGACGAGCTCGGTCCCGGCGAGGTCGGCTGCTTCGCCGCGAGCATCAAGTCGATCCACGACACCAAGGTCGGCGACACCGTCACCCACGCGAGGAAGCGCGCCGAAGCGCCGCTCGCGGGCTTCAAGGAAGTGAAGCCCATGGTGTTCTCGGGCATCTTCCCGACGGACAGCGCGGACTACCCGGTCCTGCGCGACGCGCTCGAGAAGCTGCACCTCAACGACAGCGCGTTCCAGTTCGAGCCCGAGACGAGCGACGCGCTCGGCTTCGGCTTCCGCTGCGGCTTCCTCGGTCTCCTCCACATGGAGATCGTGCAGGAGCGCCTCGAGCGCGAGCACAACCTCGACCTCATCACGACCGCGCCGACGGTCGTCTACCGCGTCCACACCGCGGACCAGATCCTCGAGGTCTCGAACCCCTCGCGCCTGCCGGATCCGGGCCGGATCGACAAGATCGAGGAGCCTTACTACAAGGTCTCGATCCACGTGCCGGCCGACTACGTCGGCGCCGTGATCCAGCTCTGCCAGGACCGCCGCGGCGAGCAGCTCGGCATCCAGTTCGTGTCGACCTCGCGCGTCGTCATCACCTACGCGATGCCGCTCGGCGAGGTCCTCTTCGACTTCTTCGACAAGCTCAAGACGGCGACGCGGGGCTACGCCTCGATGGACTACGAGCTCGACGGCTACCGCGAGAACACGCTCGTCCGCCTCGACATGCTGATCAACGGCGATCGCGTCGACGCGCTCTCCGCCATCGTGCACCGCGAGAAGGCGTACCAGGTCGGCAAGAGCCTCTGCGCCAAGCTGAAGGACATCGTTCCCCGTCAGCAGTACGAGGTCGCGATCCAGGCGGCCATCGGCGCGAAGGTCGTCGCCCGCGAGACGGTGCGCGCGCTCCGCAAGGACGTCACCGCGAAGTGCTACGGCGGCGACATCTCGCGAAAGCGCAAGCTCCTCGAGAAGCAGAAGGAAGGCAAGAAGCGGATGAAGGCGGTCGGCTCGATCGACATCCCGCAGGAAGCCTTCCACGCGATCCTCAAGGTCGACTGATCCCCCTTCCGCGAAGGGGGATCCGCGATCCTCTCCTCACCGGCGACGAAGCACCGCGAAGGCGACGGCCCCGGCGGTCGCTCCGAGCGCGTCCGCGAGGAGATCGATCACGTCCCCCGTCCTTCCCGGCACGAGCGTCTGGTGGAGCTCGTCGGTGATCGCGAAGCCGACCGAGACGATGAGCGCGAAGAGCACGAGCCGGATCGCCGGACGATCGGGGAGGAGCCGGAACGCCGCGCGAGCGGTGAGCAGGCCGAGCACGCCGTACTCGAGGAAGTGGGCGCCGCGATCCTGGAACGGCAGGGCGTCGACGAAGTGGGGCGGCGAAGGCAGCGACGAGAGGCCGAAGATCAGGGCCATGTAGGCCACGACCGGGCCGATGGCCGCGAGGCGCTCCTTCCGGACCGACACGTCAGGCGCTCGTGTCACCGAGCACCGGCAGGCCGATGCGACGCGCGCCCTTGGGCGGCTTCATGCTCGGCAGGACCGGACTGACGAGGGTGCCCGCGAGGCTGTGCTTGTGCGCGACCTCGATGCGCACCTCGACCAGATGGCCCGTCGGATCGACGCCGGCGGGCACGTCGACGTGGACGATCTCGTGGCGCCCGCTGCGACCCGAGTACCGGTTCTCGGCCCCGCCGCGGCTCGGACCCTCGACGAGGACCTCCTGCACGGTGCCGACGAGCGCCGCGAGGTGCGCCTGCTGCTGCTCGGCGACGAGTGCGAAGAGACGCGAGAGACGATCGTCCTTCACCTCTTCCGGCACGTCGTCCCCGAGCTTCAGGGCCGGCGTGTGCGGGCGCGGCGAGTACTTGAACCCGAAAGCGGCGACGAAGCCGGCCTCGCGCACGAGCGAGAGCGTCTCCTCGAAGTCCTCCTCCGTCTCGCCGGGGAAGCCGACGATGATGTCGGTCGAGAGCGTGAGCCCCGGACGCGCGGCGACGAGGGCGCGCACGCGCTCGAGGTAGTGCTCGCGCGTGTAGCGGCGCGACATCAGGCGGAGCAGACGGTTCGAGCCCGACTGCACGGGGAGGTGCACGTGCGCCGGGAGCACCGGGAGCTCCGCGTGCGCGCGGACGAGCTCGTCCGTGAGATGACGCGGATGGGGCGAGGTATAGCGGATCCGCTTCAGATCAGGGACCTCGCGCGCGATCCGACGGAGCAGCTCGGCGAACTGCGAGCCCGAGGGAGCGGTGCGGCTCGAGGGCTTCTGACCGGGCTCGTACCAGGAGTTCACGGTCTGGCCGAGGAGCGTGATCTCGCGCACGCCGCCCGCGACGAGCTGGGCGATCTCGCCGACGATCTCGTCCGCGTGACGGTAGCGCTCGGAGCCACGCGTGTACGGCACGATGCAGAACGTGCAGCGCTCGTCGCAGCCCTTCATCGTCGTGACGAAGGCCGTGACCTCCCGCCCCCCTGCCCGCGGACGCGCCGTCAGGAAGCGGGGATCCTCCATGTCGAAGACGGTGCGCGCGACCGGCGGACCGCCGTTCTCCACGCTCCGCACGAGCGCGGGGAGCTCGGGGATGTTGTCCGGACCGATCACGAGATCGATGAACGGAGCCCGCTTGAGGAGACCCTCGCCCTCCTGCTGCGCGACGCAGCCGGCGACCGCGAGGACGACGCCCTCGCGCTGTTCCTTGAGCGGACGGAGGGTACCGAGGAGGCTGAGCAGCTTGTGCTCCGCCTTCTCGCGGACGCTGCAGGTGTTGACCACGATCAGATCGGCGAGCGTGGCCTCGTCGGTCGGCTCGTAGCCGTGGTCGTGCAGCACCTCCTCCATGCGACGGGAGTCGTGCACGTTCATCTGGCAGCCGAGGGTCTGGACGAGGTAGCGCTTCATCGGGGATCGGGGGGTGCGGAGGTGTAGCAAACGGGCTGCTCCGGGGCCACGCGCCCCTCTCCGGCCGAGGCCGAGATCCGTGGCCGGAACCCCCCGTTTCGCGCTACAACGTGACCGTGCCGGGACGGAGGAGCACGCTGGTCTGCGCCCTGTTGGCGATGCTCTGCTCCGGCTTCGAGTGGGAGGGGCGGTGGACCCGTGTCGCTCGGGATTTCCCGGCGGCTCCCACCGCCGAGCGACGCGACCTCGTGCGCCGGGCCGCGACGAGCGAATCCCCCGCTGCGCGAAGCCTCGTTCTCGCCGCTCTCGGGGATCCGGACCCGCTCGTGCGACGGGAGGCGATGGCCGCCGCGGCGAGCCTCGGCCTGCGCGAAGCGATCCCGACGCTCGTCGATCGGGCCGACGGGGAGGAAGCCCCCACCCGGGCCGCCGCCCTCGCGGCCCTCGCTGCGCTCGAGGCTCCGGAGGCCTACGCGATCGCGATCCGGGCCCTCGGCGACGCCGAGGCCTCGGTCCGGATCGCGGCCGTGCGGGCGCTCCGATCGTCCCCCACTCCCGAAGCGAGGACGGCCCTCGTCGGCCGTCTCGAGGATCCCGATGCCGCCGCGCGGGCCGAGGCGGCCAACGCCCTCGGCGCCTCGGCCGACCCCGCGGCCGCCCTTCCCCTCGCCACCCGGCTCGAGGACGAGGCTCCCGAGGTGCGGATCGCGGCCGTCGAAGCGCTCGCGGGCCTCGACGATCCCGCGGCATCGGCCGGCCTCGCCGACGCGCTCGACGACGACTCGGAAGCGGTACGGCTCGCCGCGCTCGGAGCGATCGCGCGGAGGCGGGACGCGAGCCTGCTCGAGGCGATCCGCCCGTTCTTCGCGTCGGACGCGCAGCGCGTCGCGCGAGCCGCCGTCGCCGCCGCGCTCCGCATCGACGCACCGCGCGTCCTCCCCGAGCTCGAGCGGGCCCTGCTCTCGCCGATCACGCGCGAGACGGTGGTCGCCGGGATCGTCGAAGCGGCGCTCGGGGAGCCCGTCGACGCAGCCTCCGCTCGCACGCTCGGCGTCCTCTGCACGATGCTCTCGCGCGCCGGCTCGACGGAGAGCGCCACCGTCCTCGCGTACGCGCTCGGACGCGCGCTGGCCGAGCGCCCCGCTCCCTTCGTCGCGTCCGCCCTCGTCGAGGCCGGCACGCGCGCCTCGGTGAAGCCCGCGGTGCTCTTCCCCGCGCTCGGCTTCTCCGGCGGCGAGGCCGCGTTCCTCCCGCTCCTCGCCGCCGCGTCGAGCCCGGACGCGGACGATCGCATCGTCGCGCGACGCGCGCTCGCGACGCTTCTCGATCGCACGGGTCCCGACGGTCGCGTCGCCGATCCGCTGCTCGCGATCCTGCCGCGCGCCCCGGAGGACGAGCGCCCGCTGCTCGTCGACCTCCTCGGTCGATCGGGCGCCACCCGAGCCGCCCCCGAGCTCGCGACGCACGTCGCCTCGCCGGACGAGCCGACGCGCCTCGCCGCGATCGAGGCGCTCGGACGCATCGGGAGCGACGCCGCGGATCCGGCGCTGCTCCGCGCGCTCGCCTCGTCGCATGCGGCCACGCGCCTCGCGGCGGCCGAGGCGCTCGGTCGCACCGCGGGATCGCGCACGGTGTCGGCGCTCCTCGATCGCCTCGCCTCGCCGGAGCCGACCGACCGCCACGCCGTCCTGATCGCGCTCGGACCTTCGCTCGCGCGCCTCGCGGCGACCGGAGGGCTCCCCGAGGAGCTCTCCCGACGTGCCTCGGACGATTTGCTCGCCGTCGTGCGCGGTCCGGAGCCCGACCTCGCCTCGCGCGCGCTCGACGCCGCGACGCGCTGGGCCACGGACGCCGGCTTCCTCGTGGTCCACGCGGCGCTCGCGGCGCACGATCCCGCTCTTCGGACGCAGGCCACCCTCGCCCTCGGCGCCTTCGATCGCGACGACGCGAGGTCGCTCCGCCGCGAGGCGCTGCGCTCGGACGAGGCCTCGATCCGTCTCGCGGCCGCGGCCGCGACGGGCGAGCACGGCGACGCGACCGAAGCCTCGGCGCTCGTGGACATGCTCGGAGCCTCGACCTTCCCGACGACCCTCGGGGCCAGCTCCGCCCTCGCGCGCCTGGCCGCGCGCGGACGCCTCGCCAGCGAGCACGCGGCGACGATCTGCGAGCACCTGACGAGCCGCGAGCCGATCGTCCGAGCGAACCTCCTCGTCGCGCTCCGTGCCATCGAGCCCGCCCACGAATGCGCCGCGAGGCATGCGCTCGAGACGCGGCGCGACCTCCCCTCCGTCGTCCGCGCGGCGCTCGTGCGGCTCGAACGGGCGGCGAATCGCGACGCGGACCTGCGTCGTCTCTGCGACGGCGCAGCGTCGCCCTCCGTGGTCGCCGCATGCGCGGAGGTCGCGGCTCCCCGGGAAGGAGAACCGCTCGCCCTCGTCGCCTACGACGCCGAGGGCCGCTCGCCCCTGCGCGAGCGCGTCGTGGGGCTCGTCCTCGCCGACGGCAGCGTCGTGATCGTCCCGACGACCCGGAACGCGACGGTCGCTCTCGCCAACGCGCCGCGTGGCCAGGTCACGCTCCTCGATCCCTCGCTCCCCCTCGGTCTGCCATGAGCCGCGCCCTGCCACTCGCGCTCGCGGCGGTCCTCCTCCTCTCGGGCTGCGTCTCGCGCATCCCGCCCGACAGCTACGGCGTCGAGCGCCTCACGATCGAAGGCATGCACGACCTCGATCCCGCGGCCGTGCGGGCCTGCCTCGCGACAGGTCAGCGGGAGCGGTTCGGCTTCGACCTCGGCACGTCGTCGGACCTCACGTGCGGCCAGCCGCCCTTCGACGGGAACCGCGTCGGCGTGCATCCGTGGGCCTGGTCGTGGACCGACTGGCCCGTCTTCGACGCTTCGGTCTTCGAGCGCGACCTGGAGCGCATCGAGCGCTGGTTCCGGGCGCGCGGCTACTACGACGCCTCCGTCGAGCGCGCCGAGTTCTCGCCCCCTTCGGCGGGCGTCACCGACGAGATCCCCGAGGCCGGAGACGCGCCGTGCGAGCGTCGCTCCGAGCGCGAGGGCTGCGCGCTCGAGATCACGGTCCACGTCCGCGAGGGCGATCCGGTCCGCGTGCGGAGCCGGGTCATCGAGGGCCTCGAGTCGCTGCCGCCAGCGATCCGCCGGCGCGTCGAGTCGACGTCGATGCCGCGCGTCGGCGATCGATGGGACGAGGCTGCCCACGACGACGCGAAGGAGGCGATCCTCGAGGCGCTCCGGGAGCAGAGCTACGCCTGCGCCCTCATCGAAGCGCGCGTCGATCTCGATCCCGAGGCGAAGACGGCCGACATCCACTACCGCGTGCTCCCGGGCCCCCCGAGCACGTTCGGCAACGTGACGGTCGAGGTCGAGGGCGATGCCACCCACATCCCGATCAACACGGTCCGGGCCGTCACGGGCATCGACCGGGGCGAGTCCTACGCGCCTTCGAAGCTCTCCTCGGCCCAGAGCGCAGTGTACGGCCTCGGCGCGTTCGGCGCCGTCGAGGTCGTGGCCTCGCCGCGTGCGCATCCCGAACAGGTCGTCTCGGCCGTCGACGCGCCTCCGCCCTCGGCCGCCGAGGATCTCGACGCGACGTTCACGAACGATCCGGGCACGCCCGAGCCCGAGACGCCGGCGGTCCGCACGCGGAGCTCGACGCGCACGGTCTGCGACGGCGTGGTCGACGTCTCGGTGCGCGTCTCACCCGGTCGCCGCATCCGCTGGGGTATCGGCGCCGGCATGCAGAGCGGCCGCATCAACACCGGCGGCACCGCGAGCACGCAGACGAGCCAGCCCATCTGGGACGTCCATCTCATCAGCTTCGTCGAGCATCGGAACTTCCTCGGCGGCCTGCGGAGGATCCGCATCGAGGAGCGCCCGAAGCTGGTCTTCCAGGACGTCTTCCCGGCGCCGGTCGACCCCGCCCCGGGTAACGAAGTCCGCATCGATTTCCGGCAGCCGGCGTTCCTCGAGCGACGCACCACGCTGCTGATCAACGGTCGCTCCGACCTCGGCCCGGACCCGTACACCTACGTCCGCCGCCACGCGCTCGACGCCTCGATCGGCGTGCGTCGCCCCTTCTGGCAGGAACGAATCCTCGTCGGCGTGTCGTTCCATGCGAGCCAGTACCATCCGTTCCGGCAGCCCGATGACGTCACCGTCGGCTACGACGCGATGGGCAATCCGATCAAGGAGCCATCGAACCGGATCACGCCCAACAACCACGCACTCTTCTTGGAAGAGTACGTCCAGCTCGACGTGCGCGACGACTCCCGCGATCCCCGCCGCGGCGCGTTGCTCTCCGTCGACTTCCAGCAGTCGGGCGTCGCCGGCCTCTCGAGCTGGACCTACTACCGCGTCATCCCGGACGCGCGTCTCTACATCCCGCTACCGGCTCGCATGGTCCTCGCCGGGCGCTTCGGCCTCGGGATGATGTTCATCACGGGCACCAACATCCCGGGAGCGGACGCGTCCGGGTACGATCCCTACGAGGCCGCACGCGTCCTCGGCCCTCCCCAGTTCCGCATCCGGGGCGGCGGCCCGAACGACAACCGCGGTTTCACCGCGGCCCAGCTCGGAGATTGGGACGGCAGCGTGAATCCATCCTTCGAGCCGGTCGACGGCGGCCTGCGGAAGTGGATCGGCTCGCTCGAGCTCCGAACCCACCTCACCGAGAGCTTCGGCATCGTCGCCTTCGCCGACGTGGGCGACGTGAGCCGTGGAGACCTGCGCGCCAACGGAACGCTCAAGCCCCCCACGTTCCGATTCAACCGTCCGAATCTCACCGTCGGTATCGGCATCCGCTACCACACGATCGTCGGTCCGATCCGCTTCGACATGGGCTGGCGCGTCCCCGGGGCGCAGGGCGGCACCGGTTTCGACAGCATGGGCAACGTCCAGAAGTGCAGCCTGCACGAGTACGTGCTCGGCTGCGCCCCCCCCACGAGCGTCCTCAACTGGTTCCCCGGCGCCATCCAGCTGACCATCGGGGAGGCCTTCTGATGCGGCGGAAGGTCGTTCTCTTCGTCGAGATCCTCGCCTGGCTCGTCCTGGCCGTGGGGCTCTTCGTCGCGAGCGTCCTCTTCCATCTCGACACGCCGGTCGGCCATCGCTACGTCCGGCTCGCGGCCAACATCCTCGTCACCGACCTCATCGCCGGCCGGCTCGACATCGGCCGCGTCGATCACGTCGGCCTCGACGAGATCCGCGTCGCGCACGTCTCGCTCTACGACCGCCACGGCACGAAGGTGATCCAGGCGGATCGGATCAAGCTCGTGATCGACGCGATGGCGGGCCTCGACGGCAAGCTGCGCTTCTCCCACGCCTCGCTCTGGCACGGGATGCTGCGCCTCGAGGAGACCCCCGACGGCTCCCTCACGTTCCTCGACTCGTTCTCGGAGCGCGTGGAGACACCACCGAGCCCCGACCCGCTCAAGGCCTACGTCGAGGACATGCACCTCCACGACGTCACGGCCTACGGCTCGCTCTTGGGCCTGCACGGGCTCCGCGCGCGCGGGCTCGAGGTCGAGATGCGGATGGAGTTCGCGGGGAACATGAAGATCCACGTCTTCTCCGCTTCGGGGCAGGTGGTGGAGCCGTTCCCCTTCCTCGGCCAGATCGACGAGGTCTCGGCCGTGATCCGCGGGGACCGCCACATGGGCACGGATCTCCGCGTCCGCGCCCACACGGACGGCGATCGAGCGCACGTGCGCCTCTACTACCGTGTGCCGGAAGGCCGCCCGGCGACCGATCCGATGGAGCTCGACCTCCTGATCCACGCGGATCCGGTCCACATGACGCGGCTCGCGGAAGCCGGCTTCGACTGGGCCTCGATCTTCCACGGCCAAGGGAGCGGCTACGTCCGGCTCTACGGCCCGCCCTCGCACTTGAGGCTCGCGGGCCAGCTCGTGCACGAGGCCGGCGTCGTCACGCTGCGCGGCGAGCTCCCGACCGACGGCGACATCCACATCCAGGCGATCTCGCCCGGGATCCAGGTCGATCGCCTGTTCCCTACGGGCCCCGCGGTCAACGTCGGAGGGAACATCACGCTCACGGTACCGCCCACCGAGACCGGCGAGCCCGCGCGCCTCCACGCGAACGCGCTCGGCTTCGACTACCTCGGCTACGCGGTGCCCACGCTCGACGTCGATGCGAACCTCGAGGAGAACGGCGTGCGCCTGATGGCGATCGACGCGCCCTACGGTGGCGGCCGACTCCATGGCGTGGGCTTCGTCACCTACGAGGGCGTCTACGACGTCGCCGTGAAGGGCTCCATCGCCCAGATCGCGGGCGACCCGAACCTCGAACGGCACGTTCCGGGCGCACACGGCTCGCTCTCGCTCGCGGTGCGGGTCCGCGGCGACTCGGAGCAGGCCTCGTTCGATGGCCAAGGGACGTTCCGAAACCTCCGCTACAGCAGCCTCGCGGCGAGCGAGGCCCGGTGGACGGCGAGCGTCGATCCGAATCCCCACGGCACGCGGCTCGAGCTCCACGTCGAGAGCCAGGGCACGACCGTCGCGGAGTTCCCCCTCGGCAACGGCCACCTGACGGTGCACGGCGTCGGGGATCGCTACGACTTCCAGATGGACTACGCGGGCGCGGAGCAATCGCGTCTGCGCAGCCAGGGACAGCTGACCATCCGCGGCGACGCGTACGCGCTCGAGGTCCCCTCGACGGTGATCGCCCGCAATGGGGTCGAGTACACCCTCGAAGGGCACGACATCACCGTCGTGCCGGGCCGGAGCCTCCAGATCGGCCTCGTCCGCGGCCAGGGCCGTCCGCACGACGAAGGTGGTGTCTTCCCCGTCTTCACGATGGCCGGCCGATGGAGCGCACGCGGGGACGACGACCTGCGCTTCGAAGCCGCGGAGCTCGACCTCGGTGACCTCCGCCGCGTGTTCGCGCCCCGAGGTCCGGTTCTCGCGGGGCGGGCGGACGTCCGCGTCGACCTCGGAGGAGACCTCGACACGCATCCGCGTTTCGCCGCCGAGGGCGTCGTCTACGACGGGAACTTCGCGGGCCTCGAAGGCGCGAACCTCGCCTTCTTCGTCGGCTACGACGCGTCGCAGCTCACGATCCAGGGCCAGCTCGATCTCGATCGCGGCGGACGCTTCAACCTCGCGGGTCGCGGCGACTTCTCCGCCTCGCTCGCGACGTTCATGGAGGCCGCCCAGCTCGGCGACTACGACGTGACGTTCACCGCCGAGAGCGTGGACCTCGCGCGCCTTCGCCCCCTCCTCGGCCCGGACACCCCGGAGCTACGCGGACGGATCGGCGGCACGATGCACGCCACCGGACCGATCTTCCTGCAGCCCAATTTCCAGGGACGGATCGACATCCCGGACCTCCAGGTCGCCGGCTTCCCTCGCATCTCCGTGCAGCTCGAGACGCAGTACGACTTCGGCTCGCTCGCGGCCCATGCCACGGCGAGCGATCGCGAGGGCGTGCTGCTCGAGGGGGACGGCTCGGTGCAGATCGACGTGGCGCAGGCGCTCCGGGATCCGACCTCCACGATCGAGACCCTCGCGCTCATGCCCTGGCGCTTCAGCCTGCGCATGCCACCACGGCTCGCGGCCACGCTTCCGGCACCGCTGACGGTCGGGCTGCCTCCGCTGCTGACGGAGTTCACGATCGCGGGAAGCCTCAGCCTCTCGGGCGGCGCCTATCGGCCACGAGGCACCTTCCTCGCGACCTTCGAGCACACCGGCAACTCGAATCGCTTCGTCTGCGGTCGCGAAGCGAGGCCGCGGGGCCATGTCGAGGCCGAGCTCCGTGACGGGGTCACGACGGCCGATCTCACGGCGATGGTGGGCAACGATCGCATCGGGCGACTCGAAGTGCGGGTGCCGACGCCTCTCGACCAGTGGCTCTCCGCCGCGACGACACCGGCCATCCCGCCCGTCGATCTCGATCTGGAGGTCGACTACGACGACCTCGGCTCCGCTCCCTACTTCTGCGAGAATTTCGCAGGCGGGCTCGATGGGGAGATCCACGTCCGAGGGCTCTTCACGGACGCGCCCACGGTCGAAGGCGGCCTCCGGAGCGAGGACCTCCGCATCCGGCGCCTCGAGCGCAACTACGTCGGCGCGCTGCGCATCGCGATCTCGGATACCCAGCCCGTGCGCCTCGACCTCGGCATCCACGGGGACGCGCACCACGCGACGCTCGACGGCGACGTCCACTTCCCCCGCTTCGGTCTCGCGCGACCGACCGAGGACGGGACGAGCGAGGGCGCTGGGACCCCTCCGCCGGCGCCGCAGCGCTGCGAGGTCGAGCGCCGCGACTGCACGATCGTGCACGGCGACGTCGCCTGGTCGTGGAACGCGACCGACACCGTACCCGTGGTCGCGGACGACGCCCCGTTCGAGGCGCGGCTCACCGCGGAGCGCATGCCGCTGCAGCTGCCGCTCGCGTTCATCAGCCTCTTCGGTCGAGCCGACGGCGTCATCGACGGAACGATCACGGGCCGCGGAACGCTCGCCACGCCGGAGCTCGGTGGGCGGCTCACGGTCTCGGACGCGCGCGTGGATCTGCGCTCGATCGGCCAGCGCCTGCGCGACCTCCACGGCGAGGTCTTCGTCGAGACGGGCCGTATCCGGTTCACCGACTTCGAGGCGCGCGACCAGGACGGCCGGGTGAACCTCGACGGCTCCGTCGATCTCGACGGCTTCCTCCCCCAGCGGCTGCACCTCGAGACCTCGGCGCACCAGTTCCCGGTGCGCCAGGAGAGCACGATCGTCGCCACGCTCACCGGCGAGGCGACGATGGACGCGCTCCTCGACAGCTCGTCGATGGACGGGAACGTCCGGATCGCGGACCTCGACATCCGACTCCCCGACGAGACGCAGCGCGATCCCATCGAGCTGCAGGGCCACTCCGACATCGTCGTCCTCTCGCGGGCGCCCGCAGTCGAGTCGACCGAGGAGCCCTACCGCATCCACCTGCTGATCGACGCCTCGCGCGCGTTCTGGGTCCGCAGCCAGATGTTCTCGACGCAGGTCGCCGCGAACCTCGACGTGCTCTACGCCGATCCGGACTTCCGCGTCGCCGGCTCGGCCGATCTCCGTCGCGGCTTCTTCGAGGTCATGGGCAAGCGCTTCGAGATCGAGCAGGGCGGCCTCGCCTTCGACGGAGGACCGCGGCTGAATCCCGAGGTCAACCTCCTGGCGACCGCACAGCTTCGCGGCGGATCCAACAACACCGTGTCCGTCCGTGCGAGCGGCCGACTCGCGGAGCCCGAGATCGTCTTCAGCTCGCCCCTCGTGCCGTCCGGCGATCAGGGCCAGATCATCTGCCTACTGATGACCGGTTCGAGCTCCGGCCAGTGCGGCGAGAACGCGGGTCAGACCAACGCCGCGAACACGATGGACGCGACCCAGCAGGCGGCGAGCTTCCTCACCAGCGTGGCGTTCGGCATCCTCACGCTCTCGCTCCGCAAGCAGTTCGGCGACTTCATCCCCGTCATCGCCGTCGAGACCGGCAACCAGGGCTACCAGAGCGCCCGCGTGCGCGCCGGGTTCAACGCGAACGCCCTGATTCCGCGGAGCATGCGGAATGTCGTCCAGGGCATGTACATCGAGGGATTCTTCAGCGTCGGCGGGACGTCGACGACCTCGACGCTGACTGCCGCCGCGGCCTCGGCCAACGTGATCACCTCGCAATCGGTCGGGTTCTTGATGGAGCTCCAATTCCCGCACAGCATCGTCGGGACCGGAGCGTTCTCCCCTCCGAGCAACTTCAGTCTCGACGTCACCTGGGAGCCGTAGCAAACGCAATGACGAGAAAGCTGTTCGGAACCGATGGAGTTCGCGGTCTCGCGAACGCCGGTGCGATGACCCCGGAGATCGCCTTCCGTCTCGGAGCGGCGGTCACCTTCCAGGCGGCGAAGCGGGTCAAGCACCCTCCCCGCGTCGTGATCGGCAAGGACACCCGCGTGTCGGGCTACCTCTTCGAGACCGCCCTCGCCTCGGGCATCTGCACGATGGGCGGCCGCGTGATGCTCTCGGGCCCGCTGCCGACGCCGGCCATCGCGCATCTGACGACCAGCATGCGGGCCGACGTGGGCGTCGTGATCAGCGCATCCCACAACCCCTTCGCCGACAACGGCATCAAGGTCTTCGGCTCGGACGGCTTCAAGCTGCCCGACGCGGCGGAGCTCGAGCTCGAGGCCCTGATCGAGGGCACGGAGATCGATCGCAACCGCCCGACCGGCCAGAAGGTCGGACGCGCCGAGCGTCTCGACGACGCCCCGGGTCGCTACGTGGCCTTCGTCAAGAACACCTTCCCGAGCAACCTCACCCTCGAAGGTGTGCGGGTGGTGGTCGACGCCGCCCACGGAGCCGCCTACCGCGTCGCCCCGCTCGTCTTCTCCGAGCTCGGCGCACAGGTCCACGTGCTCGGCGCGAAGCCGGACGGGAAGAACATCAACCACAACGTCGGAGCGCTCCATCCCGAGCACTGCGCACGCGAGGTGCGGAAGAAGAAGGCCGACATCGGCATCTGCCTCGACGGGGACGCCGACCGGCTGATCGTCATCGACGAGCTCGGCAACGAGGTCGACGGCGACGCGATCATGGCGCTCTGTGCGACGCGGATGCTGCGCGAGAAGCGCCTCGCGAAGAAGACGCTCGTCGCGACCGTGATGAGCAACCTCGGGCTCGAGCGCGCGATCGTCGCGGAGGGCGGGAAGCTCGTGCGGTGCAACGTGGGCGATCGCTACGTCGTGGAGGCGATGCGCAAGCATGGCTACAACTTCGGCGGCGAGCAGTCGGGGCACCTCGTCTTCCTCGATCACGTCACGACCGGCGACGGCCTCGTGGGCGCGCTCCAGGTGCTCGCGATCATGCTGCGCGAGGGCAAGCCGCTCTCGGAGCTGACGAAGAAGGTCATGCATCGCGTGCCCCAGATCCTCGTGAACGAGAAGCTACCCACGCGGAGGCCCCTCGACGCGATGCCGCGCACGCAGAAGGCCATCGGCGCCGTCGAGAAGAAGCTCGGCGCGAACGGGCGCGTCCTCGTACGCTGGAGCGGCACCGAGCCCAAGCTCCGCGTGATGATCGAGGGCCCCGACCCGAAGAAGATCGAGACGATGGCGAAGGAGATCGCCGCGGAAGCGCGGGCGGATCTCGGAGCCTGATCGGACGCGGCGGACGGCCCCCCGCTCAGGGAGCGGGGGTGACCAGGACCTCGGGGGGCGCGATGCGACGGGCTTCCACGCCCTCGGGCAGCCCGCGCACCTGGACGCGGGCGAGTCCTGGCGCACGCGTGCGAGCGACCGCGGTGGCGTCTACGAAGGGCACGACCTGCTCGGGATCGATCGACTGCACGACGGCGGGCGGGCCGAAGAGCGCGATGCTCACCCGCGTCGGACGCAGACCCCGGACGGGAGCTCCCACCGCGGCGACGTCGAGACGCGTCAGCGTCCGCTCCGCGCGCTCGGGCACGCCGACGAGCGTCACGGTGATCATCCCGTCTTCCTCGAAGTAGGTGTGCTCGGGCGGTCGCGCGAGGCGCACCCGGCGGACGTTCGTGCCGGCCGAGAGCGTCGAGAGATCGATCTCCGTCGTGTCGGCCTGATCGATGCCGCGCACCTCGTCGCCGGGGCCCACCAGGAGCACGGACTCGGGCTCGACGACGACCTGCTCGGAGAGCGTGAGACCCTCGCGCGTCGAGCCGCGGAGCCGAGGGCGGATGCGGAGCCAACGCTCGCGCCGCGGAGCCCACTCGAGCGAGACGGCAGCGGGATCGACCTCCGTCACGGAGACACCGAGCGGAAGCTCGAAATCGGCGGCGGAGAACTCGTATTGACGGCGCGTGGTGTCGCGGAGATCGAGCTGCACGGGCGGCACCGTGTCCTGCCGCACTTGGGCGAGCCGGGCGCGGCTGCCCGTGACGGTGAGACGCACGCGCACCGGGAGATCGCTGACGAGCATGCGGCCCGACGACGCGTCCGGAACGCGCGTGATGAGATCGACGTAGATCGCCTTCTGTGCCTGCTCGGCCCCGTGGACGAGCGAGAAGAGCGCGATGGCCGCGAGGAGCGAGCCGATCTTGAGGCCCACGTCTTCGCGGAAGATACGCCCGAGCGTCTTGCGGATCTCGACCTTCACCGGGAGCGCTCCTCGGGCTTGATCGGCGACGGGCTCGGCGCCTCGGGCAAGCCGATGTCGTCGAGCTCCTGGCTCGGCGTCGGGGGCTGCGGCGGCACCGACATGCGGGGCACACTGTCTCGGCGCGAGTCGCCGGCACGCGGCGCCTTCGCCGTGGACGGCCGGAAGAAGAGGGCGAAGAGCGCGTCCCGGAGCGAGGGGGCGTCGAGGTTCCGCACGATGTTGCCGTCGAAGCAGAGCGAGATCTGGCCGCGCTCCTCGCTGACGACGACGACCACCGCGTCGCTCTCCTCCGAGATCCCGAGCGCCGCGCGATGGCGCGCCCCGAGCGAGCGGTCGCGGGCCGCGGTGCCGGCGAGCGGGAGGAACGCGCCGGCCTGCCAGACGCGACCGTCGCGGATGATCACGGCCCCGTCGTGCATGGGGTTCTCGAAGCTCGGGATGAAGATGGTGTAGAGCAGCTCCTTCGTGACGTCGGCATCGAGGACGGTTCCGTCCTCGATGAATTCGTCGAGCTGCGCCCCTCGCTCGAAGACCACGATGGCGCCGATGCGCTTGTGCGCGAGCGAGGAGGCGGCCTTGATCACTTCCTCGATGACGGCCGTCTCCTTCGCCGTGCGCTGGCTCCGGAAGAAGGACCGGCTGCCGACGCGCATCAGTCCGCGGCGGATGTCGTTCTGGAAGAGGACGACGACGATCAGGACGAGGTAAGTCAGGATCGAGTCGAGGATCGTCCAGGTGGTGATGAGACCGAGCCGGCGCGAGACGAAATAGGCGGCCATGAGGACGCCCATGCCGATCGCGACCTGCATCGCGCGCGTCCCCTTGAGGAACGCGAGCACCACGTAGATCAGCGTGGCGACGAGGAGGATGTCGAGGCAATCGCGGAGCACGAGCATCGCGCTCCGGGCGAAGAACTCGTGGAGCTCCGTGCCTGCCTGGACGAAGACCTCGCGGAGGAGCTCGATCACGAGTCACCTCCGGTGACGGGTCCGAACGCGGAGCCCGGTCCGCGGAATAGCGCCTCGGCGACGAGCACCGCCTGGCGCATGATCTCGACGTCGTGCACCCGCACCGCCCGCGCGCCGTAGGCGACGGCGGCCGCGCAGGTGACCACGGTGCCGCCCACGCGCTCGAGCGGCCCGGGTCGGCTGCCATCGGGCCGGGGCGCGAGCTCGGCGAGGAAGGACTTGCGGCTCGCCCCGACCAGGACCGGCCGGCCGAGCGCGACGAGGCGGGGCAGGCCCGAAAGGAGCTCGGTCGACTGCCGCGCGGTCTTCGCGAAACCGAGGCCCGGATCGAGCCAGAGGGACGACTCCCGCACCCCACGTCGGATGGCCCTGTCGGCGGCCGCCTCGAGCTCGCGAATCACGTCCTCGACGACGTCTCCGTAAAGCACGTTGTTCCCCGAAACCTCGCCTCGCCCACGGTTGTGCATGAGCACGAGCTCCGCCCCGTGCGACGCGACGACGTCGACGAGCGCTTCGTCCCGGCCGCATCCGGTGTCGTTCACGTACCGCGCACCGGCCCGGAGCGCCGCGTCCGCGACGGCCGGCTTCACGGTGTCGATCGAGATCGTCGCCCCGAGCCCCGCCAGCGCCTCGACCACCGGGAGCACGCGGGCGAGCTCGACCTCGACGGGGACGACGTCGTAGCCCTCTCCGTACGTCCGCCCCTTGGGCCGCGTCGACTCACCGCCGACGTCGATCACGTCCGCCCCCTCCGAGAGCAGGCGACGCGCGTGGGTCAGCGCCGTGTCGACGGCTTCGAAGGCCCCCCCGTCGCTGAAGCTGTCCGGCGTGACGTTCAACACCCCCCAGACCGCGCAGCCCGAGGCCGACGGAGCGCCGAAAGCGCGGTCCCCACTGCGACTGCTCGCAGAAGGGCCGCGCCCGAGGATCCCCGCATCCCCCTCCTCCGAAGTCACCCCACGGAAGGCACCTCACGGGGTCGGGGCTGGAAGATGGAGCCCTTGCGCTTGTCCTTCCCGTCCTTGCGCTTCTCCGCGTAGGTCGGGATGACGATGCGCTCGCGCTCGGGAAGCGGCTCGCCGCGCATGATCGCTTCGATCTCCTCGCGGTCGAGGGTCTCTCGGTCGAGCAGCGCTTCGGTCATGATGTCGAGCTTCTCGCGTTGCTCCTCGAGGATCCGCTTGGCCCGCTCGTACTCGGTCTGGACGATGCGACGAACCTCGTCGTCGATCTCCTTGGCGGTCGCCTCGGAGTAGTCCTTGTAGTGGCTCGAGCCGAGGAAGCCCGAGTCCTCGCGCTCGACGTAGGCGAGCGTGCCGAGCTTCTGGCTCATGCCCCACTCGGTCACCATCCGACGGGCCCACGAGGTGACCTGCTGGAGGTCGTTCGCGGCGCCGGTCGTGACCTGCTGGAAGGCGATCTCCTCGGCGATGCGGCCACCGAGACCCATCGCGATCTTGTCGAGGAGCTGCTCGAGGGAGAGGTTCAGGTGGTCCGCCTCGGGGAGCGGGAGCGTCACGCCGAGCGCCCGGCCGCGCGGGATGATCGTCACCTTGTGGATCGGATCGTGGTGCGGGAGCAGGTGGCCGACGATGGTGTGGCCCGCCTCGTGGACGGCCGTCGTCTTCTTCTCGTGCTCGGACATGACCATGGAGCGGCGCTCCGAGCCCATGAGGACCTTGTCCTTCGCGAGCTCGATGTCGCTCATCGACACGAAGTCCTTGTCCTGGCGGGCCGCGAGCAGGGCGCCCTCGTTCACCAGGTTCTCGAGATCCGCGCCCGAGAAGCCCGGCGTGCCGCGCGCGATCACCTCGAGCTCGACGTCCGGGGCCATCGGCACCTTGCGGGTGTGGACCTGGAGGATGCCGAGCCGGCCCTTGAGGTCCGGGCGGGGAACGACGATGCGGCGATCGAAGCGACCGGGACGCAGGATGGCGGGGTCGAGCACGTCCGGACGGTTCGTCGCGGCGATGATGATCACGCCCTCCGACGACTCGAATCCGTCCATCTCGACGAGGAGCTGATTGAGCGTCTGCTCGCGCTCGTCGTGACCGCCGCCGAGGCCCGAGCCGCGGTGACGGCCGACCGCGTCGATCTCGTCGATGAAGATGATGCAGGGGGCGTGCTTCTTGCCCTGCTCGAAGAGGTCACGGACGCGCGAGGCGCCGACGCCGACGAACATCTCGACGAAGTCGGAGCCCGAGATGCTGAAGAAGGGAACGCCCGCCTCGCCGGCGATCGCCTTCGCGAGGAGCGTCTTGCCCGTGCCGGGGGCGCCCATGAGGAGCACGCCCTTCGGGATGCGTCCGCCGAGGCGCTGGAACTTCTTCGGATCCTTGAGGAACGCGATGATCTCCTCGCAGTCGTCCTTGGCCTCGTCGATGCCGGCCACGTCCGCGAAGGTCACCTTGTTCTGGCTCTCGTTCAGGAGCCGCGCGCGCGACTTCCCGAAGCTCATCGCCTTCCCTCCCGAGGCCTGCAGCTGCCTCATGAAGAAGAAGAAGATGAAGAGGAGCAGGATCATCGGGACCCACGTGACGAGGATGCTCGTCCAGAGTCCGTCCTGGTCCTCGGGCGTGTAGGTGATGCGGACGTTCCGATCGAGGAGCTGCTGGTTCAGCTGCTCCCCGACGAGTCCGACCGTCACGCGCTTCTGGACGCGCTGGGCATCGCCCGACACGCGGCGCGTGTAGGTGTACTGCGCGCTGTTCTGCTGCGGCTTCACCTGCACGTCCGTGACGCGTCCCGCGTGCACGTCCGCGACGAACTCGCTGAACGGCACCTGACGCGCCTCGGTGTCCTGGTTCATCAGCTGCCAGATCGCCACGAACATGACGATCAGCAGGGACCAGAGGAGCAGGGTCTTGTGGCTTTGCTTCACGACGACCTCGAGGACGCAGGTGGCCCGATCGCCTGCTCCAGGCATCCACCCTCGTGCCTAGCATAGGGCACACGGGCCATCAATGGAGGGGAAAACGCTCGGGTCGGCGGTTTCTTCACTCGGTGTGTCGTCCCACGCGGCCCGAGCGTTGCACTCGGTGCTCGAGACGGAGCCCTTCGGCGCCTCTCGAGCCGACCCAGGACGAGGGCAGCCAGACCTCGCCGGGCGCGTCGAGCAGCGCCTCGAGGTCGACCACGTGCGGCCTCCGGAGGGGCACGCCGATGGCCCTCTCCGCCCAGGCACGCACGAGGAGACGACGGAAGGAGCGCACGTCCGCGGCCCGGATCCGCTCGAACGGCAGGACGAAGGGGTCCTCGAGCCCGAGCAGGCGTTCGTCGAGGACGGTCCCGACCTGCTCGGCGAGGTCCCGGGCCTCGTCGGCGAGCTCGGCGAGGTGCACCGCGACCCGCGGGTCCTCTTCCGTCAGGCGGGGGAGGAGATCCTCGCGGATGCGGACCCGCTGGAAGCGGACGTCCCGGTTCGAGGGATCCTCGATCGTCGGAAGGACGTGGCGCAGGGCGTAGGCCCGGACCTCGGCCCGGGTCGCGTCGATTAGGGGCCGGATCACCCCGTCCTCGCGTGCCGGCTTCACCCCGCCGAGGCCGAAGAGCCCCGCGCCGCGGAGGAGCCGCGCGAGGGTCGTCTCCGCCTGATCGTCGAGCGTATGGCCGACGGCGATGCGCCGGGCGGAGGCTCGGGCGGCGAGCCCGAGCAGGGCCTCGTAGCGTGCCTCGCGCGCGGCCGCCTGGAGCGACGCCCCACGGACGTCCACGCGAAGCGCCTCGAATTCGAGGCCGAGCGAAGCGGCGAAGCGTCCCACGGCCTCCACCTCGCTCCACGACTCCTCGCGGAGCCCATGGTCGACCGACGCGACGAGCAGCGAGATCCCGAGCTCGGAAGCGAGCGTGGCGAGCACATGCACGAGCACGCTCGAATCGGCTCCTCCCGAGCAGGCGACGACGACGCGGTCTCCCCGCTCGAGCAGCCGCCGGGTCTCGATCGTCCGCCGAACCCGAGCGAGCATCGCTCCCCGCCGCGCTCAGAACGAGCCGGAGAAGAGCGCGAAGCGGACCTCGTTGCCGGCGACGCCGCCGTAGCGCTGCATCTCGTTCGGCGTGAGGGTCGGGAGCACGGAGACGCCGGGCATGCCCAGCATCAGGCGGCCTTCGGAGAGCCGGAACGCGCCGGGTCCCGCCATGGCGACCCGACGGGCGCGAGCGGCCGCCTGCTCGAACTCGTCCCCGCGGTGTCGGTCCACGCCGAAGGCCGTGAGGACGGCCGCCGGCATGACGAGCGCGATGCCGGTGACGAGCATCGCGACCGAGGCGTTCGTGTGGTTCGGCTTGTCGAGGAGGAAGTAGCCCGCGACGGCCCCTCCGGCGCCGCCGACGGCGGGGAAGGTGATGAGCGACCAGACCTCGTCCAGGCCGCAGAGCGCGGGCACGACGAGGCCGATCTCGGCCCCGATCAGACCGAGGCCGACCGTACCCTTCGGCGTGGCATCGACCTGAGCACCCGTGGTGGTCGAGGTCTGAGCTTCGACACGAGAGGTCGGGACGAGCACGACGGTGGCGAGAAGAGCCGCAGAGAGCACGGCCCACGCAGCGCATCGACGAGAGGACAAGCCCCACCCTCCAGAGAAAGGACGTCGCCAGGGTACTCCGCGGGTATGCGCGGAGCAACCAGGGTGAGCATCGACGGGGGGCCGCACTACACCGGCTCCGCGTCGAAGTGCTCGATGGTGAGCTCGACCGCCTCGCCGCCGCGGAAGGCGTCGGGCCGGAGCGTGCCGACGAGCGCGATCGTCGCGCCCGTGGTCGGAGCCTTCTCGCCCATGGCGGGGCCGAAGGCGGAGAGCTCCCGCCCGTCCACCTCGAGCGAGAGCTTCAGGTGCTCGCCCTGCCCCACCCGCCGGGCCCTCTGCACCTTCGCCCGGACGCCGAAGCGGGGCGACGGGTTGCGCTCACCGACCGGCTCGAGGCGCCGGAGCTCCGTCGCGGTCGGAACCGCGAACGGTCCACCGAGGAAGAGCTCGGCCTCCGGCCGAGGCCGCGCGTCCCCGTGGCCTCGGGCGTCGCTCGTCGACGCGGCGAACGCCTCCGCGAGCTCCTCGACGCGATCCGCGCGGACCGTGAGCCCGGCCGCGGCGGCGTGTCCTCCGAACTTCGAGAGGCAGGGCGCGCAGCGGACGAAGGCCGCGTGCAGGTCGAAGCCTCCGATCGTGCGACCGCTGCCGTGGCCGACGCCGTCGTCGAGCGCGATCACGACCGCCGGCACGCCGAAGCGATCCACGAGCCGCGCGGCGGTGATCCCGACGACGCCCCGGTGGAAACCCTCGCTCGCCACCACGACCCCGTGCTCGGGCCGATCCCCGTGGCGCTCCACCACGCGGGCGATCGCCTCCTCCGTCATGCGGCGCTCGATCGCGCGCCGCTCGGTGTTGGTGCGCTCGACCTCGGCCGCGAGCGCCCTGCCCCGCGCCGCGTCCCGCGCACGCAGCAGCTCGAGCACGATGCGGGGATCGCCGAGACGCCCAGGAGCGTTGATCCGTGGCGCGAGCCGGAAGGCCACGTCGGTCCCGCCCAGGGGCTGCCCGGCGCGCAGCCCCGCCGCTTCGAAGAGCGCCGCGAGCCCTGGGCGCAGCGCGCCGTTGGACATCCGCTCGAGGCCCGCGCGGACGAGGCGTCGGTTGTCGCCATCGAGCGGCGCCACGTCGGCGATGGTCCCGAGGGCGACCAGATCGAGCCAGGGCCTCACGTCGAGCTTCGCCCCGAGCGCCGCCCGGATGCCGGCCGCCACCGAGAACGCCAGCCCCGCGCTCGACATCCCCTTGTACGGGAAGGCGCATTCGGGCCGATGCGGGTTGAGGAAGGCGTTGGCGGGCAGCGGCTCCGGGGGCACGAGGTGGTGATCGATGACCACCACGTCGACGCCGAGCTTCCTCGCCCGGGCGATCCGCTCGTGATCGCTCGAGCCGCAGTCGCAGGTGACGAGCACCGTCGGCCGGGCCTCGAGGCAGCGGTCGAGGGCGCGGTCCGAGAGGCCGTAGCCTCCCTCGAAGCGGTTCGCGAGCTCGGCGTGGACCTCGGCGCCGAGGGCCTCGAGGACGTCCGCGAGGATCGCGGCGCTCGTCGTCCCGTCGACGTCGTAGTCCCCGTAGACGACCACGCGCTCCTTGCGACGCACGGCGTCGGCGAGCCGCTGCGTGGCGAGGTCGCGATCGCGCATCGAGTCCGGGAGCGTCAGCCCCGCGAGCGTCGGCTCGAGGAAGGCGCGCGCGGCGTCCGGATGGTCGATCCCGCGCAGGAGGAGGAGCTGCGCGAGGGTCGACGAGACGCCGAGCGCACGAGCGAGCTCGGCCGCGAGCGCGGGATCCGAGGCGCGTCGTCGGGACGACGCCTCGCTCGCGTTCGCGGCCGAGGATGCTGGGCGCTCCGTCATCCGTGCGCCCCTACGGTGCCTCAGGCCTTCGCGCCCGAAGGCTTCTTCGAGCCCTGCGCGACCGCCGAGGCGAAGAAGCGGCGATCGATGAACTCGGTCACGGGCGCGGCGATGTAGACCGAAGAGTACGTGCCGATGCCGATGCCGATCACGAGGGCGAAGGCGATGTCCTTCACCGCCGAGGTGCCGAAGATCAGGAAGGGCACGATCGAGATCAGCGTCGTCGCCGACGTCATGATCGTGCGGCCGAGCGTCTCCGAGGTGCTGATGTTGATGATCTCGCGGAGGCTCTTGCCGCGGTGGCGGCCGAGGTTCTCGCGGATACGGTCGTAGACGACGATCGTGTCGTTGATCGAGTAGCCGAGGATCGTCAGCAGGGCGGCGACGGTCGTCAGACCGACCTCCTTGCGGACGAGCACGTAGGCGCCGATCGTGATCATCACGTCGTGGACGAGGGCGACGATGCCACCCGGCGCGAACCGCAGATCGAAGCGGAATGCGACGTAGACCATGATGAAGACCATCGCGTAGATGATCGACTTCACCGCGGCATCGCGGAGCTGCTGACCGGCGCGCGGTCCGACCCACTCGACCCGGAGCGCCGAGCGCGGGGCCTTGTCGCCGAGGCGCTGCTGGAGCTTCGCGACGATCTCGTCACCGATGCCGACGAGGTGCGCCTCGTACTTGTGCTCCTCCGGCGAGCCGAAGGCGTTGACGCTGCGGACGCGCGCGCCCGCCTGCCCGAGCACCTGCTGGATCTCGGCGATGTCGTGAGAGGCGGAGAGCCGGAGCGAGATCTTGTCGCCGCCGGGCGAGACGCGCACGACGGTCGCTCCCAGCGTGCTGCGGGCCGCCTGCTCGATGGCCGTCTGCACGCTGCCCGAGATGGCCGAGACCTCGCGGACGCGGACGATGTACTCGCTGCGCGCGCCCTGGACGCCGATGACGTCGGCGTCGCGGAAGCCCGACTGCGCGAGCGCGCCGCGGAGCTCGGCACTCGAGACCGAGCCGCGGAAGCGCAGCTGGAGCTCGGTGCCGCCGGCGAAGTCCGTTCCCAGGTTGGGCCCCGGGAAGAAGAGCGACGCGAGGCTGAGGATGGACATGACGATGGAAGCCGTGATGACCGGCTTCCGGTACTTCATGAAGTCGACGACGCGACCGGGCGTGAAGAATTCCATGGTCTCACCCCACCCGCAGACGCTCGACGCGGAGGCCCCGGACGATTCCGTCCATGGCGACCTTCGAGCAGAAGATGCCCGTGAAGAGCGAGGTCACGATGCCGATCATGAGCATCACGGCGAAGCCCTTGATGGGTCCGGTTCCGAACTGGAAGAGCACGACGCCGGCGATCAGGGTGGTCAGCTGGCTGTCGAGGATGGACGAGAAGGCGCGGTCGTAGCCCTGCTCCACGGCGGAGCGTGGCGACTTGCCGATGCGGAGCTCCTCTCGGATGCGCTCGGTGATGAGCACGTTCGCGTCGACGGCCATGCCGACCGTGAGCGCGATGGCCGCGATGCCCGGCAGCGTGATGGTCGCCTCGAAGGCGGCCATCAGCGCGAGCTGCATCAGCAGGTTGATGAGGACCATCAGGTTCGCCACCAGGCCCGCCGCCTCGTAGTAGACGGCCATGAGCACGAGCACGAGGGCGATGCCGAGACCGGCCGCGATGATGCCCTGCTCGACCGCGTCCCGACCGAGGGTCGGTCCGATGAGCTGCTCGTTCGAGGGGCGGAGGGGCGCGGGGAGCGCGCCGGCCTTGAGCACGACGACCAGGTCGTCGGCCTCCTGGATGACCTTGTTGTAGTCGAGGAAGGAGCCGAGCGTGATCTGCGCCCGTCCACCGCCGATGCGCTGCTGGATGACCGGCGCGTTCTCGACGCGGTCGTCGAGGACGATCGCCATGCGGCGCTGGACGTTGCGGCCCGTCATCTCCTCGAACTCGCGGGCGCCCTGCTGCTTGAACTGCAGCGAGACGATCGGGTTGTTGGTCTGCGGATCGAAGCTCGTGAAGGCGTCCTCGATGTCCTCGCCCGTCACCTCGGTGGAGTCGAGGAGGTGGTAGGTGCGCCAACGCTCGACGCGGGCCGAGCCCGAGTCCTGATCGGCCGGGAGCTGTCCGATGGCCACCTGGTGGCCCTCGGGAATCTGCAGCGTGGCGACGAACGCCTGGAGCCGCTCGCGGCCGTCCGTGCCCTCGGTGACGAGGTAGTCGGACTGGACGCTGGGACGGCCCTCGCCGGCGGGGGCGCTCTCCTGCGAGCGCGTGATGCCCTGCGGGAGCTCGGCCGGGATCCAGTCGTTCTCGCCGTCGGCGACGACCTTGAACTCGAGGCGCGCCGTGCGGCTGATGATGCCGCGGATGCGCTCGAACATCGCGTCGTCCGCGCCCGGGATCTCGACGATCACGTCCTGCTCGCGGCCGGAGACCGCGGCTTCGCGGAGACCGAGCGTGTCGACGCGCTCGTGGATCGTGCGGACGGCCTGGCCGACCGCCGTCTCCCGCAGACGCTCGAGGCGCTCCTCGCGGAGCATGACCACGAGGTCGTTGCCCGACGAGCTCGTCCGGTCGATCCGGAGATCGTCGAAGCTCTCGCGGAGCCACTCGCGCGTGATCTTGTCCTTGTCGGCGGCCGACTGGAACTTCAGGCGGATGCCCGTCTCGCCGGTGCGCTCGACGCGGACGCGCGCGCGGAGCTGGACGAGCTTCTCCTCGGTCGGAGAGGCCGCCTCCTCCTCGGTGAGCACGCCCAGCTTCACGCCGACCTTCCGCTGCAGCTGCTCGGCGCGGCGGTCACGGGTGTCCCGGATGTACTCGTCGACCTCGACCTCGTACATCAGGCGGAGGCCGCCGCGGATGTCGAGACCGGGGCTCAGGCGCCCGGAAAAGGTCGACTTGATGAAAGCCGGGGCCGGGACCCAGCGATCGAGGCTCGGCCACAGCGCACACCACGCGAGGAGCGTGGAGGCGAGGACCGTGGAGAAGCGAAGGTACCAACCTCTGTCCATGGTGTCCTTCCGTCCGGGCGGCCGCGAAAGGCCGCCGGGAACCGGATGCTCAGTCCTTGTTCGTCGAGTCCTTCGGCGCCTCGCCGGCCTTCTCGGGGCCCGCGATTCGGCTGCGGAGGATGTTGATCTTGGTCTTCTCGGCGATGAGGAGCGTCACCTCGGTGTCGGTGATCGCCAGGATCTCGCCGCGGATGCCGGAGTCCGTGCGGACGGTCTGGCCCTTCTGCAGGGCCTTCAGCATCTCTTCGCGCTCCCGCTGCTGCTTCACCTGCGGGCGGATCATCACGAAGTACATGACGACGAAGACGAGGATCAGGGGCAGGAACTGCATGACCCAGCCCGGCCCGCCGGCCGCCGCGCCGCCGGCAGCCCCGCCGCCTCCGCCTCCGCTCGCGGCGGTGCCTGCGGGCTGGAGCGCATGGAGCATGTCGATCACGATGAGCTGCACGGTTACCTCGTCCCCTCGCTCCGGCACGGGTCGCACGCGAGACGACGGGCGCGCAGACCCTCGGGCCGCCGAAAGGTCGCGACCTTCTACTTCAGTCCCCCGGGGCCGTCAACCGTGGCAGGATGCGCGCCATGGCCTCGTCCGACACCCCCACGCGACGCCCCCATGCCGCCTCGTCGTCCCATCGGGTCACGAGCACGCCCGCGGGTGAGAGCGCGATCGCGGTCTACACGAGCGCCGGGGGCGACCTCTCCGAGCCCGCCATCCGGGAGGCGGTCTCGGCCCTCGGCGAGCACGCCCCGGCCTACCTCCCCCTGTGCACGGCCGATCTCGACCTCCTCGCCGACGTCCTCGCGCGGCCCCTGGGCCTGGCCGACGACGAGGACGGGATGCGGGAGCGCTTCCTCGCCGCGACCGCCGAGCTCGAGGACGGCCCCGAGCTCCGGAAGGCCCTCCGGCGCCTGCGGCATCGGTGCATGGTCCGGATCGTCCTGCGCGAGGTCTTCCGCCTCGCCGACGTCGACCAGACGAGCGCCGAGATGGCCGCCCTGGCCGCCGGAGCCACCGACGCGGCCCTGGCCGCCTGCCGTCGCACCGTCGAACGCCGGCACGGCGCGATCCTCGATCCGGACGGCCAGCCCGTCCCGTTCGTCGTCCTCGGGATGGGCAAGCTCGGCGGCCGGGAGCTGAACCTCGGCAGCGACATCGACCTCATCTACTTCTACGGGACCGACGAAGGGCAGGTCGGGAACGGGGACATCTCGATCCACGACGCCTTCACCCGTCTCGGCACCCGACTGACCAACGCCCTCGGCGACGTCACGGAGGACGGCTTCTGCTTCCGCGTCGACCTGCGCCTCCGTCCGGAAGGCAGCCAAGGTCCGGTCGCCAATTCCCTCGCGAGCGCGGAGCGCTACTACGAGTCGTTCGGCCGCACGTGGGAGCGCGCGGCGATGCTCCGGGCGAGGCCGATCGCGGGCGACCTCGCCTTCGGCTACGAGCTGCTCTCGGTCCTCCGGCCCTTCATCTACCGGCGTACCGTCGATCCGCGGATCGCCATCGAGATGACGGAGATGGTGAACCGCGCGCGCCGCGAGCTGAAGTCGGATCCGGAGCGTGACGTGAAGCTCTGCCGCGGAGGCATCCGCGAGGCCGAGTTCTACCTCCAGACGCTGCAGCTGCTCTGGGGCGGAGTGCATCCGCAGCTGCAGACGCCGAGCACCACGCAGGCGCTCCGGAAGCTCCGGGCCCAGGGGCTCGTCGGGCATCAGGAGGCGATGACCCTCGGGGCGGACTGGGCGCTGCTCCGCAGCGTGGAGCACCGCATCCACATGCGCGTGAGCCATCAGACGCACGACCTCCCGCCCCTCGGGCCGGAGCGCGACCGCTTCGCTCGCTCTCTCGGGTTCGACGACGGGGCCGCCTTCGACACCGCCTTCCGCGCTGCCAAGCATCGCGTCGCGCGCCTCTTCGACACCCTCCTCGAGGGCCAGGCGCCCGAGGGCGCCGATCCGAAGCTCGATCGCTTGATCGACCTCGTCACGACGGGCGCCTCGAACGACGCGATCGCCGAGGCCGTGGCCGAGGCCTTGCCGGTGCAGGATCCCATGGAGTCCGCCGCCCATCTGCGGAGGCTCGCGCGTCATGCGTATTCGCCGCTGGGGCCGGCCGGCCTCGAGCGCGCGCCCGGCCTCGCGAAGCTGCTCCTCTCCGAGGTCCGCAACGCCGCGCATCCGGACACGGCCATCCGTTGCCTCGCGGACTTCTTCGCGAAGGTGAAGGGCGAGTGGAGCTACGACCGGATGATCCTCGAGCAGCCGATGATCGCGCGTCGGCTCGTCGGCTTCTTCGGAGCGAGCGCCACGCTCTCCGCGGCGATGATCGGCCATCCCGAGTCGATGGACGAGATCGTCGCGCTCCGCGGCGCCATGCCCACGGTGCAGGAGATCCGCGACGCGCACGGCGAGCGCCCGTTCCGATTCGAAGCGCTCCCGGACCCCGAGGACTACGTGTCGGCGATGCGGAGGTTGAAGCGCGAGCTCACGCTGCGGATCGGCCTCGCCTACGTCTCGGGCGACGTCGATCTCGGCGAGACGCAGGAGCGGCTCACCGCGCTCGCCGACTGCCAGATCGACGCCGCCTTCCGCTTCGCCACCGAGGAGACACGGCTCCGCTTCGGGAGCCCGACGACCGACGAGGCCATGCCCGCGACGATGGTCGTCGTCGGCATGGGGAAGCTCGGGAGCCGCGAGATGGGCTTCGGGAGCGACCTCGATCTCGTCTTCTACTACGGCGCGGACGGGGTGACCGACGGTGGGCCGCGCGGCCGGGTCGTCGACAACACCGAGGCCTTCGCGCGCGTCGGCCAGCGGACCCTCGCCCTCCTCTCGCAGCTCGAGGCCGAGGGACCGGGCTACGAGACCGACACGCGGCTGCGGCCGAACGGCACCCGCGGTCCGCTCGTGCAGTCGATCGCCGCCTTCGACCGCTACTTCGAGACGTCCGGCGCCGCATGGGAGCGTCAGGCGCTGATCCGGGCGCGCGTCGTCGCGGGCGATCCCACGCTCGCGCGCCTCCTCGAGGAGCGCATGGAGGCGACGGCCTACTCGCACGGCGCCGTGCCGGGGCCCGAGCTCGCGGAGATGCGCAAGCGGATGGAGGTCGAGCTCTCGAACGAGAAGAGCGATCGCTTCCACGCGAAGACGGGCTTCGGCGGCCTCGTCGACGTGGAATTCCTCGCGCAATGGCTCTGCCAGAAGCACGGCGACGACCGGCGCGTCCACAAGGGCAACACGATCGAGGCGCTCCGTGCCCTGCGCGCTGCCGGCTACCTCTCGCGCAACGACTCGGACGTGCTCGAGGAGGCCTTCCGCTTCTTCCGCGAGGTCGAGCAGTCGGTGAAGCTCGTCGACGAGCATCGCGAAGCAGCCATCGTGCCCGGAGGCCCGATGGCCGATCGGGTGGCGCGTCGCCTGCGGATGCGGCAACGCGACGGCGTCGAGCCGGGCGAGGTCCTCGTCGACACCTGGATCCGTCGCGCGACGGACGTGCGCCGGATCTTCGAGCGCATCGTGGCGCCGGTGGGCCTCGTGGCGCCCTGGCCCACCGAGGAGACGTGACCCCATCCGGGCCTCCCTCCACGGGGGGCCCTCCCTGTGCTAGGTACGGAGCCCTTTCCGAGGAGCGGTAGCGATGGTCGACAAGGTGGAGAAGATCTGGTTCGACGGGAAGCTCGTGAACTGGGACGACGCGAACGTCCACATCCTCACGCACACCCTCCACTACGGTCTCGGCGTGTTCGAGGGCATTCGTTGCTACAAGACCGCCGACGGCCGCAGCGCCGTCTTCCGGCTCGAGGAGCACATCCGCCGTCTCTTCGACTCGGCGAAGATCTGCACCCTCCCGATGCCCTACACGCCCGAGCAGCTCGTCGAGGCGTGCAAGGAGACCATCCGGGTCAACAAGCTCGACGAATGCTACATCCGCCCGCTCGCCTTCATCGGCGACGGTGCGATGGGCCTCGGCGCCCGCCAGAACCCCACGCGCGTGACCATCGTCGTGTGGCGCTGGGGCACCTACCTCGGCGAAGAGGGACTCGCCAAGGGCATCCGCGCCAAGGTCAGCTCCTACAACCGCGCGGGCGTGAACTCGCTGATGGCCAAGGGCAAGATCGTCGGCCACTACGTGAACTCGATCCTCGCGAAGCGCGAGGTCCTCGCGGCGGGCTACGACGAGGCGATCCTCCTCGATCCCCAGGGCTACGTGAGCGAGGCCTCGGGAGAGAACATCTTCGTCATCCGCGACGGCAAGGTCGTGACGCCGGCGCTCGGCGCGTCGATCCTCCAGGGGATCACGCGCGACTCCATGATCCGGATCCTCCGCGACATGGGCCTCGAGGTGATCGAGCGCCCCGTCGCCCGCGACGAGCTCTACATCGCGGACGAGGTCTTCATGGTCGGCACCGCGGCCGAGTGCACGCCCGTGCGCGAGATCGACGACCGCACGATCGGCAACGGCGCCCGCGGACCGATCACGCAGAAGGCCCAGGCCCGCTACTTCGAGGTCGTCCGCGGCGTGAACCCGCCGGACGCGAGCTGGCTCGACTACGTCTGAGCGACGCGTTCGCGGTCGGCGGCGAACGCACCGTCCCGGATCGAGCGCGATCCGGGACGCGTCCTCGCCCGACCGGACGCCCTACTCGCCCGCGTCGGTAGCGGGCGCCGCGACCGGCGTGCGGACGCTTCCGCGGATGGCGGCCTTCTGCTTGCGCGAGAGCCCCGCGACCTTGAGCAGCGCGGGCTGCATGAAGACCGTCGCGATGAGGCAGTTCGCGACCGTGACCGAGATCAGCTCGCCGAACTGCTGCACGGGCTTGAACGAGCTCAGGAGCAGGACGCCGAAGCCGGCCATCAGCGTGAGGTTCGCCACGATCACCGCACGGCCCGTCCCACGCGCCGACCGGATGATGGCCGCCGCGCCATTCAGGCCGCGCCGCGTCTCCTCCTGGAAGCGCGAGAGGACGTGGATGGTGCCGTAGTCGGCGAGACCGATGCTGATCGAGAAGATGATCACCGTCGCCGCGTTGAGCTTGATGCCGCGGACGACCATGTACGCGAGGGTACCGGCGAGCGGAACGAGGTTCGGCGGGATGCAGAGCGCACCGAGGCGGGCGCTACGGAAGAGGAGCGCGACCTGGATGAAGATCAGGACGACCGCGGTCGAGAGGCTTCCCGCGAGGTCGAGGATGACGGCGTCGGTGCCGCGCGAGCCGTTGTAGGCCTCGCCGGTGAAGGCGACGTGGACGCCCTGGTGGCGGCCGACCTTGCGCTGCATCTCGGCCTCGAGGCGCGAGAGGAAGTCCATCGTGCCGCGCGCGCCGATGTCCCGGAGCTTGATCTGGAAACGGACCGTCTTGCCGTCCGCCGTACGCCACGTCGACATCGGGTTCGGCGTGCGCTGCGTGAGGAGCCGCGTCACGGCGTCGACCTCGCGCGCGTTCGCGAACGGGCGCTGCCAGACGGAGCCGTCGCCCGAGAGGAGCGCGAGCGACTGACGCAGCACGTCGGCGTACGTCATCGTGCGGAGGATGCCCGGCTCGTGCTCGCTCCAACGCTGGACCGAGCGCAGGTCCTCGATGAAGGCGGGATCCTGGAAGACGGCCGGGTCGTCGGCCGTGAGCATCACCTCGAGCGGGCGCACCCCGTCGAGCTTGTCCTCGAGGACGCGCGTCGTGACGTAGACCGGGTCGTTGGCATCGAATTGGTCGAGCAGCGCGTGATCGCGGCTCACGTGCTGCGCGAGCACGAGGCAGACGACGAGGAAGAGGCCGGTCGCCGTCAGCGCGACCCAGGGACGGCGGATGATCCAGGCCGTGATGCGGACGATGATGCGGTCGAGCCAGTGCCCGCGCTTCTTCTCGTCGGCCGGCGGCGGAGCCTTGATCCACGTGAGGATCGGCGGCACGAAGGCCATCGTCATCACGTAGCTGAGCATCACGCCGAGAGCGGCCGTGATGCCGAAGTGCCGGAGCATCACGGTGCGCGAGACCACGAGGGCCGCGAAGCCGACGGCCGTGGTCAGCGTCGTGAGGAAGCAGGCGACCGCCATCGTGACGACGGTGGTGTGGCCGGCCTCCATCTGGTTGCCGGAGCGGGCGAGCTCCTCCCGGTAGCGCTCGACGAGGTGGATCGCCTCACTGATGCCGATGATGATCAACAACGGTGGGATCACGTTGTTGAGCACGTTCATCGGCTCGCCGGCCGCGGCCATCCCGCCGACGACCATGATCGCGCAGAGCCCGACGGCGCCGATGGGAAGCAGGACGCCCGGGAGCCACCGCATCGAGAGGTAGAGCAGGAACGCGCAGACCACGACCGTGATCGGGACCAGGATCATCTGGTCGTTGCGCATCTGCTCGACCATCGTCGCCCGCAGGTAGGGCAGGCCCGCGATGCGGACGGTCACGCCGTTCGGCGCCTGGTGTCCCGCGACGTACCGACGCAGGGCCCGGACCATCTGCGGCATCTGCTTCGCCGGGATGTTCTTGACCGTGAAGGCGACGGCGGCCGTCGTGTGGTCGCGACTGATCAGGCGGCCGACGAGCAGGGGCGAGGTCTCGAGGCCGGTCGTCAGCTCCTGCACGTCCTCGGCCGTGACGCGGTCGCCCTGCACCACGGCATCCGTCGCGAGCTCGTTCTGCAGTCGCGGTCCGAGCTCGTCGATGCCGCCCGGGAAACGGTCGGGATCCGCGTCGACGAGATCGAGGAGCGCCTGGTAGACGCCGGGGTCGAAGTTGTCGGCGGAGCCGCCACCTGCGTCCTCGGCCTCGAGGGCCTCGAGATCGACGACCTCGGGCTCGGGAGCCGCTGCCTTCCGACGGGGCATCGGCAGGACCGTGAGGCCGTCTACGCGCTCGACCCACGGATGCCGCTGGAAGTGCCGAGCGACGTCGTGCTGGTACTGGAGCGCGGGGACGGAGAGGACGTTCCGGCCCTCGAAGAGCAGCACGAGCACCCGGCCCGAATCACCGAAATTCCGCTTGAAGCGCTCGTCGGTCTGGCGCTCGGTCCCCTCGAACGAGGCGATGAGGTTCTCCGGCGCCGGGTCGAGCTCGATCTTGGGGATCTGGGAGGCGAGGAGCGCCGTCGCCACGAAGACCGTCGCGAGCACGGGCACGCGCTGCTTGGTCAGCACGTCGGCGAGGAGATCCAGTGCGCTCCGCTTCGGGGGTGGGTGCATGAGGGGCGAGCGAAGAGTACACGGAGCCGGGGCTGCCGTGGCCGTCTGTATGGCCCGGACCGCCCCCCGAATCAACCTGCATCAGCGATTCCGCGACCTTCCGAGCGTTCGTTCGACGAGCTCGGAAGGTCTCGGACGATCGGTGGGCCCACCAGGGCTCGAACCTGGAACGACCCGTTTATGAGACGGGGACTCTGACCACTTGAGCTATGGGCCCGATCCCGACCAGCGTGGCCGGCCGGAGGTGGGCTATGTAGCACGGCTCACGGGAGGGAGAGGGAGGACGATCGTCCTTCAGGCCCTCCGGCACGTGCACGGATACGTGCCCGGCTCCCGTCGACGTGCACGCGAACCGGGCACGTGCACGAAGGACGTCGACGTGCCCGAGGCCGTCGACGAGACGTATCGCCGACGCGAGACGGGCCCAGCCAGCGAGCGCGCCCGCACGGATCGGCCGAAGCCGTACCGAAGTACGGCGAGGTCGATCCCGAGGACGTAAGCCGCTGGATGGGCCCGGTCACACAGACGTATCGCCGACGCGAGACGGGCCCAGCCAGCGAGCGCGCCCGCAGGGATCGGCCGAAGCCGTACCGAAGTACGGCGAGGTCGATCCCGAGGACGTAAGCCGCTGGATGGGCCCGGATCGCGTCGGCGATCAGGTTTCGACGAAGGAGCGGAGCTGCTTGGAGCGAGACGGATGGCGCAGCTTCCGCAGCGCCTTCGCCTCGATCTGCCGGATGCGCTCGCGCGTGACCTCGAAGTCCTGTCCGACCTCCTCGAGGGTGTGGTCGGACTTCTCGCCGATGCCGAAGCGCATGCGGAGGACCTTCTCCTCGCGCGGCGTGAGCGTCTTCAGCACCTTGCGGGTCTGGTCCTCGAGGTTGCCGTTGATCACCGCCTCGACGGGCGAGACCACCGACTTGTCCTCGATGAAATCCCCAAGATGCGAGTCTTCTTCCTCGCCGATCGGGGTCTCGAGGCTGATCGGCTCCTTGGCGATCTTCAGGACCTTGCGGACCTTGTCGAGCGGCATCTCCATGCGCTCGGCGATCTCCTCCGGCGTCGGCTCTCGACCGAGCTCCTGCACGAGGTAGCGCGAGGTGCGGATGAGCTTGTTGATCGTCTCGATCATGTGGACCGGGATGCGGATGGTCCGCGCCTGGTCCGCGATGGCGCGGGTGATCGCCTGCCGGATCCACCACGTCGCGTACGTCGAGAACTTGTAGCCGCGGCGGTACTCGAACTTGTCGACCGCCTTCATGAGGCCGATGTTGCCCTCCTGGATCAGGTCCAGGAACTGCAGCCCGCGGTTCGTGTACTTCTTGGCGATCGAGACGACGAGGCGGAGGTTCGCCTCGACGAGCTCGGCCTTGGCCTTCTCGGCCTGACGCTCGCCGTCCGAGAGCACCGTATACGTCTCGCGGAGGACCTCGACCGGCTGGCCCATGTCCTCTTCGACCTTCTTGATGCCCAGATGGGCCTCGCGAACGGTCGACTCGGCCTCGCGGATCTGCTCGGGCGTGCCGTACTTGCGCGACAAGCGCCGCTCGGCGGCCTTGCTGGTCGCCATGTCGCGCAGGATCTTCTTGATGTCCTTCGCGTCGAGGCCGCCGACCTTCTCCTGGGCCTCCTGGACCACGCGCTCCGCACGCTCGACGCGGCGGATGTAGCCCTTGATGCGCGCGACGACGCGGTCGATCTGCTTCTTGCTCAGACGGAGCTCGCGCAGCGCGGCGATGCGGTCGCGGTTGTGCTTCGAGAGCTGGGCCTCGAGCTGCTTGCGCTGGGCGTCGCCCTTCGTGCGCGCGTTCTCGAAATCGGCCTTCAGCTTCGCGGTGGCGGCCTCGAGCCGCTTCACCTTCTCGATGATCTTGAGGACGCGGGTCTTGATCTCCTCTTCGGGGATCTCGCCCTCCTCGCCGGCCTTGTCGACGTCCTTGACGACGTCCTTGACCCGGAGCTTGCCCTTCTTGAGGTTGTCGCCGATCTCGATGATCTCGGAGATGCCGACCTTCGAGTTCAGGATGCACTGGAAGACGCGGTCCTCGCCGTCTTCGATGCGCTTCGCGATCTCGACCTCGCCCTCGCGCGTGAGCAGCGAGACCGCGCCCATCTTGCGGAGGTACATGCGGACGGGGTCGTTCGACTTCCCGCCGTAGGCATCGTCGGCCGAGCTCGACGGCGTCGGCGGGAGCGAGCTCGGCCGCTCCTCGCGGCGCTGCGCCGGCTTGGCGACCACCCCCGACTTCGCGGCGGGAGCGGGACGCTTGACCTGGCTCACCGAGTCGACGACCTGGATCTCCTCGTCGCCGAGCCAGCCCATGAGATCGTCGATCTGCTCCGAATTCACCATCTCGGGCGGGAGGGCGTCGTTGACCTCGTCATAGGTCAGATAGCCCTTCACGCGGCCCTTCTCGAGCAGCTGCTGGACCTCGCGACGTTCCTTGCCCGGCTTGCCCTTCGAAGCGGCCCGCGCCTTCGGAGCGTCGTCGTCAGCGGACTCCATGCCCTCTTCGTCGTCGAAGTCTTCCTCTTCGTTCTTCGCCGGTGCCTTGGCGCGGCCGGAGTCCTTGATCGCCATCTTCACCTCTTGCTGGTGCTGCCGGTCTTCAGCTTATGCGCGTTTCGCGAGAGCGCGACAAATTCCTGAGTAAGAAAGAGAGCTTGTCCCTCGTCCCCCCTTCGGCGGGCATCGAGGATCCGCTCCTGCAGTCGAGGAAGCTCGGTGACGATGTTCTGGTGGGCCAGCCGCGGGATCCCATCCCGGAGAACCTGCTCGGCATGCGCCCGATCGTATTTCTGAGTCGCGAGCCGGTCTCCCAACCAACTCGCTGCCGGGTTCCCCCTCTCCGCCTCGAGCAAGCTCGTGGCGTCGATCACACCGCGGGTTTCGAACATCCGCGCGGAGACCTGCAAGATGGCGCGAAGATCCGCTCTCGTCAAAAGGTCGTGCAAATTCTTGCCATCGTCCGACCGCAAGAGCTCGGGGTGGTCCAGGCAGGCGCCGACGAGCTCCCCCGCCAGACCCGGGTCCTCGAAGGGTACGAGCGGCGCAGCAGCCTGATCTTTCGAGGGATTCTGGGCCTGGGCAGGACGTTCGCGGGGCACGCCCCGAACCCCGGCGCGCAGCTGACGTCGAACGGCCTCGAGATCGGCGATTGCGAATTTCTGACCGATGCGCTCGATGTAGAGCCGCGTCTCGATCGCGTTGTCGACCTTGAGCAGCACGGGACCGAGCGAGGCGATGCCCATCGCGCGGGCCTGTGGGTCCGACCCGGCGTCGGCGGCGGCCTGGTCGATCAGGTAGGGGACGATTCCCGGGGCCGACCGCACCCGCGTCCTCAGCGACTCGGCTCCCTGGGCCCGCAGGAAGCTGTCGGGGTCGTCGCCCTCGGGCAGGCTCACGACCTGGGCCGAGATGCCGGCCCCCGCGAGGTGCGGGAACGCGGCGAGCACGGCCTTCCGGCCCGCCCGATCGCCGTCGAAGAGGAGCACGGCGCGCTCGACGAAGCGGCGCAGGAGCTTCGATTGCTCGGGGGTCAGGGCCGTGCCCATCGGGGCGACCGAGTTCGCGAAGCCCGCCTGGTGCAGCATGACGAGGTCGAAGTTGCCCTCGCAGAGGATGGCCACGCCTTCGCGACGCAGGGCGACCCGGCCCTCGTGGAGCCCGTAGAGGATCTCGCCCTTCTTGTAGAGCGGGCTCTCCGGGCTGTTGATGTACTTCGCGCCCGGCTCCTGATCGGGCCTGCGCGAGGCGCCCGGCGCATCGGCGAGCAATCTTCCGCTGAAGGCCACGATCCGTCCGTGGACGTCGGAGATCGGGAACATCAGGCGGTGACGGAAGCGATCGTAGTGCCCCTGGCCGCCGCGACGCGGAGCCACGAGGCCGAGCTCGGTCGCCTCGTCCATGGAGGCGCCCTGCTGGCGCAGGAAGGTCGCGAGGCCGTCCCAGCCGTCCGGCGCGTAGCCGAGCCGGAAGGTCTCCGTCGTCTCGGGCCGGACCCCGCGCTTCTCGAGCTCCGCGCGCGCCATCTTCCCGAGCGGATGGGCCCCGAGCTGGGCGACGAAGTACCCCGCGGCCGCGTCCATCAGCCCGTAGAGGCGATCCTGACGCTGTTTCCGTCGCCGCTCCTCGACGTCGAAGGCGGCGTCGGTCGACGGGATCTCGACGCCGGACCGTTCCGCGAGTCGCTTCACGGCCTCCGGGAACGGCAGGCCCTCGAGCTTCATGAGGAACTTCACGACGTCGCCCGACTCGCCGCAACCGAAGCAATGGAAGAAGCGGCGCTCCGGATGCACGTAGAACGAAGGCGATTTCTCGGAGTGGAACGGGCAGAGGCCCTTCCAGCTCACGCCCGACTTCTTGAGCGGCACGTACTCCCCGACCAGCGCCACGATGTCGGTGCGGTCACGGATCTCGCTGATCTTCTCGTCGGGTATCACGGACGCTCGAAAGCCTGGCAGTCTAAGCGGCGAGACGACCTTGGCAAGACCGGTCGGCCCGCGGTAAGCGGGCGCATGGTCGAAGGCCGCCCCGTCCGCGAAGTCCTGCTCGCCTATGGCGCGGCGACGCTCGCGTGCGCCCTGGCGGCCCACGGGCTGGCCGCGGCCGGTCTCGAGGCCTTCGTCTCGGTCGCCGTGGGCGCCATCCTCCTCTTCGGTGCGATCCATCTCGCACAACGGAGCGGAGGCCTCGTACGCCACGGCATCGACCTCGGGGGGTTGCTCTCGCCCCCCGCCGAAGGCGACGAAGCGGGCCCGCTCGGCCTCTTCGACCTCGCACGGGTGGTCCGGCGCGGGCTCGGACCCGCCGCACGCGAGCTCGCGGTCGCGCTCGGGATCTCGGCGCTGATCTTCCCGCCCTTCGCCGCCGGCTACGTCGCCTGGTTCGGGCTCGAAGGGACGTTCCGCCTCGTCCCGCCGCCCGACCTCGCGGCGTTCGCGCTCACGCAGGTGGTGCTGGTGGCGCTCCCCGAAGAGGCCTTCTTCCGCGGCTACGTGCAGACCCGCCTCGGGGACGCGTGGCCCGCCGGCCGCGGGATCCTCCGGGCCGAGGTGGCCTTCCCCGTCCTGATCCTGCAGGCCACCCTCTTCGCCCTGCTGCACATCGTCTCGGAGCCCGTGCCTTCCCGGCTCGCGGTCTTCTTCCCCGCCCTGCTCTTCGGCTGGCTCCGGGCCCGTCGAGGTGGCATCGGTGCAGCGGTGTTCTTCCACGCCTTCTGCAACGTCTACTCGGAAGTCCTCGCGCGGAGCCTCCACTGATGCGCACGGCCGCCTTCTTCGACATGGACCACACGCTCGTGAACGGGAACACGGGCTCGCTGTTCATGCGCTGGAAGCGCGAGCGCGGCGAGGTGCGGAGGGCCGACTTCCTGCGCTACCTGCGCTTCCTCGCGCAGTACTCGGTGGGCGCGATCGACGCGACCGAGCTGCGCGAGAAGGCCGCCTCGAGCCTCCGGGGCACCGACGTCGAGGCGTTCGACGCCGAGCTCGAGGGCTGGTACGAGCGGCTCGTGCGTCCGCTCATCACCGAGGCGGCGAAGCGCGAAGTGGAGCGACGCAGGGCGCGCGGCGACGTGCTCGTCGTGCTCTCGGCCTCCCTCCCGTTCGCCGTCCGCCCCCTCGCGGAGGACCTCTCGATCGGCCACGTGATCTGCTCCGAATTCGAGGTCGACGACGGCCGGTTCACCGGTCGCTTCGCGAAGCTCTGCTACGGGGCGGCGAAGGTCGAGGCCGCCGTCGGCTTCGCGCGCGAGCACGGCATCGACCTCGAGCGCAGCGCGTTCTACACGGACAGCGTCAGCGACCTCCCCTTGCTGCGATGCGTCGGCGAGCCGCGCATCGTCAATCCGGATCCCCGTCTCCACCTGCACGCGCGCCGACAGGGTTGGCGCATCGAGACCTGGTCATGAACGAAATGCTCTTTCCCCCGCCCCTCGCCGTCGTCTCACGCATCGTCGCCCTCGCGCTCGAGGAGGACCTCGGCCGCGGCGACGTGACCACGAGCGCCTGCGTCCCCCACGGAACGCACGGCGTCGCCCTGCTCCGCGCCCGCAAGGACGCCGTGGTCTCGGGTGTCGGCGTCGTCCGCGAGACCTTCCTGCAGGTCGACCCCTCGGTGCGCGTGGAGATCCTCGCACCGGACGCGGCCCGCGTGGCGAAGGGCCAGGGCGTGGCGCGGATCGAGGGTCCGGCGGCCAGCATCCTCATGGGCGAGCGCGTCGCGCTGAACTTCGTGCAGCGCATGTCCGGCGTCGCGACGCTCACGCGCGCCCACGTCGACGCGATCCCCGCGGGCAGCCGCACCCGCATCGCCGACACCCGCAAGACCACGCCGGGGCTCCGCGCGCTCGAGCGCTACGCGGTGCGCTGCGGCGGCGGCCACAACCACCGCGAGGATCTCGGCTCGGCCGTGCTCATCAAGGACAACCACATCGCGGCCGCGGGCGGTGTGAAGCCCGCCATCGAGCGGTGCCGCGCGCTCGCCGCCCACACGAGCCGCATCGAGTGCGAGGTCGACTCGATCCCGCAGCTGCGCGAGGCGCTCGACGCGGGAGCGGACATCGTGATGCTCGACAACTTCACCGACGAAGCCGTACGCGAGGCGCTCGGTCTCGTCGCCGGACGCGCCATCGTCGAGGTCTCGGGCGGCATCACGATCGACCGCATCACCCGCCTCGCCTCGTCCGGCGTGGACGTCATCAGCGTGGGCGCGCTCACGCACTCGGCGCCCGCGATCGACCTCGGGCTCGACTGGGTCGAGGGCGGATGAGCGCCGCCGATCTGGACCCGTCGCGCCTCGCGACCTCGCTCCGCACGCACGCCTTCGGGCGCTCGGTCGAGGTGCACGAGGCGACCGGCTCGACGATGGACGACGCGCGCAGGGCGGCGAGCGCCGACGCGCCCCACGGCCACCTGGTCCTCGCCGACGCGCAGACGAACGGGCGTGGCACCCACGGTCGCTCGTGGGTCTCGCCACGTGGCACGGACCTCTACTTCAGCCTGGTGACGCGACCGAAGGTCTCGCTCGCGGAGATCGGACCACTGACGCTCGCCGTCGGGTTGGGCGTCGCCGACGGGATCGCCCTCTTCGTCGATCCGGAGCGCGTTCGGCTCAAGTGGCCGAACGACGTCTACGTCGACGGCCGCAAGTGCGCCGGGATCCTGGTCGAGAGCCGGTCGCTCGGCGACAAGCTCGACGCGGTCGTCGTCGGCGTGGGGATCAACGTGAACCGCCTCGAATTCCCCGACGAGATCGCCGCGCAGGCGACATCGATCGCGCTGGCCCTCGCCGAGCCCGTCGACCGGCTCGAGGTCCTGTCGCGCGTCCTCGAGCGGCTCGAGGCCTACTTCGACCGATTCGTCCGCGAAGGGGCGGCGCCGATCGTGCGCGCCGTGGACATGCGCTTGCTCTACCGCGGCGAGAGGGTCCGCCTCGACGATCTCGAAGGCGTCCTCGTCGGCGTCGACGAGGACGGCGGCATCCGCCTCGCCACCGAGAGCGGCGAGACGACGCGCCTCGCGGGGCGCCTCGAGCTCGTCAACGCACGCTGACGCCGGGATCCGGGACGTCGCCGCGGCGCCCCGTGGCGGCCTGCGGGGTGCAGCTCGTGGGCAGGGGCGGCACGTGGGCGTCGGGCACGAGTTGCTGCCCGGGGCGCGCGTCGGCGGGGAGCGGATAGAACCACCACCGCCCGTGCGAGCTGACCCAGTAGCCCACGACCCGGCGTCCGTCGGCCCCCGGAGGAGGGAGGCGCGTGACGGTCACGACGGGCGCCCCCCCGGGCGCCGCCTGCGGAGCCGCCAGGGCCTGCGTCGTGCCGGCCGCCGTCTGCGACGAGGCGAACGGAGGCGGCATCGTCGGCGACCGAGGCCGATCCGGGCGACGCTCCGCGAAGACGAAGGTCACGTAGAGGCCGTCGTCGGCCCCCACGACGCCGACGCCGAAATGCGTGAGGCCGGGATCGATCGCGACGGTCCGGTGCTCGGGGCTCGCGACCATGGCGTCGAACGCCTGCTGCACCGTGTCGGCGAGGACGATGTTCTCGGAGACGCGCACCGCGTCGAAGCCGACCTCGTGCACCCGCTCCACCGGTCCGTCTCCTCTCGCGCCGACGTGGTCGAGGCGATGGGTGCTCGACATCTGGGCGGAGTGCCGGCGCGCGGCCTCGTCGAGGCCGGGATCGTGCACCAGCGCAGGCACACGGCTCCCGGAGCGCAGCTCGACGAGCTTCTCGGCCAGGGCCGCCTCGGACTGGCTGTCGTCGGCCCGCGCCGCGGGCGCGGCCGAGAGCACGACGGCCGACGCGAGGAGGAGCATGGGGAGTCGCAGCTGGGATCGCATCCGCGCGAGCGGTGCAGCTCGCGTGCCAACCCATCGCGCTGCGCTCGATCTGGAAATCGCGCGGGTTCCGGGGCGTCCCCACCGCACGCCCGAGAACACGCGTTCACGCCTCCATCTCGCGCGTGACCTCCGGTTCACGCGCTTGCGGGCCGAGGAGCGATGCCTCATGAAGCCGCGCATGTCGCTGCTCGAGCAAGCTGATTGGCTGCGACGCTCCGCGGGCGTCGCCGTCCTCTCCGAGGCCTGCGTGGTCCGGGTCGGAGGGGAAGACGCGCGCACCTGGCTGCAGGGTCAGGTCACGAACGACGTGCTCCTCCTCGACGACGGGTCCTCCTGCTACGCGCTCCTGCTGGATGCGCAGGGGAAGATCGACTGCGACCTCTTCGCCGTGCGACGTGGCGAGGAGCTCTTCGTCGTGCTGCCCCGCGCGAAGGTCGACGAGGTGCTCGCCAGGCTCGATCGCTTCATCGTGATGGAGGACGTGGAGCTCGAGCGCCGGGACGACCTCGCCGTCCTCACGGTGCAGGGGCCGCGCGCCGCCGACGTCGCCTCGAACGATCCCGGCGTCCACCGTGCCGATCGGCTCGGGCTCGGAGGTTTCGATCGGCTCGTCGATCGGGAGGCGCTCGGGGCCGCGCGGGAGGCGTGGGTCGAACGCGCCCGCGCCCTCTCGGGCGGCGAGGTCTCGGCAGATGCGCTCGAGCTCGCCCGGATCCGCGCTGGACGCGCGGCGCTCGGCCCCGAGGCCGGCCCGCACACGCTTCCGCAGGAGGTCGCGCTCGCGGGCGCGGCGGTCTCCTTCAAGAAGGGCTGCTACGTCGGCCAGGAACCCGTCGTGATGCTCGAGCATCGGGGCAAGCCCCCGAAGCGTCTCGTGCGCGTCGCGATCCCGCCGTCGTCGGTCGGGAAGTGTCCGGTCCGCCTCGAGCTCGAGAGCCAGGAGATCGGCAAGATCACCTCGGCCGTGCTCGACCCCGAATCGCCGACCGGCGCGGTGGGCCTGGCGCTCGTGCGTCGCGCCCAGGCCTCGCGCGGGGCCCGGCTGTCCTCGCCCGACGGCGAGGTCCTCACCCTCGAGGTGGTCGGCCAACTCGGATGACGTAACGTCATCTTTTGGGCGAGACGCCTAGCGGAGATCGCCACCCCGACCTATAGTACGAACGTTCCAGCGAGAGGCCGTACCATGATTTCCCTGACTCCCCGTGCCGCCGACAAGGTCCGTGAGATCCGTGAAGCCGAAGGACTCGGCAAGCAGGGCTTGCGGGTACGCGTGATCGGCGGCGGTTGCTCCGGCTTTTCCTACGACCTCTTCTTCGAGGAGGAGACGGGCGACATGGACTCGGTCGTCGAGTCGCATGGCATTCCGCTCTACATCGACATGATGAGCTCCCAGTACCTCGACGGTACGGAGATCGACTACGTCGAGGGTCTGCACGGCGCCGGCTTCAAGTTCTTGAATCCGCAGGCGAAGTCGACCTGCGGCTGCGGCTCGAGCTTCAGCGCCTGAGCTTTCCGCGTCCTCCTCGACCCCCGCGTGCGCCCTCGGGCCCGCGGGGGTTTCGCATTCCGTCCCCGTTTCCAGGTCTCCGGGCGGAACGGCGGCTGACGTTGCGCGACGAACGATCGTTCCCCGAGCCTGCACGAGGCGACCGGGTTCTGGACAGGTTCCGGGTCTCGTCCAGCTTTTCCCTGACCAAATCGCCAGGTGTCCACTTTTTCTCTGGACACAGCCAGACAGGTGGCTATCTTATTGATTGACACGACTCCAACCAAGAGTTACGTAACGTAACGTCGGAGGTTGTTCCCATGTATGTCGCCGAAGCCTCGCTGGATCGCTACATCGACCGCGTGCGTGCGATCCCCACGCTGTCCCGTGAGGAAGAGCACGAGATCGCCCTCGCCTCCGTCGCCGGCGACGAGTCGGCCGCGGAGCGACTGGTCGAGGCCAACCTGCGCTACGTCGTGGCGATCGCGCTGCAGTACCGGCGCTACGGGGTCCCGCTCGGAGAGCTGATCTCCGAGGGGAATCTCGGCCTCGTCACGGCCGTGCAGAAGTTCGACCCGCATCGCGGCACGCGCTTCGTCACCTACGCGGGTTATTGGATCCGCGCCTTCGTGCTCGAGACGGTCGTGCGCTCCGCGAGCATGGTGGGAGGCGGCAGCGGCCCGCTCCGTTCGAAGCTCTTCTTCCGCCTGCGCCGCGAGCGCGCTCGCGTCGCGAATCTCGTCGCGGATCCCACCGAGCGCATCCGCATCATGGCCGAGCGCTTCGACACCACGCCGGAGCGCATGGAGCAGCTGCTCGGCCGCCTCGAGGGCGGAGACCTCTCGCTCGACGTCGAGACCCATCACGAGTCGGGTCTCACGCTCCTCGACACCCTCACCCATCCCGGCGAGGACGCGTTCTCGACGTTCACCGGACACGAGCGCCGCGTCGCCCTCGAGCAGCGCCTCTCCGACGCGATGGGCTCGCTCGACCCCCGTGAGCGGTACATCGTGGAGCAGCGCATGCTCCGGGACGAAGAGATGTCGCTCGCGGACCTCGGACGCGAGCTCGGTGTGAGCCGGGAGCGCGCACGGCAGCTCGAAGCGCGCGCGAAGGAGAAGCTCAAGGCTCACCTCCGCGAGTTCGCGCCGGCCGCCTGATCGTCCGGCCCCGCATGCGACGAGGCCCGCGTCCTCCCGGACCGCGGGCCTTCGTGCTCCGTCACGGCCGGAGCCGCGGATCCCCCTCGTTCAGAAGGTGATTTCCACGCCCATCGTCGCGTCGAACATGAACGACGAATGCGGGAAGAGGAAGTAGAGCGTCGGCTGCACGAAGAGGCCGAAGTGCTCCTCGAACCGGTAGCCGAAGAGGGCGCCGGCCTGCACGCCGTAGAGGCCCGTCTGGATGAAGGGACGCTTGAGCTCGTCGCCCGTGTCCACGAGGACGACCGGGCCCGAGTACGGGTTGCTGCTCGTGATCGGGGAGCCCGAGTACGTGCCCTGCTTCGGCCGCATCTGGATCTGGCCGACGCTGAAACCGGCGAAGGCGTGCGAATGGAAGCCCGTCGCGCGCGGCTCGGTGAGGTGGTAGAGGGCGCGGAACGAGAAGAGCAGGCGGCTCAGCGTGCCGAGCCCCGCGTGTCCCGCGACGCGCATGTCGACGGAAGCGCCGAAGCGCTCCGTGAAGAAGTAGCCGAACTCGTAGCGGAGGCCGTTGATCGGCAGGAAGCCGGGGCTCTTCAGGCGGACGCAGTACTGGTCGGCGGCGACGTCGCAGTCCGGATCGGTCGTGAGGGTTCCGATGTCGCCCGGCCCGTTCGCCGAGGGCGCGTACCCGCCGTAGAGGGCCTCGATCGCCTGGAGCCACTCGTCCTGGGTGTAGCCGGGCGGCGCGTACGAGCCGTTGATGGTGTTGTTCCAGCTCGAAGGCTGGAAGCGGGGGTCGTACGGGATCGTCGAGTCGGCGAGCATGTGCTGGGACGCGTAGCCCGCACCGACGCTGTACCCCGCGTGGAAGAAGAAGCGGGGCGGGCGCAGCGGCTCCGTGGGCTCCGACGGCGGGGGCGTGCAGACGCCCTCTTCGCACGAGAGACCCGAGCTGCACTCCGAGGTCTCGCTGCATGGATCGCCGACCAGACGGGTCCCCGACGAAGTCTCCGTCCGCTCCTCGGACGTGGCCTCGGGAGCCGAGCCGCTCCCGGTCGTGCCCGCCGCCCCCGAAGCGGTGGTCGCCGCTCCGCCCGAGGCCGCGGTCGCGGTCGCGGCCGCTCCACCGGCTGCGGCGCCGCCGCGAGCCGAGGAGCCCGTCGTCGCCGTGGTCGCGGCGGCGCCACCCGAGCGGCCTCCGCCGGCGACGCGCGACTGCGCGACGTTGAACGCCGAGAGGACGTCGGGCGACGAGAGGCTCGGATCGACGCGGGCCGCGGGATCGGCCTCGAGCGCCTGCATGAAGTACTGAACGCCGCGGTTGCGATCCTGCTGGCCGCCCACGGCGACGACGCCGAGGAGGATGAACGTCCGGCCGAGGTCCGGGCCCGTGACGTGGCCCCGCTCGGCGGCCGTCAGCGCGTCGTACAAGTACTGCTGGGCGCGCTCGATCTCGAGCTCGTGGTACGAGTTCACCGCGCGTTCGTTGAGCTGACGGACACGCGCCGCGCCGTCCTGGGCCGCAGTCGTGACGCTCACGCACGCGACGAGCACGAGCGTCGCGAGGCGCAGGGCCCCTTGGGTCTTGGTGGTCATCCTGATCTCGTCGCTCTTCGCAGTCATGGGGAAGTGCCTGCGCCGGTAGCGCCCGAATCGGTGCGCACGAACTCGACGCGGCGGTTGACGGCGCGGCCTCGGCCGGTCCGGTTGGATTCGATGGGTCGGGTCTCGCCGTAGCCCCGAGCCTGCAGTCGCGTGGGATCGATCCCACGGCCCACCAGGTACTCGCGCACGGCCTGCGCTCGCTGATCCGAGAGGCGCATGTTGTAGTCGTCGTTGCCGCGATCGTCCGTGTGGCCCTGGACCTCGACGGCGATGGTCGGGTAGTCGCGGAGCACCTGCGCGACCGTGTCGAGGATAGGGAACGAGACGGGGCGGATGATCGCCTTGTTGAACTCGAACTGGATCGTCTGGTGGATCCGGATGTTCGTCCCGGTCACCTCGACGTCGCGGTAGACGCGCGGGCAGCCACGGTTGTCCGTCGGGCCGGCCTCGTTCGGGCAGTCGTCGGACACGTCGGGCAGACCGTCGGTGTCGTTGTCGCGATCGGGGCAGCCGTTCTCGTCCTCGAAGGAGTCGAAGTCCTCGGGGTCGTTCGCGCAGCGATCCGCCGCGTCGAGCACGCCGTCGGCGTCGTTGTCGACCTCGGGACAACCGTCCGCGTCGAGGTAGCCGTCGACGTCCTCGGGATCCGCCGGACAGAGGTCGCGCGAGTCCGCGAGCCCGTCGAGGTCCGAGTCCTGATCGTCCGGGCAGCCGTCCTGATCGGCCACGCCGTCGAAGTCCTCGGGCTCCCGCGGACAGCCGTCCTGGGGATCGAGGTAGCCGTCGCCGTCGGTGTCCACCGGCTCGGCGGGGGGCGGAGGCGGCGCCGCCTCGTGGGGCAGGCAGCGCTCCGGCTGCGAGAGCTCGACGGCCGCGAGCGCGTTCGGCTCGGCCACGGCGAAATGCTGCTCGGCGCGCGGGATGTTGCCCTGCTCGAGCTCGTCGGAGGCGAATTCGAGGTTCGCCTTGGCGAGCGCCAGCTCGCGCGGAGCGCAGGTCACGGCCCCGTTCCGCTCGGCCGTCTCGATGCTCGATTGGAGCCCCGCGATGCGGGCGTCGAGCATCCGGGCGTGGGCGCAGCCGCCGACGATCAGGAGGGCGGCGAGGATGGAGGTCCTCGCACAGGAGCCGACACGCTTCGCCGACGACGAGGGCATGGGACGGGAGCCGGCCATCGTCAGCGCCCCGCCCCGCTCGAGCGCTCGCGCGTGAGCTCGATCGACCGATCCGCGAAGGTTCGCGCCGTCCGCGCGTAGCGGATCGCGTCCTGGTACGCGGCCTCGCCCGCATCCTCCCGAGCCTTGTGCAGGTGCGCCTCGGCGTAGAAGAACTCGTAGGGAGCGTAATCGGCCGCTCCCATGGCCCTCGCGCGCTCCACGGAGTGATCCGCCTTCATGACGCGCGAGGCATAGATCACGGGACCGCAGCCCGTGCCCAGAATGGCACAGACCGCGAGGCACACGAGGCCAGGGCGGGACAGCGTGGTGCGCACCGGTTCGAGCTCCGTGAATCCCCGGACGGATCGCCGGAGAATCGGCGGCCACGCTACCAAGTGGCTCGCCGGCGCGTCAACAGAGACCGCGCGCCGAAGTCCCTGAAAGAGCGAGGTCTTTCGCCGGCGGACGACTTGCTCGTCGCGCCGTAACGAACGCCGACCGCCGGCGCCTGGACGAACGCCGACCCGCCGCGCGGTCGCTCAGCCTCGGCGGGCTCCCCAGCCGACCCGCAGCAGGAGCGCGGCCCAGCCCACGAGCAGCACCGTGCCCATCAGCACCATGCCCGGGAGGATGGAGCTCGAGGCCAGGGCGACGAGGCCGAAACCACCGTGGAATTGGGCGTACGAGCCGACCTGGGCGACTCGCTCGGGCGCGACCCCCAGCACCCCGATCGAGGCCAGGAAGAAGAGGATCGCGACGACGCCGGCCAGGGTCTCGCGCTGCATGCGGACGAGCTGGGCGCCGAGGGCGAAGCCGGCCGTCGCGAGCCCCGCCACGATCACGAACCCGACGAGGGCGACCGCCGAGGGGATCCGCTGCGAGTCCACGAGGTAGAGGAGGTACCAATCCCCGTGGAACACGTAGAAATAGAGCGAGACCGGGAGGGTGAGCAGGATCGTGAAGATCGCGAACGCCTGGAAGGCCCGGGTGGACTGGGCCGGTCGGGGCGAGAGGCGTAGCTCGACCCGGCCGGCGATGGCGGCTCCGATGCCGGAGGCGAGCGCGAAGAGGAGTGCGGAAGGGAGGGTCACGGCCGGATCGGTTCCCGCTCAGCGGACGAGGTCGACGGGGTCGAGATCGTAGCTGAGGGAGCGCGACGCGCTCGTCAAGGCGTCCACGTTGACCACCACGTCGAGCTCCCGCCCGGTGATCGAGCCGTGGCAGCCGCCGCAGAGCGAGTTGAAGAGGGGCCGGCGCATGCTCTGGTTCGAGCGCTCGCCGGGGTAGAACTGCATCTCCTCCCGCTGGATCTCGGAGCCCGTGAACGGGGCCCCGGCCGGGAAATCGAGGACGCGGCCCCGGTCGTCGGTCGGGGCGAGCAGGATCGGCGTGCCGCCCCGGAAGGCGAACTTCGCCGAGCCATCGGGCTCGGTGGGGACCCAACCGAGGTCCGCGAGGTCGACGTAGACCTGCCCGTAGGCGTCCGTGACGACGCGGCTCGAGACCTGGCCGAACGAGGTCGTCCCGGCGGGCGGCGGGCTCGCCGCGAAGACCCGGAACCCGCCGATGCGATCGTCGATCGGGCGTCCCGTGCGGGCGTTCGCGAAGACGAGCGTCGCGAGGAGCGGGAAGTCGTGGACCTGGATGATCGCGTCGCGGGCGTTCGGATCGACGCGCGTATGGGCGTTCGGCTCGTCGATGCGGGAGGCGAAGACGCCGTGGTTCGGGCGCGCGTAGACGGCGACGGCCTCCACGTTCCCCACGCCGGCGACGCCGCCGAGCGTGCGGATCGCCCCGGTCGTGGGATCGAGCTCGCAGAGGGACCACAGGAACGGCCCCGCCGTGATGGCGGTGGCCCCGGTGTCGCAGGCGGCGAGGATGCGGCCGGTCGGGAGCGCCGCCGGAGAGCGGAACACGCCCTGCCCGCCCACGAGCTGCGGAATGCCCCCTAGGCTGCCGAACGCGCCCGCATGGGGCAGCGTGAGCGAATGGACGTAGGCGCGATCCGTCGGATCGCGGTTCTCCATGTCGGGCCCGATCGATCGGTTCACGACCGCGATCGTGCCGGCACCGTCCGCCGAGACGTGCTCGCCCGCGACGAAGACGAGGTTGCGGTTCGGGAGCTCGACCACCTCGGTCGCCCGCTCGAAGCCGATGCTCCCGCGCTGCGCGATGAGCGGATGGTAGTCGCCGCCGTCGAGGTTGATGCGCCGCAGGGCGAGCTGGTGGAAATCGGGCTCGCGCTTCTCGGCCGTGAAGATCAGACGCCCATCCCCCATGAAGTTGGGAGCGACCTCCTGATTCGAGAGGAAGGTGAGCTGCCGGACGCTCCCATCGGCCTCGCGCACGTAGAGGTTCGCGTTGGGCTGCAGCGCGGAGGGAGTGCGGGTGGGACCCGAGGGCAGGCCGGAGACGAGGTTGCCCCGCGTGCTCGCGAAGACGAGCCGCCCGTCGGGCGCGAACGCCGGATCGAAATCGTGGATCAGGATTCCGTCCTGCGTGTCGCTCGCCGGACGGATGCCCGGCACGGGCACGCAGCCCGATCCGTCGGAATTCGCCCAATAGAGCACGAGCGGAGAGCTTCCGTTCGGACGCGCCGCGAACGCGAGCTTCGAGCCGTCCCAGCTCACCGTCGGTCCACGGACGTCGGAGCCCGCCGGGAGCCCACAGCCCGCAAGGAGGCTCGACGACGGACCGAGCGAGAGGTCGCCGTTCGCCGCGACCGTCGCATCGGCGATGCGGAGATCGGCGCCGCCGCGGAAGGTGTCGAAGTCTCGCACGTCGCCGAGCCCGAGCGGCCTCGAGACCCAGACGACGGAACGCACGAGCTCGGCGTCCGCGAAGATCTCGCCGCGCGCCTGCGCAGCCTGACGCTCGATCTGGTGCCAACGCACGAGGACGCAATACGAGGGAATGGTCGCGAGATCGCCCGTGTCCGCGTTCACGCCGGTGCAGTTCGTCGGATCGGCCAAGTCCGTCGAGCCGGTCATGCCGAAGTCCTCGAAGAGCGCGCCGCCGCGGTGGGCGATGCCCTTCCCTCCCGCCACGCTCGTCGGCGGATGGAGGTTCTTCGCGATGAGCCGGCTCTCGTTCGGATCGGCCGATTCGAGCGCGAGGAGGTGCCGCGACATGTCGTAGTTCTTCTGCACGGCGATGCGCGAGAAGACGCCGCCCGAGCCGCCCCGGAGGCGCAGGTCGTGGAACATCGACGGCGAGTGGCAGTTCAGGAACATGCAGCCCTCGCGGACGAGGACCGGCTCCACCCGGCTCGCGAAGAACTCGAGCCCCGGATTCGCGGCCAGCTCGGCGTCCGAGGGACGGCCCACGTCCGGGTGGGCCGCGACGAGATCCTCCGCGAACGCGAGCAGCAAGCGGTAGTCGGCGTCCTCGGTGGAGCCGAAGACGTCGCCGCCCTCGTGGAACGTGCCGCCGCGGAAGGTCGAGAGGGGCCGCCGCAAGAGCTCGGACGTCGACGCCGGCGCATCGATGTGGGCGAGCGTCTCGAACCAATTCCAGCGCTTCTCCTCGTCGGTGTCGCCGCAGGAGAGATGCAGATCGGCGATCGGATTGCCGTGGCAGCCCGAGCCGGCGCAGCGGCGCTCGAGGACGGGCTGGACCTCGGAGACGAAGCGGCCGAAGAGCGGATCGGTGACGGGCGCCGTGGGATCGAAGCCGGGGAACGAGCCCGCCCCCGGGACGCACTCGCCGCGATTCGTCGCGAGCCAGGTCGGTCGTGTGCCGTTTCGCGTGGCGCCAGCGCCGATCCACTGCTTCAGCTGCGCGTAGCCGCTCGAATCGAGCTGGATGAGCGAGCCGGCGGCGTGGCGGATCTGGGTCGTCGTCGAGGCCACGTACTGGCCGCCGTTGCCGGGATCCGGCCGGTAGGTCTCGACGGGGATGTCGACCGCCGGACCGCCCTTCAGGAGGAGCACGCCGACCGGATAGGGACCGTAGGGTGCGAGGAGGTCGCGGCGACGCGAGAGCGCATCGAACGAGGAGAGGTCGAGGTTGCCGGCGGCCTCGCCGCGATCGGTCGCGAGGTGGCAGCCCGTCGTCTGCATGACGCAGCCGACCTGGACGATCGGGGCGACGCGTTCGTCGTAATAGGACGACGCTGGGGTCGGAGCGTTCCCGCAGCCCGCCGCGAGGGCGGCGAGCGCGAGGAAAGCGAAGGAGCGCGAACGCATGGGCCTCAAGGTACCACAGAGCCGTCGGGGACGACCGCGCTTCCCCACCTTCTCACATCTGGCGTGCGATGCGGATCGCATCGCGCACGAGCGAGTCGCGCTCGCTGCCGGAGGCCTGGGTGAGCGCGTCGACCGCCACCCCGCCGCCGATCCGCCCGAGGGCCCAGGCCGCCGCCTGGCGCACGTCGCGGTCCGAGTCCCCGAGGAGGAGCCCCGCGAGCGGCGACCCGGCCGAGCTCGCGCGCATCTCGCCGAGGATCAGCGCCGCACGCTTGCGCACGTCCGCCGCCGAGTCCGCGAGGCAACCGATCAAGGCCGCCTGATCCGAGAAGAAGTTCACCCGGAGCACGACCGAGAGGGCCGCCCGACGCACCTCGACATCCGAGTCCTCGAGCGCGGCCGCGATCACCGAGAGGGCCCCCGGATGGTTCAGACGCCCGAGCGCGCGCACGCTCGACGCGCGGACGATCGAGGAGGCATCGGTCGACGCCGCCGTGACGAGCGGATCGACGCCATTCGGATCGAGGAGCTCGCCGATCGCGTCGGCCGCGCGCCCACGACGGACCTCGCTCGGATCGCCAGCGAGCACCGTCACCATGCGATCCATGACCGCGCCGACCGCGAAGGGACGACGACGCAGCCACCACGCGGCCATGCGGCGCACGTCCGCGCTCGGATCGTCGAGGAGCTTCGCCTCGAGGAGCGCCACGCATTCGTGGCACTCGACGCGCTCGCCGTACTCGAGGATCGCCGAGATGGCGTTCGGCGTCCCGCTGCGGATGGTCGAGACCATCGCGGCTCGGGTCGGCGCCTGGGCGCCGACGCTGAGCTCGCCGCGCGCACGGTCGTAGACCACGGCGTAGCCGTCGGACGACTGCGCCGAGGCCGTCGAGGCGAGCCCCGAGACGAGGCCGAGGGAGCCGAGGAGGAAGGGGAGGATTCGATGGGTACGCATGTTCTTCGCTCCTCCGATCAGTACTGGGCCGCGCCCCAATTCGTGGAACCCTGGACGTTCTTGCGCGTCCAGAACTGGCCGCCGAGGTCGGCCATGCGGATTAGCATCATGCGTTCGTCACGCGTCATGCCGGAGAGCTGACCGCCGGTGTGGTGCGCATCCGCGCCGGTCCAGGCCCAGACGTTCGGATCCGACTCCGAGTTGATGTTGATCGCCCGGATGAGGCGGCTCTCGCGCGCGGCGCCCGGGACGACCCACTCGATCGGCTGGGTGCCGCCCGAGATCGTCGAGTCGCTCATCATCACCGACGCGTACATCAGCGAGACGTACGAGGCCGGGTACGTGTGGACGCGGCGCTCGTAGTAGACCATCACCGGCCGATCCGAGAGATCGAGCACCGGGATCTGGTAGGTGAGCATCTGGCCTTCCGCCGTGGTGATGTTCACCGTGTACGACTGACCGGCGAACGGATCGCCCCCGCCGCCCGAGTGACACGAGACGCAGCGCGCGTTCAGCATGTCCTGCACGTTCTGCGTCGACGTCGCGCCCGACCAGGGGATCTCCATGCGCGCCGGGATCGGCTGCACGAGGTCGACGGGGCCCATCTGCTGCGCGAGCGTGACCGAGCCGTTCCGCGGGAGGACGGTCGTGTTGCGGGCCTCGTGGCAGCCGCCGCAGCGACGGGACTCGCCCGGCATCGCCTGGATCCACAGGAGCTGGTTCCGGATCGACATGCCGAACTCGTCGAGCGGCTGGAGGTGGTACGGGAGGTAGGGAGGAACCTTCGCCTCCCACGAGCCGTCGGCCTGGACCGGCACCTCGCCGAGGATCGCGGCGCCCTCGTGCATCGTGAGACCGAACTCGCGGATCGGGCCGATCTCCGAGGAGAAGCCCTCGACGATGCGCACGCGACGGGCGTGCTGGAGGGCGTCGCCGAGCGCGAGACCGTCGAGCGTGCCGCCGCGGACCTTGTCCGTCAGCGAGGTCTGCGTCACGTCCACCGAGCCGAGGACCGCCGGCGTGTACGCGTCGGGCGGCGTGGCGCCGATCACGCCGGGATCGACGGGCGGCGTGTCACGGGCGACGACGGGCGTCGCGTAGAGGTCCCAGGTGTTCGGATCGTTGTAGACGAGCGTGCGCCGCTGCGTCGCCGGATCGTAGAGGTAGATGCCGAAGTCGGGGGCGACGTTCGCCAGCTCGTTGCGGTCGTTCACGTCGCCATCGGACCACGACACGACGATCTCGCTGCGGCCGGGGATCACCGCCGGCTCGCGGTAGCGACCGACGCCCGACGCCGGGCTCTCCTGATCGACCGGGACGTCCGGCGTGAGGGCCGTGAAGCGCGTGTTCTGCTCGTCGAGCTTGATCTGCGGCGAGCCGCTGCGGTTGCGCGAATCGATCAGGTAGAGCGCGCCCGACTGGATGGTGCGCGACCGGCTCGTGACGACGCCGACGTAGCGCCCCTCGTCGACCTCGGCGACCTGCACGAGGCTGTTGCCGGGCTTCCCGTGCTGACCCGCGATGGCCACCATCTGCGAACAGTCGACGTTCATCGCGAAGAGCTTCACGTCGTTGACCGGGCCGAGATGCTCCCAGCGCGAGAAGGCGACGCGGCCGTCCGCGAGCAGGAAGGGAGCGGCCGAGTGCGAGAGGTTCTGCGAGCAGACCCGCCGATCGGCGTCGCCGCCCGTGAGCGAGACGGTCGCGAGCTGCACGACCTCGCGCGAATGCTCGTACTCGTCGGCCCGCGTGCCCATCGCGGTGTAGGGCTCGTTCGTGAGGAAGGCGACGCGCTGGCCCGGCGTGAAGATCGGGCTCACGTCGTCGTGATCGCCGAAGGTCAGCTGCTGGACGTCGCCGCTGCCGTCCACGTTCGCGACGTAGACGTGGTAGTGCTCGTCGCCCTTGCGGCGCATCGAGAACACGACCTTCTTCGCGTCGAAGGAGAGGTCGATGCCGTTCACGTCGACTTCCTCGAAGCCGGCCGTGAGCTCGCGGAGGTGACCGCTCGGCGTGGGGGGGGAGAGCACGAAGAGCCCGCCGCCCGGCGTGTACCGGAGGTAGTCGATCGTCTGGCGGTTGCCGCCCGAGACGTTGTGCGAGCCGTCCGCCTCGACGTAGGCGCGCTTCACGAAGAGCAGCGCCTGCACTCCGGGCAGGACCCCGTTCTTCGCGTCGCTGCTCTTGCATCCCGCCACGAGGAGCGGCGCGACGAGGGCGACGAGGGGCATGAGTCGACGAAGCATCTCTTCCTCCGGCTTTTGGCCAGACAGGACTGGTGCAACGGCCGGGCCACCCGGATACGGGGACGAAACCAGCCGATTCCGTCGTGATTCCGGCGCCGGCGGGCGAAGTCGGGGAGACGCCCCTGGGGCCTACCGCCCCCAGGGACCCCACGGGGCGGGGTCTTCGCCCCCCAACCCCCCGGGGATGTGGCCCCGCGGCGCCATGCTAGATCCCGGGTCACCGTGCGCGCCCTTCCCCGTCGCCTCCCCCTCCTCGCCGGGCTCCTGCCCCTCCTCCTCGTCGTCGGCCTCCCCGAGGTCGCCCACGCGGACGTGCTCTCGCGGCTGACGGCTCCCTTCCAGGAGGCGCTCGCCCACGGCAGCTTCGGTCTCGCTCTCGGCCTCGTCTTCGTCGCCGGCCTCGCGACCTCGCTCACGCCCTGCGTCTACCCGATGATCGCGATCACGGTCAGCGTCTTCGGCGCACGGCAGGCGAAGTCGCGGCTCGAGGGCGCGATGCTCTCCTTCGTCTTCGTCCTCGGCATCGCGAGCCTCTTCACGCCGCTCGGCGTGATCTCGGCGCTCACGGGCTCGGCGATGGGCTCGACGAACGCGAACCCCTACGTGATGGTCCCGCTCGCGCTGCTCTTCCTGATGATGGCCGCGAGCATGTTCGGCGCGTTCGAGATGAACCTGCCGCCCGCGCTCGCGAACCGGCTCGCGCAGGTCGGCGGCAGCGGCTACCGGGGCGCCTTCCTCATCGGCTTCGTGAACGGCCTCGTCGCCGCGCCCTGCACGGGCCCGGTGCTCACGGTGCTGCTCACGTGGGTCGCGACGAGCCGCAACGTCACGTTCGGCGCGCTCTCCCTCTTCGTCTACAGCCTCGGCCTCGGCGTGCTCTTCTTCCTCGTCGGCACCTTCGCCGTGAGCCTGCCGAAGTCGGGCCGCTGGCTCGAGTGGGTGAAGAGCGTCTTCGGCGTCGTGATGTCGGGGCTCGCGCTCTTCTACCTCCAGAAGTTCGTCGACCTTCCGATCCCGGCCCAGCGCTCGGACCTCTGGCTCGGCCTCGCCGTGGGCCTCGCGGTGCTCTCGCTCCCGATGGGCGCCATCCACCTCTCCTTCAAGGAGGGCGGCGCGCTCGTGCGCGTGCGCAAGGGCCTCGGCATCGTCATGGCGGTCGCCGGCATGCTCGGCGCGATCCTCTACGCGGAGGCCCTCCCCCCGGGCGCGCGCATCGTCTGGCGCGAGGACTTCGCCGCCGCGCGCTCCGAGGCACGCGCCTCGAACCGCCCGCTGCTCGTCGACTTCGGCGCCGATTGGTGCGGCGCCTGCAAGGAGCTCGAGCACGGCGCGATGAGCGATCCGCGCGTCATCGCGGAGGCCCGCCGCTTCGTCACCGTCCGCATCGACCTCTCGGCCGATCGCGCGACGCCGGAGAAGTGGGCGGAGCTCCGCGGCTACGGCCAGCCGGGCCTCCCGCTCGTGGTCGTGCACGGAGGCGACGGCCGCGAATCGAGCCGGATCACCGGACTCGTCGAGGCGGACGAGTTCCTGTCACGCCTGCGCGCGGCGCGCTGAAGGTCCTACGGATCGACGAGCCGGTCGATCTGCCGCGCGAGGGCCTCGACGTCGACTCCGTCCTCGCCGAGGTTCTGGAGAACGAAGGCGAGCGCGTCCGTCGTGCGCGCGAAGAAGCGGGTCGGGTACGACTTGCGCGCGACCACGAAGACCGAGTTGATCGCGCTCCGCGCGGTGCTCGCCCAGAAGCCCGAGCCGCCGATGACCATCGCGGCGGCGGCGACTGCCGTGCCGTGCTCGAGGCTCGCGTCGGCCGCGCTCTTCAGGACTTCCTGGGAGGGGATCGGCTGTCCCTGGGTGGCGATGCAGACCACCCCGGTCGGGCCTCCGGTCTCGTCCGCGAGCTGCCTCCGGAAGCGCTCGCCGACGTGGACGTCGTCCGCGGAGAGGGGGCCCCGGATGATCGCGACGTGGAGCCGGCCGTACGAGGCGAGGATGACGCTCGCATCGGTGTGGACGAGACGAAGGGACGTCCCGGACGCCGCATTCGGCGCACGACGGTTCCCGACGAGCTCGTGTCCCCTCTCCTCCACCGAGCGCCATCTTACCCGAAAGGCGGAGAACGGCCAGCCCCCGAAACCTCCCTGGCAACCCGCGCGCCCCGCCCCATGGTAGGTAGACGTCATGGACCTCACGACTCGACGCACATTCCTCGAATCGCTCGCGAAGGCTGCCTCGGCTGTCGTCCTCGCGCCCCTCGCCACCGCCTGCAGCTCCGACACCCCGGCCCAGACGGCCGCGGCCTCGGGGGGCGAAGTGGATCCGCTCGCCGTCCCGCGCTCGCGCCCCGCCGATTGGGATCCGATCGCGTTCAACCGCACCCGCGGCAACGCGGGCGCCATTCCGCAGACCTACTGGCCGCAGATCAACGGCCCGGACGGCGCGACGAACCACCTCGGCAAGCACCTGCCCTACGTGCCGGCCATCGATGCGGCGCAGCTGCCCGCCGGCCACCTCGCGCTGATGTGGGGCGATCCCTCGAAGGGCTACGCCCGCCATCCGAACGCGGTGCCCGGCCCCGACAACAACGGCGAAGGCCATTGGTTCAACTGGATCGAGGTCCGCAAGGCGACCGACGGCGAAGCGTCCGTCGCGCGCAGCTCGTACGGGGAATGGCCCGGCGAAGCGGGCGATCCGCACTACCTCGTCGAGGGCGGCGGCGACATCCGCGCCGACGCGGGCAAGCACACGATCTACCTCGCCGCCCTTCCGCCCGACGTCGTCCCGGGCGACCTCGTGCGGATCCACGCGCACTGCCTCACGCACGGCGAGTACGTCGACTTCCTCGTCGTCCCGGGCTGAGCGGAAGGCGCGGGAGCGACGCATGGAAGCGATGTCCGCGAAGCGTCGTTGGCCCGCGCCCGAGCGGAACAAGGAGCCGATCCTCGCGGTGCTCCGCGAGGTGATGACGACGAAGGGCCTCGTGCTCGAGCTCGCCTCGGGCACGGGGCAACACGCCGTCTTCTTCGCCGAGGCCCTCCCCCATCTCGAATGGCAGCCGACGGATCTCGACGCCGAGAACCTCGCGAGCCTCGAGGCCTACGTCGCGGACGCCGCGCTCCCGAACCTCCGTCGGCCGCTGCGCCTCGACGTGCTCGAACGTCCGTGGCCCGTGGAGAACGCGACCTACGTCTTCGCCGCGAACCTCGTGCACATCGCGCCCTGGTCGGTCTCCGAGGCGCTCTTCGCGGGCGCGGGCGAGGTGCTCGTGCCGGGCGGCGCGCTCGTGACCTACGGCGCCTACCGCATCGGCGGCGAGCACACCTCGGAGAGCAACCGCGCCTTCGACGCCGACCTCCGCGCGCGCGATCCCTCGTGGGGCGTGCGCGATCTCGAGGCGCTCGAGGCGCTCGCGGAACAGAACGGGATGGAGCTCGAGCGGCGCCTGGCGATGCCGTCGAACAACTTCACGTTGGTGTTCCGCAAGCGGGGCTGAGGCGCCCGCTACTGCAGCACGCGCAGGCGCTTCAGCGTCGAGATCTCGGGCTCGGCGGCCGCGTGACGCGGGCGCTGCTCCGGCTCCTCGGCCGGCCGCACGTGCGCGGGCCGGGCCTTCCACGCCTCGAGCACGTCGCGATCGAGGAGATGCGTCGGCCGCACGTTGTGGAGCGCGGCCCACATGATGCTGCGGACGTTCGGATTCGTCTTCTCGAGCTCGCCGAGCAGCGCCGTCATCGCGTCGCGCTTCAGGCCATCCTGCGAGCCGCAGAGGTTGCAGGGGAGGATCGGGAAGCCGATCGCGGTCGCGAGCTCGGCGATGTCGCTCTCGGCGCAGTCGATGAGCGGGCGGATGACCTCGAAGCGACCGTCGTCGGTCGTGTACTTCGCGGGCATCGCCTGCATCTTGCCCGCGTAGAAGAGGTTCATCAGGAAGGTCTCGAGCGAGTCGTCGCGATGGTGCCCGAGCGCGATCTTGTTGCAGCCGAGGCGCTCGGCGGCGGTGTAGAGGATGCCGCGACGCAGGCGCGAGCACATCGAGCAATAGGTCGACGCGTCGTCGAGGTGCGAGGTGACGACCGAGTACGTGTCCTCGCCGAGGATCTCGAAGGCCGTGCCGTGCTCGCGATGGTTCTCCTCGAGCCATTCGCGGAGCCGCGCTCCGTCGTAGCCGGGCTGCTTCTGATCGAGGTGGACGGCGATGAGCTCGACCTGGAACGGGAGCCGGCGCACGAGGCGCTGGAGCAGGTACAGCATCGTGTAGCTGTCCTTGCCCCCGCTGAGCGCGACGAGGATCCGGTCCCCGGCCGCGAGCAGGCCCTGGGTCTCCGAGGCCTCCTTCATGCGGCGATAGAGCTGCTTCTCGAGGGTGCGGTGCCTCTCGTCCATGGCGGCGGAGGATGACACGGAAGGCCCGGAGGGGCCCGTGGCGCCCCTTCCCCGCGAGGGAGGGCTCAGGCGGCGTCCGAGGGGCCGCGGCGCCTAGCGAGGGCGAGGAGCGCGACCAGGCCCGCGAGGAAGACGGCGGGACCGTCCCCGAATCGGGCATAGAGGGTGAGGCCCCGGAGCCTCGGCACGACGACGACCCGGCTCGCGGGCTCGAACATCGGCAGGGCCGCGAGCCGCTCTCCCGTCGCCGCGACATGCTCCGTGAGGCCCGTGTTCGTCACGCGGACGACGTCGCGCCGCGTCTCGATCGAGCGCATGCGCGCGACGCGCGAGTGCATGTGGGGCTCGCCGGTGTCGCCGTACCAGGCGTCGTTCGTATGCTCGGCGAGGATCTCGGCGCCTTCCGCGACGAGCGCGCGCGAGGGCCACGCCTCGACGCTGTCGTAGCAGACGAGCGAGCCGAGCTTCGCGCCTGCGACGGCGAGCACGCCCGGGGTCTCGGCCGGCGCGAGCCCACGGCAGGGGAAGCGCGCATGGAGGAAGGGGAGCGCGTCCCAGAGCGGGATCGTGTCGGCGAACGGAAAGGGCCGGACCTTGTCCGCGTGGCCGACGAAGCGCCCTTCGGCATCGACGGCGAGGATCGTGTTCCGCTTCGCGCAGGGCCCGGCGTCCGTGAGCACGCCGGCGACGACGGGGATGCCGAGGCCTTCGGCCCGGACGCCGTGCGGCGGAGGCACGTCGCGCACGACCTCGCGGCGCACGGGATAGGGATAGGTCGACTCCGGGAAGACCGCGACCTCGGCGCCCTGCGCCTCGAGCGCGCGCTCGAGGGCGTGCATGCGATCGAGGCGCTCGCGATTGCGTCGCGGATCGCGGCCCATCGCGATGGGCACGTTCGGCTGCGCGAGGCCGAGACGAACGGAGGGCGCGGAGCGTCGCGCGCGACTCGTCTCGAGGCGATGCACGTGTCCGAGGGCGGAGGGCACGAGGACGAGGAGGAGCGTCAGCGCTCCGAGCGTGCGATGCCGACGACGCGCGGCTTCGAGCGCGCAGGTGCCGACTCCCATCACGAGCAGGTCGAGGAGCACGGCGCCGCCGAGCGCGAGCGTCTGCGCGAAGTCGACGAAGGGCAGCACGAGGAAGGCGGGCCGCCAGGGCATGATCATCGGCATCGCCGCGAAGCCGAGGGCGAGCGCGGCGGGGAGCGCGAGGTGAGCGCGCCCACCGCGTCGTGTGACGTGGACCGTGAACGCCGCGGCGACCGCGGGCACGAGGCTCTCGACGAAGAGGAGCAAGAGCTCCGCGAGCACGCCGACGAACGTCGGGACCTGACCGAAGCGCGAGGCCGAGGGCGCGACCCACCAGGTCGCGGGGACGAGGAAGACGAGGCCCGAGAAGGAGCCGAGCAGCGCCGCGTTGCGGATCGACGCGCCTTCGATCGCGAGGAGGAGGAGCGGCGCGTAGAGGAACGCCGGCCACGCCCACTCGCGCGGTGGCAACGCCAGCGCGAGGACGGCGCCCGCGAGCGCGGCGAGGCGGAGGGAGCGGCGGGTCATGGAGGGGCCGCGACTGTACCCCGGGATGGACGCCGCGCCCCCGCATCCGTAGGGTCCGTCCGTGCCCGCTTCCGGGAATTCCTCTGCCCTTCCGCTCCCTCCGGGGAGCCGCGGCCTCCCGTTCGTCGGCGAGACCCCGGCGTTCCTCTTCGATAAGGACTTCGCGAAGAAGAGGCATGCGGCGCACGGTCCGATCGTGCGGACGCACCTCTTCGGCCGGGACGCGGTCCTGCTCGCCGGACCCGAGGCCTGCCGCTTCGTGCTCTCGACCGGGATGCACCATTTCTCCTGGGGCGAGGGCTGGCCCTCGAGCTTCAAGGCGCTGCTCGGCCAGGGCCTCTTCGTGCAGGACGGCGAGGTCCATGCGCGCAATCGCGCGGCCCTCGCCCCCGCCTTCCACGGACGCGCGCTCGCGACCTACCTCGGTCCGATGGAATCGCTCGTGATCCGCCACGCCGAGCGCTGGGCCGAGACTGGGACGCTGACGTGGTACCCGGAGCTCAAGCGCCTCACGTTCGCCATCGCAGGCGAGCTCCTCCTCGGCCTCGACGAGGACGACGGAGGCTGGCTCGCGCGCCGCTTCACCGAGCTCGTGCAGGGCCTCTTCGCGCTCCCCCTGCCCTTCCCCGGCACCGCCTGGTCCCGCGCCCTGAGAGCCCGCGACGCGATCCACACGCACCTCGAGCAGGCGATCGAGCGCCGCGAGCGCGTGCCTCGCGAGGATGCGCTCGGCCTGCTCGTCGGGGCGCGCGACGGCGAAGGGAATCGGCTCGCGCGCCGGGAGATCCGTGATCACGCGCTGCTCCTCGCCTTCGCGGGTCACGACACGACCACGTCGATGCTCGCCTCGCTCCTGCTCCGCCTCGCGCAGCATCCCGACGTGCTCGCGCGCTGCCGCGCCGAGCAGGACGCGCTCGCGCTCGGACCCACGCTCACCGTCGCGGACCACGGTCGCATGAGCTACCTCGACCAGGTGCTCCGCGAGATCGAGCGCCTCCATCCGCCCGTGCCCGGCGGCTTCCGCGGCGTCGTCGAGCCCTTCGAGTGGAACGGCTCCCGCGTGCCGAAGGGCTTCCTCGCGAACTACCAGATCGCCCTCACCCACCGCGACGCGCGCGTCTACGACGATCCCGAGCGCTTCGATCCCGAGCGCTTCTCGCAGGACCGCGCCGAGCACAAGCGCATGGCCTTCTCGCTCCTCGGCTTCGGCGGCGGCCCGCGCATCTGCCTCGGCATGGGCTTCGCGCAGATGGAGCTGAAGCTCGTCGCCTCGCACCTGCTCCGCTCGTTCGAGTGGGAGCTACTGCCGGGGCAGGATCTCACGCTCGATCCGATCCCGACGTTGCATCCGCGGGATGGATTGAGGGTGAGGCTGCGGAGGCGGTGAATCGCCGGATCGCCCGAAACGGGTGGTCGGTCCGTGTGGCGACGGCGCGCATCGCTCGACGCGAGGGCCCAAACCGCGAGCGACCGCGTTCAGACGGTCGCAGTCACAGCCATCGCCACGAGACTTGGATGGGAGTCTTGCTGTCTCCGGCGAGGATCGTCTCCCAGACTTGGGGCGGATTGAAGGAACCCACCACCATATCCAGCCAGGCGTCGGCCCCACCGTCGAGCCCCTCGCGGTCGACGACGAGCTCGATCGACCCATCGAACTTCTTGTCGATCAACGATTTCTTCTTGGATGCCAGGTAGCCGCTCTCCGATGCGACCTCGCCAATCAGAACTCCGCTGTACCGGACGAGGCGGTGAAGCGTCGGCTCGTGAATGGTGATCTGGAAGCCGTGCTTCCCGCCGCTACGGGGAACTTTGGTGACCGAGTGTCGCGGCCGCTCCGGGGCGTGAAGCACGGTGCCCGCTTCCTCGACTTCGCGAACCATGAGACAGCCTTCGCGCCCCCACTGGGGCCCGTCGGGGTAGTGAGGCATCACGCCGCCTGCAATCGCGAAGAGGCCCGGACGTGCGTAGTGCACGCGCGTCACGCGCCAGTCCGTCGGGCACGGGAGAGTGCCTTCGCCCGCGCCGCCAATGGGGCGCCACTGCAGCATCGGGGGAGCGACAAGGTCTGAGCGCACCTCCGTAGGGGAAATGTGCCAGAGAACATGTCTTCCGTCCGTCGCCAGCTTCATCCTTGGTGGCAAGACCGTGCGATGGGGAAACCCCGCGGCCCATGAATCCGTCAGGGCTCCGGAGGTGGCGTGGATGACATCGATGCGAGAGCTGCCCTCTCGATCGGGACGTCCGACAACCACGTAGTCACCGCACGCATGGATTGCCTCATCGTAGTCGACCGGCACGCTCCAAAGGACAGTCCCATCCGAACGGCGAGCAACGCCCACGGTACCCTTGGCGACCCACAAGTAATAAGGGTCACCGGTTCCGGCGACGAGTCTCACATACGCATCCTTCGGCAACTCGAAGGTCATCTGATCCGACTCGTCAGCCCGGATTCGCGTGCACCGGGCCGCCTCATCCCCCGCCACCCTCAACAAGCACTCGTCCTCGAGCGCGATCCATCCGACATCCTCGCCTCGTAGTGGCGTGGCCACCGGGTTCGAAAGGTCGCGCTCCGAGCGGAGTATGGTGGCGTTCCCGCCCTCGTAGACAAGCCAGCAAGCGCCGCCATCAGTCTTCCCCAGTTCGGCGTCCGAATCGAATCCGGGAGGCAGACGCACCGGGGTCACCGCGTCGGCCCACGTCCAGTTGGCGTGGTCTGTCTCGCCCCTCCAGCCCATCGTCGCGAAGCCAGCCGCATGCGGTCGGATCCGCATCGACGCCCTGTCGACCGCGAGAACGGGATCAGCAGACGTGTACTTCCACCAAGGGGGAAGGAGTATGCCCGGCGTTCCCTCGTAGGCTCCGATGTCCCCTCGGCCCATTGGACCGAGCTCCACGTGTTCGATGTCCCAACCCATGACCTTCTCCGCCTCGGTCCGCATCCGTCCGTTCGAGTGAAGCATCAACCTGCGACGCGTCGCGCCCGCGTTCGACGCTCAACTGCCCGACGACCGAGGCCGAGCTTCTTCGGCTGTCGTTTCTCCGGGACGAGCTCGATCCGGACTGCCGCCCCCGTCGCATCGAGGAATCGCGCCACGGTCTGCAGCGTCAGGTTCGCCCCCGCTCCCAGGATCTGACTGATCCGGGCCTCGGACACGCCCATCCGCGCCGCTAGCTCCTTCCGACCGAGCCCCGATCGCACCAACGCCGATTGCAGGAGCACCTGCACATCGCCGAGCAGCTCCTCCTCGACGAAGGCGAGTCGCTCTTCCTCGTTCTTGGCACCGAAGCGGCTCATGGCTCGCCTGCGCAGGGCTGGAAGGTCGTCGCGGTTGTCGCCATGGGAGCTCGAACGTTCGCCGGCCAGGTCTCGGGCGCGGCTGCGACTCGAGAGGCGTGCCGTCACGGAGACACCGTTAAGCTATAACTTAACGACTCGGACCACAAGACGCGCTCCTCCGGAATCGTCGAACCCATTCGCCACGATTCTCGGAGGAGCGGACCACGGGACCGGATCGACGCGAACTCTGGTCCGAAGCGACCCACTCACGACGCGCTCGGAGGGGTCATGTACCCCTGTCTCGTGTCCATCCTCGTGCCTCCTTCCGGCGGCCCGGGAGGGGGTCAGTTTTGCTGTCGCAGGGGGGTCAGTTTTACTGTCGCTCGACACGGGAATCCGGCCGACGTCACTCCGTCGACGAGAAGGCGTCGAGGACCGCCCGCGGCACGCTGTCACCGTGTTCGATGCGGTCCGCGAGGATGCGTAGCGCGAGCACCGTCACGGCTTTCTTCGCGTCGTCCGCTGACGACCCGTATGCCATCGCGCTCGGGATGGCCGGAATCTCGGCGATCCACCGTCCGTCGTCTTCCCGGTCCATCTCGATCGAGAATCGCATCCGGACAGGGTGCCAGCGCGAGCCCCCCAATGCGATGGGGCCCGCCCCGTGCGCGCGAGCCTCGGAGACGGCGAGGATCCGATCGACGTCGACGACTCGGAGGGCGCTTCCCCGAGAGGGCCCGCTGTCGGCCGAATCGGCATAGGGGCCCGGGGAAATCCCCCGGGACCCCTGCCACACCACCGGACATGCGGGTCCGCATCCGGCGGTTCGGAGAGTTGAGGTTACTCGGCCAGCCTCGGGATCCCGAGCTGGTCGAAGTAGCGGGTGGGGAAGGCGACGTGGATGAGCTGGGCGGAGTTCTTCCACCAGCGACGCCGGTTGCTGGCGACCCGCGTGGCTCCGAGCTCGGAGAGCCCCCGGGCCCGCAGCTCGCGGTAGATCGTCGGACCGTGGCGCCAGTGCTTGAGGTGCAACGCCCGTATCCGGTGCCGGATCCACTTGTCGAGCTCGCGGAAGATCTTGGGGGTATCGGCGAGGCGGAAGTAGCTCTTCCATCCCGTCAGGTACGACCGTAGGTCCTGCGCGACTCGTTCGATGCTCTGGCTCCGGGTCCGGCGCGTGATCTCCCGCACGCGATCCTTCATCGCCGTCAGGGCCTTGGGCGCGACCCGCCGCTTCACCTCGCCCCCTCGCGCGCTCCAGAAGGAGTACCCGAGCAGCTTTCGGTTCTGCGGCCGGTCCACCGCGCTCTTGGCTTCGTTCACTCGGAGTCGGAGGTTCGCGTAGAGCCGCCGCAGCAGCCCCATCACGCGTTCGCCCGCGCGTCGCGACCGCACGTACACGTTGCAGTCGTCGGCGTACCGCACGAACGCGTGTCCGCGTTTCTCGAGCTCCTTGTCGACCTCGTCCAAGAGCACGTTCGCGAGCAGCGGCGAGAGCGGTCCGCCTTGCGGCGTCCCCTCGCGTCGCTCCATCACGACCCCGTTCGCCATCATCCCGGCTTCGAGATAGCGGCGAATCAACCCGAGCAGCCTCTTGTCCTCGATCCGCCTCGCAAGCCTTCCCATCAACACGTCGTGGTTCACGCGGTCGAAGAACTTCTCGAGGTCCACGTCCACCACGAAGCGACGTCCCTCGTTCACGAAACGCTGCGCTTGCACGACGGCGTCGTGGGCGCTTCGTTTGGGACGAAAGCCGTAGCTGTGCTGCGAGAAGGTCGGATCGAACCGAGGTCCGAGCACCTGCAGGATGGCCTGTTGGATGAACCGATCGACGACGGTCGGGATGCCGAGCTCTCGTACCCCACCACCGCGTTTCGGGATCGCATGCCGTCGTACCGGCGACGGCTGGTACGTGCCCGCGAGCAGTTGCTCGCGGAGCGCGGGCCAGTGCGTCTTCAGGTGCTCCGGCAGCTCATCCACCGTCATCCCATCGATGCCGGCGCTGCCCTTGTTCTTCCTCACCCGTTTCAGCGCGGCCTGGAGGTTCGTGCGTTCGCACACACGCTCCATCAGGTCGCTCGCTCCCGAGCGCTCGTTTCCGTGCGTCGCCGTGGGCGCTTCCGCGCTCCGATCCGTCTTCGGGGCTTCACCCCGCTCGTGGATCGGGAGCTCGAGTTGCCTCGACATCTGCGGCCTTTTGCCTCCGAGACGCACGTTCGTTTCGCTCTCCTCTCCGTTCGGCCCTTCATCGCGGTTCCCCGCGACTACTACGGCCTCGGCTGACTTCTCGCTCCGCTTTCGCGTGGCCCTTTCAGGCCCGAGGCGAGATCTCCCCAGGTAAGAACGCGACCCTTCACCGCGCGACCGCCCGATTTACGTCGCTTGAGCCTCGACCATCGGAGCTTCGCGGTGCGTTGCCCGCTCGCCCCACTCGGCGCCGCCTCATATCGGGTTCTTGTCCATCGGCCCGCGGTTTCGCTCCCCGCTTCCTCCCCACGGTCGGTCACCCTCCCGCAGTTGCGGTTCGCTTCGATCAGGATGGTCTCCTCTCGGCGGGACTTGCACCCGCTAGGTCGCGCCCATGCTGGGCGCACAACGCGAACGGCCCGCCGAAGCGAGCCGTTCACGAATCGTTCTCTGGCGCCCCCGGCGGGATTCGAACCTGCGACCTACGGTTTAGGAAACCGTTGCTCTATCCAGCTGAGCTACGGGAGCTTGGGGCCGGCGGTATATCACGAGCCCGGGACGGCGGCATCCTCGGCTCAATCGAGGCGGACGAGGCCGGTCACGGAGGCCGGGGCGAGCTTCCCGGCGCCGCCGAGGAAGCCGAGCTCGATGAGGAACGCGTAGCCCACCACCGACCCGCCCGCGCGCCGCACGAGCTCGCCGGCGGCCCGAGCCGTGCCCCCGGTCGCGAGCACGTCGTCGACGACCACGACCCTCGCCCCCGACGGCAGCGCGTCCACGTGCATCTCGAGCGCGTCCGTGCCGTACTCGAGCGCGTACTCCACGCGATGCGTCGCGCGCGGCAGCTTCCCCGGCTTGCGCACGGGCACGAAGCCCTTCCCGAGCCGCAGCGCGAGCGCCGGGCCGAAGAGGAAGCCGCGCGACTCGATGCCGACGACCACATCGGGCTCGTGCGGGGCGATCGCCTCGGCGAGCAGATCGATCGTCGTCTCGAAGACCGACGCGTCCGCGAGCAGCGGCGTGATGTCCTTGAAGACGATGCCCGGCTTCGGGAAGTCGGGGACGTCGAGGAGGGCAGCGCGGATGCGCTCGAGGCGGGCGTCGCTCACTTCGACTCCTCCTTCGGGCCCGCGACGAAGGCCGCGACGCCGAGGTGGTCGGGATTCGTGGCCTCGATGCGGAGCGGCGTGACCGCCACGTAACCCGCGTCGACCGCGTCCGTGTCCGAGCCCTCCATCGGCTCGTGGCGTACGCCGCCCGGGCCTCCGATCCAGTAGTACTCGCGCCCGCGCGGATCGTCCCGCACGTCGACGCCCTCGGTGTAGAGGCGCTTGCCGAGCACGCTCGCGCGCACGCCCTTCGGCGTGCCCGGAGGGAAGTTCACGTTCAAGAGCACCGTCGCGCCGCTCGGCTTCGGGCTCGCGAGCAGCCGCCCCACGATCTCCGTCGCGTAGCGGGCCGCGAGCTCCATGTTGCCACCGGGCAGGAGCGAGAACGCGATCGAGGGAATGCCCCGCAGCGCGCCCTCGCGCGCCGCCGCCACGGTTCCCGAGTAGTGCACGTCGGCGCCGAGGTTCGCTCCGTGGTTGATCCCCGAGACGACGAGGTCCGGCCAGCGCGGCAGGAGATCCTTCCGGTAGAGCGCGACGTAGACGCAGTCCGCGGGTGTGCCCTCGATCGAGTGCACGTTCTCCGAGTAGCGGTGGTGGCGCAGCGTCGTGTGCAGCGAGATCGCGTGGCTGCGCGCGCTCTGCTCGAACTCGGGGGCGACGGTGTAGACGTCGGCGAGGACGGCGAGGGCTTCGCGGAGCGCGACGATGCCGGCGGCGTCGACGCCGTCGTCGTTCGAGACGAGGATCAGGGGGCGGTGGGACATCCGGGACTGGATGTATCACCGCATCGGCACCGCGAAAAGCGACGAGCCCGCGGCCGATGGCAGCGGGCTCGTTCGTGGTCGGAGCGACTGGATTCGAACCAGCGACCCCCAGTCCCCCAGACTGGTGCGCTACCAAGCTGCGCTACGCTCCGGGCCCCCCGACGCCAATGGCGAGGGGGAGCGGAAGATACACCGGTCCCGCCCCGCGGCAAGCACTTTTCACGCCCGACGCGAGGGGGCGACGACGGTCGCGGGCGCGTGGACCTTGAGCTGGCCCGAGGGCTCCGCGGGGCCCTGCTCGTCGCCGCGATCGAGCTCGTCGAGCAGCTCCACGAGCATGTCCCGGACCGCCACGAGCTCCGCCCGCAGCGCGACCTCGCGCGCGGCGCCCGGCTCGGGCGGGCTCGAGCGGACGTGGTGGCCGAGCTGGCGCAGGCGCTTCTTCGCGCCCGGCACCGTGAAGCCCTCGTCGTGGAGGAGCTTCCGGATCAGCATCGCGAGCTCGACGTCCTTGCGCGCGTAGTGGCGGTGCGCCCCACGCGTCTTCTTCGGCCGCAGCGCCGGGAACTCCTCTTCCCAATAGCGGAGCACGTGGGGCTTCACGCCCACGATCTCGGCCACTTCTCCGATGCGGAAGAAGAGCTTGTCGGGAAGCTCGCGGTCCTCGGACAACCTTCACCTCGAACGGACGGAACGATACGCCTCGTCGCGCGTGGGATCACGCGTCGTCGTCGTCGTCGTCCTCGTCGTCCCCGAAGGAGGCGGGATCGCGGTGCGGATTGAGCACGGCCTTCAGCACCTGGCTCGGCTTGAAGGTCAGCACGCGGCGCGCGCTGATGGGGATCGGCTCGCCCGTCTGCGGGTTGCGGCCGACTCGCTCCTTCTTGGCGCGGACCACGAAGTTGCCGAAGCCGGAGATCTTGATCTTCTCGCCCCGAGCCAGGACGTCCTTCATCGAATCGAAGACAGCCTCGACGATCTCGGCTGCCTCCTTCTTCGAGAAGCCACCGACCTTCTCGTAGACCGCATCGATGATTTCGGCCTTCGTCATAGAGCCAGGCATTCGAGCACCCATCGTGACGGATTTCAAGGGGTTACCTACCGGACGCCCGCTCGGGGCGATGCCCCACCAGGTACCCCCTGGGGAGAAGTGGATCAGCCGCGTCGCTGGGCCCCGAAGGCCTTCTCGAGCGCGGCCAGGATCTTCGCCTGCGCGTCGTTGACGCGGGCCTCGGTGAGCGTCGCCTCGGGATCGCGGAAGACGAGCCGGAACGCGAGGCTGCGGCTGCCCGCGGGCACGTGCTCGCCGCGGTACTCGTCGAAGAGCTCGACGCTCTCGACGAGCGGAGAGGCGGAGCGCATCGCCGCGACGAGCGCGCCGACCGCATGCTTCTCCTCGACGACGAAGGCGACGTCCTGCGTGACGGCCGGGAAGCGCGGGAGGCCCTTCGCCTGGGCGACTCCGAGCGCCGACTCGATCGCGAGGAGCGCGTCGAGGTCGAGCTCGGCGTAGATCCCGCGGCCACCGAGATCCGTCGCGTCGACGACGTCCGGATGGAGCTCGCCGATCACGCCGACCTCACGGCCCGCGACGCGCACGAGCGCACGACGGCGCGGGTGCAGGTAGGGAGCGCGCGTGTCGAGCGAGTCGTCGACCGAGAGCTCGGGCGAGACGCCGACCATCGCGTGCACGACGGCCTCGAGGTGGCCCTTCGCGTCGAAGAGGTCGAACGCGCGCGGATTCCCGAACCACGCGCTCGTCTCGCCGAGCAGGAAGAGCGCGAACCACGGATGCTCGTGGGGGAGCGTCTCGCCGGTCGGATGGAAGGAGCTGCCGACCTCGAAGAGGCGGATCGAGGTCGCGCCGTGGCGCTTCGCGCGCCCCGCGGCCCAGGCGAGGCCCGGGAGAAGCGAGGTGCGCATCACCGAGCGCTCGACCGAGAGCGGGTTCGCGAGCGCGACCGCCGCCGTGGGGACCCGATGCTTCTCGAGATCCGGCGGCGCGACGAAGCCGTAGCTCACGGCTTCGTGGAGGCCCGTCGCGACGGCCGCGGACTTCACCTCGCGGAGGAAGGTGACGCGACGCGCCGTGCCCTCCACCGAGGGGCGCACGCGAGGCACGGTCGTCGGGATGCGATCGTAGCCGTGCACGCGAGCGACCTCCTCGACGAGGTCCTCCTCGCGCGAGAGGTCCGGGCGGAACGTCGGGAGCTCGACGTCGAGCGACTCCTCGTCCTCGACGGCGATCGTGCAGCCGACGCCGCTCAGGATGCGGCGGGTCTCGCCCTCGGGGACCTGCATGCCGAGCAGGCCCTCGATGCGCGCGCGGCGCAGCGTGATCTTGCGGGGGACGACGGGCGCGGGATACGCGTCGACGGCGTCGGCGACGACCTTGCCGCCGCCGAGCTCGGCGATGAGCGCCGCCGTCCGCGCGAGCACCGTGCGCACGCCGTTCGGGTCGACGCCGCGCTCGAAGCGATGGCTCGCGTCGGTGTGCAGGCCCTGCCGACGCGAGGTGCGGCGGACCGAGCGCGGATCGAAGTACGCGCACTCGACGAGGACGTCCTTCGTGGTGGGCGCGATGCCGCTGTGCTCGCCGCCCATCACGCCCGCGAGGGCGACGGGGCCCTCGGCGTCGCAGATCAGGAGATCGTCGTGAGTGAAGGTCCGCTCCACTCCGTCGAGCGTCATCATCTTCTCGCCGTCCGTCGCGTTGCGGACGACGATGCGGCCGCCGCGGACGAGCGTGCGGTCGAAGGCGTGCACGGGATGGCCGTGCTCGAGCATGACGAGATTCGTCGCGTCGACGACGTTCGAGATCGGCCGGATGCCGAGGCAGTGGAGGCGGTACCGCGCCCAGAACGGCGAGGGACCGACCGTCACTCCGTCGACATGCGCGCCGCCGTAGCGCGGGCAGCGCGCCGCATCCTCGATCGCGATCGCCGTGAGGCCGGGCGCGGAGGCCGCGTAGCGCTCGATCCCCGGCGCGACGGACGGCGGCGTGAAGGGCTTGCCCGAGACGAGGCAGAGCTCGCGCGCGAGCCCGACGTGGCCGAGGCAGTCGGGACGGTTCGGCGTGAGGCCGATCTCGAGGATGGTGTCGCGGAGGCCGAGCGCGTCGGCGATCTTCGTGCCGGGCGGATGCTTCTCGTCCTCGGGGAAGATGTAGAGGCCGTCGTCGTCCGTGCCGATGTCGAGCTCGGTCTCGGCGCAGAGCATGCCCGCGGAGAGCACGCCACCGACCTTGCGCTCGGCGATCTCCATGCCGCCCGGGAGCTTCGCGCCGACGCGCGCGAGGATCACGAGACGGCCCGCGGCCGGCACGTTCGGCGCGCCGCAGACGACCTCGCGCTCGGTCGTCCCGTCCCAGACGGTGACGAGCGAGAGCCCGTCCTTCGACGGATGCTTCCGCTGACCGCGGACCTCGGCGACGACGACCTCGTCGAAGCCCTCGCCGCGCGGCGTGAGGCCCTCGACCTCGATGCCGCCCGACGTGAGCCGGCGCGCCATCTCCTCGGGGGAGCAATCGATGCCCGAAAGGGCCTTCAGCCATTCGTAGGATGCGTGCATGGCGGCGGCTCAGAACTGCGAGAGGAAGCGGACGTCGTTCTCGTAGAGGAGGCGGATGTGCGGGATGCCGTACTTCAGCATCGCGATGCGATCGAGCCCGAGCCCGAACGCGAAACCGCTCCACTCCTCCGGGTCGTAGCCCACGGCCTCGAAGACGGTCGGGTGGATCATCCCGCAGCCGAGCACCTCGAGCCATCCCGTGCCCTTGCAGATCTTGCAGGAGGCCGTGCGCTCGTGGTTCTTCTCCCACGCGCGGCAGAGCGCGCAGGAGATGTCGACCTCGCCGCCCGGCTCGACGAAGGGGAAATAGCTCGGGCGGAAGCGGACCTCGGCGTCCGCGTGGAAGAGGCGCTGCGCGAAGAGCCGGAGCACGCCCTTGAGGTCGGCGAAGCTCACGTCGCGATCGACGAGGAAGCCCTCGAGCTGATGGAACATCGGCGAGTGCGTCGCGTCGTCGTCGCGGCGGTACACGGTGCCCGGACCGACGACGGCGAGGGGCGGCTTGCGCCGGAGCATCTCGCGCACCTGGATCGTCGAGGTATGCGTGCGGAGCAGCGGCGCCGAGCCCGTCGCGCCGGCCGGACGCTGGACGAAGAAGGTGTCCTGCATGTCCGTCGCCGGATGGTCGGGCGGGAAGCCGAGCTTGTCGAAGCAGTTCTCGTGCAGATCGACCTCGGGGCCCTCGGCCGTGTCGAAGCCGAGCGAGCCGAAGATCTCGAGGAGCTCGTCCTTGATCCGCGTGATCGGATGGAGGCGTCCCGGCATCACCGAGCGGCCCGGCATCGTCACGTCGAGGTAGGGACCCGTGAGCTCCGCCTCGCGGGCCGCGCGCGCGAGGCCGAGGATCGCCGCGTCGAACGCCGACGTGACCTCCTGCTTCACCGCGTTGGCCTTCTGCCCGAGCTCCTTCCGGCGATCGCCCGGGAGCTTCGGCATCAGCTTGAGGAGCAGCGTGAGCTCGCCCTGGGCGCCCACGAAGCGCGCGTTCGCCGCACGCAGGGCCTGCTCGTCCTTCGCCTCGGCGAAGGCGGCCGGGTAGCTCGCGCGGACCTTCTCGAGCCCTTGCTCGAACTCCTGTACCACGTCCATCGGGTCTCTCCGTCGGGAGCGCGGCGGCACGGGTCCGCCACGCGGAGCATCGGGGAAATGGGGGCCGGAAACGCCGAGGGCGCGCTCCCCTTCCGGATCCGGGAGGGAGGCGCGCCCGAGGAGGCGTTCGGCCGGTCGTCCCGGCGCGCGTTCAGCGCGCGGTGTCGACGACGGCCTTGAACGCGCCGGGATCCGTGAGAGCGAGGTTCGCGAGGATCTTGCGGTCCAGCGCGACGTTGCTCTTCTTGAGCCCGTGGATGAGCTTGCTGTAGCTCAGGCCGAGCGAGCGCGAGCCCGCGTTGATGCGCGCGATCCACAGCTTGCGGAACTCGCGCTTCTTCTCGCGGCGATGACGGTAGGCATCCTTCCACGCGTGGCGGACCTGCTCCGCGGCGATGGCGAAGATGCGGGAACGCGACCCGTAGAAGCCCTTCGCTTCCTTGAGCCACTTGTTACGACGACGGCGGGCCTTGAAGCCCCTCTTTGCGCGCGGCATGGCGTTCTACCTCTTCAGAACTGGCCCGGGAGGAGCTTCTTGGTGCGCAGGTGGTCCGAATCGTCGACCATCGTGTTCTTCTTGAGGCCGCGAAGGCGATTCGCGCTCTTGCCACGCATGAGGTGGCTCTTGCCGGCGGAGCCGCGGCGGATGCGGCCGCTCCCGGAAACGCTGAAGCGCTTCGCGGCAGCCCGCTTGGTCTTCATCTTGGACATCGGATCCTTCTTTCGAGCTCGGTTACCAGCGCGCACGCGGTGCCGAGCGGGAGGGTGCGGGTTGTGACCTCGAACCCGGTCGAGGTCAAGCCGGACCTTCGCCGGAGTCGTCGCTCTGGCTGCGGTCGACCTGGGGACGCTCGATCACGCGCTTCATGCCCTTCGGGGCGAGGATCGCGATCATCGTACGGGCCTCCATGCGGGCCGGCATCTCGACCTGCGCCACGTCGCCGACCTCGGCGATGATCGTCTCGATCTGGCGCTGGGCGGTCTCGGGATGGGTGATCTCGCGGCCACGGAAACGGACGGTGAGCTTGACCTTGTCGCCCTCCTCGAGGAACCGCTTGATGTGGTTCACCTTGAAGGCGATGTCGTGATCGTCCGTCTTCGGGCGGAGCTTGATCTCCTTGAGCTCGACCTGAGTCTGGCGCTTGCGCTGCTCGGCCTGCTTCTTCTTCTCCTCGTACTTGAACTTGCCGAAGTCCATGACCTTGCACACGGGCGGCATGGCCTTCGGGTTCACCTCGACGAGGTCGAGATCCTTTTCGCGCGCCATACGGCGAGCGTCGTTCGTGTCCATCACGCCGAGCATCTCGCCTTCGGGTCCGATGACACGGACCTCGGGGACGCGGATGCGCTCGTTGACACGGGGACCGAAGTTCTGGGTGCGCTGACGGTCGCGCGGATCGAAGCGGGGCCTGGCCAGAAGGGACTCTCCTGTTGGAAGGGACGGTGCCCTTTACCACGAATTCCGGGGGGAGGAAAAGCGAAGGGGCCCCGAGGGGCCCCGAGAGCGGACGCCCGGAGCCTCAGCGGGGCCGGGCGGAGGGGGGCAGCGACTCGAGGACGAGGCGCTCCTTCACCTGGGCGAGGGTCAGGAGACCGATGTCCTTGCCCTCGTCCCGGGAGCGGACGGCGAGCCCCCGGGCCTCGACCTCGGCCTCGCCGATCACGGCGAGGTACGGGACCCGCTGCATGCGGGCCTCGCGGATCTTGGCCCCGAGCTTGTCGCCCGAGAGGTTCGCCGTGACCCGCAGACCGGCGGCGCGAAGCTCGTCCATCGCCTCGAGGGCGTAGCCGTTGAACTTCTCGCTGACCGTGAGGAGGGTGATCTGCTCGGGGGCGAGCCAGGTCGGGAAGGCGCCGGCGACGTGCTCGATGAGGACGCCGAAGAAGCGCTCGACCGAGCCGAGGATCGCGCGGTGGAGCATGACGGGCCGGTGGGTCTTGTTGTCGTCCCCGAAGTACTCGAGGTCGAAGCGATCCGGCATGTTGAAGTCGACCTGGATGGTGCCGAGCTGCCAGGAGCGGCCGATGGCGTCCTTCAGGTGGAATTCGATCTTCGGACCGTAGAAGGCGCCCTCGCCCTCGGCGATCTCGTAGCGCACGCCCTTCGCCTTGGTCGCCTCGATGAGGGCCGACTCGGACTTGTCCCAGACCTCGTCGGCGCCGAGGCGGGTCTCGGGGCGGGTCGCGATCACGACGCGGACGTCGGTGAACGCGAAGTCGGCGTACACCCGATAGACCAGGTCGATGAACGCCTGGATCTCCGACTGCATCTGATCGAGCGTGCAGAAGATGTGGGCGTCGTCCTGGCAGAAGGTGCGGACGCGGGTGAGGCCCTGCGTCACGCCGCTTCGCTCGAAGCGGTGCAGACGGCCGAAGTCGGCGAGGCGGATCGGCAGATCGCGGTAGCTGCGCCGGTGCATGCCGAAGATCAGGCAGTGGCTCGGGCAGTTCATCGGCTTCACGCCGAAGCGGAGCGAGTCCGAGAGGGTCTGCGCGCAGGCGTGGGCGTCCGTCGGCGGCGCCTTCACGATCGCGTCGGTCGCCTTTTCGAGGTTCTCGACCGTCGCGGCCATGAACATGTTCTCCCCGTAGGCAGGGAGATGGCCGGAGGTGCGGAAGAGCTCCGAGTCGAAGATCTGCGGAGTGATGACCTCCTCGTATCCGGTCTCGCGATAGAGATCGCGCACGTACTGGATGAGGCGGTTGTAGATGGAGGCGCCGCGCGGCAGGAAGAACGGCGAGGCGGGCGCCCACGGATGGAAGCCGACGAGGCCGAGCTCCTTGCCGAGCTTGCGGTGGTCGCGCTGCTTCGCTTCCTCGATCTGCTTGAGGTAGGCCTCGAGCTCGTCCTTCGACGCGAAGGCGGTCCCGTAGATGCGCTGGAGCATCGGGTTCCGCTCGTCGCCGCGCCAGTACGCGCCCGAGACGTGCGTGAGCTTCACGGCCTTGAGGAAGCGGGTCGAGGGGACGTGCGGTCCCTCGCAGAGGTCGACCCAGTTGCCGTGGCGGTAGACCGAGATCTGCCCCTGCAGCCGCTCGAGGTGCTCGAGCTTGAAGGGCTCGTTCAGCGCCGAGAGGATCTCGCGGGCCTGGTCCTTCGTCACGTCCTCGCGACGGAAGGGCAGATCGGCCTTCACGATCTCCGCCATCGTCTTCTCGATGGTGCGGAGGTCGTCTTCGCTGAAGCTGCCGTCGGTGCGCTGGTAGTCGTAGTAGAAGCCGTTGTCCGTCGCCGGACCGAACGCGACCTTCGTCCCCGGGAAGAGGCGCTGCACCGCGTCGGCCATCACGTGGGCGCTCGAGTGGCGGATGATCGCCAGGGCGTCCGGATGGCTCGAGGGGATCGGCTCGACGACCGTGAACGCCGCGGGGAGCGCGGTGTGGAGGTCGTAGATCTCGCCGTCGACGCGAGCGGCGACGGTGTCTTTCGCGAGCTGACCCTTCTCCTTGAGGAGGTCGCGCGCGGTCACGTTGGACGATTGGGCTTCCATCGGCGGAACCGGGAGCTTAGAGCGCTCGTGCTCGGGGGCAAGAGGCGCCTCCGACGTTCTGTCGGAGGTCGCCGTCTCGCCGCGACGGGCGGAAGCTCGAGGCTCCCATGGTAGGCACGGGCGGGATTGAACCGCCGACCCCTACCGTGTCAAGGTAGTGCTCTCCCACTGAGCTACGTGCCTGGGTCGGCTTCGCGACGCCGAGGCATCGCGAACACGGGGCGGGTGATAGCCCTCGTTTCGGACCCCGTCAAGCGATTGCTCGCATCGTCGTGTCGGTAGCCCCCCGACGGCCGGAGCGGAGGGGGTCGCTTTGCCTCCCTCCGGCCCGGCTGTTAAGCAACGCCCGCCATGGGGCAGGACGACGAGAAGAACGAGAGCGAGGGGCCGTTCCACCGCCCCCTCCCCCACGTCGGCATGCCGCTCCTGCGGGAGGAGCGCATCGCGTCCCGGCGCCGTCGTGCGGTGGGCGCCGCCGCGATCGCCGTGCTCCTCCTCGGCTCCGCGGCCTCCGGCGCGTTCTGGTGGAAGACGCATCGCGTGAGCGCTCCCGCGGACGCGGGGACCCCCGATGCCGCGACCATCGCCCTCGCGACGGCGCCGATCGACGCCTCGGTTCCCGAGCCGGTCGACGCAGCCGTCGACGCGGCGGCGAGCAACGTCCGCGTGGAAGCGCCGGGCGAGCATGCGGGCCCCGACGCGGGTCGCCCCGTCACCGAGGGCGCCGCCACGCGCACGTCGAGTCGGTTCGGAAACTCGCCCGCGTTCCGCTCGGCGCTGACGAATGCCGGCCTCTCGGCGGCCGAGGCTGCGGCGCTCGAGCAGGCCTTGAACGGCGTGCTCGACTTCCGCCGCTGTCGCCCCGAGCACCAGCTCGTCGTGGAGCGCGACGCCGCCCGGAAGCTCGTGCGCTTCGAGTACCGCTCCGGCGTCACCGACTACGTGGCGGTGACGCGCGACACGAACGGCGTGCTCCGGGGTCATCGCGTGCACGTCCCGGTCGAGCGCGTGCGCCTCGTCCGCGCGGGCCGCGTCCAGGGGTCGCTCGGAGACTCGCTCGAGGCCGCGGGCCTCGGCAGCTCCCTCGTCTCGGCCTTCGTCGAGGCCTTCCAGGGACGCGCGGACTTCAACAGCGACACGCGCACGGGCGACGTGTTCCGCGTCATCGTCGACGAAGAGCGGATCCACGGGCAGTTCCTGCGCTACGCGAAGCCGGTCGGGCTCATCTACGACGGCGGCGGCACGGGCCACCTCGAGGCCTATTTCTTCGAGGCCGCGGGCATGCGGGGCCAGTACTACGACGTCGAGGGGCGCGAGCTCCACGGCGGCTGGCTCGTCACGCCCTGCCGCTACGACCACCTCTCCTCCCCGTTCAATCCGCGCCGGCTGCATCCGATCCTCCGGCGCATCCAGCCGCACAACGGCGTGGATTTCTCGGCGCAGACCGGCACGCCCGTGTGGGCCGCCGCCGCCGGCACCGTCACCTGGGCCGGGCCGAAGGGTCCGAACGGCAACCTCGTCGCGATCACGCACGGAGGCGGGTACCAGTCGTTCTACGCCCACCTCCATCGGATCCAGCCCGGCATCACGCGGGGCGTCCACGTGAACCAGCGTCAGCTGATCGGCCAGGTCGGCACGACGGGCCGATCGACGGGCCCGCATCTGCACTTCGGCCTGAAGCACGGCAGTCAGTTCGTCGATCCGATGGCCGTGCTGAACGGTCCGGGACGCACGCTCCCGGCGCCGCAGCTCGCGCATTTCCGGAGGATGCAGCGGACCGCGCAACGCGAGATGCTCGCGGCCGCGCTCGGCTCGGTGCCGCCGGCGCGACCGGCGGCCGTGGCCGGCGCCCACTGACCACATCTCCCCGCGACGCGCGTTCCCTCTCTTGCTAGGCTCGCGCCGCCCCATGGAAACGGTCCGCCCCATCGCACGTGCCGTGCCCCTCGTCGCGTTCCTCGCGGCCGCACTGCTCCTGCTCACCGGGCTCACCGCATCCGGCATCTGGGATCCCTGGGAGCTCGACGTCGCCGTGCGGATCGGCTCGAACGCCGCGGTCGTCGAGCGACCTCCGCTCGCGGACTCGCTCGTCGCGCTCGGGCTCGACGTCTTCGGCCGCAACGAATGGTCGGGTCGCCTGCCCCTCGCGATCGCCGGCCTCTTCGTCGTGTCGATCGCGATGGGCCTCGCGCGTCGGACGAGCGACGGTCGCGGAGCGGCCTACGCCGCGATCGTGGCCGCGACGACGCCTCTGCTCCTCGCGAACTCGCGCTCGATGCTCGGTGAATCCGACGCGATGGCGGCGCAGGCCCTCGTCGGGCTCCTCGCGATCGAGGCGTCGTTCCCACGCGGGAACGAAGGGCGTGCTCGCGCCGTCCGACTCGCGGCGCTCGTCGCCCTTCCCTTCGCGATCGCGCTCGCCGCCTCCGTGCGCGGCGTGCTCGTCGGCGCCCTGCCACCCCTGCTCGCCGTGGCCTCCGTCCTCCTCGTCGACGGCCGTCTCCTCCGCCCGCGCGAGTCGAAGCCCCTCGTCGAGGGACTCGTCGTCACGCTCGCCCTCGGCCTCCTCGCGCTCGTGGCCTCGGCCGTCCTCGCGGATCGCGCGGAGTACCGCGCCCTGCTCGGCGGCGTCCCGCGCGGAGGGAACCCTCCCTCGTTCGAGTCCGGCCTCTCCACCCTCTTCCTCTCGTTCGCCCCGTACAGCCCCCTCGCCCTGCTCGCGAGCGCCCGCGCGCTCTCGACGCCCGCGGGCGAGGACGACGACGACCGCGACGTGCGGGCGATCGAGCTCGTCCTCGTCGCGTGGATCGCCTTCGCCTACGCCGCGGGCATGGTGTTCGGCTCGCGCTACGGGACGCCGGCGTACCTCGCCGTCGCACCGCTCGCGGTGCTCGTCGCGGGCTATGCGCGGGCCATCGAGCGCTCGACCGCGCCCGCGCGCGCGGCCGCGGTCTTCGTGGCGCTGGTCGTCGGCCTGCTCTTCCGCGACTACGCGATCTACCCGTCGAGCCCGCTCTCGGGGCTCCCGGTGCCGGGCCTCGCGGTCCCCGACACCTTCCACCCCCGCGGCGCCTGGGCGGCGACCATGCTCGGCTTCGCGGGGCTCGCAGCGCTCGGCCTCGTCGCTTCCCCCACGCCGCGGGGCGATTCGGACGCGGCCCCCGCGCCCGGCGCCCCCGAGCGACGCCTCAGGGCGCGCTTCGATGCGCTCGGCTCGGCGTTCCGCTTCGCCCTCGTCGCGCTCGGCGTCGTCCTCGTGGCCCTGAACCTCGCTTCGGTGGCCGCCCTCCTCCTCGGCGACGCCCTTCCGCTGCCTTCGCTGGCGATCCGCGCGCTCCGCGCGATCGTCCCGGTGGAGCTCGCCCTCGTCGGCGTCGTCGTCGCCGGCCCCAAGGTCCTCGCCCTCTTCTCGGAGCTCCGCGACGCGCGGCTCGCGCCGGCCATGGTGGCGGGTCTCGCCTTCGGCCTCTACGTGCAGGCGGGCTTCCTCCCGAGGCTCGGTGCGGACTTCTCGCCCCGCGAGGTCTACGAGACCTACAACGCGCTCCGGGCGCCGAACGATCGTCTCGCCGTCTTCCGGCTCGGAACGCGCGCCGCTCCGTACTACGCCCACGGCCCCGTGGACGTGATCGCCTCGCAGCCGGAAGTCGTGCAGCACCTGCTCGGCACGGGTCGACGCTGGGCGGTGATCCCGCGCGAGGACCTGATGCCGACGGATCAGGCGTTCCGCATCCAGAGCCAGCGGCACCTCTTCGTCGCGGACGCGCGGAGCGCCCGCGTGCTCCTCGTGACCAACACGGCCATCCGGGGGCGGACGGACCAGAACCCGATCGCGCTCGCGGTGCGCCGCACGGCCCCGACGCCGCGCTTCCCTTCGCACGCGCGCTTCGGCACGCAGATCGAGCTGATCGGCTACGACCTCGAGCTCCCGCATCGGGACTACGTCGGGGCCGGCGAGAGCTTCGCCATCACCTGGTACTACCGCGCGCTCGCCGAGGGCCCCTTCGGCTACCAGGTCTTCCTGCACATCGACGGCTTCGGCCTGCGCCTGAACGGCGATCACGTGCCGGCGAACGGCCTCGTCCCGCTCGCGCAATGGACCCCGGGCGACATCATCGTCGATCGTCAGGAGCTGACGGTCCCCTCGAATTTCCGTCCCGGGTCCTACACCATGTTCCTCGGCTTCTTCTCGGGGGAGACACGCCTGCCGGTCACTGAAGGTCAGCAGGACGGAGCGAATCGAGTCGTCGCAGGGCGGCTCCACGTGAGGTAGAACGCGTGACGAGGATCCACGTGAGCGACGACGGCCATCGGGGGAAGCCGGCAGATCGCCGCGAGTATGCGCGGTACCCCGCCGAATCGATCGCCGTCGACTACGGCGACGGCGACACGTTCCTCTTCTCCTACCTCGCGAACATCAGCGAGATGGGCATCTTCATCCGGACGGAGAGCCCTCTCCCGATCGGGACCGTGCTCACCCTCCGCTTCGGTCCGAGCGAAGACGAGCGGCTCTGCCTCGAGGGGGTCGTGATGTGGGTGAACGCCGCTCGACACGACGGTCACGATCTGAATCCCGGCATGGGCATCCAGTTCGTGAACCTCACCCCGGAGAACCGGGAGTCGGTCGTCGAGCTCGTCCGGACCGTCGCGTACCTGGTCGGCGAGCCAGCCAACTGAGGCGCGAAGCCGGCGGGGCCCGACGGGCTCGTGTCGATAATTGGCGTCCATGTAGGTGTCGAACGTACCGTCGGTCGCAGGAGGCCTCATGCTCTCGACCGTCGACATCCTCAAGGGGGACCGGAAAACGCTCCGCCGCGCCGTTTCCCTTCGCTGCGAGCTGGACTCGGACGTCTTCGACGAGGCCGTCCCCTTCGTGCTCTCGGACCTCTCGCCGCTCGGGGCATTCGTCGACACCCCGCTCCCGCTCGACGTCGGGGACTCGGTCACGGTGACCTTCACGCCGCCCCACTCGACCGGGACCTGGTGCCTGCGGGCGCGCGTCGCCCGGGTCGGTCTCGGCCGTCGGGCCTCGGATCTCCATCCCGTCGGGATGGGGCTCGAGTTCCTCGATCTCGGCCCGGTGGAGCGCGCGGAGCTCGCGAGCTGCCTCGCCGGGCTCCCTCCCCGCATCCCGCCGAAGGTCCACGCGACGCCCGCCCGCGCGATGCGCGCGCGCCCGTCGAAGCCGACGGCGCAGGAGACCTGCTGGGTCGACTCGCTCGTGTCCTGGGAAGAGGATCACGGCGACTACGTGTGCAGCTACGAGATGCTCGAGCCGGTCGCGATCGAGGTGGAGGCCATCGAGTTCGAGAGCCTCGCCCCGATGGTCACGGCACCGCGTCCCGCCTACCGGTTCATGGCGTGAGCGACGCGCCCGGTCCACGGGGCCGGAGCGCGATCGCCTTCCCTCGCTCCGCGACCCACTCGCCGCGCTCGAAACCGAGCGGCATCGCGACGGCGGTCTCCTCGCCCAGCTCGAAGAGCCAGGCGCCCTCGCGATCGCGGTAGGTCGCCGAGCCGGCGCAGAAGAGCGGCACCGAGTGCTCCGCCTCGTGGAGGTGGTAGCGATGGTGCACGTGGCCGAAGAGCAAGGCGCCGAAGCGGAGCCCGCGCAGCGCGCGGAGCAGCGCATCGGCGTTCTCGAGACCGTGGAGCGTCGAATCGGGGCGCCCGTTCCAGAGGCGCGGCGCGTAGTGCGTCATCACGAAGACGAAGCGGTCCTCGAGCTCGGGGAGCGCGAGGATGCGCTCGAGCGCCTCGATCTGGGCGTCGGGCACCCGCCCGCTCGAGACGTGCGGCGCCGGGTTCACGCGCGAGCTCTCGAGCGCGACCACCGCGACGCCGTCCGCGGGGAAACGGACGATCGGGAAGCGTCCGTCGACCGAGAGCTCGGGGCGCTCCGTGTGGAGGAACGCGCCGAAGTGCCGCTCGAAACGGCCCGCGAGGACGGTGTCCTCGACGTAGAGATCGTGGTTGCCCGCGAGGGTCACGAAGCCGCGCGGCGCCTTCGTGAAGGGGTCGATCACGCCCCGCGCGAAGGCGAGCTCCGACTCCGTCCCGAGCGCCGTGTAGTCCCCCGTGCAGAGGGCGAGATCGATCGCCTCGCGCTCGGCGAAGGCCGCGAGGGCCTCGACCTTCTCCCGCGCGCCGCGGAAGTGGGCGGCGCGCCGGAGCTTGAGGTTCAGGAGGCCGACGAGCCGCTTGTTGAGGAAGGCTCCCGTCGGCTCCCCCGCGAAGCCGTCCTCGAGGTGGAGATCGCTGAAGTGCAGGACCCGGATCACGGCCACATCGCGGGCGCCCGGAGTCCCTCGCCCTCGTCGAGGCCGAAACGGACGTTGAACGCCTGCACCGCCTGGCCGGCCGCACCCTTCACCAGGTTGTCGATCGCGCTCATGGCGATCACCCGGCTCGTGCGCTTGTCGACCGTGTAGCTGAGGTGGACGCGGTTCGAGCCACGCACCCAGAGGGTGTCGGGCGACCGCCCGGGCTCGAGCACGTGGACGCTCGGCGAGCCCGCGTAGAGGGCGCGCGCGGCCTCGGTGCAGGCCTCGGCCGTCGTCGACGGATCGACGAGCTCCGCGTAGCAGGTCGAGAGGATGCCGCGCGTCATCGGCACGAGGTGGGGCGTGAAGAGCAGGCGGATCGGCTGCCCCGCCACGCGCCCGAGCTCCTGCTCGATCTCGGGCGTGTGCCGATGGCTCGCGAGCTTGTAGGCGCGGAACCCCTCGGCCGTCTCCGGGAGGTGCGTCGTCGGCGTCGGCGTGCGGCCGGCGCCCGACACGCCGCTCTTGGCGTCGACGACGAGGCCCTTCGGCGAGACGAGGCCGTTCGCGAGGAGAGGCGCGAGCGCGAGCGTGCTCGCCGTCGGGTAGCAGCCCGGAACCGCGACGAGATCGGCGTTCCGGAGCTCGTCGCGGTGCAGCTCGACGAGGCCGTACACGCCCTGCCCGAAGCGCTCGGGCGCCTCGTGCTTGCCGTACCACTCCGCGTAGACGGCGGGATCCGCGAGTCGGAAGTCGGCCGAGAGATCGAGGACCACGAGCCCCCGATCGCGGAGCGCCGAGACGATGCCGGCGCTCGCCCCGTGCGGGAGCGCGCAGAAGGCCGCATCGGCCGTCTTCGCGATCGCGTCGGCATCGAAGGGGGCGACGTTGCCCTCGACGATGCCCGCGAGGTTCGGGAGGACGTCCGAGACCTTCTGCCCCGCCTTGCTCGCGCCGACGAGCGACACGACCTCGACGCCGGAATGGCCGAGGAGCAGGCGCATGAGCTCGGCGCCCGTGTAGCCCGTCGCTCCGACGACCGCGACCCTGATCTTCGTTCCCGCCATGCGAACCTCCTCGGGAGTCCCGAGCCCGGACGGCGCCCGTGCGCACGGCCGAGAAAAGCGAAGGGCCGCCAGCGAGGGAACGCTGCGGCCCGGTGGGTGATTCGCTCGTCCTGCGATCAGCGCTTCGAGAACTGGAAGCGCTTGCGAGCACCGGGCTGACCGGGCTTCTTACGCTCCTTCTGGCGCGAGTCGCGGGTCAGGAAGCCAGCGCGCTTGAGCGGGCTGCGGTTCTCGGCGTCGACCTCGAGGAGGGCGCGCGAGATGCCGTGACGAACGGCCTCGGCCTGAGCGGCGATGCCGCCGCCGGCGACGTTCACGTCGACGTCGAACGAGCCCGCCTTCGAGAGGAGGACGAACGGCTGCTCGATGATCATGCGGAGGGTCTCGCGCGGGAAGTAGTCCGCGAAGGTCCGACCGTTGATCGTGAACTTGCCCTCACCGGCCTTGAGGAACACGCGGGCGACCGCCGTCTTGCGACGACCCGTCCCGTAGAAGCGACCGTGGATGATGCTCGACTGAGGCATGGCTTCTCGTTCTCGAATCAGAAGGTGAAGGGCTCGGGCTTCTGGGCCGCGTGGGGGTGCGTGCCGCCCGCGTAGACCTTGAGCTTGCGGAACATCTGCCGGCCGATGGAGTTCTTCGGCAGCATGCCCTTGATGGCCGCCTCGATGACGTACTCGGGGCGGTTCGCGAGCAGGTCCTTCGCGAGGAGGGCGCGCGTGCCACCGGGATAGCCGGAGTGACGGTAGTAGAACTTCGTGTCCGGCTTGGTGCCCGTGAGCTTCGCCTTGCCCGCGTTCACGACGACGACGAAGTCGCCCGTGTCCGCGTGGGGGGTGAACTCGGGACGGTGCTTCCCGCGGAGAACGCTGGCGACGCGCGACGCGAGCCGGCCCACCGGCATGTTGGTCGCGTCGATCACGTACCAGCGACGTGCGATCTCGGAGCTCTTGGCGCTAGGCGTGCGCATGTTCGGACAACCTCTTCCCCGCGGAAACTCAGGGGGCGGCATTCGTAGCCCTCGCCCCGCCTTCTGTCAAGGCGAGGGAGGATGGGGGTGGGTCCGCGAGGAGCGGATTCCTTCCGGTTCGGGGGTTCTCCCCGGCCCGGGCCGCCAAGATGACCGCTCGGGACCTCGGTGCAAGTCGGATCCCCCGGAAATCGGTCCGGGGCCGGCCCGATCGGCGAGAGAACGTACGATTCCGGGGTCTTCCGACCCCTCGTTCCCCGATCTCGACCCCCCGGGTGGGCGGGCCGGACACATCGGAGCCGACCTGCTAAGCCTCCCTCGGCCCGATGTCCACCCTCGAACAGAGCGCCCCGACGGAGACGGAGGGCGTCTACCAGCCCATCGCCCCCCTGCGCTGGCTCTACCGCCGGTTCTTCAGCCATATCCACGTGGACGAGCGCTGGAGCGACGTCGTCCGGGACAGCGCCTCGCGAGGCGTCGTCGTCTACGTGATGCGCTCGCTGTCGATCCTGGACTTCCTCTGCCTCGACTTCCTGGCGAAGAAGTTCGGCCTGCCGCTCGTGCGGTTCGTGAACGACCTCGGGCTCTGGATCCTCGAGCCCTTCGGAAAGGGCGAGCGGAAGCTGCGGCTCCGGCGCCGCGTCCCCGAGGAAGAGGCCCTCTCCACGGTCGTGCAGCACGGCCACAGCGCCCTGCTCTTCCTCCGTCGGCCGCCCCGCATGGGGAGCCGCGCCCGCCACGGCGAGGCGATGGAGATCGACCTCATCAAGACGCTGATCGCCTGCCAGCGGAGCCAGGAGAAGCCGATCCTGCTCGTCCCGCAGACGTTCTGCTGGAGCAAGCTGCCGACCACGACGAGCCGCGGTCTCTTCGACCTGCTCTTCGGCCCCGTCGAGTACCCCGGGAAGATCCGCGTCTTCTTCCAGTTCCTCCTGAACTTCCGGAACGCGCTGCTCCGCTCGGGCGAGGCCTTCGACCTGCAGAGCTTCCTCCTCGAGCATCCGGACCTCACGGACGCCCAGGCGGCGGACAAGGTGCGTTACGCGATGCTGCGCCGCATCGAGCGCGAGCGGACGGTGGCGCTCGGACCCGCGCAGAAGACCCCGACCCGGATCGCCGAGGAGCTCATCCGGAGCCCGCGCGTCCGCAGGGTGATCGAGGCCGAGGCCAAGGCCTCGAAGCGCCCCGTCGCCAAGGTCGAGAAGGAGGTCCGCAAGGAGCTCGACCGGCTCTGCGCCGCGCAGAGCCCCTACATGCTCCGCCTGCTCGAGCGTTTCCTCCATTGGGTCTGGACCCGCATCTACGACGGCATCGTCGTCGACGAGGAGGGCATCGAGCGCATCCGCAAGGCGGCCCGCGAGGGCGCGCTCGTGCTCTTGCCGAGCCACAAGAGCCACGTCGACTACCTGGTCCTCTCCTACGTCCTCTACCGTCACGCGCTGCAGCCGCCGCTCATCGCGGCTGGCGAGAACCTGGGCTTCTTCCCGCTCGGCCCGGTGCTCCGTCGAGGCGGCGCCTTCTTCATCAAGCGCAGCTTCCAGGGCAAGCGGCTCTACTCGGCCCTCGTCGACGCGTACATGCGGAAGCTCCTCGTCGAGGGGAACCCGATCGAGTTCTTCATCGAGGGCGGCCGCTCGCGCACGGGCAAGCTCCTTCCCCCGAAGTACGGCCTGCTCTCGATGGTCGTCGACGCGGCGATGCTCCTGAAGGCCCAGAAGGTCTTCTTCGTCCCGATCTCGATCGGCTACGAGCGCATCATCGAAGAGCGCTCGTACATCCACGAGCTCTCGGGCGGCGAGAAGCAGAGCGAGAACGTCGGAGACCTCCTCCGGACCTCGAGCGTGCTCCGCTCCAAGTACGGCCGGCTCTACGTGCAGTTCGGCGAGATCCTCTCGTTCGACGAGCTCCTCGCCGAGGCCCGCGCCGAGCAGGTCGCCGAGGCCGGCCCCGGCGCCGATCCCGAGCTCACGCCGAAGCATCGGCGCGCGATGATCCAGCGGCTCGCGCATCGCACGACCTACCAGATCAACGAGGTGACGGTCGTCACGCCGGCGGCGCTCGTCGCGACGGCCCTCCTCGCCCATCGCCGGCGCGGCATGACGAGCACCGAGCTCCGCCGGACCGCGACCGACCTCGTCGGCGCGCTGCAGCGGGCCGGAGCGCGCATCGCCGGCCCCATCCTCGCCGAGGACGGCTCAGTCCGGGACGACACCCTGCGCGAGGCCATCGCGCTCTTCGTGGACGGCCGGCTGCTGCTCCAGCACGACACGAGCGACGAGGCCATCTACAAGGTCCTCGAGGAGCGCCGGCTCGCGCTCGAGTACTACAAGAACAACCTCCTGCACTTCTTCGTCCCGAGCGCGCTCATCGGCGCCTCGCTGCTCTCCGATTCCCGGGACTGCCTTCCCGAGCCCAATCTCCGGGAAGCCGTGCAGCGCCTCTCGCGCGCGTACAAGTACGAGTTCATGTTCCGCGCCGACGCCGAATTCGACGCGATCTTCGACGATGCGCTCCGGTCCATGATCGAGGCCCACGAGATCGAGCGCACGGCCGAGGGCATCCGCGTCGCGGCGGGCTCGGGCGGCGAACGCGTGGCGCTCTACGCCGGCATGATCGGGACCTATTTCGAGGCCTATCTCCTCGCGCTCCGCGGCGCGGCGCTCCTGCTCGACCAGCCGATGGGCAAGAAGGAGTGGTTCAAGCGCACGCTGGCGCTCGGGCAGCGCATGTACCTCGCCGGCGAGATCGAGCGTCGCGAGTCGCTCTCCCAGCTCAAGCTCGAGACGGCGCTCAAGGCCCTGAAGGACCACGAGCTGGTCGTCTTCGGCGCCCAGGATCAGCTCTCGCCGGGTCCTCAGGCGAAGACCCGCGAGGACCTCCGGAAGCTCGAGCAGCTGCTCGCGCCTTTCCTGCGGATCTAGGCCCCTTCGGCGCCCTGCCGCGGTACGCGAGGCAGACGTCGCGGAGCACGCAGCCCGAGCACCGCACGGGATCGCGGCGGCTCGGGCACTCGCGCGACACGCCGAGGTGACAGAGCGCGAAGTCGTACTTCACCGGATCCTCGGGATCGAGGCGCCGGAGACGCTCCGTGATCTCCTCCGCCGTCCGCCACGACGCGTCGTTCCGCTTCGTGAGCCCGAGGTTCCGCGCGATGCGATGCACGTGCGTGTCGACCGGGATCACGAGCAGCCGCGGAGGCACCGGCCAGAGACCGAGGTCGACCCCGTCGGCCGGACGGATCATCCATCGCAGGTAGAGGAGGAGGCGCTTCGTCGCGCTGCCGCTCCGGGGATCGGGGACCAGGTGCCGGAGGCCTCGCGAGGGGTCCGGCCCCCGGAGCGCGTCGGCGAAGCGGGCGAGCGCCTCTCGGAGGTCGCCTCCCGTGGCGTCGAGCTCCTGGGCGAAGGCGCGGCCGAGGCTGCCCTCGCGGACGCGGAGCGCATGGGCCCGCGCGAGCATCCGCGCGACGTGCTCTCCCCGGTAGACGCGATGCACGAAGCCGCGGAGCCGCCGGGCCAGCGCCGCTTCGTCGAGCTCGGCGAGGGCGAGCGCCGGCCGCGGACCGAGGACCTCGAGGACCTTCGCGATGCTGGTCCGGATGGTCTTCACCTGGCCGAAGGCCAGGGTCGCCGCCACGAGCCCCACGACCTCGCGATCGTCGGAGTGCTCGTACCGGTGCACGAATCCGACGGGATCGGCCTCGCGCCTCCCCGCGCGGTCGGTGTCCGCGAGCAGGGCGTCGAGCCGGGAGGCGAGATCGGCGGGCTCGGGCACGGGAGGCATGGTCAGGGTATAGATGGCCCATGCGCGTCGCAGCCGCACGCGGGGCCCTCGCCCTCTGGCTCGTCCTGGGCACCGCGGCCCTCGCCTCCGCGCAGGCCGCGTTCGTCCACGGCCCCACGCTGATGGACCTGCGCGCGGACTCCGTCGTGGTCGAGGTCGAAGCCCCGGCTCCGGTCGCCGTCACGGTCGACGCCACCGTCGGCGGCGAGGTGAAGCGCTTCCTCTCGACCGCCCAGCGGCGGCACTTCGTACGGCTCGCGGACCTGCCCCGCGACTCCCTCGTCCACTACACCGTCACCGCCCCGGGCTTCCGCAGCGAATCGGGCACCTTCCGGACGCCGCCCCCGCCGACCCGCGACGCCGTCGACTTCCTCGCGTACGGCGACAACCGGGACGGCGACGCGCCCCATGCTTCGCTGGTCCGCCGGATGGCGACGGGCCCGGGCGATTTCGTCCTGCACCTCGGCGACGTGATCCCCCGCGGCCGCAGCGACGCCGAGTGGAACACCTTCCTGCGCATCGCCAATCCCATCCTGCGCGACCGGCCCCTCGTGCCCGTGCTCGGCAATCACGAGATCGCGGACGGGGCACGCGCCCGGGCCCGCTACTTCGCGCACGTGGTCGTTCCGGCGCCCCCGGCCACGGCCTTCCATCGCTTCGACTACGGCCCCGTGCGGATCCTCTCGCTCGACTCGAACGCACCGATGAGCGCCGGCTCGCCCCAGCACACCTTCGTCGCGCGGGAGACGGGGCGCATCCGCCGCGAGGCGAGCCCGCCCCTGCTCGTCGTCGGAATCCACCACGGGCCGTATTCGAGCGGCCATCACGGAGGCCTCGAGGACCTCCGCTCGTCCGGGGTGCTCCAGATGCTGAGGGGCGCGGGAGCCGCCCTCGTCCTCTCGGGGCACGACCACATCTACGAACGAGGCCAGGTCCGGAGCCTCAAGTACATCGTCACGGGAGGAGGCGGCTCGCCCCTCTACACCGCGAATCGGCGCGAAAAGGGGCAGCTCGCGTTCGTCCCCGAGTTCCACTACCTCGCGCTCCACGCGACCCGGACGACGCTCGCCGTGGACGCGCTCCGGCCCGATGGGAGCGCGATCGAACGCTGCCGATTCACGCGCGGCGGACGCTTCGCCTGCGGCGCCGGGGGCGAACGGGGGCCGATGCTCGGCGAGGCGCCGGCGGCGTTCTACCTCGGGCACCGCATCGCGCGGACCCTCGGTCTCGTCTTCGGCATCGCCCTCGTCCTCTTCCTCGCCCGTCGTCTCTTCGTCCTCTCGCGTCGCGAGGGCCGCTGAGCCCGTCCTCTGGTAGGCTACGCACCGATGGAGCGCGACCTCGCGGGACGATGCGGCACGTGCGGATTCTTCCTCCGCATGCACACCGACGCGAACGGCGTGTCGACGGGCGAGTGCCGTCTCGGCTGTTGGCCCTCGCCCCTCAAGGACACGGCCACGTGCTCGAGTCACAAGCCGATCGGGGCACCGTTCCAGCCCGCCCTGCGACGCGCGAAGGTGGCGGGGGCGCCCCGCTCGGATCGCCGCGAGAGCGAGCCTCCGCCGAAGATTCCCCTTCCCCAGGAGATCGACATCGACATGGACCAGGACGAATTCCGACGCGTGCTCCGCGAGGTGCTGCTCGAGGAGCTCGGAGTGGGCGACGCGCCGATCGGCGACCGATGGCACGGGGGCGAGCTCGTCCTGAAGCCCGGCAAGGACGGCGTGCAGCCGAAGGCCGTGCCGCTCGACGCCTTCTTCAAGAAGATCGTGATGATCCGCGACCGCCTGCGCGTGCTCGAGCAGAAGATCAACACGCACGACGGCCTGTCCACCGAGGACAAGGTCACGATGCAGCAGTACATCACGGCCTGCTACGGGTCGCTGACCACCTTCAACGTCCTCTTCCGTGATCGTGAAGACTGGTTCGTCGGACAGTCCTCGAAGGACTGAGCGCGCAGCCCTCGTGGCCGCGTGGCTCCTCCTCGCGCTCGCGGGCTGCGGCGGCTCGACGACGGCGGCGACGGGCGTCGAGCATCCGCGCGCCTCCGAGGGGGCGCCGCTCGAGCTCACGGTTCGGCTCGCCGACGGGGAGTGGATCGACGTCGGCGATCTGCGCGGCCGGCTCGTCCTGGTGGTGCTGCTCACGACCTACGACGCGGTCTGCCAGGCCCAGCTCGTGCCGCTCAACCACATCGCGCACCGCCATCCCGAGATCCCGATCGTCGGGGTGCTCTCGCAGGAAGAGGCTTCCCAGCTGCTCGCGGCCTACGTGGACGCGGTGCATCCGGCGTTCCCGCTCGGCTACGACGCGGATGCGAAGGTCCTCGTCGGAGAGACGGCGATCGGCTCGATCGAAGCGGTTCCCCTCATCGTCTCGCTCGATCGCACGGGCCGCATCGTCGAGCGACACGTCGGCTTCGCGGGCGAGGGCGACATCGAGGCGATCCTCTCGCGCGCCGACGCCCGCGTGCCCGAGGGTTCGGTGCCGGAGGCCGTTCCCCTCATGGGCGTCGAGCGACCTGGCGAGCGCTGACGCCCCTCTGCTCCCACAGGTCCCCGAGCCGCCCCACGAAGCGCTCGTAGACGAGCTCGCGCACGGCCTCCGCCGCGTCGAGTCCGAGCGCCACCTCGGCGGTCTGCACCGCCTCGGAGCGCGGCACGCGCCGGATGGCCTCCGCCACCAGGTGCACCGCGTCGCAGGGGATCGAGAGCCGCTCGTAGCCGAGGCCGAGCACGACGGGGAGCGCCATCGGATCGGCGGCCATGTCGCCGCACATCGAGAGCGGGATCCGGGCCCCGACGGCCGCCTTCGCCGTGAGATCGAGGAGGCGGAGGATGCTCGGATCGAGCGGATCGGCGCATTCCGCGAGGAGCGCGTCGCTGCGATCCGCGGCGAGCGTGAGCTGCGTCAGGTCGTTCGTCCCCACCGAGAAGAAGTCCGCGGCGCGGGCGAAATGCTCGGCGAGGAGCGCTGCGGAGGGGACCTCGATCATCACGCCGATCGGCACCTCGCCGACGGGAACGCCTTCCTGCTCGAGCTCGAGACGGCAACGGTCGAAGAGCTCGCGCGCGGCGTCGAGCTCGGCGCGGCGCGCGACGCGCGGGAACATGATCTGCACGGGCCCGAGGGCCGAGGCGCGGAGGATGGCCCGCATCTGCGTGCGGAGGACGTCCGGATGGAGCAGCGAGAAGCGCAGCCCCGAACGCCCGAGCGTCGCGCCGGTCGATCGCAGCCAGCGCGGATGGAAGCTCAGCTTGTCGCTCCCGAGGTCGAAGGTGCGGAGCGTCAGCGGACGCCCGGCGAGCGCGGCGAGGATCCGGCCGTAGACCCCGACCTGCTCGTCCTCGTCCGGCAGGGCCTTGCGATCGAGGTAGAGGTACTCGGTGCGGTAGAGGCCGACGCCCGCGACGCCGAGCCCGGCCACGCGCTCCACGTCGGCCGGCAGATCGAGGTTCGCGAGCACCGTGATCGGCGTCCCGTCGGCCGTCGCGATCGGGGCGCCGCCGCGCGCCGAGAGGCCCTCGGCGAAGACGCGGTAGCGATCGGCCCGGCTCCGCGCACCCTCGAGGACCTCGTCGTCCGGGGCGACCACGACCTCTCCCCGGAGGCCGTCGACCACCGCGAGCCTTCCGTCGGCGAGCCGGAGCGGGAGCATGCGGGCGCCCACCACCGCCGGGATGCCGAGCGAATGGGCCATGAGGGCCGTGTGGCTCGTCGCGCTCCCCGTGGTCGTGACGAGGCCGAGGATCGACGAGCCGTGGAGCTCCGCGGCATCCGCGGGGCTGAGGTCGGTGGCGACCAGGATCACGCGCTCGTCGACCGGGAGGCGCGAGCCGCCCTCCCCCGCGAGCGCCCGGAGCACGTGCTGGCCGACGTGCTCCACGTCGTCCGCCCGCTCGCGGAAGTACGACGCGCTCGAGCGCGCGAGCGCCCGCTTGGCCTGCTCGATCGAGGTCGCGAGCGCATGCTCGGCGTTGACGAGCTCCGTGCGTACGAGGTCCGCCGTGCGCTCGACGAGCAGGGGATCGTGGTGGAGGAAGAGGAGCGGATCGAGCAGGGCGGCCGCCGCCTCGCCGTGCGAGTCGAGGACCGCCTGCCGCATGGTCTCCACGCCTGCCGCCGACGCGGTCACGGCCCGGAGGAAGCGCTCGACCTCGGCCTCCACCTCGGAGCCGTCGAGCCCCCGTCGGCGTGGAACGCGACCGCGCCGATCGAGCACGGCCACCGGTCCGATCGCGACGCCCGAGCCGACCCCGATGCCCCGGACGCGGAGGTTCCGGACCTCGTCGCTCATTCGGGCTCTCCGAAGCGCTCGGAGATCAGCGCCCCGATCGCACGGACGGCCTCGTCCGCGTCCGGCCCGCGCGCATGGATGCGGACCTTCGCCCCCTTCTGCCCGCAGAGCAGGAGGACGCCCATGATGCTCTTGGCGTCCGCGGTGGTGCCGTCCTTCTCGACGCGCACGCTCGAGGCGAACGATCCCGCGAGGCGCACGAGCTTCGCGGCGGCCCGCGCGTGCATGCCGAGCTGGTTCACGATCTCGAACTCGCCCGTGGCCTCGACGCTCATGGCACCGTGCGACCGACGTCGCGGTGGGAGACGACCACCGTGCGATGCGTGCCGAGGCGACGGCCGATCTCCTCGGCGGTGGCGACCGACCGGTGGCGGCCGCCCGTGCAGCCGACGGCGATGGTCAACGTGGACTTCCCCTCGCGTTCGTACTGGGGCAGGAGGCGCTCCAGCATGGGGACGAGGTCGTCGAGGAGCTCGCGCGTCTGGGGAGAATCGAGCACGAACGTCGAGACGCGCGGGTCGGTGCCCGGAAGCGGCCGCAGATCCGGCACGAAGTGCGGATTCGGCAGGTAGCGGAGATCGAAGACGAGGTCCGCGTCGATCGGCAGGCCGTACTTGAAGCCGAACGAGACGATGCGCGTCACCATGCCGGCGGAACGGCCGGCGCGCGAGACGTACTCGACCAGGGCTCGGCGAAGGTCGTGCACCGAGAGCCGCGTCGTGTCGAAGACCTGACGCGCGCGCACCCGGAGCTTCGAGAGTCGCTCCCGCTCGTGGCGGATCGCCGTGAGGAGGTCCCCGCCCGACGAGAGCGCGTGGGGGCGCCGGGTCTCGCTGAACCGACGGACCAGGACGTCGTCCGCGCAGTCGAGGAAGATGACCTCGACCTGGTGTCCGCCCGCCGCGAGCTTGTCGAAGGCCTCGCCCGCCCCCTCGAGGAAGGCGCGGGTCCGCACGTCGATCCCGAGGCCGACGTGCTGCACCTCGGGATCGTCGTCGAGCAGGCCCACGAGATCCGGCGCGAGCGACGGGGGGAGGTTGTCGACGCAGAAGTAGCCGAGATCCTCGAGGACGTGGAGCGCCGTGCTGCGCCCCGCTCCCGACATCCCCGTCACGACGACGACGTGAAGACCGCCCACGCGGCGATGGTAGCACGGCGTCGGCCGACGACCGTGCCGACGCGCATCAGCCCTCTTCGTCGGTCGGATTCCGGATGCCGAGGCTCGCCTCGAGCGATTCCACGAACTTCTTGGCGGCGTGATGGCCCGCCTTCTGGAGCAGGTGGTTGCGCGCGGCGACCTCGAGGATGACGGCCATGTCCCGACCGGGGCGCACCGGGATGCGCAAGAGGGGAATCGAGACGTCGAGGTAGCTCCGCGTCCGACGCACGAGCCCGAGCCGCTCGTAGTCGTCCTCGTCCTCGCCCCACGGACAGAGCTCCACGCAGAGCTGGACGAGCTTGCGCTCGCGGACCGCGGCCGCGCCGTACAGATCGCGGACGTTCACGATGCCGATGCCGCGGAGCTCGAGGTGGTTCCGGAGCAGCGTGGGCGCGGTGCCCCAGAGCTGCGCCGGCGGGAGCCGCGAGAGGACGACCTGGTCGTCCGCGACGAGGCGATGGCCACGCTCGACGAGGAAGAGCGCGCACTCGCTCTTGCCGATGCCGCTCGGGCCCGTGAGCAGCGTGCCGACGCCGTGGATGTCGATGAGCACTCCGTGGATCTGCGTCTCCGGTGCGAGGAGACGATCGAGCGCTCCCTGCATCACCTGGATCGCCCGGCTCGAGCGGAGGCTGCTCCGGGCCACGGGAGTGCGCGACCGGAGCGCGGCGGCGGAGAGCTCCACCGGGATCTCGAGGCCTCGCGTGACGACGACGAGCGAGAGATCCTGCGCCATCAGGTGGTCGATCCGGTGCGCGCGCTCGTCGGCCGGCAGCTCGCCGAGATACGACATCTCGGTCTCGCCGAGCACCTGGATGCGCGTGGGCACGAGCCCCACCATGTGGCCGACGAGGACGAGCCCCGACTTCTGGATGCGCGGATGCGTGAGCAGGCGCGTGGTGTCGAGCCCCGCGTCGACGAGCTCGAACGACGTGGCCACGTCGGCATGGGCGAGGAAGTCGCCGACGGTGCAGGTCTTCGGGACGAGATCGGATCGCGGGCGCGTCGCGGACATGAAGGGCTAGAGTCTCCGGCGACCATGGTGCCATCGATCGCCCGAGCCGTCCGCGCCTTCGGCCTCCTCTGCCTCCTCGGGGCGGCGTGGCTGCCTGCCCGGCCACGGGCCCGGGCCATCGCGCAGGGAGGGCTCACGGAGTCGCTCGAGCTCGCGCATCGGGCCTTCGACGTGCCCGAGGGGGCGCCGACCCTCGTGGCGCACGCGGCCGCCGACCTCCCCGAGACCGGCCCGCTCGAGCTGGTCCTCTTCCTCCACGGTTGGTCCGGCTGCGTGAACGTGCTCGTGCGGAGCGGTCCCACGGCCTGCATCGCGGGCGGCCCCCTCGAGCAGGGCTGGGGGCTCGGCGAGGCGCACGATCGCGCCGGACGCCGCTCGTCCGTGCTGCTCGCCCCCCAGCTCGCCTACCGGACCCGGGACGGTCACCCCGGAAGGCTCGCGCGCCAGGGCTACGCGGACGCGATGATCCGCGAGGCCCTCGAGCGACTCGCCGGGCCGCTCCACGGACGGGGTCTCGACGACGTGTCCCGGATCACCGTGGTCGCGCACAGCGCCGCGTTCGAGTCGGCGCTCGCGGTGCTGCGACGCGGCGGCCTGGGGGAGCGGGTGCGGCGCGTCGTCCTCTTCGATGCGCTCTACGACGCGCCCTCCGCCTTCGCCGCCTGGGCGCTCGAGGATCCGTCGCGGAGCCTCGTCTCCCTCCATACCGGCGTCGGACGCACGCTCGACCGGAACCAGCGCCTCGTGGCCGCGCTCCGGGCCCGCCTCTCGAGCTCGGAGCTCGCGGTCGACCCGCCGGATCTCGCGGCCGCCGTGCGTACCCATCGGGTCGTCGTCGCGCGGACCCGTGCGGGCCACGGGCAGGTGCCGGCGCGCCACTTCCCCGATGTCCTCGCGGAGTGACGGCCCGCGGGTGCCAGGCGGCGTCAGCCGAGCTTCTCGTCCTCGGCCACGAAGGTCGCGTACAGCGACGCCGGATCGGTCTCGGCGAGGAGCTTCTGGCGCACGACGGGGTCGCGGAGGAGCCGCGAGGCCCGCGCGAGGATGCGCAGATGCATCGTGGGCTCGCGATCGGAGGCGAGCACGGCCACGAAGAGGTGGACCTTCCCCCCGTCGATCGCGTCGAAATACACGCCCTCGGGATGCAGCGCGAGCGCGACCTTCACGCCCGAGAGCTCGCGGAGCCGGCCGTGCGGGATCGCGACGCCGCTCCCGACGCCCGTGCTCGCGAGCTGCTCGCGCTCGGTGAGCACGCGCCGGACCACGTCGACGGGAAGCGACGCGCTCCCCGCCGAGAGCAGGCGCGCGAGCTCGCCCAACACGGCGTCCTTCGTCATCGCGACGAGTCGCGTCGAGACGCACGCGGGCTCGAGGGTCTCGCGGAAGGTCGGCTCCATCCGCCCCGGGATCTAGCCGACGGAACGACCGAGGGCCACCCTCCCGGAGGAGAACGGCCCTCGTCCCCGCGCCGCGGGCTCGCGATCGTCCCTCAGCTGCCCTTGCCGGCCGCCAGGGACGAGCCGGAATGGCGCTTCCGGGTGGTCGTCGTCGCCTTGGCGTCCCGCACCTGACGGTCGATCTTGTCCATGACACGGTCGATCGACGCGTACATGTCCTCCGACTGGTCGTGGGCGGCGTAACGGCGCCCGTTCGACTGGAGGCTGATGTCCACGTGGTGGAGGTGCTTCTCGGTCGAGACCGTGATCTCGGCGGTCGAGGGCATGCGCAGGTGCTTCTGCACGCGCGAGACCTTCTCCGATGCGTAGGCCTTGATTCCCTCGGAAGACTCGAGGTTCCGGAACGTGAAGTTGATTCGCATCGGTCCTCTCCTCGGCCAGCGACCTGGCCACTCGGGTCAGAAGTACTTCTTGCGTTTCGACGAGCTCAGGATTCCCAGCATCTCTCTGTATTTCGCGACGGTTCGTCGAGCGATCCGGATGTCCTCCTGCGCCAGGATCTCGACGATCTGCTGATCGGAGAGGGGATTCTTCGGATCCTCTCCGGTGACGATGCGCTTGATGGCCTGCTTGACGCTCTCGGAGGCGATGTCCTCCTGATGGTCCCGCTTGATCGCGCTGTTGAAGAAGTACTTGAGCTCGAAGAGCCCACGTGGCGTGTGGACGTACTTGTTGCTCGTCACGCGCGAGATCGTGCTCTCGTGCATCCCGACCGCCTCCGCGACGTCGCGGAGGATCATGGGCTTCAGGTACTCGATGCCCTTGTCGAAGAACTCGCGCTGCTTGTCCACGATGCACTCGGTGACCTTCACGATGGTCTTCCGGCGCTGATCGATGCTGCGGATCAGCCATTGGGCGGAACGCAGCTTCCCCTGGATGTATTCCTTGGCCTGGGGGTTGTCGGCCATCGCGGCGCGGTAGAAGCCGCTGATCTTGAGCTTGGGCATCCCGTCGTCGTTGGCGACGACGAAGTACTCGTCGCCGACCTTGTGCACGTAGACGTCGGGCGTGATGTACCGAGGCTCCTCGGTGTGGTAGTTGCGGCCGGGCCGCGGCTCGAGCTCGTGGAGGATCTGCGCGATGTCGTAGATCTCCTCGACGTTGCTGCAGAGCTCCTTCGCGATCTGGGCGTAGTTCCGCCGCTCGAGGTTGCCGAGATGGTGCTCGATGACCTGGAGCACGAGCGCGTCGAGGCCGAGGTACTTGGCCTGCACGAGCAGGCACTCCTCGAGGCTCCGGGAGCCGCAGCCGACGGGATCGAAGAGCTGCATCTCCTCGAGCACGGCCTCGGCATCCTCCGTCTCGAGCCCCGCCTCCTCGGCGAGCTTCGCGACGACCTCCGTCGAGTCCATGCCTTCGACGCGGAGGTAGCCGTCGTCGTCGAGGTTGCCGATGACGAGGGCGGCGAAGTGCTGCTCGTCCTCGCGGAAGTCGCTCATCCGCACCTGCCAGAGCAGGTGCTCCACGAGGCCCTCCGCTCCCGACAGGTTCGCCTCGACGCCGGGGAGGTCCTCGTCCCCCGTGCGGCGGAAGCTCGGAACCGGCGCCTGCATGGCGTGGTTCTCGAGGTATCGCTCCCAGTCGATCTCGTCCTTCTTGGCCTTGCCCTCGTCGACGACGCTGCGATCGTCGCGATCGATCTGACGGTCGAGCTGCGAGATCTCCGACTGGGTGACCTCGCGCGTGTCCCGCCCCTCGAGGCCGTCTTCGAGCACGGGGTTCTCGAGCAGCTCGGTCTGGACGTGCTCGCTGAGCTCGAGCCGCGACATCTGGAGCAGCTTGATCGCCTGCTGCAGCTGCGGCGTCATCACGAGCTGCTGCGAGAGTCGGAGCTGTTGCTTGATCTCCATCCGTTCCAGATCCGGGGCCTCGGAAGGTCCTCCAGGGGGCTAGTATAGACACTTATGGGCCCGAGGGAACCCGGCTCGTCGACGATTCGGGACGAGCGGCCCTTCTCGTCGCGTCCCGAGAGCGATACCCTCGGAGGGGTGACGAGCACGCCTCCGAGCGCCCCCGCGACGATCCTCATCGCCGACGACGACCGAGTCACCCGCGAGTACGTCGGGGGATTGCTCCGGGGAAGCGGCTACCAGATCGAGATCCACGAGGACGGGAAGACCCTGCTCGACCGCGTCGGCAAGGGAGGCGTCGACCTCGTCCTGCTCGACGTGATGATGCCGGGGCTCTCCGGCATCGACGTCTGCCGGCTCGTGAAGGCGATGGTGGGAGAGGACTTCCTCCCGATCATGCTCGTGACCGCGAAGGGCGATCCCGACAGCCGGGTCGAAGGTCTGCGGATCGGCGCCGACGACTACATCTCGAAGCCCTTCGACGAACGCGAGCTCCTCGCGCGTGTGCAGAACATGCTCCGCCTGAAGCGGATGCACGACGAGGTCAACGACGCGCGCGCGCGTCTCGAGCGCCTCGCGGTCCGGGACGAGCTCACGGGCCTCTACAACTACCGCTACCTCCACACGCGGCTGCAGGAGGAGTTCAAGCGCGCCGAGCGCTTCCGCGATCCCCTCGCCTGCGCGATGATCGACCTCGACCACTTCAAGGCCTTCAACGAGCGCTTCGGGCATTCGCTCGGCGATCTGGCGCTCCAGGAGACGGCCAAGCGCCTCCGCGGCTCGGTCCGGGAGATCGACGTGGTCGCTCGATACGGCGGCGAGGAGTTCCTCCTCGTCCTGCCGAGCACGCATTTCGGCGGCGCCCTGACGGTCGCCGATCGCGTGTGGCGCACGATCGGAGCCACGCCGTACCGCCTGGCAGGCAAGGAATACCGGATCACGGTGTCGGTGGGCGTCGCGCTCTACCCGAGCCGCGACGTGAAGACGAAGGACGAGCTCGTGAAGGCCGCCGATCGTGCCCTCTTCCAGGCGAAGGACGATGGCCGCGACCGCATCTGCGTCTTCCAGCACCAGGGCTACATCTACCGGCCGGACTCGACGCCGTCGTCGTCGCAGGGCTGAGCCCCTCGGCGACGCGACTTGAAGGCTCGGGATCTCCGGTCTACCGTGCGCGCGTGTCGATCATCGAGCTCGAGAGGGTCGAGAAGCGCTACGGCGATCTCGTGGCGCTGAAGGACGTGTCGATCCGCCTGTCGGCCGGCCGCATCGGCCTGCTCGGACCGAACGGCGCCGGCAAGAGCACCTTCCTGAAGTCGCTGCTCGGCCTCGTCGTGCCGGAGCACGGAACGGTGAAGGTCTTCGAGCGCGAGGTCTCCCGCGAGCCCTTCGAGGTCCGGGCGCGCATCGGCTACATGCCGGAGGGCGACACCGTCCTGCCGGAGCTCACGGCGCTCGAATTCGCGACCCTCGCGGCCGAGCTCTGCGGTCTCCCGCGCTCCGAGGCCACGGGTCGAGCCCATCAGGTGCTGCACTACGTCGGCCTCGGCGAGGCCCGCTACCGCAAGCTCGGCTCGTTCTCCACCGGCATGAAGCAGCGCGCCCGGCTCGCCCAGGCGCTGGTCGGCGATCCGAAGCTCCTCTTGCTCGACGAGCCCACGAGCGGCCTCGACCCCCGGGGACGCGACGAGATGCTCGAGCTCATCCTCGACATCCCGCGTCGCACGGGCGCGAGCGTCCTCCTGTCGACGCACATCCTCCCGGACGTCGAGAAGACCTGCGATCAGGTCGTGGTGCTCGCCGCCGGCGAGGTGCTCTACGCCGGCCCTCTCGATCCGCTCGTCCGCGGCGAGGAAGGTGCGTACGAATGCCGCGTGAAGGGCGATCCCGGCGCGTTCGCCCGCGCCCTCGAGCTCGCGCGCTGCAGGGTGGTCCTCTCGGGCACGACGATCGAGCTGCGCCTGCCCGAAGGCGAAGGCCCCGAGCTGGTGCTGCGGATCGCCCGCGAGTCCGGAGCGCAGATCCGGCACCTCTGTCCGCTGGTGCACACGCTCGAGCGAGCGTTCCTGTCGACCCTCGAGAAGGCCGGGAAATCGGCGGCCGAAGGCGCGGCCTGAGCGACGCTCACGCGCGTCCGAGGCGCAGCCCTCCGACGAGCACGAAGGCGAGGCCGAGCGCCACGAGGTAGGCGCCCGGACGCGGCTCGACGAACACGGCATCGCCGTAGCGCGCCTGTACGTCGGCGGCCGTCCGGAGCAGGCGGAACGTCGTGTAGCCGGCGGAGGCGAATCCGACGACGGCCGCGGAGGCGACGGCCAGACGGATGCCCGCGAGGCCGGCGAGGGTCGTGCGCCGGAGCACGAGGGCCGCGGCGGCGAGCGCCACGAAGGGAACCGTCCAGAGGTTCCCGGCACGCGTCGCCGCGAGCAGCACCCCCGTGACCTCGAGGGACTCCGAAAGCGAGGTGTGGACGACCGGCAGGCCGAACCCGAGCACGACGAGCACCGCGCCGAGGAAGACGAGGCCTCGCCCGTGCCGGAGGTCGTAGAACGCGACGTGACCCGCGGGAGGGCCGTGGGACTCGGCCTCCGGATCGGGAGGGAGCGCCTGCCAGGGCACGAGCTCGAGCTCGTGCTCGGGGCATCGGGAGCGGCCTTCGAAGCTCTCGCGGCAGAAGGGGCAGAAAAGCACGTCGGAGGCCATGGGAGGTCGAAGGGTAGCCGAGGCGGAGCGGCTTTTCAGGGTGGGCGACCCCGGGGCCCGAGGGCCGCCCCCCCCCGTGCGTTCCGCGGCCATCCGTGGTAACCACGCGCCGCTCGTCCGGGCGCGAAGGAACGACGATGGAAATCCGGGGAATCCACAAGACGGACTACGACTACATCGTGTCGGTGCTCGACCGCTGGTGGGGCGGGCCTTCCGGTGTGCCCGCCCATCCGATCTTCTTCTACGAGCTCGGCGATCACGCGCTCGTGGCCGAGGAGCAGGGCGAGGTCGTCGGCTTCCTCTTCGGCTTCCGCACCGCCAGCGAGCCGCCGACGGGCTACATCCACATGGTCGGCATCCATCCCGATCACCGCCGTCGCGGCGTCGGGCAGGCCCTCTATCAGAAGTTCACCGAGACCTGCCGGGCGAGCGGCGTCCATCGGATGAAAGCCATCGCATTTCCCGGCGACGAGGGCGCCATCGCGTTCCACCGCGCGCTCGGCTTCCGCGTCGAGGACCAGGCGGACTACGCCGGCCCCGGTCGCTCGCGCATGGTGTTCACGAAGGCGCTTTGAAGGCCCTCGCCTCCTCGCTATCATCGGCTGGGCCACGGGCTCGGCGAGGGGATTGGACGATCCATGACGTATTCGGGGGCTAACCAAGCGAGGACGGCGCGGGAGAACCTCGGCCGCGCACTCGAGGCGCTGCAGCAGGATCCGAACATCCCGGACGACGTGCTCGCAGTCGCCCAGAACATCGCCCAGGCCGTCGGGGCCCTCTTCCAGGCCGAGCGCGCCCCGGGCGAGCCCGAGGGCAAGGGGTTCATCCGGCAGTCGCTCGGATCCCTCAGCCAGACGCTCGCGCTCCTGCAGGATGTCCGGGGCCAGCACCGCGGCATCGAGATCGCCACGGAGGCGATCGCCGGCGTGATGGGCGTGCTCTATCCGCTCACGAACGTCCCGACGCATGCGCCGCCGGGCCATCCGATGGCCCAGCCGGTCTTGGTTCCCCAGGCGGCGCCCGTGCCGCAGATCGCCCAGGCTCCCGCCGCCTTCGCGCCGCCCCCGGCCTCCGCCCCCGTCGCCGCGGCGCTCGCCCCCGCGGCTGCCCCGGCCTCGCTCACGTTCGGACAGCCCGCGCCGGCCGCCCAGCCCGCGTTCGGACAGCCCGCGCCCGCCGCGCAGCCCGCGTTCGGACAGCCCGCGCCCGCCGCGCAGCCCGCGTTCGGACAGCCCGCGCCCGCCGCGCAGCCCGCGTTCGGACAGCCCGCGCCCGCCGCGCAGCCCGCGTTCGGACAGCCCGCGCCCGCCGCGCAGCCCGCGTTCGGACAGCCCGCGGCCCAGCCCGCCTTCACGGCGCCCGCCGCGGCGCCTGCCGCGCACACGGGTCCGAAGGGCACGCTCGAGGCGAACATCGGTGCGACCACCGAGTCGAACTTCTACGTCGGTTTCTCGGGCGAAATCGCCGAGGGCGGCGTCTTCGTCGCGACCTACGAGGCCTACCCGAAGGGCACGCCGGTCCGTGTCCTCGTCACCCTCCCCGGCGGCTTCGAGTTCCAGGTCGACGGCCACGTCCGCTTCGTGCGCGACCCGATGGACTTCTCGTCGGACTCGGAGCCGGGGATGGGCGTCCAGTTCGAGAACCTCTCGGCGGATGCGCGTCAGCTCGTGCTGCGCTTCATCCAGAAGCGCGCGCCGATCTTCTTCGACGACTGACCGGCGTCCTCGACGCCGTGTGCGGCGAGGTGGACAGCGCAGCACCGTTCGCTATGGTGCGCGCGTGTTCCTCCGGAAAGCCGCGCTCCGGCCCGTGCCCGACCACGCCGTCGTTCCCCCGCATACGGTGGATTCGCTCGAGCGGTCGCTCGACTCCGACGAGACGAAGCTCCAGGACCGTCTCGACGGAGGCTATCGCGAGCTCGATCGCCGGCAGCCGGCGCTCGCGGCCTTCCTCGCCGAGGAGCTCGGCACCGTGCGGGACGAGCTCGTGCAGTCGCTCGGCTACTTCCTGACGGTCACCGTCTACCTCGCGTTCAAGGAAGCGTTCCCGACGCGTCTGCACGAGGTCGACGCCGGCTCGCTCACGATGGCCCTCGAGACCCTCACGGCCGACGAGGAGCTGCGGGCGAACGACCCGGACGAGATCCTCGACAGCGACGACATCGTCGCGATGGGCCAGCCCTCGGTCGTGGCGTTCGTGCAGCACCACGTCGAGGAAGCGCTCGAGCAGAGCGACGGCTCGGCCGACCTCGACGAGCTCGAGCGTGTCTACCGCTCGGTGCTCGTGGAGATCATCGCCCTCTCCCACGCGGTCGCCTCGCGCTCGGGACAGCTCGGTCCGTCCCGCGAGAACCTGGCCTAGGGAGACGCGGCCTCAGGCCTCGGTCTTCGAGCCGGCCTCGTCGCGCCGAGCCTCGACCTCGACCGCCGCTTCCTCGGCCGGCGGGGCGACGCGCACCCGCGCCGCGGGGGCCCGCGCGGCGAGCTCGCGGAAGCAGTACTTCACGAGCCCGTCCGGCGTGACCTCGGCGACGACGCGGCTGCCGTCCGCGAGCTTCCCGAGCTCCGCCTCGGCCGTGGCGCTCGAGATGCCGAAGGCCCGCGCGACATCCGTCGCGTAGAGCTCGCCCTGGTGCTTCTCGGCGAGAGCGAGGATCCGGAGCTCGAGGCCGGCCGCCGCCTGCTGCCGCCCCTGACCGGCGAGCCGCTCGCCGAACGCGAAGAAGAGGCCGCCGGCCGTGAGGCCGAAGAAGCCGATGGTCGCCGCGAGACCGAGGGCGAGCGGGCCGTGGCCGAGGAGCACCGTGGCGATCGCCGAGATGGCCCCCGCGGTGACCGAGAGGAAGCCGAGCACGCGGAAACCCCAGGCCGTGCCGGTGGCGGCCGCCGATTTCACCGAGGGGAGGTGCTTCGCGGGAAGCCCCGAGAGACCGCTGTCGGGCACGACCACGGTGCCGGGGAGACGCTCGCGCGGGGCGCGGCAGGCGACGCAGACGAAGCCGTTCCCGGAAGGCGCCACGGCCGCGATGGCCTGGCAGCTCGGGCAGCGATTGTCGTCGCCGAAGACCCGGCCGCAGCCGGGGCAGCGGAAGCTCCCCGCGGGAATGGCGGTCCCACACGCCGTGCAGTTGGAGGGCGCCACGGGGGCTCAGCCCTCCCCGAGGAGCTTGGTCATCGAGGCTTCGTCGGCCGGCGTGAAGGGATACCGATCGAAGTCGTCGGACGAGACCCAGCGGAAGTCGCGCACGGCACGGCAAGCGAGCTCGTTCGCGAGCAGGTCGCACTCGTAGAGGTAGAGGTCCACCGTGTAGCGGTCGTAGGGATGGCTGACGAACGAGATCAGCTGGCCCACGCCGACGTCGACGCCGAGGCGCTCCTGCATCTCGCGGGCGAGGGCGATGGAATCCGACTCTCCGTCCTCGACCCGTCCCCCCGGGAACTCCCAGAGGAGCGGCAGGACGGCCCCTTCGCGGCGCTGCGTGATGAGGTACTTCCCGTCCCTGGCGACCAGGGCCGCGACCACGCGGATCGTCTTTCGGGGCTGCTCCGTCACGAGGGGCCGGTATACCACGACGGTGCGACTCGTGTACCTCGGCCTCCCGCTCGGCGCCCTGTGGCTCGCTCGTCATGGGCACGTGCCCCGGGTGATCTGCCTCGGGCATCCCGAGGCCCCGGGGCGTGGGCGCGTGCTGCGTCGGCTCGCTTCGCGAGGGAGCCTCGTGCTCGGTCGACCCGACCTGCACGACCCCGACGTCTTCCGTGTCCTCGAGGAGGCTCGTCCGGACGCGATCCTGAGCTTCTTCTGGCCGAGGAAGATCCCGCCCGAGGTGCTCGCCCTCGCGCCCCGCGGCGCCTTCGGGACCCACCCCTCGCTCTTGCCGCGCTGGCGCGGGCCCGACCCCTATTTCTGGGCCATCGACGCCGGCGATGCGGAGACGGGCGTGACCCTCCACCGTCTCGAGGCGGAGTACGACACGGGAGCGATCCTCGCGCAGCGACGCATCGCGCTCGAGCCCCGCTGGAACGCCTGGAAGCTCGCGCGCGCCCTCGACCGTCCGGCGCTCTCCCTGCTGGTCGAGTGCGCCGACGCGCTCGCACGGGGCGAGGCGCTCGAGGGGCGCCCCCAGCCGCTCGACGGTGTCACCGAGGCCCCTCGTCCCGACGACGAGGCGATGGCCCTGGACTGGCACGCCTCGGCCGAAGAGGTCGTGCGACGCGTCCGGGCCTGCGCGCCCTACCCCGGCGCGTCGGCGGAGCTCGACGGAACGTACGTCGAGGTCGTCGAGGCGGCGGTCTGCGACGAGAACGGTCCACGGGCCCTCGAGGTCGCGGAGGCCTTCGAGACCCGCGACGGTCGCGTGGCCGTTCGCTGCGGAGCAGGCGCCGTCGTCCTCTGCCGGGTGCGGGACGCGGAGGGCGAGGAGGTCGACCCGCTCGGCCTGCTCGGGCTCGAATGAGTCGGCCTCTGGGAAACGTCAGTGCGGGTACTTCGAGACGATGTCGCGAGCAGGACGCTCGATGGCGACGACCGGGCTCGTGACGAGGTCGCGGCCCTTGGCCACGAAGAACATCGACTCGCCGACCGTCGGGAGCTCCTCGGTGGCCTTCACCGCGCCGTTGCGGAGGAACTTGAGCCCGCCCGAGACCGAGCTGTTGACGGCCATGTGCCCCTGGACCCACTTGCCGGTCTGGCGGTCGCGGACGGCGACGCACACGCCCTTCCGCACGTGGTATTCGGTGTTCCGAGTCACGAAGACCTTGTGGATCCGACGTTCCGAGCCGACGTACCGCATAGCCACCTCCACGCGGCCGTGACAGCCGCTCCGGCGCAGGATACGTATCCGGCCCGAACCCGCGAAATTTCCTACGATGAGCGTCCCGACCAGCCGACCCGTCCTCCTCCGGCCGGACAATTTCACCCCGCCGTCACGCACCCCCTGGGGTGGGCGACGCCTGGTGGAGACCTACAAGAAGGACGTGCTCCGCGAGGACCGGGCCCGTGCCCTGGAGGTCGTCGGCGAGTGCTGGGAGATCTCCGTCGAGCCCGACTTCCCGAGCACGACGGACGAAGGGCGACCGCTCGACGCGCTCATCCGCACCTCGCCCGTCGAGTACCTGGGCCGAGCGCATGCCGAGCGCGCCGCTTCGACGGAGCTGCTCGTGAAGCTCGTCGACGCGGCGCAGGACCTCAGCGTCCAGATCCACCCGGACGACCGCTACCCGGGCCTCGCCGCGAGCGAATCCGGCAAGCCCGAGTGCTGGTACATCGTCGACCGGAGCCCCTCCTGCGGCCTCTACCTCGGCCTCGCGGACGGCGTCGACAAGGGTCGGATGCGGCGCGCGCTCGAGTCGGGCGCCGACGTCTCGGCGATGATGGTCTTCGTCCCCGTCGAGCCCGGGGACTTCTTCGTGATCGAGCCTGGAACGCCGCATGCGATCGGACGCGGCGTCACGCTGGTCGAGCCCCAGCGCGTCATGCCCGGCAAGCGCGGCGTCACCTACCGCTACTGGGACTGGAACCGGCGCTACGATGCCCAGGGGAACGTCTCGGCGGACGGGGCTCCGCGCGCCCTCCACGTCGACCACGCGCTCGCGGTCACGGATTGGAACCTCCCCCGAGGTCCCTCGATCGTGTCGCGCATCCGCCATCGGGCGGGCGCCCCGAAGCTGGACGGCACGGCCCGCCTCGATCGGCTGTGCGGCCGTGACGGTCCCGTGAAGTCGAGGGACTTCGAGGTCGCCCGGATCACGGGGACCGGCAAGCTCGTCCTCGAGCCCGCCGGGAAGCTCCGCGGGCTCACGGTCGTGTCGGGCACCGCCCGGCTCTACTACGACGACGGCGTGCTCGTGGTCCGCGGAGGACGCTCCGCCGTGCTCCCCGCCTCGATCGGCCGGCTCGAGCTCGAGCTCGAGCGCTGCCACGCCGTGCTCTCGGCCATCGCTTGACGGCCCTCGGGGGGTCTGGAACAGTCGCCGCGCCCATGCCTGCCGCGCCCGACGGAACGACCCCCGACGTCACGATCGTCATCCCCGTGTACAACGAGGAGGCGATCCTCCACACGGCCGTGGCCGGCCTGGTCGACCGCCTCGGGGAGCTCGACTTCACCTACGAGATCCTCCTCGCCGAGAACGGCTCGAAGGATCGCACGGTCGAGGTGGCGCAGGCCCTCGTGCAGCACTTCCCGGGCGTGCGCACCTTCAGCGCGAGCGAGCCGAACTACGGCATGGCGCTGAAGGAAGGCATCCTGAGGGCGCGGGGCCGATTCGTGCTCTGCGACGAGATCGATCTCTGCGACACCGACTTCTACCGGCGCGCCCTCGCCCTGTGCTTCCCGGACGAGGCCGATTTCGTGGTCGGCTCGAAGGCGATGAAGGGGGCGAACGACGAGCGTCCACTCTTCCGTCGCGCCGGCACGATGGTCATCAACGGCATGCTCCGCGTGACCCTCGGCTTCCAGGGGACGGACACGCACGGCCTCAAGGCCTTCCATCGCGAGCGCGTCACGCCGATCGTGAAGCAATGCCTCGTCGACAAGGATCTCTTCGCCTCCGAGCTGGTGATCCGCGCCCAGCGCGCCGGGCTCCGCGTCACCGAGATCCCCGTGAGGGTGCTCGAGAAGCGCCCCCCGAGCATCGGTCTCGCGCGTCGCGTCCCGAACGTCCTCAAGAACCTCGCGAAGCTCGTGATCGCGATCCGCGTCCGGGGATGAAGGCGTGACGGCGCGGTGGGCCGCACTCTCCGTCGACGTCGACGAGATCCCCTGTTACGCGGCGATCCACGGCCTCGACGCTCCGACCGACCACCGGGCCCACGCGATCTGGGATCGCGCCATCCCGCGCTTCCGGAAGCTCTTCGCGGAGGAGGGCATCCCCGCCACGTTCTTCGTCGTCGCGAGGGACGTCGAGCGGCAGGGCAATGCGGACGCGGCGCGTGCGCTCGGCGCGGATGGCCACGAGATCGGCAGCCACTCCCTCTCCCACTTCTACGACCTGACGCGACGGGACCGGGCCACCCTCCGGACCGAGATCCGCGAGGCGACCCGCCGTCTCGAGGCCGCGGTCGGGACGCGCCCCCGCGGATTCCGGGCGCCCGGGTACACGATCACCGACACGATCTTCGACGAGCTCGAGGCCGACGGCTATGCGTACGATTCGAGCGTGTTCCCTTGCCCCGCGTACTACGCGGCGAAGGTCGCCGCGATCGGCCTGCACCGGCTCGCCGGACGCACGAGCCGCAGCATCGTCGACGATCCGCGGGTGCTCGGGGCGCCTGCCGATCCGTACCGCATCGGCCGCCCGTACCACGCCCGCGGAGAGGGCCTCGTCGAGCTCCCGATCGGCGTCACGCGCGACGCGACGCTGCGCCTGCCCTACATCGGAACGAGCGTGGTGCTGTCCGGGACGGCGGGCGCGAAGGCTCTCACGCGTGCCATCGTCGGACGGCCGCTCGTGAACCTCGAGCTCCACGGCATGGACCTCGCCGACGCCACGGAGGACGACCTCGGCTTCCTCGCGGGCGTGCAGCCCGACCTGCGCCGGACGCGGACCGAGAAGGAAGCCGCGCTGCGCACGGCGATCGGAACGCTGCGCGACGCGGGCTATCGCTTCGTCACGCTCCTCGACGCGAGCCGCCTCCTCACGCCTTGACCCAACCCGTGGTGCGCCCGGACGCCACGGCGGCGACCGCGAGCGCGTCGGCGCGCTCGTTCAGGGGCACACCGGCGTGTCCGCGCACGTAGTGGAGCTCCCAGTCCTCGAGCTTCGCGAGCGCCTCCTTCACGGAGGCGACGAGCGCCTGGTTCGCCTTCGCCTTCCAGCCCTTCGAGAGGACGCCGATCGCGTAGGACGAGTCGGTGTAGAGGCGCAGGGGCCGACGACGATCGGGCATGCCCTCGCAGGCCCGCAGGATCGCCGTGAGCTCCGCGATGTTGTTCGTGCCCTGGCCGAGGTATTCGCCGAGCTCGCGACGCTGATCGTCCCAGATCATCACGACGCCGAGGCCGGAAGGCCCTGGATTCCCGCTGCACGCGCCGTCCGCGTAGACGAGGACCTCGTTGCCGACGGGGGCCTCCGGCGCGCCTTCCGTGAGCAGCTTCTTGCCGTTCTTGGCGCCCGCCCCACGCGAGGGAGACGACGCCTTCCCGGGCTCGGCGGGTCGCTCGACCGGGGCCGCCTCGCCGATCTCCTCGTCCGGGACGAGCCGCGTGTCGGCATGGGGCGCGAGGTTCCGGACCGCCGCCGAATAGGACCTCCCGTCCTTCGGTTTGTAGCGGATCTCGACCTTGCCGCCTTCGACGACGAGGTCGCCGCGGGCATCGCAGCGGGCCAGGACCTTCTGGCCCCGGAGGAGCATGGGACGAAACGGCATGGGGCGGTGGAATAGCCGCTTTCGCAGCGAAGGTCAGCCCCCGCAGACCCCGAATCGGCGCTTTCGATTGGGCATCGCCGACCCGCCGCTCTCCGTGTAGAAAGCGGCATGTCCACCGAGCAGCCGTCCGCGCTACGGCGCAATCGCCACCTGCTGATCGCCCTCGCCCTGATCGCGGCGATGGCCATCGGATTCTTCTACGTCACTCGGCTCGACCTGCGGCTGCCCGAGGCGCCTCTCGCCAACGTCCCGCGCTCCGCCAGCGCCGTGCTCTACGTGCGCCCGGACGCGCTCATGCGTTCGTCCTGGATCCACCCGATGCTCGAGCGCCGCGGCGTGATCGAGGCGATCGGCCGCATCCGCCGGCGCTGCGGCTTCGATCCGCTCGCGCAGGTCGAGGACGTGATCCTCTTCGCCCACGGCAGCAATCCCCGCACGCTCGAGCACGTGGGCGTCGTCACGCGGGGCCCCTTCCAGCACGAGAAGCTCGGTCGTTGCCTCGAGCAGGCGTTCGAAGCCGACTCGCTCGGACGCATGCGCCGCACCGAGATCGAAGGCCTCCCGGCGGTCGCGCCGGAGCGAGGAGAGACGCGCGCCGTCTTCCTCGGGCGACGTGGCATCGGCATCGGCAACCTCGACCTCGTGAAGCGCATCGTGCACACGGTGCGCGATCACCAGGGGAGCCTCGGCGACGACGCGGTCCTCTCGCGCATCTGGTCGAGCGTCGCGCCGGGACGCGAGGTCGTCCTGGTCGGTCACCTGCCTCCGACGTGGCGCGAGTCCCTCTCCGAGCAGTTCGGCGCCGAGCGCGTCGTGCCGCTCGCGGGGATGCTCGAGGGCCTGAAGTCGGCGGGCATCGGCGCCCGGGTGAGCACCGGTCTCGGCCTCGGCGCGCGCCTCGTCTTCGACTCGAGCCAGCACGCGTCGGAGCTCGCGGGCAAGGTCCGCGAGAAGCTCGATGCCCTGAAGGACAACCTCTTCCTCTCGATCACGCCGATCGGGGGCCTCGTGCGTCGGGTCCAGCTCGAGGCCACGGGCACCGACGTGGTGATCACGCTCGACGTCCCGCAGGAGGTCCTCGACCGCATCCTGCAGTTCGGCGACCGGCTCGCGGCACAGCGGGAGCAGCACGACGGGGCGGGCGCCCCCGAGGTGCCGCCGAGCCCCGCGGCCGACGAGGTGATCAGGCCGGATCCCGCGGGTCCCTGAGCGGCCTCGCGCCGCGGCCCGGATGGGCCAGGGCCGAGAGGAAGGCGTCGGCCTCGTCGGCCGGCACCGAGCGGAGGTGGAGGGCGCGACCGCCCTCGCCCGCGAGCTCGACGCCGACGCGGCCGTGCCTCGCCGGCAGGAGCACCGAGAGACCGAGGTCGAAGGCGGCCCCTCCGAGGAGGAGGGCCGCACCGACCCAGAGCAGCAGCGTCTCGCCGCTCGCCACGGCCTCGGTCGCGAGGAAGCTGCCCGCGAGGATGCCGAGAGCGAGCGCGACGGCCCCGACGAGGGCCGGCAGCGCCGGATAACGGACGCTCCGCCCCGCCGCGACGAGGGAGCTACGGGTCCACGTCTCCTCGCGCGTCCGCAGGGTTCGCCCGAAGAGCTCGAGCCTCCGGACCACCGACAGCCCACCCCCGACGAGCGCGACCTCGCCGACGCGGCGCATGCCGACGAGCCAGCCGAGGCCGCGTCCGATCCACTGCAGCAGCGCCCACCCGGTCGCGAGGCGGAGGAAGCCCGTGAGGCCCCCCTTCGGAACCGGACCGAGAGGCCCGGCGACCCTCGGCCCCGGGGCCGAGGCGAGGGCCTCGTCGGGCGCGAGGGCGAAGAGCTGCTCGCGCACGGCCGGGTCGACGAGGTGCGGTGCGATGCGGGCCCGCTCGGCCGCGGCCGAGGGTGCGGTCGAAGCCGCGAGGGCCGAGAGACGCACGGCGTTCCGCGCGCGGGAGCCGGCCGAGCCATCCTGATCGGCGAGGACCGCGTCGCCGAGGACGCGGTGCACCCGCGCCACCGTCGACTCGTCGAGCAGGAGGTCGACGAAGGGGTGCACGACGAAGGGGGTCGCGAGCTCGAGCCAATCGGCCGCGCGCACGAAGCGCTCGGCCACGGAGTCGGGATCCTTCGCGGTGGTGGCGAGCGCACGGAAGCCGAGGACGGCGAACGCCACGACGAGCTTCTGCTCGACGTCGGACGTGGCGCCCCGCTCGAGGATCGCGAGGACGTTGCCCGACGGGCTCTCGGCGGACTGGCGGCTCACGCCGTGCTGCTCGGCTCGTGCCTCGACCACCTCGCGCGCCGCGAAGAGCGCCCGACCCTCCGCCTGACGTACCAGCACGTCGTAGGCGAGCGGACCGAGACGAGCGCGCTCGGGATGCTCCTTGGCCTCGGCGGCGATGCGGCGGATCGTGTCGGAAGAGGTAGGCATGGGCTCCGATCGGGCCGCGAACATAGCAGCGCCGGTGGGTCCGGGCGACGGGCCCCACCCCTTCCGGCGGTCCCCGTTCGACGGAAGCTTCTAGGGAAGGGCCCTCTTCCGGTATTTTCCTCGGGCCATGCTCAAGGTCGACTTCTACGTACAGCAGCTCGTTCGCTACAACGCCACCTCGATCGAGCTCGGCTCGGGCCAGAAGGTGAAGTTCCGACTCCCGGAGGGCGACCGGGAGACGAGCAAGGCGATCGACCACGCCCTGGTCGCCGCCCTCGTCCAGGAGGTCGCTCCGGCGCCCGCCCTCGAGGCCATCCGCACCTCCGGACGAGCCCAGTTCGTCCACAAGTCCTCGGAGGGCGTCGACGTGCAGATCTTCGTCGACGGCCAGAATCCCGGAGCCTGGACCGTGCGCATCGCGCGGCTGGCCTCGCCGGGCATCGGCCTCGCCGACGACCTCGGCCCCCGCCTCGCGCCTCCGGCGCCGGCCCCCGCGCCCGCCGCGATCCCGGTTCCGGCCGCCGCCCCGGCCCCCCGTGCCGCGGCCCCGGTCGCCGCGGTCGCTCCGGCCCCCGCGCCCGCCGGCCCCCCTCCCGCGCCGACGGGCTCGACGAGCAAGCACGAGCCGGCGGCCAAGGGCATGCGTGTCGAGCTCGCGCCGGGCGAGCCGAAGATCAACCGCTACCTCCGCCTGATGAAGATGGTCGATGCGAGCGACCTCCACCTCTCGTGCGGCGTCGTGCCGATGGTCCGCCGCCACGGCGAGATGGTGCCCCTCGAAGATCGCCCACCGATGACGGACGAGGAGATGCGCGCGCTCGTCGCCGAGATCATCCCCGAGCGCAGCCGGAAGGAATTCGAGGAGACGAACGACGCGGACTTCGCGCACGCCATCCCCGGCCTCTCGCGCTTCCGCGCGAACGTCTTCGCCGATCGGCGCGGCACCGGCGCCGTCTTCCGTCAGATCCCCTTCACCATCGTGAGCGCCGAGAAGCTCGGCATCCCGCAGAAGGTGAAGGATCTCTGCTGGCTCTCGAAGGGGCTCGTCCTCGTCACGGGCCCGACCGGCTCGGGCAAGTCGACCACGCTCGCGGCGCTGATCGACTTCATCAACGAGAACCGCAGCGACCACATCATCACGATCGAGGACCCGGTCGAGTTCGTGCACGAGAACAAGAACTGTCTCGTGAACCAGCGCGAGATCGGCACCCACACGCGCTCCTTCAAGTCGGCCCTGCGCGCCGCGCTCCGCGAAGACCCGGACATCGTGCTCGTCGGCGAGATGCGCGACCTCGAGACGATCTCGATCGCCATCGAGACGGCCGAGACGGGCCACCTCGTCTTCGGAACCCTCCACACGACGAGCGCGATCAGCACCGTCGACCGCATCATCGACCAGTTCCCCCCCGAGCAGCAGGCCCAGATCCGCGTGATGCTCTCCGAGTCGCTCCGCGGCGTGATCGCGCAGGTGCTCTGCAAGAAGAAGGGCGGCGGCCGGGTCGCCGCCTACGAGATCCTGATCTCGAACGCCGCCTGCGCGAACCTCATCCGCGAGGGCAAGACGTTCCAGCTGAAGAGCGTCATGCAGACGGGCCGCAACCTCGGCATGCAGACGATGAACGACCACCTGGTCGAGCACGTGAAGAAGGGGCTCGTGGAACCGCAGGAGGCGTACATCAAGTCGAACGACAAGATCCTGATGAAGGAAGCGCTGGCGCGCGAGGGCCACAAGATCGAGCTCCCGCAGGAGTGAGCGCGCCCGCTCGCGTCATCCTTCGCGCAGGAAGCACGCGTTCGCGATCCGCAGCCTCCGCCGATGGGGCTCGGTGCCGTCGACGAAGCGCGCCGTGACCTTGTCGTGGTACCCGCTCGGGGCCGGGAGCCCGGGGTCGATCGACCGGTAGAACCGCGCGATCCGGTCCATGGTCACCTCGCGGACGTACTTGCCCACCATCGACGCGAGCGCGACCGGGAGGTGCGTGGCATCCGCGTCGACCTCGAAGCGGATCGCCCCGACTCCGTCCACCCGATAGCTCGAGCGTCCTCGCACGAGCTCGGCGTCGCGATAGGCCGCGGCGGGGACGTGCCGCGCGAACTTCGGATAGTCGCGGATGCCGCCGATCATGCCCGCGTACGCCTCCACGTCCGCCCGGGCCCCCGACCGTGCGTCGAGCAGCAATCTCTCGAAGAGGTGGAGATCCACCGCCAGCTTCGACGTGCCCGCGCGGAGCTCCGAGTTCAGCGTCCCGACGCATCGGAGCGCCGTACGCGCACGCACGATCCGGAGCGTGCCGCGACCCTCGAGCCGTGCGAGCGCCTCGCGCCCGGCCTCGACGTCGCCTCCGTACGCCGGCAGGGTCAGCGCCTCGCCGAAGCATTGCCGCGCGGTCGACGAATCCGGACAGGGCGAGCGCAGCTCGAGCGGCGAGTCGAGCGAGAGGGCCTCGAGCAAGCCATCCGCGTCGCGCGGCGCCTCGCCCGCGAGCCGCGCGACGAGGGCGAGCGCGAGGCCTTCCGCGAAGGCCATGCGCCCGAAGCCCGAGCTCTGCTTGCTGTCGGTGATCCCGAGACCGAGGCCCCGACGTCGGAGCTTCGCCGCGTCGTACCGTCCCACTTCGAGGGTGATGGCGGTGGCGACGAGGGGCCCGAGGCGCGGCCCGAGGCCGTTCTCGTCGATGCCGACGACGTACATGCGCGCACCGGATAGCACAGAAATAGGGCTTTTCGCGAGCGGGCCCTTCCCGCCCCCCGAGGGCAGGCTTACCTTCTACGAACTATGGCCGTGGGAAGAGGGATGCCTGGCCGCGACGGTGCGCACCGATTCGATTCGGAGCTCGACCGCGTTCGGCGCACGCTCGGCGAGCGGCTCGAGACCGTGGCGGCGCCTCATGTCGCGCGCTCGATCCTCGACGAAGCGCAGTCGCGCGCCGGTCTCTCGGTCCTTCCGCGCGGCGGCCCCGAGCTCGTCGACTTCGTGCGCGGCGCGCTCTTCCGGCAGATCGTGACCACCGTGGGACGCGAAGCGGCGGAGGTCGTGCTCGACGACCTCGCTCCCTTCCTCCGCTCGCCGAGCGGCGAGGAGATCACGCACGTCCGCGAACGCGAGCGCTCGGAGGTCGAGCCCGTGGCCCTGCCCGTCGCCCCCGCGCGCGCGCCCGTGCGCGGCGGAGCGCACCTCGAGCAGGAGACGAGCCGCCCCGTCGGGGTGGAATCCTTCTATGCCGTCGTCGCCTCGGCCGATCCGCGTCGACGCATCGACTTCGCGAAGGCCCTCGGAGGCGCCTCCATCGTGCTCCAGGTCGAGGACGTGATGGACCTGGTCGACGTGCTCCAGGCCGCGACCGAGGGCGTGCCCCTGGTCGTGCTCGACGGCTCCGCGCCCGCCGTGCATCCGGCGACCGTCGCCGCGATGCTCCCCGAGCTCCCGAGCGACGTGCGCGTCATCCTCTGGGGCTTCGACCGGGAGACCGAGCGCGCGGTCGCCGCCCTCTCGAAGCACGCGGCCGACTGGCTGATCCTCCCGGGAGAGGTGACGCCGCGCGATCTCGCGGTGCTCCTCGGAGCCCACGGGCCGCGCTGAGGTCGTGCTGCGCGGGGCTCGTGTCCCCGCGTGACGACGAGCCGACTCAGTCCTCGAGCAAGGCGTCGACGAGGAACGCGTCGCTCAGGGTCTCGGCGGGCGTCGCGACCCGCTCGTCGCCGTCGCGCAGCCAGCTCCAACGAGGGCCGTGATCGATGCACCCCAGCGCACGCTGCTCGCCTCCGCAGAGCACGCGCACGTGGAAGTGATCGGAATGCGGCCGGCCGCTCGTCGGCTGGTGCAGGACGCGCGTGGCGCGGAAGAGCGCATCGGGATCGCGCTCGTGGCGCGCTGCGTACCGCAGGAGCCGCGTCTTCACGCCGTGCGAGCAGAAGATCCACTGCACCCGCGCTTCGTCGTCGAGCACGAGGGTCCGAACGAGGTGCCAGTTGCGCGCGACGTCGAAGAAGACCACCTCGGGCTTGCCGTCCTCGCGCCCGACGCCGAAGCGATCGAAGGCCACGGTGCCGTGGTCCTCGATCGGGCGACCACGCGCGTCCGTGAAGAAGAACGCGAGGTCCGCGTCGCGCCCCGCGCGGTGGCTGTGGTGGCGGTCGTGCTGCCCCCCGAGGGGCGCCGACAGGTCGCCGATGCGCAGCGGAGGCGACCCGGGGAACGCCTCCTTCACGGAGGCCGCCGCGCGCTCGAGCGCGTGCACGAGGTGAGGGAGGCCGAACCGCGTGTCCTCGCCCGGCCGTCCACGGACGAACCCAGGTCCTCGTTCGGGGAGCCCCACGCCGCGATGCAGGTAGCCCGCGTGCGGCAGGCCGAACGAGACGGCCCTCCCCCCGTGGGGGGCGGCACAGCCTGCGAGGAGGAGCCCGAGCGCGACGGCGGGAAAGCGGCCCACGCCGCGAGCGTATCCGAAGGCGGAGAGGCTGCGCACGGCCGCCGCACTTGACCCGTTCGTGCGAGGACGTATTTTCCGGACCTTCCGGCGGAATCCCGCCCCCGCGGCCGAGCGCCGCGCCCGAGGACGCACCATGCAGTCGGACGACGACGAAGGCCCGATGGACCAGCTGAACGCCCACCTCGATCGGGGATGGGACCTGGTCTCGCGCGGCGATCTGGCGGGCGCCCTGCGTTCGGCGGAGCGGTCCCTCGAGATCGACGGGGAGTCGCCCGAGGCGCACAACCTGATCGGGTACGTGCACATGCTCGAGGGGCACGCGGAGAAGGCTCTCGAGCACTACCAGCAGGCCCTCGAGCTCGACGACCTCTACCTCGACGCCATCCTCCACGCGGCCGAGGCCCACCTCCAGCTCGGAGAGCACGCGGCCGCGCTCCGGATGTGCGACGAGGCGCTCGAGCTCGTCGAGACCGACGAGGAGACGGTCGACGCCCTGCTCCTCAAGGTCGACATCCTCCTCTCGGCCGGTGACCGTGCGGGCGCCGCCGCGGTCGTGGCGGAGCTCCCGGACGGGCCCTTCGACCCCCCGCAGCTCACGTACCTCGTCGGCAAGGCGAAGTACGAGGTCGGCGATCTCGAGAGCGCCGAGCCCCTGCTCCGCGAAGGGATCGAGCGCGATCCCGAGAACGCGGACGCGCACTACTACCTCGCCCTGCTCCTCGAGCAGAAGCAGGATCCCCGCTCGGCGACGCTGGAGTTCCTCCGCACGCGTCAGTGCGACGCCCGCGTCCCGGAGCCCGCGTGGAGCCTTCCCCGCGAGCACTTCGAGCGCCGCATCCAGCTCGCCCTCCGGCGGCTGCCGCGCGTCGTGGCCGACAAGCTCGAGGACACCCTCGTGGTGGCCGCGGACCTGCCGGGCGTCGAAGTCGTGGCCGAAGGCGTCGACCCGCGGACGTCCGTGCTCGTCGACGACCTCGCCGACGGCGACGGCGTGCGCCGCATCGTCCGGATCTACGTGTACCAGCGGAACGTCGAGCGCTTCGCAGGCTCCCCGACCGGGGTCACGGACGAGATCCTGCACGCCATCGAGCGCGAGGTCGCGCACGTCCATGCGGACGTCGCCGCGGCGCTGCCGGCGGACGACGAAGAAGACGACACGCGGATGAACTGAGCCCGAGGCCCGGGCCCTTCAGCGGGCGGGAGGCTCGAGCGCGGACGCTTCGCCGCCGAGGGCCGCCCAGACGGCGCGGAGATCGTCGGGCGCGTCGCAGACGAGCCGGAGGCGTGCCTTCGGATCGGACGAGGGCAGGTCGAGCTCGGCGCAGTGGAGCATCACCCGCGCGGCGGTCACGACGCGACCGTCGGAGCGCGTGACACGCCGGGGCCCGCCGTAGTGGACGTCTCCGAGCAGCGGGCATCCGGCCTTGCTCGCGTGGACCCGGAGCTGGTGCGTCCGGCCGGTGTGCGGGAAGAGGTGGAGGGCGGCCACGCCCGACGCCAGGCTCGCCGTGCGGTATTCGGTCTCGGCGTGGCGCTCCGAGGGACCGTGCCCCGCCATCCGCTTGCGCTTGTCCGACCGATCGAGCGAGATCGGCCAGGTCCATCGGCCCTCGACGGGCTCCGGCCCGTGGCTCGCGAGGGCGAGGTAGCGACGGTGGTAGTCGCCACGACGCCGCGCCTCGAGCAGCCGCGTCGTCGCGCGCTCGGTCCGGGCGAAGGTGACGAGGCCCGTGACCTCGGCGTCGAGTCGGGACGTCGCATGGAGCCGCGGAGCGCGGGGATCGAGCTCGTGCGCGACGGCCACGAGGCAATCGCGTCCGTCCGGCGACGTCGTGGCGAGCCCCGCCGGCTTCACGAGCACGAGGAGGTCCGCGTCCCGGTAGGCCACGCTGGGCTCGCTTCCGACGCGGACCGTCGCCACCGTCAGTCCTGCCGTTCCAGGCGCGCGACGCGGCCCGTGTCCCCGTGCACGCGCACGAGCTCCCCGTCGCGGAGGAGCCTCGTCCCGTGCTTCACGTTCACCACGGCGGGCACGCCGTACTCGCGGAGGACGATCGCCGCGTGCGAGAGCGGGCCGCCGAGATCCGTGACCACGGCCGCCGCCGCGAGGAAGAGCGGCGACCAACCGACGTCGGCGCACGGGGCGACGAGCACCTCGCCCGGACGGAACGAGGCCGCGTCCTCGGGGGCCCGGAGGACGCGGACCCTTCCCTCGGCCTCGCCCGCGCTGGCGGGCAGGCCCACGAGGAACGACGTCTCGGAGAGATCCTCGACCGCGGCCGGCGGATATCCGACGAAGGTGTCCGGCGGATCGGGCAACGCGAGATCGCGGTCGTATTGCACGCGCCGCTGCTGCACGCGAACCGTCACGTGCGAGAGGCGCCCCGAGAGCACGCCGTGCAGCTCGTCGAGCGTCAGGAAGAAGGCGGCGCCCTCCCCCGCCTCGGGCTCGCGCACCTCGATGCGACGCGAGACGTCCAGGGCGACGGCGCGGAAGAGCCCGAGCACCTCGGTGACGTCGGAGCGCAGGCTCTCGCGCATGCGCAGGAGGCGCTGCACGCGCCGGACGAGGCTCCGGACGACGGGCCGGAGCGGCATCGGCACCACGGCCTCGACGCGGTCGTGCGCGCGCAGCTTCGCCTCGCCGATGCGCGCATCCCGCTGCCGCAGGCTCCGCGACGCGGTGTCGCCCTCGAGGTGCAGACGCAGCGTCGAGAGCAGGAGCGAGGGGTCCTCGCGCCAGCGCGGCTCGGCGATCTCGGCCTCGCGGGCGCCGCGGTGTCCGAACTCGTCGAGGAAGCGCGAGAGCCCGGTCTTCGTCGGGCCGTCCGGGAGGGCGTCGAGCTCGAAGCCGTTCGACGGATGCGCCACGAGGAACGCGCGCGCCGCCTCGTCGCGACGGAGCGTCTCGGCGAGCCGGGCGATCGCGATGCCGGGCGTGGCCGACGCGAGATCGGAGAGCCCGGTCAAGAGGTCGCGCGAGAGCGTCTGCCACTCCGCACCGACGAGGACGCGGAGGGCGCCGACGAGGAGGACCACCTGCGCGAGGAGGCTGCCGTACACCCGGAGCATGACGGCGCCGACCTCGTCGAGGAGGCGCTCGACGTCCGTGAGCGTGCGCTCGAGCGCCATGGGCGACAGGAGCCGCAGGTCGATCGCGCGCAGCCGGCGTCGCTCGGCCGCGAAGGCCTGCTCGAACAGCGCCATCTCGCGCTCGACCATCAGCGATTGGTGCACGAAACGCGCGGCGGTGACGGGGAGCCGCGCGAGGAAGGCGGTCGAGCTCGGCGAGTCGACGGGCGTGTCGACGAGGTCCGCGAAATCGCCGCCGCCGAGGGCGAGCAGCATGCGCGGCGAGATACCCGGCACCTGGGAGGCGATGCCGAGGAACTCGGACATGTTGAGGTAGATGCGGCCCCGGAACGAGCCGACGAGCTCCGCGTCCCTCGGAACGGAGCAGCCGAGCGCCCCGAACGCACGCCGGAAGCCGAGATCGCTGAAGCCGCTCAGCACGGACCAGGTCAGGGGCGTGGCGACGCCCGGGAGGGCCTCGCCCACGTTCACGTTGGACCAGACGAGGCGCGCCCGATCCTTCCGCGTCGCACGCTTCCGCGCCTTGCGATGGGCCGCCGCCGTGATCGGCCGCGCCTGCAGGACGAAGACCTCGTTGCCCACGACGGCGAACTCGACGTCCTGGGGCTTCTCGAAGTGGCGCTCGAGGCGGAGGGCGAGCGCCGCGATGGCCTCCACCTGCGGATCCGAGAGGCACGCCCGGGCCCGCTCGGGCTCGGGGACGGGCTCCTCGCGCGTGCCGCCGCCGATCGCGAGCGCGATCCGGATCGCCTTGTCGCCGATCACGCGATCGCGCGGCGTGCCGGTGCTCTTGTCGATGCGGATCGTGTCCGGCGACACGCGGCCGTCCGCGACGCCGGAGCCGAGGCCATACGCCGCGTTGATCACGACCTCCGTCTCGTCGCCGGTGAGCGGGTTCATCGTGAACGCGACGCCGGAGACCTCGGCGGGCACCATGGCCTGCACGACGAGCCCCATCCGGAGACCGGAGCCGCGACCGGCGACGCGGAGGTACGCGAGGACCCGCTCCGAGTAGAGACTCGCCCAACACGTCCGGACCGCGTCGAGGAGGGCCTGCGCCGAGGTGACGTGGAGGACGGTGGCGTGCAGACCGGCCGCCGAGGCTTCGTCTTCGTCTTCGATGGTGGACGACGAGCGGACGGCCACGGCGTCGGCGCCCTCGCGACGCAGCTGCTCGAACGCGTCCACGAGGGCCTTGCGGACCTCTTCCGGCAGCGCGACCGAGCGGATGCGCGCCTCGGCGCGCAGGACGCGCGCCCGGTCGACGAAGGGCTCGGCGAGAAGCGCGGGAAGGCGGTCCTCCGTCGGCACGGCCGCTTCGATGACGGCCTCCGCGACCGCCCCCGGGACCGCGAAGGCCGGCGGCACCGGAAAGCCCGCGCGCGCGAGCACCGAGAGACTGCGGGCCTTGCCGCCGTAGTCCTGCGCCTTCCTCGGGACGAGGGAGTGGATGCGGCGAATGCCGTGCGTCATCGGGAGGGCAGCATAGCACCCGGGAGGAGGCGGGCTCCCTCGGAGGTGTGGGCCGCCTCACGACGCTGGGACGAGGCCTTCACGCGGCGAGGCGCTCCACGATCCAGAGCGCGCCGAGGAGCGCGATGAACGCCGAGCCCCCCTTCACGACGAAGCGCTCGTAGGTCGCGAAGCGCGTCGCCCAGTAGAGCGGGCCGAGCACGAGGGCGAGGAAGAAGAGCTGCGCGAATTCGATACCGAGGTTGAACGTCACGAGCGCCGCGAGGAGCGTATGCGCCGGGAGACCGACCTCGAGCAGCACGCTCGAGAAGCCGAAGCCGTGGACGAGGCCGAAGCCGAAGGCCAAGCCGCGCACGGGGCCCCGCGCGGTGGGCCGGAGGACGTTGTGCAGCGCGACGGCGACGATCGAGACGGCGATGGTCACCTCGACGGGCTTCGAAGGGAGGGCCACCCAGCCGAGCGCCGCGATCGCGAGCGTGAGGCTGTGCCCGAGCGTGAAGGCGGTGACGAGCCAGACGAGATCCCGGAGCGCCTCCTTCCACCCTTCGCGGCGGGCGACGAGCCCCGCCGGGAGGATGAGCGAGAGCAGGAAGAGGATGTGATCGTAGCCCGTCGCGAAATGGCTCGTGCCGAGCGAGAAGAACCGCCCGGCGGTGGGCGCGACGCGCGGCACGTCGCCGATCAGGATCGATTGGCGTCCGCGACGGAGCACCTCGACCTGATGGCCTCCGTCGACCCAGTCCACGACCCCCTCGTGCTGCGCATCCTCCGGGAAGACCGTGGTGTCGCGCAGCGTGAAGCGATCGTTCCGGTCGCAGAGATAGACGATGGGCTGGACGACGAAGCGCCGCCCGTCGCGCGACGCGAGACCCGGTGCCCCCGGCCGGGGACGGCAAGGGGAGTCGGTGGTCACGGTGAGGCCCCGGGCGAGCCAGGGGCCGATGTCGCGGGCACGCGCCGTCAGCGCCCGCTCGCCCGCGTCGGGCGGCAGCCCGAGCCCGACGGCCACGTCCACGGTCTCGACGAGGGCCACCACCCTCACCCCGCCTTCCACGCGGGAAACCGTCAGGTACTTGGTGCTCCCGAGATGCGCCGAGGCGGTCTGGGCGACTCCGAGCGCCGACAGGAAGAGGGTGATCGGGAGCAGGCGAGCGAACGTAGGACGGACCACGTTCCCTCACATACCAGACCTCGTGACGTTCCGCGCCCCCATCGCCACGTGGACGTGACGATAGCGGTGCGCTAGAGACCGGCCCGTGGACCTCGACCTCGACCGCGACCTCGACGACGATCACTTCCACGACCAATGCGGCGTGTTCGGCGTGTTCGGCGCCGACGAGGCCGCGAACCTGACGTATCTCGGGCTGCACTCGCTGCAGCACCGCGGTCAGGAAGCGGCCGGCATCGTCACCAGCAACGGCGAGCAGCTCTTCGTCCACCGGGGCATGGGCCTCGTGCAGGACGTCTTCTCGGCCCCCGTCATCGAGAAGCTCCCGGGCAACCGCGCCATCGGCCACGTGCGCTACTCCACGGCCGGCGGCAGCCACGTGAAGAACGCCCAGCCGATCGCCGTCGACTGCAGCATCGGCAGCATCGCGGTCGCGCACAACGGCAACCTCACGAACTACGTCGAGCTCCGCCAGGAGCTCGAGGCCGAGGGCTCGATCTTCTCGACCTCGAGCGACACCGAGGTCTTCGTCCACCTCATCGCGCGCTCGAAAGCGACCGACATGGTGGAGCGCGTCGCCGAGGCGCTGCACCGCGTCGAGGGCGCCTACTCGCTCGTCTTCCTCTCGCCCGACCAGCTCGTGGCCGTCCGCGATCCCCACGGTCTGCGGCCCCTCTGCCTCGGCCAGCTCGGCGACGCCTACGTCGTCGCGTCGGAGCCCCCCGCGTTCCATCTCATGGGCGCCGACTACGTGCGCGACGTCGAGCCCGGCGAGATGATCGTCGTGAACAAGTTCGGCATCCGCTCGCTCTTCCCGTTCGGGAAGCAGTCGCGCGGGAAGAAGTTCTGCATCTTCGAGTACGTGTACTTCGCACGTCCGGACGCGAGCTTCGGCGGCATCAGCGTGTACGAGGCCAGGAAGCGCATGGGCAAGGTCCTCGCGCAGGACTGCCCCGCCGAAGCCGACATCGTGATCCCGGTGCCGGACAGCGGCGTCGCCGCGGCCCTCGGCTTCAGCGAGCAGGCGGGCATCCCCTTCGAGCTCGGCCTCATCCGCAGCCACTACGTCGGGCGCACCTTCATCGAGCCGCAGCAGTCGATCCGCCACTTCGGCGTTCGCCTCAAGCTCCATCCCGTGATGGACATGCTGCGCGGCAAGCGGGTCTGCGTGATCGACGACTCGATCGTGCGCGGCACGACGAGCCGCAAGATCGTGAAGATGATCCGCGACGCGGGCGCGAAGGAGGTCCACCTCCGGATCAGCTCGCCGCCCACCGCCTGGCCCTGCTTCTACGGCATCGACACGCCGACCCGGAGCGAGCTCATCGCCAGCAAGTACAGCCCCGAGGAGGTCGCCCGCTTCGTGACGGCGGACTCGCTCGGATACCTCTCGATCGAGGGGCTGCACCGCGCGGTCGGCGGCGAGGGCTACTGCGACGCTTGTTTCAGCGGCAACTATCCCGTGGCCGTCCAGCCGACCAAGGAAGGCCGTCGGCAGCTCCCGCTCGTGGGCATCTGAGACCGTGGGCCGCCTGGTCCTCGCCTCCACGTCCCCCTACCGCAGGGCGCTGCTCGACCGTCTCGGCATCCCCTACACGGCCGTCGCTCCGCGCTGCGACGAGGCCGCGTACGCCGCGCTCGGCCTCGCACCGGACGAGCTCGCGACGACGCTCGCGCGGACGAAGGCCGAGAGCGTGCGCGCCGACTTCCCGGACGCCCTCGTGATCGGCTCCGATCAGCTCCTCGACCTCGAGGGCGAGGTGCTCGGCAAGCCGCACACGATCGAAGGCGCTCGCGCCCAGCTCGAGAAGCTGTCGGGCCGCACGCACCGGCTCGTCACGGCGGTGGCGGTCGCACATCCCGACGGTCGCGTGGACGAGCACCTCGAGGTGCACCGCATGACGCTCCGGGCGCTCTCCCCCGAGGAGATCGTCCGCTACGTCGACGCGGACCGCCCGCTCGACTGCGCAGGCAGCTATCGCATCGAGCGGCTCGGGATCACCCTGTTCGAGCGCATCGACGGCCACGACTTCACGGCGATCGAGGGCCTGCCCCTCGTCGCCGTGGCGCGCATCCTCCGCGCCGCGGGCCTCGCCCTGCCCTGAGCCCGGATCAGCCGCGGAAGAAAGCGGCGACCACCGGTACGAGCCACGCGCGGAACGCCGCGTCCATCGCCCGGTCCTGACGCACCTCGAGCTCGAGGGCGGCCCTGCCGTGGCGGTCCGCGTGGCGCTCGGCCGAGTAGATGAGCCCGTCCTTGCCCGACCACGGCTCGTTCCGCGCGACGACGAAGCCGGCCCGTTCGAGGTGGAGCGCCATGCGCTCCGCGAGCTCGTCCTCCCGATTCCAGAGCACGCCGACCTCCATCGCGCGCGGACTGCCCTCGTAGAGGGGGGTGAACGTGTGGATCGAGAGGAGGGTCGGGGCGGAGCAGAGGCCGAGGGCCCGGTCCACGGCCTCGTGGAAGGGGCGGTAGAGGCGAAGGATCCTCGCCTCCCGCTCCTCGGCCCCCAGCCCGACGTTCAGGGCGATGGGCTCGCCGTCGGCCATGTCGCGGAAGAGCGTGTCCGAGGTCTCCTCCCGGTTCGGATCGACGACGAGCCGGGAGAATTCGGCGAGGACCGCCGTCGCGTCCAGGGTCCGGGCGAGCTCGGAGGCAATTTCGCGTGCGCCGAGATCGTACGACCAGTGGGTGCCGTGGAGTCGGATATCCGACCCCTCGAGCCCCCAGGGTGCGGGGAACCGGTCGGAAGCGTGCTCGCACGTGAGGAAGATCGGGGCGTCCGGGAGCCCGGACACGACCGAATAGGCCTCGTGCTCCGGCAGCTCGACCCTGGTGGAAGTGTGCATCGACCCTACACCTACGACGTTGGTGCCCTCCTCGGGCGAGATGCGAGGAGGGCGTGGAAGTCTCCGATGACGACCTCGACGAAGCAACGGCAAGACGAAGCCCCGAGCGCCGAGCCGCTCGATGCGGCAGCCTCCGCTCCCACCCGACCGCGCACCCTTCCGCCTCCCCTGCCCCCCGGCGTGGCGAGACGCTCGGCGCCGCCGCCTCCGCCCCGCTCGGGCGTGGTGGCCCGGTCGAGCCTCGAGCCGCCGGCGGTCCCCGTGCCGCCCCTGCCTCCGCTCACGCGCGACGACGCGCCCTCGCCACCCGGCTCGGGGCCCTCCGCGGGCTCCGGCGACCGGATCGATCTCGGGCTCGTGCTCCATTCGCTGAGCGAGCACCCGCCGTCCTTCGAGGCCTCGAGGGTCGTGCCGAAGGCCCCGGCCGCGACGGCCCAGCCGGCCGATCCGGCCGCTCGGCCCCGAGGACCGTCCCGCCGCGTGGGCCTCGTCGTGCTCGCCCTCGTGCTGCCGGCCGCGGGCTTCGCCCTGACGCGCTCGACCCGTCCCGAAGGGGAACGGCCGGCCGCCGCCGCCGCGGCGCCCCCGACGACGGGCGTCGAAGCGCCCGCTGCCATTCCACCCGCGACCCCGCCGGAGGCCGCCTCGGCGGCCCCCGCGCCCCTCCCGAGCGTTCCGGCGGCGCCTCCCTCGACCTCGACCGGAGCCCGCCGTGCGCCGGCTCCGAGGTCCGCCGCGACGCCGATCGACGAGCCGTCGCCCCGCGAGGCGAGCGTGGACGACGCGACCCTGCCCGAGGTGCCGGAGCGTGCGGAGGTCCTCGCCGGTCTCCAGGCCGTCCACGATGCGGTCGCCGCGTGCACGGAAGGGCATGGCTCCGCGGTGCTGCACGTCACCATCGCGGGCAGCGGCCGCGTGACGACCGCCTTCGCGACCGGCCACTTCGCTGGTACGCCGGAGGGCTCGTGCATGGCGCGCGCGGTCCGGGCGGCCCGCTTCCCGCGCTTCACCCGCCCGACGATCACGGTCGAGTACCCCTTCCAGCTCCACTGAAGGGGCCGACAGACGCTCAGTCGTCGGAGTCGTCGAGCGGCTCGTCGACCGCGGGCGAGACGTCGCCGCGCAGCACCTTGAGCATGCCCTCGACCTCGAGGGCGACCTCGATCTCCGGGCGGGTCTCGAGGAAACGCTGCAGGTACGTCGCCGCCGCGTGGTTCTCCCCGCGCTGGAAGTGGACGCAGCCGGCGAGGTAGAGCGCGTCGGGGTCGTCCTTCTCGACGAGCAGGACCTGGCGCGCCATGCGGAGCGCCTTGTCGTGCTGCCCGAGCATGCGCAGGGTCTGCCCCGCGCCGATCATCGCGCCGACGTACCGGGGAGCGCGCTCGAGCGCGGCCACGTAGCACTTCAGCGCGCGATCGTAGTCTTCCTTCTCGAAGAACGCGTTTCCGAGGAAACAATGCGCGAGCTCGTTCTCGGGATGCGCCTCGACGGCGCGGAGAAGCTCCGCCACGGCCTCGTCCACCGCTCCGGTCTCGAGCAGCTCGACGCCCTCCTCGACCTGCTCCCAGCGCTCGTCCTGTTCGGTCATCGCCGCCGATTCTTTCAAGGATCGCGCCGGATTCAAGCCGACGACGGAACGACGGAGCCGCCGGAGGGACTCCCCCGACGGCTCCGTGGACGACGCGTCGCTCAGAGCGGGAACGCGGCGATGGGGATGCGCTGGTCGGGAACCAGGGTGTAGTTGTACGCGCCGAGGATCCGGCCGCCGGCCGAGATCGACAGCGTGGTCGGCGTGGGACCCGCGTTCGTGCTGCAGTCGCTGCCCGCCCAGTAGTGGATCTCGACCTTGTAGGTGCCGCGGGGCGGGTTGTTCGCCCAGAAGACGTTCTCGACGGTGGCCGCGCCGCTGCCGCCGCAGTTGCCACGCGCGTCGTGGTCGAGGTGACCGCCCGAGCTCGAGGTGTTCGAGCCGTAGTAGATCGTCTCGCCGTTCGGATCGGTCACGTACAGATCGATGTCCGCGCCCGTGTTCCACGCGAGGGTGACCTGGAGCTGACCGCTCGAGTAGCCGCAGCCCTCGTCGATCGCGCCGTTGCAGTTGTCGTCGAGGCCGTTGCACTGCTCCTGCGCGCCCGGCGTGCAGGAAGCCTCGACCACCGTGACGCCCGAGGCCACCTGGGGCTGAACGACGACGGTCGAGCCCGCAGTGCCCGCGGTCCGCGTCACGCACGCGGCGGACATCAGGGCCAGGAGGGGTGCGACGGCCATACCCAAGAGGCCGATGGTCTTCACGCTGCGCTTCATTTCGTTGCCCTCCTCCGATTCGCTCGACTTGCTGCCCCCGGGCCGGACGCCCGCCGGTTCGGGGGATGATACGCTGGGGATTCGCGTTTTGCGATCGCGGCCTGAGCTACGCACCGAAACGCCTCGTGGCGCGGTAGGGAAACGTCGGCGTTCAGGCCCAATGCTCCGACGCGAGGCCGAGCCGTCCGAACGCCGGGCCGAGATCGATCACGGGCGCGACGAAGGAGAGGCGCTCTCTCGTGGTCGGATGGGGGAACGCGAGGGTCCGGGCGTGGAGCGCCATCCGCACGATGCCGAGCTCGTGCTCGGCGACGCGGTTGAAGACCCCTCGACCGTGCTTCTTGTCCATCACGATCGGATGGTCCACGTGCTTGAAATGGCGCCGGATCTGATGGAGCCGTCCGGTGCGGGGGATCGCGATCACGAAGGTGTAGTGCGGGATGACGTGGATCGGCTCGTAGTCCGTGACCGCCGGTACACGCTCGCCGTCCTCGTCGCGCGGGATCGCGTAGTCGATCGTCCCCGGCGCCTCGAGGAGGCCGCGCACCATCGCGAGATACCGCTTCTCCACTGCTTGTCCGGCGAAGGAAGCGGAGAGGGCTCGCTGGGCCTCGGGATGGCGAGCGAAGACCAGCACGCCCGACGTCTGGCGATCCAGCCGGTGCACCGGATACACCCAGCTGCCGAGCGCATCCCGCACCAAGGTCATCACGACGTGACGTTCGTTCGCCCACCCCCGGTGGACGACGAGCCCCGCCGGCTTGTTCACGACCACCACGTCGTCGTCGACGTGGAGGATCGGGACCTCCGGCCGGCTCATGGCAGCGCGAAGCGGACCTTGGCCGGATACGAGCCCGGGTCCGGGAACGAAGCGGAACGCACCGCCTCCACCACGCAATCGATGGTGTCGTCCGCCTCGCGAACGCTCGCGGCCGCGCCTGCGGCGAGCACCTCGCCCCCCGGTCCGACGTACGCGGTCACATTCATCGTCGCGTCGCCCACGCGGCACGAACGACGGGCGGAGGCGAGCCTCCGGACCGCCTGCGAGACGCGCGCCTCGGTCCAGTCGAGCGGAGGGCGCACGTCCGCGGGGAGCGGCACGTCGATCGCGTCGGTGACCTCCGCCTCGCCTCCCTCGGGGCGCGGGAAGCGGACGGTCGCGGCGACGTCGAGCAGGCAGCGCTCCGTCACCCGATCGCCCACGGTCGAGGCCGTGAGCCGTGCCCAGGCCACGCTCCCGTCGGTCGCGACGTGGAAGAGCAGGTCGGCGCGTCCGCCGAGCACGTCGACCTCCGCCGCGCGGTTCGCGAAACACTGCAGGAAGCGCGGCATCTTCGCCTGGAGCGCAGTGCGGGCCGCGGTTCGGGGGATGGTCCCGAGGATGCCTTCCACCTGCATCCCGTCGTCGGGAGCCGACTGGGCCTCGGGGGCCGGCGCGCTCTCGCCGGATGCCTCGGAGCCGCTCGCGGATGCTCCCGCGCCGGGCTCGCTCGCCGGGCTCGCTCCGGTCGAGGAGGAGCCGCAGCCGATCGCCAGGACGAACGCGAGCAGGGTCGAGAGCCGATGCTTCATGAGAGGACCTCCGGAAGGACGCTCGCCTCGGGACGGTGCGAACGCGGATCGCGCGTCACACGACGTACGCGCGCCGAGGCGCGCGTCGACCACCCCGGCGAGGGGATCACTGGATGGCCCTCCGAGCACGGTCCGCGTACGGTCCCGTGGGCTCGAGGGCGAGGTAGCGCTCGTAGGCAGCGCGCGACTCCGGCGAGTTCACGCCCGAGAGCGTCTCGCCGAGGAAGAAATAGGCCTCGGCAGGCACGCCCTCGCGCTGCGTCGCCTGGCGCAACGAGCCGCGCGCCTCCTCGGCATGACCCTCGAGGATCTGGGCGCGGCCCGTGAGCGTGAGCAGGCGCGCCTCGACCGACGGAGGACGGATGCGGGTGGCGAGCGCCTGCCTCGCGCGGAACAGGATCTCGAGCGCCTCTCGCCCCTTCTCGCCGCGCAGGAGGATGGTCGCGTAGCCGAGCAGGGCCTCGGGATTGGAGCCATCGAGCGCGAGCGCCCGCTCGTACTGAGGTCCCGCGAGATCCGTCTCCCCGGCCGCGTAGAGCGCGTCGCCGAAGAGGGCGAGCACGGTGGGCGTGGCGTCGTTCGCCTCGGCCAGGGGCCGGATCGACGCGACGGCGTCGCCAGGGCGATGGTCGAGGAGCGCGAGGCGCGTCCCCGCCACGCGCGCGGCCGGCGTCGTGCGCTCGTCCGGCCTCACGCCGTCGAACTGCACACGCGCATCCGCGATGCGCCCGAGCCCGAGCAAGGCCTCGACCCGACCGAGCCGGCCGACCAGCACGGCGGGCCCGGCGAACGTGCGACCGCCCTTGGCCGCGAGGCGCGTGTAGAGCGCGTCGGCGCCCGCGTAGTCGCCCGTGTCGAGCAGCAGGTAGCCGAGCCCGGTCATGGCATCGAGGTGGTTCGGATCGAGGGCGAGGGCGCGCTCGAACTCGGACTTGGCTTCGTCGGCGAGGCCGCTCGTCCGCTTCGCTCGGCCGAGGAGGAAGTGGGCGTCGGCGTCCTCCGGCAGGAGCGCGACGAGCCGCGTGAACGCCGCCAGGGCGGGCTGCACCTCGCGCGCCGCGAGCGCCGCCTCGCCGAGGGCGCGGGTCACGTCGGGATCGGCGACCGAGGCCGCCGCAAGGGTCTTCGCCCGCTCGTAGGTCTCGGACGGCGAGCGCGCGAGGACGACGTCGACGCGGATGGCCAGCGCACGGACCGAGGGAGACGCCTCCGGATGCTCGCCGACGAAGCGCGCGATCGTCTCGCTCGCACGGGCGAGCGCCTCCGAGTCACCGCTGACGATCGCCGCCTTGGCGGTGAGCGAGACGACCTCCGGATCGTTCGCGTCGAGCGGCGCTAGCACGGCCAGGGCGGCCGCGCCGTCGTGTCGCGCGACGAGGATCTCGGCGAGTAGCTTCCGGGCCTCCGGCAGGTGGGGCGCCGCCGTGACCGCCGCCGCGACGGCCTGGTGGGCGCGTGCGAGCTGACCGAGGGCGAGCGCCTCCCGCGCGACCATCAAGAGCAGGCGAGGATTCGTGTTGCCGAGAGCGGCCGCCGCGTCGACGGCACGGCCGGCCCCCGCTTCGTCGCCCTTGCGACGCAGCGCGCGCGCCCGGACCAACGCCCCGAGCACGCGATCGGTGGTCGCCCCGTAGCGGAGCGAGGACTTCAGCGATTCGATGGTCTGGAGCGCCCGATCCGGATCGACGTCGTCCGCCGTGAGCAGGGCCTTCCAGAGCCGTGCGCGGAGGTGATCCGGATGCTGGGCCACCACGCGCTCGAGGCGGGCCACGGCTTCGCCCACCCTGCCCTCGTCCGCGTCCGCGACCGCGAGAGCCACCGCTGCGGGTGGGAAATCGGGGTGGAGGCGCAGCGCGGCGTCGAGGTGCGCCCGCGCGCCGTCGGCCCCGAGGCGCTGCTCGAGCCGACCGACGACGTAGAGCACCTCCGCCGAGCGCGCGCCCGCGCGGGCGGCGCCCGCGGCCTCTCGAAGCGCGACGTCACGCCGGCCGCCGACCCAGGCCGCGACGGCCTTGGCGGCGCCGAGCATGCCCGCATCGGAATGCAGATCCGTGCCGCGACGCACCGCGGCGGAGATGACGCCTTCGGCGACGTCTCCGTCCTCGAGCGCCCGCTGCGCATAGACGAACGCGAGCACCTCCGGGCCGTCGGCGTCGGTCGGATGGAGATCCCGGGCCTTGCGGAGGAGCCTCTCGGCCGCGAGCAGATCGCGGTGGTCGCCCTGGAACGCATCGTCCCGCGCTTCGGCGACCTTTCGCTCCGCGAGCGAGTGCTTGCGGTGCGTGTTGTACGCGTAGCCGCCGTAGGCGATGCCCGCGAGGAGCACGCCGAACGCCCATGCTTTGAGCACCGAACGTCCGAGCGGCGTGCCCGCTCGACGCACGGTGTCCGACTGCACCCACGTCGCCGCCTCGGCCCCGGGAGGCTCGAAGATCCGTCGCTCCTCGAGCATCGAGAGGATGCCGTCGATCTCCTCGGGCGAGCCCGGCCTTCCCCCTTGCGGGATCTCGGGCGGCGGGAGCGAGCTCCGACGGGCGGCAGGGCGACCGGAGGGAGCGGCCGACGCGGTGGGCTCCGGGAGCTCGGGACCGCCCGTGCGGGCGGCGGGCGCGGGAGGCGGGACCGGACTCGGCGTCGGAGCCGCGACGGGCCGATCGGGGATCGTCGGCGGCTCGAGCGGCGTCGCCGACGAGGGCAGCGCCACCTGGAGCGTCGGGGGCTCGTCGGCATGCGACGCCGCCGAAGCGGCGGCACGCGCATCCGCGGCCCTTCGCGCGGCCTCCGCCGCGGCGAGGAGCGTCTCCCGATCGACGCTGGCGGTCGGGATGTCGTCGCCGAGGTGGGGCTCGACGGGGCCGGCGAACGGCGCGGAGCGGGCCGTCGAGGCCGGGGTCGTGGCCGGTGCGGAGGCGCGCGGCTTGCCGAGCTGCTCGGCGAGGACGCTCGCGAGATCGGCCCGCTTCGCCGAGGCCTCGGCGAGCTGCGCCGAGAGATCGGAGCGCACGATCGTCGCGTCGCCGTCGTCGTCGAACTCGTCGTGCATCGCGGGCGAGGCGAGCGGCGCGGGCTTCGGGGGAACGGGGACCGAGAACGGCTTCGGGGCCGCGACGGGCGCGACCGGCCTCGGAGGAGCGGCGGCCGGAGCCACCGGCCTCGCGACCGCCGCGGGTGCGGGCCTCGGGGCGGGGGCCGCGACGGGCGCCGCGGGGGCCGGGATCGGGGCCGCGACGGGCGCGGCCGGAACGGGAGCCGGGGCCGGCGCCGCGGGCGCTCCGCCCGCGACCTGCCCGCGGAGCGCGAGAAGCGTTGGATCGCCGGGAGCGATCTGCAGGGCGCGCTCGATCACCTTGCCCGCCCGGTCGCGATCGCCACGCCGGAGCAGGACGTCTCCGAGCGCGCGGTAGACGTCGACGTCGTTGGGCGCCGCCTTCGCCGCATCGAGGAGCGCACGCTGCGCGCGGAGCAGATCGTTCTCCCTCGCCCACGCCCGACCGAGCAAGAGGTGCAGCGCCGCGTCGTGGGGCCGTTCGGCGACGGCGACCGAGGCGACCTCGATCGCCTCGACGACCCGGCCTCGATCGTAGAGCGCTCGTGCGAGGCCTTCGGCCGTCGCTGCATCGGGATTGCTGCGGAATCGCAGGAGCCGCGTATCGAGGTTATCGGAACCGGGGGTCGACACGCGACGCATCGTACCAGAGGGTCCGCGGATCGGCCGCGATTCCCTTCACCCGAGCCTTCCATTGACCCGGAGACCGCGTGGGCGGTAGGAACACGGGCATGGCGCGCTCTCGAACGTGGGCTCGGAGGCTCGTGTGCGTCGCCGTGTCGTCCGCGCTGTCAGGGTGTGCGCACGGTGCGGCCACGTCCCCCGAGGACGTCGTCGAGGCCTTCGCCCGCGACGTGCGCGAAGGGCGCTACCAGCGTGCGTACGGCCGCCTGTCCGCCCGCGTCCGCGGCGAGACCAGCCTCGAGGAATTCGTCGCCCGGATCGAGTCGGACGAGGCGGAGGCACGGGCCATGGCCGCGCGTCTCGAGCGCACCGCGGGCCCCGCGACCCGCACGGCCACCCTGCGCTACGGCGACGGAGAGACCCTCGAGCTCGTCTACGAGGACGGGGCCTACCGCATCGTCGGCAACGTCGTCGATCCCTACGATCAGTCCACGCCTCGCGCGGCGATAAGGGCGTTCGTGCGGGCCGCCGAGAACCATCGCTACGACGTCCTGCTCCGCCTCGCGCCCGCCGCGGATCGCGAGGGGATGGACGAGGCGATGCTCCGTCGAAGCTTCGAGGGCGAAGGGAGGGAGGACCTCGAGCGCCTCGTGCACACCCTCCGGGAGAACGACGACAACCCGATCGAGCAGGCCGGCGACCACGCGACGATGCCCTACCTCGACCGGTTCCGCGTCGAGCTCGTCCGCGAGGACGGCCTCTGGCGCATCGTCGACCCCGACTGAGAGCTACCGCGCGCGCAACCGGCGCGCGGCGCACGAGGGGCTCAGCGACCGCCGCGCCGGTTGCGCCCGCGTGGCGCGTTCGGCGGAGCGGTGGGCGTCGGCGTGGCCGCGTCCGGATTCAGGATCGTGAACTCGACGCGCCGATTCATCGCACGGCCCTCGGGGCTGTCGTTCGGCGCGATCGGATTCGCCTCGCCGTTGCCCACGTACGAGAGGCGGGCCTCCGGCACGCCCTTGGCGACGAGGTACTCGACCACGGCACGCGCCCGTCGGTACGAGAGGTCGAGGTTGTAGGCGTCGACGCCGACCGAGTCGCTGTAGCCCTCGACGCGGATCATGCGCCGCGGCGGGAGGTCCATGACGACCTCGGCGACCTGATCGAGCAGCGGGAAGCTGACGGAGCGGATCACGTCGGTCCCGAAGTCGAAGTAGATGCGCTCGGAGATCAGGATGCGCGTGTCGGTGACGGTGATCACCGCCTGGCGCGGCCCGGGCTCCGGGCAGCCGTCCTCGTCCTGGAAGTTGTCGCGATCCTCGGGCTCCATCGGACACGAATCGACCCCGTCGAGCACTCCGTCCTCGTCGTTGTCGGGCTCCGGGCAGCCGTCGTCGTCCTCGAAGTCGTCGCGATCCTCGGACTCGCGCGGGCAACGATCCTGCGCATCGAGGAGGCCGTCGGCGTCGTCGTCGAGATCGGGACAGCCGTCGTCGTCGGCGAATTCGTCGACGGTCTCCGGATCGTTCGGGCAGAGATCCTGCGCGTCCGGCACGCGGTCCGCGTCGTTGTCCGGATCGAGGCAGAAGTCGCCGTCCTCGAAGCCGTCGAAGTCCTCGGGTCCCTCGGCGCAGGGCTCGTCCTCGTTGGTGTAACGGAGGATCGCGAAGGCTCGGTAGAGCGGAGCGCCGTAGCCCGCGAGCAGCCCGGTGCCGCCGCCGACGTCCACCGTGACGCGCCGATGTGGCGCGAAGCGGAGGCCCGCGTCGAGCTCCATGGGATTCTGGTTCGGCGCGATCGAGCGTCCGCCGAGGCCGACGCGGTACTGGCCTTCGCCGATCAACGAGGCCCAGTCGGAGAACGCCCAGCTCACGCCCGCCGTCAGCTGGAGCTCGTCGTCCCATTCGAGATTGCCGAGGGCGGCCCGCTTCCGCAGGGCGTAGCCCACCTGGCCCGTGACGACGACGTCCCCCGTGCGGTACGCGGCGATCACCGACGGGATCATCTGCCAGTAGTCGCTGCCGCGGAAGTCCTTGCCGGTGCTGGCCGGGAGCGTGACGAGCATCTCTCCCGCGAGCGAGAAATCGCCACGGACGATGGGCACCTTCACCGTGAGCCGCGGATCGGAGAAGCCGAACACGCGATGCGTCTCGATGGTCGTGGCGAGGGGATCGCGGGCCACGCTCTCCCACGTGACGGGCAGCGCGACGCCGAGCTGGATCCACTCGAAGAGACCGATCGCGAAGAGCAGCTCGTTCTGGAAGCGCCAGGGCGCCACCTCCTGGGTGCTCCCATCCGATGTCCGCTCGAGCAGGCCGCCGGCGAAGCTCGTCGCGAGCCCGAGGAGGTACGTCCGATGGCGTAGGACCTCGGGACGGTCGATGCGGAAGGTCGTGCCCGCGCCGGCCGTCGGCTGGAACAGCTGCAGATCCATCGCCCGCGAGTCCGCCTGCGCATGGGCTCGGGCCCCGAAGCCGAGGCCGAGCCCCACCCCCAGGATCCACGCGACGAGCAAGCGACCGGAACGCACGGCGACAGGGTACCAGAGCCGGGTCCCGAGCCGGGGAGTTCTCGACGGAGACCGGTCCGGCCCCGAGACGCCGCGTCCCCCGGACCGAAAACCGGGTATACTTCCGCGCCATGCGTTTCGTCGCCTGCTCGGGTTTCCCCATCCCCGTGAGCCGCTATTTCCGCGAGTTCTCGGCCGTGGAAATCTCCGAATCGGAGCTCGGCCTGCCCGGCGAGGGCACGGTGCGGCGCTGGCTGCGCGAATCGCCGAAGGGCTACGGCTTCAGCTTCCTGGCGCCGAAGCGCTTCGCCGAGCTCCAATTCGCCGCGAAGAATCCGGAGCTCAAGGAGCTCGCGGCGGGGCTCGTGACCCTCTCGGGCAGCCTCGACGCGAAGGCCGTCGTCTTCACGGCCCCGGAGGACTGGAAGCCGACGAAGGCGACCAAGGAGACCATGAAGGCCTTCGCGAAGTCGCTGCCCGCGAAGCTCGGCCCGGTCGTGCTCGACCTGCCCGGCTGGAAGCCGGAGCAGATCGACGCGCTCGAGGCCGGCCCGCGGATCTTCGCGGCGTACGACCCCCTCAAGGACAAGACCCCCGACGGGACGGCGATCGCGTACGTCCGGCTGCCGGGGCCGGCCGGCCACCGCTCGCGCTACGACGAGGCCTCGATCGAGAAGATCGCCGAGCACCTCGAGGGGCTCACGGCCAAGGTGGTCTTCTGCGTGTTCCGGAACATCGACATGCAGGCCAACGCGCAGCAGCTCGTGAAGCGGCTCGCCGCGAAGAAGAGCCCGTGAGCGCCCCCGCGGAGCCCGAGAACGAGCTCCTCGAGGAAGGCGACGACGACGAGCTCGCGCCGATCGAGGCGGAGATCCTCCCTTCCGAAGCGGGGCTGCGCCTCGACAAGGTGCTCGCGGAGAAGGACCTCGGCCCCTCGCGGAACGCCCTCCAGCGCTGGCTCTCGGAAGGCCGGATCACGCAGGACGGCGCGGTCGCCGACCGCAAGACGAAGGCGCGAGCGCATTCCCGCGTGCGCATCCGTCCGGCGCCGCCACCCGCCTACGACGCCGTGCCGGAGGCGATCCCGCTCGTGATCCTCTTCGAGGACGCGCACCTGCTCGTGATCGACAAGCCCGCCGGGATGGTCGTGCATCCGGCGCCCGGCCATTCGCGCGGCACGTTGGTCAATGCGCTCCTGCACCACACGCACCTCGAGGGCGGCGAAGCGGTGCGTCCGGGCATCGTGCACCGTCTCGACAAGGACACGAGCGGCGTGATGGTCGTCGCGAAGACGCCCGAGACGCACGAGAAGCTCGTCGCGATGTTCCAGGCGCACGACCTCGAGCGCATCTACCGCGCCATCTGCGTCGGCACGCCCCCCGACGCGATCACGTACGACACCTTCCACCACCGGCATCCGACGGATCGGAAGCGCTTCACCTGCCGCGTCGCCTACGGTCGGCGAGCGGTCACGCACGTCCGCACCCTCGCCCGAGGTCGCGGCGTGTCGCTCGTCGCCTGCCGCCTCGAGACCGGACGCACGCATCAGATCCGCGTGCACCTCGCCGAGCACGGCTTCCCCCTGCTCGGCGATCCCGTCTACGGCGGCTCCGTCGCAGACCCCCTCGTCCGGAAGGCCGGGGCCGAGCTCGGACGCCAGGCGCTCCACGCCGGCGTGCTCGGTTTCCGCCATCCGATCACGGGCGAGCCGCTCCGCTTCGAGACCCCGCCCCCGGCCGACTTCGAGAGGGCCTGGGCCGCGGTCTCGGGCGCGTGATCAGCCAGGACGCCTGGACACGTTCGCGCGAACGGTGAGCGCGACGGAGACGAAGAAGAGCTGCACGAGCCCGGCGACGAGCGCGATCACCAGCGGCGCGAGCGCTTCCGCCGTGCCCACGGCGGCCAACCGGAGCTTGAGGTCCGGCTCGACCATGGCGAGCGCGGAGAACGCGCGGGAGAGCTCGCGCAGCGTCCCGAGCGCCCCCGCGAGCAGGGTGATGGGGACCGACGCGATCACTACGGGCCCGAGCTCGACGACCTTCGCCAGGGCGAGCTGGACGACGGCGAGGAAGAGCCCGAACGCCGCGAAGGCGACGACGACGAGCCCGGAGATCCCGGCCTCCTCGAAGAGCGAGCCGACGTCGATCACGAGGCACCTCCCCCGGTCGCCGCCGCGGCCCGTCGCGCCGCGACACGACGCACCAGCACGGCGACCGACGCGACCATCGCCTGCACGATGGCACCGAGGAACGCCAGCATCGCGCCGTTCAGCGCCTCGCTCACGCCCACGGCCATCAGGTACGCCGCCGACGCCGGATCGGCCCCGCCCGCGGCCCCGGCCCCCGTCCGGATCCCCGACACGAAGGCCAAGGAGCCGAGGAGGACAGTCGCCCCGACCCCACCCACGACCATCGGCACGAGGTCGAACCGCTTCGCGACGACCAGCTGCAAGACCGCCAGCACGACCCCGACGAACGCCGACGCGAGCGAAAGCCAGGCGAAGAACCCACCTTCCCGCAACATCTCCATGCGACCCCCCGGACGCCACGCGCCCTCGGAGGTCACATACGCGCCACCGCCCGCGGCGCGAGGAGCGAGCGCGCCCGCGCGAGCCGACGTCGTGAACGACCACGCATCGCGGACGCGATCACCAGAGCTTGGATTGGACGTGTCCCTTGGAGCGAACGAGGATGTCGATGATCGCCCGATCGTAGAAGTTCTTCCCGAACAGCTCCGGTGCGACGCGGCTCTTGAAGAGCGCCCGCCCCTCCTCGATCTCGTCGGCGAGGACCGAGAAGAGCGTGTCGTTCGTGATCCCCTCGACGATCTTCTCCTCGTTGTAGAGCGAGAGATCGCTCGCGATGGCACGAGCCAGACGGCGTGCAGCTTCCTCGGTCTCGATCAGCGCCATGGGTCCTCCGGGACGGGAATTCGTATCGCAGACGAGGGTCCGCCGTCAAAATCGATCCGCGGGAAGGCCCGAATGCGGGGCCAGACGGGGCCTTCGGACCTCAGCCGACGCCCGCCCCGGAGGCTCCCCCACCGGTCGGGACCGACGCCACGAGGAAGGCGGGCATCCGGAGCCGGAAGCTCTTTCCGCGCTCCCTCGGCTCGACCTCCACCGCCCCGCCGAGCTCCTCGACGATGCGCCGGACCACGGCGAGGCCGAGCCCGCTGCCCCGGGCCTTCGTGGTGAAGAAGGGCTCGAAGATGCGGCCGCGGACGTCCTCGGGGATCGCCTCTCCGTCGTCGGCGACGCGGAGGACGACCCAGAGCGGCCCTTCGGCTTCCGCCGTGACCGTGACCCTCCCCCCGCGCTCGACGTGGGAGATCGCGTTCCCGAGGAGGTGCGCGATGGCCTTCCGGAGCAGCACCGGATCCGCGAGCAGCGCCGGGAGCTCGTCGGAGACGTTCACCGTGAGCGCGACCTTCGCCGGATCGTAGGCGAGCCCCTCGACCACGAGCTGCACGAGCGTGGAGAGGGCCACGGCCTCGAGCCTCGGCCGGATGGGCCCCGCGAACGACACGAGGTCGTCGACGAGGCGGTTCAGGCGCTCGGCCTCCTCCTCGAGGATGTCGAGGAGGTCCCCGACGCTGACCTTCTCGCCGACCCGGCGGCGGATCTGGCGGGCGGCCTGGAAGAGGATGGCGAGGGGGTTGCGGACCTCGTGGGCGAGCAGCGTCGACATCTGGCCGAGCGCCGCGCCGCGCTGCTTCTCGACCATCGCCTGCTGGAGGCGGTTCATCGTGACCGTGCCTGCGATCTGATCCGCGAAGAGTCGCACCGCCGCGAGGTCCGAGGGCGAGAGCTCCGAGTCGATCGCCGCGACCAGATACGCGGTGCGCCCCTCGACGACCGCCGGGGCCCACGCGCCGCGCAGCCATTTCTGGCCCTGGATGAGGGCCGCGTAGCGCGCGCGGTCCTGCTCTTCGAGATCGATGCTCGAGAGGAAGCGTCGCGCCTCGGTCGCGCTGTCCTCTTCGCCGACCATCGCCACCTTGCCGGAGCGGAGCGTGGGCCAGACGCCCCCGAGCGCTTCGAACGGCAGCGATCGACCGATGAGGCGTCGCCCCGGGAGCTCGCCCTCCACGCGCGCCTTCATCCGCCTCGGCCAGAAGACCTCGCGGACGAGGACGCCCTTGTCCTGGACCTCGAAGATCACGAGGAGCCAGCCGAGCGACTCGAAGATCGGTCGCGCCGCCGAGAGCAGGGTCTCGATGTCGTGGAGGGCGTCGCCGCCCCCCTCGAGGCCCACGCGGGAGAGCTCGAGCACGAGCTCGTCCAGGCGCGAGGTGGGGCCGAACGTGCGGAGGCTGACGACGAAGCGCCCATCCCCGAGGCGACCGAGGTGGGCCATCCGCTCCGAGCGGCCCGCCGGGCCGAGGAGGTGGACCTTGATCTCCGAGGGCGAGAGCTCCGGCGCGCTCTCGAGCACGTGCCCGAGCCGCTCGGCGGAGCGGGGCTCGAAGAGCTCCACGAACGTGATGCCGCGGAGCTCGCCTGCGCCGCGCCCGAGCAGCCTCGCAGCGGCCTCGTTCGCGCGCTCGATACGGCCGTTCGAGACGAGCAGCGTCGGATCGGGGAGGACGTCGAGGATGGAGACGGCTTCGTCCATCGGCCCCCTCTTGTAACACGCCCTCGGGGAAGCGCGGGCCGAAACACCCGGAGGCGGCGGCCGGAGGACGCGGCTCAGCGCTTGCGCGCGTGGTGGCCGATGTCGCGGCGCACCTGACGGTTCTCGAAGCCCACGAGATCGACGACGCGATAGGCGCGCTCGGCGGCCTCGTCGACGTCCGCGCCGATCGCGGTGATCGTCAGCACGCGCCCGCCGGAGGTGACGAACTTCCCGTCCTTCTTCGCGGTGCCCGCGTGGAAGACGGTCACGTTCGGCACCTTCGCGGCCTCGTCGAGGCCGGTGATCTCCCGGCCCTTCTCGATGGTGCCGGGATAGCCGCCGGCCGCGAGGACGACGCAGAGCGAGGCGGGCGCCTCCCACACGGGCGTCACGGCATCGAGGGTGCCGCGCACGGCCCCCTGCAAGAGCGGGAGCACGGAGCCCTTCCAGCGCGTCATGATCGACTCGCACTCGGGATCGCCGAAGCGCGTGTTGTACTCGAGCACCATCGGCTCGCCGTTCTCGATCATCAGGCCGACGAAGAGCGCGCCCTGGAACGGCGTTCCTTCGCTCGCCATGCCACGGAGGGTCGGCTCGACGACGCGGGCGAGGACCTTCTCCTCGACCTCGGCGGTGAAGACGGGCGGAGGCGAATAGGCGCCCATGCCGCCGGTGTTCGGGCCCTTGTCCCCGTCGAAGACGCGCTTGTGGTCCTGCGCGGGGGCCATGCGCACGTAGGTCTTCCCGTCCGAGACGACGTGGTAGCTGACCTCCTGGCCGCGCAGCGTCTCCTCGATGACGACCTTGTCGCCCGCGGGGCCGAAGGCCTTCTTGCGCATGATGGAGTCGATCGCCTCGACCGCCTCCTCGGTGCTCGTGGCCACGACGACGCCCTTGCCCGCGGCGAGACCGTCGGCCTTGACGACGAGCGGACGTCCGGCCGCGCGGACGTACGCCTCGGCCTCGTCGGCGTCGGTGAAGATGCGGAAGCCGGCCGTCGGCACGCCGTGGCGCGCCATGAATTCCTTCGAGAAGGCCTTCGAGCCCTCGAGGCGGGCCGCGGCCTTCGAGGCTCCGAACGCCTCGATGCCGACCGCACGGAGCGCGTCGACGGCGCCCGCGACGAGGGGCGCCTCCGGGCCGACGACGACGAAGTCGGCGCCCTCCTGCTGGGCGAGCGCCACGATCGCCGCGGGATCCTCGACGTCCACGGGGAACGTCCTCGCGATCTCGGCGATGCCCGCGTTGCCTGGCGCCGCGATCACGGTGACGCCCGGATCCTGGGCGATCTTCCAGACGAGCGAGTGTTCGCGCGCTCCGCTGCCGACGACGAGAACCTTCATGATCCGCTCCTCCGTGGGGCCGCGCGGCCTCGCAGAAACCGTGGCTCAGTGCCGGAAGTGGCGCACGCCCGTGAAGATCATCGCGACGCCCGCCTTGTCGGCGGCCGCGATGACCTCCTCGTCACGCACCGAGCCGCCCGGCTGCACGATCGCCGTCGCGCCGGCGCCGACCGCCGCCTCGACGCCGTCGGCGAAGGGGAAGAAGGCGTCCGAGGCGAGCACGCTGCCCTGCGCCTCGGCGCCGGCCTTCTTCGCCGCGATCTCGACGGAGACGACGCGCGACATCTGACCCGCGCCGACGCCGACCGTGCGGCCCGGCTTCGCGAGGATGATCGCGTTCGACTTCACGTGCTTGCAGACCTTCCACGCGAAATCGAGGGCGAGGAGCTCCTCGGCGGTCGGCTGCCGCTTCGTGACGACCTTGCCGTTCCGGACCTCGTTCTGACGGGTCGAGTCGCGGTCCTGCACGAGCAGACCGCCGCCGACGCGCTTGTACTGCCACTCGGCGAAGTCGGGGCCGAGCCACGCGCCGGTGGAGAGGATGCGGAGCGCCTTCTTCTGCCGGAGCACCTCGAGGGCGTCCGCGTCGAAGGAGGGAGCGACGATGCACTCGAGGAACGTCTCGGAGAGGGCCTTCGCCGTGGCGAGGTCGCAGGCGCGGTTCAGCGCGACGATGCCGCCGAACGCCGAGAGCGAGTCGGCCTCGCGCGCGATGCGGTAGGCCTGCTCGAGCACGTCGTGCTCCGCCACGCCGCAGGGATTCGTGTGCTTCACGACGACGGCCGCCGGACGGTCGTATTCGCGCACCGCGTCGAGCGCCGCCTCGACGTCGACGAGGTTGTTGAACGAGAGCTCCTTCGCGCCCATGCCGAGGGACTCGGCGCGCGCCAGGGTGCCGGGCTTCGCGTTGCGCTCGACGTAGAACGCGCCCTTCTGATGGGGGTTCTCGCCGTAGCGGACGTCGTAGGCCTTCTCGAACGTGAGCGCGAGGAAGCCCGGGAACTCCGCGCGGCCCCCGTCGTCCTTCAGCGAGGTCAGGTAGCCCGCGATCGCGCCGTCGTAGGCGGCCGTGTGCGAGAAGGCCTTCGCGGCGAGCTTCGCGCGGAGCTCCTTCGTCGTGTCGCCGCTCGCGCGCACCTGCTCGAGGACCGCGCCGTAGTCCGAGGGATCGGTGACGATCGTCACGCGGGCGTGGTTCTTCGCCGCGCTGCGCACCATCGAGGGGCCGCCGATGTCGATGTTCTCGATGATCTCGTCGTGCGGCGCGCCCTTCGCGACGGTCGCCTCGAAGGGATAGAGGTTCACGCAGACGAGGCCGATGGGGGCGCCGCCGAGGCTCGCGAGCTCGGCGCGATCCGAGTCGAGGTCGCGCATGAGGATCCCGCCGTGGACGCGCGGATGGAGCGTCTTCACGCGGCCGTCCATGACCTCCGGCGACTCGGTGTACTCGGAGACGTCGGTCACGGGGATGCCCGCGTCACGGAGCGCCTTCGAGGTCCCGCCGGTCGAGAGGATCTGCACTCCGGCCGCCGCGAGCCCCTTGGCGAAGTCCACGATGCCCGTCTTGTCGGAAACCGAGATGAGCGCTTTTTCGATCTTGGCCACGGCAACCTCGTGCCCCCGGACAGGCGGGGGATTCGGGCGGCCTAGTAGCGCCGTCGGGGGGAGAGGTCAACGGAGGGAGCCGGGGGCGGGAGATCGCCCCGCGATCGGGCGGGATCCCCGTAGAACGACGGTTACTGTTTTCGGAATCATGGTATCTTCTCCCCATGCGCTCCCCCCACCGCCCCCATCGCGAGCATCGCGTCCCCGTCGCCCTCGGCCGGCACCTCGGCGCGGCCGAGTTCGGCGATCCCCAGGGCTTCCCGGTCTTCTGGTTCCACGGGACGCCGGGGGGACGGCTGCAGGTCCCGCCCGACGCGCCTTCCCAGGCGGAGAAGCGGGGCATCCGCCTCTTCGGCGTCGAGCGACCGGGCACGGGCTGGTCGACGGCGCATCGCTACGCGCGGGTCCGCGACTTCGCTCGGGACGTCGCGGCGATGGCCGACGAGCTCGGGATCGAGCGCTTCGCCGTCGTCGGGCTCTCCGGCGGCGGGCCCTACGTCCTCGCCTGCGCGCACGACCTCCCGCATCGCGTGGTCGCCGGCGGCGTGCTCGGAGGCATCGGTCCCACGGCGGGCCCGGACGCCGTGCCGAGCTACACGCGCGCCCTCGCCTTCTTCCATCCGGCGCTCGCGGCGGTCGCCGAGCCGATCGGCAAGCGGCTCCCGAGCGCGATCCGTCCCCTCGTGCCCCACGCGAGCAAGGCGGTGCGCGCCTTCGCCGCGGTCGCACCGAAGGCCGATCGTCCGATCCTCACCGATCCCGAGTTCGAGGCCGTGCTCGTCGGCGACATCCTCCACGTGATGGACGGAGGTCTCGAGGCGCCGCTCCACGACGCGCGACTCTTCGCGCGAGACTGGGGCTTCCGTCTCCGCGACATCCGGGTGCCGGTCACCTTCTTCCAGGGCGACGCCGACGGCATCGTCCCCGAGAGCCACGGTCGCCACCAGGCGAAGCTCGTGCCCGAGGGCCGCTTCGTCCTGATGCCCGGAGGCGGTCACCTCGCGGGCTACGTCGACGCGGGTCGCGTCTTCGCCGTCGTCGAGCCCTACTTCGATCGGAAGCCCGCCGCACCGCGCGACGAGCATCCGCCGCGCTGAGAGCGGCCCCCGTCGCTCAGCCCGCCCCGCGCCATCGCCCGAGGGCTTCCGTGGGCGGACCGTCGTGGAGGATGCGTCCGTCGACGAGCTCGATCACGCGGTCGCATCGCGAGGCGAGCGAGGGATCGTGCGTGACGATCACGAACGCATGCCCTCCCACGCGGTTCTGCTCGCGGAGCATCGCGAAGATCGCGTCGGCGGTCTTCGTGTCGAGGTTGCCCGTCGGCTCGTCCGCGAGGACGCAGGGCGGCCTCATCGCGAGCGCGCGGGCGATCGCGACGCGCTGCTGCTGGCCTCCCGAGAGGTCGCCCGCGAGCGCGTCGATCTTCTCCTCGAGGCCGACGCGCACGAGGAGCTCGACCGCGCGTTCGCGCATCGAGCCGTCGAGGCGCCCCTTCACGGCCGCCATCGGCATCGCGACGTTCTCCCACGCGCGGAGCGAGGGGAGCAGGTGGTGGAACTGGAAGATGAAGCCGAGGGCGCGTCCACGGAGCGCGGTGCGCCGCGCGTCGTCCATCGTCGCCGTGTCCTCGCCGAGGATCCGCACGGTCCCGGACGTGGGCACGTCGAGCAGGCCGAGGAGGTGGAGCAGCGTGCTCTTGCCCGAGCCCGAGGGGCCGACGAGCGCGACGAATTCGCCCTTGTCGACCCGGAGATCGATGCCGTGCAGGACCTCCGTCACGACCTTCGTGCCGTAGGACTTGCGGACGCCCTCGAGCTCGATGACGGGCTCAGGCATGGTGGATGGCCACGGCCGGATCGAGGCCCGCCGCGCTCCGCGCCGGGAGCGCCGCGGCGAGGAGCCCCGTGACCATCGCGATGCCCGTCGCCGAGGCGAAGAGCGGGAGGTCGAGCTCGATCGTGTGGTAGACGCCGCCGAATCGGAGCGTCGCCGCCTGGAAGCCGAGCGCGAGCGCGGCCCCGACGAAGCAGCCGATCACCGAGCCGACGAAGCCCATGAACCCTCCCTGGAGGAGGAAGATCCACATCACGTCGGAGCGCGAGGCGCCGATGGCGCGGAGGATCCCGATCTGACCCGAGCGCTGGACGACGGAGACCACGAGCACGCTCGTGATGCCCATCGCGACGGCGACGAGCACGAAGAAGCGGATCATGTCGGAGGAGCCGCTCTGCGACTTCAGCGCCGCGAGGAGCTGCGCGTTCGCCGTCATCCAGCTCTCGATGTCGAGCCCCGAGCGCTCGCGGAGCACGCCGGCCACGCGCTCGGCGTCGAAGACGTCGTCGACCGCGACGTAGAGATGCGTCGCGCCCCCCGGCAGGCCGAAGAGCGTCTGTCCCGCGCGCAGCGAGACGAGCGCCCAATGGGCGTTCGCCTCCTTGGAGCCGAGATCGAAGATGCCGCGCACGGTGAAGAGCTGCGCGCGGCCGCCCGCGGTCTCGAGCCGGACGAGATCGCCCACGGACACGCCGAGATCGTCGGCGAGCTTCGAGCCGACGAGGACGTCGCGGCCACCGATGCGATAGCGGCCCCGCGCCATGTGGGAGGCGATCGGGACGATCGCGTCGTAGGTGTCGGGGACGATTCCGCTGACGACGACGCTCGTGCTCGCCGAGCCGTGGATCGCGAGCCCGGGGCCCTGCGCGAGCGGGGAGACGGCGCGCACTCCGTCGACGCCCTCGAAGGAGCGGACGAGCCTCGGCCAGGCTTCGATCGAGCGGATGCGCTGCGCCGGCCGATCGAGGTTCGCGGCGACCACCGTTCCCCCGGGCACGCGGCTCCGGAGCATCTCGCGGACCTCTTCCTCGCGAGGCTCGACGACGACGTGCGCCTGCACGCCGACGGTGCTCTCGACGAGATCCTTCTGGAGGCCCGCGATCAGCGCCGTGACGAAGACCTGGACGCCGACGCCCACGGCGACGCCGACGACGATCAAGGTCGCCTGCGCGCGGCCTTCGCCGAGGAAGCGCCACGCGAGGTAGAGGACGAAGGGCATCAGCGCCCCCTCTTCGCGCGGACGCGCGCGCCCTCGTCCACGAGCCCGTCGGCCACGCGGATCACGACGTCCCGCTCCGCGAGCCCGCCCACGATGCCGAGCCGTTCGTCCCCCCGGATCCCGAGGCGCACGGTGCGGCGCCGAGCACGATCCCCTTCGAGCACCCAGACCCAGGGAGCGTCGGAGGCGAGGTCGTGCACGAGGTCCGCGGGGAGCACGAGCGCGTGCGGCTCCCGTGCGACCTCGATTTCCACCGAGACCGTCATGTCGGGACGCAGGAAGGAAGGCGGCTCGGGGACGACCAGGACCACCTCGACCGTGCCCCGGGCCGCGTCGATCGACGGGGCGATGCGGGCCACGCGCGCATGGAACACGCGGTCCGGATAGGGCTCGGCGGAGGCGAGCGCGGGCTGCCCGACGTCCAGCAGCGCGAGGTTCGTCTCGTCGGGATCGACCGATAGCTCGGTCGCGCCGCTGGCGATGAATTCGAAGAGCGCGGCCCCGGGCTGCACGACCGCCCCCGGCTCGACCGTGCGCGTGATCACGAGCCCGTCGCTCGGCGCGCGGAGGCTCGTCTTGTCGAGCGCGGCCTGCGCGGAGCGGAGCTCGGCCTGCGCTCGCTCGAGGGAAGCACGCGCCGCGCGCGCCTCCTCGCCGCGCGCGTCGAGGCCACGGAGCGCCGCACGCGCGCGCTCGAGCGAGGCGAGGGAGGAGTCCCGACGGATCCGGGCCTCGTCGATCGACTCGGCCGTCGTGGCGCCGCTCCGCGCGAGCGCCTCCTCGCGTGCGAGGCGATCGTTCGCCCGTCGGACCTCGAGCTCGGCGACGCGGACGTCGGCGTCGGCGAGCCTCGCCTGGGTGCCACGCACGCGGGCGAGCTGGGCCTCGGCCTGCGCGAGCGCCGCCCGGGCCTGGTCGACCTGCGCGCGCGCGGTCTCGTCCGAGAGCTGGGCGAGGAGCTCGCCCCGGGTCACCGGCTGCCCCTCGGAGACCGGCACCGAGACCACGGTCCCCATCACCTCGAAGCCGAGGGACGTCCGCGACGGCGGCTTCACCCGACCGTTGGTCACGACCGTCTGCACGAGCTCGGCCCGCACCGGCCGCACGACCTCCACTGCCCGCGGCTTCGCGACGAAGCCCGCTGCCGCGGCGACGCCGAGGCCGAGGAGCACGACGAGGGCGAGCTTCTTGGCGGGGATACGGCGACCTTCCGTGGGCTTCGCTGCGTCGTTCATCCTCGGAATCACCCTGCTGGGCGAGACGTCCTCGACCTCGTCCGGAGAGGGAGGTGTGGCCGGCGTCCGCCGCCGTCAAGGTACCCGAGATCAGCCGCCCTTGCCGATCTCGTCGCCCTCGCGCATCGCGCGCATCGTCTCCTCGGCGAAGGCCGCGTAGCGCCCCTCCTCGATCGCCTGCCGCGCCTCGCGCACGAGCGAGGCGTAGAAGTGGAGGTTGTGCTGCGTCACGAGCCGCGGCCCGAGCATCTCCTCGGCCTTGAAGAGGTGCCGCAGGTAGGCGCGCGAGAACGTCGTGCAGACCGGGCAGCCGCAGCGCGCGTCGACGGGCGCCTCGTCCTCCTTGTGGCGGCTCTGGCGCAGGTTCACGCGGCCCGACCAGGTCAGCGCCTGGCCGTTGCGCGCGTTGCGGGTGGGGAGCACGCAGTCGAAGAGATCGATGCCCGAGCCGATCGCGTGGAGCAGGTCGTAGGGCGTGCCGACGCCCATCACGTAGCGGGGCTTCTCGACCGGCATGCGCGGGCCGAGCACGGCGAGCAGGCGGTACATGTCCTCGACCGGCTCGCCGACCGAGAAGCCACCCATGGCGAGGCCGTCGAAGCCCATCGCGCCGATGTCCTCGAGGTGCGAGAGCCGCAGGTCCTCGTGCACGCCGCCCTGGACGATGCCGAAGCGCGCCTGACCTTCCCAGGGCTCGGTCGCGAGGCAGCGCTCGGCCCAGCGGGTCGTCTTCCGCATCGCGTCCTCGATCACGTCGCGCGGGGCGCCACCCGGCGGACAGACGTCGAGCACCATCGCGACGTCCGAGCGGAGGCATCGTTGCACCCGCATCGATTCCTCGGGCGTCAGTCGCTTCACGCTCCCGTCGAGGTGCGAGCGGAAGGTCACCCCGTCCTCGTCGATCTTGCGGAGATCCGAGAGCGAGAAGACCTGGTAGCCGCCGCTGTCCGTGAGCATCGCGTGCGGCCAGCGCATGAAGTTCGGCGCGCCGCCCATCTTGTCGACGAGCTCGGCGCCGGGACGCAGCCAGAGGTGGTAGGTGTTCGCGAGGATGATGCGGGCGCCCGTCGCCTCGACCTCCGCCGGCGTCTGGCTCTTCACGGTGGCCTGCGTGCCGACGGGCATGAAGGTCGGCGTCTCGATCACCGCGCGCGGCGTGGTGAAACGCCCGCGACGGGCCTCGCCGGAGCGGGCGAGCACGTCGAATCGGAAGCCTTTCGTCGGGAGGGTCATCGATGCCTCGGGAGCGGCCGGAGCAGCATGGCGTCGCCGTAGCTGAAGAAGCGGTAACGCGCACGCACCGCCTCCGCATAGGCCGCGCGGACGGGCTCGACGCCGCCCATCGCCATGACGAGGGCGAGCAGGGTCGAGCGGGGAAGGTGGAAGTTCGTGACGAGCCCGTCGACGACGCGCATGGCGTAGGGAGGCTGGATCAGGATGCGCGTGCGACCGAGGCCCGGCTCGACGAGGCCCCCGTCGAGCGCGGCGGATTCGAGCGTGCGCACGACGGTCGTGCCCACGGCGACGACGGGTCGCCCCTCGGCGCGCGCCTCGCGGATGGCCCGGGCCGCCTCCTCCGTGACCTCGTAGACCTCCTCGTGCATCGGATGGTGGTCGAGGTCGTCGACCTTCACGGGGAGGAAGGTGCCGAGGCCCACGTGCAGCGTCACGCGCGCGATGCGATGCCCCGCCGCCTCGAGCTCGCCGAGGAGCCGATCGGTGAAGTGCAGGCCGGCCGTCGGCGCGGCGACGGCGCCCGGCTTCGCGGCGAAGACGGTCTGGTAGCGCTCGCGATCGGCCGCGCCGCTCGAGCGCCGGATGTACGGAGGCAGCGGCATCTCGCCGAGCCGTTCGAGCGCAGCGAGCGCCCCTCCCTCGGCTTCGATCCGGACCACGACCTCCCCGGTCTCGCGCTTCTCCACGACGCGGAGGTCGGTCGATGGATCCTCGACGAGGACGCGCGTGCCCGCGGAGAGGCCCTTCGAGGCGCGTCCGAGCGCGAGCCAGAGCTCGGCCGGGCCCTCGTCCCGGAGCTTCGTCACGAAGAGGAGCTCGACGCGGCCCCCGGACTCCTTGCGCCCGTGGACCCTCGCCGGGATCACGCGCGTGTCGTTGAAGACGAGGAGCGAGGGAGGGAGCTCGCGCGGCAGGTCGCGTACCGCCCGATGCTGGATCCCGCCCGTCGCACGATCGAGGACGAGCATGCGCGACGCGTCGCGCTCCTCGAGCGGAGCCTGGGCGATCAGTTCCTCGGGCAGTTCGAAGTCGAGCTCGTCGACGCGCACGGCGGTCTCCAGGATGCGAGGCTCCCGGAGCGGAACGGGACGACGAGCGTTCCGTCGGGGAGCAGGATCGGCGGCGCATCCGTACGCTCGCCGAGCTCGATGCGCCAGCGCTCGCGGCCGTCGGGACCGAGGGCGTGGAGCACGCCCTCCTGGTTCAGCCCGAGGAAGACGCCGTCCGCGTCGACGAGCCCCGCAGCCCCGAACGAGCCGCGCCGGTCGGTGCGGAAGCGCTCCTCGCCCGCGGCGTCGAACGCGATCAGGGCCGCGCCCGGGACGGCGACGACGAGGCTCCCGTCGGGCCCGACGAAGAGCCCGCCCGACCCGCCGGGGCGCACGGGCAGGAGCCTCCGGCGGGTCCGTCCGTCCGCGAGCGCCACGGTCACGAGCTCGCCCGCGTAGGTGAGCACGAACGCCTTCCCGCCCGGCGCGACGACCGGGCCGACGGCGACGGAGGCCCCGAGCGGTGCACGCCATCGCTCGGTACCGAGCGCGTCGAGGGCGAGGAGCTCGTCCCCGACCGCGAGCAGGAGGCTCCCGTCCCCGGCGAGCGCCGGATCGGTGGACGGGAGCGCGAAGAGCCGGTTCGCGAAGCGCGGGCTCCCGTCGAGCTCGTCGCAGCGGAAGACGAGGTCGCGCGTCGCGTAGCAGAGCGCCCCGTCGGGGAGCGCCACGATCGAGTGGACCACGGGGGACGAGAGCGTCGCCCGACGCCGCACGGCCCCTTCCGGGCTCACGATCACGAGGGTCGAGAGCGAGGTGGCGAAGGCGACGTCGCCGCTCGCGAGCAACGTCGGGGTCTCGAGCACCGGCTCGCCGGGAAGGCGGAAGCGCTCGCGTCCATCGCTCCCGATCACCACGAGCCCCGCGTCGGTGGGGACGTAGAGCGTTCCGTCGCGGGTGGCCATGGGAGAGGCGAGCGTGCTCCCGAGCGCGATCGTGCCGGCACGCTCGGGAGCGCGCTCTGGGGCACGGTACGGCGAGCGCCCGCCGCGGCTCCCGTCCACCCCGGACGTCGCCGCGGGCGCGGACGGATCGACCCCCCGATGCACGACGTTGCGTCGACCCGCGAAGACGGGTCCCGCACGTACGACGCCGATCGGAGTGGCCAGCGCGAGCGAGCACGCGACGACGAACGCGCGCACGGCTCAGCCCTCCGACGCGACGGTGATCGCGTACGTCGCCGCGCTCGAGGCCCGATGCGTCCCGTCCGCGCGCCCCTTCGCGCGCACGCGCACGCAGGTCCGACCGGGCTCGACGGCGCCGAGCTCGGCGGTCTCGCCCGCACCTTCGCCGGCCGTGTCGACCTCGCGATCGGAAGCGAGGGCCCGATCCTCGATGCGGAGCACGAGGTCGAGCTCCGGGACGCCCGTGACGCTCACCCTCGCCTTCGGGCTCTCCCCGTCGACGCAGTACACGTCCTCGTCCCCGGCCCAGCCGACGTAGCCCACCCGTTCGGCCCCGATGGGCAGCGGATCGGCGCGATCGACGGAGTCGTTGACCTCGTGCTCGTCGCTCGGCCCGGGCACGAGCGTGGTGAAGCGGAGGGTGTAGACGTCGGAGACGTTCTCCGTCGGGTAGCGCCCCTCGATCCATTGCTCCCGCACGAGCAGCGCGTAGTCGCCCTCGCCGAGCGGAAACGAGGGAACGACCTCGCCCTCCCCCACGCCTCCCGTGTCGACGCGGAGCACGGGCTCTCGGTACCCGACGCGCACGAGCTCGAGCACGACGTCCATGTTGGGCAGGGGCCCGAGCTCGGCGTGCAGATGCGTCGGCGCGCTCGAGCCGCGCACGAGGCGGAAGAGGTCCTGATCGCCGATCCGCGTGTCGCGACGCCGGCCGAGGTGCCCTCGGATCGTCACGCCCTCGGCGATCGGATCGGCCGTCTCGACGGTCTCGTTGGGCTCGCTCTCGCGCGTGACGGCCCTCGGCTCGGCCTGGAAGCGGACCACGCCGAACGCGAGCACCGCGACGATGCTCGCGACCAGGAGGCCGAGCGAGGCCTGGAGGATCCGCCCCCGCCTCCGGAGCTTGCGCTCGAAGACGTCGACGTCCTCGCGCGTCGCGGAGGTCTCCGCGACGGCCACGCGCACCTGCGACACGCGCATGCCCGTCGTCGATCGGAGCGTCGGATCGAGCGTCTCGCCGATGGAGACGAGGAAGTCCCCGAGCGCGGTCCGGAGCGCGTCGGCGTTCGGGTAGCGGTCGGCCGGGTTCTTCGCGAGGCATCGGAGCACGATCGCATCGAGCTCGGGCGGCAGCGGCTGGGGCGCCCCGCGCGACGGCGGCGACGGAGCCTCCGTGATGTGCTTCGTGAGCACGGCGATGGCCGTGTCGCCTCGGAAGGGCGGGTGCCCGGTCGCGGCCTTGTAGAGCAGCGCGCCGAGGGCGTAGACGTCGCTCCGGACATCGACGTTCTCGCCCCGGATCTGCTCGGGCGACATGTAGTGCGGCGTGCCGAGGATCGCTCCCTGCCGCGTGACCGTGTTCTGGCCGGGCGACTCGCGGAGCTTCGCCAGCCCGAAGTCGAGGACCTTCGCCACGTCGCCCTGCGGGCCCGTGACCACCATCACGTTCTCGGGCTTGAGGTCGCGGTGGACGATCCCTTGGCGATGCGCCTCGCCGACCGAGCCGGCGATCTGCATCATCAAGCGGGCGAGCCTCGGCACGTCGAGGAAGGTCTGGCGCTTCAGGAGCTGACCGAGGTCCTCGCCCTGCACGAGCTCCATCACGAGGTAGGCGAGACCTTCGCTCCGACCGAAATCGAAGACCTGCACGGTGTTCGGATGGGAGAGGCGGGACGCGGCCTCGGCCTCGCGGCGGAAGCGGCGCAGCGTGGTCGGATCGCGCGCGAGCTCGCCGGAGAGGAGCTTCATCGCCATGAACTTGCCGATGTGGACGTGCTCGACCTCGTACACGACGCCCATGCCGCCCCGACCGAGCAACGACACGATCCGGTAGCGCTCGGCGATGACGCGCCCGATCAGCGGATCGGCGACGACCGGCGCGGCGGTCTCGAGCTCCATCGTGGGCCGCCTCGCCGTGCCGCACGTGCCGCAGAAGCGGGCGTCGGGCGGCCCGGGCTGCCCGCAGACCGGGCACGCGAACGAGTCGTCCGCTCCGTGCCCTGCGACGCTCACGCGCGGCGGCTCCGCCTCATCGGCTCACCGGGAGCACGAAGGCCGCGTCGACGCGCGGGACGGTGAGGATCTGGCCGCCGTTCGCGGCTCGGAACTGCTGCTCGCCCGCGACCTCTCCGACGACGCGGACCCAGCTGCTCCGCACCGCGTCGGTCGCGGCCGGATAGGTGACCCAGAGCGGACAGCGCTGCCCGCCGGGACAGTCGCGCACGAGGATCTGGAGCACGCTGCGGCCGTCGGCGACCTCGACGTGATAGGCGAAGCCCTCGAACGCGACGTGGCGTCCCCGATAGGTGCCGGGGTTCTGCGCGAGCCGTGCGTAGTCGAGATCGCGCTCGACCGGGTAGCGAGCCGCCTCCGCCGCGAGATCCGGCACGCGACGCAGGTGGATCACCTCGCGACGCGGCGCCTTGTCGGGCTCGCGCACGCGCAGGGTCACGTCCTGGTCCCCCATCGCGGTCAGCGGCCAGCGGGCGAAGAAGCGCCCCTCGAGCGTCGCGATCGTGCGATCGCCGACGGTGATCGTGGCACGCGGCCCGACCGTTCCGGCGATCTCGACCTCGGCCCGATCCGTGACGAGCGACGTTCCCGGACGATCGAGGTGGAGCATCGCGAGCGGCATGCGCGTCTCGATCGAGCCCTCCACCGGCACGCCGCCCGGGGGAACGATGCGATAGCGCGTCGAGTGCGAGATCGACTGGCCCTCGGTCGCCGCCTCGACGGGAATCGACTTCGTGCCGCGCCCCGTCGCATCGAGCGCGAGCGCCTCTCCGTCGAGCGACACGCTCGAGCCGGGCTTCGCATCGACGACGACGCGGAGCACCGGGGGATCGTCGTCGAGACCGCCGAGATCGGCGCGCACGCGATAGGCGAGCGAGATCACGACGTGGTGGGAGTCCACCGCCCCGTCCGGCGTGACCACGTCGAGCGCGACCTCGTTCTCGCCGAGGTGCAGCGAGTCCGGCGCGAGGGGGAAGACGGCGCGCCCGGATGCGAGCGGGACCTCGCGCCCCTGGAAGCGGACCTTCGTGCCGGGGGCGGTCGAGCGGAGATCGACGACGAGCGCCTGCTCGCCCTCGACGGTCGCGACCTCGGCCCGCAGGTCGTCGTCGTGGAAGGCGACGTAGAGCGCGGCGCCGATCGCGGTGAGGGCCGCCATCCCGAGGAAGCCGGCGACGACGAGTCCCGCGATGCCGCGCGAACGGGGCCGCTCGGCGGGCATCGGCTCGGAGACCTCTTCGTACGTCACCTCGAGACGTCCGCGCGGCGAGGGACGCGTGAATTCGGGGGTCGCCTCGTCGTACGGCCGAGCGACCGGCGTCGCGGGCGAGGCCGCGGGGCGCACGGGTCCCATGCCGGGGCCGCGGACGTGCTCGGGCTCGGCGGGAGGCGCCTCGAAGACCGGCGGCGGGGCCTGGGGCGCGATGCCCTGCGGCGCCTGCGGGACGGCTCCGAACGGAGGCTGGGCCGCCCCGACGGGGGCGCTGCCGAGCCCTCCCGGCAGCACGGCGTTCGGCGAGGCCATGCCCGCGAAGGGCGAGGCGAGCATGCCACCCTGCGGGGGGATGGGCTGCGCCGAGGGCGCGGGCGGCTGCGGATGGGCCGCCGCGACCATCGCCGGCGTGACCTGCGCGACCTCCTCGGTGGGCGCGAACGCGGCGGCATTCGGGGCCGCGGGCGGATGCGTCGGCGTGAACGCGTCGTGGAGCGTGGCGGCCCCGGGAGGCATGGCGAGCGGGGCGCCCGGCGCGGCGGGCGGCGTGACAGCCGTGGCGCCGGACGGCCCTGCAGGCGGCATCTGGATCGCCGGCATGCCGAGCATCGTGCCGTGGTGCGGCCGCACGCTCGGCGTCTTCGAGGGGGCGACGGCAGGCGTGGGAGCGGCGGGGGCCTCCGCGCCCGCGACGATCGGCATGCCGAGCATCGTGGGCTGATGGCGACGCGACGGGAGCGCCGGCCGCGACGGGTGCGGCGGCTCCGATGCGGGAGCCGCGCTCATGCCCTGGATCGTCGCGGGTTTGCGCTCGCGCGGCACACCTCCCGGAGGCGGCACCGACGCGGGAGCGCCCGGAGGACGCTCGCTCGCCGGAGCCCCCGGAGGAGGCACGCTCGCCGGCCTCGCCGGCGTTCCCGAGGTCACGGGCATGGGCGCGCCGCAACGGCCGCAGAAGCGCGACTCTCCGCTCGCGATGTGCCCACACGCGGCACAGACACGTTCCGTCCCACTCATCCGCGACAGAGCGTACCAGGAACCGCGGCGACCTGCTGCGATCCCGACTGCATCCTCCCTACACGCGCCTCCGAAGGCCCACCTAGCCGATGGATCCATCGTCGAATTGGTGGAATTTTCCAGATCCGTTCGTTAGCGTGTGTTTCGGAGAGACGTCGCCAATTCGGGTGAGGGATCCCTGGATGCGAGTGCGCAGCGCGGCGTGAAGGAGAGCGGAATGACGAACACCTGGAAGAAGGCAGGGGGATTGCTCCTCGGCTGTATCGTCGCGATCGGCAGCGCGGCGTGTGACGATGGCGGCAAGACGACGAGCGATGCCGGCTCCGGCCAGGACTCGGGCGCGCAGGACTCGGGTTCCCAGGATTCGGGTTCGCAGGACAGCGGGTCGCAGGATGCCGCGCAGGACGCGGCCGCTCCGCAGGCGGCGATCGTCCGCCTCGGTCACCTCGCCTACGGCGTCGGCACGCCGACGGCCGGCACCGCGGGCCCCCCGACCATCCCCGCCACCTGGAAGGCCCACGTCTGCGTGCTGACGCAGGCGGGCGCCACCACCGTCGCGAACACGCTCTTCACGGCTCGGGATGTCGGCACGGGCGGTACCCACAGCTACCAAGCGGCTGCCCTCCAGTACGGCGCGATCAGCGCCTACAACACCGCTCCGCTCGTCGCGCTCAACTCGACGGCGTCGCTCACGCGCACGGCTCAGATCTGGAACCAGGACGACATCGACGAGACGATGTTCGGCACGGGCGTCGCGGCCAACTGCGTGCCCAAGGCCTCGCGCACCCCGGTCGCGACCCTCCAGATCCCGGTCGGCGGGACCGCGGGCGCGTTCCAGGACATGAAGAAGTACACGATCCTCGTGACGGGTCGTGACGCGGCCGCGACGACGAACACCGAGTGCTACGACCTCGGCGACAACGTCTTGGCGGCTCCGACGCGAGCCTGCCCCTCGGTGAGCATCCAGGTGCTCTCGGACGACCATGCGGCGCCCGCCACGGGTACGGCGTGGCGCATCGTCAACACGTCGACGACCTATGGCGCGCAGACCTCCTGCCACGCGACGATCACTGCGGCGGACCTCGCCAACGGAGGCGCCACGACGGGCATCTCGGCCCTCATCCCGATCCCGACGATGACGGCGCCGCTGCCGGTCTTCCGCGTCGGCTCGACGGGCCTCCCGGCCAACTCGGCGGTGCTCTCGAGCGGCTACTCCGACCTCGCGAACATCGTCTCGACCGGCTACCTGACCGGATCGGGCGTGCCCGCCAACACCCCCGACACGTACTTCTCGCCTTCCCTCGGCTCCGGAGCGTGCCCGGCGAAGATCCTCTTCTCCGGCACGCCGACCGCGACCGACATGCCCGCGAACGGCACGATTCCGCAGCAGGCGGCCATCCAGGCCGGCTACTCGGGCGGCGTCGCTGCGACGGCGGTCGGCAACACCGGCACGGCCAACGGGAACATCGCGACCGTGTTCATCATGGACGCGCCGCCCCAGGTGCTCGACCCGGCGACCGCCCCGCTCAACCCGCCCCCGGCCGCGATCCTGATCCGCGACAACCCGTGATCACGATCTGAGCGCCTCGGCGCGAGGGATACAGACGACGGCCCGCATCGAGAGATGCGGGCCGTTCGCGTTGTGGACCCCGAGTCTCGCGCTCAGCGCTCGACGCCCATCACATCGAACATGTCGTACACGCCCGGCTGCCTGCCGACGACCCACCGCGCCGCGCGCACCGCGCCCCGCGCGAAGATGTGCCGGTCGGTCGCGCGATGGACGAGCTCGAGCCGCTCCCCAAGGCCCGCGAGGATCAGCGTGTGCTCGCCGACGACGTCGCCTCCCCGCAACGCCAGCACGCCGATCTCCGCGTCGCTTCGCGCGCCGACCTGCCCACTGCGTCCGTGCACCGCGCTCTCCGCGTAGCTCCCACCCCGCGCCTCCGCGACGACCGCCGCGAGCTCCACCGCCGTGCCGCTCGGCGCATCGACCTTCCGCCGGTGGTGCATCTCGACGATCTCCGCATCGAAGCCCTCGCCGAGCCGCTCCGCCGCCCGCGCAGCCAAGTGGAAGAGCACCGTCACGCCCTGGCTGTAGCTCGGCGCGAAGACGACCGGAACCCTCCTACCGAGCCGCTCGATCGCACGGAGCCCCTCGGCCTCGAAGCCCGTGGTCGCGATCACGACGGGCTTCCCATGAACCTCGAGACGCTCGAACAACGGCAACGAAGCCGTCGGATGGCTCGTGTCGATCACCACGTCCGCGTCCGAGATCGCCGCCTCGATCCCGTCGGTGATCCGCACGCCGAGCGCCTCGGCCCCGGCGAGCGTCCCCACATCCTGTCCCAACGCCGCCCCGCGCCCGAGCGCCGCCACGAGCTCGAGCTCCGGCGCCTCGGGCAGCACGCGCACGATCGCGAGCCCGAGCCTGCCCGCCGCACCGTGGATCGCGAGCCTTCTCGCCATCGGATCGCGCGCGCGGCCCGTGCCGCTCAGCGCTCCACGCCCATCACGTCGAACATGTCGTAGACGCCGGGCTTCTTCCCGATGACCCAATGCGCCGCGCGCACCGCGCCACGCGCGAAGATCTGGCGATCGGTCGCGCGATGCGTGAGCTCGAGGCGCTCGCCGGGCCCGACGAGGAAGAGCGTGTGCTCGCCGACCACGTCGCCGCCGCGGAGCGCGAGCACGCCGATCTCGGCGTCCGTGCGCTTGCCGACCTGGCCGCTGCGGCCGTGGAGCGCGGTCTCGGCGTAGGTGCTCCCGCGAGCCTCGGCGACGACCTCGGCGAGCTTCACGGCGGTGCCGCTCGGCGAGTCGACCTTGAGCCGGTGGTGCATCTCGACGATCTCGGCGTCGAAGCCGGGGCCGAGGAGCTTCGCGGCGCGCGCGGCGAGGTGGAAGAGCATCGTCACGCCCTGGCTGTAGTTCGGGGCGAAGACGACCGGGACCTTCGTACCGAGGCGGTGGATCGCCTCGATGCCCGACGGCTCGAAGCCGGTCGTGCCGATGACGACGGGCGTCCCGCGCTCGGCGAGGCGCTCGAAGAGCGGGAGCGAGGCCGAGGGATGGCTGAAGTCGATCACGACGTCGGCCGCCGCGATGCCGGCCTCGACATCGTCGCCGACGAGCACCGAGAGCGGCTCGCCGCCCGCCATCACGCCCACGTCCTTGCCCGCGGCGGGCGCGCGATCGATCGCACCGACGAGCTTCGCGTCCGCGTCCTCGCGCAGCACGCGAACGATGGAGAGCCCCATGCGGCCGGCGGCACCGTGGATCGCGATCTTCGAAGTCATGCGTCGTCTCCGTGGCGGCCTATCGAGGGCCGGAGAGCGGATTTCCCAGATGTGGGGCGGGGCGTCAACCGGGGGGAGCGACCATCGCCGTGGCCCGCGCAGCCCGCACCGCGGCCCGAAGCACGGCGAGCACCGCGGCCGCCTCCGGCACCGCGCCGAGCACCACCCTCCCCCTCAGCGTCGCGTCCTCGCGGTCGAGGGCCGTGAAGCTCGCCTCGCCGAGGTCGGCGAGGCTCTCCGCCATCGCCGTGTCGTCGGCGTCCGCCTGCCGGCCGTCGTCGGTCGGTAGGGCCTCGCGGACCCAGCGGACGATCGCGTCGAGGGCGCCCTCGGCCCGCAGCGGGGCGGCCGTCCGCAGCCCCTCGACGTCGACGGGGACGTCGCGCTCGCCGGTCGCCTCGAAGACGAGGCCGACGCCATCCTCGAGGCGCGTCGCGCGGAGGAAGACCGTGCCCCCGTCGAGCTCGCCGTGCAGGTGGAGATGCTCGGGCTCGGTCACGAGGGGCGTGCGGGCCTCGCGGTAGGCCTCGGTCGCCGCGGCCGCGCCCACGTCCCGCACGAGGCGCGCGAGCGAGACCTCGACGGACCTCGTCGCGGAATCGCTCGGCGTCGCGTCGAGGTGCTTCGTCCCGAAGCTCTCGCCCGAGCCGCTGCGCAGGGTCGCCTCGACGCGCGCCGTGTCGCCGAGGAGCTCGAGGGAGAGCAGCACCATCCGCTGGTCGCGGTAGGCGAGCTCGAAGGGCCCCTCGACGTCGGCGAGGACGAAGCGCGTGCGGGCGTCCTCGCCGACCTCGTCGATGCGGAGCGCGCTTCGTGCCTCGTCCCGCGCCGCGACGAGGAAGCGGTCCGCGTACCAGATCGCCCGCGGCGCGACGAGCCTCGCGCCGGGCTCGTAGATGGCGACGGCCGCGCGCTCCTCCGGCATCGCGTCCGACGAGAAGCGGACGATGCGCACGCGCTCGCCCCCCTCGCCGAGCACGAGCGCGGCGCGACGGACGACCTGGGCGACGTGGATCTCGGTCGCCGGGAGATCGAGCGGATTGCGCACGTCGCGAGGGGCCTCGCCCTCCTTGCGGGGGCAGCGGACGACGCCGTAGAGCGCGTCCTCGAGCACGTAGACGGCGTGGACGCCCGTGTTCGCGACGAAGACCCCGATCCCGGGGAGCACGTCCCGACGCTGCACGAGCCGCGTCGGCCGGCCCTTCGGCACGCAGGTCTCGACGTGGACCGCCCGATGGACGAGCCCCTCTCCGTCCACGACGACGGCGTGGAGCTCGCCCCCGCTCGCGGCGAGCGCGACCTCGCGGCCCCTCACGCCGAGCGGCTCCGAGGGCCCTCCGAGCCGCGCGACGTGGACCTGTCCGTCGACCACGAAGGCGACGTAGAGCTCGCCGTCGACGTGCACGCCCGAGGGCGACGTCACGAGGCCGAGCTTCGGCCCGAGGTGGCCGGACTGCACCGGCTCGAGGTTCTCGATCGAGCGGTAGCGGGCGACGGCGAGGCCGTTCCGCGAGACCCAGGCGACCGAGATGCCCTCGACGTCCCAGACGAGCTCGAAGGGGACGCGCTCGCCGCTCATCGGCCCTGCGCGGAGGCGGCGCGCCCGGTCGTGAGCTCGACGAGGCGGTCGATGAGGAAGCCGCTCTGCTCGAGGGCTTCCTGCGTGAATTCGCCGAAGAAGGACGAGACCTCGGAGAAGAGGGCGTCGAAGCGCGCCTGGTCCTTCGACGCGAGGATCTCCGCGACCTCGCGGGCCGAGGCCTCGAAGGTCGAGGTCACCTGCGACGTGAGCGGGTTCTCCATCTCGATCGGCCCGTAGAGCGCCGGCGATTGGGCGAAGTGCCGCGCCGTGACGTAGGCCTCGAGGAGGTAGGCGGGCGAGGTGAACGCGAGCGGCTCCTCGAGCGGGATGCCCATCCGCGCGAGCGTGAGGCCGAGGACCTGCGTCTGGTAGTGCGTCAGCACCTGCACGAGCGCCATCGCGCGATCGTGCTGCTCCGGGCTCGACTCGGTGACGACGAGGCCGCGTGCCTCGAAGGTCGCCTTCACCCACTCGAACCAGGCGTCGCCCCGCCCTCGGCAGAGCACCACGCGCTGCCCCTGGAAGGTGTGGATGCCGGGTCCGAACATCGGATGCGAGCCGACGACGCTGGCCTTCGTGGAGGCGACCATCGTCGCGATCGGCGCCGTCTTGAGCGAGGTGAGGTCGAGGAGGAGCGCGTCCTCGCGAAGGTGGGGGCCCACCTCGCGGACGACGCGCTCGGTCTCGCGGATCGGCACGGTGACGACGACGACGTCCGCCTGCTTCGCGGCCTCGACGGCCGTGAGCGTCGTGTCGAGATCGACGACGAGCACGCGGTGACCGAGCCCCTCGAAGAGGCCCTGGAAGAGCTTGCCCATGCCGCCCTTGCCGCCGAGGATCGCGACCGTGCGCGGCTCCGCCTGCGGCGCGGCCTCGATCTTGAGGGCCGCCTGGTGATCGCGGCTCGCCATCATGAGCAGGCGCCAGATCGACTGCACCACCGAAGGGGGCAGGCCGAGCTTCTCGCCGCGCGCCGCACGCTCTCGCAGCACCTCGTCCTCGCGGGCCACGTCGCGGATGCGGATGCCCTGCGCGAGCTTCGTGGCGGCGACCTCGGCGACGATCTGCTGACGCTTCGCGAGGAGCGCGAGGATGTCGGCGTCGAGGCCGTCGAGCTCCTTGCGGATCTCGGCGAGGGGACGAACGGGAGGCGTGGAATCGGTCATCTCGGCCTGTCTGCGGAGACGGTGAAGGAAAGCCCCTCGGGCTTCAAGAGGCGGCGCCGGGCTCGCTTCCGACGGCGTCCTGCACGCGCGCGAATCCGGCCTTCTTCGCGAGCGTTTCGAGGCCGAGCGCGATGCGGCGCGGGAGGAGCGGCCCCTCGTAGACGTAGGCCGTGTACACCTGCACGAGCGTCGCGCCCGCGCGGATCCGGGCCCAGGCGTCCTCGGCGTTCTCGATCCCGCCGACCGAGATCAGGACGAGCTTCGAGCCGACCCGCTGCCTTAGGCGGCGCAGGACCTCGAGCGAGCGGGCCTTCAGGATCGGTCCCGAGAGACCGCCGGCGCCGATGGTCTCGACGACGGCCGCCGGGGTGTCGAGCCCGTCGCGGCGGATGGTCGTGTTGGTCGCGATGATGCCGTCGAGGCCGAGATCGAGCGCGAGATCCGCGACCGCGTCGACGTCCTCGTCCGCGAGGTCCGGCGCGATCTTCACTAGCAGCGGCACCCGGCGCTCCGGGCTCGTGCGGTCGAGGGCCGCACGCACCCCCGCGAGCAAGGGGCGGAGCTTCTCCGTCGCCTGGAGGTTCCGGAGGCCCGGCGTGTTGGGCGAGCTCACGTTCACGACGAAGTAGTCGGCGAGCTTCGCGAGGCGCTCGGTGGACTTCACGTAGTCCGCCTCGGCCTGCTCCTCGGGGACGACCTTCGTCTTGCCGATGTTCACGCCGACGACGGTCTGCCGTGGCCCGGAGAGGCGCGCGACCGCATCGGCGGAGCCCTGGTTGTTGAAGCCCATCCGGTTGATGAGCGCGTTGTCGGTGGGCAGGCGGAAGAGCCGCGGCCGAGGATTGCCGGGCTGGGCCTCGCCCGTCAGCGTCCCGATCTCGACGAAGCCGAAGCCGCTCGCCCCGAGCGCCTCGAAGCCCCGCGCGTCCTTGTCGAAGCCGGCCGCGAGACCGACCGGCGTCGGGAACGCGAGCCCGAGCGTGCGGGTCTCGAGCGCGGGCGAGCGCGGCAGGAGCAGCGCACGGAGCAGCGCGCGGACGCCCGGGATGGCGCAGAGCGCGCGGAGCGCCCCGAAGGCCACGTGGTGGGCGGTCTCGGGCGGGAGGAGCCAGAGGAAGGGCCGGAGCAGGAAGCGGTAGAGCATGACGCGGGCCGGACTGTGACCCGGGAGGCTCCCCGCTTCCAGCCGGCCCGCTCGCCGCGATTCGTGTCCCTACGGAGCCCCTCAGCCGTCTCCGAGCTCCCGGAGGAAGTCCTCGGCCTCCTGGAGGTTCGGATCGACCTCGCGCGCCTTCCGGGCCCAGAGCAGCGCCCGCCGGGCCTCGCCGCGCTGGAAGGCGATCCTCGCCTGCAGCAGGAAGGCCATCGCGCGGCTCATCGAGCCCTCGGTCTTGGCGAGCGTGATCGCGCGGAGCGCGTTCAGCGCCGCCTCGTGCTCGCCGAGCTCCATCGCCAGGTAGGCGAGCTCGGCGGCGACGTCGACGTTGTTCTTGTCGCACTCGAGCGAGGCGCTCATCCACTGGTAGTCGAGGCTGCGGTCGCCCGCGGCTCGCGCCAGGCGCGCCATCCGATGCTGGAGCTGGCTGAGCTCCGGGGTGCGGCGCTTCGGATGGGCGTTGATCGCATGCTCGAGGAGCTGCCCCGCCTCCGCGTGGCGGCCCGAGTCGGTGTAGGCATCGGCGAGCGCGACGATCGTCTTGTGATCGTCCGGCTTCGCCTGGTGCGCGTGCTCGAGCGGCACGATCGCCGCCTCGGCGTCGCCGACCTTCTCGATGAGGATCCGCCCCGCCTCGGAGCTGAGCTCGAAGCGGCGCTCGGGCTCCGCCTGGGTCGACTCCTGGAGGAGCAGGTGGGCGAGCTCCCGGAAGGCGCCGAGCTGCACGTAGACCTCGCGCAGCTTCTCGAGCAGACGCGGCTCGAAGGGCTGCTGCACGAGGACGTGCTCGAGCACCCCCCGCGCGCGCTCGGGACGTTCCGTCCGCGCGCAGGCGTCGACGAAGAGCAGAGTCGCCTCGACCTGCGCCTCGCCCGCCGTCGCGGCGACCAGCATCTCCGCCGTCTCGCGCACGCCGGGCCAGTTGCCGCTCGCGAGGTCGACCTCCCGGAGCCGCACGAGCGCCTCCACGTCGTCCGGCGTCCGATGCGTCCACTCGGCGAGGACGTCGCGCGCCTGCGACGCCTCGCCGGCCGCATCGAGCACGTCGACGAGCCGCAGCGTGCGCTCGCGCTCCACGTCGCGCTGCGAGCTCGTCTGGGCGTCGATCCGCGCGCGGACGAGCGCCGCGACGAGGTCTCCCTCCGCCGCGAGGCGATCGAGCGCGTACGCGGCCTCGAGATCGACGATGGCGTCCTCGAGGCGATCGAGCGCCATCGCCGGACGGGCCCGGAGCACGAGGAGGCGAGCCTTCGAGGCGTCGTCCGTGGCCAGCGTGTCCACGTGCCGACTGACCTCGGCGAGCGCGCCCGGGTGATCCTCCGCCGCCTCGAGGCAGGCGACGAGCTCCTCGAGCGTGGCGAGGTCCATCGTCTCACCGGCGGCCTTCCGGATCACGTCCGCGGCGTCGCCGGGACGCCCGAGGCGATCCCGATAGATCGACGCGGCCTCGAAGAGACGCGAGCGACGCTCCTCCGGTTGATCGACGAGACCGTCGGCATCCACCACGAGGAACGACGCCAGGTTCTCGTCGTCGCCGCGCGACCGGTACCACTCCTCGAGCTTGGCGCGGAGCACGGGATCCGAGGGATTGCGTCGATGCCCGGCGGCGATCGCCCGCAGCGTGCCCGCCTCGTCGGAGAGCGCCTCCCACTCGGCGGCGACCGAGAGCGCGAGCCGCGTCGCGGTCGAGCCCGGCTCGGTCGCGATCAGGCGCTCGCGGAGCTCGGCGCGCTCGCGGAGGTCGTCTTCCGGACCGAAGAGCGCGAGCAGCGCCTCGAGCAGCGAACGCTCTTCCGGCGCCCATTCGAGCGCGCTCCGGTAGACGTCCATCGCGCCCTCGCGGTCGACCTTCTCGAGCAGGGCGCCGAGCCGGCTCCCGACGGAGACGATCTGCTCGAGGTCCTGCTTGTCACGAGCCACGTCGAGCTGCTGCCGCAGCAGCGCGACGAGCTCCTCGTCGTAGCCGCTCTGCTCGTAGATCCGGGCGAGGAAGGCCGAGACCTCGGTGTCGTCCGGGGCGTCCTCGAGGCCCGCCTTGAGCACGTCGACGGCGTCGTACTGACGACCCTCGAGCGGGGCGAGGAACTTCGCCTTCTCCATGCGGACCTCGTTGCGCTGCGCCGGCTCGGGGAGCTGGTCGAGCAGCGAGGCGACGAGGTCGTTCAGCGCGTCCTCCTCGCCGAGCGAGGCGAGCACGCGGAGCAGCGGCAGGTAGATCTCGGGATTGGTCGGCTCGTCGTCGAGGAGGTCGCGGTAGGCGCGGGCCGCGGCCGCGAGGTCCACGCCGGAGCGAGTCGCGAGCCCTGCCACGCGGAGCCGCAGGTCCCGGCGATCGGAGCCCTGGGCGAAGGCCACGGCACGCTCGAGGTAGCCGATGGCTCCCCCGAGGTCGCCCTTCTTCTCGCGGAGATCCGCCAGCTGACCGAGGACGGCGCGGGCCTCCTCCGGGCCGACGGATTCCGCCACCTCGGCGGCGCGCAGGAGGAAGCGCTCCGCCAGCTCCTCGCGGCCGAGCGCGATCACCCGATCCACCGCCTCGCGCAGCTGCGGCAGGGTGGCGTCGGGCCGGGCGGCCCGGAGCTCGAGGAACTCGACGAGCAGCGCGTCGTCCCCCGAGCCGCGCGCCACCTCCTCGTGGAAGCGCAGGGTGTCGGCGTCGAGCAGCGTGCGGCGCGCGAGGTCTCCGAGGATGCGGGCCGCCCGCTCCGAGCGAGCATCCGCTCCGAAGGCCTCGCGGAGGTGCGCGACGCCCTCGGCGAGCGACGCATCGTCGCGCGTCTCGAGCTCGCCGAGCCGGTAGAGCGCCTCGATGCGCGCGCTCCGCCCCACGCCGCCATGGCTCACCAGCTTGCCGAGGGCGCGACGCTCTTCGCGCGCGTCTCCCTGGGCGTTCGCGACGCGGGCGAGGGACCGGAGCGCCTCGGCCACCCGGCCGCCGTGCTCGTGGTCCTCGCAGCGCTCGTAGTACGCGCGCGCCGAGGCGAGGTCCGCGAGGTCGTGCTCGGCGACGTCGCCCTGGGCGAAGAGGAGCTCGGCGACGAGCTGCTCGTCCTCCTCGCGACGCAGGTGGCCGAGCGCCTTGCCGAGCCCCTCGACGTACTTCGCGGAAGCGTTCGCGCGCTTCGCGATGGCGCGGCACTCGGTGCGGACCTCCGCCTCGGCGAACGCGAACGCGAGCGCCTCGAGCGAACGCGCGAGCGCCTCGCCCGACCGGCCCAGCGTGGCGTCGAGCAGACGCGCGCCCGCACGGAGGAGCGGCACGCGGGCCGAGCCCTCGACGGCCTCGAGGCGCTTGTCGAGACCGCGGAGCGCGAGCTCGCCGGCGCCGCGAGGCGCGAGCGCCTCGACGAAACGCAGGGCCTCTCCGTCGCTGCTCGACGCGGCCTCGAGGGCCGAATCGAGGAGCTCCTTCTCCTTGTCCGACTCGCCGCGGGCGCCCGCGATGGTCGCGAGCTCGTAGAGCACCTCGCCGACGCCGACCTCGACGACCTCGTCGGCGCCGCGGCGACGCACGAGGACGAGCAGCGTGCGGTAGGCCTTCTCCGCGCGATCGATCTGCCCCGCCTCGCGGGCGAGCCGCCCGAGCTCGAGGAGCATCGGGGCGTTCGTCATGGCCATCTGCGTGGCCTGCTCGACCTGCTCGAGCGCGCCGGCGAGGTCGCCCGCCTCGCGGAGCGTCCGGCCGAGGAGGAAGTGGACCGCGGCACGCTCCGGGCTACGGCGCCGCCCGAACTCCTCGATCGCGGCTTCGAGGACGCTTCGCGCCTCGTCGACCCGCTGGCCGCTGCGCAACGCCTCGGCGAGCTCGAGCCGGAGGGCTCGGTCTTCGGGCGAGAGCTCGACGGCCTTCGCGAGCATCGGGATCGCGTCCGCCGGGCGACCGAGCACGTCGTAGTAGATCGTGGCGGCCTCGCGCACGGCCGCGCGGCGGGCCTCCGCGTCCGCCACGTGATCGGAGGTCTCCCAGAGGAGCGCGCCGAGCGGAGCCTGCGCGTGGGTCCGGCGGTACTCGGCGACGAGGAGCTCGCGCGCCTCGACGTTCGAGGGATCGCGACGGCGGACCTCCTCGAGGACCTCGACCGCGCGGTCGCCGCGCTCGGCCTCGAAGAGGGCGCGAGCGAGCCGGAGCGCGACCACGGACTTCTCCTCGGCCGTCGCCATGGCGAGCCTGCGCTCGAGCCAGCGCGCCGCCTGGGCGCTCTCCTCGCGCGTCTCGTGGATTCGTGCCAGCGCCTCGAGCGCCTCGGCGTCGGGCGCGATCTCGACGACGCGACGGTAGGACGCGAGCGCCAGATCGTCGTCCTCGAGCTCGTCCACGGCGAGCCGCGCGACCGTGCGAGAGAGCTCCGCCGACTGGGCCGGCTCGACGAGCTGGGCCTGGCGCGTGAGCACCTCGGCGAGCTCGCGGTATCGAGCGGTGCTCGAGAGGACGTCCGTCAGGGCCTCGATCGAGGGACGGTGCCCGGGGGCGTCCTCGAGGTTCGCCTTCAGGGCCTCGACGCGCCCGCCCGTGGCCTCGATCTGGGCCACGATCGACGCGACCTCGAGCCGGAGCGAGAGGCGCCGCTCGCGGTCCGTGGTCGCATCGAGCTCCTGCTTGCGCAGCGAGAGCAGCTCGCCGAGCCGGCCCTCGGACTCGAGCATGCCGCCGAGCGCCAGGAACGAAGCGGCGTCCGACGGGTCCGCGGAGAGCACCTCGCGGTAGAGCTCGATGGCGGTCGCCCGCTGTCCGAGCGCGACGGCGATCTCGGCGGCCTTCCGCCGGAGCGAGACGACGAGCCCCGAGGGGAGCGGAAGGCGTGCGCCCTCGAGCGACGTCGCGAGGACCTTCGCGTGCTCGCCGGCGGCGCCGTAGCGCGCGAGCAGGGTCTCGAGGGCCCACGTGGCGGCCTCCGCGGGCGTGCGCTTGCCGCTCGCGGGCTCGCCACGGCGGAGGAGCGTCGCGGCGCGCTCGAACGTGCGCTCGGCGAGCTTCGTCACGCGCGCGTCGTCGACCGCGCCGGAGGAGCCCACGCTCGCGGCCTCCACGAGCGCGTCGAGATCGGTGCCGCGACGCTCGGCGATGCGCTCGAGCGTGCCGACGAGGCCCGCGTCCGGATGGCGCCGCTCGAGGGCCGCGAGGTGCTCGAGCATCGCGAGCGGCGTGGCCTCGTCGGCCGCGACCTCTCGCAGGACGGCCTCGGCGGTCGCGAGATCGCCCACCGCCTCCGCGTTCCGGAGCACGGCCTCCGCGAGCGGCACGCCGCGCGGACGGTTCCGGAGGGCCTCCGCGTACGACGCGAGGGCGCGCGCGCGGTCGCCGAGAGCGGTCTCGGCAAAGGTCGCTTCCTTCTCGAGGAGCGCGGCCTTGCGCTCGGGATCGCCGGCGATCGCGGCGGCCGCGGCGCGGAAGCCCTCGGCGGCCGACGCCCTGTCGCCGGTGCTCTCGGCGAGGCGCTCGATCTCGGCCTCGATGCCCACGTCCGTCGGCGCGAGCGCGAAGGCGCGCACGAGCGATCCGAGGGCGACCTGCGGAACGCCGGCCTTCTCCTCCTGGATCTGGGCCGCTTCGCGGAGGAGACGGACACGGGCGCTGTCCTCCGGCGTCGCGGCGAGACGCGGCTCGAGGAGCGCGAGCTCGGGCTCCCATTCGCCGGTCTGCGCGTAGGAACGAGCGAGCCCCTCCACGGCCTCGGCGCCGAGCGTCGGATCGTCGGCGAGCGCGGCGAGACCGGCGCGCGACGCGTCGTGGCGCGCGTCGGCCTCGAGCGCGCGTCGGTAGGCGCGCGCGGCGAGATCGGGGCGACCGAGGTACTGACGGTAGGTGTCGCCGAGGCGCGCGCGGACCTGGGCGAGGTGGACGCCCTCGTTCTGCTCGGCGCGCGACAGGAGCTCCGCGAGGTCGGCGTACCGCTCCTCCGCGGTGTAGTGGCCGACGAGGGCGTCGACGACCTCGCTGTCCTCTCCGAACTCCGCCGCGACCTCGAGCCAGGTGCGGATCGCGTCGGCGCGCCGCTCGAGCTTGTCGGACTCGAGGCGGGCGATGCGGACGAGGTCCGCCCGGCGCTGGAACGGAGACGTCGAGCGGGCGAAGCGCCGGCGGATCGCGGCGACGAGGGCCTCCCATCGCTCCTCGCGCTCGAGGAGCGCGACGATCGCCTCGACGGCCTCGTGATCGTTCGGATCGGTCGAGAGGCGCTGCTCCCACGCGGACAGCGCGCGATCCGGCATGCCGAGCTCGGTCGCGAGGCGAGCCGCGTCGCCGAGGATGCGGCGCTTCCGGGTCGCGTCGGTCTCGAGGCCGGCGAGCTGCTCGAGCATCCCGAGCCGCTCCTCCGCACGTCCCGTCGCACCGTAGAGGTCCACGAGATCGCGCGTCGTCGCGAGCACGAGGGCGCCGTCGAGAGCGGGCTCGGCGAGCACCGCCACGAGGACGTCGATGGCTCCGGCGGCATCCCGGAGCGGACCTCGACGGAGCGAGGCCGACTCGAGCCGGAACCCGACCCGGAGTGCGGCATCCTCGACCGAGCCGGCGAGGCCCTCGAGCACGCTCACGAGCTTCGCCTGCTGCGACGTGGACTCGGCGAGCGAGCGCAGCCGGGCGCGCACGTCGGCATCGGCCGGCGCGAGCGCGAGGGCATCGGCGAAGTGCACGAGCGCTTCGGTGGCCTTGCCCTCGGCCGCGAGGCGCTCGCCGGCCTCGACGTGGAGCGCGGCCTGGCGCTTCGGATCGACGAGCGCGATCTCGGCGTCGAGCAGGCGGACGAGATCCGCCGTGCGGCCGTCGCGCTCGTAGCGCGCGCGGAGCAGCGCGGACGCGTCCCGACGCACGTCGGAGTCCTCGGTGTCCGTGGCGACGATGCGCTCGAGCGCGGCGACCACGACGGCCGCGTCGCCCGGAGCTGCGAGCAGCGCGCGCGCCTCCTCCAGAGCGCGGCGCACGTCGCCGAGCTTGTCCCCGAGGAGCGCGAAGACCCGGAGACGGACCTCGTGCTGCTCGGCGGCACCACGCGAGGGGAGCTGCGCGCGCAGGAAGCGCACGAGGTCGTCCCAGCGCTCGTTGCGCTCGAGCAGCCGCTCGAGGTTCTGCGCGAGGGCGACGTCCTTCGGACGCAGGGCCACGAGCTGCTCGAGGTAGCGGACCGACGCCGCGGGATCGGCCGCGAAATCGCGGGCCGTCTGGTAGGCCTCCTCGAGGAGCTGCTCGCGACGGCCGGCGTCGCTCGCGCTCGCGATGGCGCGATCGTACGTGGCGAGGAGCTCCGGCCACCGCTCGCGCGACGTGAAGACGACGGTCAGCCGCTGGAACGCCCACTCCGCTTCGGGATCGTGCTCGAGCACGCGCGAGAGGACCTCGAGCTGCTGCGGCGAGTCCTCGGAGAACCACTCCTCGTGGAAGCGGAGCGCCCGCTGGCCGAGCTCGCTCGCGCGCTCGCGCGAGAGCGTGCCTGCGAGGACCACGCGGTAGACGGCGCTCGCCGGATCGGGGTTCTGCGTCTTGGCCGCCCAGTCTTCGAGCGCATCCCAAGCGCCTTCGTTCGAGGGGTTCTCGCGTACGGCCGTCGCTGCCTTGCGGAAGGTGGGATCGTCGGTGGATTCGATCAGCGCGTGGACGTCGGTGCCGCGGGACTCGTCGTGGGACATGGATCCTCGGGAGTTGGGCCTGCGAGGATACCAACGTCGCGGACGGGAATTCGAGAGTTGGTTTCGGGTGACGGAACGAAGTCGGGCGCCCCCTTCCGGAGACGCCCGACACTCGCACACACCGACCCAGGGGAAGAGACGTTCAGCCCATCCCGAGCCCGCCGTCGACGTCGATGGTCCGGCCGTTGAAATAGTCGCACTCGAGGATGAAGCGGAGCGCGAGCCACATGTCCTCGGGTTGGCCGATCCGGCCGACGGGGATGGCCGCCACGAGCGCGTCGCGTGCCTTCGGGTTCATGCCCCGCGTCATCGGCGTCTCGATCATCCCGGGCGCGATGGCCCCGCACCTTATGCCGTACGCCGCGAATTCCTTCGCCCAGGTCGTGGTGTTGGCGGCCAGCGCCGCCTTCGCCGCCGTGTAGTTCGACTGTCCGCGGTTCCCGTGCCGGGCGATCGACGACATGTTCACGATCACGCCGGGACGCTGGCCGTGCTCGACCATCTGGGCGACCACCTCCTGGACCATGATGGTGGCCCCCGTGAGGTTCACGGCGATCACCGTGTCCCAGTCCGAGCGGGAGAGGCGGATCACCTGTCCGGACTCGCGGTCCTTCTTCACGAGCAGCCCGTCGCGGAGGATGCCGGCGTTGTTCACGAGGCCGTTCAGCCCGCCCATCGACTCGCGCGCCCACGTCACGAAGGCCGCGATGTCCGCGTCGCTCGAGACGTCGAGACGGCGTCGATGGATGCCCGCCGGCAGCGCCGCGAGCTGCTCTTCCTTCACGTCGCCGACGGCGACCTGCGCCCCGGCCTCGAGCAGCCGCTTGGCGAAGTGCTCGCCGATGCCCTGGGCGCCGCCCGTCACGATGATCTTCAGGTCCGCGAGGTTCATCCTCTCACTCCGTTCTCGGTGGAGGACGCAACGTCGGCGCCGCCGCGCGGGTCATCGGCACCCGCTCCCGGAAGAGGCGGAGGGCCTCCCCGAGCGCGGCCGTCGCCTTCTCGCGCACCGGACGCATCGCGTCCTCGCTCACACCCGCTCCGACGGCTTCGTCGGCCGTGACCATCGCCGCGACCCAGCGACCTCGCGAGGCGAAGGCCTCCGCCAGCGACGGCAGCACCTCGCGCGGAGGCACGCCGAGCGCGAGCGCGCGGCGCAGGAAGCCGATGGCCTCGCCCTCGCGGCCGCGGCCGAGCGCGGTCTCGCCGAGGCGCCGGAAGATGTCGCCCGACGCCGGACCGTCCTGGCCCCATTGGATGCCGAGGCGCATCACCTCCTCGGCGTATTCGTACTTGGCCTTCCGCGCGTAGGCCGTGCCGAGCAGGCCCATGGCCCGCGCGAGGCGGCCGCGGACCTCCGGAGCGAGACGGGCGCCCTCGGCCGTGCGGAGCAGGACCGAGAGAGGGCTCGCCCACGAGCCGAGGATCTCGATGGTGGCGTCCCAATCGCCGGCGACGGACAGGGCCTCGGCTTCGTCGAGCTTGGCGAGATCGATCGCCGAGCCCTGCCCACCGCTGTGGTCGAGCTCCCGCCGGAGCCGCGATTCGAGCAGATCGACGAGCGAATCGAGGGCGATCGACTGCTTCGTCGACCCGACGCCGACGATCACCGTCGCATGTCGCTCGTCCTCGACGAGCAGGTGATCGAGCCGCAGGCCGAAGAGCGGCGCGAGCAGCACGACCCGAGGACCGAGGAACGATTGGAGCTCGGCGGTGTCCGGCTCTTCGGAGAGCGGGATCCGGGGCGATTCCTCGCCGAGCAGCGCCAGGGTGACCCTCCTCCGGAACTCGCCGAGGGGCATCTGGTGCTCCGTCGGATCGTCCCCGACGACGAAGTCGACGAGGCTCGCGTCGGGGGTCCGACGATCGACCATCACCGACGTGATCTGGACGCCTGCGATGATCGAGAAGGCGAGCGGCCGTTCGCCGACGAGCGAGCAGAGCTGGTCGAAATGCGGATTGCCCTCGCCGACGCGCTCGAACCAACCGTCCGCGCGCACTGCCTCGAGGGAGAATTCACGCCGCTGACCCACGGAGCGATGCTGCCGTCCTGGGACCCCGGGGTCAAGCCGCGCGCGACGCTAGACGCCGAGCTTCTTCCGGTACCAATCGAGGGTGCGGGCGAGCCCGTCCTCGAGATCCACCTTGGCGCGGAACCCGAGGAGGCGCTCCGCCTTCTTCACGTCCGGGATGCGGAGGTCGACGTCGGGGAAGTCCCACGGCACGAAGCGGATCTCCGAGCTCGAACCGGCGAGCTGCACGATCATCCGCGCGAGCTGGTAGATCGTGACGGTGCTCCGCGGGTTCCCGATGTTGAAGCTCTCGCCGACGGCTTCGTCGCGCTCGAGGGTGGCCACGATGCCGTCGACGATGTCGTCGATGTAACACCACGACCGGATCTGATCGCCCTCGTTGTGGATCTGGATCGGCTCGCCGCGCAGCGCGCGCACGACGAAGGCGTGGACCGCGCCCTCGCCGACCTGACCCGGACCGTAGATGTTGAACGGGCGGATGGAGCAGGCCGGGAGCCCGTATTGCTTGTAGTAGCAGTGCGCGAGGTGCTCGGTCGCGAGCTTCGAGACCGCATACGTCCAACGGGCCTCGCCGACCGCGCCGAGGCTCGTCACGTCCGCCTCCTGGACCCGGAAGGCATAGCGGCCGAAGACCTCGCTCGTGGAGAAGTCGACGAAGCGCTTCACGCCGCCCGCGTCGCGGACCGCCCGCAGCACGTTCGACGTGCCCTCGAGCGAGATCTCCATGGTGAGGACCGGGTTCTTGAGCACCGTGTCGACGCCGGCGATGGAGGCCATGTGCACGACGTAGTCCGCCCCCGCGATGGCCTCCTTCATGGCCGTCGCATCCCGGACGTCGGCCTTCACGAGCTCGACGTTCGGATGGGTGTCGAGACCAGCCTCGCCGAGCGCGTTGCGGCGGAGGATGTCCACGATGCGGATGCGGTTCTTGTCGGCGAGCACGCGGGTGAGCGCGGTGCCGATGAAGCCGGCACCCCCGGTGATCACGATGGTCGAGCCCTCGATCATGGCCCGACGGGTATCACGAGTGGGGGCGGACCGCTACGCCGCCGCCGCGCTTTACAGGGGGGTCGGGGTCGTGGAACCATTCCCTACAGCCCTCCGCGGGGGAGTCCATGGGCATCTTCAGTCGTCTGAACACCGTGATCCGTTCGAACCTCAACGCGCTCGTCGACCGCGCGGAGGATCCGGAAAAGATGATCCATCAGACCGTCCTCGACATGAAGGAGGAGGTCAAACGCGCCCGGCAGGAGCTCGTCTCGACGCTCGGGACCTCGAAGAGGCTCGAGAAGAAGAAGCTCGAGCTCGAGACCGAGCTCGCCTCCTGGGAGGAGAAGGCCGTCCTCGCCCTGCGCTCCGGCGACGAGAGCCTCGCCCGCGAGGCCCTGAAGCGGAAGGCCAAGACCAAGAAGGACGCCGAGGAGGCCGGGAGGCAGGCCGCCATGGCCGCCACCGCCGCCGACCAGATGCAGGCGACGCTCGACAAGGTCGAGCAGAAGATCCGCGACCTCGAGGCGCGTCAGTCGAGCCTCGCGGCACAGGTCCGCAAGGCCCGCGAGGCGCCGAGCGGCACGCCCGGGAGCGAGCGGTTCGGAGGCAGCGCGTTCGACGAGCTCGAGCGCATGACCGGCCGTATCGATCAGCTCGAGGCGGAGGTCGAGGTCCACGGGGTGCTCGACGATCCCAAGCGCGCCGAGGTGGACGCGCAGCTCCGGTCGCTCGAGAAGACCCGCGGCGACGACGCGGTGGAGGACGAGCTCTCGGCCCTGAAGAAGCGGCTCGGGAGCTGAGCGGGAGGGCGGCGGGGAAGGAATGGAGCGACTGGTCCTCTGGCATCGCGTGGTGCCGTCGGTCCGCGAGGAAGACCTCGACCCCCAGGTCGAGGCCTCGTGGGTCAGGACCGTCAGCGCCCGCCTCCACGCGGCCGGAGGCGTGGTCGCCGGGAGCCTGGGCGGCGCGGTCGCCGCGACCTTCGATCCGGCCGAGGCGCACGACGCGATCGAGCTCGGGCTCGCGCTGCTGCAGGAATCCGAGCGCGCCTCCGATCCCTCGCAGGCGCCGCGCGTCGCGCTGGCGGCCGCGGTGGGCGAGGTCGAGGCGCTCCCCCTCGGCGCGGGGGCGCCGATGCACATCGGTGCGGCCCTCGACCGCGCCCAGCTCCTCGCGAACCGCGCGCGCGTCGGCGAATTCGTGTTCGACGCCGCGGCGCGCGACCTCGCCTCGCCCGACTACCTCTTCCAGCGGTCGGTGGGCAGCGGCGAGGCGTCCGTGCGGGGGCACGCGATCGATCGGGCGCATCCGCGCCTCTCGGAATGCCGCGCGTCGCTGAGCCTCGTCCGCGAGCCCCCGGTCCTGCCCCATCTCGAGGAGGTCCTCCGGCTCCGGGACCTCGCGGTCACGGAAGGCCCGAACCTCGTCGTCGTCCGTGGCCCCTCGGGCGCGGGCATCCGGCGGTACCTGCGCGGGCTCGAGCGCGAGGTCGGCCCGCGCCTCGTGCTCCGGCTCCCGGGAACGCCCGGCGGGGTCGAGCCCCTCGGCAGCCTGCGCCTCGGGCTCAAGCGGTTCTTCGGCTCGCCCGAGCGCCTCGAGTCCGCGCTCGGCGACCTCCCCGCCTCGGCCCGCTTCGACCTCGCCAACGTCGCGCGGGGCACGCCCGTGCCGCTCCCGGCCGTCGTCGACGCGATGACCGACCTCCTCACGGCCCGTGGCCGGAAGACGGCCAAGCCCTGGCTCGTGCTCGAGCCCCTCCACGCCAACGACGTGAGCACGCTCGAGCTCGTGGCCCAGCTCGCGAGCCGCATCACGACCTCGGTCCTCGTGGTCGTGCGCTCCTTCGGCGACACGCGCCTTCCGACGTCCCTCGCCCGTTGCCCGACCCTCCGCGAGGTGACCGCTCCGAAGCTGCGTCCCGAGGACGCGAAGACCGTCGCCGAGCACGTCCTCGGCTCCCGGACGGGCCCCGACGTCACCCGACGCCTCGTCTCGCTCGCGGGGGAGACCCCGCTCACGATCGTCGAGATCGCGCGGAGCCTGGTCGCCTCGGGCGATCTCGTGGTGCACGGGCGCGCCTTCGTGTGGCGGACCACGCCCCGGACGAGCGTCAAATCGCTCCCGCTCGAGGAGATCCTCGGCGAGCGCATCGCCTCGCTCGAGCCCGAGCCGATGCGGGTGCTCGAGCTGCTCGCCGCGGCCCCCGCGGCCATCGAGGACGCCCTGCTCGTCCGGATCGCGGCGCTCGATCAGCTGAACGAGCGCGAGCTGCGGTCCGCGATCGATCGCCTCGCGAGCGAGAAGTTCCTCGCCAGCGGGGACGAGCTCGCGCTCGCGAACGAGCCCCTCCGCACCGAGGTCCTGAAGCGCATGCCGCCCGCGCGCTTCGCCGAGATCCACCGCTTCCTCGCCGAGGCTTTCTCCGTCTCCTCCGCGCAGAGCGGCTCGTTCGGCCAGGCGACGCTCGGTCACTTCCTCGCCGAGGGCGGCCACACCGAGGAAGGCGCGCGGCTCCTGCTCGAGGCGAGCATGATGGCGGCGAACGTGCACCACGGCCGCAGCGCCGTGCGTCTCGCGGCCGCCGCGGTCCAGGCGCATCCGACGCCCGACGTCCGCGACGTCTCCGCCAAGATCATGCGGGCGGTCGTCACCGAGACGCAGTCGGCCGAGGCCACGCGCATCGACACCGACCCGGGATCGACGCCGATTCCCTCGGAGCCGACCTCGCGCTCGATCCCGCTCCTCACGGTCGCCCAGAGCGCCGTGCAGGCCCTCCTCTCACGGGACTTCGAGCGCGTCGAGCGCTGCATCGACCTCGCGATCGCCGAAGGAGGATCCCTCGCCGCGGCCGATCGGATCCGCGCGATCGCCGCCCTCTGCCGTGGGGATCGCGAGGCGGCCGCCTCGGCGCTCGCGAAGGCGCGGGCCCAGTCGCGGGATGCCGACCACGACCGGGCGCGCGACGAGCGGGCGCGCGACGAGCTCGCCGCGAGCTGGCTCCGGATCCACGACGGCGATCTGCACGGCGCCGTGCGCGGCTCCCTCGCCGCCCTCTCGACCGCACGCGCCGCGCACGATCTCCCGGGCGAATCGGCCGCTCTCCACACGCTGGCGGTCTGCTATCGCCTGCTGGGGCGGCCCTCGGACGCCGAGGCCCTCGTGAACAAGAGCCTCCATCCCTGAGGCGGAGCGGGGCCCGCCGGCGGAGCGCCCTACGCCTCGCGCTGGGGCGTGTGCGACGGATAGGTCCCGAGGACGCGAACCGACTGCGTGTGCCGCCCGAGCTCCTCGAGCGCTCCCTTCACGTCCGACGTCGCGACGTTGCCCTCGAAATCCACGTAGAAGAGGTATTCGAAGGGCCGCCCCGGGATCGGGCGCGACTCGAGCTTCGTGAGGTTCAGGCCCCGGCTCGCGAGCCCGTGGATCGAGCGCGACAGGGCGCCCTGCTCGTGCGCGAGCGAGAGCACGACCGACGTCTTGCACGGGACGCGGGGATCGACGGCCACCGGCTCGCGCGCGACGATCACCATGCGCGTGTAGTTCTCGCGGTTGTTCGCGATGTCCCGACGGAGCACCGGCAGACCGTGGATGCGGGCCGCCTCCTCGCTCGCGATCGCGGCCTGCGAGAGGTCCTGGTCCTCCTTGATCTTCGCGACCGAGAGGGCCGTGTCCTGGTAGGCCTCGACGTGGCAGTTCTCGAGCGTGGCGAGGAAGGCCGTGCACTGCGCGAGCGCGACCGGATGCGAGTAGACCCGGCGGATCTGGTGCAGCGGCACCTCGGCGAGACCGATGAGGCAGTGCTCGATGCGCTGCACCTGCTCGCCGACGAGGTGCAGGTCCATCCGGGCGAGGAGGTCGTAGTTCTCGTTGATCGAGCCCGCGATCGAATTCTCGATCGGCAGGACCGCGTAGCGGATCTCGCCCGTGCGCACGGCCTCGAGCATCGCGGGGAAGCTCGGATAGCCGACGAAGACGAGCTCGCTCGCGCGCCCCTGGAAGTGGGCCATCGCGGCCATGTGGCTGAAGGCGCCCTCGCCTCCTTGGTAGCCGACGACGAGGCGCCCCTCGGTCGACGAGGAAGCGCGACCGAGCATCTCCTGCTGCACGCGCACCGACTCGTCGAGGATCAGCCGGTAGAGCCGCTTGACGTAGCCGGGCTCGAGCCCGCTCGCGGCCCCGAGCTGGCCGATGCGCTCGAGGATCGCGCGCTCGCGCTCCGGATCGCGGATGGTCGTCGTGCCGGCCGACTTGAGACGCGCCACGTCGGCGACGACGCCGTGGCGCTCCCCGAGGGTCTCGACGAGGTGGCGGTCGATCTCGTCGAGCTTGCGGCGCAGGCCCTCGAGCGCTTCGGGAGTGGGATCAGTCACGGAAGTTCACGTACTGGAGCGGGAGGTCGAAGTCCTTCGAGCGGAGGAAGGCGATGCACTCCTGGAGGTCGTCCTTCTTCTTCCCGGTGACGCGCACGAGGTCGCCCTGGATCGAGGCCTGGACCTTCAGCTTCGAGTCCTTGATCGCCTTCACGATCTCCTTGGCCTTCTCGGGGCTCACGCCCTCGCGCAGCTTGACGATCTGCCGGAAGGTCATGCCGCCGGCGGACTGCACCTTCTGCGGGTCGAGGACCTTCGACGAGAGCTTCCGCTTCACGACCTTGTCGCGGAGGATCTCGAGCATGGCCTCGACCTTCTGCTCGGTGGCCGCGCGGAGGGTGATGCCCTCCTCGCTCCGGTCGATCTCGGCGTTCGCGTCCTTGAAGTCGTATCGCGTGGCGACCTCCTTCTTGGCCTGGGCGAGGGCATTGTCGAGCTCGTGTTGCTCGAGCTTGGAGACGACGTCGAACGAGGGCATGGCGGCCGGAGGATATCACGGCGGCCACGACCCGCACGGAGGGGTCAATCCTTCTTGCGCCGGGGCCGATCCGAGTCGCGGTGCTCCGGTGCGAGGACCGGCGAGAAGAAGTTGTCCCGCTTGCTCGTCTCGTCGACGCGGAGGGCGAATTTGTAGCTCGGGGCCGAGCGCATGTTGCAGTCGACGCGCTCGCAGAAGCGGCAGGTGGTCCCGACCGGGACGGCCAGGCGCCGCGCGTCGACGACCGGCATGTCGTCCGCGTACGCGAGATGGCGGGCATCCTCCGCGGCGCAGCCGAGCCCGACGCTGTAGGCGGTGCCCCGGGCGATGGAGCCGCGGTCCGGCGAGGTCACGACCTTCGCGAAGCAGAAGAACTGCGATCCGTCCGGGAAGACCGAGTACTGCTTCCGGATCACGGAGGGAGTGAGGAACGCGAGGTGCACCGCCATCTTGGGGCACGCTCCGTGGTGGATCGGGTAGCGGATCCCGTCTCCCGAGTAGCGCTTCGAGATGTTCCCGGCCGCATCCACGCGCAGGAAGTGCATCGGGACGCCCGGCCGCCGCGGATCGGCGAGGTTGCAGGCGCGATGGGCCACGGTCTCGTAGGAGGTCTGGAAGACGGTCGCGAGCAGCTCCACGTCGTAGCGCGTGCGAACCGCCTCGGCGTGGAACTCCCCGTAGGGGAGGAGCAGCGCGCCCGCGAAGTAGCTCGCGAGGTGCATGCGGAGGAGGCTCTCGCTCTCGGGATGCCTCACCGCGTGCCCCTCGAGCGCCTGCGCATCGAGCCCTTCCCGCTCGAAGATCCGCAGGGCGACCACGCGGGCCAGCTGGAAGGCGAGTCGAGGCTCCCTGAGGGCGCCCGAGACGCGCAGGCATGCCCCTCCCTCGTCGAGGCGCCAGAGCACGGAGTCGCCCTCGTCGAGGCCGCCCCGGACGTCGAGGTCGAAGCGGTCCCGGAGCAGGGCCGCGAGCTCTTCGCCCCGGATGCGCGAGGGCAGCCGGGCGTCCCGCCGGAGCGCCTCCGCCCGCGACTCGAGCTCGGGGAAGAAGTTCCGGCGCCTCTCGAGGAAGTCCGTGACCTCGTCGAAGGGTCCGTAGTCGAAACCGAGGGCTCCCTCGCCCCCGCCTCCCGAGGCGGCGATCACCTGGTCGAGCTGGCTCCGGGCGTTCTTGTAGAGGTTGAAGAGCGCCGTGATCGTCGTGACGAATTTCGGCTCCGCGGAGAGCAGGTGGAGATCGTCCGCGCCGAGATCGAGCGAGCGGAGCAGCGGCTCGTCGAGCAGGCGTGCGAGCCCCTCCTCCACCCGGCGCTCCCCGAGGCTCTCGAGGAACTGCTCCATCTCCACGCCGTAGAGCTCGAGGGCGCGCACGAGGAGCGGGAGCTGGACGACGCGTTTCCCCTTCTCGAGCAGGGAGAGATACGCGGGCGAGATCTCGAGCCGCCGGGCCACGTCGCCCTGCGGGAGCCCCGCGGCCACCCGCAGCTCGCGCAGTCGCTGACCCATCGCCGCGTGATCGGACTTCATCGCTCCTCCGAGGCGCGTCATCCTATCCTCCGGAAGGCGGAGCCGCCGAGCTGAAACACGTTACACTTGACGGCCCGCTAACTACCGTTAGGAAAGGTCCCGCCATGGAGTCCCGAGCCCCCATCAAGCGCGACCGTCCCTGGATCATGCGGACCTATGCGGGTCACAGCACGGCCAAGGCGTCGAACGAGCTCTTCCGCACCAACCTGAGCCGAGGCCAGACCGGCCTCTCGGTCGCCTTCGACCTGCCCACCCAGACGGGCTACGACAGCGACCATCCCCTGGCCAAGGGCGAGGTCGGCAAGGTCGGAGTCCCCGTCTCCCACCTCGGGGACATGCGGATCCTCCTCGACCAGATCCCGCTCGAGTCGACGAACACGTCGATGACGATCAACGCGCCGGCGGCCTACCTGCTCGCGATGTACCTCGCCCTCGCGGAGGAGCGCGGCGTCGACAAGAAGCTGCTCACGGGCACGACGCAGAACGACATCATCAAGGAGTACCTCTCGCGCGGGACGCACATCTTCCCGCCGGCTCCTTCGATGCGGCTCATCGCGGACATGGTCACGTACACCGTCCGCGAGGTTCCCCAGTGGAACCCGATCAACATCTGCAGCTACCACCTGCAGGAGGCCGGCGCGACGCCCGTCCAGGAGCTCGCCTACGCGATGACCACCGCGATCGCGGTGCTCGACGCCGTGAAGGCGACGGGCCGCGTCGACGACGCCGAGTTCGAGCAGGTCGTCGGCCGCATCAGCTTCTTCTGCAACGCGGGAATCCGCTTCGTCGACGAGGTCTGCAAGATGCGGGCGTTCGTCGAGCTCTGGGATCGCACGACGCGCGATCGCTACGGCGTGAAGGATCCGGCGATGCGCCGCTTCCGCTACGGCGTGCAGGTCAACTCGCTCGGCCTCACGGAGCAGCAGCCCGAGAACAACATCATCCGCATCGTGCTCGAGATGCTCGCGGTCACGCTGAGCAAGGACGCCCGCGCCCGCGCCGTGCAGCTGCCGGCATGGAACGAGGCCCTCGGCCTGCCGCGCCCCTGGGACCAGCAGTGGTCGCTGCGCGCCCAGCAGATCCTCGCGTTCGAGACCGATCTCCTCGAGCACGGCGACATCTTCAACGGCAGCCACGTCGTCGACGCCCGCGTGAAGGCGCTGGTCGAGGGCGCCCAGACGGAGATCGACGAGGTGCTCCGTCGGGGCGGCGCCGTCGAGGCCGTCGAGAGCGGCTACATCAAGCAGAAGCTCGTCGAGTCGAACGCCCAGCGCGTGCGCGCGATCGAGCTCGGCGAGCAGGTCGTCGTCGGCGTGAACAAGTTCGAGCAGGGCGCGCCCTCGCCGCTCCTCGCCGATCGCGACACGGCCATCCTCACGGTCGATCCGAAGGTCGAGGAGGATCAGAAGGCTGCCCTCGCGAAGCATCGCGCCTCGCGTGACGGCGCCAAGGTGAAGGCCGCGCTCGACGGCCTGCGCGAGGCCTGCCGCTCCGGGGCGAACGTGGTGCCGCCGTCGATCGCCTGCGCCCACGCGGGCGTGACGATCGGCGAGTGGTCGGACGTGCTCCGCGAGGTCTTCGGCGAGTACCGCGCCCCGACCGGCGTGAGCGGCGTCTCGGCCGAGCCCGCGACCGGCAAGGGCCACGAGGTCGTCGGCGAGCTCCGCGGTCGCCTCGACAAGCTCGAGGGCCGGATCGGACGTCGACCGAAGATGCTCGTCGGCAAGCCGGGCCTCGACGGCCACTCCAACGGAGCCGAGCAGATCGCGATCAAGGCGCGCGACGTCGGCTTCGACGTGGTCTACGAGGGCATCCGCCTCTCGCCGGCGCAGATCGTGAACGCGGCGCTCGAAGAGGGCGTGCACGTCATCGGCCTCTCGATCCTCAGCGGCTCGCACGCCTCGCTCGTCCCGGACGTGCTCGCGAAGCTCCGCGAAGCCGGTCTCACCGACGTCCCCGTGGTCGTCGGCGGCATCATCCCCGAGGCGGACGCGGCCGAGCTCCGCCGACAGGGCGTCGCGCGTGTCTACACGCCGAAGGACTTCGCGCTCAACGAGATCATGAAGGACATCGTTTCGCTCGTGGAAGAGCGGAATGCCGCCTGAGGATCCCCGCTCGCTGGCCGACGGCGTCGTCGCCGGCGACAAGCGGGCGGTCGCGCGCGCCCTGAACCTGGTCGAGAGTCGCCGGCTCGCGGACCGGCCGGCGATCGTCGATCTCCTCCGCGCCCTCGACGGACGCGGCAAGAGCGAGTCCGGACATCGCGTCGGGCTCACGGGCCCGCCGGGCGTCGGCAAGAGCACGCTCTGCGCCGCCCTCGCTCGTGTCTACCGGAGCCGAGGACGCACCGTCGCGATCGTCGCCGTGGATCCCACCAGCGTACGCAGCGGCGGCTCGCTCCTCGGCGATCGGGCCCGCATGGGCGCCTCCGGCGAGGACGCGGGCCTCTTCTTCCGCTCCTACGCGACGGGCGGCGAGGCGGGCGGCCTGACCTTCGCCGCCCACGCGGCGATCACCGTCCTCTCCGCGGCCTACGACGTCGTGCTGATCGAGACGACGGGCGTCGGGCAGACCGAGACCGACGTCACGCTCGTCGCGGACACCGTGACGCTGGTCCTCCAGCCGGGGAGCGGCGACACGCTGCAATTCCTCAAGGCCGGCGTCATGGAGATCCCGGACGTCCTCGTCGTGCAGAAGGCCGACCACGACGATCTCGCCCGGCGCGCCCTCGCCGACCTCGGCGCGGCGATCCACACGGCCGAGTCGGTCGGGCTCGAGCGGGGCGACGTCGACTGGCGCCCGCCGGCGCTCGCCACGAGCGCGCGGACCGGCCTCGGGGTCCAGGACCTCGTCGACACCTTCGATCACCACCGTTCCGTCCTCGCCCCCACCCTCGCCGAGAAGCGGCGCCGGGGTGCGGTCGGCTGGGCCGTCCGAGACCTCGAACGGCTGCACGGATCGTACGGAATTCTCGTCCTCGGGGGTCGAGACGCGCTCGTCTCGGCCCTACGAACGGCCCACGACCGCGGGGCACCCGCCGCCGAGCTCCGCGAGCTCGCGAGCGAGCGCTACCTGAAGACGGTCCGCGAGCGGGCCGACGCCTCGTGAACGCATCGGGAGAGTAGCCATGGAACAGGTCGTTTCTGCCATCGAGACCGTCTACGAGAAGGCCCGCACCCACCTGAAGGAGAAGCTGTCCAAGAACGGCCAGCTCAGCGGCTCCCTGCTCAACAAGCACCAGCTCCCGGCCCACGGTCTCGCGTACCTCGGAACCGAGCTCGAGGCCTGTCGCCAGGTCGTCGAATGGGCGAACCGCGTCGGCGGCGACTACGAGAAGAAGATCGCCCGCGCCTACCTCGGCGAGCTCGCTCGCACCCTCTCGGCCGGCGTCGACCTCGGCGCCTGCGAGACCGTGTCGATGGCGGAGCTCGGGCTCACCGAGGCCGACCTCGACGCCACCGTGCGCCGCCCGGAGATCCTCGCCTTCTCCGCCGAGCACGCGTCCGCCGAGGCCTACGTGGCCATCGCGAAGCACGCGAAGGAGAACGGCTACGGCGACCTCGGGCTCGGGGACGAGACCCTGGTGGAGATCCGGAACCAGTTCGCCAAGTTCGCGGACACGGAGGTGATCCCGATCGCCCAGGACATCCACCGCAAGGACGTCCTCATCCCGATGAGCATCCTCGAGAAGATGTCCGAGCTCGGCGTCTTCGGCCTGACGATCCCCGAGGAATACGGCGGTCTCGGCCTCTCGAAGGTCGCGATGTGCATCGTCACCGAGGAGCTCTCGCGAGGCTACATCGGCGTCGGCTCGCTCGGCACGCGCGCGGAGATCGCGGCGGAGCTCATCCAGGGCGGCGGCACCGAGGAGCAGAAGCAGCACTGGCTCCCGAAGATCGCGGCGGGCGAGGTCCTCTCGACGGCCGTCTTCACCGAGCCGAACACGGGCTCGGACCTCGCGAGCCTCAACACCCGCGCCGAGAAGCAGGCGGACGGCAGCTACGTCGTGCAGGGCCAGAAGACCTGGATCACGCACGCGGCGCGCGCGAACCTCATGACCCTCCTCGCGCGCACGGACGTGAACGAGCCCGGCTACAAGGGCCTCAGCATGTTCCTCGCCGAGAAGACGCTGGTCGACGCGAAGCACGGCGAGCCGGAGTTCGTCGACGAGGGCCTGACCGGCACCGAGATCAAGGTGCTCGGCTACCGCGGCATGAAGGAGTACGAGCTCTCCTTCGACGGCTTCAAGGTCCCGGGCTCGGCGCTCCTCGGCGGCGAGGAGGGCGCGGGCTTCAAGCAGCTGATGCGCACGTTCGAGAGCGCCCGCATCCAGACCGCGGCCCGCGGAATCGGCGTCGCGCAGGCGTCGCTGAACGACGCGATGCTCTACGCGAACGAGCGCGAGCAGTTCGGCGGCCCGATCTTCCAGTTCCCACGCGTGGCCCGGAAGATCGGCCGGATGGTCGTCCGCATCCAGGCGGCCCGCCAGCTGACCTTCTTCAGCGCCCGGCAGAAGGACTCCGAGAAGCGCTGCGATCTCGAAGCCGGCATGGCCAAGCTCCTCGCGACGCGCGCGGCCTGGGAAGCGGCGGACGCCAACGTGCAGATCCACGGCGGCAACGGCTTCGCCGAGGAGTACCTGGCGTCGCGGCTCCTGGTCGATGCGCGCGTGCTCTCGATCTTCGAGGGAGCCAACGAGATCCAGGCGCAGGTCGTGGCGCGGCGGCTACTCGAGGGTTGACCGGACGGCGAAGGGCGGAGAGCCTGTGCTCCCGCCCTTCGCGACTCCGTTGGAGGGCGATGTGGACTCGGCTCGCGACTTTTTTTTCGCGAGCTTCATCCTTTCCCGTCTCCTGTGCGACTGATACACTACCCTTCGTGCGACCTGCTCTCCGTCATCACGAGCTCCCGCGCGGAGGTACCCCTCGATGACCTCGAGCCCTCCGCCCGTGGACGTCGAGAGCGTCCTGGAGGCCCTCCGCAAAGGATCGGCCGAGGCGAGGACGACTCGATCCATGGGCTCTCGCACTTCGGATCCCGGACGAAAGCCATGGCGGCGGGCCTGGCTCCCCGGGGCCGAGCGACTCCGGAGGCGCCGACGATGGACGATTCGGCTCGCACCCTCGCCGACTCACTCGGGCTTCCGCTGCTGGAAGAGACCGATGGGCGAACGCTGGCCGTGTCCGATACCGCCCGCCGCATCCTCGGTAGCAGCTTCCCCGGTGGCCTGGTCGAGGCCGCCATCTGTCTGCACCCCGAGGACTCCCCCGAAGGTATCGCGCTGGCTCTCGCCTACGGTCCCGGGGATCCGAGAGGTATCGCCGTCGAGACTCCGTGGCTGGTCATGCGGTCGCCGTCCGGACGACGGCGCATCGTCCGGGTCCCGAATCGATCGAAGGGCGAGTTCGACCTCCGTTCCAACTCCCTCGCCGCCAGCACCCACGAGCTGTCGAACGCGTTGACCGCGATCTCCTGCCTCGCGCGGCGGGCGCTCGACGGTCATGGGAATCCCGATGCGGTGGCGGCGCTGCGTGGCATCGTCGCGGTCTGCGACGGCGCGGTGGACGTCGTGCGTCACTTCCGAGCGTCGGTCCCGACCACGATGACGACGGTGCGGGCCAGCGAGCCCACCGACGTCAGCGAGGTCCTGCGCGGTCTGCACGCGACCCTCCTGCCGATGGCGGAGGAAAAGGGAATCAAGCTTGAGCCTCGTATCGAGGACGATATCGTGTTCCCGGTGGACGCGACCGAGCTCCGGACCGTCGCCTGGAACCTCGTGAAGAACGCGGTGGAAGCCGTGCCTCGGGGCGGTAGGGTCAGCCTGGCGGCCGGCATGCGCGAGGGCCGCTTCCGCCTCGTGGTCGCGGACAACGGTCCCGGCATGGACGCCGATACCCTCGCCCGCGTGCAGCAACCCTACGTCTCGGGCCGTCCCGAAGGCACGGGCCTCGGTCTCTCGATCGTGAAGGACCTCGTGAGCCGGCGCGGCGGCGAGCTCAGCTTCGACACCCGGCTCGGGTCCGGGACGCGCGTGGTCGTGTTCCTCCCGTGCCCGGCGGAAGCCGCGCGACGCAACTCCTCCGGAGTCGTCGCTCGCGGGTCGGCGCGGGAGCCGGGCAAGGCCGGGACCAGGCTCCCGAGCCAGCGCGCGCGCACCAAGCGCTGACGGCGAGCTCCCCCCGATCGCTCGATGTCCATACGGCGAGCCGTCGGCGAACGGCCGGGCATGATACCCTAGTGCAGCCGTGCACCATCGCGAACGCGACACCCGACCCGGCTTCGCCCTGGCGGAGCTCAAGGACGACCCCGACCCCCGCGCTCCTGCGCGCCCCGCGCGGCTGCCCGCCGGGCCTCTCGACCATGCGCCCCTCGTGGACATCGAGATCATCCACCAGATGGGCGAGGGACCTCCGGAGGCCGGGCCCCTCCGCACGCTCGAGGTCTGGACCCTCAACACGCTCTACGTGATGGACGCCTCGATGGTCTGCATCGAGGTCCGCGATCGCAACACGGGCACCCCGGACCCCGGCAATTCGTTCCTCGGCCGGCGCCTCGTCGGCGGGCAGCGGACCGAAGGCGACGTGATCGAGCTCTCGTACCCCTTCCCGCGTCCCGGCACCGAGGCGGTCTTCGAGCTCGACGGCGGACCGATCGAGGGCCTCTTCGGCCGCACTTCCACGGTCGTGCACGTCCGCCTCCGCATGCATCTCGTGACGGTCGCCCCGCAGGGCGTGGTGCCGAGCTGGGCCACGATCCGAACGAGCATCCGGCCGCCGTCGGAACGCTGAAATACGAGAGTTCATTCGCGGCCCCGACCCTGGTATGGTCCCCCCAGCAGGGAGGCGGCGGCGTCGCCGGAATCGCTCCCTGCCCTCCCGATGACGGCCCCCCTCACGCGCCCTCCCGAGCCCATCCCCCACGCTTCCCGCGAGGCGATCGAAGCCCGCATCGCGGTGCTCCGGGCCGAGCTCGAAGCCGACACCGACCGCCGCCGGAAGGCCGAGCTCCACGTGGAGATCGGCTCGCTCCTCGAGACCGGCCTCGGAAGCGATGCCGCGGCGGTACGCGAGTACCTGACCGCCTTCAACACCGAGCCGTCGTTCCGGACGCCGCTCTTCGCGCTGATCCGGATCTTCGAGCGACGCCGCTCGCTCACGAACCTGGCGAAGCTGCATCAGGCGGAGGCGAAATACGCTTCCGACGACGACGAGCGTGCGAGCGCGCTCGTCGATCAGGCCGTGCTCAAGGCCGACGGGACGAGCGAGCACGACGAGGCCCTGCTCCTCTTCGAGGAAGCGCACGCCACGGGACCGGGCTCCCTCGACGCCGCCCTGATGCTCGAGAGGGCAGCCCGCAGCGCGCGACGCCCGGACACGATCGACGAGGCCGTCGAGGCCCGAGCGCGCGCTTCTCGCGATCCACGGCTCGCAGGGCTCCTCCTGGTGGAGGCGGCGCAGGCGAAGGAGAGCCGCGGCGACCTCGAGGGTTGCTACGAGCGCCTGCTCGAGGCCGCCCGCACGGTCGAATGCCGCCATCGCGCCTATGCCGCCATGGAGCGCATCGCGCGCAAGCATGGCGACGTCGGACGCAACGTCGAGGCGCTCTCGGGGCTCGCGGAAGCCGCCCTCGCCTATGCGGAGGGAGCGGCCGAGGCGCACGAGGAAGCCGGGGTCGGGAGCCCGGTCTACGCCGAAGCCACCGAGGCCCGCGAGGCCGCGGCAGGCTATCTCTTCGAGAGCGCCATCCTGCGGCTCGAGAAGCTCGACGACGCACAGGGAGCGACCGAGGACCTCGAACGAGCCGTCTCGCGCGTGGGCGTGAGGGGGCCGACGAGCGTGGCGATGCTTCTCGCCGCCTCCCTCGCGGGAGACGCCGAGAAGGCGAGTGCGGCGGAGAGGGCCTTGCTCGACGCAAGCGAGTCGACGCCCTTCGTCGCCGCGATCCATGCCCGCATCGCCGATCGCGCTCGACACGAAGGCGATGACGCGACGGAGAACGCCTCCATCGAAGCGGCCCGCGCAGCGGCTCCGGAATCGGCCTGGGTCCGGCACGCGATGCTCGAGCGCATCGTGAGGCGCGGCGACGGACGCGAGCTCGTGCGGCACCTCGGCGAGCTGGCCTCCGATCCGAGCCGCCCCGGGCGCCATCTCGCTGCCTTCCAAGCGGCCCAGATCGCGAGCGACGAGCTCGCCGACTTCGCCCTCGCGGAGGGGCTCTACGAGGCCGCCATCGACGCCGCCCCGGAGCCTCGCCCGATCCTACGCGAGCTCTACGCGGCCGCCGTGCGACACGGGGCCGTGGAGACCGCCGCGGCCGCGCTCGCGCGCCTCGTGCCGCAGGCGCGGGATCCGCGCGAGCGCAGCGCCTTGCTCTACGAGCTGGTCACCGTCACGGCCGCCGAGCTCGGCGACCTCGGTCGCGCCGCGATGACCCTGAAGCGCGCGCTCGACGTCCCGGAGGCCGCAGGATGGTCGAGCGCGGTGGCTCGCGTCGTGGCCGCCGCGACCTCCGACTACGAGATGCTCGAGCGGGCGCACGGGATGCTCGCGGAGGCCGCCGACGATCCGGAGCAGAGCGCGGCGCACCACGCCGCGGCGGGCCGTGCGGCCCTGCGTGCCGGACGGCGAGACGCAGCCGAGGAACAGCTCCGCCGGGCGCTCGATCGTCAGCCCGGACATCCCTACGCGCTCGCGCTCCTCGAGGAGCACCTGCGGCAGAAAGGAGAGGCCGACGAAGTCGTCTCCCTCCTCCGCGACTCGGCGCTCGCGGCCCACGGCTCGCGCTCGGCCGAGATGAAGCTGCTCCTCGCGGGCGCGGCGGCGGAGGCGGCCGACGACGTGCGCCTCGCCGCCGAGACCTACGAGCAGGCGGCCGATCGCGACCCCACCTCGGTCAGCCCGCTCTGGTCGCTCCGGCGCCTGGCGCAGGAGCGCGCCGACCGGGCCCTGCTCCTCCGGGCCCGGGAGGGGCTCGCCGAGCGCGAGCTCGTCGCCGGGCATCCGGGCCGCGCCGTGCTCGAGCTCGCCGAGCACTACGATCTCCTCTCGCGCAAGCCCGAGCTCGCCGAAGGCCCGATGCGCCAGGCGCTCGAGGACGACTCCGTCGGAGTCGCGGCGGCGGTCGGCCTGCTCCTGCTCGACGGTTCCACGGTCGCCGCCGACGCGCGGCTCGCCGCGATCGAGCGACTCCGCGGCGTCGCGGCGGACGGTGATCGCGCCGAGCTGACGCGCCTGCTCGCGGCGATGGCGGCCGAGGTCGACGACGAGCTCGAGGCTCGCGCCCTCGAGGAGCTCGAGCGGAGCCACGACGTGCACCCGACCACCGCGATCGCTGCGCTCCGACTCGCGAGCCGCGGGGCGGCGGACGACGGGAAGCGCGGCGCCGCGCTCCGGACGCTCGCGCTCGGGGCCGAGGACTCCGCGACGCGAGCGGAGATCCGCTTCCATGCGGCACGGGCGAGGCTCGTGGCGGGAGGCGAGCGCGCGAGGGCCGAAGCCGAGGTCGACGCGCGCTCCGTCGCGAACGACCTGCCCGACTCGCTCCTCGCGGCGATCGCCCTCGACGAGGCGATCGGACCGGCGGACGATGCCGAGCTCCACGCTCGGGCCCTCCTCGGACGCGCGACAGGGGCCTCCGCCGGGCACCGCGCCGCGATCGAGGCCGCCGCGGCCCGCGCTCTCGCCGAGACGTCGCGTACGAGCGAGGCCGTCGAGAAGCTGCAGAAGATCGTGGAGGCCCATCCGAAGGACCTCGCCTCGTGGGACGCGCTCCGCGTCGCCGCTCGGCGTGCGGGCCGCTACGAGCTCGTCGTGAAGGCCTGCGACACGCTCGCGACGGGCCTCGATCACGAGCCGAGGGCGCGGCTGCTCGAGGAGGCCGGGCTCGTCGAGCTCGACCACCTCGGCGCCGAGGAGTCGGGCGAGCGGCGGCTCGCGGCCGCCCTCGAGGTCGACCCGCGGCTCGAGGGCGCCTACAGGCGTCTCCACGGGCGACTGACCGCACGGAACGACAACGCTCGCCTCGTGGCCCTCGTCGATGCGCGCGCCCGCGCGATCGACGACGAGGCGCAGCTCGTGCGCCTCCACTACGAGCTCGCGCGTCTCCATCGCGGCCTCGCCGATCGCGACGCCGCCCTCGTCGCCATCGAGAACGTGCTGCTGCTCGATCCGGGCCACGCGGGCGCCATCGCGATGTCCGCCGAGATCCACGTGTCGATGGGCAACTTCCAGAAGGCCGTCGCCTCCCTGCGCGGGCTCGCCGAGGCCGACGTCCCCGTGGCACAGAAGCGCGTGGCCCGTCTCGGCGCGGCCGACTTCCTCGAGAAGAAGCTCGGCGATCCCCGCGGCGCGCTGAAGGAGCTCGAAGCCGTCGACGCGCTCGGGCTCGCCGATCAGAGCCTCCTCGAGCGCATGGCGCGGATCGCGGAGGAAGCCGATCTCTTCCCCGAGGCGGCGCGGATCCTCGAGACGGCCTCCCAGCGAGCCACGAAGCCGGCCGAGGTCGCCGACTACGCGGTTCGCGCCGCGCACATCGCCTGGCGGTACCTCTCGGACGAAGGTCGGGCCAAGACGCTGTTCCGGCGTGCCCTCGATCACCGTCCCGACGACGAGCGCGCGGCCGCGGGCCTCGTGAAGCTGCAGGGCGAGGGCCCGGCGACCACGGCCCTCGTCGATGCCTTCGAGCTCGCCGTCCGTGCGGGGCTCGACGCTCGCCACGTCGACCCGGCCGCGGTGCGCAAGCTCTACCATTCGGCGGGTTGGCGAGGGACGAAGGATCTCCAGAAGCTCGCCATCAGCACGCTCGTGGCCCTCGGAATCGCGACGCCCGAAGAGCACGAGATCGACGACGAGAACACGGCGATCCTCCGGCGCGTCCGTCCGAATCCGACCGTCGCGGAGACGCTGGTGCAGCGGCTGCGCGCGCCGGGCGACGAGGGCCCGGTCGCCGAGCTCGCGGCTGCGCTCTCCGAGACGTTCCTCGAGCTCGAAGCGCTCGAGCCGTCGAAGCTCGGGGCGGGGCGAGGCGACTCCGTGGGTCCGAAGGCGGGCGATCCGATCCGGGCCGAGCTGGCCGACATCACGGCGGCCTTCGGCTTCGCCGTGCACGACCACTACGCCGTGGCCGGTGATCCGAACCGGGTCATCGGCATCCCGCAGCGCGGCGGAATGACCTGGGTGATCGGCAAGGGCGGGAGGCCGCCGCTCGATCCGGTGCAGCGTTTCCACGCCGGTCGGCAGCTCGCGGCCGCGAAGGCCCATCTCCTGCCGCTCCTGAACCACTCGCCGGCCGATGCCGCGACCCGGATCTACGCGGCATGCGCGGCGGCCGAGTCGCCCCTGCGCGGCGCAGAGGGCAGACCCGGCCTCCCGGAGCTGACGAAGGCGCTCTCGCGCGTCATCTCGCGGCGCGCGCGCAAGTCCGTCCAGGAGCTCGCTCCGCGCGTCCTCACCCCCGAGCGGAGCGTCGAGGCCTACTGCCGCGCCGCGCGCCGCACGACGCTCCGCGCGGGCTTGCTCATCGCGGGCGATCTGCACGGGGCCCTCAGCGTGATCCTCGGCGGGCACGTCTCGCTCGAGCACCTCCGCGCGTCCGAGGACGCGATGGATCTCGTCGGCTTCCACCTCTCTCCGATTTCGCTCGCCCTCCGGCGCGAGCTCGGGTTGGCATCGTGACGGAAGACAAGAAGAAGGGGCCCGATCCCCTCGATTTCAGCGACCTCGACGACGCGCTCGCCGATTGGGAGCGGGACGTGGAGGGCGGCGCGGCGATTCGTCCCGAATCGGCCCCCATGCCGCAGACCGCCAAGATCGACGTGCCGGAGCGCGTCGCCACGCCGATCCCACGCCCTTCGCCCCAGCTCGCCTCGCCCGAGCACCGCTCCCTCTACCGGCCGCCTTCGGCGGACGAGCTCAAGAAGATGGAGGCCGCTCGGACGAGCCGCGGCCTCGACGATTTCTCCATCGACTTCGACGACGACGGCGACGACGGCGCCACCCGCATCGCGGCGATCCCGACCGAGCTCATCGAGCAGCTCCAGAGGGCGAAGGCCGAGCCTGCGAAGGCCGCACCTCCGCCCGCCCCCCGACCGGAGCCGCCGGCCACGGTTCCGCCGGGCCCCTCGCAGCAGGCCGAGATCCTCGCCTCGATCGACGTCGAGGCGGACTTCGGCGAGCTCGGCCTGAGCCCCTCCGGGAGCGCGCCCCGTCCGGAGGTCGCTGCGCCCGTCGCTCCGGCGGCTCGACCGGCGGCGGCCCGGGAGCCCGCGCCCCTGATCGAAGACTTCGATCTCGACGACTTCCTCTCCGAGCCCCCGAAGGCTTCCGCGTTCCTCGCGCCGCCCATGGCGCAGCACGCGGAGGCAGCGCCCCCCACCCCGCCCGATCCCGGGCTCACGCCGGCGCTCGGGACGAAGACCCACGACACGCCGACGCTCGAGACGCCGCTCGGAGCCCAGGAGAGCGCGGAGGTCTCGCTGCTCTCGCCGGGGCCCGACGACGAGCCCGAGCTCGAGACGAGCGTGGACGACGAGCCCGTCCTCGAGGCGGCGGAGGAAGAAGACGACGAGCCCGTCCTCGAGGCGGGCGAGGAAGAAGACGAAGGCCCGGTCCTCTCCGCGGGAGACGAGGAGGAGCCCGAGCTCGAGACGAGCGTGGACGACGAGCCCGTCCTCGAAGCGGGCGACGACGAGCCCGAGCTCGATTTCGGCGAGGAGCCGGTCACCGCCGTCGACCTCGACGCGACCTCGCGCGCCGCCCGGATGGCGCCGCCTTCCGAGGCCGCCGGACGCGCCGAGCAGGTCGCCGGATGGCAGTTCCGCAAGGAGATGCTGCTCGCCCACGTGGCGCACGCGAACGGACCGGCGAAGGCCGAGCTGCTCGTCGCGGCCGCGGCGCTCGCCGAGCGCGCGGGGGACGAGACCGCGAGCGACCTCTACGACGAGGCGCACTCGGTCGATCCGAAGAACGTGGGAGCGATCCGAGCGGCGCGCAGGCTCGCCCTCGCGAAGGGCGACGTCTCGAAGGCGGCCAGCCTGGTCTCGGCCGAGCTCGCGCTCCCGGTGAGCCCCGAGGAGAAGGGACTCCTGCTCGCCCTCGCGGCCGAGCTCGAGCTCCACGGTCTGCGCGACGCGGGCGCCGCCGAGAAGTCCGCGCGCCTCGCCGTGACGGCGCGTCGCGTCTCACCGGTTCCCTCGATGCTCCTCTCGGAGGCGCTGTCGGGGCTCGGCAAGTCGCTCGAGGCCTCGATGGCGCTCGAGAAGGCCGCGGAGGCCCTGCACGACGGGCGCGTGAAGGCCGCGCTGCTCGCGGACCTCGCGCTCGCCGAGGAGCGCGCGGGCCATGCGAAGCGCGCCCGAGAGCTCTACGAGCGCGCCGCGCACGCTTCCGATCGCGTGGTGGCGGCCCTCGTCGGCGCGATCCGCGCGGAGCGACGCGATCCGAACCCGCAGCCCACGATCGCGCGCCTCGAGCAGCTCGAGGCGAGTTTCGCCTCGCCCCGCATCGCGGCCGAGCTCCGGCGCGCCCGCGCGAGCCTCCTCCAGCACGGCCTCGGACGGGCGACGGAAGCATCGCAGCTCCTCGCCGGTGCGACGGATCCGATCTCGCTCGCGGCGCGCGCCGATGCGGCGCGTGCGGGCGGCGATCGCGCCGACGAGGGCGCGGCCACCGCGGCTTGGGCGGCCGGCACGACGGGAACGGAGCGGGCTCTCGCGCTCGTCCGCCTCGCCGAGCTCCGCGTCGCCGCGGACGATCACGCCGGCGCGGACGAATGCCTTCGCGAAGCGGCGCTCGCCGACCCGAAGCTCGGGCTCGTGCGTGTCGTGCGCGAGGTCCTGGCGCGGCGCGCGGGCGACGCCTCTCGCCTCGCGAGCGCCACGCTCGCCGAAGCCGACTCGACCTCCGAAGGAGCGCTCGCCGCGGCCGCCCGCGTGGCCCATGCCGGGGGAGCGCTCGCCGAGGAGCGCGGCCTGCTCGACCAAGCGGTCGCCGAGGGCGAAGCGATGGCGGCCGACGTGGTCGGCATGGACGTCGCCGCCGCGACCGACGATCTCGAGGCGACCGAGAAGGCGCTCCGGCGCGTCGTCGAGCGCGTCGAGGGCCCGGCGCGCGTCTCCGCGCTGCTCGCCCTCGCGTTCCTCTCCGCCCGCCGCGGCAAGCCCTCCGAGGCAGCCCAGTCCCTCTCGCGAGCGCGCGAGGTCGGCGGCGACGAGCCCGTCGTGGCCGGCCCCCTGTCGCGCCGGCTCTTCGCCTCCGAGCCCGAGAGCGCCGCGAAGATCCTCGCGGGCATGGCGGACGCGACGAGCGGAGAGCTCGCGGCCTTCGCCGCGACCGAGGCCGCGAGGGCTGCCATCCGCGCGGGGCTCGATCCCGTCGCCTACCTCCGGCGGGCCCTCGAAGCCGATCCTTCGTACGCCCCGCCGGCCTGGATGCTCGAGCGCCGCCCCGAGCTCGGCGCCGATCCCGAGCTCCGCCGCGAGGTGAACGAGCGTCTCGCCGCGATCGCCGAGGATCCCTCCGCGCGCGCGGCCGCGGTGGTGGCCTCGCTCGCCCACGAGGAGGCCGAGCTCCCGGCCCTCCAGCAGTGGCGCTCGATGCTCCCGGACGATCCGATCGTCCTCGAACGCCTCGCGTCCCATCCCGAGGCCGCGGCCCAGACGCGGGCCGACGCCCTGACCGCCCTCGCCGGACTCGCCGGGCCCACGACGCGCTCGGGGCTCCGGGTCACGGCGGCGGCCCTCCGCGCCGCGAGCGGCGATCCCGCCGAGGCCGCGACCATGCTCCGCGAGGAGCTCGCGGAGCGCCCCGACGATGCGTTCGCGGCGCGCGGCCTCCTGCGCGCGGAGCTCACGGCGGGCGAGATCGCGCGGACGGCCGAGCGCCTCTTCCATCGCGTGCGTTCGGCGTCCGACGAGCCGTCGCGTGCGCGCTCTCTCCTGGCGCTCGCGGACCTCGACCTCCACGAGCGGGGCGACGAGACGGGCGCGATGCTCACCCTCGCCGGCGTGCGCGAGATCGCGGCGGCTCACCTGCCCACGCTGCGCGCCCTCGAGCGCCACGCGATGGATCGCGATGCGACGGCCGATCTCCTCGACCTCGAGAGCGCGCTCGCCGACGCCGTGAAGAGCGATCCCGACGCCTCCGCGCATGCGCGGATGGCCGTGCGCCTGCGCCTCGCGTCGGTCCCCGACGTGGCCGGCGCGGCCGATCCCCTCCTGCGCGCCGCGCTCGACCGGGGCACGCGCAGCCGTCGCCTTCTCCAGATGATCGAGGGCATGGGCGTCGCGACCCGCGACCGGGTCGCCACGCTCGAGGCCGAGCGCCGCCTCTACGAGACCACGACGGATCCCCACGAGCGCGTGGCCCTGGCGCTGCGAATGGCGGAGAGCCTCGACGTCCTCGAGGGCCCCGGTCCCGCCGCACGCCTGCTGAAGGAAGCAGCCGATCTCGCCCCGGATCATCCGACGGCGCACGAAGCCCTCGGCGTCTACCTCGAGCGCGCGGGCGACGCCCATTCCGCCGCGAGCGCCTTCGAGCGCGCCGCCGCGAACGCGCGCGTGCGGGGCCGCGCCGCGAGCCTCCATCACCGCGCCGGCGTCCTCTGGCAGGACGGTGCGCGCGATCTCGACCGTGCGCTCGCCTGCTACGAGAAGGTCGCCGCCATCGACGTGGCCTACCTCGACGCGTTCGAGCGGGCGGAGGCCATCCTCAAGAAGCGCGACAATCCGTCCGGCCTCGTCGCGCTCTACGACGCCCGCATCGCGGCCGGCGGCGACGCCACGCTCGTCGCCTCCCTGCATGCGCGTCGCGCCGGGCTCGCCGAGCAGCTCGGCGACCGTACCGACGCCCGCGACGCCCTGAGGCGCGCGCTCGAGCTGACGCCGGACGACGTCGACTCGCTCAAGCGTTACGCCGAGCTGTCGATGCAGGACGACGACCATCGCTCGGCCGCCGAGGCCCTGATCCGCATCGCCCGCGTGCGCCAGGACCGCGAGGAGCTCCGGTGGGTCTTCATGTCCCTCGGCGACATCTACGACCTCCACATGCCCGACGCGCGCCGCGCCGAAGCCGCGTTCCGACGCGTCCTGAAGCTGGTTCCGCAGGACAAGGAGGCCCTCGAGCGCCTCGTGCGGCTGCACATCCGACACGCCCAGATGAACGAGGCGGTCGAGGCGTACCAGGAGCTCTCGGCGGTCGCGGCCGGCGAGCCGCGTCTGCGTCCGCTCCGGCTCCTGCTCGCGGACGGCTTCGAGAAGTCGAGCGACGCGCGCAAGGCGGAGTCGGTCCTCGAGCAGCTCCGGCGCGAGAAGCCGACGGATACCGAGATCGTCGTCACGCTCGCGGAGTTCTACAAGCGGCAGAACGCGCAGTCGGCGCTCAGCATGCACCTGAACCGTGCGGTGGCCGACTACCGCAAGGGCATCGACGACAAGCCGACGGAGCTCGCGCTCTGGCACGGCCTCGTGCAGATCATGGATCTGCGGGGCCGCAACGACGCGGCACGCGCGACCGCCTCGGCGGCCTTCGCGCTCGGCATCGTGGACACCGAGCTCGCGCGTCACCTCGACGCCCAGGGCAACGTCCCGGGCGCCGGCAAGGGCGCGGCTTCTCCGGAGCTCGACGAGCTGCTCGCCCCGCGCCACCTGTCGCCGGCCGCGCTCCAGGTGTTCAAGCTCGCGAGCGAGGTCTTCGAGCGCACCCTTCCCTTCGACGCGAAGCAGTGGCGCGCCGAGAAGCTCCCGAAGGAGCACCCGATCCGTCAGGAGGCCAACCGCCTCGGGCAGTGGTTCGGTCTCTCGGACGTCCAGGTCCTCGTGACCGGAGCCGCTCCGCGCATCTGCGTGCCGGTCTCGGACGCGCCCGTGACCATCGTCGTGGGCCGGGATCTCCCGACGCTGCTCAAGGAGGGCGAGCGCACGTTCCTCCTCTTCCGAGCGCTGAAGGTCGCCTCCGCCGGTCTCTCGGTCGCCCTCCGCATGCAGCCCGGGTTGCTCTCGCTGGCCCTCCACGGCCTCGTGAAGTGCTTCGATCCGTCTCATTCCGCCGATGGGCTCGATGCGGCGCAGCTCGACGACATGAGCCGGCGACTCGCGCGGAACCTAGGGCGCAAGGCCAAGAGCGAGCTCGGCGCGCTCGCGCTCGAGATGAGCGGAAGGCAGGGCTTCGACGCCCAGCGCCTCGGCCTCGCGGCCGCGGAGCTCGGCGACCGGGCGGCCGTTCTCGCGACGGGCTCGCCGATCCTGGCGATCACGTCGCTCCTCGAGCTCGCCGGCAAGCCGATCCCCGGCAACGCCTCCCCGGCCCAGCGCTGCAGCCTCGTGCGCGGCATGCCCGAGGCCTGGTCGCTCATCCAGTTCGCCATCTCGGACGCCTACTTCGACGCTCGGCACCGGGCCGGGGCGGATCGGCTCTAGGCCATGCGTCTCGGGATCGTCGGACCCGCTTCGGGAAACGTCGATGCCTTCCGCGAGGCGGCGGAATTCCTCTTGGGGGACGCCGCCTGCGATCAGCTCGTCTACCTCGGCGTCGACGACGTCGTCGATCGCATCGCGCAGGCCTGGCTCTCGGAGCTCGGCGGCGGGGCGGGCAAGTCCTTCGAGGACCGCGCGGTGGAGCTCGCGCTCGGCGGCTCGCCGGCGGCGATCGAGGGACTCCTCGAGGCGGACGTGCAGGTCGCGCGCCTCGAGCGCATCCGCAAGATCCCGAAGCCGCCCGCACGCGCCGTCGAGCTCCTCGACGATCGCATCGTCGTGCTGGTCCACGACAAGGCCGTCCTCGACGAGGAGGACATCGCGAACTCGCACCTCCTCGTCTACGGCCAGTCGAAGGAGATGCTGCTGCGGAAGTTCGGCCCGCGCGCGTTCTTCTCCCCCGGTCCGCTCGAGAGCGGACGCGTCGGCGTCGTCGAGATCGAGGACGAGGGACGCGTGACCGTCTCGGTCTTCGACCTCGAGGGGACGCCGATCCTACGCGAGACGCTGGGGCAGCGCTCCGCCAAGCTCACGGTCGCCTCGTGAGCTCGCATCCGCCGAAGGAGCGCATCGCCGTCTACGGCGGCAGCTTCGATCCCCCGCACGTCGGCCATTTCCTGGTCTCGGCCTGGGTCGCGACGTCCGCGCCGATCGATCGACTGCTCCTCGTCCCGACCTACCGACACGCCCTCGGCAAGGGCGCGCGCGCGAGCTTCGAGCATCGCGTGGCGATGTGCGGGATCGTCGCTTCGCTCCTGCCGCGCACCGAGGTCTCCGCCCTCGAGGCCACGCTCGGCGAGCCGAGTCGGACCCTCCACACGCTCGAGGCCCTCTCGGAGGCGCACCCCGACGCGGAGCTCCGTCTCGTCGTGGGCGCCGACATCGCCGCCGAGACCCATCGGTGGCATCGCTGGGACGCGATCGAGGCGATCGCGCCGCCGCTCTGGGTGGGGCGCGTCGGGTATCCGCGCCCGCCCGGCGCGAGCGTCGACTTCCCCGCGGTGAGCTCGACGGAGATCCGGGCTCGGCTCGAGAACGGCGAGAGCGTCGACGGGCTGGTCCCGAACGAGGTGCTCGCCTACCTGCGCGCCCATGGCCTCTACGGAGGCTCGGCGCCGTGACCACGGTCGTCGTCGGACGTGGCGCGCTCGGGACCACGCTCCACCGTGCGCTCGTCGCCTCGGGTCGGATGTGCCGGCTCGTCGCGGGGCGCGAGACTCCGCTCCGGGCCCTCGAGGGCGCGCGCGTCGTCGTGCTCGCGGTCCCCGACGCGCGGATCGCCGAGGTCGCCGCTCGTCTCGCGGAGGCCCTGCCGAAGGGCGCGATCCTGCTCCACGCCGCGGGCGCGCGCACGGCCGAAGAGCTGGCCACGGCGCGCGCGCACGGCGCCTCGGTCGCGGCGATGCATCCGCTCGTCTCGTTCGCCGATCGCAAGCGTCCGCCCTCGCTCGCGGGCTCGACCTTCGTGATCTCGGGGGACGCGAAGGCGGTCCGAGCCGCGCGCGGTCTCGCCCGCGCGGTCGGTGCGCGCGCCCTCGTGGCCCCGCTGCAGGGACCCGCCTACCACGCCGCCGCGGCCCTCGCCGCGAACGGAACGGTGGGGCTCGTGCACGCCGCCGTGGCGCTCCTCGAGGCGCTGGGCGCGGATCGCCGCGCGGCCGAACGAGCGCTCGCGGGCCTGCTCCGCACCGTGGTCTCGAACGTCGAGCACGTCGGCGTGCCGAACGCGCTCACGGGCCCGATCGCGAGGGGCGACGCCGAGACGGTGGCCGCGCATCGACGCGCGATCGCCTCGGTCGCGCCCGAGGTCCTCGCCGCCTACGACGGAGCCGCGCCCGCGATCCTCGCGTGCGCCGAGGCGCGCGGCCTGCCCGACGACCGCGCGCGCGCGATCGAGGCCGCGCTCTCCGTCACTCCGCCGCGTCGGGCAGCCGGCTCTCGCGCGCGATCGCGATCGCGTCGCCCTCGCCCACGAGCCTGACCGCGTCGCCGCGCCGGATCTCGGCGCCGAGCACCGCCGAGGCGAGCCGCGCCTCGACGAGCCGACCGATCGTGCGCTTCATCGGCCGTGCGCCGAGGGTCGCGTCGAAGCCGCCCGCGCGGACCAGGGTCTCGATCGCGCTCTCGTCGACCTCGAGGGAGATGCCGTGCTCCGTCCGCAGCGTCCCCGCGACGGACGCGAGCATGCGGCGCGCGATCTCGGCGACCTCTTCCGAGGAGAGCGCCCCGAAGTAGAGCGGCTCGTCGATGCGGTTCCAGAGCTCCGGCGGCAGGCTGCGACGCGCGGCCTCGAGCACGCGCGTGCCGGCCTCGGTCGCCGCGCGCGGAGCCTCGGCCCCGAACCCGATGCTGCGGCGCTTCTCCTCGGGGGCGTGGGCGCCGAGGTTCGAGGTCAGCACGAGGATCGTGTTCGTGAAGTCGACCGTCCGCCCCTTGCCGTCCGTCAGGCGGCCCTCGTCGAGCAGCGGCAGGAGCGCGAGGAGCACGTCCGGATGCGCCTTCTCGATCTCGTCGAGGAGGACGAGCTGGTACGGGCGCCGACGCACGGCTTCCGTCAGCTGGCCGCCTTCGTCGTGACCGACGTAGCCCGGAGGTGCGCCGAAGAGCCTCGCGACCGCATGCGCTTCGCTGAACTCGCTCATGTCGAAGCGCGTCATCGGGCTGCCCGCGAAGAAGACGTCGCTCACGGCCTTCGCGGTCTCGGTCTTCCCGACGCCCGTCGGTCCGAGGAAGAGGAACGTCGACAGCGGGCGCTTGCCCCGGAAGCCGGCCGCGCCCTTCCGGAGCGCGTCGGCGATTCGGCCCATCGATCCCGCGTGACCGACGACGCGCTCGCCGAGGAGGCGCTCGAGGTCGAGGAGCCGATCGGCATCGCGCAGGAGCAGCCGGTCGAGCGGAACGCGGGCCTGCTCGGCGATCACCGAGGCGACCGCCTTCCGATCCACCGTCTCGCCTCCGCGCCGGCGAACGCGCGCCGCCGCGAGATCGACGACCGAGATCGCCTTGTCCGGGAGCTTGCGCTCCGGCAGGAAGCGGACCGAGAGCTCGACGGCGGCCTCGAGCCCGTCCCGCGCGATCGCTACGCCGTGATGCGACTCGTAGGTCGGCGCGATGCCCCGGAGGATGCCGAGGGTGGCCTCGGGGGTGGGCTCGTCGACGGCGATCGGCGAGAAGCGCCGCGCGAGGGCCGCGTCCTTCTCGAAGTGCTTCCGGTACTCCGCATCCGTGGTCGCGCCGATGCACGGCAGCTCGCCGCGCGCGAGGGCGGCCTTGAGCTCGTGGCCGAGGTCGTCCGGTCCCTCGCCCCCCACGATCGCGTGGATCTCGTCGATGAAGAGCACGACCCGTCCCTCGGCGCGCACGACCTCGTCCCGGAGCTTGCGGATCCGATCCGAGAGCGCGCCGCGGACGCCGGTGCCCGAGACGAGCGAGCCGGCCGAGACCTCGATCACGATCCGTCCTTCGAGACCGTTCACGCCCTGCCCCCCGCGTGCGAGCTCGAGCGAGAGCCCTTCCACGACGGAGGTCTTCCCGACGCCCGGCGGGCCGACGAGGATGGGATTGTTGGACCTCCGACGAGCGAGCACGTCGAGGAGCGAGTCGATCTCGCGCTCGCGGCCGACCACCGGATCGATGCGGCCCGAGGCGGCGAGCGCCGTCAGGTTGCGGCCGAGCGAGCAGAGGAGGGGGAAGCGCTCGGGATCGAGCTCGAGCGGGCCGAGCTCCTTCGGACGGGGCTCCGCCTTCGGCTCCACGCGCACGTTCCTCCGGGGCGCCTGGGCCGTGCTCGGCGCTGGCGTCGCCTGCGTCGCGACGGGCATCGGGGAGGCCGGACCCGCACCGCCGGGCTTCGCCTCCGGCTCGGGCGGCTTCCGCTTCGCCATCGCGAGGTGACGCCGTGCGCCCCCGGTCGGGTAGAGCGGCCGCGGCATCGGCCTCGGCTCGGGCGGCTTCGGCGCGATCGGCGTCGGGATCGCGAGCCCGAGGCCCGTGCGCGTCGCCTGGTGCACGCGCCCCGGCTCGGCACCGAGGCGCACGAGGCAGCGGTAGGCGCGCGTGCGTTCGTCGGTGCAGACCGCGGAGAGCGCGTGGAGGGGCGTGGCCGCTCGGGCGCCGGTCTCCCTGGCCGTTCGGGCGGCTCGCTCGAGCACGCGCTCGAGGGCGCTCGTGGGCTCGGCCTCGACCTCGCGGATCGCCGCGAGCAATGCCGCCTCGCGCACGCCGTGCTCGAGGAGCAGGCGCGTCGCGTCGTCGCCCGCGTGGAGCATGACGAGCAAGAGGTGGGCGGTGGACGGGATCTGGCCCCGCCGCTGCGCTTCGTGCCGCGCCCGCGTCTCGAGCGCCTTCATGCCCAGGATCGACGCCTGCATCCACTCCTCCGGGACGGGAGAGCGCCCGCCACACCGGCCCATACCGGTCCGCCCGCCCGACCGTCCACTTTTCGGCCACCGTCCGGGGACACGTGCGCGCGAAGCCCGGCGCGGTGACGAATCGGGACCGTTCGGGTATCGTCCCTTCCCCTCGAGGTCTTCCCATGCGAACGCAGTCCCGGTTCCCCTCCCGCCGCCTCTCCGCCCTGACGCTCTTCCTCGCGCTCGGAATGGCGATCGCGGCCGTCCTGCCCACGGCCGCCGCCCAGGGCGGCCTCCGCGCGACCATCTACCTCGTGCAGGGCAACGTCCCCCGGAACCTCCCCACGGTGCAGCAGCTGCTCCGCTACGCCCGCTCGCACCAGGCCCGGAGCTTCCAGGAGATCACGGACAAGCCGATCCGCGAGCGCCGCTGGGACGGGACGCTCGTGATCTCGTTCAACCGCCCCCTCGGCGATCTCGAGTACTCGATCCTCTTCTACGACGTGACCGGCGGCGCCTCGGACTTCATCAGCCCGCCGATGAACGTCATGGTGAACAACCGCCAGGAGACGACGTTCGTGCAGCCCGTGCACCTCGAGCGGCCGCGGTTCCGGCCGAACCGCGATCTCGAGATCCGCGTCACGGTCCGCCGCCAGGAAGTCGGCAAGGCCCGCACCCGCCTCGTCGGCGAGGTCGAGCAGGTGAACAACGAGCTCGACTTCACGCAGCCCGATCCCGAGCACCCGACGGGCGGCCGCTGAGCAGCCCGTGACGGACATCCAGAAGCTCATCGCGGGCGCCCGGAAGGGAGAATTCGGCCCGGTGCACCTCCTGGTCGGGGAAGAGACCTTCCTGCTCGATCGAGCGGTCTCGTACCTGCGGAAGGCCGCGATCGCGGACGGCATCGCCGGCTTCAACGAGGATCTCTTCCACGGCCAGGGCACGAAGGCGGAGGCGATCGTCTCGGCCGCGAACACCCTGCCGATGATGGCGAGCACGCGCTTCGTCCTCGTGCGCGGCGTCGATCAGATGACGGCGTCCGAGCAGGACGGCCTCGTCGGCTACGTCGAGAAGCCCTCGCCCTCGACCTGCCTCGTGATGACGGCGGCGAAGCTCGACGGCCGGGGCAAGCTCCCGAAGGCCGCGAAGAAGGCGGGCGTGCTCGTCGACGTGGCCACGCTCAAGGGCGCGGCGCTCGCGGGGTTCGCGCAGCAGGAGGCGCGCTCCCGCGGCCATCTCCTCGCCCCGGACGCGACCCAGGCCCTCCTCGACGCGATCGGCGACGATCTCTCGGCCCTCGACGACGCCCTCGAGCGGCTCTCGCTCTTCGTCGGCGCCGGCAACCCGATCGACGTCCCCGCGATCGAAGCCTGCGTGACGCGCATCCGCACGGAGACGATCTGGGCCCTCGTCGACGCCGTCAGCGCGCGCGACGCCCGGCGGGCCGTCCCAGCCCTCGCCTCGCTCCTCGCCGACCAGGAGCCCCCCCTGCGCATCCTCTCGATGCTCGCCCGCCAGATCCGCATGGTCGCGAAGATGCGCGAGGCGCTCGCCAACGGCCTCAAGGGCGCCGAGGCGGCCGCCGCGGCGGGAGCCCCACCTTTCAAGGCCGGCGAGCTCACGGAGGCGGCCAGGCGCTTCAGCCTGCCTCAGCTGGGCCGGACCTTCGCCACCCTCTCCCGGACCGATCGGCTCCTCAAGGGGAGCAAGGTCCCGCCGGACGTGCTGATCACGGAAGCGGTGCTCGACCTCTGCCGCGCCGGCTGAGCGAGGGAGCGCCTCCTGCCGCGCGGCTCCGCGCCGACGGAAAAGCGAAAACCCGGCGACGCGGAGCGTGCCGGGTGCGACTCGGTCGCCGGGGCTTCAGAGAGCCGCGACCTGAGCGGACAGGCGCGAGATGTACCGCGAGCCGGTCGCGCGCGGGTACACGCCCTTCGAGACCGCGCTGTCGATACGGCGGACGGCCGTCGCGAGGGCCGTGCGGGCCGTCGTTCCGTCCTTCGCCTCGATCGCGGTGCGAACGGCCTTCACGCTCGAACGAACGGTCGAACGGATGTGCTTGTTGCGCGCCGTACGCTTCTCGGTCTGGCGGATGCGCTTCTTGCTGGACTCGTGATTGGCCACGTCGCTCTACTCCGAAAGAGGATGCGGGGTTTAGCGGGGCCGGGAGGCCGTGTCAAGCGCGCCCCCCCTCCCGCCTGCCCGGGATTCGCCCTCCCCCCCCGGTCCGTGGTATCGCCCGCCCATGCCAGCCGCCGACCACGTCGTCCGAGCCATGACCAACGACGGGGCCTTCCGGATCGTCGCCGCCCGGACCACCGACACCGTCGCCGGGGTGGTCCGAGCCCAGGAGGCCCGAGGGGAGGACGCCCGGATCCTGGGCGAGCTCGTCACCGGGGCGATCCTCTACCGGGAGACCATGGCCCCGACCCTGCGGGTGCAAGGCCTGCTCCGGGGCGCCGGGGACACCGGGCAGCTGGTCGGCGACAGCCATCCGGACGGCTGGGCCCGCGGCCTCCTCAAGAAGGGCCGCTCGACCCGCACGGTCGACCTCGCGGGCGAGGGCGCCCTCCTCCAGCTCACGCGGAGCCTGCCGACCGGCCAGAACCACACGGGCACCGTCGCCATCCCGGAGGACGGGAAGCTCGCGAGCGCCTTCATGGCCTACTTCGATCGCAGCGAGCAGATCACGACGCTCGTCTCGGTCGCGACGGTGCTCGACGACTCGGGCGACGCGCCGCGCGTGGTCGCCGCCGGGGGGTTCCTCGTGCAGATCCTGCCCGAGGCCAAGGACCTCGCGGGCCCGCTCGCCGTGATGACGCTCCGGCTCGAGGACTTCCTCGACCTCGGTCCCCGCCTCGTCGACACCGACGCCTCGCCCGACCACCTCGTCGAGGAGGTCTTCTACGGCATGGAGCACACGCGGCTCGGCGATTCCCCGCTCCGTTTCGGCTGCAACTGCAGCCGCGAGCGCGTGATGGCCGGCTTCGCGACGCTTCGTCGCGCGGACATCGAGGAGCTGGTCGAGGACGGCGAGCCCCTCGAGACCCGCTGCGACTACTGCGGAAGCCTCTACATCATCGAGCCCGAGCTCCTGCGCGGCCTGCTCGCCTCGAGCTGAGCCGATGGCGAAGGATCGCGGCGACACACGCACCCTGCTGAAGCGCGCCGGCCTCGTGGCCTCGGGCACGCTGGCCTCGCGGGTCCTCGGGGCCGTGCGCGACGCCGTGATCGCGGCGACGTTCACGCTCGGCGCGACCGACGTGTTCTGGATGGCGTTCACGATCCCGAACGCGCTCCGCGTGATCCTCGGCGAGGGCGCCGTGGGCGGCGCCTTCATCCCGGTCTTCACCGAGGTCGTCGAGCGCGAGGGTCTCGATCGCGCGAAGACCTTCTACGCGAAGCTCACGGGCGCGATGTTGGCCATCCTGGCAGCCGTCTCGGCCCTCGGCGTCGCCTTCGCCCCGCCGATCGTCCTCGCCTACGCCTCCGGCTTCCACCGCACGCCCGGCCTCTTCGAGGAGACGGTGCTGCTCACGCGCATCGTCTTCCCCTACATCTTCTTCATGGGCGTCGCCGCGCTCATGACCGGCGCGCTGAACGCGCGGAAGCATTTCGCGGCCCCGGCCTTCGCGCCCACCCTGCTGAACGTGGCGATGATCGCCTCGCCCTGGGTCTTCGCCCCGCTCGCAGCGAAGCTCGGGCTCCCGCTCTCGGCCGCGCTCGCGCTCGCGGCGATGGTCGGCGGAGTCCTGCAGGTCGCGGTGCAGCTCCCCGCGATGCGGGCCGAGGGCCTCCTCTTGCGCCCCACCTGGGATCTCGGGGACGTCTACGTCCGCAAGGCCTTCGGCCTGCTCGTGCCGCTCCTGCTCGGTCTCGGCGTCTACCAGCTGAACGTCGCGCTCTCGCGCCAGTTCACCTCGTTCCTGCCGCACGGCGCGATGAGCTACCTCTACTACGGCCAGCGCCTGGTCGAGATCCCGCAGGGGATGTTCGCGCTCGCCGTCGCCTCGGCCGCCCTCCCCTCGATCTCCGAGACGATCGCGCGCGGCGAGACGGAGGACGCGAAGCGGATCTTCCGCGACAGCCTGAAGCTCACGCTGCTCGTGGCGATCCCGTCGTCGATCGCGCTGATGGCGCTCGCGGAGCCCTGCGTCGCCGTCCTCTTCGGGCGCGGTCTCTTCGACGCCCATGCGATCGCCCAGACCGGCCGCTCGCTCTTCTACCAGTCGGCGGGCATCTGGGCGGTCGCGAGCGTGCGCACCGTGGTCCCGATGTTCTACGGGATGAACGACACGCGGACGCCGGTCGTCGCGAGCGCCGTGAACCTCCTCGTCTTCGGCGGCTCGGCCTTCGCGCTCCTCGGACCGATGAGCCACGCGGGAATCGCCGCGGCGATCAGCCTGGCCTCGATCGCCCAGCTCACGGCGCTGCTCGTGCTCCTCCGCAAGAAGGCCGGACGGCTCGGCTTCTCCGACGTGGCCAAGGGCGCGTTCCGCGTCTTCCTCGCGAGCGTCGTCATGGGCGTGGTGATGAGCGCGGTCGCTAGCGTCGGGCGCTGGCACGAAGGAGGCAACTCGCTCCGCAACGTCGGCGTCCTCGCCGCGGCCGGCCTCGGTGGCATCCTCGCCTTCGTCGCGGCCGGCAAGGCGCTGCGGATGCCCGAGCTCGAGATCCTGCTCGCGGCCCTGAAGCGGCGGCTCGGACGCCGCTAGACGGCGCGTGGGCGCTGCGCGGGCCGCGGGATCGCGATACAACCCGAGGCATGGACGGCTGGAAGCGGCGACTCCTCGTGTTCGACACCGAGAGCACCGGGGTGGACGTGGCGACCGATCGCGTGGTCGAGCTCGCGGCGGTCTACTTCGTCGACGGGAAATTCGAGGACAAGCGCCAGATGCTGGTGAACCCCGAGCGCCCGATCCCGAAGGAGGCGACGGAGGTCCACGGCATCGGCGACGCGGAGGTGCGCGGCAAGCCGGCCTTCCGCGACATCGCCGATCGCTTCGCGATGCACCTCGACGGGCGCGCGCTCTCCGGCGAGCCGCCGCTCCTCGTCGGGTACAACGCCATCGCCTACGACGTGCCGCTGCTGAACGCCGAGTTCGCGCGCGCGGGGCATCCGGCGCGCATCGACGCCTCGCACGTGGTCGATCCGATGATCACCGTCCGCTGGCACCTCCGACACCTCCGCTCGCGCAAGCTCGGCGACGTCTGCGAGCGCTTCGGCGTCAAGCTGGCGAACGCGCATCGCGCCTGGGCGGACGCGCAGGCGACGGGCGAGCTCCTCTTCGCGCTCGTCGCCGAGGGCCTCGTCCCCGAGGAGCCCGAGGCGATGCTCGAGGAGCAGGAGCGGCTCGTCCCCCTCCTCGAGCGGGAATTCGAGGACTTCTCCTACTGGCTCTACCGCGATCGCGAGGACGGCGCGCTCCGCCTCGGCGCCGGGAAATACTGCGGCGAGCCGCTCGACGACGTCGACACGGGCTACCTCGAGTTCCTCTGCGCGAAGATGTCGGACCTGCCCGAGCGCGTGCGGCAGGAATTCGAGCGAAGGCTCGGCTGAAGGCCGGAACGGAGCGGTCGGCGTGACGCCGGCCCGGCCTCGGTCCATCCTCCGGCCCCATGGACGTCCTCGACGCCAACTTCCTGATCTCCGCCACGGACGTGAGCCAGCTCCCGCCCCCCGCGTACGCGGAGGTCGCGTTCGCCGGCCGCTCGAACGTCGGGAAGTCGAGCCTCATCAACAGCCTCGCCCAGCGGCGCAAGCTCGTGCGCACGAGCTCGACGCCCGGCTGCACGCGCGGCATCAACCTCTTCCGCCTCGGCCTGCGCGGCGCGCTCGTCGACTTCGTCGACCTCCCCGGCTACGGCTTCGCCCAGCGGAGCAAGGAAGAGCGGAAGAGCTGGGGACCGCTGATCGAGGGCTTCCTCCGCGAGCGTCCCGGCCTGCACCTCGTGATCGTGATCGTCGACGTCCGCCGCGGCCTCGAGGACGACGATCGGCAGCTCCTCGAGTTCCTCGGGCACCTCGGACGCAACGCCCTCGTCGTCGCGACGAAGCTCGACAAGCTCGCGCCGAGCCAGCGCAAGACGACCCTCTTCAAGCTCGAGAAGGAAGCCGGCGTGCCGGTGCTCGGCTACAGCTCGGAGACCCACGAAGGCCGCGACGCGGTCTGGCGCCGCATCCTGCGCGCCTGCGCGATCGAGCTCGCACCGGCCCCCGTCCCGGAGAAGCCGGTCGCCGCGAAGCCGCAAGCCGCGAAGGCGAAGGCCGCGAAGCCGGCGCCGAAGGCCGCGTCCGGAGCGAAGCGCCGCTGAGCCGCTCGCGCCCGCGGCTCAGCGCCGGGGACCGCGGTACCAGGGGTGGAAGGGCGCGCGATCCTCGCAGCGCGGGCTCCCGTTGCCGCAGTAGATCCGAACGTGGAAGTGGTTCCTGTGCGGATGCCCCTGCGCCGGCTGCACGAGCACCCGCTGGGCGCGGGCGATCAGCGAAGGCGAGGCGTTGCGTCGCGCGGCCTCGGCGAGGAGGCGACGTCGGAGCCCCTGCCCGACGAAGACGAACTGCACGCGGGCGTCCGCGTCGCTGACGAGCTTCGCGACGAGCTCCCAATTGCGCGCGTCGTCGAAGCGGAGCCCCTCGTTCGGGCCGAGGCCGCGACCGAGCTCGTCGAATTCCGCGAAGGCCCAGGGCTCGAAGGGCCGCCCGCGGCCGTCGAGCATGTAGAAGGCGAGATCGACGTCGCGGCCGTTCTGGTGGCTGTTGTGCCCGGGCAGCGGGCCTCCGCCGACCTTCGAGATCTCGCCGACCGAGAGCTTCGAGCCCGGGAAGCGCCGCGCGACGCCGAACGCGGCCCGGTGGAGCATCTGGACGAGCTCCCACGTGCCGAAGAAGTTCCCTCCGCGCGCGTACTCCGGCGTGAAGCGGAGAGCGACCGTCTCGCGGAGCGCGACCCCTCCGGCGAGGCGTCCCTCGAACGGCAGCCCGATCGAGCGGCTCGAATGGCGCACCGTGGGCACCACCGTCGTCGGCCGCGCATAGGCCACGCCGGCGACCGAGGCCACCGAGAGCAGGATGCCGAGCCAAGCCGAGCTTCGCACCGGGGCCGTGTAGGCCGGCGCGGGCCCGGACCGCAAGTTCCCGACCATCCACCCGCGCGTGATATAGGCACTTCATGAAGTGCTTCCGGAACGTCGCCGAGGCCGCGCTCCTCGCCGCGCTGGCCGGCTGCGCGGGCGCCTCGCCACGCGGGGCCTCGACGGCCGCGCAGACCGTGGCCACGGCGAGCGATCCCCGCATGCTCGCGGGCGATGCCACCTACCAGGACCTCGTCGTCCGTGCGCGCGCGCTCGAGGGCGAGCCCGCCGCTCCGGACACGCGCTGCGTGGGACGGATCGCGGGCGCCGGGCTCGAGCTCGTCGCGGAGGTCGTGCCGGCGGTGAGGCCGATCGCCGACGCTCCGACCTCGCTCGACGCGCGCCTCGAAGGCGGTGCGGGCACCTTCGTCGCCCTCACGCGCTGGGGCCGCACGGGCACGGGCTCCCTCGCGCTCGCCGCCTTCACCCCCGTCGAGCCCGTCGTCGACGAGCCGCTCGTCGCCGTGCTCGTGGGCCGGCGAGGCCTCTACCTGCGCTCGACGTCCGCGGAGCTCTCCGCGGCCCGACGAGGCCCCTTCCCGCTCGCCGAGCTCGGTCCGAGCCTCGCCGCGCTCGGCACGGCCGACTCCCCCGTCCTCGTCACGGCCGACGCCACCGTCTCGATCGCCACGCTGCGCGGCGTGCTCGACGTCCTGGGCGCACGAGGCCGGAGCACGGCCCTCGCGAGCGTGTTGCCCGAGTCGACGCGCCTCCCCGACGAGCCTCCGCCTCCGGGGGATCCGACCGGGGGTCTCTGCGAGGCCCTGCCCGACCTCGCGCCGGACGCGACCGAGGGGAGCCTGCCGGTCGACGCGATCCGCCGAGGGCTCGAGAGCCTCCGCGCCGCCGTGCCGGGCTGCGTGGCCGCGTCCTCGTCGGGCCGCGTCGCGCGAGGCGGACGGCTCGGCCTCCTCCTGCGCATCGGGCCGAACGGCACGGTCGAGGCCGCCTGCGCGCGTCAGGACGCGATCGGCGAGCCCACCTTCCGCGCCTGCGTGCTCGACGCGGCGCGCGCCCTCCGCTTCGATCGGCCGACGCCGCCGGGCTCGGTCGACGTCGCGCTCCCGCTCGTCGTGACGCCGGACACGAGCCTCGGCCGCGACGCGCTCTGCCGTTGATCGCGCCTCAGGGCGTGAGGTGCAGGCCCTGGCTGCCTCCACCCCCGCCGCCGAGGTGATACTGCCCCCCGCGCCGTCCTCCGCCCATCAGCGGCGACGAGCCTCCGAGGTGCAGGTCCGGCACGTCCGGCAGCGCGTCCGGATCCACGGGAGGGGTCTCGCCCGCCGCGTCCTGCCCCGTCGCCACGTCGAGGAACGCGTCGGGCCCGAGGACCTCGAGGAGCTGGGCGCGCATCGCCTCGCGCTGCTCGGGTGGCACGAGCTCGAGCACCTTGCGGGCCTCGGCTTGCATGTCCGGCACCAGGCCTGCCTCGCGATACACGCGCGCCGCCGAGAGATGGGTCTGCACGTCGCCGGGCCGCCGCGCCACGGCCTCGCGGGCGCGGCCGGCCGCCTGCATCGTGTCGCCGGTCCGCAGGTAGTACTCGGCCCAGATCAGCGGCAGCGTGAAGAGCCGGGGATCGAGGCGCTCGGCAGTCTCGAGATCCATGCGGGCGCCGTTCGTGTCGCCGCGCGCCATGCGGACGGCCGCACGCGTCGCGTGTCCGGCCGCGAAGCCGGGCGAGGCGTCGAGCGCCTCGTCGATCTCGCGCTCGGCCCGGTCGACGTCGCCGGTCGCGACGAAGAGGCCCGCGAGGTTCGCTCGACGCGGCGCGTCCGGCCGGATCTGCGCGGCCGCCTCGAGCTCGGCCACGCCTTCGTCGAAGGCCCCGGAGGCCACGAGGATGGCGCCGCGGACGCTGCGGGCCGCGGGCGAGCGGGGATCGAGCTCGAGGGCCGACTGGATCGTCTGCACCGCGGCCGACGGATCGTGCGCCGTCACGAGCGAGTGGAGCGCCAGCGCGTCGAGCGCGGCAGCCACCGCCTGCGTGTCGGCGAGCACGCGGAAGGCGTCGCCCGTGGGCATGCGCGCACGCCCTCCGTAGGGGTCGAAGAGCGTCGGCGTGCCCTCCCCGACGGAGTCGGGATAGACGGCGACCACGTAGTAGCCGAGGCGTCCGGACGGATCGGGCGGGCTCTCCTCGCCGGGGAACGAGAACGCCTCGGCGAGCATCGCGTCGACGCCCTCCGCACGCAGGGCCGCGACGGCGAGGACCGCGATCTCGAAGGGGTAGACCTCCACGCGCGCCCCGGGCCGCGCGATCGCGCGCGCCGTCTCCGACGCGGTGCGCACCTGCGCGTCGTGGGGCATGTGCAGCTCGGAGGGGACGAAATTCCCGGCCTGCGCCATCGCGCGGAGACGGGCGACGATCCCCCGCGCCTTGTCGAGCGGCGCGCTCTTGCCGCGCGCCCCCTCGGCGCCGAGCCGCTCGACGGCGTCATCGGCCGCGAACAGGGAGCCGAAGCGCCGATCGTCCGCGTTCTCCTCGCGGAGATGGCCGCGGAGCTCGCTCGTCGTGAGGGGGCGCATCGGAGCCTCTCCCTCGACCGCGTCGGGCGTCGAGCGCGACCAGGCCACGTAGCCCCCGGCGACGCCCGCGACGATCACGACGACGAAGGTGGGGATCGCCCAGACGGGCAGGCCCTGCTTCGGCGCGACGTCGGGCAGCTTCTCGAGCCCGTTGCGGCGGAGGCACTTCGGGCATCGCGCCTCCTCGTCGCCCGTATGCTCGAATCGGACGTCGCAGTGCACGCAGAGGTATCGGGTCGTCATGGCTGGCTCTCGGGCCGCGGAGCATAGCAGCGCGCCCACCGAGGGCGCATACTCGCCCCCGATGCGCTCCCGCCTCCTCGTCCTCCTCGCGGTCGGCACGACCCTCGCGCCCGTCTCCGCGGGCTGCGGGAAGGCGTCGGCGCCCGAACGGACGCCGAGCGGCGATCCGGGGCCCCGCCTCCCCGACGCCCTCGGTCCCTTCCATGCCGTCACCGCCGCCGCCCAGACCCGCTCCGAGGTCCACGGCAACGCGGTCCCCGGCCTCGAGCGCACCTACGAGCTCGAGGGTCGCGAGGCCCGGCTGCGCGTCGTCGACACGCTGCACGCACGCCAGCTGAAGCAGGCCTTCCGCACGGCGCTCGGGCTCGAGATGCGCGGAGCCGACGAGCTCCTCGTGAACACCGTGGTCCAGGGAGAGCCGGCCTTCGTGCAGTGGAGCCATGCGAGCGGCGAGAGCGAGCTCGAGGTCCTCGCCTGCGATCGCTACCTGGTCTCGGTGAAGGTCTGGCCGACGACCGAGGCCGAGGAAGCGAAGCGCCTCGTGCCGGGGGGGCTCCACGCGCTGCTCGGCTGCCCCGCCCCGGAGACGCCGGCCCGATGAGCGAAGCCGACGAGCTCGACTGCCTGACCTGCGGCGCGTGCTGCCGCACCGGCCACGACGGCCGCATCCTGATCCCCGAGGAGGATCTCCTGCGTTGGCGCTCGATCGGCCGCCACGATCTCGAGGCGAAGGTCCAGCCCGGCCACTTCGGCCTCGTGGCCTTCGCGACGACGCCCGCCGGGGCCTGCGTCCACCTCGGCACGGCCGAGAGCGAGAACGCCTGCCAGATCTACGAGATCCGGGGCACGACCTGCCGCGAGTTCGAGCGGGGCTCGTGGCAGTGCCACGAATTCCGGCGCGATTTCGGCCTCGAATGAGCCGAGGCCCGAGCGGCGCCCTCGAGCGGAGGGACGTGCCGTCGGGCCCCGCGAGCGCGCGCCTCAGTCCGCGAAGAGGTCGTTGACGTCCTGCTTCGTGAGGCCCTTGAGCACGCTCCCGTCCGTCGTGAGGACGGTCGACATGAGCTCGCGCTTCTTCTCGGAGAGCTGGAGGATCTTCTCCTCGACCGTGCCGCGCGCGATGAGCCGATAGACCGTGACGACCTTGGTCTGTCCGATGCGGTGCGCGCGATCCGTCGCCTGGTCCTCGACCGCCGGATTCCACCAGGGGTCGAAGTGCACGACGGTGTCGGCGCCCGTGAGGTTGAGGCCCGTGCCACCCGCCTTCAGCGAGACGAGGAAGACGTTGAAGCTCGTGTCCTCGTTGAAGCTGTCGACGCGGGCCTGACGATCCTGCGTCGAGCCGTCGAGGTACTCGTACTTCACGCCGTCGGCCTCGAGGGCCCGGCGGATCAGGGTGAGCATCTCGACGAACTGGCTGAAGACGAGCACGCGGTGTCCGCCCGCGACGGCCTCCGAGACGATCTCGCGGAGCGCCCCGAGCTTGCCGCTCTCGTCGTCTCCGAAGTCGCCGCCCTCGAGCTTGACGAGACGCGGATCGCAGGCGACCTGACGCAGCCGCGTGAGGGCCGCGAGGATCTGGATCTGCGCCTTCTGCACGCCCTGCTTCTCGACCTCGGACATGACGCTCTTGCGGATCTGCTCGAGGATCTGCTTGTAGAGCGTCGACTGTCCGTCCGCGAGCGGGACGATGATCTCCTGCTCGATCTTCGGCGGGAGGTCCTGGACGACGTCCTCCTTGATGCGGCGGAGGATGAAGGGACGGATCGTCGCGCGGAGCTTCTCCGCGGCCTCGGCGTCACCGCGCTCGAGCGGCCGCGCGACCTTGTCCTCGAACTGCTTCAGGCTGCCGAGCAGGCCCGGGGCCACGAAGTCGAAGATGCTCCAGATCTCGGAGAGCCGGTTCTCGATCGGCGTGCCGGTGAGCGCCAGGCGACGCTCGGACTTGAGGCGCTTCGCGGCCCGCGCCGTCTGGCTGAGCGGGTTCTTGATGTGCTGCGCCTCGTCGAGGATCACGTAGCGGAAGTCGAGCTCGGCGAGGAGCTCCTCGTCGCGACGCATGAGCGCGTAGCTGGTGATCATCACGTCCGCGTCCTCGAGCTCGGCGCGCAGCGACTGACGATCGGAGCCCTGCCAGACCACGGTCTTCAGCGAGGGGGCGAACTTCTCGACCTCGCGCGCCCAGTTCGGCACGACCGAGGTCGGGGCGACGACGAGGTTCAGCTTCTGCTTGTCCTTGCCGCGCGCCCAGGCGAGCAGCGCGATGGTCTGCAGCGTCTTGCCGAGACCCATGTCGTCGGCGAGGACGCCGCCCGACGCGAGCTCGTGGATGAAGGCGAGCCAGTGGAAGCCCTCCTTCTGGTAGGGACGAAGGTTCGCCTTGAGCGATCGCGGCTTCGGCACCGACGGGATCTCGCCGATGTCGTCGAGCTTGCCGAGCAGCTGCTTCACGGGGCTCGCGACGTCGGCCTTCTCGCCGATCACGCGCATGAGGTCCTGCACGCGTCCCGCCTGGGACATCGGGACCTTCGCGAGCGAGCCCGTGCCCGCCTCGATCTCGGCCATGCGCGTCAGGATGTCGCCGACCTGGTCGGGATCGACCGGGGCGTAGGAGCCGTCCGAGAGCTTCACGATGCGGCGGCCGTGCTCGAGGCAGGCGCGGAGCTCGTCCTCGCTGACGACGGCGCCGCCGGCGCCGAAGATCATGTCGAGCGAGAGCCAGTCGACGCCGCTCGCCACGCGCATGCGCGGCTGCACGCGCTCCTCGCGCACGAGGACCTTCGCGAGATCGTCGGGGACGTAGCGCTCCCAATCGGCCGGGAGCTCGGCGACGCCGCGCGTCCAGAAGTCGATCGCGGAGTCGCCGCTCGCGACGAGCTCCTCGCCCGACTCGCCGACGCCGAAGCCGTGGTGCATGACCTGCTGCACCGCCGCCATCTCGGCGCCGATGTCGCGGCGCACGACGCGCGGACGCCCGCTGCGGCTCGTCGGCGGCAGGAAGGCGAGCGGCGGCGCGAAGCCGACGGGCGGGATGTCGAACTCCTCGTCGTCGTACACGACGGAGAGCTTCACGCTCGCGCCGACGATGTCACCGTTCGCACGGAGCACGATCTTCGGCTGCGCGTCGACGAGGTCGGCGACGCCCGAGAGATCGGGCAGCTCGGCCCCGAGCATGTTCGCGATGCGCGGCACGAACTCGGAGAGGAGCGGGGGCAGATCGGCGTTCGAGTGCACGAGGCCCGGCGAGCTGCGGAGCCGCGTCAGGATGCCCGGCGAGATCGAATCCGCGACGGGCCGCGCGATGCCGTCCGTCGTGTCGACGTACCAGCACGGAACGCCCTCGAACCAGGCGCCGTTCGAGAGGTGGAACTTCCGCCCGTTGCTCTCCTGCTGGAAGAGGATGCGGATGCGGAGCTGCTGGGGATTGAGCCGCTCGAGCTCGATGCGCGGCTTGAGCGACTCCTCGAGGAAGCGCAGATCCATCGACGCGGGCTCGAGGAGCACGCGGCGGCCCTTCATCAGCGTGAGGGCCTCGGCGGCCTCCTCGCCGCGGAGCTCGGCCGTCGCCGGCGCGCCGCGCGAGGTGTTGCGGGCGAGCACGCGGAGCAGCGCCCGCTCGCTCGGCGGGACCATGTTGAAGTGCGAGAGCGCCGCCTCGATGGGCACCGCGTTCCGCGTGCCGGCGAGCACGGTCGTGATCGCGAGGGACGAGGGACGCACCGCGACGCGGTACTCGAACTCGTAGGGGCGCGGCAGGGCCTCGGGCGGCAGCCACGCATCGAGCGCGCCGCGCGACTCGGCCGAGAGCGAGTCGCGGAGATCCGCCGGGCCCATGAGCTCGACGCCGCCCTCGCGGCCGCGCTTGCGGCGCGAGCGCCGGCGCTTGCCTCCGACGCTCACCGTCTGCGGAACGTGGACGGGCTCCATCTTGGGCGGCGGCGGCGGCGCCTTCTTCGCCTGCTGCGGCTGCTGCGGCTGCGCCTTCGGTGCTCCGTTGCCATTCGGACGGGGCTCGCCCTCGAGCGGCAGGTCGCCCTCGGCGGCTTCGTCCTTCGGACGGGGCGGACGCTCGCGATCGCGGAGCGCCACGAGGATCGCGGCGACGTGCTTGCAGTGTCCCTGCGGGCCTCGCCAGCCGGGGCAGCTGCAGGCAGAGGCGAGCTTTCCGTCCTCGCCGATCTCGACGCTGGTGCGGTACGGCTCCTCGGCCGAGCGAACGGCGATCTCGCCGCTGACCTTCGTGCCCTCGGGGGTCAGGCCGACGACGACTTTCCGTCGCGCGTAGAGCCTCCCTCGGAGGAACGCGTTCCCCCCGACCACGCGCTGGATCGCGCGGTCGCTCATCTTCCCAACGTATTCGGCGATTGGAGACTTCGGACCGGTCGGCTGCGACTCGGTGACGATCTCTTCCACGGCGCTCTCGGCCATCGGCAGGGGAACTCCCACGCGCGTCCGCGTCGTGCGGCGCGCGAGCCTCGGGTACGGCAGTGCGGCCTTGCGCCGAGCAATCGCGGCATCCATGCCGCGAGTTCAGGGTCCGCTCTTGCGGGACCGCGAGCGCATCGGGACGGGGTCCCGCAGCTCGGCGCATGGCCCGAAGGAACAGGGCCAGGGTGCGTCGGATGATAACGAATGAGGCCCGCCCCGCAAGCCGGAACCGCCCTCGTCCGGCGATTTCCGCGCTCTCGGGGCCTAGACCTCGACGAGGAGGGTCTTCAGGTGGGGAATCCCGCCGACCGCGATCGGGAAGTCCCTCGGCGGGAGGTAGCCGCGGATGCGTGGGCGGAGGCCACGGGAACGAGCGGCGTCGAGCACGAAGCGCCGGAAGCGATCCTCGCTCATGCGGTGATCGTTGCTCGTGAGCAGCGCGGTGCCGCCGACGGCGAGGACGTCGAGCACCCGCCCCGCGAGGTCGATCCAGGACGAGCCCGAGCTCCACCGGCTCTTGCGCGTCGTGGAGTACGTCGGCGGATCGCAGACGACGAGCTCGAAGCTCCGCTTCTCGGCCCGGAACGCGTCGAGGACCTCGAAGCAATCGCCGTGGATCGTGCGGTGCTCGCCCGCGTAGCCGCCGAGCGCGACATTCGCCTCCGCCTGCGCGAGCGCGACGGCCGAGGCATCGACGGTCACGAGCTCCCGCGCGCCTCCGGCCGCGGCCGCGCACGAGAACGCGCCCGTGTACGCGAAGAGGTTGAGCACGCGCGCGTCCTTCGCGACGTCGCGGAGGCGCCGCCGGTTCTCGCGCTGGTCGAGGAAGATGCCGGTCGAGAGCCCGTCGCCGAGCCGCACGAGGTAGGGCACGCCGTGCTCGCGGATCCGGAGCTCCGCGGGCGCGTCGGAGCCGACGAGCGCATGCGCGGGCGCCACGTCCTCGCGGCGCGTCTCGACGAGCTCGTTCGCCTGACGCGGGCGGCGCTTCACGTAGAGGCCGCGCGGTCGGACGACGCGCTCGAGGACCTCGAGGATCGTCGCCTCCGCGGCCACGGCCTCGTCGCCGTAGAGGTGGACGACGAGGTAGGAGCCGTACACGTCGACCGCGAGCCCCGGGATCCCGTCCCCCTCGCCGTGCACGAGCCGGAACGCGTCGGTCGCCCGATCGTCGTCGGCCGCGCGGGAGAGGCCCCAGCGCGCGGTCGCGCAGCGCACGAGCGCCTCCTCGAGGCCCTTCGCGTCGTCGAGGCGCACGGCGTCCTCGCCGGCGAGGAAGCGCCGGAAGACGGCCGGCACCCGCGTGCGGTAGACGCGCTCGCCCCCGGCCGGATGCGGCAGGGCGATCGAGAGCGCGTGCAGCAGCAAGCGTGGCGCGGGCACGCCGCCGTAGAGCCGATCGCCCGCGACGGACGCCCCCCGATGCGCGAGCTGCACGCGGATCTGATGCGTGCGGCCGGTCTCGATCGCGACGCCGAGCAAGGCCTTGTCGCCGTGGCGCTCGAGGACCGTGACGTGGGAGACGGCCTCCTTGCCGCGGGCATCGCTCGCGTCGACGACGCGCACGCGCCCGTCGATCGGATCGGTCAGGCGGTCGCGCATCGTCGCGTCGCCGCCCTTCCAGCCCGTGACGACGGCGACGTACTCCTTGCCGAGCGTGCGCCCCTCGAAGGCCCGCGCGAGCTCCTTCCGGGCCCGCTCGCTCTTCGAGAGCACCATCGCGCCCGAGGTCTCCTTGTCGAGGCGCTGGTGCACGCCGAGGCGCGGCGCCTTTCCGTCGCGCTTCGCGAGGAAGAGGCCGAGCCGGTGCACGACGTCGTCCGGATGCGCCGGATCGACCGACATGCTCGTGACGCCCCAGGGCTTCGCGATCACGACGAGGTCGTCGTCTTCCTCGACGATCCACGCCGGATCGAAGTCCGCGAAGCAAGCGAGCGGGGCCATGCGGCCTCCGTCACATCTCGTTCGAGCGCAGCGACTCGGGGAGGAGCTGCGAGGGCGTCGCCGTCGACACCACCCAGAGCTGGTGCGCCGCGCGGGTCGCGCCGATGTGCAGGAGGTGACGGCTCTCGTGATCGGCCGGGTACGACGACGTGTTCACGTCGACGAGCACCACGTAGTCGAATTCGAGGCCCTTCACCTGACGTACGTCCGTGACCTCGACGCCGGGACGGAAGGCGAAGTCCTGATCGGCGACGCGGCGGAGGTTCGGCACCTCGCCCTGACGCAACCCCTTGTAGTAGAGGTCCGCCTGCTCCGGATGGCGCGCGATGATCGCGACCGAGGCGAGCGGCTCCTCGCGGACGAGGTTGCGGAGCGACTCCGAGAGGAAGCCGACGGCCTCGCCGCTGTCGACGAACTCGAAGAGCTCGACGGGCGCGCCGTGACGCGTCGCCGTGCCCGAGACCTCGTTGCGCAGCGGCCCGAGCACGTCGGTCGCGAACTCGAGGATCTCGTGCGTCGAGCGGTAGGCGAGCTTCAGCGGCTCGATCTCGACGTGCGCGAGGTCGAGCTCCTCGAGCACGTGGCGCCAGTCGGAGAAGCCGTTGTCGAGGTGGAGCTTCTGCGCGACGTCGCCCGCGAGCGTGATGCTCTTGTGCTCGGTGACCGCCTCGAGGACGACCGAGAGCTCGACGGGCGAGAGGTCCTGCGTCTCGTCGACGAAGACGTGCTCGTAGTGGATGACCTCGCGGCCCTTCGTGATCGGGCCCTCGAGGAGCTGGTGCAGCCGGATCAGGATCGCGTCGTCCTCGCGATCGAGGCGCGGCTTCTCGTCGACGTCCTCGTGGCCGTCGACGGGACGGTAGTCGTCGGCGTCGTCCTCGCCCGCGGGGGATTCCTCGTCGGAGGTGTCCATCTGCGCGCGCATCTGGGCGCGCTCGTTCCGCTCCTCGCGGTAGTGGATGAGCGCGGGCGCCCGCCGCGACGAATGGCCGATCGCCCACTCGAGCTCGCGCTCGGTGAAGGCTCCCTTCGCGGCCTCGCCGTAGATCGCGAGCACGAGGTCCTTGTCCGTGAGCATGTCGGCCCAGCAGCCGTCGACGTCGTGCACGCGCTCGCGGAAGCCGTCGACGATGCGCTCCATCGCGTGGCGCGTGCCCATCGAGAGCTCGCGGCCCTCGCCCTTCTCCTCGCGGAGCCACGAGCGGAGCGCGCGGAGCCGGAGGCCCGGCGCCTGACCGGCCGTCGACTCCCAGACGCGGAGGACCTTGCCGCCGCCCTCGAGCTTCTTCGCCGCCTCGACGAGCGCCTCGTGGATGTGGCCGACGAGCCGCGCGACGTAGGCCGCCGCGAGCTTGAGCATCGCGGGATGCTTCTTGAAGCGCGTGACGACGGTCGGGGTGTCCTCGGCGTAGCCGAGCGGGAGGTCGTGGAAGAGGCTCGCGCGGAGCTTCTCGGCCCACTTCTCGTACGTCACGACCTGCACGCCCTCGACGCCGAGGGCCGGCAGCACGCGCGCGATGTAGCGGACGAGCGCGTCGTTGAAGACGACGACGAGCATGCGCTCGGGCTTGAAGCGCTTCGGATCCTGGAACGCGAGGTAGGCGAGGCGGTGAAGGCCGATCGTCGTCTTGCCCGAGCCGGCGCCGCCCTGGATCACGACGAGGCCGGAGGTCGGCTTCGTGATGAGGTCGAACTGCCGCGGATCGATGAGGGCCGTGATCTCGGAGAGGTGCTTGTCCTCGCGGGCGTCGCCCTCGCCGGTGCCGAGCTGACCCTGCTTGTGGTGGCCCTCGGGCCGCATCGCGGCGCCCTGGCCGCCGGAGAGCTTCGTGGCGGAGACGCTCGCCCGCTGCCAGCCGCCGTCGCGCTTGCGCGTGAAGGTGCCCTGGGGGCTCGTGATGCGGCGGAGCTTGCTCGCCGCGATCGAGAGGCTGCGCCGGACGAGGACGTCGCCCTCGACGTCGCGGTCGCCGAAGCTCTCCTCGTACGCGTCGCCTTCCTCGTACCGGTAGAACACCCGGCTGATCGGGGCGTCGCGCCAGTCGACGATGCGGATGCCGGTCTTCGGATCGACGAAGGTGCTCCGGCCGATCAGGACCTCGCGCTTCTTGTTGTCCTCCTCGAGGACGAGGCGGCCGAAGTACGGGCTGTTCGGATCGACGAGGCCGAGGGTGACCTCGGCCCTTCGCTTCGCCACCTGCTGGAGGCGCTCCATCTCCTCGACCAGAGGGGGGATGTCCTCGAGGCGGGCCTCGCGGATCTGGTCGCGGAGCGCCAGGAGCTCGGCGTCGTAGTCGATGAGGGTGCCCCGGGCAGACGGCCGGTGCTGGTCGAGGGTGCGGACGACGCGGGAGAGGACCTTCTCCTCCTCGTCCACGATCCGCTTCATCTCGCGGTCTTCTTCCGCCTCGACGTTCTCCGCCACTGCACGACCCTCGCCGCTCATCCCGATCCCGTCCCTCCGGGGCGATCGGGTCCTCCCAACGGACCCGACCGGGTACCCCGGCACGTGGATCGGATCCGACTAGCACGATTCGACCCCCGCGCTACAGGGGCTCGCGCCGCGCACGGGGACAGGTAAGTAACCTGCACACACTCCGCGTCCAGGGAGCATGTCCTCCCATTTCCGAAACGGAACCGTGACGTCACATCACGAAACTGAAACACGGTCAGTGTACGGAAAGAACACGGTCATTTCGTCCCTTTTCCTCGTGATCTCGCCATGCTAGCCGAGACCGGAGCATGGATTCCTCGTCGACGGATCTGCCTGGCACGGAGTTCGCACCTCGGGAGACCGAGTCGGACATGCGAGGAGGATCGCCCATGCCGTTCGCCTACGGTCTCAGCCACGTCGGCCGTCGCCAGAACAACGAGGATGCGTTCTGCATCGCTCCGCACCTCGGCCTCTACGCGGTCGCCGACGGCATGGGCGGCTACCACGGGGGCGAGGTCGCGAGCCGCCTGGTCGTCGAGTCGCTCCTCCGCTTCTTCGAGGAGACGACGGTGATCACGGACGGCCGGGCCGCGGCGAGTCGCCTCGACGGCGCGATCCGCTCGGCGGCCACCTCCGTCGCCCGCGAGGCCGAGGGCGAGCTCGCCGAGATGGGCAGCACGGTCGCGGCCGTCTGGCTCAAGGGCTCGAACCTGGTCGTGGCCCACGTGGGCGACAGCCGGGTGTACCGCCTGCGGAACGGGAAGCTCGAGCAGCTGACGCGGGACCACTCGGTCTACGCCGAGCTCGAGGCGGCCGGGAAGTGGCACGTGATCCACGCCCTCCGCGGCCAGATCGAGCACATGGTGACGCGCTGCATCGCCGCGGACATCGAGCCGCAGGCCGAGATCCAGCTCGACGACGCGCGCCCCGGCGACCTCTACCTGCTCTGCAGCGACGGGCTCACGGACGTGCTCTCGAACTTCGAGATCGAGCAGATCCTGAAGACGCACGGCGCGGACGGATCGAGCGACGCGCTCGTGCGTCACGCCTACGCCGCAGGGAGCACGGACAACATCACGGCCGTCGTGGTGGGCGTGCCGACGACCGAGGCCTGAGCCGGCGGGACCACTCCCCCATACTCCCCCGCTGACCGACCGAGACCTGGCCCGACGAGATCGTGCCGTGCGGAGTAAGCCCCCGACGAACGTAACTCCTCGCCCACCCCCGTCGTGACGTCGTGAACCACCCCCGGAGACGCTCGTAGTTTTCGGGAGGTTCCGATGGATCGACGAGTGGAGGCATTTCGGCGCGAGGCGGCTCGCATCAAGAGCCGCGGGACGGGGCGACGCTATCCGGCCGCCGTCCGGACGCTGGCAGTGGAGTACGCCCGAGCGCAGATCGCGAAGGGCGCGAGCACGGCCGCGATCGCGGCGGAGCTCGGCATTCCGGGGCAGACGCTCACATACTGGTTTTCGAAGGAGACCTCCGAGGCCACGCTCCTGCCCGTTCGCGTCGTCGCTCGCTCCGAGCGCGAGCCCGCCGCCGAGGACGCGACGGTGCGCGTTCTGACGCCCGAGGGGCTCGTCATCGCCGGGCTCACGACCCGGAACGTGTCAACGAGTTCGAGACACCGTCGGTTGAAAATCTATGAAGGAAGGATGGTCGCCGACGCAGCGCCGCCGCGAAGCCTCGCGACTCCGGGCAACGCGATGTGCGGCGCTGGGCTCCGGCGCTCCGTGGACTCGTTGCGAGTCCACGTTTCGTCCGGAGCGCTGAGGGCGTTCTCGACGGGCACGAGGGCGTCGTCGAGAACGAGCGGGTTGATGTGGACGACGCTCGGTGGTCGGCGCGCGACAGGGCGGCCGCGCACGAAGCGCTCAGGGTGGGCCTCGAAGGCTGCGTCGAGGGTGCGCTGGCGTGCGGCCGCGAGCTCGTCGACGCGTCCGAAGTAGACGTCCGCGGGCGTGAAGAGCGCGAGGCCGTGATGGCGGTGGGCGTCGTTGTACCAGTCGAAGAACTCGGCGCACCACGCTCGCGCGTCGACGACGTTCGCGAAGCGACCTGGGTAGTCGGGCTGGTACTTCACGGTCTTGAAGCACGACTCGACGAAAGGGTTGTCGTTCGAGATGCGAGGACGAGAGTGACTCTTGTCCACGCCGCACTCCCCGAGCAGGTCGGAGAAGCCGTGAGCGGTCATCGGTGCGCCTCGGTCCATGTGGACCTTCAGCGTGCCTGGCGTGATGTCGTAGCGCTCGATGGCATCCGCGAAGAGCTGCTTCGCGAGGGCGCTGTTCTCGCGCTCGGCAACCATCCACGCCACCACGTAGCGGCTGTAGAGGTCGAGCACGACGTAGAGGTTCAGGAACGCCCCTCGGACGTGCGTCGGGAGCTTCGTGATGTCCCACGTCCACACGGAGTTCGGACGGCTCGCTTCGAGCCTCGGGACGGGATGGCTGCTCGGCGCTCGCTGGTCACGACGTTCCCGCGTTTCGCCCTGCTCCTCGAGGACCCGGTACATCGTGCGCACCGAGCAGTAGTAGTCCCCCTCTTCGAGGAGCGTGCCGTAGACCTCGGACGGAGTCTGGTCGACGAATCGTTCCGAGTGGAGCTCGGCGAGAACCTTCGCGCGCTCTTCGGGAGCGAGCTTGCGAGGGCTCGATGGCCTTCGGCGCGGACCCTGCTTTCGAGGAGCCTTCTGCCGATAGACCGTGGCACGCGAAAGCCCGAGGGCGTCGCACGCAGGCGCGAGAGGAACGACGGGGTCGCTGTTCGATGAGCTCCATCATTCGTCCTCGATTCCCGGGAGCGCGACCCCAAGAATCTCGTGCGCTTTTTTCTGGAGGTCCAGGAGCGCGTTGGCCACACGGAGTCGGTGCTCGAGCTTCGCCTTCTCGCGCTCGAGCTTCTCGATCGCGAGGTCCTTCGCGTCCTTCGTCGGCTTGCGGCCAGACTTCTTGGGCTCGAGGCCGGCGACGCCTTCGCGCTCCCGCTGGACTCGCCACTGCGTCAGGTGGGAGCTGTAGATGCCCTCGCGGCGCAGAAGGGCAGCGAGCTCTCCGCGCTCGCAGGCGTCGGCCTCCTCGAGGATGCGCCGCTTCTCCTCGGCGCTGAATCTCCTCCGCTGGCGGCGGTCGTTCTCGGGCGCCGCGACCACTTCGGTACGCGGCTTCTTGCTCGGCGGCTTCGGCACGGCTCTCTCCAGTCCGCCCTTCTTACGATAGAGAATGGGGGCAGGCCGGTGTCTCGCGATTCATTGGCACACAGGGCCGGTCGACATGCGCAAGTCGTTCGACACGCTCGCCGTCATCACCCGCGAGCAGATGCGCCACGACGTCCTGCGCGGCGACGTGTTCGTGTTCGTCGGGCGCGACCGCCGTCGCGCGAAGCTCTTGTGGTGGGACGGAACCGGGCTCTGCGTGCTCGCGAAGTACTCTGTCCCCGTCTCCGAGGTTGACAGTGTCGACCTCGGAGACGGGGACAGAGTACGCCTCAGGTGCGCGGCGCGTCCGGTTCCCTGCGCCCGAGGAGCTTCGCGCCACGGACCTCGATGTCGTCGAGCCAGGTGTAGATCACGGGAACGGCAACGAGCGTGAGCAAGAGCGCGAGGCTCTGTCCACCGAGCACGATGCCTGCAATCGCACGATTGAAGCCGCTGCCGGCGCCTCCGCTGAGCATGGTCGGCACCATACCTGCAACAAAGGCGATGGTCGTCATCAAGATAGGTCGCAGTCGGTCACGGTTTGCCAGCATGACGGCATCCGGACGCGAGAACCCTTCCCGCCGTAACGACAGCATGTGGTCGACCTGAAGGATCGCGTTCTTCTTCACGATGCCGAAGAGCACGAGGACGCCTAGGGCCGAGAATACGTTCAGCGACTGTCGGAAGATCAAGAGCGACAGCAGCGCGAACGGCACCGTGAGCGGCAGCGCCGACAGGATGGTCACGGGATGGAGCCAGCTCTCGAACTGCGCCGCGATGACGAGGTACATGAAGACGATGGAGAGCACTATCGCCGTGAGGAAGGCTACTGCCGCCTTCCGGAACTCCCGAGCCTGACCCGTCAACAAGGTGCTGTATGTCGGAGGCATGTGAAGCGCCTCCGCCTTGCTGTCGAGAAGGGCCAGCAGCCTTGCCGTCGACGCGCCTGGATGAATGGTGGCGTAGATCATGACACTTCGTTCGCGGGCCGTGTGCTGGATGGCCGCCGGTCCTACCGATTCCTCCACACGGGCCACCTGCGCGAGTGGCACGAGCGTCCCGTCCATCGCACGGACCTGGTAACGATTGAGGTCTTCCGACCAGCGACGGTCCTCGGCGCGGGCGCGAACGTTCACGTCGAAACGATCACCTCCGACCTCAAGTTCACTGACGTCGACTCCGCCGACGAGGATACGCAACGCCTCGGCGACACTCGCCACCGACACGCCGAGTTCGGCCGCACGTGCTCGGTCGAGCTCGACGCGGAGTTCAGGGCGTCCTTCGCGGAAGGTCGTGTCGGCCTGCGAAACGCCCGGATGCGCGCGCAGCGCGGCCGCCATGGCCGAGGAATACTCTTCGAGCTTCGCGAGATTCGGGCCACGTAGGATGTACTGGATCGGCGCGGCCATCGCCCCCGAGCCCCCCATTGGGGAGATCTTAGAGATCGTCAGCCCCAGTCCGTACTGCTCGACGAAGCGAGGCACGATTCGGGTGCGAATGGTCTCCATTACGTCGACCTGACTGGCGTCGCGCTGATCCTCCGGCACGAGCGAGACGTACATGAGCGCCTCGTGGGCGCCGCGGCCGGTGAAGCCGCTCTCGGCGGCGCCAACCTGAACGACCGTGTGCGCGACTCCGGGAAGCGCCCGCAGTTCCCGTGCGAACCGCTCCGTGATGAGCTCGGTACGGGCAAGCGAGGTTCCCTGGGGTGCCTCTATAGTGATTTCGAACCGGCCCTCGTCGTCTTCCGGCAGGAAGCCCGTCGCGAGGTTTGGCGCGATGAGACGGACACTCGCGAGCGAGAGCACGATGGCGAAGCCCACGATCCACCTGCGTTCCATGCAGAAAGCCAGGAGCTTGCCGTACCAGCGTTCGAGCGGTCCGTCGTCGAGGTGGATGCCGGTCTCGTCCTTTCTCCATGCTCGGTAACGAGCTTGCTCGCCTGCGGCCCTCATCGCGTCGGTCATGGGATGAGGCTCCGGTCGAACCGTGTGTGCCGGATCCTTCTTCAGCCAGCGAGCGCTGAGCATCGGTGTCAGCGTGAATGCGACGAACAGCGAGATCAACACAGCGACCGACATCGTGACGCCGAAGGAGGCTAGGAATCGCCCCATGATGCCGCCCATGAATGCCACCGGTAGAAAGACTGCGACGAGCGAGAGCGTCGTCGCCAGAACAGCAAGCCCGATGTCCTTCGTAGCATCGATGGTCGCACGCCTCGGGTCGAGGTCGCGTTCGTGGAGAAAGCGGACCACATTTTCGATCACGACGATCGCATCGTCGATGACGATTCCGACCGCGAGCGTGAGCGCGAGAAGCGTTATCATGTTCAGCGTGAGGTCGAGCGCAGCGAGCACGGCGAATGTTCCGACGATCGACACCGGGATGGCGAGTGCCGTGATCACCGTAGAGCGCAAGTTGCGCAAGAAGATCAGCACGACGCCGATCGCGCAGAGCGCCCCGAGCACGAGGTGCTCCTTCACGGAGTCGACCGATGTGCGAACGAAGCTGCTCTCATCGCGGACGACATCCAGTCGGTAACCTGCGGGCAGCCCCGAGCGAATGATCGCGAGTTCGCTCTCGAGGTCGTCGGCGACGGAGATCGCGTTTGTGCCCGACTGGCGCATCACCGTGAGCAAGATGACGGGTTCTCCGTCGAGGCTCGCCAGCGACTCTGCCTCTTCCGCGGCGTCGGCGACGGTGGCAACGTCCCCGACGCGTACGACATGTCCGTTGTGCGATGCGATGGGGATCGACGCGAATCCGTCGGCGTCCTGGACGCGTCCGGGGACGCGCACCTGGAAGGTGCGCGTCCCCTGCGAGAGCGTGCCGCCGGGGAGTTCGAGGTTCTCGCGTGCAATCGCGGCGGCCACCTCGTTGATCACGACGCCCTGCGCGTGGAGGCGAGCCGGATCCACCTCGACTCGGATCTGTCGCTGGCGGCCCCCGAGGAGTTGGACACTGCCCACTCCGTTCTTACCCTCGAGGCGCGCCTTCACCTCATTGTCTGCGAACTGTGTGAGCTCCTGAGCCGTGCCCGGGCCGCGCACGGCGATGAAGTAGAGCGGCGCGGCATCGGGGTCGATCTTCTCGACACGTGGCGGGTCGAGCCCCGCCGGAAGCTGGCCCAGGACTCGGTCGATCCGATCGCGGATCTCTTGGGCGGCCACGTCCGGGTCCTTCTCAAGGTCGAACTGCACATAGACAACCGAGAGGCCTTCGTACGACGTCGAACGCAGCTCCGCGATGCCAGAGATGCTGTTGACCGCCTCCTCCAGGACCTCGGATACCTCGCTCTCGACCTGCTCCGGCGACGCTCCAGGGTAGGGGACGACGACGGTAACGATCGGGACGTCGATGTTCGGGAAGCGGTCAACCGCGAGGCTACCGATGCTCGCTATGCCGAGCACCACGAGCGCAAGCGAGAGTACCCAGGTGAAGACTGGGCGATCGATCGAGATCCGGGCGAGCCATTGCATGGCGAACCTCTCAGCGCTCCGCCGCGGGAGTGATAGCGTCGACACGAACGCCGTCGGTGAGCGCCCGTGGTGGCTGTCGAACCACCGACTCGCCCGGACGAATCTCTCCGGAGACGAGCGCCACCTCGCCTTCGCGGCGGATCGTATTCACGATGCGTGCCTGGGCCACCCCGTCCTCGATGACGAAGAGACGCGCAACGCCGGCGCGCTCGCTCACGGCGGAAGCGGGTACCCGAACGAGCTCACGATTGCCGCCCAGCGCGATGCGCGCATGAGCGAAATGACCCGCGCGCAAGCTGCCGTCAGTGTTCGGAACGATGGCTTCGACAGTCAGAGTACGGCGTCGCTCGTCGATCGCCGCCGACACGAATCGCACGGTGCCCGCGATCGGCGTCTCAGTGCCGCTGATGATCACCTCGACCGGCTGACCCTCGTGGATCTGCGTCGAGTACCGCTCCGGAACCTGAAGCTCGAGGCGGAGCTCGGACGCATCCACGAGCTCGACCACCGGAGCCTGCGGGCTGACGAACTCGCCCACGTCGGCCATGCGCTGCACGATCGACCCATCGAACGGCGCTCGAATGCGCGAGTTTGTCGCATTGTCGCGCGAGCGTGCCGCATCGGCCGTCAGGGCGGCGTAGCTTGCCAGCGAAGCCGCGACGCCATGACGGGCCGCGAGGTACCGGGCATGCGCTGCGGCCTCGGCGGAACGGCTCTGGGTCAGTTGCTGCTCGGAGAGAGCGCCAGTCGCGTGCAGTCGCTCGCTGCGGTCGCGCTGATCCCGGAGCGCCTCCCAGTCGGCCTTCGCCGCTGCGACGGCCGGAACCTGGTCCGGATCCACGGTCGAGGTCGCGCCGGGCGCGACGCCCAGTTGTTCTAGCTGGGCCGTGGCGCGCGCCGAGGCCGCCTGGGCTTCGAGACGGTAGTCCGTTGCGCGGAGCTCGATGAGCGTCTGACCCTCTTCGACGACGTCGCCGCGTTCGACCAGCACGCGAGAGACGTGGCCCGAGACCAGTGGAGACACGCGGGCGCTGCGTCTCGCCCGGAGTGTGCCATCGAGCTCAAGAACATTGGGCACCGTGACTGAGCCTGCCCGCTCCACCTCTACCCGAACCGTCTGCACGCTTCGGGCCGTGTTCGGGTCGGCTTGTCTCTCCGTGGAGCACGATACGCCGCCGACCAACACAAGCGATGCCACCATGATCGACCGGCAGACTCGTGAGTGTTTTCTCATTAAATGAACCTGGATTCGTGAGATGGACGTCCAGAATCCCCATTTGACAGGCGATGCTATCGTCGTGCGGAGCAGGGAACAGAGTACCGTGCCGCGGCTCGCGATGCGAGCCGCCTCGCGCCGAAATGCCTCCACTCGTCGATCCATCGGAACCTCCCGAAAACTACGAGCGTCTCCGGGGGTGGTTCACGACGTCACGACGGGGGTGGGCGAGGAGTTACGGAAGAATGAGGGACGAGTCAGGGCGCAAGGACGTCGTGCGCCGGACCCTACGTGCCAACGTGACCTGAGACAGTCTCCCCCTGGTAAATAGTGAAGCACGGGCGAGACAGGAACTGAACTTCCCCCCGCCGAACGGACAGTCTGACTATGCGGCCACCGACGACGGGTGGCTCTTGAGCTCGAACTCGATGGGGCTCACGTAGCCGAGGTACGAGTGGCGTCGCCTCGGGTTGTAGTAGCCGTCGATGTAGTGCCCGATGGCGAGCGTGGCAACCTCGTGGTCGTCGTAGATGAGGTCGCCGATGAGCTCGGTCTTGATCGTGCCGAAGAAGCTCTCGGCGACGGCGTTGTCCCAGCAGTCGCCCTTGCGGCTCATGCTCGCGCGCATCCCGTGCCGACCGAGCTCGGCGCGGTAATCGTCGCTGGCGTAGGGGCTTCCGCGGTCCGAGTGGTGGATGAGACCGCCTGGCGGACGTCGCTTTCGTACGGCGTCTCGGAGGGCGTCCAGGGCGAGGAAGCGGTCGTTGTTCGCGCTGGTCGCCCATCCGACGACGCGGCGCGAGAAGAGGTCGATGAGCACGGCGAGGAAGAGCCACCCGCGCTGCGTCCAGACGCTCGTGACGTCGGTGACCCAGACCTCGTTCTTTGCATCGGCAACGAAGTCCCGCTCCAGGAGGTTCGGCGCGATGGGGTCGTCGTGTCGGGAGTCCGTCGTCGCGCGGAACCGCTTCTTGCGTCGCGCCACGAGGCCCTCTTCGTGCATGAGCCGGGCGACCTTCTTCTCTCCGACCTTGACGCCGCGCGCCCTGAGTTCCGAGTGGACTCGAGGGCTGCCGTACCGGCCCCGATGCTCCTTGAACACGGCACGGGCCTTCGCGCGCAGCTCCGCGTCCCGGCGCTCTCGCTCCGTGACGGGCTCCTCGACCCAGGCGTAGAAGCCGCTCCTCGAGACGCCGAGGACGTGGCACAGCACGGCGACGGGATAGGCCACCCGCTTCTCCTGGATGAACGCGTACTTCATGCGTTCTCCTTCGCGAAGAAGGTGGCCGCTGCTTTTAGGATTTCGCGCTCCATGCGGAGCTGCTTGTTCTCGCGGCGCAGACGAGCGAGCTCTTGCCGCTCCTCGGTGGTCAGCACGTCCTGCCGTTCGCCGGCGTCCGCCTCCGCCCGGCGAACCCACTCGCGGAGCGCGGTCTCCGTCAGGTCCAGGTCCCGAGCGACCTCCGGGACGCTCTTGCCCCCCTGCACGAGCCTCACCGCGTCCGCCTTGAACTCAGGCGTGAACGACCGTCGGGCTCGCCTTCCCTGCTTGCTGCTCTTCTTCTTCATCGAACACTCCCGCGCATTGTCGCGCTATCCGGGGTGTCCGCCAGGCGGGGGGAAGGTCAAACGGGACACGGCGAAGTCGAAGCAGGTCAGGTCAGGCGCGGGAAGCGCAGCGGAGGTCAGGCCACCGCCGAAGAAGCGCAGGGTCTTCCCCGCGGCCGAGAAGCTGCGCATCCTTCGAGAGGCCGACAAGTGTGGCCCCGGCGATCTCGGCGCGCTGCTGCGTCGGGAAGGCATCTACAGCTCGCACCTGTCGACCTGGCGCAAGGCGCTCGGGGTGCATGGCAAGGCGGGTCTCGGAGAGGTCAAGCGCGGCCGCAAGGCCAAGTACGACGCCAAGGACCGGCGCATTCAGGAACTCGAGAAGCAACTACGCGCGGCGGACAAGGAACTCGCGATCCGTCAGGCGCTCATCGAGCTCCAAAAAAAAGTCTCGGACCTGCTCGGCATCACGCTGCCGAGCCCGGAGGAGTCGTGATGGCCGCGCTTATCGCCGGGACGGTCGCGGCACCGATGACGCGGGCATGCGAGGCGCTCGGCATCAGCCGCGCGACCGCGCATCGCAAGCGCCACCCGAGCGCGACTGTGCGCGCGGAATCGTCCGTCACGGAGACGAGTCCGAAGCGTCGGTCTCCGAGAGCGCTCGACGAGACGGATCGTCAGCGCATCGTCAACGCTCTGCACAGCCCGGAGTTCGTCGATCAAACGCCGCGCGAGGTGTTCGCCTGCCTGCTGTCGATGGGCATCTACCTCGCGTCGGTGCGCACGATGTACCGCGTGCTCGCGTCCCTCGGCGAAGCGACCGACCGGCGCCGTGGGCACGAGCACAAGCGGCACGCGGTGCCGCAGCTCGAGGCGTTCGCGCCGAACGAGGTGTGGGCGTGGGACATCACCAAGGTGCCGAGCTTCGCAACCGGCGTGTTCTTCTACGTCTTCGTCATCCTCGACCTGTTCAGCCGCATGGTCGTCGGGTGGATGGTCGCCGAGGCCGAGAACGCGGAGCTCGCCGGTCACCTGCTCGGAGAGACGATCCGTCGTCACGGCATCGAGCCAGGCACGCTCACCGTGCACAGCGACCGCGGCTCGCCGATGAAGGCCGGTACGACCACACAGTTGCTCACGATGCTCGGCGTCGAATACAGCTTCAGCAGGCCTCGCGTGAGCAACGACAACCCTTTCATCGAGAGCTCCTTCAAGACCGCAAAGTACCAGCCACAGTACCCCGGCAAGTTCGGGTCGGCGGAGCACGCCCGCGCGTACTTCGCCGAGTACTTCGACTTGTACTGCGAGCACCACCATCACGAGGGCCTGGCCCTCTTCACGCCCGCAGACGTCTTCCACGGGCGCGTCGAGGCCGTCGCGGCAGTACGGCAGCAGGCGCTCGACGCCCAGTACGCCGCGCATCCGGAGCGCTTCGTCCGAGGGCGTCCCCTCGTCGCCCGTCCAGCCCAGCGCGTGCACATCAACCTGCCGCTCGTCGAGCCCGTTCCCTCGACGCCACCAGGCGTGAACGAGGTGGCCCTGCCGATGGCCGCGACCAACGGGAGCGCGGACGACGCAACCCAACGTCCGAATCCGTCCGCGACCAGCTCCGCGACCAACGGGAGCGTCCCGACGTCGCCCGTCCAACTCCACCCCCACGCTCAGCCTCCGGCATCCGTCGCGACCAGCAGGAGCGCAGACCACCTGAGCACACGGCGTGATCCGTCCGCGACACTCGACGCGACCAGCGGGAGCGCATCCAGAGGTCGCATCCTCGCCCATTCGCCGCCACGCCGGCCGGCCGCTCTGGACGTGGCACCACCTTCATGGATTTCACGCATCGACTGTCTCAAACGCGTTGACACGTTCCGGGACGGTTACCGTGCGGCAGCACGTGAACCCTCGCTTCAGAACCGAAATCCCATCTCCCCCAACGTCACGAGGTCAGCGTCCCCGTAGGCCCGGAGGAATGCGGCCGTCGTCTGCTCGAACGGAAGGTCCGCGTACATGCCGTGGTACCGAAGGATCTCGGCGTGCGGGCGGTCGTCGAGAGTCGTCGACGGAAAGATCGCGTCGCCATCCGCCGTGAACTCGGTTCGTCGATAGCGCTTTCGCGTGACGACATCCGGAGACAAACTGGCATCCGCCAGGAGCCATCGACCGTCGACGAAGATCGCGTTGAGGCCGTGATGGAACAGTGTGTCCGTGCGCATCGCCTCGACGATACGCTTTGGGAGAGAGTGATCTCGCATGTCGCACAGAACGATCGCGGCCGGGACGTCTGCGGCACGCAGCAGCGCGCACAGGAGCACGGCCTTCTGTACGCAAAAGCCTTTCCCTTCGACCAGGACTCGGCTCGCCTCGTACTCGTGACGCCCGAGCTTCGCGCGAAATTCGTAGGAGACTTCATCGCGCACGTACTGGAATAGGCGGATGGCACGACCACGGGCATCCGCGTCACCCACGATGCGCTCGCTGCGCTCTCGGATTGCACGAGAGTGGCAATCGATAAACGAAGTTGCGTCGAGACAACGCGATGGATCGAGCGACCTATCGAGGCTTGGCGTGCGGTCCATCAGGCCCTCCCGATGCGCCTAGCGAACATGTTGGACACCTCGTCGGCCGGAACGCCGAGCTTCGCCAGGTCGATCGTGAGGAACAGGGCCTCGCCCTCGGCGAAGATGCGTCCCCCGAGTCCCCTGAGCGTTCCCTCGACGCGCACCTTCCGACCGTCCACGGATCGAATTCGCGAGGCAACGACGCAACGTTCACCGATGGGCAGCATCGCGCGGAATCGAGTGTTGAGCTCCGCCGCGAGCGCATGATGTCCATGCATCCACGCCACGCCTCCCAGGGCCTCGTCGAGCAGCGCCGCCATGCTTCCTCCATGCGCGTGCCCCGGCGGGCCTTGCGTGCCCGGACCGAAGAGCGCCTTGGCCCGCAGAGTTCGATCGGCGTCGTCCTGAAAGTAGCGAACGCGGAGGCGCCGGCCCGATGTATCGCCGGAGACGAAACTTTCGCTGGTCATCGAAGCGGGCAGTGTCACTGGGGTCCATCCAGCTTCGTCTTGTTCTAGCCACGCTGCGTCATCGAGGAAGGACATGATCTTGCTCCTATTGGTTCACTGCGACAGGGACGCCTCAAGCGCGACCAGCACCCTGCCGTTCGATCGGAGAAGACCAGAGGCCCTCCGAGTCTCCGTCCGGACACGAGCGTGATCGCCAGCGATCGATTCCATCTCCAGGACTTCCGCGCCGGTACCCGTCCCTACGCGTGGTCATTCATCAGGAGACGATTCTCGCGCGGGTGGATCTCCACTCAGGTCGGCGGACGAAGCATCGACAAATCCCCGTAGTGGCCAAAACCACATCGGTTCGACCTTCGGATCGCGCGAACGAACCAGTCGAACGACCGACCAACGAACGACCGCGGTTGACTGTCGAGTGCAAAGTCCCGCCAACTACCTTCGCCACCGTGCCGTTCATGGCTTCCCCTCGCTCAGCACTCCACGGGACAGAATGGTCCAGACCCTGTCGCAGATCTCGTCGATCGAGAGAGGGCCGTTCGGCCGGTACCAGGTCGCCATCCAGTTGATGGCACCTAGCCCGATCAGCCTGAGCGTGTGGATGTCCACGTCCTCACGAATGAAGCCCTGAATCCGGAGCGCGTCGAGCATCGCGTCCCAATGTCGCTCGTACCGATCGCGTTCACGCATGATCTCCGTCCGCGCGTCTCCCGACAGAGCACGCCACTCGAAAAGAAGAACGTAGACCATGTCGTCGCCGGATAGCAGGACCCGCATATGAGCGCGCACAGCGGCTTGAATCCGTGCGGATGGCTCGTCCTCCGCGGCCACCGCCGCGACCGTGCTCCGAATCGTCCGATCGATCGCGATCCGCATCATGTCGACGAGAATGTCGTCCTTGGACTTGTATCGATAGTGAAGACTGCCCGGAAGCAAATCGCACGCCTCGGCGATTTGGCGGACTGTGGTCTTGTCGAATCCTTGGTCACGGAAGAGCTTTGCCGCGACCTGGAGCACACGGGAACGCTCGGCCTCCAAGGAGTCCGATGCGGGTTGTGGAAGCACGGGGCGCCGGTCCGACCGAACGGCGGATTCGAGCACGATTTTCTCGGCGCGGCGGTCGGACGCCGGAGGCGCGGTGACAGCTTTCACCGCGCCCTTGTTCCCTAGGCCGGCGACGGAAACACGGCCTCGCACGCGGCCATCGGATCTCGATTCGTTTCGTACGCTGCGAGCCATTCCTGAACCTTATCAGGAACGCCAGTGTCCCAGGGATGGAAACCGGGCCGAAACCACGCGAGATAGGGTCGTACGAGTCTGGTAAGGTGTCCGCGAGGGCCGTAGAGGCGCCAGAGGCCCCTCGCCACGACGCGCGGATCCCCAGCAACGCCATCAACCTTGAGCATGTGCCACATCACTCGACCCACGATGACGTGAACGAGGGCCGTGCCGACGACGAGCGCCGTCGCACGCGTGATATATCCGCCGCCGACGACTCTCTGGTAGACGTCGAACGCGACGGCCTTGTGCTCCACCTCCTCGACGCCGTGCCATAGAAACATGGCACGCATGACGGGGTCGGCGCGAACGAGCATGGCGCCGTCTCCCTCCAGGAACCCCTCGCCGAGAGTCGCAGTGATGTGCTCGAAGGCTGCCGTCAGGGCCAACTGCTGGTCGTGCGGAAGATGACGCTGGGCGAAGCGAAGGACCTGCTTCATCTGGGAGAGGATGGCATCGACGTGTACTCCCTGTGCAGACATGACGGCGTTGTAGGCATCGTGCGCGAGACCATGTTGAGCCTCCTGCTTGAAGAAGGCCTGCACGTCGCCTTTGAGCCCCGGGTCTTCGATCCGATCCTGGAAGTTGCGAACGGATTGAATGAAGAAGCGCTCGCCTTCCGGGAAGTGCACAGCCAGCGCATCGAAAAAGCGAGTCATCACCGGATCGCCCCCATTCCACCATACTGGGACGTTCGACACGTCGAAGGAAGGACGTCGTACAGTGATGGCCTGGAGTCGGGCGTTCATGCTGGCCTCGCGTGGGGAGACTCGCGTCACGTGGGAAGACGCGAACGGGAACCGTTGGTTGGTCGTACGACTAAAACCTGTAGTCATCGACGGGACGCGTCAAGGGGCAGAGTCACGTTCGCGCGGGTCTGCCGCTCTCGGAGCCGATTGTTTCCCCGCGCCGAGTGGACGCTGTCGCGCGGTCCGGGGTGTCCTTGAAGCTGGGGTAAGTTCAGCGGGCGATTCCCTCGAATTCGACGACGACCTGGAGATAGCCGAGCCCCGGAACCGGCGCCGGCAGCGGCGGGTCGAAGCGCTTCGCGTTCGGCCACGCATCCGCGTCGAGGGGACGGTGGACCCAGAACGAGATCGGGGTCGTCTCGTACGCGTCGCGATGGACGATGGTGGCTCGCTTCATCTCACGCCCCGGGAAGTGGGCAGCCCCCGAATCGGTCGGCGCCCCGACGCGCCCTACAGCTGCTTCACCAGCACCTTCGACCGCCGCTGCGGATCGTACTTCGACCGCTTGTCCGCCGGCAGCTCCTTCACCGACGCCGGCACGAAGCCGCGCTCCTGGAACCAATGCGAGGTCTGGGTCGTGAGCACGAAGACGCGCCGGAGGCCCTGGTCGCGGCATTGCTTCTCCACGTATTGGAGCAGCTGATCGGCGCGGCCGTGGTGGCGATACGTCGGATGGACGGCGACGGCGGCGAGCTCGGCGATGCCCTCGTCCGGATACGGGATCAGCGCACAGCAGCCGACGATCATGCCGTCGCGCTCGATGACGATGAAGCGGTGGATGTCGCGCTCGAGCATCTCGCGCGGCCGACGCACGAGGATGCCCTCGGCCTCGAGCGGCTCGAGCAGCTCGAGCAGGCCGGGCACGTCGGCGGACGAGCCGGGGCGCACGCCCTCGAAGATCTCGCCCGTGACGAGCGTGCCGATGCCATCGCGGGAGAAGAGCTCGCGGAGCAGGCCTCCGTCGAGCTTCCGGGGCACGAGGTGCGCGCGGCGGACGCCGTGGCGGCACGCGCGGATCGCGCTCTCGACGTAGCGCCGCTGGTCGTTCGTGAGCCCACTCTTCTTCGCGAGCAGGCCCTCGGCGCCGGCCGGCGTGAGCTCGTGGATCCCCGCGCCCTGGGCGTCGGCGAGCGGCTTGCCCTCGTAGAGGCAGACGAGCTTGTCGGCCTTCAGCGCGATGGCGGCGGCCGCCGCGACGTCCGGCGTGCTCGTGTTGAAGGCATCGCCCGTCATCGAATAGCCGATCGACGTGAGCACCGCGACGAAGCCGTCGTCGAGCAGGCTCTTCATCGCCTCGGCGTCCACGCGCCGGACCTCGCCCGTGTGCTGGTAGTCGACGCCCTCGATCACGCCGACCGGCCGGGCGGTCACGAAGTTGCCCGTGGCGACGCGGATCCGCGCCCCGGCCATCGGCGAATTCGGAAGGCCCATCGAGAGCACGGCCTCGAGCTCGACGCGGTTCGTCCCGGCGGCCTCCTTCACGCAGGACATCGCGAAGTCGTCCGTCACGCGGAGGCCCTTGTGGAAGACCGCCTTCTTGCCGCCGCGGACGATGCGCTCGTCGATCTGCGGACGCGCGCCGGCGACGAGCACGATGCGGATGCCGAGGCTCTGCAAGAGCGCCACGTCGTGCGCGAAGCTCTTCAAGGCTTCGCTCTTCAGGAGCTCGCCCCCGAAGACGATCACGAAGGTACGGCCGCGGTGCGCGTGGATGTACGGGGCCGACGACCGGAACCACTCGACGAACGAGTCCTTGGTTTCCATCACACCTTCTCCACGCAGAACCGATGCGCGAGCGACGCGTAGATCGTCGTCGCCCGCTCGAGATCCGAGAGCCGCACGAACTCGTCCGGCTGATGCGCGACCGAGATGTCCCCGGCGCCGAGGATCACGGTCTCCTTGCCCGCCTCGTTGAGGAAGGGCCCTTCCGTGCCGAAGAGCACCGAATGCGCCTTCTTCCCCGTCGCCTCCTCGGCGGCCCGGACGATCGGCGCGTCGAGCCGCGTCTCGAAGGCGGGGAGGCTCTTCGCGAGCGCCTCCATCGAGAGCCGGAGCCCCCTCCCCTCGAGCCTCGCCTCGATTCGCTCGCGGAGCTCGGCGCGCACGGCCTCGATGACCATCCCCGGGAGCAGCCGGACGTCGACGTGCAGCGCGCAATGCGCGCAGATGCGGTTCGGGCTGTCGCCGCCCTCGATGCGACCGAGGTTCAGCGTCGGATGCGGCACGGTGAACGCCGGGTCGTGGAGGCGCGCCTTCCACTCCTCGCGGTAGGCGCGGAGGACGTCGAGCGCGTCGGCCATCCCGTCGAGCGCCGAGAGGCCGAGCGAGGGATCGCTCGCATGGCCCGCGCGGCCGAAGAGCTCGAGCTTCTCGAAGGCGACGCCCTTGTGCTTGTGGACCGGCGCGAGCCCCGTCGGCTCGCCGATCACGGCGTGGGCTCCCGCGAGCCCGCCCTCGGCGACGAGCTGGCGCATGCCCTCCATGCCGCTCTCCTCGTCGGCCGTGGCGACGAGGACGATCGGAGCCCGCAGGCGATGCCGATCGATCGAGGCGATCGCGTGGAGCGCGGCCGGGAAGAAGCCCTTCATGTCGGCGGCGCCGAGGCCGTGGAGCCTGCCGTCGACGTTCGTGAGCTCGAGGGGCTCCGTCGACCACGCGCCGTCGTCGTAGGGCACGGTGTCCGTATGCCCTGCGAGGAGGAGGCCGCCCTCGCCCTCGCCGAGCACCGCGACGAGGTTCGCCTTTCGGGGATCGTTCGCGAGCTCCTTCACCTCGCAGCGGAAGCCGATCGACTCGGCGTAGTCCGCGAGCGCCTCGACGACCGCACGGTTGCCGCGATCGAAGCGAGGATCGGGCGAGCTCACGGAGAGCTCGGCCACGAGCTCGCGGAGCAGCTCTTCGTGCGGCGGCAGAACGGGCATCGGCCCGAGGAGGATACCCCCTCGGGCCTCGGAAGCCACGGAAACGCGAGGCGATCAGTAGCCGGCCGCGTCGTACGCCGAGTCGTAGCTCTCGAGCGCGGCGCCTCGGGCGGCGGCCGGCGAGGCGGCTCCGGCGGCGCGGCTGCGGATCGAGCCGACGCGGTTCGCTCGCTCCTCGAGGACGCGACGCTCGGCGGCGGGGGCGGCGGCGGCCGCGGTGCGGAGCTCGTCCTCGGCCCGCGCGAGCTGGACGGTGGCGGCCTGCGTGTCGCCGCGGTTCAGGGCATCGGCGGCGCGCATCTGGGCCTGCGAGGCATCGTAGGTCGCGACCATCGCGGCGACGCGGGGCTGACGGCTCGTGCTCGCGGCGCGACGGTCGTTCGTCACGGTGTAGGCGATGGGCGCGGTCGCGCTGCGCGAGGCGTGCGCGCCGGTGGCGTCGCGGTACACGAGACGCGCCGTGGCGAGCGGGCGGTTGCCGAGCTGGTGCGTGTCGACGCGCGCCTTGAAGAGGAGCTCGCGCTCCTGACCCGAGTAGAGGCTTCCGACCGGGAGGCGGAGCAGGCCGTTCTGCACCTCGGCGCCCATCGTGAGGCCCTCGATGATCACGACCCCGGGGCTCGGCGTGATCTCGATGATCACGTCGCTCGCCACCGTGCTCGCGAGCAGGCCGATCTCCTCGCGGAGGATGCTCGCCATCTGCGAGGGCTGGGCGAGGTGGTAGAGGCGGCCGGAGCTGCGCACGGCGATCGCGCCGAGGGTGCGCTCGTCGTAGTCCAGGCCGACGCCGATCGCCGTGACCTGCAGGCCGTACTCCGAGCCCTGCGCGGCGACGTTGCCGAGCGAGCCCGGATCCGAGGGACCGACGTTCGCCTGTCCGTCCGAGAGCACGATCACGCGGCGCGCCGTATGCGAGGCGGGCGCCTGGCCGACGCGGGCGATGCCGGCGCGCAGACCGTCGTAGAGGTTCGTGCTGCCGGTCGCCTCGAGGCCCTGCACGGCCGCCATCAGGCTCTGCCGGCTGCCGCGACCGATGACGGTGGGGGAGGCGTACTCGGTGACGGCGTCGCTGAAGCCGTAGATCGAGACGATGTCCCCTTCCTGGAGGGTCTCGAGCACGCTCTGCGCGGCCATGCGGGCGTTGGCGATCTTCTCGCCCGACATCGAGCCCGAGGTGTCGATCACGAGGGAGAGCGCCATCGGGGGCCGGTCGCCGCGGCGCGGGGCGTCGGGCGCGTGGACCCAGACGCCGACGAAGGTGTCACCGCTCCCGTCCACGATGATCTGCGTCGAGTCCGGCGCACCGTCGATCGTGACCTGCGCCGAGGCGGAGCCCGGCGCGCCCGCCCCGAAGAGGGCTCCCAAGAAGAGCCCCAACCCGATCGCCCATCGCTTCTCCATGGCCGCCTCCCCGAATGCGCCCGAGCGGACGCGTTCCCCTCTCGACGCGCCGGCCTCGTGGTCGATCTACGGTCCTTGGTTTTTTTTCGAGACTGCGTTTTCCCCACATCGGAGCCCCTCGATGGGCAGCGAAGCTGATACCCTTCGCCGCGATGACCGATCCCACCGGGCCCGAGCCCAACCTGGCCGTCTTCTGCGACTTCGAGAACGTGGCCATCGGCGTGCGCGACGCACGCTACGAGACCTTCGACATCCAGCTCGTGCTCGAGCGCCTGCTCGACAAGGGCAAGATCGTCGTGAAGAAGGCCTACGCCGACTGGGATCGCTACCGCAGCGCGAAGCGGCCGATGCACGAGGCCGCCTTCGAGCTCATCGAGATCCCGCACATCTCGTACTCGGGGAAGAACTCGGCCGACATCCGCATGGTCGTGGACGCGCTCGACCTCTGCTACACGAAGTCGCACGTCGACGTCTTCGTCATCGTCTCGGGCGACAGCGACTTCTCGCCGCTCGTCTCGAAGCTCCGCGAGAACGACAAGATGGTGATCGGCGTCGGCGTGAAGAACTCGAGCTCCGATCTGCTCATCGACAACTGCGACGAGTTCATCTTCTACGACGACCTCGTCCGCGAGCTCCGGGCCCATCGCCGCGCGGCGAAGGCCAAGGCCGAGGCGAAGAAGGCGAAGCAGCAGGCCGCCGAGAAGGCGGGCGACAAGCCCGGCGACAAGGCCGCCGACAAGCCCGGCGACAAGCCGGAGGAGAAGAACGGGGCCCCGAAGCTCGGCGACAAGAGCGAGGCCCACGAGCTCGTCCTCGACACGCTCGAGTCGCTCTTCAAGGAGCGCGAGGGGAGCCTGCACGGCTCGATGGTCAAGCAGGTCCTCCGCCGCAAGCATCCGCGCTTCGAGGAGGGCTACTACGGCTACCGCACCTTCAACGCCCTGCTCGAGCACATGCGCGACGTCCAGCTGCTCGAGATCGCCCGGGACGAGAAGTCGGGCGGCTACCTCGTCGTCGGCTTCGGCAGCCGCGCCTGAAGGCCCGCCTCGGGGCGGACTCGGGGGTTGAAAGGCCGCGTCCTCCGGGGCACGCTGCGCCCATGACCCGACCCGACCGCCCCCTCGGCGCCGTCATCCCCACCGTCGTCGAGACGACCCATCGCGGCGAGCGCGCTTGGGACATCTACAGCCGCCTGCTCAAGGACCGCATCGTCTTCCTGGGCACGCCGGTCGACGACTTCGTCGCGAACAGCATCATCGCGCAGCTGCTCTTCCTCGAGAGCGACGATCCCGACAAGGAGATCACGCTCTACATCAACAGCCCCGGCGGCCTCGTGACCGCGGGCCTCGCGATCTACGACACCATGCAGTACGTCCGCTGCCCGGTGGCGACGGTCTGCCTCGGCCAGGCGGCCTCCATGGCGGCCTTCCTGCTCTGCGCGGGCACGCCCGGCATGCGCCGCGCCCTCCCGCACAGCCGCATCATGATCCACCAGCCCCTCGGCGGGTACCGTGGCCAGGCGACGGACATCGAGATCCACGCCCGCGAGATCCTCGCGCTCAAGCATCGGCTCAACGAGATCATGGCGAGCCACAGCGGCCGCTCCGTCGAGGAGATCGCGCGCGACACCGAGCGCGACAACTTCATGTCGGCCGAGAAGGCGCGCGAGTACGGCCTCGTCGACCACGTGATCGCGCCGCACAAGGCGGCGGCCCGCGCGGCCGAGTGAGCCGATGAGCGACGAGACCCGGTCGGGAGCCCCCGCGATCCCGGGGGAGTCCGCCGCCCCCGTGCGCGTCACGTTCGTGCGCCACGGCGAGTCCGAGTCGAACTCCGCCGGTCGTTGGCAGGGTCAGACGGACTCGCCCCTCTCCGAGCACGGACACGCCCAGGCCAGGAAGGCCGGCGTGCGCCTCGGCCGGGTGCCCTTCGATCTCGTGATCAGCTCGGACCTCACGCGCGCCCACGACACGGCGCGCGCGAGCGGTCATCCCGTCGAGACGGATCCCCGCTTCCGGGAGATCCACGTCGGACGCTGGGAGGGCCTCACGCGGGCCGAGGTGCTCGAGCGCTTCCCGGAGGAGATCGCCGCGATCTTCCGCGGCGAGGACATCCGCATCGGGGGAGGCGAGTCGTGGGCGGACGCCACCGAGCGCGCCGACTCGGCCCTTTCAACTTTGAAAGAGCGCCTCCGCCCAGGTCAGCACGCCGCCGTCTTCAGCCACGGTGGAGTGATCACCTCGCTCTTCCTCCGCTTCGTCGGCGTCTCGCGGAGGCGCCCCCAGCCCCTCGGCCACATGGTGAACACGGCGATCAGCACCGTACGCTTCGAGCACGGTCATCCGATCGTCGAGCGCTACAACGACGCCACCCACACGGCCCCCGAAGGCCCTTGGACCCGCAAGATGTTCGGGGCCGAGGACGCGATCGTCGCCCTGCTGGCCTGGGACGAGGACGGGGGCCGTGCACCGATCGAGCACGAGGCCTTCGGTCGCGTCTTCGCCGACGTCGCGCGCGTGTACGCGGGCGCGGACGGCGACACGCATGCGGTCGCGGAAGCGCTCGCGGCCCGTCTCGGTGTGCCCTTCGCGGGCGATCGCGCCTCGCTCGAGGCCGTCGAAGAGCTCGCGGCGGCCCATGCCGGCGAGCGCGTGCTGGTCGTCGCCCCCTGCGCGCAGATCCACGCCACCGCGACGATGGTGGTCCGCCGCCTCGGCCAGGACGCTCGCTTCGCCCCTCCCGAGCCGGGGACCGTCACGCACGTCGCACGCACGAAGTCCGTCGTGCTCGTCGCGGACTACAACGCGGGCCCCCTCCACGACCTCGGATAGCGCGCCCACGAACGCGGAGGGGCCCCGTGTGAATTGCTCACGGCCCTGTAGCACGGCCGCCCACATGCCCCCATACTCGTGGGCATGACCACCGAAGAGCGAGAGCGGAACGGCGTGGACGAGGGCGGCGAAGACGCCGTCGCGTTCGTCGTCGTCCGGAACGAAGGCGTGCTGCGGGTCATCGACCTGCCGGGCGGCGGAGAGATCAGCTTCGGCAAGGGCGCGGACGAGACCCTTCGGGTGGCGGGCGCCAACATCCAGGAGCGCCACGCGGTCTTCCGCTGGGACGGCGAGCGCGTGCGCATCGAGCCCGCGAACGGCGGCCTCGTGCACCGCAGCGGCAAGCCCATCGAAGGCGCGATGTTCCTCGATCCGGGCGACGAGCTGCAGGTCGGCAGCGCCCAGCTCGTGGTCGGCGTCTCCTCGCCGCTCGCGTCGGGCGGCCGCCGTGCCCTCACGCACCACGAATTCCGCGAGCGTCTCTACGAGGAGCTCGCCCGCGCCTCCCGCGGCAGCCGTCCGACGGCCCTCGTGATGATCCACGCGAAGATGGGCGAGGGCGGGCGTCTCGCCACCTACGCGCTCGAGGCCTTCCGCGCCGGCGACGTCGTCGGCAGCTACGCGACCGACGAGCTCGAGTTCCTGCTCCCGGACACCAGCGCCGAGACGGCACGGATGGTCGTCGAGCGCATCCTCGAGCGCTGCGGCGTCACCGCCTCGGTCGGTCTCGCCGTCTCTCCCGACGACGGGGACAGCCCCGAGCGCCTCTTCTGGGCGGCTCGCTCGGCCCTGAAGGAAGCGCTCCGCGAGGGCTACGACTTCGCGCGTCCCGTCGGCGATCCCGGCGAGCTCACCGTGCCCACCGCCTACGACAAGGCGATGAAGTCGCTCCTCGGGGCGATCGACGACGCGGCGAAGGAAGCCTCCGCCGTCCTCATCACGGGCGAGAGCGGCACGGGCAAGAGCATGTTCGCCCGGATGCTGCACCACCGCAGCCCGCAGAAGCCGGGCCCGATGGTCGTGATCCCCTGCGCCGCCATCGTCGACGCGAAGGACGTCGATCGCGCGTTCGGCCCGACCAAGGAGCCCGGCGGCGAGATCGCCACCGCGAAGGGCGGAAGCGTCGTCCTCGAGGAGGTCAGCGAGCTCGACGAGGACGCGCAGAAGCGCCTCGCGAAGGCCCTCGAGGCCGTCGGCAGCGCGGTGCGGATCATCAGCACGAGCCCGCGTGCGCTCGTCGGCCTCGTCGAGCGAGGCGCCTTCGATCGCGCGCTCTTCGACCGACTCGCCCTGACGGTGCTCGAGGTGCCGCCCCTCCGCTCGCGCGCCGAGGACATCCTCCCGCTCGCCGAGCTCTTCGCCGTGCAGTCGGGCGCCCCGCGCCCCGTGAAGTTCTCGCCGGGTGCGGTCGCCCGCCTCCGCAGCTACCCCTGGCCGGGCAACGTGCTCGAGCTCTGGAACGCGATGGAGCGCGCGGTCCAGCTCGCCGGCGAAGGCGAGCTGCTCGCCGAGCACCTCCCGAGCGAGCCGATGCCCATCGTCCCGACGAAGGGCCGCCTCCGCGAGCACGTCGACTCGGTCGAGCGCGACGCGATCATCAAGGCCCTCGCCGACTGCAACCAGAACCAGACCCACGCGGCCCGGCGCCTCGGCCTCTCGCGTCGCGCCCTCATCTACAAGATGGAGAAGTACGGCCTGAAGCCGCCCCCGCGGCCGACCCGCCGCCCGTCTTCGCATCCGCCGGCGAGCTGAATCCGCCGAAGCACACGCCCCGGAGGGCCGGATCTCGTGACGAGGTCCGGCCCTTCCTGCATTTCCGTGACCGAAGGTTCACCAATCGTTTCATTCTTGAAATCGATTCAATGCTGCATCGCCATGGCTGAAATGGCCGCATTCCAGTCGACACGGAATTGTTCACGATTTCGGTTGGCACGGCTCCTGCTTAGATAGAAAGCGTCGAGTCGAGGAGCTCCCCCTCCCCCTCCAAAAAGCCCTCGGCGCGACACCCCCCGACGGCCTGCCAAGCGGTACCCCCCTCCCGCGGCAGGCCGTCCTTTTTCCGTCCTGCTGACCGGCCGAGTCACGACGCAGCGGCGGACAAGTCGTGTAGGACGACGTATGCTTCTGTACGCAAGCCGCACGCGTACGCCCGGCCCTTCAGTTCTGCAACGGCATTTCACGCGCCGGTTGCAGGCTTGCTCGAGCCCGGCCCCGCCGTGTTCACCTCTGGACGATTTCCCTCGTGATTTCGCAACACAGAGGGTTGGCATGGCACCTGCATTAGGAGAAGACAGCCGGTGTGAACGCGGGGGACCCCCTCCCCCATCCCAAAATCCCTCGCGGATGCACCGAGCTCGGCGGCCTGGGTGGATGAGTCTCTCCCCTCCCCCTCCCTGAAATCCTCCACCCAGGCCGCCTTCGTTCTCCCACGCCCCGGTTGCAGGCCCCCCTCCCCCCCTAGGCCGAACCGGGGCGTCCCTTTCCGTCGTCGGAAGGTCTCCCCCGTCGTCGGGAGGTGGCGCGTGAAGTCGGCGCGACGAGCGCTCTACTTCACGACGCGCATGTAGGGCGGCAGCTGGCGGCCGGCCTTCGTCGTCGAGCGCGGCGGGCCGCTCGGCGGCTCGTCGTCGGTCTCGGGACGCTCGCCCGGACGCGGGGCGGAACGCAGGCGGCGGTTCGGCATGCGGCGGACGTTGTCGGTCGAGTCGTCCTCGGAGCCTTCGCCGTCGCCGTCCTTCGCCTCGAGCGGCGTCGCGCGCGCGGCGACCGGGCTCGGTCCGACGCCTTCGGGCCTGGACTTCGAGGCCCGGCGAGCCTCGCGCTTCATCTCCGACTCGATCTCGGGCGGCACGGACTCGGGCCAGACCATGCCCTTGCCGTCCTCGCCGACCAGGGCGAAGACCGCCTCCCAGGGCACGACGCAGGTGAAGGGCGTGCGGCTGAACGAGAGCGTCGCGAGGATGCCGTCGTGGTCGACGCGGAGGTCGGGGATGGGAATCGGGAGGTCGAGCCCGATTTGCAGCACCAACTGTGGCTCGCTCGTGAAGCGCCGCGGGACCTCGACCCCTGGCGTCCTCGGGTCGAGGTGCACGAACACGCTCCCCCGGAGGAGCAGCGCGCGCGCGACGTCCTTCTTGGCCGGTAGCTCCATCAATCCCCTAACTCGTATGACCGATCTCGGCCGCGTAGGCCACGACGCAGCGGACGAATTCGTGTTGACGCGCTGCGTCGTTCAGCCGAGCAGGAGGAAGGTGCCGACGACGATGGCGAACGCGGCGAGGGCCTTGCGACGCGTGATCGGCTCGTCGAAGAGGAGCCTCCCGAGCACGAGCGCCATCACGGTGCCGACGGCGCGTTTGCTCGCCTCCATGAGTCCGACGAAGACGAGGCGCAGCGCGACGAATTGGATCGCGAGCGCGGTGAAGCCGAAGGCGAGCGTGAGCGCGACGCGGCGGAGCTCGTGGCGAACGGGACGGAGCTCGCCGAGGCGTCCTCGGAACGCGAGCGCGGAGAACGCGACGAGGCCGACGCCGCCGGTCTGCACCGCGGCGTGGAGCGGAACCGTGGCGTGTCGAAGCGCGAGCTTGTCGAGCGAGGACGAGACGGACCAGAGCAGCGCGACGAGGAGCATGCGCCACGCACCGGGATCCTTCCGCAGCGCCTCGAGCAAGGTGTGACCCGGCGCGAGCGCGAGCAGCACGCCGCCCGCACCGACGCAGCCGATGCCGCACCACGCGAGCGACGAGGGCAGCTCGTGGAGCAGCACGAGCGCGTTCAGCGCGGCGAAGACGGGCGTGAAGGCGAGGAAGGGAACGGTCTTCGAGAGCGCGGAGAGCTGCACGGCGCGGAGGAAGAGCAGGTTCGCGGCGACGTTGATCGCGAGCGAGCCGAGCGCGGGGAGCACGTAGCCCGAGCTCGCACGCGCATGGGTGGCGAGCCCCCAGACGAGGAAGACGGGCGCTTGTCCGAGCGCGAGCACGACGAGGAGAGGCAGCGAGCCGACCTTCGTGCCGAGGGCCTTCCGCTGCGAATCGAGGCCGGCCCAGGCGAGGCCGGAGAGGAGCGAGAGGAGGATGCCGAGCGGTGCCACGCGAGAGCTGGAGACGTACCACGCGGAGCGCTCGCGCGGGACGGCGCGGAGGCTCGAAGGACGCTCCCCCTTGCCCTCGCCCCCGGGACGACGCATGTTGGGGCCGTCTTTGACAACGCGCGCATCGATCCCACGCGAGCCTCCGGGCCCGCGCGACGATGCGCCTGCTCATCGCGGCAGATACGGGGGCGACAAGGTTTCGACGGGGATGCTGAAGGAACGATTGCGTGTCCGCCGGGCTCGGTACGGCGTAAATACATCGAGCAACGTATAAGTGCGAACGACAACGCGCTCGCTCTCGCGGCCTGATTAAGCCAACGGAGCCGTCGATCCGGTAAGCCCGTCGAAGCTTATCGGTGAGGCGTCATTTGATTCGACTGGTCTTCTCGCACCGCCACCCGGTGAGAGGACGAGAAAAAGGGTAGCTGGTGGGAGGAAGAGCCTGCTCGTGGGCGCGACCTCTTGCGACATTTAAATCGCGAGATACGCACGTAGACGTCGTTTTGGATCATTTCCGGACCCGGGTTCGACTCCCGGCGCCTCCACCACTTTTATCAAGCGATTCCGAGAACTTAGGTTTTCAGGATTCGCTTGGTGCCCACATGGTGCCCAAGCATTTCGCTTGGGCACCATGGCGTTTCTGCGCTTCGAGCTCTGGGCTCGGCCCGGGGCTTCATTGCGATCAGCGCACGGGGACAATCCGCAAAGGCGTCTCCGTGCGCGCTTCCACCCCACCCCGATGTCCGAGCTGGGGCGGAGCGTCGAGCCGTGCCACCGCGTCGACGTGGACCGTCGGCGACAGGTGGGCGTAGCGCATGGTCATCTCGATGGTGGAATGGCCGAGCAGCTCCTGGACGGCCTTCAGGGGAACGCCGGCCATGACGAGCTGCGAGGCGAAGGAATGCCGCAGCGCGTGCCACTGCAGCTCCCGGAGACCCGCTCGCCGGCAGGCGCGCGGGACGATGCGCTTGGTCATCTCCTTCGTGAGCATCGAACCGTCCGGCTTGCAGAAGACGAGAGGCCCGCGGAGGTGCTGATGAGCGCGGAGCGTCGCCGCGAGCTGCGGCGACATGGCGACCTCGCGATGCTTGCCGCTCTTGGGGGTCGAGACCTTCCCCTTCCAGACGGCTCGGCGCACGAGGATCTTCCCGGTGACGAAGTCGACGTCTTCCCAGCGCAGCGCCAGGAGCTCGCCGAGGCGAAGCCCCGCGCGAACGGCCGTCGTCAGGATGGCGCGGTCCTCGTCGGGGGCCGCGCGCAAGAGTCGCTCGGACTCGGAGTGATCGAAGAAGTCGAAGGTCGGTGGCGGCGCCTTCAGCCACTTGATCGGGGGCACGTGAGAAATCTCCTCCCACTCCACCGCGGACACGAGCGCCCGACGGAGCATCGAGAGGAAGTTGTTCACGGACTTGGGGTTCAGCCCCTCGGCTGTCTTCGCCGCCTTGAAGCGCTCGATGTCCTTGATGCCGATCTCGTCGAGCCGGAGCTTTCCGAAGAACGGCTTCAGGTGGTTCGACACGACCCCTCGCTTCGTCGAGGCCGTGCTCGGCTTGTTGTGCACGTCGACGTAGACCTCGAGCCACTCGTCGATCCACGTCTCGAACTTGGGCACGACCTTCGCCTTCGGGTCGATGCCGTCCAGCGGCTTTCCTTCGAGCAGGCGCGTGCGGAGAAGCCGCTCGTACTCCTCGGCGCCTCGCTTGGTGTCGACGGGGGACTTGCGACGGACGCGCTCGCGCGTGCCCGCGGCGGGCCCGAGCCGATGCGTCCAGTGGAAGTCCACCCACCAAGCTCCCTTCATCTTGCGTGCCGTCACTTCTTCACTCCGACCGACGGCACTCGGTTTTCGTGGAGCCAGGCTACGACATCGGATCGCGCGAAGCGAACGCGGTTCGAGACCTTGAAGTGAGGGATGCGACGGGCGGCCACGAGGCCGTAGACGCCCTTGCGCGTCAGCTTCAGCAGCGCCGCGACGTCGTCGACAGTGAGGACGTCGCCAGGACCGAGGATGAAGTCGGCGTGGGGCTCACGCATCTTCGACCTCGGCGTCGGAAATGTCGGTGGGGGTCACGCCCTCGAGCAGGCGAACCTCGGGCGAACGACCTCGGTGCCGGTTGACAGTCACCAGACCCGCCTTCTCGAGGGCATGCAGGGCACGCGCAGTCGCGTGACGATCGAGCCCGAATCGTTCGCGGACCGACGGTCGGAGCGAGACCACCCGAGAGCCCTTGAGACCCGCTTGGAACCACAGCAGGACGCCCACGTGGAGCGCCTTGCCGGGCTGTCGCGCGGCTTCCCCGAGCCAGTCGATCGACACCGGCCCCTTCAGGAACATGGGCCGCCGCCCGCGCGACGACCTTCCGTTCGTGGTCGCGAGGACCAGCTTCTCCACCGGGACGCGTTGCGAAGACCAGCTCACGGCTGGAGGTCCCTTTCCGAAGAGATAGAAGAGACAGAGCAGGTGCTCGTATGCGCACCACCAGTGGTGCCGTGGCGCGCACGTGCGGCTTCAGTTCGCGCGAGAAGCGCCTCCATGCGCTGCCACATTGGCTTCCCCCTGGGCTCCAGGAACCGGTCGCCGGCCCGCAGCACCTTGCTGTCCGACCTCAGCTCGAACCCGCCGAGCACGATCCGGCTCGCGTCACCCATGGCGCGCTGCGCCTCGTGCACGGCGGGCCCCGCCTCGCTCTCCCCCGCCTCGATGAGCACCGCGTCGTGGACCGGCGCGCACACCTCGATCCCGCGCTCGTGCATCAGGATGCAGGCGATCCGCAGCATCTCCGCCCCGTTGGCTTGCATCGGGAAATTTTTCAGCGTCGACGTCTTCGTGTTGGCGTCCACGAAGAGCGGCCAACCGAAGGTCGCGACGATGTGCTTCCTGAGGCGCGCAGTGTCAGCGACGGCCTGCGACCATTCCCAGAAACGACGGTACGTGCGCCGATGCAGCATCAGAAGTTCCGCCGCGTGCGCCTCGGAGCGACCGATCCGGTAGGCCAAGGTCGTTGCGCCCATCCCGTACAGCACGCCGAGCACGCATGCCTTGAACTGCTCGCGGGCATCGCGGTGCGACTCCTTCGTGGCGTCGCGCGGGATGGCCCCCGACTGCTTCGCGAACTCGAGGTAGGGGTCGCCCGACAGGTAGGCCGTCTGCATCGCCGAGTCACCCGAAAGCGCTGCGGCGATGCCGAACTCCTGCTGGGAATAGTCGATGTAGGCCAGGATCCGGCCCGGGCTCGGCGTCACGAGGCCGCGCATCCAGGACGGGCGCCCGAAGATGAAGGTGCTCGTGCTCGGCTGGTTCCGGCCCGTCCGACTCCCGAACGGGGACAGGAGTGCCCGGTTGCGTCCGTCGGACCCAACGGCAACGTCGAGCGGGCGCGTCTGCGCCAAGAATCGCTTGGCATCCTGCAACTGCCGCAACCGCGGGTGCACCAGCGCCATTGCCCGAAACGTGTCGTCGTCCAGGCACAGTCGACCTGTCGGGTGCTTCTGCCAGGCGATGGCGTGGGTCCTCAGATATTCCGCGAACAGGTGCTCGCGGAAACCCTCATCCTCGTAGACGCCGAACTCCTTGTTCGCTTCGGCTCGGATGTCGCGGCGGATCGATTCCCAGTGCTGGTCGAACCGGCCGAGGAGCGCCGTGTCGATCGGGACGCCGACGTGCTGCATGCGCCCGACGGACCCCATGAAGCTCCCACGCACGAGTGCCCGCTCGAAGTCGATTCGGTCCCGCATCGTTCCGAAGAGCCGCTCGGTCGCGAGGACGTCGGCCTCACAGTACGCGAGCAGCGCGGCGCAATCTTCGTCGGTGTACGGTCCGCCCGCGAGTGCGAGGTCGCGCATGGCCTGCTTCTCGATGGCGTCGCCGGCCTCGAGCCCGAAATACAGAAGTGCACCGAGCAGACCGTTGCCGTGCGGGAGCTTGCGCCCGTTGGTGAGGGCCCGGAACTCGGCGTAGGGGTCGAGGATTCGTTTGGGGATCGGCCAGCCGAGCGCCTGGAAGCAGCTCACTTCCGCCGAGGCGAAGTACGCAACGAGCACCGTGTTTTCGTCGAAGTGAATGGGACAGGGCACGGCCCCCGATCCGTCGAGCCACACCCGGTACGACTCGCCCGTGGGGTGCCGGCGCAAGACGACGCAACGCGGAACCGGGCGCTCCCCCGGCGTCGAGCCGAACTCGAAGTCGGCGAACACGAAGGAGCACCCGTTCACCATCTCAGACCTCGCCGCGCAGCATGCGGAGGGTGGGGTGGTTCGCGGTGTCGATCACGCGATCGCGGAACGCGAGCGCGACCAACTCCTCGAACGACTTGTCCGGCCAGACGGGGTCGGGCAGCGCCCCCATTGCGGCGAACGCTTCGTAGTAGCCCGCGTTCGTGTTCGCGACGAGCTTGATCCAGCGCGTCTGCGCGATTTCAGCGGCTTCCATCGCCGTGTTCCCCCACGCGTCCTTCGGGTCCAGGGGGTACCGCAGGGGCCAGACCGAGAGGACGTCATCGCGGGTGATCGTGAGCCGCAGCTCGTACACCGAAGGCGGTTTCGGGAAGAGTGCGCTCAGGCTCGGGTTCACGAGCCAGACGTCCTCGGTACCACCGATGCGCGCTTTGATGCCCAACACGCTGGATCGATAGGACGGCCCCGGATGCGTCCGGAAGAAGGCATCCTTGTGCGGCTTCGAGCCGTACACGGCGCTGACGACCTTTTGCGTCTGGAGCGGCTCCAGATCCCCGTTGGGGATCCGCAGCTTCTCCAGGAACGAGAAGGAATCAGCACCGCCGGTCTTGGTCAAACCGAGGTCGGGGGTGATGCGAGGCGAGTTGGTGGGGTCGTCGATTTCGGACACTTTTTTCTCCATATTCAGCCGAAGCGTCCGCATGACGCGTCGGGCACAGGGCGCCCTTCTCATCGCACCGAGGCGACGAGCGAATAGGCGAGCGACGGAGGGCGGCGCGCTCGCTAGTGAAGGAGGGCCGGGCTAGCGGCTCTCGGCTGTTTGGCGCTCCGCTGCCGGGTCGCAGAGGCGCACGAAGCACCGCTGGTGACTCGGCCGGTGTGCGTCAGTTCCGACCGAGGTCAGCCAGGGCCTGTTCGATGCGCGCCTTACACGTCGACCGGACGGGCAGGCTCGCGAAGTACCGACGCACCGTGCGCTCGCAGACGCACGCGGTGACGGCCACGACGCGGATCTCGTGGGCGGAGAGGTAGCGTGATTCGTTCTTCATGTGCTCGTACGATAGCGTTCGCCACGTCGAGCATTTAGAGGTGGGGGCACGGCCGCACTATTACGAGGCTGTGCCACTGGGGGCGTCGCATTGGCCGGTGCGGCGTCAAGAACGGCGTTGAGGGCGACGGTCCGGGCGACGGCGACTGATGTCACTCGAACGGTCGAATCAGGCGGGCTCGAAGGAAGCCGGCAAAATCCCGAAACGCCCGCCTCGCATCACGAATGTCACGTTTCAGCGTGATTGAGCTTGCCTCGCTCTTCACCCCGATCTTGGAGATCAGGCTCTCAAGTGCCTTCCACCGATCGATGCCCGCCAGGTTCGGGAACCGCTGCTGCCATGCCGTCGACGGCTTCCCGGCGCGACGGTCCATCGCCGCGAGCAGTTCCCAGGTACGGAGGGAGACATCGTTTCGAATGAGTGGCTCGCCGCCCTCCTGCATGACGACGGTCTGCTCGTACTCGGGGAAGAGGGTCAGGAACCAAAGCCAGTACGATTCGGGCGTCTCGAGGTCCGGGTGCATGAGGTCGGGCGTCATCGCGAGGAAGAGTGCTGCCCGCCGGCCCGACCCCCAGCCGGTGAGTTCCGTGATGATCTTCTGAATGCGATCGTAGGCTCGCGTGAGGTCTTCCTCAGAGCCGTTGGCGGCTGCATCTGCAGCTTGGCGTATCAAGTCGCACGCTGTTGCCGCCGCCACCTGGAGCGCGTGTGCGCGCCAATGTCTGCGCTCATCAGGCGTAGTGCCCATCCATCGGGCCCCAGCGGTCCGGGGCCCGCTGAAGAAGCGCGCCGCTGCTTTTGCCTCGATCGTGGGCGGGTCCAACTCGGGGGCGCAGTCGCCCCCAACCTCGCCCGACCAGTCGTCATCGGAATCAGAACTTGGGCTCATGGTCGCCGAGCGTACCGGTTCGACCGCATGAAATCATGGCCCCGAAATTCGTCGTGATTTGCGGCAGAAGCCTAGACGAGGACCTTTCCCACGCGCCTCGTCATGGAGCTTCCCCCATGAACGCGACCGCGCTCGTCCCTTCGTCCTCGTCGGCGTCTCCGTCGCCGTCCCTGTCTCCCCGCCCCGACCAGCGCGAGCGCTGGTTCCCTCACCTCCGCCCCGTCTCCTTCGACGAGGCCGCCTCCGACGTCCTCGCCCTGCACGCCGCCGACGGCGCCCGCTCGGATGTCGTCACCGCCGACCTCCGCAGCTGGGCCTTCGGCTCGGGCGACGGCTCCATCATGCAGCTCGTCGGTGTCCCGTTCTTCGGGCGCCAGGCGGGCCCGCCCCTCGCGCTCCGGGAGCTCGCCTTCCGGCAGCTTTGCGACCGCATCGACGCGCCCGCGACGTATCTCCGGGAGCTTCCCGCGAAGCTCCAGATCGCGAACGTCAACTACGGCCTCCTGAAGAAGCCGCAGCCGGCGCTCTTGCGGATGGCCGGCGGCGACGTCCGCGCCGTCCTGTCGGAACGCTACGCCCCGATCGACGACCAGGTGCTCTTCGAGCTCGTCGCCGATGCGCTCGATCACGCGGGCCTTCGGCGTGACGCCGTCGTCCGCGCTTCGTCGGTCGGGACGTCGACCGTCCTGCGCATCACGCTCCCCGCGGAGGGCGTGGCCGTGAAGCGCGGTGACGTCATCGAGTACGGCATCGACCTCGGCAATAGCGAAGTCGGCCTGCGTTCGGTTCAGGTCGTGCCGACGACGTACCGGCTCCTCTGCACCAACGGCATGCGCGGCTGGCAGAGCGAGGCCGCTTCGAAGTTCCGGCACATCGGCGATCCCGCGCGCCTCCGCGAGCTTCTTCGCGACGCGCTCCCACTCGCCTTCGCCGAGGCACGCGGCGACCTCGACCGCTGGAAGCGAAGCACCGAGCTCGTCGTCGACTCGGTGCTCGCCGAGCTCGACGCGATGCGCGCCTCCGGCCTCAGCGGCGCGGACGCGCAGGCGGTCGCCCGGATCCACGCGCTCGAGTCTGGTCTCGACGTCGATCGGCTCGACGACCAGGCCCTCCGCGACTCGCTCCGCAGCGCTCGCGCCACGGTCTTCGACCTCGCGAACGGAATCACGGCTACAGCGAAGACCCGCGGCACGACAGCGCGGCTCGGGCTCGAGGAAGCGGCGCACCGCTACCTCGTGAGCCGAACACGCTGACCCACCCCTGACGCGCCGCGCGGCGCTCGTCGTCTTGGCCTCCGGTGGCCAGGGCGCGGGCGCCGCCCGGCGTTTCGCACGAGAAGGAGAACGACATGAACCACGGCAACTTCTGGGGCCGCATGTGGGCCGACGGATCGATCGCGTCGGCGCTCGCAGGCCTCGCCCTCACCGTCGCGGTCTCGGCCGCGAAGACCGCCTTCGTCGACGACGACGAGGACTGACCGCTCTACCACCCCCAACCCATGGAACCCCGGCGTCGACGGCTCGCTGCCCCGACGCCGGGGTTCGTCGTTTCGAAAGGACCCACACCCATGCACATCCCGATCTCTCCGAAGACCCGCGCCGCACTCCGAGTCCTCATCGCCAAGGGCGTCGAGAGCCTCATCTCCTCGGGCTCCACCGAGCCGGTCCGCACCGCGCGCCGCAAGGCCCGGGCGCTCGAGGTCCGGTCGGCGGACGGTCGCTCCTACTCGGGGGTGCTCGTCGTCCACCGCAACGAGGTCACGACGGGCTTGGTCGTGGAGGACGAGCCCGCGGCCTCGGAGGCCCCGCTAGCGCTCGCCTCCGAGGCCACGACCGAGCTGCCGCCGGACTTCGCCGCAGCCCTCTCGGCCGCGAGGGCCTCTTGACCCCCGCGGCGGCCACGGAAGGGGCGCTCCCGGCCCCCACAAGGCGCCGCGGGTGCCGGGGTCACGACCTCACGCTCGGGAGGCTTCTGACCCTCGTCCGGCTCCACCGGCGGGGCCTCGACGGCGCGGGGACCGAGCTCCTCGACCTCCTCGACGTCCGGCGCCCCGAGCTCGCGGGGGCCCTCGGGCTCTCGTCCGTGGAGCTACCCCTGCCGGGTGGGCCCGAGCAGCTCCCGGCCCTCGCCCGGCTCGTCGAGGCTCGGGCCCTGGCCTCGAAGGAGGACGGCGTGCGCTCGCGGCGAGCGGAGGCCGAAGCGGCGGCCGCACGGCTCGCCGCCGAGGCCGCCTTCGGTCTCGGCGGGGTCGAGCTCGACCTCGGACGGCTCGTGGAGGTCGTCGGCATCGGGGCGTTCGACCTGCTCGGATTCCGCCTCGCGGGCGAGGTCCACGCGATTCCGCGCACGACCCTCGCGACGCTCGTCCGCGAAATCGCGACCCTCCGACTCGACTCGCTCCGGGTCGTCCCCGAGGACCGGTGTCTCCGTGTCGGCTGGGCCGGCGCGCGTCACCGGGGCTCGTTCCGGCTCGTGCTCGAGCCGCCCGACGTTCGGCGCACCTGCGTCGTCGTCGACCTCGATGCGGCGCTCGAAGGGCCCTCCGACGTGGCGGAGCTCGACCCGTCTGCCGTGGTCCCCTGGCTCGACCCGCGTCCGCGTAGGCCGTTCGCCTCCCTTGCTCCGAGGTTGCCGTGAAGGTCGCCGAAGAGCTCGGGCTCGACGAGCTCGTGGCGACGGTGATCGAGACGCGGGACCTCCCCGCGCACCTCGGTCCCCGGAACCTCCTCGACGACGACGTCATCCCACCGCCGCCGATCGCTCGCAGGGTGCACGCCCTTCGCGCGCTCATCCGCAGCGGCGGCGACGACGCGCCGCTCACCGGACGGCTCGCGAGCTCGCGCGACGTCGCTCGCTACTTCGGGCCGCTGCTCCGAGACGAGAAGACCGAGTCGGTCTGGGTCGTCGGCTGCGACGCTCGAAACCGCGTGCGGTTCTACCGACAGGTCGCGCGAGGCGGCATCGCCGGCTGTGCCGTCACGATGGCCGACATCCTGCGACCGGTCTTGCTCAACGCATGCTCGGGCGTCCTGCTCGTGCATCCCCACCCGTCCGGCGACCCGTCGCCGAGCGCCGACGACATCGAGCTGACGCGGCGCCTTCGCGACGCCGCCGACCTCCTCGGTCTCCGTCTCCTCGACCACGTCGTCCTCGGACGCGAGGGCAGCTTCAGCTTCGTCGACGCGGGCCTCTTGGTCCCGTGCCGCTGAGCGTCCCGCGTTCATCCCCTCGCGCGCCCGCCGCGCCGAACCCGTTCGGAGCCGGGACGTCGATCGCCCTCTCGCGGTCTTCGTCCCGGCTCCGCCGACGCCGTCCCTTCCCATCCACACGAGGTGTTCCCATGTCCCAGCCCCTGACCCTGAAGATTCCGATCAAGAACCGCCACGGCGAGGTCGTCGGCGAGAAGGAGGTCGTCTCCTACGCAGGCCTCCTCGCGAAGGCCCACGACGAGGGCCTCGAAGGCATCAGCACCGAGCTCGTGCAGGTGCCGACCGAAACGAATGGATCGGTCGCGATCGTGCGCGCGACGATCACCGGACGACGCGGAACCTTCACCGGACTCGGCGACGCCGATCCGTCGAACGTGAACCGCGGCGTCGTACGTCACTTGCTCCGCATCGCGGAGACGCGCGCGAAGGCCCGAGCCCTGCGCGACTACGTCGACGTCGGGACCGTCTCCCTCGAGGAGCTTGGTGGCGAAGACGACGACTGCGTTCCGGAGGAGCCGGTCCGTCATGGCGAGGCTCGATCCGTCGCGGAGTCGGTGGACACGTCCGGTCCGTGCTCGGATGCGCAGCGGCGGCTCCTCTGGCGTCTCGCGCTCACGCTCGGCTACGAGGGCGAGGCGGCCTCGACGTTCCTCGCAGACCGCCTCGGCATCCGCGACGGGCGCATGCCGACGAAGCGCGAGGCGAGTCGTCTCATCGACGAGCTCGACGCCGAAGCTCGGCGGAGCGGCCACTCCGGAAACGGTGGAGGTCGCCATGCCGCATGAGCTGCCGGCCCACACCTCGGCGAGCCAGCTCGCCTGCTACGCGCGATGCCCTCGGCAGTACCGGTATCGGTACGTAGAGGGACGCGAGGCGGAGTCGAAGAATCCCGCGCTCGCCGTGGGCACCGCCGTTCACGGGGCCGTCGCTTGGTGGTTCGAGTCCCGGAAGGTGGGGCACGAGCCGGACCACGCGGCGGCGCTGCGCATCCTGCGGGCGGACCTCGGCGCGGCCCTCGCGTCGCCCGATTACCGCGTCGATGGGAACGAAGCGGCGACGCTACTCGCCGAAGCCGAGAAGCTGCTCGCGCTCTTCCTCGCGCACCTCGATGACCTCGAGGTCGTGACGGTGGAAGAGCGCTTCGAGCTGCATCTCCTCCACCCCGACACGGGCGAGCCCCTCCCGCGTCCGCTCGTCGGCTTCCTCGACCTCGTCCTCGCGGACGGCACGATCGTGGAGCTGAAGACGGCCGCGCGGGCCTACGGCACGAACGAGCTCGTCACGAACCTCCAGTTCGCGGCGTACCGCTACGTGGCGCGCGAGCACGAGCGTCCCGACGTCCGGCTCGTCAGCCTCGTGAAGACGAAGGCGCCGAAGGTGCAGGAGGTCTCCCTCCGGCCCGCGACGTCGATGTCGGCGGAGTGGTTCGTGCGGGTCGTCGCCGAAGTGGAGGCGGCCATCGCCGCGGGGGTCTTCCCTCCGACGCCGGGGATGAGCTGCGCGACGTGCGACTACCGTGCGCCGTGCTTCGGGATTGCCGCGAACGCGGCGTAGGCCCCTCCCGTACATGGCCTCAACCTTGCGTCAGGGGGCGCGGCGAGCCATTTGCGCGAGCTGAACCCACGCCGGGCCTTCGCCTGTGAACGAGGCGCGTCGTGGGAGTTGCGTTCCAACGCGAGAACTCCCGACGTCGCGCAGTCGCCCGCGCGAGAGCGAGATGTCGCGACGATGTACGCCGAACGGGCGACGACAAACACTGGCGACGAACGAACGCATCGTCAGTTGCGACCAACAGCTTCGAAACCCGTGGTAGGAAAGGTGCGTATGGGGACAGACGACGCAGACACGAGGCTCACTGATCGTTCGATCCTCGAGGACCTTGCCCACTTCTTGGAGTTCCGCCAGCTGGCCCACGCGGAAGCTGCTCGCGGGGTTTGGGATAAGACCTCTCACGACTTGGATATCGAAGGGGCGCTTGCTGAGTTGGTAAGTGCGGGGCTCGTTGCCGCCGACGACGTCTCAAGCATAGCGACGGCGTTCGTCGAGGCGCAGCGGGCTCGCCTGAACGAACTACTCTCGGGCGCGGTCCTTGCCGGCTGGGTGCACAGTCAGGACGTCGGCAGAATCGGGGCGGCATTCGACTCGGTCGCCTCAACGACCACGCCCTCGGCGTTCCTCGTCGAGCATCGCTACGTATCGTTAGGTCAGCTCGATGAACTGACCAGCCACGCGTCCCCCGCCATTGCACGTCCTCAGGCGCACGAACTACCGAGACGTCGAGCTGACAAACGGGTGCTGCCGGTCGCGGCGAAAGTCGCTATCGCCCTCGTGGCGAGCGCTCTAATGATCGCCGGTGCGATTGCTTTCGCTGTCGCAAGGAACCAGGACGCGATCATCGAGGCGATCGGACTCGCCCCAGGTCCTGACGTTGTTGGGGACTGGTGCACGACGGAGGGCGGCGGCGCGTTCATACGCATCCAAGGCGACGGAAGGATCTCTGCTTCTCTCATGCCTGGCACGGGATTCGAACGCCTGGCGAGCGGCGCGTGGAGTCCGCGTTCCATGCGATGGAGCATCGGGGTGTCCGTGATCAACTTCGCAGCGCGCCGGGGACGGTACGAACTGCCAAGCCCGGACGAGTTGGTCCTCACGCAGGACGACGGGCGGCTCTTCCTAGCCCTATCCCACAGTGCATGCGGAGAAGTCGCCCGGCGAGTTCGACGCACGGTTCCGCCCCTAGTCCCGAGCACTGGACCGATCCCGCAACCCGGGGATGACAACGCCCCCATCGCTGGCGTTTGGTGTTCAGTGGGGTCGTCACTTGCCGGAACTGCGCTCTACACGGTGGTTCATTTCCGACCTGACGGTACGGTGCGCCTGGCTCGCGACGGGAGCGGCGCTTCGCTGACGTGTGCAGGCCACTACGAAGACACGCCCGAGGGCGGATGGTGGGAATGCGCGCCGAACGTACCGCGCGCCAGCATGAGTCGAAGTGCCGATGGGCACATCCTCACGCTTAATGATCGCAGGGGCGCGTACGTCACGCTCGAGAAGATGGACTGCAACGACATCAGCAACTTCACCCTGGGGAAAATTGGGCTACGCAGACCCCCTCGCCCAAGCCAGAGTCCCGCGCCCTGAACCGCACACCGAATTTGCGCGTGGCGGGCACGCGTGCCGAATCGCACTTCTACACCCTGGGGACGAGCAGACGGTCGGGTTGCAGCGAGCGCTCGCGGACTACCGCAGAGTGCTGGCGAGCGAACGGCTCGACGATTGACGAGCGAACGTCCCGTCCGATTAGCCCCCGGCCGATGCCGTGTACGCCGAACGCGCGATTCCCACGAGGCGTCTTGTGCTGACAATGCTCTTGACGGCAATGCAAGCCGGGTGCCGGGACCCCCCCCCCTCGGTCGACCAGCCTGAGCGGTTCGGGATGGCGATGTCCTCACACAACCTCAACGTGATGACTGCATGACCGCCCCTGATGATTCGACAACCACCGCCTCGGCATCCCGGACGTCACCGAGCCCGTCGGGCCTCGCATCATGGATTCCCATCGTCCGATCGGTCGGAATTGCGTCACGCGAAAATGCGGCAGCCCGGCAGCGCAGGGAGCTCGACCAGGAATTGACACGGCGCGAGTCCCTCCTGCGCGATGCGCTTGTCGCTGTGGGATTCGACTTCCGTGACACGCCAAGCGAAGACGTTGAGATTGAGACTGCACGGCAACGAGTGACAGACCTCGAGGCTCGAATCGAAGCGGAGGAGAAGCAGCGAGCCGCAGCCGCTGAAGCGGCAAAAACACAACGGGCGACGGCCATCGACGCCCTCCGCGCTGCCACCGAACGCCACGAACAAGCGAAACGCCGAGTGGAGTCCATTCAGCGTCTGCGTGCAGACGCTGCGTCCGATCCGACGCCCGAAGGCGCGCGCAACCGGGCGCGCCTGGCTACGACGCTGGAGGAGGTGACGACCGTTGCCCGCGAGGAAGAGAACGGGGCCCGTGAGGCGCAGGCCAGACTGACCTCAGCGGACGCTGTGATCGCTTCGCAGGCAACTCCCGGCCCGCAACCCGACGTCACTGCGGCACGGCTTCAAGCACTCATGGAGCTTGGCCTTGCTGTGACGCGCACGCCGGCGTCGTCAGCAAGTATCACGAGGGTGCGCGAACTCCAGGAATCCTGTCGCTCGCTGTTCCAAGCGCGCGAACGTGCCGCAGTACCGCCGAACACGAGCGGGATCTCGCTGTTCTCGGACGTAGTCGGAGTCGCGGCGACGGTGTTGTTGCTATTCGGCGCCAGCCTCGGTGACATGGGGACTGGCGCAGACGGGTTTGCCGGACTCGCATACGCGATGGCCGCACTGGCGTGCTTGGTATGGGTGGTCCCCGGAGCTGCGACCAGCCATGCCCTTCTTCGCCTTGTGATTCCGATCATTTTGGGTGTGTGCCTAGTCATCGCCTTTGCGCGAACCGACTCCGCCTATGACGCCGCCGGGAACTTGGCCGCCAACGTGACATTTGGAGGCCGCCCCCCGATGGAAGGGTACCCCCTACCGATCGGAGCACTCCTGGTGGCACTAGGCGGACTCGTCTGCGCCGCATCTCTGCGCAGTGGACTGGGCCGCTGGTCTCCCCGAGCTCTCGCGGCGGCCGCCGGTTTTGTCGGGATGACCGTACTCGCGGGGTACCAGGCCCTCAGTGTCCGAGGGGGCCTCGAAGCTGCGCGGATGTCCGCCCACCAGCAATACGTGGCCCGCCGTCAAGACGTTGTGGACCACCCGGACGCCACGATCGCAATGCTCACGAGGACCATCCAGCAGCGCAGCGACTCCTCCTACGCAGAGGCGGCCGCCCGAGACCTACGCGAGCTGGCGCCTAGCGATCCTGACGCCGCTGCGGCCGTCGCGGCGTACCAGGATTTCCAGCGTTCGATGGCGGCGGCAGCAGAGGCCGCCCGCGCACAGGCCGCCCGAGAAGATCAGGCGCGTTGGCGTGCTGAGGAAGCGCAACGCCAACGTGCCGAAGCGGCCAGCCAGGCTCGGTTCGACATCTGCATGAACAACTGCCTGGCCCCGCTCTCCGACTGCTTGCTGCGCGGCTATCGCCGTGAGGTGTGCATGCAAAACTTCCCCGCCTACCAGGAATGCGCTCAAGGCTGCATCTTTCAATGACTATCGGCATGAAATCCTGGCAAACCGCATTCGTCGTCGGCACAGGGCTAGCCGTGACCGGAGCGATCGTGGGGCCCGTTGAAGCCAGTCCACCTTGGGCTGAGATGTACGACGCGAACGGCGCAGAGGTACTGGTCCGCAACCCGACTCGAACCCACCCCTCGCGAGCGTCTGAATCGGCTACCCCACCGAGCATGCCAAGCGGGCCGTCGTCTGCTCAGTCGACCCCGCCTGCACCGGATGAGGTCGAGCCTGTCGCACCAGCGGATCCCGCCCCGACATCCGACGCCCCCCGCCTCCTGCGCGCCTCGCCAGTTCGGCTCTACTCGGACAGCGGACGCACTGCGAGTTCGTTTCACTGGGTCGACACGGAAGGCTTCGCACTGGACGTGAGGGTCGAGGCCGACGAGAGTCGGGGCCTCGTGATGAAGGCTCACGACGACCGCGGCGACACCGACGCCTCGTCCTACGCCTGCGGCTCCGGTCCATGCTCCGTTTCGGTGAACCTCCGTGAAGACGGTAGGCTTGTGGCGCGGTTCGAAACCGAGCCGCTGGACGGAGATGAGGGATCTGTCGTCGTCTTGCTGCTGGTTATCGCGGGAACGGAGGACGGCAACTACGCCGACGAGGTCGATCGGTGGACCGGGTCCCTGGCGGACTATCGGTCGGGGGCCGCGCCCGCGTGGACGCTCCTCGCGGGAAATCGCGACCCCATCGTGCTCGAGCCGATTCCGACGGTTTCCTGCCCGGACGCGAGGGAGTGTTCGCGGCTGGCGTCGCGACTCTGGCAGGCTCGCAACCATCGGTGGGCACTGGCGTACGCCCTATCGGCACGGTCGTTCGACCCGACTTCTGCCTCGACGCTCTACACCATCGCCTCCGTGTACGCGTCGGCGGGCGATGCGGCACATGCCGCCGAGTACCTCGAATCCCTTCGAACCCTCGGCACGCGCGATGCCACCCGGGCGTTGGATCGGGCGAAACGGGACCACGACTTCGACGGTGTGCGGGTGGACCCTTCCGTCGCGGCGGCGCTCGCCGCCGACCCGCCGTGAGCCGTCGGCCTCAACGCAACGGGCGGCCCAGCAACCGAGTGGTGCGCCAGTGCACCAGTGGTGGTGCACCGGCGCACACCCGCTCTATCTCTTCTTCTTCTAGTTACCCTTGTGACGTCCTCCCGCGGTCTCACTGGACCCGCCGCTCCGCTCTGTGCGGACCATTGGGCCGGGAGGGGGGTTCCGCCCGCTCCTGCTGGTCCGCCCGAAGCTCGCCGCGCCCCAGGCTGGAGCCCGGCACGGGATCGCGCGGCGCGCGAAGGCTCGATTCGCATCTGCCGGCCATGCTCCTACTCAGGCCCACCGCGCCCGGCGCGATTCCCCCGCGCCCGGCCGCCCGACGGAGCTACCGTCGAGCCCCGTATTCCGGCATCCGAAAATCCCATGAACCGTCGACGTGAAGTTCTCTCCCTCCTCCATCGCGACGAGCTCCTCTCCGCCGCCGACGCCCTCGGCCTCGAGGTATCCGATCGCCGCGCGAAGGAGCCGGCCTTCGAGGCCCTCGTCGCGTCGAAGAAGGCCACCCTCGACGTCGTGCTCGGGGGGCTCAAGCGCGACCGCCTGAAGGAGCTCTGCCGGGCCCTCGGGCTCGACGACTCCGGCAAGGAGAAGGCGGAGATCATCGGCCGTCTCGAGGGCGGGTCATCCAAGGCGGACGGCCACGGGCAGCGCGAGATCTCCTTCGACGAGGCCCCGGCGAAGACCAGCCCCTCTCGTCGAGGTCGTGGCGCCGCATCGACCCCACCCGCCGCACCGGCAGCTCCGAACGTCGAGGAGCTCGCGCACGAGGTCCACGACGCGCAGCTCGCCGGCAAGCTCACGCGGGAGCAGCTCGAGCGGTACCTCTGGGCGGCGGCGGACATCCTGCGCGGGTCGATCGACTCGTCGGACTACAAGAGCTTCATCTTCGGCCTGCTCTTCCTGAAGCGCGTGTCGGACCGGTTCGACGAGGAGTGCGAGCAGCTCGTCGCCGAGGGCATCGACCCGGAGGACGAGGACGAGCATCAGTTCTTCGTGCCGAAGAGCGCGCGGTGGCGCGAGCTCCAGAAGGCGACGCAGAACCTCGGCGAGCTCCTCAACAAGGCGGCGGCGGCGCTCGAGACCGCGAACGCGTCCCTCGAGGGCGTGCTCGGCGGCGTCGATTACAACGACCAGAACAAGCTCGGCGACGCGAAGCAGCGGGACACGACGCTCCACAAGCTGATCCAGCACTTCTCGGAGATCGACCTCCGGAACCGCGCGCTCTCGGAGCCCGACATGCTCGGGCGCGCGTACGAGTACCTGATCGAGAAGTTCGCCGACGACGCGGGCAAGAAGGGCGGCGAGTTCTACACGCCCCACCAGGTCGTGCGTCTGCTCGTCGAGCTGCTCGAGCCGAAGGAGGGCATGCGCATCTGCGACCCGACCTGCGGCTCGGGCGGCATGCTCGTGCAGAGCGCCCAGTACATCGTCGAGCACGGAGGGCAGCCGAAGAACTTCAGCCTCTACGGGCAGGAGAAGAACCTCGGCACGTGGGCCATCTGCAAGATGAACATGTTGCTCCACGGATTCCCCGACGCCCGCATCGAGAAGGGCGACACGCTGCGGGACCCGAAGCTCCTCGAGTCGGGGGGCCTCAAGCTCTTCGACCGCGTCATCGCGAACCCACCGTTCAGCCTCGACAACTGGGGCTCAGAGGTCGCGGAGCACGACCCGTACGGCCGATTCCGCTTCGGTATCCCTCCGAAGACGAAGGGCGACCTCGCCTTCGTGCAGCACATGGTCGCGACGCTGAACGTGCACGGCCGCGCCGCGATCGTGATGCCGCACGGGGTGCTCTTCCGCGGCGCGAGCGAGGGAGCGATCCGCAGGGGCATGCTCGAAGAGGACCTCGTCGAGGCGGTCGTCGGGCTCCCGTCGAACCTCTTCTACGGCACGGGTATCCCGGCGGCGGTGCTGCTCCTCGCGAAGGGGAAGGCGAAGGAGCGGCAGCGGAAGGTGCTCTTCGTCGAGGCGTCGCGCGAGTACCGCGAGGGCTCGGCGCAGAACTTCCTCCGAGCCGAGGACGTGAAGAAGATCGTGGCGACGGTGAAGGCGTTCGGCGACGTCGAGCGCTACGCGCGAGTCGTGACGCTTGAGGAGATCGCGAAGAACGACTTCAACTTGAACATCAGCCGGTACGTCGAGACGGCCGAGGCGCAGGAAAAGGTCGACGTGGCGGACGCGGTGCGGAAGCTGCGGGAGGCGGAGCGGGCGCGGGACGAGGCGAAGGCGGTGATGGATCGGTACCTGAAGGAGCTCGGATATGGGGACGCCTGAGGGGTGGCTGGAGACGACGATCGGAGCGGTCTCCACGTTACAGCGTGGTTTCGATCTGCCCGTGCAAGACCGCCAACGCGGTATCGTCCCGGTTATTGCCTCGAATGGCCCCGTGGGCACACACTCGATCGCCCGCGTTCAGGGCCCCGGTGTCGTAACAGGCCGCAGCGGTACGATCGGCAAGGTCTTCTACTCCGCTCACGGGTTCTGGCCCCTCAACACGACATTGTACGTGGACGATTTCCACGGAAACGATCCGCTGTTCGTGTTCCACTTTCTAGGAGCACAGGATCTGGGTCGATTCGCGGCCTCGACAGGCGTACCTAGTCTCAACCGCAACTTCGTTCATCCCGCACCGGCCCTCCTTCCGCCCCTCCCCGAGCAGCGCAAGATCGCCGCCATCCTCTCCTCGCTCGACGAGACCATCGAGAAGACCGAGGCCGTCATCGATCAGCTCCAGGTCGTGAAGAAGGCGATGATGGAGGAGCTGCTGACGCGCGGGATGCCGGGGCGGCACACGCGGTTCAAGCAGACGGAGATCGGGGAGATTCCGGAGGGGTGGGAGGTGCGCCGGCTCGACGACGTGAGTTCACGCATCGTCGTCGGGGTCGTGGTGAAGCCAGCTTCTTACTATGCCTCCGAAGGCGTCCCGGCACTTCGCTCCCTCAACGTCAAGGAAGACCGGATCGTGCTCGACAACCTGGTGCGCTTCTCGGCGGAGTCGAACCAGGTCCTGTCGAAGTCCATGCTGCGTGCAGGTGATGTGGTCACCGTTCGAACGGGAGCCCCCGGGACGTCGGCCGTCGTCCCGCCCGCGCTCGACGGTGCGAACTGCATCGACATCATCATCACGACGCCCACGGACCGCGTGTCCGGAGCGTTCCTCTCGCGATTCATCAACAGCGAGCGCGGCAAGGGTGCCGTCGCGCGCGGCCAGGGAGGGCTGGCGCAGCAGCACTTCAATGTCGGCGAGATGCGCCAGATGCTGATACCCGTGCCGCCCGTTGCGGAGCAGTTGGAGGTGGTCGACGTCTTGCGTTCGGTGGACGCCCGCATCGAGGGCGAAGTCGCGGCGGTGAGTCGTATGCGCGCCGTGAAGGCCGCCCTCTCCGCCTCCCTCCTCGCCGGCGACCTCCGCGTCACCCCCGACGAGCCCCCCCCGTGACCTCGCCCTCCTGGACCGAGATCGGCCTCTCCGAAGGCCCCGCCGTCGAGCTACTCGAGCGATTCGGCTACACGTTCGTCTCGGCCGGCGACCTCGACGACGAGCGCCCCCAGCCCACTGACGTGATCCTCATCGGCCGCCTCGAGGCCGCCCTCCGTCGCCTGAACCCGTGGATCTCGGAAGGGAACCTGCAGAAGGTCGTCCGCGAGGTCACGCACGTCCACGCCGAGAGCCTCCTCGACGCGAACGAGAAGCTGTACACGACGCTCACGCACGGCACGTCGGTCGTGCAGGACGTCGGCGCGGGCAGCAAGGGGCAGTCGGTCCGGTTCTTCGACTTCGCCGCCCCGCGCTCGAACGACCTCCTCGTCACGCGGCAGCTCCGCATCAAGGGGAGCAAGAAGCAGATCATCCCCGACGTCGTCGTCTTCGTGAACGGGATCCCGCTCGTCGTCATCGAGTGCAAGTCGCCGACCCTCGGCGAGGGCTGGCAGCACGAGGCACTCGACCAGCTCGCACGGTACCAGGAGCTCTCCGAGAAATACCGCGAGCTCGGCGCCCCGAAGCTCTTCCACTCGGTCCAGCTCTGCATCGCCACGTGCCTGCAGGACGCGGTCTACGGCACGGTCACGACGCCGGAGCGCGTGTACGCGCGATGGAAGGACCCGTACCCACACGAGCTCGCGGCCATCGAGAAGGAGCTCGGTCGCGCCCCGACCCCGCAGGACGTCCTCTTCTACGGCATGCTCACGCCCGAGGCCCTGCTCGACATCGTCCGGAACTTCGTGCTCTTCGAGAGGGACACGTCCTCGGGACGCACGATCAAGAAGGTGCCGCGGTACCAGCAGCTCCTCGCGGTGAACAAGGCCATCGCCCGATCGCGGACGAAGGGCTCGCCCCACGAGCGCGGCGGCGTCGTGTGGGCCACGCAGGGGAGCGGCAAGTCGATCAGCATGCTCTGGCTCGCCCTCAAGCTCCGGCGCGACGAGGCGAACGAGAACCCGACCATCCTCATCGTCACGGACCGTCGCGATCTCGACGACCAGATCTCGCGCACCTTCACGAACGGCGGGTACCCGAGCCCCATCCAGGCGAAGAGCGTCGACCACCTGCGCGACCTGCTCTCGGGGCCGAGCGGCAAGACCGTGATGACGACGGTGCAAAAGTTCCAGGAGATCGGCGGCGTGGTCGGCCACGACGGCCACCTCGAGAAGCCGAAGCATCCGGTCCTGAGCCGCTCCGAGAACCTCTTCGTGCTGACGGACGAGGCTCACCGCACGCAGTACGGCTCGCTCGCCGCGAACCTCCGTCAGGCGCTCCCGAACGCCGTCTTCTTCGGCTTCACCGGCACGCCGATCGACAAGCGCGACAAGAGCACCATCGAGACCTTCGGCGGCTACATCGACCGATACACGATCGAGCAGGCCGTGAAGGACGGGGCCACGGTGCCCATCTTCTACGAGAGCCGGCTCCCCGAGCTGCGCGTGCTCGGCAACACGCTGGACCAGCTCTTCGAGCGCGCGTTCGCGGACCGCACGCCCGAGGAGCGCGAGGCCATCAAGGCGAAGTACGCGACCGAGGCCGCCATCGCCGAGGCGCCGGGACGCATCCGGGCGATCTGCGAGGACCTCGTCCTCCACTACGAGAAGAACATCGGCGTGAACGGCTTCAAGGCGCAGGTCGTCGCCGTGAGCCGGCAAGCCGCCGTCACCTACAAGGAGACGCTCGACGCCCTCGGTGCCCCACCCTCGGTCGTCGTCTACTCCTCGAGCAACAAGGACGACGAGCGCCTCGTCCGGCACGGGACTCACGAGGCCGAGCGGAAGAAGATCGTCGAGCGGTTCCTGAAGCCCGACGACCCGCTCAAGCTCCTCATCGTCTGCGACATGCTCCTCACGGGGTTCGACGCGCCGATCGAGCAGGTCATGTACCTCGACTCGCCGCTCCGCGAGCACACGCTGCTCCAGGCCATCGCGCGCGTGAACCGCACGGCGGCGAAGAAGGACTACGGCCTCGTCGTCGACTACTGGGGCGTGTCGGACGCCCTCAAGGAGGCGCTCGCCATCTTCTCGCCCGTCGACGTGAACGGCGCGATGACCCCGAAGTTCGACGAGCTGCCCCGCCTTCAGGTCCGGCACGCGACGGCGATCGCCTTCTTCGCGAAGGTGAAGAACAAGCGCGACCTCGACGCCTGCGTCCTCGTGCTCGAGCCCGAGGACATCCGGGCGAAGTTCGACGCCGCCTACCGCGCGTTCGCCCAGAGCATGGACATCCTCCTCCCCGACCCGCGCGCTCTCGACTACGCGGCGGACCTCGGGTGGCTCGGCAAGATCCGCGCGGCCGCTCGGGCGCGGTTCCGTGACGGCGTCATCGACATCAGCGACTGCGGCGAGAAGGTCCGTGCGCTCATCGACGAGGCCATCGTCGCCGACGGGGTCCAGATCCTCGTGAAGGAAGTGAACCTCTTCTCGGACGAGTTCGAGGAGCGCCTCGGCGCCCACAAGAGCACCGAGGCGAGGGCGAGCGAGATGGAGCACGCGATCCGTCGCGAGATCCACGTCCACATCGACGAGGACCCGGAGTTCTACAGCTCGCTCAAGGAGCGCCTCGAGCAGATCGTCGCCGACTACAAGGCGAAGCGCATCGAGGCCGCGAAGCAGCTCGAGCTCTTCGCCGAGGTGAAGCACACGATCGCGACCCGCGATGAGCTCGCCGAGGACCTCGGCCTCAGCGAGGCGGGCTTCGCGATCTACGGCCTGCTCGCGAAGAAGAGCGCGACGGGGGAGGGGGTCAGCGAGGCGAGCCCGATCTACGGCAAGGTCGACGAGGCGAAGAAGGCCCTCGCCGGCCTCGTCGAGGAGGCGGCGCAGAAGCACGTCGGCGTCGTCGACTGGGTCCAGAAGGAGGACGTCCAGCGGGAGCTCCGCCGGGACATCAAGCGCCAGCTCCAGGCCGCCGGCTACTCGCCCGACGAACGCGAGCAGCTCGGGCTCCGCATCGTCGACCTCCTCAAGGCCCGCCAGGGACGTTAGCCGTGGACGCGCTCGCCGAGATCACGTGGGGCACGACCCGGATCGCCTACGCCCTCTCGCGGAGCTCGCGGCAGAAGACCCTCTCGATCCGCGTCGAGCCCGACGGCCGAGTCGAGGTCGTGGCACCCGCGGGCGTCCCCGAGGACCGCATCGAGGCCGTCGTACGGAAGAAGGCCGGGTGGATCCTCGAGCGCCAGCGCGAGGTCGAGGACCTGCTTCCGAGACCGAGCCCGCGCGAGTTCGTGAGCGGAGAGACCTACCTCTACCTCGGCCGGCAGTACCTCCTCCGCGTGAAGGCCGGATCCGAGCCCTCGGTGAAGCTCCTCGGCAAGCACCTCGAGGTGACGGTGCCCCGCGGCACGCCCGCTGGATCGCGGCCCGAGGTCGTTCGGGAGCAGCTCGTGGGCTGGTACCGGGCGCACGCCGAGGACCGCCTTCCGGAGCGCGTGGGCGTCTGGGCGAGCAAGCTCGGCGTCGCACCGCGTTCGGTGCTCGTGCGGGAGCCGGACAAGCGCTGGGGGAGCTGCGACGCGAAGGGGAACGTGCGGCTCAACTGGAGGATCGTGCAGGCCCCGATGCGGCTCGTCGACTACGTCGTCGCGCACGAGCTCGTGCACCTAGTGCACGCCGATCACGGGAGGGCGTTCTGGCAGGCGCTCGGGCGGGTGATGCCGGACTACGAGGGGCGGCGGGACATGCTTCGGAGGCGGGGTGTGGAGATGGCCTGGTGACCGGCGCCCCGCGTCGACTTGGTTCCTGCGGCCCCGTCGACGATCCGTCTGACGTCGTCGCCCGCGCCTGCAGCCTCCTCGTGCGCGACGGTGCGGAAGCGGCAATCGCGTCCCTTCGCGAGAGGTACCCCTTCGTGCCGGCCGATCGAGCGGGCCGCACGTGGTCGCCGGCCAAGCGCTCCGGAAGGAAGGTCCCGTCGGGCAGTGGCCTCAGTTCGAGCCGAAGTACTCGAAGGAGCGGAAGCCCTGGAGGGATCCCCCATCGCACTCCCAGCTCAGACCTTGGCACGCAGCCTGGTCGGCGCCGCTCGTGGCCGCTTCGCGCGCCGCAGCGAACGCCTCGAATCCTCCGATAGGGACGTAGGTCGCGCAACTCGCCTCGCGCACGAACTTCTCGTAGGACGCGACGGACGCGTTGGTGCAGCCCTGGACCTGCGCCACCGTGACGGTGCAGCCCGCGAACATGGCGGCGGTGAAGTCGGTGCACCAGTCGTCGGTCCCGCCGCCGCCCGAATAGCCGTCGTCGTAGGACATGCAGCTTCGGAAGGCGCCCTCGCACGAGGCGATGTCGTCGGGGAACTCCTGCAGGGCGTCCATCAGACACCCCTCGCGCTCGCCGAGGCGGATGTCCTCGACGGACACGACGTTGCTCCACCGCGAGCAGAGCACCTGGGCCTGTGCGTCCGTGAGCGTCGGCAAGACCGCCGAAGCCGGCAACGAGTCGATCCCGAGCTGCGCCGGTGCCGGGGTTCCGTCCTTCCCTCCGCAACCGCCGAGCAGGCTCCAGAGAATCGACAGGGCGGCGGCCCAGAGGAACCGAGGATACGAAGGGTGCGTGGAGGGCATGGTGGATCTCATGGGCATGAGGGAGGTTCAGAAGGCGCCGGCCACGCCGAGGAATACCGAGCGCGGATCGCCCGCCACGCTAGACACCACCGGGACCAAGGAAACGGACGCCGCCGACGGCGCTCCGTGCCGCCCGATCAGGTACGCGCCGAGGTAGGACCCACCCCACGCCTGCACGAGCGGACCCGCGATGTGCATCCCGAGCGCCGCTCGTCGAGTGCCATTGGGGGGGAGCTCGGTCGAGTTGATCGCCCAGAAGAAGGCAGGCAGCGTCGCGAGGACGCCCCCGACCCAGCCGATCGACTGACCGAGCAGCGCCCATCCGAAGGGACGGCGACTGCCGGCGACCTGTCCGTGACGTTCGAGGCGGTGAGCCATGGCCGTCTCGATGCCCGCACCGACGAACACCTGGGCTCCGCCCATGCCGAGCGTGGTGAGGTACAGGGAAAACGAATAGACGAAGCGGTCGTCGCTCGAGTTCGGATCCGCCGCCTCGTTACGGAACATGGGAATCGTCGGCAGCAGGCCGATCAGCGGCATCACGGTGCCCACGGCCGCAGCGGGCAGAGCGATCCGGTGAATCGGCTTCATGCCGTGGGAGCGCTCCGGGGCGGTCTGCGCGGAGGCCGACGCCACCCCCAGCGACATGACCATGACCACGGCGGCCGTCGCGACGACGGGCGGAAGGCCGGGAAGAGGCCCCTCCCTGCGAACGCTCATAGCCTGCATCCTGCTTGTCATCGGCGTCTCCACGAGCCCGAGGAGTAGCATCCCCGGCGGCTCATCTCGGGCGGAACTCATAGGCATCCGATGAAACGGGCCCAGGGTTCGGCAAGCGGGTCGTCACGTAGGTCACGAGCCTCCCGGTCGGCGTCACGTGCAGTCCGCCTCCCCAACGCAGCGACACCTTGCCGTGCCCGCGTGTCTGGAGTACCCGCTCGATGGTGATGCGCTCGCCGACGATCGCACTGTTGTACATCCACACGCCGGGATCCGGGTCGATCGGGATCTCGGCAAGTCGGTAGGCAGCCACACCGTCGAACTTGTCGCTCGCGTTCCTGCCCATCCGCACCAAGTGGAGCAGGCCGTCGCCGCACTGAGTGACGAGCGCCATGTTCTCGGCGGCGTACCACTTGTCGAAGTAGTTGATACCCGTCGGATCGGGTCGACACGACGGGTCGTCGTGGTGGAGCGAGGTGCAGACCGTCTGCACGAGATCCCACACCGTCGTCTCGTCGATGCCTTCGTGGCGGGTCACGTAGACCCATCCGTAGTCGATGCCGCTCCCGTTCCCTGCCACGAACACCACCACGCGACCATCGGCGAGCCGGGCGGCTGCCACGGAGGACGTGCGTCCGCCGCTCGGAGCCGGCTGATGGGCTTCGCCCCGAGAGCCGTCCAAGAAGATCTCGCTGAGGGGGTGATCGACATCGAGCGTGCGGGGATCGTCGACGCGGTAGATGCGAACGGACCGACCCGCGGTGCCGCACTCGCCGGAGGTCTCGCAGTCCATCGAGATGAAGAGGAGCCGCCCAAGCGCCGACGCGCCGCCAGCATGCGACGGGCCCGGAAGGCGGTAGTAGTAGACCTGGTTCGTGCCGCGCCCCTCCCTCGGCGCGAGCAGCGCTTCTCCCGTCGAAGGCGGAGGGCCGAACGGAGAGGGATCGACGCCAGGAGGGTAGCCGAAGTTCACGAAGTACAGCCCGCCCCGTCCCGACTTCGTCGACGAGTGCGTGAGGGCGAACCATGTCTCCCCTTCGAGGCCTGGCAACCGCACCATGGACTGCATGTGCATGGCTATCGACCCGTACATCGGTTCGGTGTCCGTGGGCGGAAGCGAGCGTCCACGAAGATCCTCGATCTCGAGGTGACCCCGGTCCTTCGTACGGTAGCCGAAGTGGTTCTGGATCGTGTCGGCGACCGAAGGGACGCACTTGTTGCAGCTCTCGTCGCCGTACTCGCACGACGCGTCGCCGTGCAGGTAGAACGGTACGAAGTCGGTGGTTCGAATGCGAGTGACCACCGAATCGTACGCGAGACAGTTGCCCAGGAACGCGGGCCAGCTCTGACCGTTGCTCGTCCAACAATCCGAAGCGTTCTCACGCGTCGCCATCAAGAGAGTGCCGTCGGCCGTGAGGCGCGCCCGAACTCGCGCCTCGAACCCTCGGAGTCCTGGTATCCAGGCCTCCAGGGGCACGACCGGGTCCGGGGCGGTACCCCACGGGTAGATTGACGTACCACCGATGTCGACCGCGTTCCCTTGGGAGACCGCGGCGGCGAACTGTGTCCACGTGCCGTCCCCGACGTTCTGGGCCCAGAGGTCGACGCCTGTATCAGGCGACGCCGTGCCTCCGGCGAAGTGCACGGGGCTCGTGACGGTTGGCGCCACGCGCGCCTTGTCCCCCGGCATGAAGACGCAGCCCGGAGCGCCGACGACCTGCACGGCAAGAGCGACGGGGGCGGCGAGGCGAAGCAACCAAGTGACCCGCGAACAACCAATCACGTGATCCACGCTACGTTTCGTCGCACGCCGGGGGGTAAGGGTCAATACGCCGAACGGCCGAGTGCCCAGGCTGGTGACCGCGCCGCACCGGTGCCCAAATGGTGCCCAAACCCCGCGGCAACCGCCGGGAACCGAAGGGAAACGAAGGCACTTCAAGGGAACCGCCCTAGCGCCCCACCCCCACGAGATCACGACGAAAACCGAGCACCGTCATAGGGTTACGCGATCTCGGGGGGACGCGTTCGACTCCCGGCGCCTCCACCACTTTCCTCTCCCTTGGTGGCGTTCTTCTCTTCGTGATCGGAGAAGAGAACGCGACCGAGGGCGTGGTCCGTCCGCGGGTGGCATGGCATGGGAGGCACCGCGCCGGAAAGCGCGACGCACGTACGTGGCTCGCCTCCCGACCCTGGTGGCCCTGCTTGCTGGCGCGAAGGCGTGCGTGCAAGCCTCGGCATCGGAGACAAGACGGCCGTCGATCACGCACGAGCGGCCACCCTGCGACGGCTCGTCCGGGAGGGTGTCCGTGAGGCCATCCATGCGTTCGCGTGAAATCGCCCGGACGATCCGCTCGTCGGGTTCGCCCTGTGCACCGGCGATGACCTCGGATCGCTCTTCTACGTGGGTCGCTCGCGCAGCCAAAGGGCGTCGTCTAACCACGAAGATGAGCACTGCGCCCCGACCGAGTGGACCGAGGACGGCGAGCTGGACCCGGTCGATCTGGAGGACGCCCACGAGATGATCCAAGACCGCGCAGTCCTGCACGCGCGACGCGAGGATTGGCCGCGCTGGGAGGTGAACATGGAAGCTCTCGTCGCCGCCATGGCGGACGTCCGCGCCTCGACGCGCCGGCCGTCGTTCGAGTGGCGTCTGGGCGGCGCCGCCGAGTATCTGCACGAGCTCGAAGCCAGGCCGTCTCCATGGTCCTTCTCCGAGCAGGCCGTCGTGGAGGACCTGACGGCGGACATCGCGAGGTCCACGGCCGCGCTTCTCGACTCCGATGAGGCTTGAGGCCGCAATCGTCGTTCCAGGAGTGAGGTAGCATCGCGCATGGCTTGGCAAGCGGCAGTCGTCGAGTTTTCTCGAACAGTTCGAACCGATCTCGTGCGGCTCCAGGGCGCGGAGCTTCGAGTTGTCGTGGGGTCCGAGGTCGCACTCGTACGCGCCGCGGCAGCGCCCCCCTCGGTGCGGTCCCTCGTCCGCATCGAGGGCTACGTCCACTTCGATGCGACCCACGAGGGCGACGATGGGAGTTGGGTAGTTGGCAGTGCCGAAGCTGACGGCCGGACGATCCGCTTCGCGATGCACGCGCACGATGGCGCCATCCTCGTTCCTACGCCTGCGTCGTCGCCCCCAGCCGTCGGGGAGGTCGAATGGAACGACGGGTGGTGTGGAGATCTCCTCGACGGAGACGCGAGAGTCCTCACCTGCTGGACGCGCGGCGGTCGAGTCGTCGGGACCACGGACGAGCTCCTATTCCCGCGCCTGCTCGTCGGGGGCACTCTGTGTGCCAGATGCGGCGACGCCTTCGTCGGTTACGGCCCTGGGCTCGAGCGGATGTGGACACGCGACGATCTCGGGAAATGGATGTGGACATCGCAGCTCCACACAGCCGGAGGCAACCTGCTTCTCGCGCTCGAGCACCGCTTCGTCGCACTCTCCCCGCGCACGGGAGACACGGTGTGGGAGGTACCAGTCCTCGGAACGAAGAACGGGCTCTACACCGCGTCCTCGGGCGATGACCGGGTCACGATCCAGGCCGACGGACAGATCTACGTGCTCGAAGCGTCTTCCGGTCGGTTGCTAGCACACCTCACTCCGACGCTCGGCAAGGAGGATGTCGCCCCGAACTACCGTGATGATGCCTATGCCCTGGGCGACGCCATCCTTTACGTACCCTACGCCGCGAGCCGAGTGCGCGTGTTCCGCATGGATGGGAGCCGCGAGGCTGACCTCGTTCTGCCGAACGACCATTTCATCGAGACGCTCGGCGTCGTGTTGGGAGGGACCCTCGTCGCATCGACGAAGCGGCACGCGCCGGGCATCGGCACGTCGACGTTCGGCCTCCTGATCGCGCGCGAGACGGAGGCGCTGCACGACTCGGTCGTGGTCGAGCCGCGCCCGCCCGTGAAGGTCGAGGCGTTGAAGCAGCCGGACGGCAAGGTCCGCTACGCCATCGCGGTCGACGAGCAGGACTTCGAGCGATTCGTCCGCTTCGCCCGAATCGAGATCAAGGAGCTCGCCCACGTCCGCGGCGCCCACGTGTGGGGCGACCCGAAGCTTCGAAATCGGAAGTTCGACGGCCACATCGTGTGGCGCGTCACCGGGGCCGGTCTGACGGAAGACCAGAAGAAGGTGGTGGAGTGGGCGGCGCGGGACGCGGAGCAGTCCGCGCGAGTCTTCGCGAAGGCGGGCGACGGGAAAGCCGACATCCACGTCGCGGTCGAATACGTCTGAGCCCCGCGCTTCGGACGAGAGTCCTGTCGAGAATCGCCGACGTCATCACGCGACGTCGCGGACGTCTCCTGAGGAGCCGGGTCCGTCCTGCGAGGCACGGCTCCTACGAAGCCGTGTGCTCGGGCATGAACGAGGGCCGATCCGACCCACCAACTCGACCGTTCGGGCGATGCGACACAGTGCGCTTCGAGCCCTCACGCCCCCGTGGTAACGTCCCTCCGCGCGGCGTGCCTTCCGCAGCAGAACGGTGTGTCGCATCGCATGTCGAAGATCCTCGTCGACCTATCCGAGTTCCCGGTCTTCCACCTGAAATTCCCCCCGGAGCTCACGCGCGAAGACGTCGATGAGCTCGGCGAAGCGCTCCTCGAGGGGATGCGCAAGGGGAAGATCGCGACGGTGAGCGACATCAACCAGATCGCCATGGCGGGGTATCCGGCCTCGATCCGGCAGTACTTCGCCGACATGGTGAAGCGCATCCACGGGCAGTTCCCCAACATCGCCGCCGAGAGCGTCTACACGGACAACGCGATCGCGCGCGGCGTGTACACGGCCTACACGTGGCTCATGGGAGGCCCGTACCCGACGAAGTGCTTCCGCACGCGCGAGGAAGCGACCGCCTGGGCGGTCGAGCTGCTCCGCGCCGCTCGATGACCATCGCGCAGGCCTCTCCCGCTCGATCGTAGCCGCCCCCTGTCCAGGACGCGCCCTGCCTCGTTCGGGCCGCTCCGGTCGCCAATCGCAGAAACCACGCGCCCGAGGGCCCAACCCCGACCCAACTGGTCTACGCTGCGGATGGGTTCGGCGGGAGCCGGGGAGCGACGCGTGGCGTCGTCTCCGGATCCGTCGGTGTCAATTCGCCTCGAAAGGACTCCGAACGATGAGCGACACACGAGAGGCACGTGCGCCCGATGCGCGCTGCGTGCGCGGGCGCTTCGAACGATTCGCGAGCTCGGGAACGAAGCTCGCACTTCCCCTGCTCGCCGCTTCCATCTGGCTCGTGGGACCGAGCCGGGCGAGCGCGGGTGGCTACGACACTCCGATGCTCTACTCGGCCCGTCACATGGGCATGGGTGGAACGGCGGTCTCATACGTGGACGATGCCTCCGCGCTCTTCCACAACCCCGCGGGCATCGGCCGCATCGCGGACGCGAACCTCCACCTCGACCTGACGGCGCTGATGGGACACGCGCAGGGCTCGCCCTCCGCGGCCCCGAGCGCGAACAGCATCGAATCGAACACCACGTTCGCGCCCTTCTTCCTCGCCGGCGGCGCGTACCGCTTCCACAAGTACCTCGTCGGCGGCCTCGCGGCCTATCCCGTGGCCTCGGCGGGCGCCACGTACGAGTACGACGTCATGGGGACCAACGTCGAGGATCGCACGCGCCTCCTCTTCTACGAGGTCGCCCCGGCCCTCGCCGTGAGCATCCCGCAGATCCGACTGACCCTCGGAGCGACGTGGCGCATCACGGTGGTCCGCCTCGATCGCGAGGTCTCTTCGCCCGAGACGAACCTCGTGCTGCGCGGCGCGAACTACAAGGGATTCCGCGTGGGCGCCCAGTGGGAGGCGATCGAGAACCACCTCCGCGTGGGCTTCCACTACCGCCACAAGACGGTCACGGACGTGGCGGACATCGAGCCGCCGGTGGTCAGCGGAATCGGCGTCGACTACGCGAAGACCTCCTTCACGCTCCCTTCGCGCATCTCGTTCGGCATCGACGGCGGCAATGGACCGTACCGGGTCGCCGTCGACGTCGAATACGCGCTCAACTCGGAGAACGTCCGAAGCGTGCTCGACGTCGGCTTCCTCACCCGACAGAACATCTTCGGCTGGCAGAACGCCGTCACGCTGCGCGTCGGCGCGGAGTACACGGTGGCCGAGCGCTTCCCGATCCGGATCGGCTACGTCTTCGACGCGACGACGTCGAACATCAGCTACCCCACCGCCTTCGGAACCCCTCCGGCTCCGACCCACGTGCTCACGGCCGGCGCCGGCATCCAGAAGGGCGGCCTGCGGGCGAACTTCGCGATCGCCCAGCGCTTCGGCAGCACCACGGTCACGGCGCAGGACATCGCGAACGGCGACCTCGGGACCTGCGACCTCTGCGGCGCGCCGGGCGACTACGCGATTCGTCTGACGGGCTTCTACTTCGACGTGTCCTACGACTTCGGGCGCCGCTTCGGCCGTGAGGCCCACGCGCAACGCGCGGAACCCGCGACTCCGGCACCGCCGCAGGAGCCCGCTCCGGAAGCCGCTCCGGCCCCCGACGCCGCTCCCGCGACGACCCCGGGTCCGGAAGCGTCGGCGCCGTCGACGTCGGCCGAGCCGAGCGCGCCCGCACCGATGCCGTGACAAAGGCCGCGCGCGTGGCGGGTCTCCTCGACGAGGCGTCCGCCACGCGGTCGGGGCATGGCGTGGGGCGGCTGCCCGAGGCCGGGCCGTGCATCGTATGCTCTCGGCACGATGGATACGACCGCGATGCAGGCGGCCCCCGCCGCGCTCTTTTGGACCTGCGTCGTGGTCATCGGGCCGGCGTTCGGCGTGGCGGGCGGGTGGGTGGCGGGGATGCGTGGCACGCCCATCCTCTGGGGCGTGCTCCTCGGAATCTGCGGCGTCTACGGCGGTTGGTTCCTCGGCGGGCTCGTGAGCATCGGGATGGCCTCGGCCGGCATGGAAGCACTCAGTAGGCCGATGGCTGTCGTCCCCCACGCTATGCCACCGGCAATCGCTCACGCTCCCTCGTGACGCGACCGCGTGATTCTCTCGCATTGGTCTCCCGTCTCCGTCGGCGGGAAGCAGGGACGGAAAGCGAGACGCCGGCGCACGCGGGATGAACCCGTGCACGCCGGCGTCGGCGCGAGGACTGGATCTTCGTCAGGCGACTTCCTGCATGGCGATCTGAACGTGCTCGGTGGTGATGGACTTCGCCTTGGCGATCGCGGCGGCGATCAGAGCGTGATGGGCGAGACCGTTGGCCTTTCGAGGGAGGCCGCTCGAGGCCTGGTAGATGGCCTCGACGGTGGGCTGCTCGAAGAGTGGAATCTCGCAGCCCGCGAGGCGAAGTCGATGGGCGAGGTATGGCCCCATCTCGTCACGCGCGAGACCGCGCACGGTGGCCCTCACGACGATTCGTTGTGCGAGCGCGTCGAGGGCCGCCATGGTCATGCGGCGCCGCAGCTCCGGGTGCCCGACGAGCACGAGCGTGAGTCGGTTCTCCGAGTCCATCTCGTAGTTGGTCAGCAGGCGCAGATCCTCGAGGAGGTCGGTGCGCAGGTGATGGGCCTCGTCGACGAAGAGGACCGGCCGAAGTCGGTTCTCGGCGCAGAGCCTCGAGACCTCGCCGCGGATCTGGCGGAAGAGCGCAGCGCGGTTGCGTTCGGTCGGCAGCCCGAGCTCCCACGCGATCGATTTGTAGAGGTCCATGGCGTTGCCCGTCGTCATCGAGGTGTAGAGGACGCGGTAGAGTCCCGCGTGCAGTCCCGCGACGAGGCGCCGGCACGTGGTGGTCTTTCCGGAGCCGCTGTCGCCGGTGACGAGACCGATGCCTCGCATCTCGACCAGATGCCGCAGACGCATCGAGAGCTCGTCGAGAGACGCGGACTCGAAGAGGTCATCGGCGGCAAGGTCCTTGTCGAAGGGGTGTCGCGTGAGCGCGAAGTGCTTGCGGTACATCAGGACTCCTCGGGGTCGGTGGTGCGGAGCGACCGCATAGCGTTTCCGCGAGGGGCCTCTTCGGCCTCGACGTCGGCGTCGCTACTAGTGGCGGCGAACTCGATGTTCTTCGTGGTGCCGTTGCGCTTGACGAAGCAGTTGGCGAGGGTGTCGACGCGCCTCGCGATCTCGATGCGCACGCCACGATGCCAGACCTCGACGGTGCGCTTGTGGGGGGCGCGGCTTGCGTCGTAGCGGAGCAGGACGCGCTCGCCGACGAGCGCCGCGTCGACCTCGTACGCGACGCCATCGAGCGTCACCGTTCGATCCTTCTGCACGTTCCGGTTCTGCTCGGCGAGGAAGACCTGACCGACGTCGGAGTCGGGAAGCCGGACCCCTTCGGAGCGGCAGGCCCATCGGCTCGCGGGTGTCTCGCCGTCGAGTCCCTTGTGCTCGGCGTGGTGGTAGTCGCCCTCGATCCACGCGGCGAGCGCGCGGTTGAGCTGCTCGAGGCTCGTCGACTTCTCGAGCGCCATCACCGGGAGGAACTGCATCCGCACGGTGCGGAACCAGCGCTCGATCTTGCCCTTCCCCTGCGGCGTGTACGGTCGGGCGTGGATGAGCGCGATGCCGAGCTTCGCGCAGACCAGGCCGAGGTGCTTGCTGCGAAACGCAGCTCCGTTGTCGACGTAGAGCCGCTTCGGGATGCCTCGTCGGCGGATGGCCTGTTCGAGCACGCCGAGATACGCCGTCGTGCCCTCTGAGAGAGTGAACGAGGCATACGGGACGATCCGCGTCGCGTCGTCGAGGAAGGCGATGAGGTAGGTCTGACGGAGCTTCCCGTCGATGCGGAGCTTGGGCCCGTACATCACGTCGCTCGTCCACAGGTCGCCGGCCTCCGCGAACTCGAAGCGGCGGCGGTCCTTGCTCGTACCGTCGTCTGCCTTGCGCTTCTTCGTCAGCCCGCGACGCGCGAGCAGACGATGGACCGTCGACTCCGGAAGGGGCAGCTCGGCCGGGACGAGATCGCCGTGTTCCTTGCGGACGAACGCAATCACGAGCGGCACGCTGAGGTCCGGGTGCTCGTCCTTGACGTGACAGAGCACGTCGACGACCTCGGCGGGGATCGAACGCGCGCTCCCCGCGTCGGCACGAACCTTGGGGACGAGCGCCTCGAAGCCACCGCGCCGGTAGTCGCGGAGCCATCCCCGGATCGTTTCGGCGGCAACGCGTCGGCGAAGGGATCCTGGGATCTCGTACTCGCGAGCAGCCTTCTCCTCGAGCAGCTTGTAGAGACCTCGATGCCGCATCGAGAGGTGCGCGAGATCGGCGATCACGCCGTAGCGGAACAAGGCGACCTGCTGGCGCAGCTCCGCGGCTGCATCGGAGCGCAGGTACGGGTCGATGGTCTGAGTCGGGTCCATGGGCTTCTCCTCGAAGCGACGCGACGGATCCGTTCCGTGCGTCCTCGAGGCGAAGCTCGCGGACCTCCTCGTTGCCGACAGGCCCCATGTCGTGTGGACCGCCGCTAGCGAGCTCCCTTCACGTGCTCCACCGGCGGCGGAATCCGAAGGGAAAGGGAAGCGACGGGAGGTGCCGCTCGACCAAGTGGCGCAGTGCGACGAGCACCGAACCTTCCACGAACGCGGCCCGCATCGCCGTCATCGTGGGCGCGATGCCGAGGAAGAGCTCCGGCATCAGCGTGACGACCGCGACGAGAACCGCGCGCACCCATCGTGCCCGTCGACGGAGCGACCGGATCGCACCGGCGAGGCCGATCACGTTCGGCGCGTCGGCTGGGTGCACCTCGTCCACGGCCGCTGTGATCCCGAGAGTCTCCACCTGCTCCGCGGCGCGCTCGACCGCGTCGAGGGAGCCCCGGATGCCGGCCGCCAGCGACTCCGGCAGCAGGCTGATCGAGACTCGAGCCACCGGACAGTAGAAGCGCGGAATCCGGCATCCAGCAGGCCACACCCGGGGGTAGCTCCCGAGCCGCTGCACTCCGCAACCGCCTTCGGGATGCAGGGGACACGCGACGAGAATTGCGCGCTCCCACGCGCGTCCGCTAACGTACGCCTCGTCGGCGACAGTTCCTTTCGAGAGTATCTGCACCGTCGACAACGAGCCCGAGCGAGGATCAGTCGCTCGGGCTCAATCCTTTCGAGGACCCGATCTTCCGACGATGGGGCCTCGCGGGCTCAATTCCCGGCAGCGCATCCTGGATTGTCGGCACGCTTCACGCCATCCAACGGGCGCCCAGATCGGGACGAACGCGACGGGGGATCACGACGGAGAGGGAGAGCCGACACCGATGGCCATCGGGTTCGGCCTCGTGACCGGCGTCCTGGCGATTCGACGGCTCGCCGCAGGCCCGGTGCTCCCCGCCGAGGCGGCCCGCCGAGAACGGCGAGGCCTCTGGGTGATCTCCGTCGCCGCCCTGGCTCTCGGCACCTACGTCTTCGAGACCGAGCGTCGCGAAGCCGTGGCGCCTGCGCTGCGCGCGCTCCCGGCGGGCGCGACGGTGCTGTACGAGCGCGAGTACTACGGAGGGTTCCCGGCCGACTACACCTACGACCTCGAGGCGAGGATGACGCACGGGCAGTTCATCGAGTGGGTCGTCGCGCTCGAGCTCCTGCGGGTCGAGGAGCATCCCGAGACCTGGATCTCGGAGGGCCGCCGCTGCATGAGCCACGCCCGGTTCGAGGACGGCGTGGGCACCTACAGCAAGGGATGCCATTGAGCGCTCCACACTCGCGCATCGCCTCTGCCGGCACGCGCCTCGCACTCGCCTCGCTCGCCCTCGGCCTTTGCTGCTGCAACGATACGGGAGTGGAATGGCCCGGCGAATACGGGCCGGGGCCGAGCCCCGACATCGTGCCCCGCGTCCTCACGGAGGTGGAGTACGAGGCCTCTCCGGACATGGTCTGCACGGGACCGGCGGACGAAGTCGCAGCGCTCGGCGCGCTGTGTGCCCGGGCCACGAGCAACGCGATCCAGGCGTTGAACGCCGGCGACCTGAGCTTCGCGATCCCGGGCGAGCCCGCGAGCGAGGCGCCCTTCTCCATCGTCGTCTTCGGCTACCTCACGGACCCAGGCGTGTTCGACCATGCCGCGGACATCCGGTACGCGGCCTACCTCGTGCCATCGCCAGACGCGTACGTCCTCTCGATCGCCTGGCGGGAAGCGGCCTTCACGGCCTGGCCCGAGGCCGAAGCGCTCGTCGGCACGATCGAGACCGTCGTGGCCTACGACACCTCGTGCTCGAAGGGCGGATTTCGGGGCCGGGCGAGCCTCGTGTGGCGGCACACCCGGATCGAATTCCGCTTCGACGCCGGCTTCCCTTGTTGAGACCGGATCCTCCATACGCTCGGGCCACTCACGTACGGACACGGCGCGACCAACTCTGGTAGGAATGCCGGACCGGCCATGCGCTTCACGCCCGAGAACCTCTTCACCCGAACGACGTACGAAGAGGCGCGCGCCGAGCTCATCGCCCACCTCGAAGCATGCGACGGGACGATCGCGCCGGCGACCCTGCAGAGCATCGGCCTCCGCTGCGAAGAAGAAGAGGGACACACGATCCCGGTCGGATCCGTCTTCCTTCGCCTCGCCGATGAAGGGCGCACTTGGCGCTCGGCCCGCGGCCTCGATCCGGACGGGCTCTTCGTCGGCGAGCCCCTCGAGTAGCGCCCCCGACGCCCCCACGCGAACGTCAGACCTTCGTACCCCCCACCGCGATGCGCGGCCGCCCCAGCATGAGATCGGCCTCGGCCGCGAAGCGCTCGACGAAGTAGTCCATCACCGCGCGGACCCGCGCGACCTTCGCGAGGTCGGGGTGCACGACGAGGTAGAGGTCGGGCTGCCCGATCAGCTCGGGCGTGAGCCGGACGAGCGCGGGCTCCGGATCGCCCACGAAACAAGGGAGCGCAGCGATTCCGAGGCCGGCGACGGCGGCATCGAGCGCGGCGGGGATGCTCCCGGTTCGGAGGACGACGCATGCGTCCGCTGCGTGCTCGTCGAAGAAGACGGCGCCCGGCGTCATCGAGAGCGTCTCACCGAACCCGATCACGTCGTGGCCGCACAGGCTCTCCATCGGCGCGATGGGACCGCGGGCCTCTGCGTACGTCTTCGCGGCGTAGAGCGACCAGCCCGTCTTCGCGACGCTGCGGCAGAGCAGCTCCGGCTGCGTCGTCGGACCGAAGCGGATCGCGAGGTCGGCCTCGCGGCGCGTGAGGTCGAGCTTCGCGTTCCCGGGCAGGATCTCGACGGTGATCTTCGGATGCCGCACGCGCAGCTCCGCGAGCCTCCGGCCGAGATGCCCCGCGAAGGTCTCGGACGTCGTGAGGCGTACGAGACCCTCGGGCCTGTCGTCCGTGTCCGAGGCGACGTGCTCGATGTCGAGGATCGCAGCCTCGATGCGCTCGGCGTGCGGGCGGACGGCTTCGCCCGCGCGCGTGGGGGAGAAGCCCTCGGGCGTCCTCACGAAGAGCTTCGCGCCGAGTGCCGTCTCCATCGCGCCGAGCCTGCGTCCCACGGTGGTGTGCTCGACGCCGAGCGCGCGCGCGGCTCCCGCGAGCGTGCGCGCGCGTTGGATCGCCAGGAAGTACCGGAGATCGTTCCAGTCGAGTCCCACCCGTGCATCGTCGCACAGCGGCCGTGCAGCTTTTCCCAATTCGTCGTTCGCGGGGTGCGCCTTACGGTGCGTGGGTCTCTGGCGCTGGGGGAACGCGCCGAGACCGTGCCTCCACCGGAGCACGAAACGAGCCGGCGTTGCCGTCGGCCATCGTCGCGGGGGGCCGGGAGGCTCCCCTTCCGAGGAGGGTTGCCATGTCCGAACCGATGGATGTTCCACCGCCCGCGCAAGTCTTCGGCCTCATCACCGGGATGTGGGCCGCCCAGGCCGCCGCGACCTGCGCGAGCCTCGGCATCCCCGACGTGCTCGCCCACGGCCCCAAGACGGCCGAGGAAGTCGCGAAGGCGCTCTCGCTGCACTCCGGGGCCACGTACCGCCTCCTGCGCGGCGTCGCCTCGGTCGGGGTGCTCCGCAAGACGGAGGACGGCCGCTTCGCGCTCACGCCCGTCGGCGAGCTGCTCCGCAAGGGAGTCCCCGGCTCGATGCGCTCGCTGCTGATCGCCGAGATGGCGCCCGGCCATTGGCTGCCATGGGCCGACCTCGCGCATTCCGTCCGCACCGGCGAGCCCGCGGTCCCGAAGACCTTGGGCATGGACGCGTGGTCGTACTACCGCGCGCATCCCGAAGAAGAGCGCTTCTTCTCCGAGGGCATGACCGGGATCTCGGCGATGGCGACCGGCGCCGTCCTCGCGAGCTATTCGTTCGCCGACGCGAAGAAGGTCGTCGACGTCGGAGGCGCGCACGGAGGCTTCCTCGCGGCGGTGCTGAACCGCGAGCCGACCGCGAAGGGCGTGCTCTTCGACCAGCCGCAGGTCGTCGAGAGCGCGGGCGCCACGCTCGAGGCCGCGGGCGTCGCTTCCCGCGTCGAGCGCGTCGGCGGGAGCTTCTTCGAGTCGGTCCCGGCCGGCGGCGACGTCTACCTGCTGAAGCACATCCTCCACGATTGGAACGACGCCGAATGCGTCGCGATCCTCGAGCGCGTCCGGGCCGCGATGGCGCCGGGGGCGAAGGTCGTGGTGGTCGAGATGCTGATCACCGACGACGGACCGCCCTCGCCCGCGCCGCTCATGGACCTCAACATGCTCGTCATGCTGACGGGCCGGGAACGCACCGCCGAGGAGTTCGGCGCGCTCTTCGCCAAGGCGGGTCTCCGGCTCGCCGGCGTGACGCCCACGCACTCGCCGATGGCGGTGATCGAGGCCGTCGCCGGCTGAGCGCTGCGCCGGGCGTCAGCCCGGACCGTCGCCCAGCCAGGCCGCGACGTCGGCCGCGATCGTTGCAGGTGCATCGAACGGGCCGAAGTGGCCGTAGGCCTCGAAGCGCCGGGGCTCCCCGGCGCCGAGCTTCGCGGCGACGGCCGCGGCGAAGGCGACGGGACCGTCGGGCCCGAGCCTGCCCATCGCGAGCCGCACCCGCGTACCGAGGGTGTCCGCGACGTCGAAGGCGCCGCTCTCGCCGGCGGTCCGGTAGAGGGCGGCCTCGAAGGCGGGCTTGCAGCGGAGCGAGACCGAGCCGTCTTCGTCCGGCTCGAGCGCGTCGTCGACGTAGGCGGCGAGCGCTTCCGCGTCGAAGAGGGCGAAAGGCGGCTTCGCGCGGAAGTTCGCGTGGGCCGCCTCGCGGCTCTCGAAGCGGGCGCGGCGCTTCTCCGCCATCTCGGCCATCGCGTTCCGGGCGCCGAAGCCCGGGATCACGTTCGGCGGAGGGATCACCGGCTCGTAGAAGTAGAGCGACGCGAAGCGACCGGGGCGTCGGGCGGCGGCGAGGGTCAGCGCCGCGCCCCCGAGCGAATGGCCGAAGCCGTGGAGCGTGGCGCCCTCGGGCACGAGCTCGGAGTCGAGCACGGCGAGCACGTCGTCGCCGAACTCGCGCCAATCGAAGGTCGGCTCGCTCGGGCTCGAGCTCGCGCCGTGGTAGCGGAGATCGATGCCGAGGCAGCGCACGCCCGTGCCGAGCGCGCGCGCGAGCGGCGCGTACATGGGCGCGCAGAACCCGAGCGCGTGGCAGAAGACGAGCACGGGGGCGTCGTCCGGGGCCGCGTTCAGGGGATGGACGGCGATGCGGACGCCGTGCGTCGAGGAGACGAAGACGGGAGCCATGCGTGCTCGGAGGATGGGGGCTCGCGCCGCCTCGTTCAATCGGAGAGAGGCGGCTTCCGGAAACCTCCGGCGACGCCCGCGACGAGGCGCGCGAATTCGATCGTCGTCCGGTCCTCGTAGGGGGCGCCGAGGATCTGCACGTTCACGGGCGCCCCGTCCGCCGTGAGGCCGACCGGCGCGCTCGTGGCGGGGAGCCCGAGGAGGGTCGCGGGCGAGATCCACATGAACTGGTCGGCGTAGTGGCGCTGCTTGCCGTCGACGGGCATCCGCCGGAAGGCCATCGTGGAGTGGTCGTGGCGGATCGCCGTCGTGATCGTCGGAGGTGCGAGGATCACGTCGTAGCGCCCGAAGACCGCGGAGAAGGTCTCGCGCAGCCGCAGGCCCTCCTCCTGGAGGTCGAGCCACCCGCCGACCCCCTTCGTCATGCCCGCGACGAAATGATCGAGCGCGAAGGGCAGATCGGCCACGCGACCCATGGCGCGCATGAAGGGCGCCGTCGCTCGACCGAAGGGCGTGACCATGCCGTTCCGGCGCAGGTCCGAGGGCGTCATCCACGCCTTCATCACGCTGCCCATCTGCGCGATGTACGCCGGGTAGAGGTCGCGGAGACCCATGCCGCCCGGGGCTCCGCGATCGACCTGCACGCCGGCGGCCTCGAGGGCGCGCGCGAGCTCGCCGTACGTCGCCGCCATGCGCGAGTCGATCGGGCAGTCGGGATCGTCGATCCAGAGCAGCACGCGGAAGCGCTCGAGGCGGTCGTGTCGGGGCGCCGGGAGCTCGAGCTTCCAGCCCGGCGAGAGCGCCGCGTGCGGTCCGACGAGCAGCTCGAACACCAGGCGGAGGTCTTCCGCGGTGCGGGCCATCGGACCCGCGACGGCGAGCACGGGCTCCGAGACGTGACCGACCTCGGCGGCGACGTGGCCTCGAAGGGGGATGATGCCGTACGTCGCCTTGTGCCCGTAGACGCCGCAGAAATGGGCCGGGATGCGGATCGAGCCGCCGATGTCGCTGCCGAGCTCGATCGGCGTGAAGCCCGCGGCGAGCGAGGCCGCGGAGCCGCCCGACGAGCCGCCCGGCGTACGGTCGAGGCTCCAGGGGTTGTTCGTCGTCCCGTAGACGTCGTTGTAGGACTGGATGTCCATCGCCTTGTAGGGGACGTTGGTCTTGGCGAAGACGATGGCGCCCGCGTCGAGCAGGCGCTGCACCGCCGGCGCGGCAGCCTCCGGACGATGCGACGCGAGCTCGGGATTGCCGCCCGTGCAGGGCATGCCGGGCATCTCCCAGGTGTCCTTCAGCGTCATCGGGAGCCCGTGCAGCGGCCCCCAGCTCTCGCCACGCTTCCGCGCCTGGTCGGCCTCGTCGGCACGCTTCCGCGCGGCCTCGAGGTCCGTCGCGACCACCGCGTTGAGCTTCGGGTTCACGGCCTCGATCCGGGCCACGTAGGCCTCGAGGAGCTCGCGCGAGCCGAGGCGGCCCTCGCGGAGGAGCTCGAGAAGCTCGATCGCACTCGCATACGGCAGGGAAGAATCGGTCACGGAGCGTTCCATCGCTTTCGAGGGGAAGGGTCTGTGCGCGGAAGTCTGGGTGGGACCGGGCGACGAGCCGAGGGATCGAGGGGACGTTCGATCTGTCATTTCCGGCCAAGCGAGCCACCGCCGCCGGCCCCGGCCTAGGGCAGGAACCTCTCCGGCGCGGCGAGCTTCCTCGGGAGGTACTCCTCGATCACGTAGTTGAGGCCCCATTTCGCGAGGGCCTGCTGCTCGGCCCGCACGCCCATGGCGACGAGGCGCTCGATGGCCTCGCTCCACGCGGGATGCGCCTGGAAGAAGGGATCGTGGGCCAGGGCGTCGTGCGCCCGCTTCCGGTCGAGCTCGTCGAGGGGATGCGTGGCGTCCTCGAGCCGGTAGTCGCGGATGTCGTCCGGCGTGACGCCGAGGAAGCGCGCCGTGGGCACGGCGTAGGCCGAGCCCGCGTGGAGCGAGCTCGCCGAGCCGACCTTCAGCGTCCGGTAGATGTTGGCGAAGCCGTAGGGATCGCAGTCGGTGAAGCAATGGATCGGGAGGCCGAGGTCGTCCGCGAGGCGACGGAGGAAGCGGCGCGTCGCCCGCGTGGGCACGCCGCCGAGCTCGACGAGGATGCAGGGCATCCGATCCCAGAATCGATGCTGGTGCAAGCGCTGGAACATGCCGCCCGTCTCGATCGCGAGGACGAAGGCGGCGTCGCTCTCGAAGCGGACGTGCTCGAGGCTCCGGGGCGCGGCGTAGGCGCCCTTCCCAAGCGCTCGACAATCGACGCGGACGGGCGCCTCGCCCGGGGTCTCGTCGATCACGACGAGGCGGCCGGCGACCGAGCCTCCGTGGGCCTCCGGGAGGAAGCCGAGGGCCTCCCGCGTGAGGCCGACGAGGGAGGCCATGGCCTCGAGGTCGGCGAGGATCGCGTCGGACTCCGGCTGCTCGTGGAAGCGGCAATCGCCCCAATTCTTGCTGACGTAGTACGCCTCCCGCTTCGTCGCGAAGTCGCCCTCCGCGGCGAGCTCGCGTGCGAGGGCCGCGAGCCTCAGCGTCTGCGCGAAGGCCCGGACCGAGCCGACGTCGAGGCCTCGGTGGAGGCGGCGGGGACCGAGCTCGAAGCTCCCGCGCGCCGGGTCGTAGAGGACGTTGGCGAGCGTCCGCGCGGGGATCGAGAGCTCGGGGAGCCGGTCCTCGTCGATCGCCGTCTCGACCTCGCGGGCGAGGCCGAGGAGGAAGGCGAGCGCCTCGTCGCGCGCGCTCATGTCGCCCTCCTCTTCCGCTCGACCGTCGCCGCGAGATGGCCGACGAGCGCGGCCCTGCGTGCGTCGCCGAGCTCGAGGAGGCTCGCGAGCGCTAGGCCCACGTGCGGGAGATAGCGCTCGATGGCGAGGCGCTTCTCGAGCTCGTCCTCGAGGCTCGCCTCGCGCCGCAGATGCGCGGCGAGCGCGCGACCCGCGCTGCGGAGCGCGAGACCGAGCTCGCGGAGGATCTCGGGATCGGCCGCGATCGCCTCCTTCGCCTCCGAGGTGAAGGGAACCCAGCTCGAGGCGACGTGCACCACGAGCCGGAGCGGACCGAGCGGCAGCCCACCCTCGGGCTGGTCGAGCCCGTAGCGGCGGAACGGCGTCGCGATCACCGCCTGCGTGATGGCGCAATGCGAAGCCTGGTGGAGCAGCGGAACCCGGTTCGCGAAACGGAGCACGCGCGCGGGCGCACGCGCCGTGGGCTCGCTCGCCTTCCCTCCCTTGCGCCGGAGGTGGCCGTCCTCCGTGACCTCGACGTGGGCCTCGTCGACGTGGCCGTAGGCGAGGCCGACCTCGACGACGAAGACGTGGCCCCGGTACACGGCCGGGGGTCGCGTGACGGCGACGTGGAAGCGCGCCGGCAGCTCGGCGGCGAGCCCGCGCAGGATGGCCGCCTCGCCGATCGGGACGACGACGTCGCGACGCGGCGCGGGCACGCGCGCCTCGGCGAGGGCTCGGTGGAGGAGCGCCACCTTCTTCGCCGAGAGGCGGTGGGGGTTCCCGTGGAGCTCGAGCCCACCGCCCGAGGCCTGCACGATCGCTTCCGCGCGCGCCCGACCGATGCCCGCGAGCTCGTCGACGAGGAAGCCCGAGAGCGTCCGATGGTGCGTCTCCTTCAGCATGGCGGCGAGGCGACCGAGCTCGATGCCGTGCGGATGCGGGGCCACGCGCGGAGCGAGCGGAGGTCGCCTGCGGACGCCGCGCTCGAAGACGATGGTGTTCCCGTCCGGCTCGACGAGCCTCAGCGTCGCGTGCGGATTCGCGAGCGAGGTCAGCTTGAGGAAGAGCGCGATCGAATGAGGCCCGTGGTGGTACTGGCCCTCGAGCACGAGCTCCACGCGCGTGCCGTGCGGCGCCTCGAAGCGCGTCTCGCGCGGCCCGCGGATCACGGGGCGATTGTGCGTGGTGTCGATCGTCACCCGCAGCTCGTGGGCCGGCTTCTTCGGGGAGGTTCGCGTGACGATGCGCACGGGCGCGCCGGTCGTGAGCTGGGCGACCATGCCGGCGGCCGCGATGCCGAGGCCCTGCTGGCCGCGCGACTGCCGCGGATGGTGGAACTTCGAGCCGTAGAGGAGCTTCCCGAAGATGCGGCCGACCTGCGCCTCGACGATGCCGGGGCCGTTGTCCGTCACCGCGACCCGGTGGCGATCCTTCCCGAGCTTCTCGATCGCGACCGTGACCTCGGGCAGGTAACCGGCCTCCTCGCAGGCGTCGAGCGCGTTGTCGACGGCCTCCTTCACGGCCGCGAGCAGGACGCGCTCGGAGGAGTCGAAGCCGAGCAGATGCCGATTGGCAGCGAAGAATTCCGAGACCGAGATCGCGCGCTGCTCGGTCGCCAGGGCCTCGGCGCTGCGACGGCGGGCCACGCTACCGCCTCGTCGGCGCGAAGCCGTCGAGGGCGACACGCCTTCCGTCGCAGGGCTCCTCGAGCGCGTGCAGCGTGATGCCGTTGCAGCTCGCGGCGAAGTCGACGCGGTAGGTGCCTCGCTGTCCCGCGGGGCAGGCGAGGTAGGTGGGATTCGAGCCCGTGTCCGTGACGGTGAGGGTCGTTCCGTCGAGCGACCAGGTCCCGCTCAGGCTCGAGGCGCCGATCGCGCTCGCATAGCTTCCTCCGGCTGCGAGGGTCCAGACGTTCGTCTGTCCCGCGAAGGGTCCCGCGGGGACCCGACCCGCCCAGGTCCCGGCGAGCGCGCAGGCCGCGCCCCCACTCGAGGCCTCCGTCCCCGCGTCCCGCGCACGCCTCGCGCGGGGCTTCGTTGCAGATGCAACGTTCTCTCGGTCGAGGGCGCCTGCCGCGGGGACGAGCGCGTCGAGCGCGAACGGGGCGACGAGGACCGAGGCCAGCGCGGTGGCGACGAGGGAGGGACGTGCAATCGACATGCGGGGCTCCGTGGGGCGTCGGGAATGGCGATCATCTACGCACGCGGGGCGGCCGAGGAAGCGGCCCTCCGGGCTCATCGCAAGGCGAGCAGGACGCGCACGCCGAAGAGGACGAGGGCGAATGCGAGAGCCACCCACGAACGACGCGCGGCGGCCCGGGCGGTGGCGAGGACCGGAGGGTCGAGGGCCGGGCCCGCCCCGAGGCGTGCGAGCGCGGCGCCGTCGACGACGACGAGGACCGTGGCGAGACCCACGGCGAGGAACGAGGCGACCGGCGCGGGTCCCGGCACGCCCGACACCTTCCCGAGCCCGAAGGGAAACGACAGCGCGGCGACGACGCCGACGGCCGAGCGCCAGGGCTCGCGCTCGACCAGGGGGCGCGCCGGAGAGCCCGTGGGCTCGCGTCCGGCGTCTGCGGCGGCTCCGACGACGAAGGCGACCGGGAGCAGCCAGAGCCCCGCCAGCGCGAGGGGCACGGCGAGCACGACGCCGAGCATCTGCAGCAGGTCCACGACCACCGAGCCGAGGGTGTCCCGGGGCCCGAAGAGGGTCGCGCCGGGCTCGTACGTCCGCGCGAGAGCGACTCCGAAGAGGACGACGAGCACGCCGACGAAGAGGAGGTAGCAGGAGCCGAAGACCGGCGCGGTGCCGACGCGATGCTCGCCGCGCGCGATCTCGCGGCCTTGCTTCCGGTGCAGCCGCAGACCGACCGCGGATGCGACGAGCGCGACCGCCAGGACCACGGGCCACTCCCGGCCACCGACGAGGCGCGCGGCGATGACGCCCGCCATCGTGCCGACGAAGGCGAACGGCGCTCCGATCGAGGCGGGAGCGAAGGGCGTCGTCTCGGTGGTGAGTCGGATGGGGGCCGAGGGGAACATCGGGGTGCGTGGACGAGACCTACGCACGGGAGCCCCGGCCTGCAGGCAGGAGGCGTCGGAACCTCAGGGCGCGCAGAGCACCCGCAGCCGCTCCTCGTGGAAATCGAGCGCGTCCTCGTCCGCTTCCGTGAGCTCGGGTGCCGTCCGGAGCGAATCGAGCTTCTCGTAGGCCGCATCGAGCTCCTCCTCGATGACCCGGAGCTGATGGTTCGCGTCGAGCGCGACGACGTCGGCCCGCTCGCCGAGGGGATTCGTCGCGCCGAGCCCGACGGTCGGGCGGCCGCTGCTCGGGGCGGCGGGCCCGAAATGGGCCGCGGTCGGCACGCCGCCCGTCACGGGCGCCTGGGTGCCGTAGACGTAGTTGGGATAGTAGCTCGCAGGCCCCGAGCCGACGACGGTCGTTCCCCGGCGGCTCGACGCGACCGAGCCTGCCACGGACGCGCCCAGGGAACCGGCGAACGCGAGTCGCTCGTTCCGATCCGCGCGATGCACCTCGCTCGCGAGGGACTCTCGCTTGCCCGCACAGAGCTCGACGAGGTCGTCGAGCTGCGCGCGGGCGCGGATCCAGCCCTCGCTCGGCGGAGGCACGCTCCCATCGCCGATGCGCTCCGAGAGCGGCACGACGGGCGGGGGCTCGAGGGGCGCCACGCGGTGATGCGCGCAGGCCGCCGGGACGAGCATCAGGGACACGAGAAGGAGGCGCCAGCCCATTCCTCCATCCTGCACGCGGTGTCGGCCAGCGCACATGAGGGTTGCCTTGTTGAAAACGGATGTCATTTTCAGGGGACTCCCGGTCATCCCCGAAGAGGGACCCCGAGCCGTACGCGAGAGATCATGCAAACCATCGGCATCGCAAGGCTTTTCGTCGTCGCCACCGCCCTCGCCGGGCTGAGCTGCAAGGGGGCCACGGGCGGCGGTCAGCCCCTCGAGATCGGGAGCCAGCGGCCCTTCACGAACCCGCTTCCGATCCCGGAGACGGCCGTGCCGGGCACGCATCCGGCCTACCCCGGCGCGGACTACTACGAGATGCACGTGACGCGCTTCCAGCAGTGGTTCGGCATGTACGCGCCGAACACGACGCGTCGTCTCGCGACCACGGTCTGGGGCTACGGCCAGGTCGATCACGACTACGACACGGGCGTCGTCGACGCGCAGGGAGCGACCGTGCGTCAGAGCGGCTCGTACATCGCGCCGACGATCGTCGCGCAACGAGGCCGCCCGGTGGTCGTCCGCTGGATCGACGATCGGCGCGACGCGCAGGGCCGGCCCGAGACGAAGCATCTGCTCGAGCCCGCGTACGACACGACGCTGATGGGCACGATGGACGGAGAGCCGCACGTGCGGATGGTCACGCATCTGCACGGCGGCGAGACGGCTCCGGACAGCGATGGGGATCCGATGGCCTGGTACACGCCGGATCCGAACGCGGCCGAGAACGGCATGGGCGGACCGCCCGGGAACGCCGCCGTCTACACGTATCCGAACCAGCAGCCGCCGACGACGCTCTGGTACCACGACCACTCGATGGGCATCGTGCGCCTCAACGTGATGGCGATGGGCGCGGGCCTCTACGTGATCCGCGATCCCGCCCAGGAGGCCGCCCTGAACCTCCCGAGCGGCGCCTACGAGATCCCGCTCGTGATCGCGGATCGGAAGTTCGAGCGCGATGGCTCGCTCCGCTACCTCGACGACTCGAACATGCCGATGGCTCACTACCATCCGAAGATGCCGATGGAGTTCTTCGGCAACGTGATGACGGTGAACGGCATGGCCTGGCCCTACCTCGAGGTCGAGCCGCGCAAGTACCGCTTCCGCATGCTCAACGCGTCGAATTCGCGGATGGTGAACCTCCGGCTCGTCGACGAGGCGACCGGCGCGCTCCATCCCGAGGTCTTCCAGATCGGCAGCGACGGCGGCTACCTGGGCGCACCCGTGCGGCTCGACATGGAGCGGATCGTCGTCGCGACGGATTCGGTCTCGACGGCGAACCAGCTCTTCATGGCGCCGGCCGAGCGTGCGGACATCGTGATCGACTTCTCGACGCTCGCGCCCGGGACCACGCTCTACTTCGAGAACGACGCGCCGACGCCCTTCCCCGACGGCGATCCCCCCGATCCGGCCACGGTCCGCGTGATGCAATTCCGCGTCGTGCCGTCGAAGGGGCCCGACACGAGCACGCTGCCGGCGACGCTCTCGTCGATCCCGACCCGCCTCGACGCCTCCGCGGCGACCGTCACCCGCCACATGGTGCTCACCGAGGTGGCGGATCCGGCGACGGGCGACATCGTCGTCGGCCTGCTGAACAACACCTGCTACGACGCGCCGATCACCGAGACGCCGCGCCTCGGCTCGACCGAGATCTGGGAGATCGTCAACGCGACGGACGACACGCATCCGATCCACTTGCACCTCGTGCAGTTCAACGTGCTCGATCGTCAGCGCATCAGCCGCGACGACTACCTCGCGGGCTGGAACGCCGCCGCTGGAACGGTCGGTCGCGGCACGCCGGGCCCGGCGCCGACCTGCGGCGCCCACGTCGCCCACCTGCCGCCGCCCGGAGGGACGGACCAGCCGCAGAACATCCCCTCCGTGGGGCCCGTGCTGATCGGCGGGCGCATCCTCCCCGCCGCGAACGAAGCGGGCTGGAAGGATACGGTGCGGGTGAAGGACGAGACCGTGACCCGCCTCCTCGTGCGCTTCGCACCGCAGGATCCGGCGGCGAGCGGCGCGTACGGCGGCTATTCGTTCGATCCGACGACGGCCCCGTACGTGTGGCACTGCCACATCCTCGAGCACGAGGACAACATGATGATGCGCCCCTACCGCATCGTGCCTCCCTGAGGCCGGACGCCGCGAATCCCGTGGACGGCGCGCGCGCGTCGGAAGCATGATCGCGGCATGGCCGGCATCGACGTGCGTCTCGACCACTTCCCGCTCGTGTGGATCGTGAACCACGAGGGCACGACGGACGCGGACTACCACACGCTGCTCGGCCACGTGGGCAAGCTCGTCGAGCGCGGGAGGAAGTTCGTGGTCCTCACGGAGGCGACGGACTTCGCGTTTCCCTCGGCTTCCCAGCGCAAGATCATCGCGGATTGGTTCCCCTCGATGAAGGGGCGGATGGAGAAGGTGAGCCTCGGCACCGCCATGGTGATGCCGAGCGCGATGCAGCGAGGCGCGATCACGGCGCTCAATTGGCTCATCCGTCCCGACGTGCCCATGGCGGCCTTCGAGCATCGACCGGAGGCGCTCGCCTGGTGCCGCGAGCAGCTCGTGAAGGCGGGCGTGGCGGTGCCCGCGGAGCTCGATGGCCTCGTCGAGCGCGAGCGGGGCCCGAAGCCGCGTTGAGCGCGGCTACTTCCGCGTGAAGATCGCCATCAGCTTCTCGAAGAGGCCCTTCGGCGCCTTCATCGCCTCGAGCTCGGCGAGCTCGTCGGCCGAGAGCGGAGCGTTGGCCGCGGCCTCGAGCTCGGCGTCGCTCTCCGTCGTGACGCTCATCACGGGCGGCGGGGGAACGGAGCCGAAGTCGCGCGAGACCTTGTTCAGCAGCGCACCGGCGAGGTGCGAAGCGCGGCGCTTGCGCTCCTCCTCCTTCACCACGAAGTCGTAGTAGAGCTGGCCGACGAAGGCCTCGGCCGTCTGCGCGGCCTTCTCCTTCTCCACCGCGGGCGCGACGACGAAGTCGCGCTGGAGCAGACCCAGGAGCTCCTGGTTCAGCTCGGCGGGGGTCGAGGGTCTCTCGCTGCGGCGCTCCTCGGTCATGGGCCACCTCCGTGACGGTGATCCGACGTTCCACTCTCACTGTAACGGAACCCGGGGCCCATGACATATCCCCGAACGTCAGATTCGTGACACCCACGTAAGCCCACACGTCGCACATCCGGTCGTTCGGCGGATTCCACAGCGATTCCGCAACCCCGCGAACGGTGAGGGTCGTGTTTCAGCGGAGACCGCGGGACTCGCGGCGCTCGGCGAGGCCCTCGCGTCGGTCGCTCGCCCGGTCGCGCAGAGCGTCGACGCGCTCCGAGCGGGCGTCCCGTCGGGCGTCGTGCCGCTCGCGCAGGGCGCCGAGAGCGGCGCGGAGCCGATCGAGGTTCGGGTCGTGTGCGAAGGCGATCGTGTAGCTCGGCGTGGCCGTGTCGAGGGCGCTTCCCTCGAGGCGGAACGCGAACGATTTGTCGAACGCGAGCGGTCCGACGTCGAGGTCGATGGCGAGACGGCCGCGCACGGTCGCGCTCGCGCGGGTCGCCGAGCCGCGCACCGAGAGGATGCGACCGCCGAGCTCGAGCATGCCGTGCGTCATGGGCGGCGCACCGATCTGGCCGATGCCGAGGACGAGGCCGGTGGCGTCGTGCGAGAGCGTGACGTCGCGGATCGCCACGGAGGGACCGCCCGCGCTCACGCGCGCGAGGCCGAGGCGGACGCTCGGAAGGTCCGTGCGCTCCGCGATCGACGCCATGCCCGAGAGCGCCTTCTGCAGCGGGGCGGGTACGCGGGTGTCGAGCATGGCGGGGGCCGCTCCCTCCGGGAGCTCCATCGCGCGGATGCCGAGGTCGAGCTCCGCCAGCGTCACCTCGCGCGGATGGAAGCCGTCGAGGGTCACGTCGATGCCGTGGGGAAGGCCCAGCGTCGCCACGTGTCCCTCGTCGAGTGCGCACGTCGTCGGAGCGGCGTGGAGCGAGGCGAAGTCCCAGGGCACGTCGATCGCGAGCGGCGTACACGTCGCGCCGTTCTCGGCGAGCACGCCACCGACGACGCGCGTGACGATGGCGTCGCGGAAGGCGAACGCGCCGAAGACGGCGAGGACGACGACGACGAGGCCTGCGCAACCGAGCCGGAGCCCCCAACGTACGATCGCGCCCATGGCTACCCTTCAACCGACGATCGGGAGACGGCGCTCGGCATAGAGCCGAGCGAGCATGTCCCCGAGGGCCGACTCCGTGCGCAGATAGGTCTGCTCGACCGCGTCGGCCCGCCGATGGGCCTCGCTCGCGAGCGCGTGGGTGTCGATCGGCGCTCCGATCTCGATCGTCACCTTCGCGGGGAACGGGACGTAGGGGAAGTAGGCGACGGGGCCGACGGCGAGGCCCCAGGGCAGGTTCACGGCCACGGGGAACGAATGCCAGCGGACGAGGCGAGGGAACCCGAGCGCCCGTGCGAGGGCCTTGCCCTGCGAGAGGATGATCATCGCCTCGTGGGCGCCCGCCGTCGCGACGGGGACCACGGGCACGCCGCAATCGACGGCGAGCCGCGCGAAGCCTCGATGGCCGTGCAAGCGGACCTTCGAGCGCGCGGTGTAGGGACGGAGCGAATCGTGATCGGTGCCCGGGTACACGAGCACCTTGCCTCCGTGGCGGAGGACCTCCTCGGCGTACCGCCGATTCGCGGGGATGACGCCGATCTTCGAGAGCAGCGATCCGGCGCGCAGCGTCTCGAAGAAGAAGTCGTGCGCGAGCACGTGGATCGGCTCGTCGAACCCGCGTTCGCGGTAGTACTGGACGAGGAAGAGCTCGTCGATCACCGCGGCGCCCGCGTTGTGGTTCCCGACGAGGAGCGCGGGCCCACGCGGGATGCGATCGAGCCCTCGCACCTCGAGGCGATGCCAGGCCACCTGGGGGGAGAAGAAGCGGATCGCCCACGCGAGCGCGGCCTTGTCGGGGGCTTGGGTCACGTGCGGCAGCAAGTGGTCGAGACCTCCGGAGTCCACGTCGTCGCTCAGCGACAGAGGATGACGTAGGGCTCGCCCGTCGAGTCGGAGGCGCCGCCGACCGGCGTCCATCCCATGGGGATCTGCAGCGACATGCGCGGCATCTGACCGGCGTTGAACTCGCGCCCCGTCACGTGGAAGGTCGTGACGGCGATGCACTCGCGGTACTGACGCGCGGCGGGCGGCGTCTGGGCCTGGGCGTTCGAACCACGCAGCCAGGGAGACGCGAGGAGAGCGACTGCGCCGGCCGCACCGATGCAGGCACCGAGGAAGAGCGGGAGCGAACGGTTCTTCATGGAGGAACGATATCGTCCCGCCCGGACGGTCCGCCATGGGCGAACGCCCACGATCCCGTGGGCTCACCCGAGCGAGCGATCGAGCGACGTTCTTCCGATCGAGGTGGGACACGCGCCCACGCGTCGCACCTCGACGTCAGCCGCCGAGACGCTCCGCGAGGCGCCGGAGGCGGGCCGACGCCCCCGCGTCGAGCTCGGCGCGCGCGAGCTCGCGTTCGATCGCCCCCTTCGCGAGCGGTCCGTAGATCCGCTCGATCGCGCGCGCGGCCCGGCTCGTCACGCGACCTTCGGCCGCGAGGCGCACGAGGTGCCTCAGCATGCGCGGATCGTTGCGCGCGTCCGCGGCCGTCCGCTGGGCGAGCTCGTAGCGCGCGAGGGAGACGGACTCCTGCCCCTGCCGGAAGGCGTTCGAGCCGAGGAGCAGGTACGGCCTCGGATCGTCGCGATGGCCGCGGCCGTACCGCTCGATCGCCTCCTCGGTGGAGCCCGTGAGGATGCGTCCCTCGGCGATCTGTCGATTCGCCGTCGCGAGGACCGCGACGCGCGGGCGGCTCGTCCACGGGCTCTCGCCGAGGCCATCGTCCCCCGCCGCGTCGGCGTCCGATGGAGACTCGCTTGCGGCCGTGGCGTCCGGCGAGGTCGGGCTCGCGGGGTCCGGGGACTCGGTCGAGGGGACGGGCTCGGCGACAGGAGGCGACGCGGCCACGGGAGGTGCAGTCACCGTCGAGGCCGCGATGGCCGGCGGAGCGAGCTCCGGCGGCGTCTCGGATTCCCGACCTCGCAGCGCGAAGACGACGAGCGCGGCGAGCGCGAGCGCCGCGACGCCCGCGAGGAGCCGCCGGACGACGAGCGAGGTCGCGCTCGAAACCGCGGTCTCGGGCACGGGCCGCGGCGAGCGCTCGCGTCCGGCCCTCCGGGCTCCGTCGCGCGCCGGTACGAGCGCCGGCTCGGGCAGGCGGTCGAGCGCGTCGAGCATCTCCACGGCGCTCGCGAAGCGCTCGCTCGCGGCCTTCGCGGTGGAGCGCTCGAGCAGCTCGCGGAGCTCGGGCACGGCGACGAGGTCGCCCACGACGAGTGGAGGCAGTGGCGCCGAGATCTGCTGCCTCAGGATCTCCGGCACCTCGCCCACGAACGGTCGCCGACCCGCGAGCATCTCGAAGAAGGTGATGCCGAGCGCGTAGACGTCGGTGGGAGGTCCCGTGCGATCGCCCGAGGCCTGCTCGGGGCTCATGTACGAGGGCGTGCCGAAGCCGATGCCCGACCGCGTGAGGTCTCCTCCGATCGAGTGACCGACCTCGGGATCGAAGAGCTTCACGAAGCCGAAGTCGAGGATCTTCACGAAGTCGGGCTCGCTCGGGAGCGGCACGAGGAAGATGTTGTCGGGCTTGAGGTCGCGATGGACGAAGCCGCGCTGGTGCGCGTAGGCGAGCGCTTCGAGCACCTGCCTCGCGATGCGCCTCGCCCGCGCTTCCGGCAGCGGACCTTCCGCGAGGAGCTCACCGAGCGTGCGGCCTTCGAGCAGCTCCATCACGAGGTAGGGATGACCGTCGACGATGCTGTAGTCGGTGAGCGTGACGATGTGCGGATGCGAGAGGGCCGCGAGGGCCTTCGCCTCCCGCTCGAAGCGGGCGCGGAGCACGTCGTTCGCGACGAAGCGCGCCTGCAGCATCTTCAGGGCGACGTGGTGCCGGAGCTTCCGGTGCTCGGCCCGGAAGACCCAGCCGATGCCCCCCGCACCGAGCTCGCCGACGAGGCGGTAACGGTCTTCGAGGACGCTGCCGATCGGCGGAGGGGATTCCGGGGCTTCCTCGTCGATCGTGCTCACGGCAGCACGAAGGTAGCGCAACTCGGCTCCGAGGAGGACGACGCGCCTCGTTCCCACAACCTCCCACCCCGGCTCGCGCGAGGAAGCGCTGCCACGGGCGGCGGTGGGCGATTACCATCCGGTCTCCATGGCTTTCGATCCGGACACCTACGCCTGGGAGCTCGACCTCGACGCCTACCAGCGCACCCTCGCGCGCTCGACGACGAGCCAGACCTGGTTCCGACCGACCTACGAGGGCTTCGAGAACCTGAGGGGATCCCGCGGCATCATGCTCGTCGCGAACCACGGGCTCCTCGGCTTCGAGCTCATGCCCCTGCTCGTCGGGGGGTGGGAGGTCGCCGGAAGACCGATCCGCGCGGTCGCGGATCACGTGCTCTTCGCCACCGCGGTCCAGCGGCGTTTCATGGAGGCACGCGGCGCGGTCGAGGGGACGCCGAAGGTGGCGGACCGCCTCCTCCGGCGCGGCGAGATCCTCTACGTCTGTCCCGGCGGAGCCCGCGAAGCGCTCTCCGAGCCGAAGGACCGCTACAAGCTCTTCTGGGACCAGAGCCGCGGCTTCGTGCGCTCGTCGATCCGTGCGGGCGCCCCGATCGCGCCCATGGCCATCCTCGGGCACGACGAGACGTTCCGTCAGCTCCGCACCGCGCCCGAGATGAAGCGGACGCCGCTCGGCAAGCTCGTCGTGAAGGCGTTCGGCGCCAAGTACGTACCTCCCCTCTACGTCGGGCTCGGGCCCTTCCCCCTGCCCCAGCAGTTCCACTTCCTCGTCGGCGAGCTCATCGAGGTCCCCGCCGATCCCTCGCTGGCGGACGACCCCGCGACGGTCGACGCGCTCCACGAGCAGAGCCGCGTCGCCGTGGAAGCGCTCATCGCGCGCGCGAAGGAACGCCGACAGCGGAGGCTCGCGTCGATGCCGGACGGCCCCGAGAAGTGGCTCGAGAAGGCCCTGATCCGCGCCGCCGGCGACGGGACGGGGACGTGACGCGGCTCGCGTTTCCTCCTGGAATTACCGCTCGCAGCGCGATCCTCCGCGCCCCGAAGCAGGCGCACGATCGGTCCCGGTCGTGTACAATCGCCTCGTGAGCCGTCCTCTCCGCTTCGTCCCGAGCTGCCTCGCGTTCGTGCTCGCCGCGCTCGGGGTCGGGGCCTGCTCGACGCCCCGCTACGACGTCGAGGTCTCGTTCGCGAGCGACGTGACGCCGTCGGACGTCCGCTTCGTCGAGCTCCAGCTCCTCCCCTCCTGCCCGAGCGAGGCCGACGTCGCCTCCGGTCAGCCACCGACGGGCGTCATCGTCGCCGGCGTGGGCCTGCGGCAGACGGAGGCCGCGAGCCTGCCGGGCTTCCAGGACGTCGACCCCGGGACCTACGGCCTCTACGCGCGGGGATTCAACGCGACTTGCACGGCGGTCGCCGCCGGCTGCGTGACGGTCCACCTCGAGGCACGGGGCTCGAAGCAGCTCGCGGTCGCGCTCGGAGCCACCACGCAGCCCCCGGGCTGCGACACGGGGGTCTGCAACGACGGCGAGTGCCAGCTCCCGGACGGCGGGGTCGACTCCGACGCGGGCACGGACGGTGGGACGAACGTCGACGCCTGCCCGACGAATCCCTGCCCCGGCGGGCAGTACTGCGTCGACCTCCCGAATCCGGCCGCGGGCGACGCGAGCGGAAGGAGCTGCTTCGACCTCACGGTCTGCGGCCAGGGGGAGTACCAGACGAAGGCGCCGACGCCGACCTCGAACCGCGAGTGCGGCACGTGCTCCGTCTGCAATTCCGGTCAGTTCGAGACGAAGGCCTGCGCGAACGGGAACGGGACGTAGGACCGCGTCTGCACCCCGCTCACGAGCTGCGGGACCAACTCGTACATGACGACCGCCCCGACACCGACGAGCGACCGTGTCTGCAGCGCGTGCACGACCTGCGGACCGACGCAGTACCAGACGACCGACTGCGCGAACGGCAACTCGATGCAGAACCGCGTCTGCGCCTCGCTCACGAACTGCGGGACGGGGCAGTACGAGAGCCAGCCGCCGACCTCCACCGCCGACCGCACGTGCGGCAATTGCGTCGCCTCCTGCGGCAGCGGCTTCTACGAGAGCCAGGCCTGCGCGAACGGGAACGGAGCCTCGTACCGCATCTGCTCGGCGTGCGACCCCATGTGCCTCGGCCGCTGCAACGGACCGACCGCGGGCGACTGCACCGCCTGCCCGTCGGGCCAGTTCTTCAACGGGGCCACGTGCGTGACCCTGACCGATTGCGGCTCCAACCAATACCAGACGCTCGCTCCCGGCCCGAACAACGACCGCGTCTGCGGCTCGTGCACGACGTGCGGCTCGGGCACCTACGAGAGCCAGGCCTGCGCGAACGGGAACTCCCCACAGAACCGGGTCTGCAGCCCGGTCTCGGACTGCTCGACGGGCCAGTACCAGCTCGCCGCGCCGACGCCGACGACCGACCGCGTCTGCACCGCGTGCACGAGCCCCTGCGGGGCCGGCACGTACGAGAGCCAGGCCTGCGCGAACGGCAACGGCACGCTCGACCGCGTCTGCACGCCCCTCACGAACTGCGGCACCGGGCAGTACATGAGCGTGGCGCCGACGGCGACGACCGACCGGATTTGCTCGGGCTGCACCACGTGCACGACCAGCCAGTACCAGACGCAGGCCTGCGCCGACGGGAACGTCGCCCAGAACCGCACCTGCGCGGCCTGCGACGCGAGCTGCGCGACCTGCGACGGCGCGGGCGCGACCCATTGCACGAGCTGTCGCACGGGCGGCTCGCTCTCGAACGGCCAGTGCACCTACACGTGCACGCTGACGTCGGCAGCCGACGGCTATTCGACGAACTACCTCTCGAACCAGTCGAACGGCCACGGCACCTCGATGGCGACGACGAACGACGGGTCGACCTACAACCGTTCGTACGTGCGCTTCGACGTCGCGGGTGGGACCTGCGCCGAGGGCGGGACGATTCCCGCCGGCTCCACGATTCTCTCCGCGTCGATGCAGATCGTCCGCCTCGGCGGCTGCGGCACGTGCGGCACGGGCCACGATCTCCGGCGTATCACGACGTCTTGGACCGAGGACACGATCCCGGTCGGCGCGGGCCCGAGCGTCAGCGGGACGCAGACGACGACGTTCAACGCCGGGGCGTCGGGCGCGACCACCTCCGTGACGGGCGGCACGATGGCGACCGACGTCCAGTCCTTCCTCGACTCGAGCGCGACGAACTACGGCTGGCGCTTCACGCAGACGTCCGGCGCGGCGAACAACGCCGATCCGTACACGTGGGGCACGCGCGAGAACACGACGGCAGGCAATCGTCCCCGCCTCGTCGTCACCTACCGCTGAGCCCCGCAGGGCCGAACCGGCTCAGGGAGCCGCGGGCGTCGGGAACTCGACGCGGCGACGGGTCGCGGTGCCGCTCTCGATGTGGACCGTGACGACCTGCGAGCGGCCGTCGGCCGTGGTCAGCTCGAGACGATGATCCCCCGCCGGCAGCTCGAGGCGTGCGAGCGGGGTCTCGCCGAGCACGCGCCCACCGAGCCGGACGGTCGCGGGAGGGATCGCGAGGAGGCTGAGCGTGCCCGGAGCCGTGGGCTCGGCGGGTGCCGCGGGCTCCGGGGCTCGGGGGCGGGGGGGCTCCGGAACGGCCACGGGCGCGGGGGCGGCGGCCTGCGCGGGCTCCGGCGACGGGCCCGGCGTGGGCGTGGCGGGGACGGCGCCGGGCCTTGCCGCGGCCGCACGGGGCCCGGGCGGGACCGGAGCCGTGGGCTCGGCCGGAAGGGCCGCCGTCGGCGGCTCCATGGCGCTCGGCGTGGCCCGCGCCGTATCCCGGTCGGAAGCCGCCGGTTCGGGCGACGGAGCGCCGATGCTCGGAGGTGCAACGACCTCGTCGCGCGTCTCGACGGCCACGTCGGGCCGCGGATGGGCGACGAGCGCGACGCCCACGGCGACGAGGGCCGCGAGCAGCGAGAGGACGAGGGCGCGCTTGCGCCGATGCGCCACGATGTGGCGTGCGTCCTCGTCGGACTCGTCCGCGTCGGCGTCGGCTGCCGACGGGAACGCAGGGATGTCGGGGTGGGATCCGCCCGGCGCGAGCTGCCGTGCGACGACGGTGGCGGCATCGCCCGAGACCGTCGGGGCCTGCGCCCCGACGGAGGGACCGTCGGTCGTCCCGGGCGGCCAGACCACCGTCGGGTCCGACGGTCCGATCGCGTGATCGGCGCGCGCGCGGATCGAGCTCAGCGTGGTTCCGCTGGGCTCCTCGAGCCCCTCCTCCGCCGACTCGCCGCGGAGCAGCGCCTCCCCGCGCTCGATGTGCGAGGCGAAGTGCTCGTGCATCCACCGCTTCACCTGCGAGGCGCCCGCGGGCTTGCCGAGCGAGTACATGAACGTCTCGAGGTCCTCGGCGAGCGCCTCGGCCGAGGGATAGCGGAGGGTCACGTCGCGCTCGAGGCAGCGCATGACGATGGCCTCGAGCTCGGGCGGATAGTCCGTCCGGACCTCCGAGGGTCGCGGCACGGGCTTGTGGAGGACGCGAGCGATGGTGGCGCCGTCGTTGTCGGCGCGGAAGAGGCGGCGCCCGACGGTCGTCTCCCAGAGGACGACGCCGAGGGCCCAGACGTCCGTGCGGCGGTCGACGTTCTCGCCGTCGTACTGCTCGGGCGACATGTACGGGAGCTTGCCCTTGACCTCGTTGGTCCCCGTGACGGTGAGGCGCCCCCGCGCGCGGGCGACGCCGAAATCGACGACCTTCGTCAGGCCGTCGTAGAGCACGAAGATGTTCTGCGGCGAGACGTCGCGGTGCACCACGCCGAGGGGATGTCCGTCGGGACCGCGGAGCTCGTGGGCCGCGTGCAGGCCGCGCGCGGCGTCGTGGACGATGCGCGCGGCGAGCCAGAACGGGACGCCGCCTTCGGCGCGCGCGGCCCGGAGCACCGAGGAGAGCGACTCTCCCTGCAGGAACTCCATCACGAGGTACGGGGTCCCGTCCTCTTCGCCGAAGTCGGCCACGGCGCAGACGTTCGGATGGTGGATGAGCGCGGCGACGCGGGCCTCGTCGAGGAACATCTCGACGAAGCGGCGATCCTTCTTGAGGTGCGGGTGGATCCGCTTCACCGCGACGACCTTCTCGAAGCCGTGCGGCCCCGTGAGGCTCGCCAGGTACACGGTGGCCATGCCGCCGCTCGCGAGCTCGCGCCGGAGCGCGTACCGCCCGACCGTGCCGAGGGACTTCCCGGCCTGGGGGTCGTTCGGCTGCTCGTTCACCAACCCACCACCGTCGTCCCGCTGAACGAGGCGGGCTGGTTGTGGTTGTGGACGACGACGCCGGCCACGGCACCAGCGGCCGCGGCGAGCGCCACCGAACCGACGATCCACGGCCATCGCTTGCGGCGGGGCTCGCCGTCGCTCGCCATCCCGCTCTCGGCCGCCCGCGCCGGCAGGTGCAGCTCGCGCGACACGGTGAGCAGGACCGCGCCGGCCGCCGTCCGGAGCTCGGCCACGCAGACGACGTCGGCGTCGGGCACGACCACGACCTCGACGGAAGGCGGCTGGCCCGTGGCCTCCTCGCTGCCGCAACGGAGCACGAGGCGGGCGTCGAGCGCCGGCGGAGCCGGATCGAGGACGCTCACCACGGTCACGGAGGCGCCGCGGACCAAGGCGCCGCGCGGCTCGACCGTCAGCTCGGCCCGGCGGTCACCGAGCCGACGTCGCGCCATGCGGAAGAGGTCCTCGGCGCCCCGAGGCGCGCCTTCGGGCGGCTCGGCGCGTGGGTCGAGGGCCACGGCGGCCTCGGCATGGGCCCGCGCCTCCTCGGGCTCGCCGAGCGCGAGGTGGATCGCCGCGAGGTAGCGGTGCGCGTCGACCGCATGGGCGGCCGTCAGGGTCGGGCTCGCGAGCACGCCGCGGAACTCGTCCCGCGACGCCTCGAAGTCCGCATCGAACCAGCGACCGCGCGCTTCCTCGATGTCCTGGGCGCGCGCCGCGCCGGCCACCCCGACGAGAGCGCACGCGAGCGATGCGTGGAGCACGAACGGGAGCAGACGACCGGGCGACATCCGGGTCACAGGGTATCACGGCGATCGAGCCCAGCGCATGTGTCCACTCGGCCTCGCGCGTGGGATGACACGCACGCGCAACCCGCGTCGCGCGACGTCACGTTCCGTCGCTCGGGCCCGAGGGTCCGAAGGCCGGCGCCCGTGGGGGGCGACGCCTCCCGCCAGGACGTCGTATGATTGGGCACGGAGGAAGAGAAGCCGGCACCATGGCAGCGGATGACGCGATCGGGAGCCCCGCGGCGATGCGGCGGGCGCCCCCGGATTCGACGGCAACCGTCGACGCGACGGGCTGGGAGAGCGCCGAGCGGACCATCCGCTCGGAAGACCTCCCGCTCGGCGAAGGGCGGACCCGCGCCACGGCGATGGAGCATCCGGCGCCCGTCTCCATCGGCCCCTACCACCTCGAAGCACGCCTCGGCTCCGGCGGCATGGGCGTCGTCTATCGAGCGGTGCACGAGACGACGGGGCATGCGGTCGCGCTGAAGACCGTCGAGCTCGACGGCGCGTCGGCGCTCTCCAGCATCCGGCGCGAGATCCGCGCCCTGCGCGGCCTCGAGCATCCCGGCGTCGTGCGCATCGTCGACCAGGGCGTCCACGACGGTCGACCGTGGTACGCGATGGAGCTGCTCGAAGGGCCCACGCTCGGCCATCGGCTCCGGCTCCTCGGACGACCGATCCCCGCCCACACACGACCGACGCGTCCCACGGCCTCGACCGAGCTCCGGACCGACGAGAGCGACGCGCCGCAGGTCGAGCGGCCGCGCGCCGAACGGACCGACGAAGAGATCCGCGAGACCCTGTCCATCCTCCGGACGGTCTGCAGGGCCCTCGCCTACGTGCACGGCGAGGGCATCGTCCACCGCGACCTCAAGCCCGACAACGTCATCGTCACTCCGGACCGAGGCCCCGTGCTCGTCGACTTCGGCATCGCCGCGGGCGACACCGAGCGGCGGGGACGCGAGGTGCTCGAACCGACGGGGACCGTGATCGGGAGCCCGCAGTACATGGCGCCCGAGCAGATCCGCGGCTCGCTCGTCGATGCGCGCGCCGATCTCTACGCGGTGGGCTGCATGCTCTACGAAGCCCTCGTGGGGCTTCCCCCGTTCGAGGCTCCGACGCTCCCCGCCCTCCTGGTCAAGAAGCTGACCTCGGAGCCGCGTCGCCCGCGCGAGGTCGTGCCGACGTTGCCCGATGAGCTCGAGAGACTCGTGCTCCAGCTCCTCGCTCGCGAACCGAAGGATCGCCTCGGCCACGCCGACGTCGTCGCGGAGCGGCTCGGTCGGTACGGGGCCCTCGACTCGGGCCCCTCGGGTCCCGCGCCGCTCCCGTATCTCTACCGACCGCGCTTGAGCGGGCGCGGCGCGCCGCTCGCGGAGCTCGAAGGCGTCCTCGAACGCGCGAGCGCGCCGCTCGATCGGCGCGAGGGCTGCCGGGTCTTCGTCGGCGGGGAGAGCGGCGTCGGCAAGACGCGCCTCGTGGCGGAGGCCGCGCAGAAGGCCGCCGCGCGCGGCTTCCAGGTCCTCATGGGCCAGTGCTCCGACGTGGCCGCCGGCGGCGAGGCTGCGCGCCTGCGAGGATTCCACGGGGCCCCGCTCCATGCGTTCCAGGGCATGCTCCTCACGGTCTCCGATCGCTGCCGGACGCAGGGCGCGGAGACCTTCGAGCGCCTCCTCGGCCCGTCGGCGCGCATCCTCGCCCCCTTCGAGGCGTCGATCGCGACGCTGCCCGGCTACGCGGAGCTCCCTCCCCTCCCCGACGTGGGCCCCGAGGCCTCGCGGCGACGTCTGCACGACGCGCTCCGCTCCACGCTCGAGGCCCTCGCGGAGGAGCGGCCCCTCCTGCTCGTGCTCGACGACCTCCAATGGGCGGACGAGCAATCGCTCGCGTTCCTGCGGACCCTCGGCGCCGACTGGTTCGTCGGACGGTCCGTCGTGGTCCTCGGCACGTTCCGCCTCGAGGACCCTCGCAGCGACCTCGACGCCCTCCTGCGCGCGACCGACGTCCGTACCCTCCGGCTCGGGCGCCTCGAGGCGACGGCCGTGTCGGAGATGGTGGCGGACATGCTCGCGGTCGAGCACGCGCCCGAGGCCGTCGTCTCGAACCTCCACCGTCACACGGAGGGCAATCCCTTCTTCGTGGCCGAGTACCTCCACGCGGCGATCGAACGTCGGCTCCTCGGTCGAGACGTGCACGGCCGATGGGTCTTCGCGCCGACTCTCGCTCCGTCCGCTCTCGACGAGGTGCCGCTCCCCCGCTCCCTGCGTCAGCTCGTCGCCCTACGCCTCGCCGACCTCTCGCCGGACTCGCTCCGGGTCGCTCGGATGGCCGCCGTGCTCGGCCGCGAGATCGACGCGTCGGTGCTCGCGGAGGCCCTCGGCTCGAGGGTGGAGGACTTCTACGGCGCGACGTCGGAGCTCGTCCGCCGGCAGGTCCTCGAGGAGCCCCAGCGCGGCCGATTCGCGTTCGTGCACGACAAGCTCCGCGAGGTGGCCTACGACGCCATCGAGCGGCAGGAGCGGAGAGCCCTGCACGCCCGCGCGCGCGACGTCCTCCGTGCGCACGCCCGGACCGAGGCCGAGGTGGGACGGCTCGCGCCCACGCTCGCGCATCACTGCCTGGAAGCCGGCGATCCCGACGGTGCCATCGACTACCTCGCGATCGCCGGCGAGCGCGCCCTCGCGGCGAGCTCCGCGGTCGACGCGCTCGTCTACCTCGACCGTGCGATCGAGCTCCACGACACGCGATCCCCGAGCGACAACGCAGGCCGGACGCCCCTTCGTCGCATCCGCTGGGAGCGTCTCGCCGCGGAGGCCAGCATCGCACTCGGCCACCTCGATCGAGGGCAGGAGCGTGGGCGCGCCGCGCTGCGCCTCTGCGCCGGAGGGCCGACGCTCCTCGACCACGCCACGGGCACGGACCTTCCGTCGAGGCTCCGCCTGCCGGGCGCCGTCGGACGCGAGCTCGTTCGACAGGTCGCGAGCCTCGTCGTCGCGCGAGAGACAGAGCATCGGGACGTCGAGAGCCGCGGCCGGGCGCGCGAAGCCGCGCTCGCCGCGGAGCTCGTCGCGCGGGCGTACTTCTTCATGAACGACTCCGGCCGATCCACCCTCGGCTCCCTCTATGCCGCGAACCGCGCCATCGGCCTCGGGGCCTCGCCCGAGCGAGCGCGATGCGACGCGCAGCTCAGCATCGTCGCGACCTACCTCCCCTCGCCCCCCCTCGCCCGCCGCTACGCACGGCGCGCCGACGCCACCGCGAGCTCGCTCTCCGATCCCGTGACCGACCTCGAGCTCGCCATCCTCCTCGGCTTCGGAGCGTTCGCCCAGGGCGACGTCGACGAGGCACGCGAACGACTCCTCCGGGGCATGGCGATCGCGCGCGAGCTCAAGGACCTGCGTCGCGAGACCGAATGCGTGGCCGTGGCGAGCATGGTCTCGATGGTGCGCGCGGAGCACGTGAGGCAGGCCGAGGAGACCGTCCTCTTGTCCGAGCTCCATCGCCGCTCGGGCAGCGATCAAGCGCTGATCTGGTCCTACAGCGTCGCGCTCCACTCGGCGATCGAACGCGGCGACTACGACGCGGCGGCCCGCCTCGCGGAGGAGTCGGAGCCCTTCGTCGAGCGCTCGACCGACCGCGTCGAACGCATCCAGTTCGCGCGAGCCTCGGCGATCCACCTCGCCCGCGGGGATCGCGAGCGCGCGCTCTCGCTCGCCGAACGGGTCCTCGCGCGGATGGAAGCGGACCGCCCCGCGGGCAGCCAGCTGCTCTTCGGCTACTCCGCGACGGCTTCGACCCTCCTCGATCTGCTCGCGACGGAAACCGCTCCCCACGCGAAGGCGCGGCTCGAGGCCCTCGGCGAGCGGGCCCTCTCGCGGGTCTCGCTCCTCGGGCGGCTCTTCCTCATCGCCCGCCCGGCGGCTCGCCGTCTCGAGGGCCGATGGCACGTCCTGCACGGAAGAACGCGCCGGGCGGAGCGTTCGTTCGACGAGGGGCTCGCGCTCGCGCGACGCATCGGCCTCCCGGTCGAGGAAGGCCGCATCCGGCGGGAGCTCGCGTCCTTGCGTCCCGCCGAACGCGCGCGGCACCTCGAGCGAGTCGCCGCGATCCGCGAGGCCACGGGCGCGTTCGGCGCGCTCGGCCCACGCGACTGATCGCGCCCGGCGCGACCCAGGCCGGAGGTCAGTGCGTCTCGAGCCAGCGTCGCGCGGCCGCGGGAAGAACGATTCCCTTCGTGCCCGCGTGCTCGTCGAGGAACGCGAGCGCCTCGCGCGTCGTGCCGAACGACTTCGTCGGAGAGCTCGGCGGAGAGAGCCAGAGGGCGGCGGTGATGGCCCCGCGCATCAGGGCCGAGCTCACGATCAGCCCGTCGCAGGCCTTGTGCTGGCGCGCCAGGCGACGCGCGGTCTCGTCGCCGAGCCAGTCGCCGAACATCTTCCGCTGCACGGCATTCGCCGCCGTCGACATGCCCCGTGTGTCCACCACGTGGACGAAGGCCGGCCCGCGAGCGAGCAGGCCATCGAACTCCGCGATGTACGCCCGCACGTCGTCGTCGGTGAGTTGGTCGCCGACGAGACGGCTGACGACCAGCGGGAAGAGCGAGGAGTCGATCGACATGCTGCGCCGGGGAGGGGGCAGCGTGGGATGGTCGAGGGGCCGGGTCATCGAGGGCGCGAGCGAGCATACCCCTGATGGCTCGGGTTCGGGAGTCGGCTCGCATCCCGCGAGGGTTCCGCAACGGAACCTGCTGAGAGCGATCCCGGACCGTGCGCGATCCGCGATATCCTCCGCCACGAGGTGTCGAGCTCTCCCACCATTCGTCCGGATCGCAGTCGGGGCGACGGTATCGCCGTCGAGATCCCGGACGGCAGCCTCGCGATCTTCTCGCACGGACACACGCCGATGTCGTTGTTCGAGCCGGCGACCGGCCGCATCCTCGAGGTGAACGACGCCTGGGTGGACCTCTACGGCTATTCGCGCGAGGAGGCGCATCGCATGCGCGTCCAGGACGTCAGCGCGGAGCCCGACGCCACGAGTGACGCCGTGCGCGCGGCGCTGGACGTCGGAGGCGCCCACATCGACGTCCGATGGCATCGGAAGAAGGACGGGACGGTGATGCCCGTCGACCTTTCCTCCGGGACGCTCCGCTCGGGCGATCGCGTCCTCATGTACGCGCTGATGCAGGACATCACGCCGCGCGTCCGCGCGGAGCAGGAGCGTCAGCGCTCGGAGGCCCGGTTCCGCTCCCTCATCGAGAGCGCGCCCATCGGCATGCTGGTCCACGACCGCGAACGCGTCCTCTTCCTGAATCGGACGCTGCGGGAGCGGCTCGGGTACGCCGAGGAAGGGACGCCACTGCCGACGGCGCTCGGCGCGGTCGTGCACGCCGACGACCTCGAGGCCCTCCTGCTCGGAGACCGTCGGGATCGGCCGGGGTCGCGTCCGTCGATGAACGACCGACGCTTCGTGGGACGCGACGGAAGCCTGCACTGGATGGAGGTCTCGGGCGTCCCGATCGAGCTCGACGGAGTGCGCGCCACGCTCGTGGTCGCCCACGACATCGCGGATCGGAAGCGGATGGAGGCCCAGCTCGTGCTGGCCGATCGACTCTCCTCGCTCGGTCGCCTGGCAGCCTCCGTCGGCCACGAGATCAACAATCCGCTCGCGTACGTGCTGACGAGCTCCGAGCTCCTCGCCCGCGACCTGCGGCGTACGACGGCCCTCGACGAGGCGACGCGAGAACGGCTGCTCCGCCGGGTCTCCGCGGTCGAGCAGGGCGCCATGCGCGTGCGCGACATCGTCCGCGACCTCCGGACGCTCTCCGTCGGAGAGGGAACGAACGCGAGCCCCGTGGACCTCGTGCGGGTGCTCGACGTCTGTGCCGACATGGCCTCTCACGAGATCCGTCACCGCGCGCGTCTCTTCCGCGACTACCACGGGAGCGTCTCGGTCCGTGCGGCCGAAGCACGCCTCGGACAGGTCTTCCTGAACCTCCTGCTCAACGCGGCCGAAGCGATCCCCGAAGGCCAGCCGTCCGAGCACGCGATCCGCATCACCATGGAACCGACGGCGGACGATCGCGTGGTCGTCGAGGTGCGCGACACGGGCGCCGGCATCGCGCCGGAGATCGCGGACCGGATCTTCGAGCCCTTCTTCACCACCAAGGCAGGCGCCGGCACGGGGCTCGGGCTCTCGATCTCGCATGCGATCGTCAGCGGGCTCGGCGGCACGATCACCGTCGAGCCGAACGAGCCCCGGGGAACGTGCTTCCGGGTGGTGCTGCCGATCGGCAAGGAAGCCGCCCCCGCACGCGCCCCGACCCGGCCGCCCCCCGGGCCTCTCGCGGAGGCCCGCTGCCGCGTGCTCGTCGCGGACGACGAAGTCGAGCTGGCATCGACCCTCGCCGAGCTGCTCGAGCACTTCGACGTGACGACCGTGCATTCCGGGCGGCTCGCGATCGACCATCTCGCGACGCATCGGTACGACGCGGTGCTGCTCGATCTGCGCATGGACGACGGCGGCGGGCTCTCCGTGCTGCGGTGGATGCGCGACGAGGACCCGGCGATGCTCGCGCGGGTCGTCGTCATGACGGGCGCCCCGCCCGAGAACGAGTCCGTGGCCCCGTCCGAGCTCGAGTCCGTGCCGATCGTACGCAAACCCTTCGAGACCCGGAGCCTCGTCGACGCGATCGATCGGGTCCTCGCGTCGAGCCGACCCACCGCATGACGCGACCCACCGAAGCCCAGCCGCTCCCGCAGACGCCCTTCAAGCTCAAGGGAAACGTCTACCACGGCACCATCGAGTTCTTCGAGGCGAGCTGTCCCGGGGGGTACCGCAAGCTCGTGGATTCCGTCGGGGATCCGGCGCTCGCCGAGTTCCTCCGGCAGATCTTCGTGTCGAGCGCCTGGTACGAGGCGACCCTCCTGCCGCGGCTCGTCGAAGCGGAAGCGAGGGTGCTCGGCCTCGAGCCGAACCACTACCTCGAGCGGCGGAGCCGATGGCAGGCGGAGCGCGACATCTCGGGCGTGTACCGCATGTTGCTGCGCCTCACGTCGCCCGAGCTCGTCGCCACGCGCCTCCCTCGCGCGATGATGCAGATCGTGAACTTCGGGAAGGCCACGATCGCGGAGGCCGGTCCGAAGAGGTATCGCGGGCAGGTCTCGGGCTTCCCCGAGGTCCTCAAGGACTGGTTCGGCACGGCCGTGCGGGTCTACGCCGAGACGGCGCTCGCGCTCGCCGGCGCGTCCAACCCGAGCTTCCGCGTGACCTCGATCACGGCCGAGCCGAGCCATCTCGGCCATGCGATGTGCACGATGCACATCGAGATGACCTGGGCCTGACGTCCGTGGAGGCGTCGCGCGTGCCCCGATTCCGGGGACGCCCCGGCGGCCTCCTGCCCAGGCGCCCACCTCCTGCGCTACCTTGAGAGAGTGGAAGGGGGAGCATCGCAGTCGAGGCCTCGCAGGCCGGACGAGCAGGCCGCCTGGCTCGCGCGGCTCGACCCGGAGCTGCGGGCATGGCTCGACACACGCATGGCGCCCGTCTCGCTCCGCGGGGGCGACGTGCTCTTCGAGGCCGGTTCGCCGGCGGATTGCCTCTATCTCCTCCGCAGCGGGTCGCTCGGCGCCTTCGACTCCGGGGAAGGCGAGCGCCTGCTCGGTCAGGTCATGGCCGGGGAGACCGTCGGCGAGGTCGGCGTCCTCACCGGTCGCACCCGGAACGCCACGGTCCGCGCGCTCCGCGACTCGGAGCTCGCACGCCTCGGCCGGGACGACTTCGACGAGCTCGCGCGCCGCGATCCGGGCGTCGTGCGGGGCCTCGCGAGCCTCGCCGTCGAGCGCGCCTCGAGGCCCCACGCGCAGCGGCTCTCGGCAGCACCTCGAACGCTCTGCCTGCTGCCCCAGCACGAGGGGCTCGACGTGCACCGACTCGCGTCCGAGCTCGCCGCCGAGCTCTCGCGCCACGGCCGCGCCATCGTGGTCGACGCGACTTCGGACGTGGCTCGCGATCCGAGCGCGCTCGCCGCGCTCGAGGCGGACCATCGCCACGTGCTCTACGTCGCCTCGGCCTCGAACGACTCCTTCCGCGAGCTCTGCCTCAGGCAGGCCGACGCGCTCGTCTTCGTCGCCGGCGCCGGCGCCGAGCCCGCCCCCTTCTCCGAGCTCCATCGCGACGCGAAGCTCGCCCTTCCCCGCCCCGAGCACCTCGTGGTGCTCCATCCCTCGGGCGAGCTCCGCCTCGGTGCGGGGCGCCTCTGGTCCGAACGGAGACCGACGGCCCGTCTGCACCACGTGCGGGCCCCGTCGGACGCCGCGCGCGTCGCGCGCCTGGTCTCAGGACGCAGCACCTCGCTCGTCCTCTCGGGCGGCGGCGCTCGTGGCTTCGCGCACCTCGGCGTGATCCGCGCGCTCCGCGAGAGCGGCATCCCCGTCGACGCCGTCGGCGGCACGAGCATCGGCTCCATCGTGGGGGCGGGCATCGCGGCCGACTGGTCGGTCGAGGCGATGACCGAGGGCTATCGACGCGCCTTCGTCGCGCAGAACCCGCTCTCGGACTACACCTTCCCCTTCGTCTCGCTCGTCTCGGGCCGGAAGGTGTCGAGGCTCCTGCGCGAGACCTACGGCGCCCGGGACATCGAAGACCTCCTCCTGCCCTTCTACTGCGTGTCGGCGAACCTGACGGCCGGACGGGCGATGGTGCATCGGCGCGGACCGCTCTGGCAGTGGCTCCGCGCGTCCGTCGCCATCCCCGGCGTGCTGCCGCCAGTCTTCCATCGAGGCCACGTCTTCGTCGACGGCGGGATCATCAACAACCTGCCCGTCGACGTGATGCGCGAGAGCCAGGCGGGCGACGTCATCGCCGTCGACATCGGCAGCGACGACGCCGTCGGCGTGCCTCCGGTGATCGAGGAGCACGAGCTACCGTCCCTCTTCCGCGTCGTGTACGAGTGGCTCACGGGAAGGAGGAGGCCCTCGATCCTCCAGATCATGCTGCGCGCCGGGATGATCAACGCGAGCGTCGCCACGACGGCCGCGCGCAGCGCGTCCACGCTCGTGCTCGCGCCTCCGCTCGGCGGAGTCGATCTCCTCGAATGGAAGGCGTTCGACCGCGCGATCGCGATCGGGTACGAGCACACGATGCGCGCCCTCGAGGACCGCGCCACCGAGCGCCTGCGCGGCGCTTGAGCCGGGGTCGGAGCGCGGAGGGCTCCGCCCCGTTCACCGTGGGGAGGCGGTCGCGAAGCGCTCGGGCGCCTCGGCGTTCGGGAGGCCCGCGCGACGCATCCAATCGCCACAGACGCGGCCCCCCTCGGCGACGCTCGAGCAGACCACGACCGGCATCGGAGGCGTGAAGAGCCAGAGCACCGCCTGCATCGCGCCACGGATGATCGGGCTCCCGATCACCACCGCCATGCCCACGCAGTATTCCCTCGAGAGCGCCTCGGACTCCTTCAGCCAATCCGCGTAGAGCTTCCGCTGCACCGAGCTCGAAGAGAGCGGCTTCGAGGCGTCGACGAGCATCACGAGCTTCTTCCGGCGGCCGAGAAGCCGCCGCTGCTCCTCGATGTGGGCACGCACCTCGTCGTCGTTCGCGTTCTCGGGCGGAAAGCGCACGAAGACGAACGGGAACGCGCTCGTGTCCATCTGGATGGCCGCCATGCTTCCTCCCCGGGCGGCCTCGAGGCCCCCGGCGCCGACAGTATGCCCTCGCCGGGCGCGCGACGGGGCGTCCTTCTGGCGAGCCTCAGCCGTCGCGGCGGAGCACCACCTGCCGATAGCCGCCCTTGAGGTTCTTCACGTCGTGGAAGCCGTGCTGGCGGAGGATCCGCGCCGCCACGTGACCCCGGAGCCCCTGCTGGCAGTAGACCACCGTCGGTCGACTCGGATCGAGCTCTGCGAAGCGCTCGCGGAGCGAGTCGAGGGGAATCGGGATCGCCCCCTCGAGCATGCCGTTCGAGACCTCGCGCGGGGTCCGCACGTCGACGAGCTGGACGCCGGCGGCCGCCCCGTCGACGAGGGGCGAGAGGTCACGGCGATCGTTCTGGGCGACGAACGCCGCGTAGTGGACCGGATCCTTCGCGCCGGAGAACTGCGGCGCGTAGCAGAGGTCGAGCGAGGCGAGGTCGTCCACGGTCCCGTGGAAGTGCAGGACGGTCGCGATCACGTCGATCCGCTTGTCGACGCCCGCGGGGCCGACGCCCTGGGCTCCGAGCACGCGCCCGTTCGACCGATCGTAGACCAGCAGGAGGTGCATCTCCTGGGCGCCCGGATAGTACGACGCGTGATCCTTCGGGTGCACGACGACCGAGTCGGCGTCGTACCCGGCACGTCGTGCGGCATGGAGGCCGAGGCCCGTGATGCCGACGTCGAGGTCGAAGATCCGGACGATCGCCGTGCCGAGGACCTCGCCCGCCGGAAGACCGTGGCCGGTGGCGGCATGCTCGCCGGCGAGCCGTCCGTGCCGGTTCGCCGCGCCCGCGAGCGGAACACGGGCCGCGAGGTGCGTGACGCCCTGCATGACCTGCGCCGCGTCGCCGACCGCGTAGACATCGGGATCGCTCGTGCGCATGGCCTTGTCGACCGAGATGCCGCCGGTGGGTCCGATGGCGAGCCCGGCCTCCTCGGCGAGCTTCGTGATCGGCCGGACGCCCATCGAGAGGAGGACGAAGTCCGTCTCGATGCGCAGGTCGGTGTCGGTCGTCACGGCGACCACGCGCTCGCCGTCGAGCTCGAGCCCGCCGAGGCCGGTGCCGACGTGCACGGTGACGCCCTGACGCCGCATCTCCCCCTCGATCCACCCGGCCATCTCGGGATCGAGCGCCGGCAGGGCGTGCGGCGCCTTCTCGAGGAGCGTGACGGACACCCCGCGGGCGTGCAGGGCCTCGACCATCTCGAGGCCGATGAAGCCTCCGCCGACGACGATCGCCCGCGTGGCCTTCGACTCGGCGAGGTGGTGATGCAGGCGCTGCGTGTCCTCGACGTTGCGGAGCACGAAGACGTTGGGCGCGTCGATGCCGTCGAGCTTCGGCAGGATCGGCGACGCGCCGGGCGCCAGGATCAGCTTGTCGTACGGGATCGCGAACTCCTCGCCCGTCTTCCGGTCGATGCCCTCGACGACCTTCGCCGCGCGATCGACCCGGATCACCTCGTGGTGGACGCGCGCGTCGATGCGGTAGCGCTCGCGGACCTTCTCCGGGGTCGTCAGGAAGAGCGAAGCCTCGTCCTCGATCTGTCCGCCGAGGTAGTACGGGAGGCCGCAGTTCGCGAACGAGATGTAGCCGCCCTTCTCGAGGACCGTGATCGTCGCGTGCTCGTTCATGCGACGTGCCCGCGTGGCCGCGCTCATGCCGCCCGCGACGCCGCCGACGATGACGATTCGATGTTCCATCCCGCCTCGCTTCCCGTGCGGGGCCTACCGCCCTCGCACGACCTTAGGAGCCAGCGGCGCCCGGTTCCGATTCCGAGCGCAGGGTCGCCCGACCCTCTCGGGCGGGCTCAGCTCTTCCGCCCGACCCGATACGCCCCGAGGACGATCTCGTCGAGGTAGGCCGCGACCTCGGAGCGAGCCGTGGCCGGCATGTCCTTCGGCGGACCGAAGGGGGAGCCCGGCTCGAACGCGCTCGCACGTCGGACGTAGTCCACCGCCGTGTGGAGCTCCGGAACGCGCAGGAAGGAGGGATCGACGGCCGCGCCGCTCACGTAGCCGCTCGCGAAGGCTCCGATCGCCTGCGCATCCTCCGGATCGGGCACCGGCGCGCGACCTCCCTCGAGATCGCGGACGACCTGGTTGTAGAGCCGGACGACGAGGGCGAGGCGCTCTGCCGCGAGACCTTCGTCCGCGAGGAGGTCGCCGTCGACGATCCGGTCGACGAAGCGCATCGGGGCGACCTCGCCCGGAGCGGTGGCGGCCGCCGCGAACATGCCGATCGCGAACCAGGAGTGTCCGGGCGCGACGCCGTCGAGCAGCGCCATCGCCTGGTCGCGCTCGGTCGCGGAGAGGGGTCGGTCCGTCGTCGTCTCGCTCATGGGACCGACGCTACCCGCCCATGCCCGAGGACGCCAGACCGCTCGCCGAGCCGTCACCCCCTTGCCGTACGGAGGGGGCGGGCCCATCTGCCCACGACGGGCCGGGGTTCGACGGGGGGAGAGGTGTCGGAGAGCGACGACGAGGAGCGGAGCGGTGGGGTCTCCGCGGTTCGCTTTCCCGCCCGGCTCTTTCGGCGCGTCGCGCCCCCCTACGCGTCCGACTTCCGCGCCGAGGTGCGCACCACCAACACCACCCGCGTGCGGGCCATCGCCCCCGTCTTCGCGCTGGTGCACGCGGCCCACGTCTTCCTCTTCACCCACGGTCCGATGGGTCGGGCTCCGACGGAGCACGTGTGGCGCGGCCAGATCGGCCGTGCCCACGCGTTCATGATGGGCGTCGCCATCTCGTTCGGGCTGCTCGCGACCTTCCCGAGGAAGGCGGGCCCCTTACGCGCCCGCATCGACGCCTGGCTCGGGCCGACCACCGCGACGGCCTACCTGCTCTACTCGGCCGTCGTCGCAGGGCTCGATCAACAGGTCGTGACCAGCGTGACCCCGTGGATCATCGGCTCGCTCGGCCTCGCGATCGCGCTCGTCCTCGACCATCGCGCGGCGGCTTTCGCGTACGGGCTCGGCGCGACGACCTTCGTCGTCGCGATGCGCACCCTGCAGGAGGATCCGAGCGCTCGGCTCTCGAACGTCGTGAACGGACTCAGCGTCGCCGTGCTCGCGTTCCTGATCTCGCGCATCGGCTATGGCGCGCGCGTGCGGGACTTCGAGAGCCGGGCGCTCATCGCGACCAAGACACACGAGCTCGAGGAGCGGGTGGAGGAGGTGCGCGGCCTCAACCGGAGCCTCGACACGGCGAACCGCGAGCTCGAAGCGCAGCGGGCCACGCTCACGCAGTGGAACGACGAGCTCGAGGCACGCGTCGACGCGCAGGTCGCCGCGATCCGCGCGCACGCGGCCGAGATCGAGCAGCTCAACGCCCAGCTCCGCGAGCGCGTCGTCGAGCGCTCCCGCGAGCTCGCCGAGGCCCTCGATCGCCTCTCGCGCCCCGCGCGGGGCGAGGCTGCGCGCTTCGAGCGGGACACGTGGGTCGCCGAGCGCTTCCGTGTCGAACGGCTGCTCGCCGAAGGCGGCATGGGCCAGGTCTACCTCGCCGACGATTCCGTCACGGGCCTCCCGGTCGCCCTCAAGGTCGTGACCCTCGACGACGTACGCCACGTCGACGACGTGAAACGCTTCCTCCTCGAGTCGCTCGCCGCGGCCTCCGTGTCGCATCCGGGGGTCGTGCGCACGTTGCACGTGGACGTCACGGCCGACGGCCATCCGTTCCAGGCGCAAGAGCTGGTGATCGGCTGCACCCTCGTCGATTTCGTCCGCCGGCGGGGTCGGCTCCCTCCTCCGCACGTCGCGCGCCTCGGCGCCGCCATCGCCGACGTGCTCGCCGCAGCGCATGCCGCCGGCGTCGTCCACCGCGACGTCACCCCCGGCAACGTCATGCTCACGGTCCGCGAGCCGGGACTCCGCGTGCTCGACTTCGGCATCGCGATGATCCGCCGCCGCGCCGGAGGCCCGACGAGCGAAGGCCTCGCAAGGGAGGGAGAATTCCTCGGCACTCCCTATTTCGCCGCCCCGGAGCAGGCGTCGGCGCCGGATGCGGTGGACGCTCGCGCCGACGTCTATTCCCTCGCCATGGTCCTCCGCTTCGCCCTCGCCGGCGAACTTCCGACCGGCGCTCCGGAGGGCGCCCGCCGCGGCCACATCGACTCCGTCGAGATGCCCGTCGACCTCGAGGAGCTGCTCGAGCGATGCCTGGCGCCCGACGCTTCCGCCCGGCCGACAGCCTCCGAGGTGCGCGACCGCCTCGCCCACCTCGCCGACGCGCTCGGGGCTCCGTCGTGCACCGAGCTCGCGGAGATGGATGCCGAGGAGAGCCAGCGGAGCGCGGCCCTCCTCACCCGGCGGGGCAGGCAGGCGCGGACCTCCAAGGACACGTGACGAACCGACGCCCCCTGACGCAGGATGGAGCCATGACCGAGCGACGCCTCCTCATGATCCCAGGTCCGATCGAGCTCGAGCCCGAAGTCCTCCGGGCGCTCGGCACGAAGACCCGCGGACACCTCGACCCGGATTTCATGGCCCTCTTCGGCCGTGCGCTGCAGAACCTCCGCGAGGTCTTCCATGCGCCGGCGGCACAGCCCTTCGTCGTCGCGGGAAGCGGCACGCTGGCCATGGAGCTCGCGGCGATGAACGTCGTCGAGCCCGGAGAAGCCGTGCTCGTCGTCGACACGGGCTGGTTCTCGGACCGCATGGCCCGCATCCTCGATCGCCTCGGCGCCGAGGTCGTGAGGGTCTCGGCGCCGCCCGGCTCTTGCCCCGATCCCACCGAGGTCGAGCGCCTCCTCGGCACGGGCCGCTTCGCGGCCATGACGCTGACCCACGTCGACACCTCGACCGGCGTGCGCATCCCGCTCGAGGCATTCGCCACCGTCGCGCGAGCCCACGGCGTGCTCACGATCGTCGACGGGGTCTGCTCCGTCGGTGGCGAGGAGCTGCGCCAGGAAGCCTGGGGGCTCGACGTCGTCCTCACGGGCAGCCAGAAGGCGCTCGGAGTCCCACCCGGGCTCGCCGTGGTGCTCGCGAGCCCGCGCGCCCTCTTCAAGCATCGGGCGCGGAGGACCCCGGTCCCCTCGCTCTACGTCGACTTCGCCGAGTGGCTGCCGGTCATGGAGGCGTACGAGGCCGGCCGACCCGCCTACTTCGCCACCCCTGCGGTGAACCTGATCACGGCGCTCGACGCCAGCCTGCTCCACCTCGTGGCCGAGGGCATGGAGCCCCGCATCGCGCGTCATGCGAGGCTCGCCACGGCGATGCGGGCCGGCCTTCGGGCGCTCGGCCTCGAGCTCCTTCCGAGCGAGGAATCGCTCTGCGCATCCACGCTCTCCGCGATCCGCTATCCGAAGGGAGTGGACGCGTCGCTCGTCGGCCGGATGCGGGACGAAGGCATCGTCGTCGCCGGAGGGCTCCTCCCCGAGCTGAAGGGGACGTACTTCCGCATCGGCCACATGGGCGCCCACCAGGAGTCCGACGTGCTGGCGGTGCTGGGCGCGCTCGAGAGAGCCCTCGATCGATCCGGGGTCGACGTGGACCTCGGCTCGGGCCTCGGAGCCGCGCAGAGCGCGCTCCTGCGTCTGACCTAGAAGCGGGCCCCGAGCTTCTCGAGGGTCTTCTGCAGACGCGACTCGATGTCCTCGCGGAAGGCGCGATGGGCGAGCGCGATCTTCTCGCTCGCCTTCGTCGCCCGGAACCCGGCGCCGACGTTCTCGATCCGGTAGCGGACCTCGCTCGTCCCGAGCCGAGAGAACTTCACGACCAGCTCCTGTCCCTCGCGCGAGAGGGAGGCGATCTGCCCGAGGGAACGGCCCGCGAGCGCCTCGCGGACCTTGACCAGGAAGACGTCGGGGGAGGAGTCGGAGACCTCGAAGGCTTGCATGCGGCGCAGTCTAGTTCGGGGTCCCGAGCGGGTCGAGAATCGGCATAGGGGCCCGGGGGCATTCCCCGGGACCCCTGCCACACCACCGGACAAGCGGGTCCGCATCCGGCGGTTCGGAGAGTTGAGGTTACGCGGCCAGCCTCGGGATCCCGAGTTGGTCGAAGTAATGGATGGGGAACGCGATGTGGACGAGCTGGGCGGAGTTCTTCCACCAGCGGCGCCCGTTGATGGCGGCCCTTGCGGCTCCGCGCTCGGAGAGTCCCCGAGCGCGCAGTTCGCGGTAGATCGTCGGGCCGCGGCGCCAGTGCTTGAGATGCAGCGCTCGGAGCCGGTGCCGGATCCACTCGTCGAGCTCGCGGAAGACGTTGTTCGTATCCGCGAGGCGGAAGTAGTTCTTCCATCCCGTCAGGTACGACCGTAGGTCCTGCGCGACTCGCGCGATGCTCTGGCTCCGGGTCCGGCGCGTCAGCTCTCGCACTCGATCCTTCATCGTTTCGAGGGCTTTGGGCGCGACCCGACGCTTCACCTCGCCACCTCGGCCGCTCCAGAAGGAGTACCCGAGGAGCTTGCGGTTCCACGCCCGGTCCACGGCGCTCTTGGCTTCGTTCACGCGGAGTCGGAGGTTCGCGTAGAGCCGCCGCAGCAGACCCAGCACGCGCTCGCCCGCACGCCTCGACCGAACGTACACGTTGCAGTCGTCGGCGTAGCGCACGAACGCATGTCCGCGCCTCTCCAATTCCTTGTCGACCTCGTCCAAAAGCACGTTCGCGAGCAGCGGCGAGAGCGGCCCACCTTGCGGCGTGCCCTCGTGTCGCTCCGTCGCGACCCCGTTCGCCATCATCCCGGCTTCGAGATATCGGCGGATCAGCCCGAGCAGTCTCTCGTCCTCGATTCGCTTCGCGAGCCTTCCCATCAGCACATCGTGGTTCACGCGGTCGAAGAACTTCTCGAGGTCCACGTCCACCACGAAGCGACGTCCTTCGTTCACGAAACGCTGCGCTTGCACGACCGCGTCGTGGGCGCTTCGTCTGGGACGAAAGCCGTAGCTGTGCTGCGAGAAGGTCGGATCGAATCGGGGTCCGAGCACCTGCAGGATGGCTTGTTGGATGAACCGATCGACGACGGTCGGGATGCCGAGCTCTCGTACCCCACCGCCGCGTTTCGGGATCGCATGCCGTCGCACCGGCGACGGCTGGTACGTGCCCGCGAGCAGTTGCTCGCGGAGCGCGGGCCAGTGCGTCTTCAGGTGCTCCGGCAGCTCATCCACCGTCATCCCATCGATGCCGGCGCTGCCCTTGTTCTTCCTCACCCGTTTCAGCGCGGCCTGCAGGTTCGCGCGTTCGCACGCGCGCTCCATCAGGTCGCTCGCTCCCGAGCGCTCGTTTCCGTGCGTCGCCGTCGGCGCTTCCGCGCTCCGATCCGTCTTCGGGGCTTCACCCCGCTCGTGGATCGGGAGCTCGAGTTGCCTCGACATCTGCGGCCTTTTGCCTCCGAGACGCACGTTCGCTTCGCTCTCCTCTCCGTTCGGTGGAAGCGATCACGAAAAAGCGCCGCGTTCCGATCATGAGGTCCGCGTGATCGGGGCGGGACGATCGTCAGGAACTTGGCCGGCCTGATCGCGGAGGCGTACACGAGGGAGTCCGACCAAGAGGAACGGCCCGGAGTTAGTGGCTCCGAGCCGTTCGGCAAGGCGGAGTGGTTCCGCCCGCACCTGGACTTGATGGCATACGTCGCAGGTGTTTGTCCACGGGTCGGCGGAGGCTCCCGTGGAGATCCTTCGCGCACGACGTTGCCTCGGGTGCGGCGGCCGCTTCGATGTCTGCCGTCGCTGCGACGCCCGATTTCGGTACTGCAGCTCATCCTGCTCGGTCGCTCGCCGACGTGAAGTCGTGCGGGCCGCGGGCCGGCGATACCAGCGAGGTCGGGAGGGCCGACTCGGCCACTCCGATCGCATGCGTGCGTACCGCGAACGGAGACGGAGTTCGTCGATGGTGACGCATCCGTGTTCGCCGCCGGAGTCGGCCTCGGTACCCCGATCGCGAGTGCCGCCTCCGGCGCCGTGCGCGTCGCACGGGCTCGTGATGCGGCTCGAGGTCCATCTCCATGTCGACATCCCTGTTCGTCGCGATCGAGCCGCGGGAGCACGAGATCCGCCTCCTCGCGTCGCTGCCCGAGAAGGGCGTGTTCCTCAAGGCCCGACTCGATCCTCACGTCGTCCATCCTCGCGCGCTGCTCACGCTGCTCGAGGCCCTCGCCCTCTGGCACGGACGCCCCGTGCACGCTGTGCTCGATGCGGCCGCCTCGGACGTGCAGACCCATCCCGAACGCTGGGCCCGGCTGCTCGCGGACGCGAACGAGCGGCACGTCGAGGTGCACTGGGTCGCGACCCCCGAGCCCCGCCATCGTGATCGCTTCCTCGGAACCCTCGGGCGATTCCGCCGCGCGAGCGGGCTCGTCGCGTACGCCGCGGGAGGGGTTCCATGATCAGCGAATCCGTTCGAGCCGAGATCCGTCGCCTCGTGCTGGCCGAGGAACTCCCCGTCGAGACCGTGGCGAGGAAGTTCGGAGTCCACCACTCTGTCGTCCGGCGAGCGATCCGAACCGTTCCGACGGCCACTCAGCAGGCGACTCTTCGAGCCTCCGTTCTCGATCCGTTCAAGCCCTACATCGTCGAGCGGATCACGGCCCTGCCCGAACTGACGTCGACGCGCTTGATCCGCGAGCTTCGCGAACGCGGCTACACGGGCGGAGTCGCGACGCTGAGGCGCTACGTCCTCTCCGTCCGTTCGCCTCGCTCGAGGAAGGCGTACCTGCGTGTCGAGGTGGAGCCAGGCGAGCAGGCTCAGGTCGACTGGGGCAGCTTCGGCATGCTCCGGATCGGTGACACGCATCGGCCCCTCTCGTGCTTCGCGATGGTCCTCTCCTGGTCGCGCGCGCTGTACCTCGACTTCTCGCTCGACCAGCGCATGGACACCTTCCTCCGCATGCACGACCGCGCGTTCCGCTTCTTCGGCGGCATTCCGCGGCGCGTGCTCTACGACAACCTCAAGAGCGTCGTGCTCCACCACGTCGGCTCGACGGTGCAGTTCAATCCGCGCTTCCTACAGTACGCGGGGCACCAGCTGTTCGAGCCCACGGCGGCACCGGTGCGCTACCCGGAGGCGAAGGGCCGTGTCGAGAACGCAATCCGCTACATCCGGCAGGGATTCTTCTACGGTCGCGCCTTCCGCGACCTCGAAGACCTGCGCGCACAGGCGGCTGTCTGGCGCGACGAGGTCGCCAATCGCCGGCTCCACGCCACGACGCGGGAGCGTCCCGAAGACCGGCTCGTGCTCGAACGAGGCCGACTTCGAGCTCTGCCCGATCATCCCTTCGACTCGGACTACGTTCAGCCCGTCGTGGTCACGAAGGAAGCCCGCGTCCTGCTCGATACCAACGCCTATTCGGTTCCGCACGAACACGTTGGAAAGTCCGCCCTTCTCCGAGCGAACGACGAGACCGTCCGCGTGTTCGTCGATGGCAAGCTCGTGTCCGATCACGCGCGTTCGTGGGGACGCAGGCGCGTGGTCGAAGCCAAGGCCCACGTCGACGCCATGCTCGACAAGCGCTCGAACGCGCGGGGACCGAAGCGCCGCGATCGAATCGCGGAGCTCGCCCCCGAGTGCAAGCTGTACCTGAAGGAGATCTCGCGACGCCGGATCGGGCTCGAGAACGAGGTGAAGCGACTGATGCACCTGCTCGAACGATACGGCGAGGAGGACTTCAAGGTCGGCGTTGCCGCGGCGCTCGCCCAGCAGACCTTCGGCGCACGCTACGTCCGCGCGCTCATCGACCAGGCCCGCTTCGCGCGAGGCCTCCCCGAGGCTCCCGAGCCCGTCGTGACCGGGCACCGTGCGGCCGACGCGCTCGAAGTCGAGCCTCATGACCTCGGAGGATACGATGAACTCTTCTGAGGTCGTGACGCCCGAAATGGTCGGAGTGCTCGGTCTCGCCGACGTCCTTCGTTCCCTCGGCCTCTCCCACGCGGCGGGGCAACTCGACGAGAGCACGAAGAAGGCGATCGCCCGCAGCGACTCGCCCCTCTCGCTCCTCGATGGCCTGATGCGGGAGGAGCTCCGAGCGCGAACCGAGGCGCGTGCTCGCATCGCCCTCAAGCGCTCGCAGATCTTCCCCATCACGACGCTCGATTCGTACGACTTCGACTTCCCGAAGCAGATCGATCGCGTCCAGGTCGAGCGGGCTGCGACGCTCGACTTCGTGCGCGAGAAGACGAACGTCGTCTTCGTCGGACCGAGCGGCGTGGGAAAGACCCACCTCGCGAACGCCCTCGGCCTGCTCGCCGCGACCCGCGGCTATCGGGTTCGGTTCGTCCTCGCCGCCGATCTCGTGAACGATCTCGTGGCCCGTCAGGCCCGGAACACCTTGCATCGGGGCCTACACCAGTGGTCGAGCTACGACCTGCTCCTCGTCGACGAACTCGGCTACCTCAGCTTCGATGCGCGGGGCGCCGACCTGCTCTACCAGGTCTTCAACAAGCGCTACCAGCGAGCCTCGACCATCGTCACGACGAACCTCCCGTTCAAAGAATGGGCGAAGCTCTTCCACAACGCGGCGGCCGCCACGGCGATCGCCGATCGGCTCGTCCACAAGGGAATCCTCGTCCGTATCGCGGGACGCTCGAAGCGACCTCCGAGGGACCACGACGAGACCGAGTAGGGTCGCCGATCCTGCCAGCTGACGGGCCCGCAGCGCCTACGCGCTCGCGGGCTTCGTCGCGCCGGGAAGCCCGCGCGAGGCGATCAGAACACGCGCGATCGAAACGCCGCGCTTTCCCGTGATCGCTTCCACCCGTGGGTGAAAAGCGCGTCTCGCATATGTCGCCCCAGGCGCCCCCCACGCTGAATCCCCGGAAACGGACGCGGGAAGAAAACTCCGCTTGCAGGATCCCGTTGGAGCTGATGTAGGATTTGGTAGGACGGTCACCTTAACGTCGCATGAGCCTCTTCGAGACCCTCGTCGCCACGACCTCGCTCGGTGCCCTGCTCTGCACCGTCGTGCTCCTCGTCCGCCAGGGACGGGACCGCTCCCACGAGGTCCTCTCGCGTCTCGACGCGCTCGAGCTGCGTCACGCGGCGACCGAACGGACGCTCTCGAACGCGTTACGCGACGAGCTCGACCGTGCACGACGCGACGCCGACGAGCGGGAGCGCCACGGCCGGGCCGAGACGCGGAGCGCGCTCGAGGCGCTCCGAGAGACGACGCACCGGGACCTCGAAGCGATCCGGGGCTCGAACGAACAGAAGCTCGAGGCGATGCGCGCCACCGTGGCGGAGAAGCTCGAGACCTCCCTCGAGCGACGCCTCGGCGAGAGCTTCCGCCTCGTCACCGAGCGGCTCGAGCAGGTCCATCGGGGGCTCGGCGAGATGCAGGAGCTCGCGAGCGGCGTCTCCGATCTCCGACGCGTGATGACCAACGTGAAGGCCCGCGGGACCTGGGGCGAATACGTGCTCGGGAACCTCCTCGAGCAGGTGCTCGCGCCCGAGCAGTACGAGGCGAACTGCCGCGTGAGACGCTCCACCGAGCATCGCGTCGAGTTCGCCGTGAAGCTGCCCGGGCCCGACGACGACGCGGCCCGCCCCGTGTACCTGCCGATCGACTCCAAGTTCCCCCGTGAGGACTACGAGCGCCTGGTCGCGGCCTCCGAGGCCGCGGATCCCTCGGCCGTCGACGAGGCGCAGCGCGCCCTCGAGAGCCGGATCCTCGCCTTCGCGCGCGACGTCCGCGACAAGTACGTCGCGCCCCCCGAGACGACCGACTTCGCGATCCTCTTCGTCCCCACCGAGGGGCTCTACGCGGAGCTGCTCCGCCGCCCGGGCCTCGTCGACAAGCTCCAGGATCTCCGGATCAGCCTGGCGGGACCGACGACCCTGTTGGCGCTGCTCAACAGCCTCCGGATGGGCTTCCGCACGCTCGCGATCCAGAAGCGGTCGAGCGAGGTCTGGAAGCTGCTCGGCGGCGTGAAGACCGAGTTCGGCCGGCTCGAGACCTGGCTCGCCGCGGTCCAGCGGAAGATCCAGGCGGCGGCGAGCGAGATGGAGGACGTCGAGAAGCGAACGCGTCAGATGAGCCGGAGGCTCGCCCGCGTCGAGGAGCTGCCCCCCTCGGAAGCACGCGCCCTGCTCGGCCTCGCGGGCGACGAGCCGTAGGGCTCGGGCCCTGCCTCAGCCGCGGTCGCCCGAGGGCGCGTCGACGAGGCGCAGCTCGGGGAAGCGGAGTGCGTAGAGCGCGACCACCACAAGCGTGCCGAGGCCCCCGACGACGAGCGAGGGAACGAGACCGAAGGCCTCGGCGGCGAGGCCCGATTCGAGCTCGCCGAGCTCGTTCGACGCGCCGATCGCGATCTGGTGCACGGCGGTGACACGGCCTCGTTTCTCGTCCGGCGTACGCAGCTGCACGAGCGAATGCCGCACGACGACGCTGACCATGTCGGCCGCGCCGCCGAGGACGAGGAAGAGCAGCGCCGCGAGTCGGTCGCGCGAGAGCGCGAAGCCGAGCATCGAGAGGCCGAAGATCGCGACGGCGACGAGCATCGTCCGGCCCGCGTGTCGGCCGAGCGGCCTCCGGCCGAGGTAGAACCCCATGGCCACGGCGCCCACGCCCGGAGCGGCGCGCAGGAGGCCCGCGGTCTCGGCGCCCGCATGGAGGACCTCGTGCGCGAACGCGGGGAGGATCGCCGTCGCCCCCCCGAGCAAGACCGCGAAGAGGTCCAGCGTGATCGCGGCGAAGAGGATCCGGTTCGCCCCCACGTAGCGCAGACCCGCGAGCACCTCGTCCGCCATGCGGACCTCGCGCGGCGGCGCCACGGAGCGCGTGCGCAGCAGTCCGGTCGCGACGATCGAGACGACGAGGCAGGCGAGCGAGAGGACGTAGACCGAAGGAGCGCCTCCGAGCGTGCCGTAGACGAAGCCGCCGAGGGCCGGTCCCGCGATGAGCCCGCCCTGGAAGAGCGAGGACATCAGCGCCACGGCACGGGGGAACGACTCGGCCGGCACGAGGCTCGGCAGGAGGGCCTGGCCGGCGGGGCCCGCGAAGGCCTTGGTCGCCCCGACGAGCGGGAGCACCAGGAAGATCGGGGCCGTCGAGCGCAGCGGGCCCGACACGGCCAGCGCGAGGAGCGTCGCGGAGACGCAGGCCATCGCGACGTAGCAGCTGCGCAGCAGGGTCCGTCGCTCGACGCGATCGGCCACTGTGCCGGCGAAGAGCGTGACGACGGCGCCCGGGACGAAGGTCGCGAGGCCGACGAGCCCGAGCTCGAGCGTCCGCCCCGTGAGCTCGTAGACCTGCCAGCCGATCGCGACCATCTGCATGGTCGACGCCAGGGTCACGAAGACCCGGGCGATCGCGTAGAGCCGGAATTCGCTTCCGAGGGGGGAGGCTCCGGAATGCGCCATGACCCTGTGTGCCTCGGATCCCGGGGCTCCGCACGCCTCCTTTCCCGAGGCGTCCGGGCCGCCACGCATGGGGGCTAGCCGGGGGGCCCGAGGTGGGTCAAAGCTCCGGCATGCTGACGCTCCGAGGCACCCCCGCCCTCTCCGTGGCCCGCGCCCAGAAGAAGCTCGAAGACCTCCGGGAGAAGGCGCCGTCGATCACCGGCATCTACGCGGAATTCCTCCACTTCGTGGATGCCGCGGAGGAGCTCGCGTCGGACGAGCGGGCGATCCTCGAGCGGCTGCTCCACTACGGGCCCACCCGGGCTCCGGAGAACCCCGAGGGCCTCGCGATCGTCGTCGTGCCGCGCTTCGGCACCATCAGCCCCTGGTCGTCGAAGGCGACGGACATCGCGCACATCTGCGGTCTCGATCGGATCCGGCGCATCGAGCGAGGCATCCGCTACGTCCTCGTCGGTGCGAGCGAGGCCGACCTCCCCCGTGTCCTGCCGAGCCTCCACGACCGCATGACACAGGCGGTCCTGCGCGATCCGGCCGAGGCGAGCGGCCTCTTCGTCGCCGAGACCCCGCGCCCGCTCACCTCGGTCGACGTGCTCGGCCGCGGTCGCGACGCGCTCGTCGCCGCGAACCGCGACCTCGGTCTCGCGCTCGCCGAGGACGAGATCGACTACCTCGTCGCGAGCTTCGAGCGCCTCGGCCGCAATCCGAACGACGTCGAGCTCATGATGTTCGCCCAGGCGAACTCGGAGCACTGCCGGCACAAGATCTTCAACGCCCAGTGGATCATCGACGGCGAGGAGCAGGATCGCTCGCTCTTCCAGATGATCCGCAACACGACCGCGTGTTCGCCGGGCGGCGTGCTCTCCGCCTACAAGGACAACGCCTCCGTCATCGAAGGCGGCGTGGGCCGGCGGTTCTTCCCGGATCCGGGCACCGGCGTGTACGCGGGCCACGAAGAACCGATCCACATCCTGATGAAGGTGGAGACGCACAACCATCCGACGGCGATCTCGCCCTACGCGGGCGCGTCGACGGGCTCCGGCGGCGAGATCCGCGACGAGGGCGCGACCGGCCGCGGCAGCAAGCCGAAGGCGGGCCTCACCGGCTTCAGCGTCTCGAACCTCCGCATCCCCGACGCGATCCAGCCCTGGGAGAAGGACTTCGGCAAGCCCGGACGCATCGCCTCGGCGCTCGAGATCATGCTCGACGGTCCGATCGGCGGCGCCGCCTTCAACAACGAGTTCGGCCGCCCGAACCTCGCCGGGTACTTCCGCACGTACGAAGAAGAGGTCCCCGGCCCGAACGGCGTCGAGGTCCGCGGCTACCACAAGCCGATCATGATCGCGGGCGGTCTCGGGAACATCCGCGCGACCCACGTCGGCAAGGGCGACATCCCCGCCGGCTCGAAGATCATCGTGCTCGGCGGCCCGGCGATGCTCATCGGCCTCGGCGGCGGCGCGGCCTCGTCGATGGCGAGCGGCTCGAGCCACGAGAACCTCGACTTCGCGTCGGTGCAGCGCGACAACGCCGAGATGCAGCGCCGCTGCCAGGAGGTCATCGACCGCTGCTGGGGCCTCGGCGACGCGAACCCGATCCTCTCGATCCACGACGTGGGTGCGGGCGGCCTCTCGAACGCCCTCCCCGAGCTCGTGAACGACGCCGGTCGCGGCGCCCGCTTCGAGCTCCGCGAGGTGCCGAGCGTGGAGTCCGGGATGAGCCCGCTCGAGATCTGGTGCAACGAGAGCCAGGAGCGCTACGTGCTCGCGGTCTCGGCCGAGAGCTTCCCGGTCTTCCGCGCGTTCTGCGAGCGCGAGCGTTGCCCCTACGCCGTGCTCGGCGAGGCGACCGAGGCGAAGGACCTCGTCGTCGCGGACCGCCACTTCGGCAACGAGCCGATCCACATGCCCCTCGAGGTCCTGCTCGGGAAGCCTCCGCGCATGCTGCGCGACGTGCAGAGGAAGCCGTTCGCGAAGGCTTCCTTCGATCCCTCGGGCCTCGCGCTCGGAGAGGCGATCGAGCGCGTCCTCCGCCTGCCGACGGTCGCCGACAAGACCTTCCTCGTCACGATCGGAGACCGCACCGTCACGGGCCTCGTCGCCCGCGACCAGATGGTCGGGCCCCATCAGGTCCCCGTCGCCGACGCCGCCGTGACGTGCGCCGCGTACGACGTCTTCCACGGCGAGGCGATGGCGATGGGCGAGCGCACGCCGGTCGCGCTCGTCGATCCGGCCGCTTCCGCCCGCCTCGCGGTGGCCGAGTCGATCACGAACCTCGCGAGCGCGCCCATCCGCGCGCTCTCGGACGTGAAGCTCTCGGCGAACTGGATGGCCCCCGCGGGTCATCCGGGCGAGGATCCCGGTCTCTACGACATGGTCCGCACGGTGGGGATGGAGCTCTGCCCCGCGCTCGGCATCGCGATTCCGGTCGGCAAGGATTCGATGTCGATGCGCACGGTCTGGGACGAGGACGGCAAGAAGAAAAGCGTGACCGCGCCGCTCTCGCTCATCGTCTCCGCGTTCGCGCCCGTGACGGACGCCCGCCGCGTGCTCACGCCCGAGCTCCGCAAGGACGCGGGACCGACGCGGCTGCTCCTCGTCGACCTCGGCAAGGGGAAGGACCGCCTCGGCGCCTCCGCGCTCGCTCAGGTGCACAACGCGATCGGCGACGCGCCCGCGGATCTCGACCGCCCCGAGGATCTCGTCGCCTTCTTCGAGGCCGTCCAGGAGCTCTCCGGCGAAGGAGCGCTCCTCGCCTACCACGATCGTTCGGACGGCGGCCTCGTCGTGACCCTCGTCGAGATGGCGGTCGCCGCCGCCTCGGGCCTCTCCATCGAGATCCCCTCGGGCCGCGCCGCCCTGCCCTTCCTCTTCGCGGAGGAGCTCGGCGCGGTGGTCCAGGTGCGCGAGGCGGACGTGGCGAAGGTCGTCGCCCGGTTCACGCACGCGGGGCTCGCCGTCGTCGACGTCGGGACGCCGACCTCGGACGACACGGTCCGCATCGCACGCGACGGCGAGGAGCTCTTCTCGCGTGCTCGCGTCGCGCTCCGCGCCGCCTGGTCCGAGACGACGCACCGCATGCAGCGCCTTCGCGACGACGCGGACTCGGCGGACGAGGAGCACGCGCTGCGCGTCGATCCCCATGCGCCCGGCCTCGTCCCGGTGCTGCGCTTCGATCCCTCGGAGGACGTCGCGGCCCCGTTCGTCGGTCGCGGCGCCCGGCCCCGCCTCGCGATCCTCCGCGAGCAGGGCGTGAACGGCCAGGTCGAGATGGCGGCCGCCTTCGATCGCGCCGGCTTCGAGTGCGTCGACGTCCACATGAGCGACGTGCTCTCGGGCCGGGTCACCCTCGACGGATTCCGCGGCCTCGTGGCCTGCGGCGGCTTCTCCTACGGTGACGTCCTCGGCGCCGGCGAGGGCTGGGCGAAGAGCATCCTCTTCCACGCGCGCGCCCGGGATCAGTTCCAGGCCTTCTTCCACCGCCCCGACACGTTCACGCTGGGCGTCTGCAACGGCTGCCAGATGGTCTCGAACCTGAGGGAGCTCATCCCCGGCGCCGACCTCTGGCCGCGCTTCGTGCGCAACCGCTCGGAGCAATTCGAGGCGCGGCTCGCGCTCGTCGAGCTCACGGACTCGCCGTCCGTGCTCTTCCGCGGGATGGCAGGCTCGCGCCTCCCCATCGCCGTCGCCCATGGCGAGGGGCGCGCCGAGTTCCGCGACGAGACGCATCAGCGTCGCCTCGAGGCCGCCGGGCTCGTCGGCATGCGCTACGTCGACGGGCACGGACGGGTCGCCACGACCTACCCGACGAACCCCAACGGCTCGCCCGCGGGCATCACCTCGGTGACGTCGACGGACGGTCGGGCGACCATCCTCATGCCCCATCCCGAGCGCGTGTTCCGCACGGTGCAGCACAGCTGGGCTCCGCGCGAATGGGGAGACGACGCACCGTTCCTGCGCCTCTTCCGCAACGCGCGCGCGTTCGTCGGCTGAGCCGTTCGGCGGAGCCGCGCGGAATCGACCCGGGCTCGCGCGGACGCGAAGCCCGGGTTCGCATCTCCGTGGCATGATGCCGTCCGCGCGATGATCCAACTCGTCTACGGCAACCGCATGGAGGCGCTCGTCGGTCGCCTCGGCGACGACCTCGCGGCGCATCGGCGCGAGCACGGCCCCTTCGACGCACCGCGCGTGGTGTTCGCGCACCCGAACCTCGAGCGATGGGCCCTGCAGCGGCTCGCGCGCGAGCTCGGGATCGTCGCGAACCTGCGCACGAGCCGTCTCGAACGCCTGATCCGCGGCACGATCGAGGGCCTCGGCGATCGCGTCCGTCTCCTCGAGCGCGTGCCCCTCGAAGCCGCGCTCCTCTCCGTCCTCGGCGACCCACACGCGCTCGAGGAAGGGGGCGAGGTGCTCGCCCCCGTCCGCCGCTACGTCGCGGGCGACGCCTCCGGCAAGAAGCGCCTCGGGCTCGCCGCCCAACTGGCGACCCTCTTCGACGAATACGCGCTCTCGCGTCCCACGTTCCTTCCCGCGTGGAGGGCCGGACGCCCCGTCCTCGACGACCGCGGCGACGAGCCCTGGCAACGGCACCTCGCGAGGGAGGCCCTCGCCCGGCTCGACGCGACGGGAGTGCCGCATCGCACGCTCGAGGAGCTCGTGCTCGAGCCGATCTTCGACGAGGCCGAGCTGCCGACCGCCGTCTACGTCTTCGGCCTCGGCCCCCATGCCGGAGCCTACCGGACGGCGCTCGCGCGCATGGCGGAGCGCACGACGGTCCGCGTCTACGCCCTGAACCCCTGCCGCGAGCACTGGGACGACGTGCTCACCGATCGCGAACGCGAGCGTGCGCTCGCCCGGCTCGGCGGCGGGGCCGGCGAGCCGGGGGACGATCCCTACCACCTCCTCGAGGACGACTCGCTCCTCCTGCGGCGCTTCGGCCGACCGGGGCGGGAGACCGTGCGTCTCCTCAACGAGCTCGTCGACTGCGACTTCGAGTCCGCCTTCGACGAGCCGACCGACGACTCCGTGCTCTCTTCCCTCAAGGGATCGGTGCTCTCCCGCGCGCGGGAGCGGCTCGCCGAAGGCCGGGGCGCGGACTCGAGCCTGCAGATCGTCCGCTGCTCGAGCCGGAGGCGCGAAGCCGAGGTCGTGGCGAGCGACGTCTGGGACGTGATCGCGCGCCACGAGGGCGAGGTGCGCTTCTCCGACGTGGCCGTGCTCGTGCCCCCAGGCGAGGAAGCGGAGTACGAAGACGCCCTGCGCATCGCGTTCCGCGAGACGCAGAGGATTCCGCTCCGCGTACCGGACGGTCGCTCCGTCCCTGCGGCCCTCGTGCTCGAAGGTGCGAGCGCGCTCCTCTCCCTCCCGGGGACCGCGATGACGCGCGCCGACGTGCTCCACGTCCTCCGTCAGCCCGCGATCCTGGCCCGCTTCCCGACGCTCGATGCGGACCGCGCGACGCGCCTCGTGGCCGACGCCGGCATCGCGATCGGGGCCTCGCACGACGCGCTCGCGGGCACCTACGTCGATCGTCCCCTGTTCACGTTCGCGCACGGCCTCGATCGGATCGCCGCGAGCCTCTTCATGGACGAGGGGGAGGTCGAGCTCCACGGCGAGCGCTTCCCCGTCCTCCCCATCGAGGCCGAGGGCGCCGACGTGGTGCTCGTGCTCTCGTCGCTCATCGCGGACGCCCGGCGGCTCGCCGCGACGCGCGCCACGCTGGACGCCTGGGTCCCCCTGCTCGTGCGGTACCTCTCGAGCTATCTCGGTGCGCCCGACGAGGACGCCGCGCGCACGCTCGACTCCGTGCTCGGCGCGGTCCGCTCCCTCGCCGACCTCGCGCCCGAGGCGCTCGCCTCGCCGAGCCTCGGCGCGGAAGCCGCCCTGGATCGCGCGCGGCGCGCCGTGGAGTCGATCGAGACGGCCTCGAGGGCCCTCGACCGCGGGGTCGTCTTCGGCACGCTCGCGTCGCTCCGCGGCATCCCCTTCCACACGATCTACGTGCTCGGTCTCGGCGAGGGCGCGTTCCCGTCCACCACCAAGCCGAGCCCCCTCGATCTCCGTGCGCTCCATCGCCTCCCCGGCGACGTGACCGAGACCGAGAAGGACCGCTACCTCTTCCTCGAGGCCCTCCTCTCCGCGGACCGGAGGCTCGTCGCCACCTACGTCGGACGCGAGCCCGTCTCGGGCGAGCCGCTCGAGCCGTCTTCGGTGCTGCTGGACCTCCGCGACTCCCTTCCCGCGACGTGGTGGGCCGGAGCCCACGTCGTCGCGCCCCACACCCGTCACGACGCAGCCAACTTCGATCGCTCGACGCCGCTCTCGTCGCACGCGCCGCGGGCCCTCCGCGAGCGCGAGGCCGCCGACGTCGGAGCGGCGCTGCGGAGCGCGCTCTCCGCCGATCTCCCCTTCGCCCTCGGACGGCTCCCGGTCGACGAGGCCGTGCGCGAGCGGCTCGCGGCGCTCGTGCCGACCGCGCCCCTGCCACCTCCTCCGCCGACCGATCGCGAGCTCCGGGCCACCCTGCCCCATCTCGTCGCCTTCCTCCGCTGCGGCGTCCAGGGCTCGGCCCGCCTCCGCCTCGGTCTGCGCGAGGAGCGGGAAGACGAGGACGACTCCCTCGAGGGCGAGCCGCTGACGCTCGAGCGTCTCGAGGCGCGTCGACTCGTCGAGGACGCGCTCGTCGATCACCTCTCGTCCGGGGTGGATCCGCTCGAGGCCTGGGCCCGCCGCTACGACCGCCTCGTCGTCCGCGCGCGTGCCCCCTACGGTCCGCTCGCGAAACGCAGCGCCGTGGAGGCGCGTGACGAGCTCGAGGGTCTCTCGGCGCAGCTCGCGGCGCACGGCATCACGAAGGTCGAGGTCCATCGGTTCGGCACCGCGAAGGGCGAGGGGCTCGTGACGCATCGCCATCCGCCGCTGCGCCTCCACCTCGAAGTCGACGGCACGAAACGGCTCGTGTCGGTGCACGGGACGACGGCGCTCCTCGCCGAGCCGGGGTACCTCGTGCTCGGCGAGGGAGGCGCGAGCGCCGAGGCGAGCGCACGCAAGCTCGGACGCCGACTCCTCCTGCCGTTCGTCTCGCACGTCGTGCGGCTCGCCGCCGGCCTCGCCAGGGGCCCCTGCGTCGTCCTCCCGCTGCGGCCCCTGGCGAAGGGAGCCTCCCCGGCTCCCGTGCTCGTCCCTTCTCCTTCGACGCGCGAGGACGCGATCGCGCTGCTCGAGGCCTGGCTCGCCGACCTGCTCGGCCCCCTGCAGACGACCTTCCTGCCGATCGAAGCGATCGTCGAAGGGAAGCTCGAGCCGACGACGCTCGAGGAGTTCCGCGACGAGCTCCTCGAGAAGGGCGGCTCGTGCTCGTCGGCCCATGGCCCCGTGCCCGGCTTCGCGGAATGGGACCTGCCGGCCGACCCCCGCGCCCTCGCCGAGCGCCGCATCGCGCCGCTCCTGCCGCTCTTCCTCCGCGAGACGGAGGCTCGGGCATGACGCCGCGTCACGCGAGACCGCGCATCCTCTCGGCCCTCCCACGTCCCCACGGCGTGCTCGAGGCGAGCGCCGGAACGGGCAAGACGTACACGCTCGAGCGCCTCGTGGTCGACTTCCTCCTCGACGGCACGGCCCGCCTCGACGAGATGCTCGTCGTCACCTTCACCGAGAAGGCGGCCGCCGAGATCCGTGCACGCGTCCGCTCGATGCTCGAGCGCCTCCGCGACGGGCCGCACGAGGCGCCGGGCGAAGGCGAGCCGAGCTGGGAGCTCGACGCCACGGCGCGCGATCGCATCGTGGCGGCGCTCCGTGGCTTCGACGGTGCGAGCATCTCCACGATCCACGGCTTCTGCCGGCGGGTGCTCTCGGACACCGCGTTCGAGGCCGGAAGGCTCTTCGATCAGGAGGCGGCCCTCTCGGACGACGTCTTCGACGAGGTCTTCCGGCGGCTGCTCCGCGAGCGCTTCGCGGCGGTCCCCGCGGTCGCCGCCCACCTCGAGACGCACGGCCCCGAGCGCCTCCGCGCGCTCCTCGCCGAGCTCGTGAAGACCCACGGAGCGCCCCTTCCGGATCGACGCCCGCTCGCGGAGCTCGCGCGCGACGTCTCGCTCGGCCCGGACGCGCTCGCGGCGCTCGACGCGGCGCTCCCGCGGTTCGCCACGAAGCAGACGTTGCCCAAGGCGCGGAAGGCGCTCGAGGCGCTCGGCGAGCTCGTCGGCGACCTCCGCGCGGCCCGGGGGAGCACCGAGGGGCTCGGCGAACGGTGGGTCGAGCTCCGCGCCTCGCTCTCGACGTCGAAGGGGGCCTGGAACGCCGCCGGAGAGGCCCTCTTCGCGGCGGGACGGACGCTCGGCGACTCGTTCGACGAGCTCTGCTTCTGGCTCGACGCGATCGCTCCGAGCCCGGACACCGCCGTGCGGGACGCCTGCCTCGAGCCCCTCGTCGCGGCGCTGCGCGAGACGAAGGCCGCCCGTGGTCTCTTCGACTTCGACGACATGGTGAAGCTCGTCGCCGAAGCGCTCGAGGGCGACGGCGGCGAGGCGCTCGCCGCACGCCTCCGGGCCCAGTACCGGGTCGCGTTGATCGACGAATTCCAGGACACGGACGATCTCCAGTGGAGGATCTTCGAGCGCGTCTTCGCGGTGCCGGAGCGGCGCCTCGTGGTCATCGGCGATCCGAAGCAGGCGATCTACGGCTTCCGCGGCGGCGATCTCCCGACCTACCTGAAGGCCGTTCGCACGCTGCTCGGAGGACGCGAGGACCCGCTCGCGCTCGACGAGAACTTCCGTTCGACCGCGGCCGTCATCGACGCCTACAACGCGGTCTTCGCCCAGGAGGGCTTCTTCACCGGGGACAACCGCTATCCGGTGCCGGTGCGCTGCGGGCGTCGCGACCTCGCGCTCCTCGACGCGGAGGGCCGTGAGCTCCCCCCCGTCGTGGTGCCCGACGTGGTGTTCGGGGCCGACGACAAGCCGAGCGCGGCGCGGGTCCGCGATCGCATGGCGCGCGCCCTGATCTCCGGCATCGTCGACGTGATCGAGCGAGGCCACCTGCGGGAGAAGGCCGCGAACGGCGCTCTCGTCACGCGCAAGCTCGGGTACTCGGACGTCTTCGTCCTCGTCGGCAAGGGGAGCGAGGGCCACCTCGTCGCATCCCACCTGCGACGCGCGGGCATCCCAGTCGCCTTCTTCAAGCAGCGCGGGCTCTTCGCGTCGCGCGAGGCCTCGGATCTCCTCGACGTCCTGCGCGCCATCGAATCGCCCGACGATCGCAGTCGATTCGCGCGCGCGGCCCAGACGATCTTCTTCGGCTACGGCGTCGACGATCTCGAGGCGCTCGCCGCCGCGCCGGACGATCATCCCGTGCGCGAACGGCTGAGGCGCCTCCATCGCCTGGCCTCTCGGCACGATCTCCCGGGCCTCTTGTCGACCGTGCTCGACGACACCGACGTTCGCGCGCGCCTCCTGCTCTGCGAAGAAGGCGAGCGGAGGACGACGAACGTGGAGCACCTCGTGGAGCTCCTCTCCGCGGAGGCGCGACGGACCGACCTCGCCGGGCTCGTCGCTCGTCTCGCCGGCTGGATCGCCGGCCGTACGATGCCCGCAGGGGAAGACGGCGACCAACAGCGCCTCGAGGGACGCACGGACGCCGTGCAGATCCTCACGCTGCACGCCTCGAAGGGGCTCGAGCGGGCGGTGGTCGCGGTCTTCGCGCCCGGCGCGAACCCGGATCGAGGCGAGGTCCGCGTCGTCCACGATCCGAGAGGACGCCGCCGCGTGGGCCTCGGGAAGCTCGGCCCGGCCCTCGAGGCCCGACGCCAGGAGGAGCTCGAGGAGGAACGCCAGCGCCTCGCCTACGTCGGCCTGACACGCGCGAAGGCCTGCCTGATCCTGCCCAGGGTGCGGAGGGCCTCGCCGGAGGGCGAGCCTCCGAAGCCCCATGCGTTCAAGGGCACCTACGAGGCGATCCATCCCTTCGTGCACGCGCTCGTCGAGCAGGGCCTGCCCGGGTTCGCGCCCCACCGCCCACGCGGCCTCGCCACGCTCGACGAGGGGCTCGACGAGACCCGCCCGCGGATCGCCGGCCCGCTCGCGCTGGCCCTGCCGGAGCCGAGGACGCCGGAGCCGCTGCCGGTGGAGCGACTCCGCGCGGCGGCTCGCCCCGTCGTGACCGCCTCGTTCACCTCGCTCTCGTCGCTCGGCGACGACGCGAAACACGGCGACGTCGACGTCCCGTCGGCGCGCGTGGGCGAGGACGATCTGCCGCGTGGACGAGGGACGGGCGTCGCCATCCACCGCTTGCTCGAATGCGTGCCCCTCGGCCCGCCGGGCCTCGACCTCGAAGCCTTCCGCGCTCGCCACGACGCCTTCTTCCGCTCCGAGCTCGAGGCTTCGCTCCTCGAGCCCAGGCATCACGAGCGGGCGGTCGCGCTCGTCCACGCGGCCGTCACCGCCGAGCTCCCCCTGGAGGACGGTGGAACGGTCGCGCTCTCGGCCTGCGATCCGGCGCGCGTGCTCCGCGAGATGGAGTTCCTCTCGCCCTACCTCGACTCCGACGACTTCCTCGGGGGCAGCATCGACGTGCTCTACGAGCACGGGGGACGCGTGTACGTGCTCGATTGGAAGACCAACCTCCTCGTGGGCTACGGAGCCGCGGAGCTCGAGGCCGACGTGCTCGCGCACTACGAGCTGCAGCTCCGGATCTACACGCTCGCCGCCGTCCGCTTCCTCGGCATCACGACCGAGGAGGAGTACGAAGCCCGGTTCGGTGGCGTCTGCTACGTGTACCTCCGAGGGCTGCCCGACGGTGGCATCTTCCACCGCCGCCCGACGTACGAGGAGCTCGATGCCTTCCGGGCCGATCTCGCGGCCCGACGGGAGGGGCTCTTCCATGGATGAGCTCGAAGCGCTCCACGGCGCCGGCGTGCTGTCCGGCCGCTCCTATCCCGAGGCGCTCGTCGAGGCGCTGGCGTCGCTCGGCCTCTCGCCCGGCCTCCTCGCCGCCGCGGAGCGCCTGGCGGCGCTCTGCCCCGGGCTCGATGCCCCGACCCGGGAGCGCGTCGCGAGGCTCCTCGCCGCCGTCCGGATGAACGAGCAGAGGGGAAGCACCTATCTCGCCATCGGACCGGCCGGGTCGCCGAGGGACGCGCTCGCGGACCTCGGTCTGCCCCTCGAGGAGCTCGCTCCCCTGCTCGACGATCCGCGCCTTTCGCCCCTCGTCGGCCCCGACCGCCCCCTCGTGCGCGTGCCGGGCGGCCTCGCGTCGCATCGCGCGGCGCGCGCCGAGGCACGCATCGCGGAAGAGCTCGCTCGGCTCGCCGTGCGGCCCGTCGAGCCGCTGCGATTCCCCGACTCGATCCTCGAGCTCCCCGTGGCCCTGCATCCGGATCAGCGCCGCGCGGTCGAGCGCGCGACGCGCAGCGCGCTCACGGTGGTGACGGGAGGACCGGGCACCGGAAAGACCTCGATCGTCGCGGCGATCCTGCGGGCCCTCGTCGCGGGCGGGACGGCCGTCGACCGCATCGCTCTCGCGGCACCGACGGGCAAGGCCGCCCAGCGGATGGGCGAAGCGCTCCGTGCGGCGCTCTCTCGCCTCGGTCCCGACGCGCCCGGAGCCTCCCTGCGCGACGCCCCGCTCTCGCCGATGACCCTCCACCGGTTGCTCGGCTTCCACCCGGAGGAGGGGCGCTTCCGCTTCCACGCGGACGATCCCCTCGAGACCGACGTCGTCCTCGTGGACGAATCGTCGATGGTGGATCTCGTGCTCCTGCGAGGGCTCGTCGAGGCCCTCCCTCCGACGGCGCGGCTCGTGCTCCTCGGCGACGCCGATCAGCTGCCGTCCGTCGGCGCGGGCGCGGTCCTCCGCGATCTCGTGGCGGCTCGCCCCGACGTGACGGTGCGCCTCACCCACAGCTACCGCATGGACGAACGCGATCCCGCGGGACGCCACGTGCTCGTCGTCGCGCGGAGGACGGTCTCGGCGCCACGCGATCCGTCGACGCCGGACCTCTTCGAGGGCGAGGACGGCATACGCGTCCGCGCACGGCCGAGCGAGCTCCGCCGCATGGGCGTCGAGCTCGTCGAAGGCGGCGCGAGCGCCATCGATCGCCTGCTCTCCCCCTACGTCGCCTCGCTCTTCGAGCCGACCGAGCACGGCACCCCGAGCGAGCCGCTCCGGATCGCGAACGGGGAGCTGCGTCCCGAGGACCTCGAGCGCGTCCGTGCGCTCCTCGCCCGGCTCGATCGAACCCGCGTCCTCTGTCCGGTGAACGAGGGCGAGCGGTGGCGGAGCGTGTCCAGCTTGAACGAGCGCTGCCACGAGCTCGCGCGGGCTCGGACGGCGACGGGCCGCGACTTCGCGTTCCAGGTGGGGGAGCCGATCATGGTCACGGAGAACGACTACGGACGGGGCCTCTGGAACGGCGATCAGGGCATCGTCCTCTTCGTCTCTCGGGACGGCGGCCCGGTCGCGGCCGAGGCCGTCTTCCCCCGCGGCGACGGCCTCCTCTCGTTCCCCGTGGACTCGCTCGCGGCGACGATCCGCCACGCCTACGCGCTCACCGTGCACAAATCGCAAGGCTCCGAGTTCGAGTCCGTGCTGCTCGTCCTCCCTTCGAAGGACCATCCGATCGTGACCTCGGAGATCCTCTACACGGCGATGACGCGCGCCCGCCGTTCGGTGCTGATCGTGGGCGAGTCCGAGGTGCTCCGTGTGGGCGCGCGTCGCACCGTGGTGCGCACGACCCACCTCGCCACCCTTCTCGCCCCAGCAGGGGTCGAGGCCCCGTCCGCGCCCCCCGTGACGTGAGCCACGTCACGGTGCGCGGCCCGGACGCGCGGGTTCGGCACGGTTGGACGTCCGCTCCCGTGGACGGGAGCGCGACGTCCGCGGATCAGGCTGCACAAGCGAGCGCGGCGTGCGTATCTTCGAGCCGTTGGGAGGATCCATGGACGCCGTCGCTCATCCGCGGCTCTCGAGGTATCTGCGCAGCTTGCCGGACGGCTTGCTCTCGCATCCCGAGTGCGAGGGGAAGGCCTCGATGTACCGCGAGGCGCTCGCCAAGGCGCCGAAGCGACTCGAGCTCGGCGGCCTGCCGCCCCTCCTGGCCGACTACGTGACGGAGCCGGTGCCCATGAGCTCGTGGATCCCGGAGGTGATCAACTCCGCGGTCTACCTCGCGATCGCCGACCAGATGTTCAAGAACGACGACCTCTTCCTCGAGTGGGTCGGCAAGGTCAGCGACGACGTCTTCCAGCATCCCGCGTACCGGGTCCTGATGGTCGTCGCCTCGCCTCAGCGTCTCGCCAACGGCGCCGAACGACGCTGGGCCCAGTTCCACACGGGCACGAGCTACGAAGCGAAGATCGGGAGCAACGGGGTCGAGAGCAAGATCACCTACCCGGACCACCTCTTCGACCGCCTCGTCCTCCGTGCGAGCGCGCGTGCCATCCAGTCCGCGTACCGCGCGAGCGGCGCCAAGACCTGCATCGTCGAGGTCACGGCCTGCGGCACGAACGAAGCGCTGCTGCGCTCCATCTGGGATCCCTCGAAGGAGACCGTGGCGCATTCGGCACGTCCCCACGGATGAAGCCCCTTCGTCGGCACGGCCACATCGCGTACGCTCGACGCGTGCAACGCGCCCCCCTCACCGCCCTCGCGCTCGCCCTCCCGCTGGTCGTCTCCTCCTGCGACGACGCGGGACCGACGAAGTGCAGCGGCCATGCGGAGCTCTGCGATCGGAGCTTCGACCAGGTCGCCTTCCCGGCCACGCACAACTCGATGGCGAACACCGACGAGAACCGCGCGGCCGCGAACCAGACGCACAACATCGCGCGGCAGCTCGACGACGGCATCCGCGGCCTGATGCTCGACACGCACTACGTGCCGACCACGCCGCCGACCGTGATGCTCTGCCACGGCATCTGCTTCGCGGACGATCAGACGCTCGAGGACGGGCTCGGCGTGATCCGGCGCTTCCTCGACTCGCATCCGGGCGAGATCGTCACGATCATCTTCGAATCGTACGTGAGCAAGGAGGACACCGCGGCCGCCTTCGCGGCGAGCGGCGCGATGCGCTACGTGTACGCGCATCCCCTCGGGACGCCCTGGCCCACGCTGCGGGAGATGATCGACGCCGACCACCGCCTCGTGGTCTTCACCGATTCGGACGCGACGAACGGCTCCGACGGCTTCGAGTGGTACATGGACCAGTGGGCCGAAGGCTTCCAGAACCCCTACGCCGCCAAGACCGCGGCGGACTTCTCGTGTGCGGTGGATCGGGGCTCGGGCTCGAATCCGATCTTCATCATGAATCATTTCCTCACCGATCCCGTCGGCATGATGAGCTTCGCCGAGATGGTGAACCCCTACCCCGTGCTCTCCCCCCACGTCACGACCTGCCGGACCGAGCGGGCCCGCATCCCCAACTTCGTCACCGTGGATTTCTACGAGGTCGGGGATCTGTTCCGCGTGGTCGACGAGCTGAACGGCTTCGGAGCCACCCCATGAGTTCCATCCCGCATCGCATCGCCCTCTTCGCGGCCCTCGTCCTCGCTGGCTGCCATTCCGGCCGAGAGGCGGCCACCCCGCCCCCGACGTCGAGCACGACCGGCGGCGAGGGGACCGGGCCCGCGGCCGCGGCGAGGCCGCCCGTCCAGGCGACGAGCGAGACCAGCGCCTGCGGCCTGCCCGTCTTCGAGACGGCCCGAGGCACACGCGTCGCGATGACGCGCCTCCCTGTCGTCGCGCGGGAGCGCCTCGGCAGCTTCGACTTCCTCAGCCACGTCGTCGAGGACCCGGGCTTCGTCCTCGAGCTCGACGAGTACACGCTTCCGACCGACGCGGGCGACGGGCGCGAGGTCCTCGAGCCTCTCGCCCAGGGGCAGATCGTCGGCCAGACGGGCTGGGAGCTCACGGACGCCTCCGAGGTGACGGTGGCCGGGCGTCGCGGCATCCGCCGCGCCTACCGGCTCGAGGACGGCACGGAGCGCCGCGAGATCTACGTCGCCGTGGGCCGGCTCGCCGTCCGACTGGTCTCCGAAGCCACGCACCAGCGTCCCGCCACGCAGACGCTGGCCATCGAGTGCTTCGAGAGCTCGCTCGTGCTCCCGCCCACGCCTCGCCCCTGAGGGGGAGCGACCGTCGCCGAGGGCGCCTCGCGCCTCAAGCCACGGTGCGTGCGCCATCGAGCGCCGAGCGGACGACGCGCGCGAGCTCGCTCGGGAGGAAGGGCTTGTCCACGCGGAGCACGTCACCGGGGCCCACGTCGGCGAGCGCGCCGTGTCCCGACATGACCACCACCGGGAGCGCGGCGTCCCGTTCGGCGAGCCTCGCGCGGAGCTCCTTCGCGCCGCCGCCCGGCATGACGGCGTCGGTGAGGACGAGGTCGACGTCGGCTCGCCGCTCGAGCACCGCGAGGGCCGCTTCCATGCTCTCGGCCGTGACCACCTGGTAGCCCGCGGTCTCGAGGACGGTCTTCGCGGCGAGGAGCGGCGCGCCGCGGTCGTCGACGACGAGGATCGTCTCCTGACCCCTCGGGAATTCGGCTTCGACCGAGACGGGCTCGCGGGGACGCGACCTGGCCTCGACTCTCGGGATCACGAGCCGGAAGCAGGTGCCCTTCCCCACCTCGGACTCGAGGTCCACGTACCCGCCGTGATCCTCCGCCGCGGCGCGCACCATCGCGAGGCCGAGCCCCGTGCCCTCTCCCTGCTCGCGCGTGGTGAAGAAGGGATCGAAGACCCGCTCCCGGATCGCGGGAGGAATCCCGACGCCCGTGTCGATCACGAGGAACGCGACGACGGGCCCCTTGGTCCGCGGATCGCGCTCGTGGGTCTCGATCACGAAGCGCAGCTCGCCGCCCCGAGGCATCGCATGCCCCGCGTTGATCCCGAGGTTGAGCAGGGCCTGCTCGAGGAGGCCCGAGTCGGCGCGGACGGCGAGCTCCGGAGAGCCGCCCTCCTCCCGGACGACGATGGTCTCGGGCAGGGCGCTCCGCAACAGCGAGGCGACGCGTCGCACGACGTCGCGCGGGTACACGTTCACGTACGTGACCTCGCGCCGCCGCGCGAGGGCGAGGAGCCGCTTCGTCAGCTCCGCCGCGCGCAGCGCGCTCTGCTCCACCATCTCGACGTAGGGCACGGCCGTCGGGGACAGACCTCCCTTCATCTTCAGCATCCCGACGCCGGCCATGATGCCGGTGAGCAGGTTGTTGAAGTCGTGCGCGAGCCCCCCCGCGAGCGTGGCGACCGACTCCATGCGCTGCGCCTCGACGAGCTCGAGCTCGCGTGTCCTCACGGCCTCGCGGAGCTCCCGCTCGAGCCGATGGGCGGCGATCCCCCGCACCGCGGCTCCGACGCAGAAGACGAGGCCCGAGATGCCGATCGGAAGGGGATTCAGGTCGCGGATCGTCTCGTGGAAGGTGACGACGGACAGGCACACGGCCGCGACGCAGAGGGGTGGGATCAACCAGTCGATCACACCGACCCGCCGGAGCTCCGTCGTCGAGTCCTCGGGCTCGACCCGCGCCGCAATGTGGGTCGCGCCGATCACGCAGGCGAATCCCGCGAACCACGCGGCGTCGAGGGCGCGCCCGGCCTCGTACGTGTGCGCGAGGAGCGAATACCCGTAGTAGACGTTCACCGTGGACATGAAGACGAGCCCCGCGAAGAGCGCGTAGAGCGTCCGCAGCTCGCGTGGCGGGAAGCGCCGGTACCAGAACGACAGGAGCGCGAAGACGATCGCGGCGAGGTGCACGACCGGATAGGCGAACGCCACGAGCGTGTAGGCCGGCGGGTTCCGGTGCTCGGGGAGGTTCCCGTAGGCGACGTTCGAGACGGCGACCATCGTCGCAACGACCATCACCAGATCACCGACGCGGCGCAGCCCGAGCGGGACGTCCGGTTGGTCGCCCCCGTAGCTCGCGAAGCCCGCGACGAAGAGGGGCGCGAGCGCCAGGTAGAACGCGTCGGCGATGCTCGGGAACGGGGTGTAGGCCCCGCGCACGAGCTCGTCGGCATCCCAGGAGAGCATGCCGAGCGTCCACGACAGGCACGCGAGACCGAAGAACGCGAACGCACGGCGGTGGCTCGCACGTGGAAGGCGACGTGCGAGGACGAGGCAACGTAAGGCCGCGATCGCGCTGATGACGGTCCAGCCGAGATCCGCGAAGACGTGGACCGCCGTGGAATGCGGAGGGAGGAGGCTCAGTCCGAGGCCGAACGCGAGCGTGGCCGCGACGAGACCGATCGCCATGCGACCACTCGAGCCGTCGCCACGAGCGCGCACGGCCTCGTCTGGAGCCCCCGCTTCCATTCCCACGAGACTAGTCGGTGCTGCGATCTTCCGGAAGGAGGCCCCGCTTGCCCACGCGCTCGCCGGGGGGCACATCGAGACCATGCGCGCCCACCGCATCGCCGCCGTCGTCCTGCTCGTTCTCTCGACCTTCGCGGTTTCCGCGCGCGCGGAGACGACCGGAGCGAGCCCGCCTCCCGCGAGGCCGGCGTGGCCGCGGCTCGTCCTGGACACGACGCTCGCGGCCCGCATCACCCCTACGGGCGGTCCCCCGACCCTTGGGCCCGCCGCCGGCTTCGTGCTCCGGCCGACGGACACGCACTGCCTCCACCTCGTGGGCGAGGTGCGCGCGGACTTCGGCCGCATCGATCGGAGCGGCCCCGACGTCGTCACGCGCGGCTTCGCGACGACGGTCGGCGCGCTCTGGGGCTCCGGCGACGCGGATCTCTTCGTCGGCGTCGGCGCGGTCTTCGACCTCGGCTGGGCGCGCACCGAGGCCGCGACCAGCGCCGAGGGTTTCGTCTTCACCGGATCGATGCGGGCGCTCGTGCGGAGGCACCTCCGCAAGGGCTTCCACGTCGAGGCCGATCTGCGCGTGGGTCATACGATCGTGGCGCCGATGGCCCGCGACGCGGACGGCGCGCCCGAGGGACCGAGTGGGCTCGTGATCGGCTTCTCGCTCGGCGCCGCCTTCGCGCGCGCGCCCTGAGGGACGTCCGGACGGCTCGCGGTCCGACTACGATGCGAGGGCCTCGTCGAGCGCACGGCGGAACCGCTCGACGTCCCCGCCGCAGCGACGGAGCGCCGCGTCGTCGAGGAGCATGCGGGGCCCTTCGCGCGTGAAACCGATCACGCAGGGCGTGCGGCCCTCGGTGAACGCGCGAGTCGGCGCGTCGCGCTCGTCGAGGTGCACGAGCTCGAACGGCACGGAGCAGGCCGCGCGGAGCGCGCGGAACGAAGCCTTCTCGCGCACGCTCCCGTGCGTCACATCGCAGAGGGCGCAGTGCGCCGTGCCGAGGAGCTTGCCCACGACGTAGGCGAGCTCCCCGCGCAGACTCCCGTCGGCGTGGTACACGCCGACGATGCGCTCGATCGCGGGACCGGTAGGCACGATGCCGGAGGATGGCATCGACGACGGCCCCGCGGAAGCCTCGGCTCAGCTGGCGCGGAGCAGCGCGTAGAGCTCGTCCTTGAGGACGAGGCGCCGCCGCTTCGCGGCCTCCATGGTCTCGTCCGACGCGGGCTCGACGTTGTCCTCCATGCGGCGGACCTCGCGATCGACCTCGTGGTACTCGTCGAAGAGCTTGCGGAAGTGCTCGTCGCGGACCTTCAGGTCGTGGATCTTGTCGACGAACTCGGGGAACTCGTGGCGAAGGTCGTGGTGCTCGGTCATCCGTCTCTCCGTGACAGCTCTCGGGCCGGCAGTAGTTACGCACCCCCGGCCTCGAGGCAAGCCGGGTATGCTCCCGCCCGGAGGTCTGCATGGAAATCGGGATGAACCTGCCGGTCATGGTCCCCGGCCTCGACCGGAAGACGATCGAAGCGTGGTGCCGCGGGGTCGACGAAGGCCCCTATTCGAGCCTGGCCATCGGGGAGCGCATCAACTTCGTGAACCCGGAGCTCACGGTCACGATCGGGGCCGCGGCCGCGTTCACGGAGCGGGTCCGGCTCCTCTACAACGTGCTCGTCCTGCCGATGCACCACGAAGTCCTGGCCGCGAAGCAGATCGCCACGCTGGACGTCCTCTCCGAGGGACGCGTCTCCGTCGCCGTCGGAGTCGGCGGCCGCGAGGAGGACTACCGGGCCATCGACGCGACCTGGGACAAGAAGCGCCTCTCCCGCATGGAAAAGCAGGTCGCGCGGATGCGGCGGCTCTGGGCCGGCGAGAAGGCCTACGAAGGGGCCCTCCGCCCCGTGGAGCCCTTCCCGGTGCAGGCCGGGGGCCCGCCCGTCTACGCCGGAGCCCTCTTCCCCCCGTCGATCGAGCGCGCCGCCCGATGGGCGGACGGCATCTGCGGCTTCTCGTTCTCGGTCTCGACCGTCGAGGTCGGAGGCGCCTTCGACATGGCGCGAAAGGCCTGGAAGGACGCCGGTCGCGAGAAGGCTCCGCGCCTGATGACCGGCTGCTGGTTCTCCCTCGGCCCGAACGGCGAGGCCGAGATGGAGGAGTACCTCGGTCGATACCTGAACTTCCTCGGCGACGCGGCCGAGTTCGTCATCCCCACGGTGAAGACGACCAGCGAGCAGGGGCTGAAGGACGCCGTCGCCCGGGCCCGCGACCTCGGGGCCGACGAATTCCTGCTGGCCCCGGCCACCAACGATCCGGATGTCCTGAAGCGCGTCGCCGACCTCCTTTGCTAGACCGGGGAACATGAGCCTCTCCATCGACTTCCAGGGCGCCGCCCGGACCGTCACCGGATCCATGCACCTCCTGCGCACGTCGAGCGGCAACGTGCTGCTCGACTGCGGCCTCTACCAGGGACGGCGCAAGGAATCGTTCGAGCGCAACCGGCACATGCCGATCGATCCGCACGAGGTCCACTGCGTCGTGCTCTCGCACGCGCACATCGATCATTCGGGCGCGCTCCCGATCCTCGTCAAGAACGGGTTCCGTGGGACGATCTACGCGACGCCCGCCACGCGCGACCTCTGCGCCGCGATGCTCGAGGACGCGGCCAACATCCAGCTCCACGACGCCAAGTACATCGAGCGCCAGATCAACTACCGCGGCGCCGACATGGAGCCCGTCGAGCCGCTCTACGACCTCGAGGACGTCGCGCGCACGCTGAGCCGCATGGTGGCGATCCCGTACCACCACAAGCAGCGCATCGCGCCCGGCGTCGACCTCACCTTCCACGACGCCGGCCACGTGCTCGGCAGCGCCCTCGTGGCCCTCGACGTGGACGACGAGGGCCTCACCCGCAAGCTCCTCTTCAGCGGCGATCTCGGACGCCGCGGAGGGCCGATCCTGCGCGATCCCGAGATCGTACCGGGCGTCGAATTCCTCATCCTCGAGAGCACCTACGGCGATCGGCTCCACGGCACCTACGCCGAGGTCGACGACACGCTCGCCCGCGTGATCCGTCGCGTGTACGACCGTGGTGGGAAGCTCGTCGTGCCCACCTTCGCGCTCGAGCGCGCGCAAGAGGTGATGCTCGCGCTCTCCCGGATCCGCAAGCGCGGGCTCCTGCCGCCGATGAAGGTCTACGTGGACTCGCCGCTCACGGTGAAGGTCACCGACATCTTCCGGCTGCACCCGGAGTGCTTCGACGAGGAGACGCGCGCCCTCTTGGCCACGGGACACTCGCCCTTCGAGTTCCCGGAGCTCGAGTTCATCCAATCCGTCGAGGACTCGAAGCGGCTCGATCGCGAGGACGAGCCGATGATCATCCTCTCGGCGAGCGGCATGTGCGAGAACGGCCGCGTCCTGCATCACCTGAAGGCGATCCTCGGCGATGCGCGCCACGCGATCTGCATCGTCGGCTTCCAGGCGCAGCACACGCTCGGACGCCGGCTCGTCGAGGGCCGCACCTCCGTCCGCATCTTCGGCGTCGAGCAGCCGAGGCTCGCGGAGGTCGTGGTGCTGAACGGCATGAGCGCCCACGCGGACCGGAACGACCTGCTCTGGTTCGCGGAGTCCCTGCGCAAGCGAGGCCCGCTGCGCGAGGTCGCTCTCGTCCACGGCGAGCCGCAGGCCCAGGAGGCGCTGCGCGAGGCGCTGGACGAGCTCGACTTCCCGACGGTCCACATCCCGGAGCCCGGACAGACGCTCACGTTCTGAGCGTCCCCGGCCCGGGCTCGAGCCGCCTCAGGCGGCCGAGCCGTCCGCCGTGCGGACGAGCCGGAGCATGTGCCCCGAGCGCGCGGCCTTCGTCCCGAGGTACCGCGCGTTGTGCGGGTTGCTCGGCATCTCGTGGGCGATGCGGCCGTCCACGCGGATCCCGAGCTGCTCGAGCTCGCGGAGCTTGTTCGGGTTGTTCGTCATCACGCGCACGGACTCGACGCCGAGCAGCTCGAGCATCGCGGCGGCGACGGAGTACTCGCGCTCGTCGTCGCGGAAGCCGAGGGCGAGGTTCGCCTCGACCGTGTCGAGCCCCTGCTCCTGGAGCGCGTACGCCCGGATCTTGTTCACGAGGCCGATGCCGCGGCCCTCCTGGCGCATGTACAGGATCACGCCCACGCCTTCGTCGGCGATCCGGGCGAGCGAGGCGTGGAGCTGCGCCCGGCAGTCGCAGCGCAGCGAGCCGAGCACGTCGCCCGTGAGGCATTCCGAGTGGATCCGCATCGGGACCCCGCGGCCCCCCCTCACCTCGCCGCGAACGATGGCGACGTGCTCCTTCCCGTCGACGTCGTTCCGGAACGAGAAGATCCGGAATCGGCCGAATTCCGAGGGGAGGTCGGCGCTGGCCACCAGCTCGACCCGGCCGCCCGCGGGGGTCGTCCGCACGTTGTCCGTCACGCGCTGCACCGTCGAATCGTCCGTGTTCATCGGGGGTCCTGCCTCCGGGCCCCATAGCCCGGTCGTTTGTCCGGATAAACTTTGGACATCAACTCGCCAACGTCAAGGTATTCCCTGGACAAGAATTGCCGGACGCCGGCGGCTCGTCGGCGCCCCACGGAGTAGGGTTCGGCCATGCGGACCGTCCTCCTGCTGATCTGCTCGAACGTCTTCATGACCCTCGCCTGGTACGGGCACCTCAAGGGACATCGCGACAGTCCGATGTGGAAGGTGATCCTGGCGAGCTGGGGCATCGCCTTCTTCGAGTACTGCCTGATGGTCCCGGCGAACCGCTTCGGATACGAGCGTTTCGACCTCCCCCAGCTCAAGGTCATCCAGGAAGTCGTGAACCTGACGGTCTTCGCGATCTTCGCCGTGCTCTACATGCGGGAGCGGCTGACCACGGATCATGCCCTCGCGGCAACCTGCCTGATCGGCGCCGTCTACTTCACCTTCCGCGGAGGCTGAGCTCCGGACGCCGCCCCGGGGCGGCCCGTGCCGCCCCGAGACGGCCGGCGCGGAGCACCCCGGGACGGCCAAAACCGCAACCCCGAGCGTCCAGGACGCCCCCCTCCGTTGCGTCCTCCCGGCGGGTGCGTACCGTCCCGGACAGCGCGGAGCCTCCGCTCGTGGCCGCGCCCGGAGCCCCCATGAAGCTCGTCATCAACCAGAAGACCTGCGACCGCCACGGACAATGCGTCGGAGCCGCGCCGATGCTGCTCGAGTTCGCCCCCGACGGCGCGCTGCGCGTGAAGAAGGAGACCCTCGCCCCGGAGGACGTCGAGAAGGCGGAGGACGCCTGCTACATCTGCCCGACGCAGTCCCTGTCGATCGAGGAGTGAGAGGCGGCCCGGAGGCGCTCCGGCGCCTCCGGGCTCATTTCGCCGCCGCCTCGAGGGCCGCTTCCCAGCTCGCCTTCTCGACGATCATCTTGCGGTACTGGAAGAGCTTGGCGGGCTGCTGGAACGTCACCACGCCGACGAGACGCCCTTCGCGCCCGTAGAGCGCCGTGAAGCTCCCGTCGGCCGGCGTGCCGTGACAGAGGTGGATCGTGTCGGTCGCCTTCGGCCGCCCCGCGCCCTGGATCTTGATGCCGTACTGGTCCGACCAGAACATCGGCGCGGAGGCGAAGGCCTGGCGCGGGCCGTCGCCGGCGAGGAGGTTCTCGGCCGCGACCTTCGCCTGCTCGACCGCGTTGGTCCAATGCTCGACGCGCATGCGCTCGCCGAAGAGCGGGTTCATCCAATTCGCCACGTCGCCGGCCGCGTAGACGCCCTTCACGTTCGTCTCGCAGTACTCGTCGCAGACCACGCCGTTGTCGAGCGCGAGCCCGGAGCCCTCGAGCCAGTCGACCGAGGGCGCGACGCCGATGCCGACGCAGAGGACGTCGCACGGGATCACCGAGCCGTCGCCGAGCACGACGCGCTCGACCTTGCCCGCGCCCTCGATCGCCGCGACGGCCGCGCCGAGGCGGAGATCGACGCCGTTCTTCCGGTGCAGCTCGGCCAGCACCTCGCCGAGCTTCGGGCCGAGGCTGCGCGAGAGGGGCACGGGCAACGCTTCGATCACCGTGACCGGGAGCCCGAGCTTCACGCACGACGCCGCGACCTCGGAGCCGATGAAGCCTGCCCCGATGACGGCGACGCGGGGCTTCCGCGTCAGCGCGTCCCGCATCGCGAGCGCGTCGTCGAGGGTGCGGAGCATGAAGACGCCCGGGAGGTCCGGTTGGTTCGGGAGCTTCCGAGGAACCGTCCCGCACGTGAGCAGGAGGCCGTCGTAGGCGACGCGCTCGCCACCCTCGAGCTCGACGAAGCGCGCGGCGGTGTCGAGCTTCGTCGCACGCTTGCCGAGCCGGAGATCGAGGTTCAGGTCGTCGTAGCCCTTGCGACGCAGGTCGACCCTCTCGGCCTCCCATTCGCCGCGGAGGACTTCCTTCGACAGCGGCGGCCGATCGTAGGGCGTGCGCTTCTCGTCGCCGATCAGCGTGATCGATCCGGCGAAGCCCTTCCGACGCAGCGCCTCGACGGCCCGAAGCCCCGCGAGCGACGCACCCACCACGACAATCCGATCCATCGTCCCGACCTCGTGAAGCAACGGAGCTGCGTGGCCCCGAGTCCGTTCCCGTCGTAGCCCGAGGAACCAGCGGCGTCGAGTTCGACCGGACCGGAGTCAGAACCCGGCGAGCAGCGCGAGGGCGAGCGTGTCCTGGGCCTTCGACGTGAGCACGGGATTACCGCTCGCGTCGAGGACCTGCGTGTGGTCGAAATACGTCGGACCCGCCGCCTGGTCGTGCCGGTACTCGAGCCGGAAGGAGACGTACTGCACGGGCTCGTAGGCGAGCGTCAGCGTCCCCTCGGACACGTACTTGCTCGGCCAGAAGATCGCGCTCGCCTCTCCCTGCGAATTCTGGGCGCGATGCTCGTAGAAGAAGTCGCCGCGCAGCGCGACGTAGACCTTCGCGTGCAGATCGAAGCGAGCCGCGACGGCGGTGGCGGCCCAGTACGACCGACCGAAGTCGTTGTGCTCGAGGCCCCCGTTCGCCTGCGCGATCAGATGGAAACGCGAGCCCGTGCGATGGTAGGTCGCGTAGGCGTCGACCACGTTCCGCCACGGCATGCCGGCGGGGTCGCCCTGGTTGCGCTCGATGCCCCCGACGTAGAGCAGGCTGCCCGCGAGGGCTCCGCGCGTGCCGGAGATCTGGCCGATCAGCGTCTTCGCGAGGTTGTTGTCGACGACACTGTTCCAGCCGTTCACGACGTAGAAGGTGGCCTTCGTGTCGCGGACGAGGGGCACCGAGACGCGCACGCCGGTGTGGTAGAACGGCAGCCCGAAGAAGAGGTTCGAGCGCGAGAAATTCCAGTTCGCTCGCGCCGACATCGACTCGGGTCCGATGGGCGAGAGGAAGATGCCGGCCTCGACGGTCGGCGCGTGGGCTCCCTCGAAGTCGTAGCCGGCGTACGCTTCCTGCAGGTACTTCCAGACCTCGGGCCCCGAGGCCGCCACACCGCCCCACGCGGGATGCGTCGGCTCGCTCTCGTAGTACGTCGACGGACCGAGACCGATCTGCAGCGCCACGCGGCCCACGACGTGCGCGAGATCGAAGTCCACCGACAGGCAGGCGTTGGTCAGGGAGAAGGTATCCGTGCGGGAGTCGAAGGCGCGGTACGCATCGATGCCGTTCCACGGGTTGCGCGGATTCCACTGGCCGTAGGTCTCGACGTACGCGCCGAGCCGGACGAAGCCGGGGACCGAGGGGAAGCGGAACGTGCCGGGGAAGACGTGGATCGCCTCGGCATCGACCGGCTGCGCGGCCGGCTCGGCCAACTCCGCGCCGGTCGCCGCGGGAGGCTCGGGGCCGTCCCCCGGCGGGGTGTCCGCGGAAGCCCGCCCCACGCCGAGCAGGAGCGCGACCAGGACGCACGGGACGAGGCTCGACGCGCGGCGCACGGCCTCTCCGATCGTTCGGGGATTCGTCTCGCACGCCACGCCGGACCTCTACGCACCGAAGGAGGCCGAGCCTAGCGCGGGGCGTCGCCCTTTGGGATCAAAGTCACGGAAAAATGGGGTCCGGGTCGACGCGCAGGGGCGGAAACGCTCGCCAGTCGAAACGAGTTGCTGTAAGAAAGCCCAGCGCTCGACGGGCCCCGAAGCCTCGGGGACCCGGGCGACCACGGACACCGCCGGGCAGCCCAGGAAGGGTCGGAGCCCCGGCCCCAGACGGAGAACCCGCATGACCACCGCCGCTGAAATCTTCCAGAAGATCGGTAAGGCCGCCGAGGCCGCCCCGGACGTCGCCACCGCGGTCGACGCCAAGTTCCAGTTCAACGTCTCGGGCGACGGCGGCGGAGTCTTCGTCCTCAACTTCAAGCAGGGCACGACCTCGAACTTCCTCTCCACCGAGCCGGCGAGCGATGCGCAGTGCATCGTCAACGTCTCGGGCGAGGACTGGGCGGCGATGCTCGCCGGCCAGCTCGATCCGATGGCGGCCTTCATGGGCGGCAAGGTCAAGGTCGACGGCGACCTCAGCCTCGCGATGAAGCTCCCCAAGATCATGAAGCTCGCGCGCTGAGCGCGACCGGTTCCCCGGGGCCTCGAGGCGCCGGGAGCCGATCCGCCGACGCGGCGGAGAACGGACGCGGAGGGCCCACGCTCTCCGCGTTCGTCGTTCCGTCCCGGGCGTCGGCTTGTGGAACCCGCCCGGATGCCGCAGGAATGGTGCCCGATGGAAGCGGCTCGCGAGCTCTTCGACTACCCGAGGTACCGACCGGAGCTCGCCCCCGCGCCGTTCCTGCCGATGACGCGCGCCGAGCTCGACAGGCTCGGCTGGGACGCCTGCGACGTCGTCCTCGTGAGCGGGGACGCCTATGTCGACCATCCGAGCTTCGGAACGGCGCTCGTCGGGCGCCTCCTCGAGGCGCACGGCTTCCGCGTCGGCATCCTCGCACAGCCGGACTGGCAATCGGCCGAGCCCTTCCGCGCCCTCGGTCGCCCGCGACTCTTCTTCGGCGTCAGCGCGGGCAACATGGACTCGATGGTCAACCGGTACACGAGCGACCGGAAGATCCGCTCCGACGACGCCTACACGCCGGACGGAGAGGCGGGAAGGCGTCCCGACCGCGCCGTGACGGTCTATGCGCAGCGCTGCCGCGAGGCCTTCCCCGGCGTGCCGATCGTGCTCGGCGGCATCGAAGCGAGCCTCCGCCGGATCGCCCACTACGACTACTGGCAGGACAAGGTGCGTCGCTCGGTCCTGATGGACTCGAAGGGCGAGCTCCTGCTCTACGGGAACGCCGAGCGGGCCGTCGTCGAGGTCGCCCACCACCTCGCCCGTGGCGAGTCGCTCGCCTCCCTCCCGCACCTGCGCGGCACCGTGAGGAAGACCCGCGGCGTACCGGACGGCTTCGTGGTCCTCGACTCGAGCGAGATCGATCGGCCCGGCCCCGTGACGCCGCCCCCGAACCCGTACCTGACCGAGGACGAGATCCGCACGCGCGACGCGGTGGCGCGCGGCGACCAGGGCGCGCTCGTGCAGCTCCGGCGCAAGGCCCTCCGGCACGACCGCCAGAAGACCGTCGTGCGCCTGCCCGCGTACGAGCAGGTCGTGGGCGATCCCGTGTTGTACGCGCACGCGAGCCGCACGCTGCACCTCGAGTCGAACCCCGGGAATGCGCGCGCCCTCGTGCAGCAGCACGGCGATTGGGACGTGTGGATCGATCCACCGCCGATCCCGCTCACGACGCCCGAGATGGATCGCGTGTACGAGCTGCCCTACGCGCGCGTGCCGCATCCCTCGTACGGCAAGGCGCGCATCCCCGCCTACGAGATGATCCGCTTCTCGGTGACGGCCCTGCGCGGCTGCTTCGGTGGATGCAGCTTCTGCTCCATCACGGAGCACGAGGGGCGCATCATCCAGAGCCGCTCCGAAGGCTCCATCCTCGCCGAGCTCGAGCGCATCCGCGACCGGACGCCGGGCTTCACGGGCACCATCTCGGACATCGGCGGCCCGACGGCGAACATGTACCGCCTCGCCTGCAAGAGCCGCGAGATCGAGGCCGCCTGCCGCAAGCCGAGCTGCGTGTACCCGAGCGTCTGCGAGAACATGGGCACGGATCACTCGGCGTTGATCGCGCTCTACCGCAAGGCGCGCGCGATCCCGGGCATCAAGCGCATCTTCATCGCCTCGGGGCTCCGCTACGACCTCGCGATCCACTCCCCGGAGTACGTCCGCGAGCTCGCGCGGCACCACGTCGGCGGCTACCTCAAGATCGCGCCGGAGCACGTGGCCGAGGGCCCTCTCTCGAAGATGATGAAGCCGGGCGTCGGCACGTACTACGCGTTCAAGAAGCTCTTCGATCGCTACTCGAAGGAAGCGGGCAAGGAACAGTTCCTCATCCCCTACTTCATCGCCGCGCATCCCGGCACGACCGACGAGGACATGCTCGAGCTCGCGCTCTGGCTGAAGAAGAACGGGTACAAGGTGGATCAGGTGCAGACCTTCCTCCCCTCCCCGATGGCGAGCGCCACGGCGATGTACCACACCGAGCGCGACGTCCTCGAGCCGCTGCACCGCGACGATGCGACGCGCGTGCCCGTCGTGCGGAACCTCCGGATCCGTCGGCTCCACAAGGCCTTCCTCCGCTTCCACGACCCCGAGAATTGGCCGATGCTCCGCGAGGCGCTCTTGCGCATGGGACGTCGCGATCTGATCGGCCCGGGCGAGCAACACCTCGTGCCCTGGCACGATCGCGCACCGGCCCGCGAGCCCCGGCACGCGAGCCGGGGCCCTCGCAAGGGCACGGCCCTCACGCAGCACACGGGGCTGCCGCCTCGCGCCCATTCCGAGGCGGATGCGCGTCGCGCGAACGGCCGGCCCGCGGGCAAATCGCGCCCGGCGAAGGGCCGCAGCCGATGATCGGACCCGCGCCGCGACGATTCGCCTTCGTCCTCGCGATGGTGCTCGGATGCGGGCGCGCCGTGCCCGAAGCGCGGCCGACGACGACGGATCCGCCTCGCGCATCGAGCCCCGAACCCCGCAGCGAGGCTGCGCCGAGCCCCGTTCCGTCGGCTCCACCGCCGCGCGAGGACGCGCCGGCCGCGCGCTTCCCCGCCCCCCGACGGCTCGTCGCGATCGGCGACGTGCACGGCGACGTGCAGGCGACGCGCCGAGCCCTCCGCCTCGCGGGCGCGATCGACGCCTCGGATCGATGGGTCGGCGGCGACCTCGTGGTCGTGCAGGTCGGAGACCTCCTCGATCGCGGGGACGACGAGCCGGAGATCCTGTCGCTCCTCGATCGGCTCGAGGAAGAGGCCTCGGCAGCGGGCGGCGCTCTCCACGTGCTCGTCGGCAACCACGAGACGATGAACGCCATGGGCGACTTCCGGTACGTCACGGAGGACGGCTTCCGCGACTTCGCGAACGTGCACGACGGCGCGAGCTTCCCGGCCATCGAGCGGGCCCCGGAGCCGGTCCGTGGGCGGCTGCACACCTTCCTGCCCGGTGGACGCTGGGCCCGCTGGTTCGCCTCGCATCCGGCGGTGCTCGTCGTCGGCGACACGGTCTTCGTGCACGCGGGCCTGCACGCCGCCGATGCCCGCCGCGGCCCGGACGCCGTCAACGCGGACGTGGCCCGTTTCCTCGCGAGCGGAGAGGGCTCCGAGGAGCCGGCGCTCGGTCCGGAGGGCCCGCTCTGGACCCGCGACTTCGTGCTCTCGCCCTCGCCCGGGACCTGCGCGGAGGCTCGCGCCGCGGTCGCCGCCGTCGGCGCCTCGCGGATGGTGGTCGGACACACGGTGCAGGCGGCCGGGATCACGCCCTATTGCGACGGCGTCGTGCAGGCCATCGACGTCGGGCTGTCGCGCTACTACGGCGGTCCGACCGAGGTCCTCGTGATCGAGCGAGGCTCGGTCTCCGTGCTCCGTGAACCAGGGGCTTCCCCAGCTGGGGCTCGCTGACTAGGATTCGCGCATGCGCATCGACGAGCTCGAAAAGCACGAGAAGATCGCCCTCGGGGGCCTCATCCGCATGATGATCCGTTCGGACGGCGAGTTCGCCGAGGCGGAGGAATCCGCCGTCGACGCGCTCGGCGACGAGATCGGCGGCAAGGCCGCGATCTGGCGCATCGTCTCGGACTCGGCCCAGGCGCTCCGCTCGAACGACGCCGTGAAGGAAGCGGCGACGAAGGTCGTACGGCCCGAGGCCCGGGCCGCCATCCTCGGCGCGCTCAAGAAGGTGGCGGGCGCCGACGCGATCGTCGCGACCGAGCGCGACCTGCTCGACTGGCTCCAGTCGATCTGGGCCTGAGGCGCACGACCGCCGCGCGCCGCCGTGCGCTCGGGACAACCAGATGGTGAGGCCGGCGAGCCCCGACGCCCCAGGTCTTCCAGGAACCGTCTCACCCCCGGATTTCCACGACTCGGGGCGTGACGGTCGCCGCTGGGCCGTTAACCATCCGGTGAGCTCGACTCCCCTCTGAACGCACGCTACACCCGGGCCCGACGATGGAACCGTCGGCCTCACTCGAATTGACGCCGCCCGCCGGCGTTCGCGCGATCAACTGGGTGGCCGCCCCGCTCGGGCCCCGGGTCGCCGATCTGTCCGCGGAGTCGTTCATGCGCTGGGCCGAGCGCACGACGGGCCTCGACGACTGGGGCGGGAACGGCATCGAGCGGCGGATCGAGGCCTGCGCCGACGCGGTCCAGTACAACGACAACCTCACGGCGTTCGGTCGGCTCTCGCTGCGCTTCTGGCTGCACGTGCACTTCACGAACCACCTCAAGGTGGTCGACTTCGTGAAGCGTCATCCGGACGTGCGCGACGTCCCCGTCGAGGCCCCGCTCGTGATCACGGGGTACTACCGTACGGGCACCACGCTCCTGCACAACCTCCTCGGCGCCGACCCGCGCCACCACCTGCCGATGACGTGGGAGCTCACGCTCCCGGTGCCGATGAGCGAGAACCCCGAGGTCGATCGGCGCCTGCGGCGCAGCGCGACCCACGCGATGTTCGCGGCGAACCGCTACGCGATCCCGGATCAGGCGGCCGCGCACAACATCGAGGTCGACGGCCCCGAGGAGTGCTTCTTCCTGACGGAGAACGACGGCGCGGGGACGACGCTCTTCAACACCTACCAGGCCTACGACTACGCCTTCGACCAGCTCGAGTGGGATCTCCGGCCGACGTACGAGTTCCTGAAGCTCCAGTACCAGGTGCTGACGTACCGCCGCCCGAAGCGGCGGCTCGTCCTGAAGTGTCCGTGGCATCTGTGGAACCTCGACACGCTCCTCGCCGTCTTCCCGGACGCGCGGATCGTCCAGACGCATCGGAGCATCCTCAAGTCGCTGCCCTCGAACTGCAGCCTGTCGGCGATGACGACCTCGAAGTTCGCGAAGGAGATCGACCTCCCGCGGCTCGGCGCGTTCTGGCGCGACTTCTACCGGGTCGGCCTCGAGCGCTCGACGAAGGTCCGCGCGACCATCCCCGAGAACCAGCTCTTCGACGTCCGGCTCTCCGACCTGGCGACGGATCCCGTCGGTCTCTTCCGGACCATGTACGACCACTTCGGCATGGAGTGGAGCGACCACCTCGACGCCCGCTACCGCGTGCGGATGCGCGAGAACCCGAAGGACCAGCACGGGGTGCACGTCTACACGCTCCGCGACTTCGGCCTCGACGCGAAGGCGCTCTCCGCCGAATACGCCGAGTACCACGAGCGTTTCGGCGTGAAGCCCTAGCCGTTCCGGCTATGCTCGGGCCCCATGTCGACCCGGGACCTCGACGAGCTCGCACGTACCCTCGAACGCCAGGGAGCGGACGGCCTGCGCCTCGAGCTCGTGAAGCGAGCGCGCAATTTCAAGCGCACGTGGCTCGAGATGGCCGAGGCCCTCGTGCGCGTGCGCAACCTCGCTTCCTACCGCGAGTGGGGTTACGAGGACTTCCACGCGTACTGCTCGATCGAGCTGCAGCTGAAGCGCGCGACCGTCGACAAGCTGACCATGTCGTACTCGGCCCTCGAGCAGCACGCGCCGAACGTCCTGCTCCGTGACGGCCTGGCGCAGCCGATCCCGCCCGTCGACGCGGTCGACTACTTCGCGCGCGCGCTCCGGGGCGACGAGCCGGCGAACGACTCTCCTCGCGAGCGGCCGCCCGCGCCGGCGAAGGAAGTGATCGACGAGCTACGTCACGCGGTCTTCGACGAGGGCATGCCCGTCGCCGCGCTGCGCAAGCGCTTCGATCCGGTCCTGCGTCCGAAGAGCGAAGAGGACGAGCGCTCCGAAGCCCTGCACCGCACGAGCGCCGCCCTGCGCAAGCTCGTGCAGGCGCTCGAGGGCCTCGAGGAGCTCGATCCGGAGCGCAAGGACGAGGTCCTGCGCGTGCTCTCGGACCTCGAGCGCGACCTCGACGCGATGGCTCCCGCGGCCCGCAAGCGCGCCGCGAACGGCTGATCGTCGGGGCGCCTCGCCGCCTCCGCCCTCGCCCTACTCCGTCGCCCGCGCCTGCTCCTCGAGAGCCGCGAGGCCGAGGCGGAGCGCGAGCCGCAAGACGTCCAGCGGCCCCTTCGAGCCCCCGGGCATCGAGAGCGCCTCCGCGCGTCCGAGCACGTCGGGCGGCACGGGGAGCGAGAAGCCCTCGGCGACCGGTGCGGGGTCGCCGCCGACCGCCGTGATCATCGAGGCATCGGTCGAGGAGACGCGGAGCAGCTCCTCCGACCGCATGATGCGCGTCTCGCCTTCCTTCGAAGGCTGCACGGGGATCGAGGCGCCCGTCCGGAGCTCCGGGAGCGCGGGCGGCGGGGCCGCGGTGATCGGGCGCGAGGGGATGACCGAGCCCGTGCCGGGCGGGCTCGAGGGCGATCGGGCGGCGCGGAGGATCCGGTCCCACATCGAGCGGTTGCGCTCGTCGAATTCGAGCTGCTCGATCAGCACCTGGAAGCGTCCCTGCGGGGGCGCGTCCGCTCCGAGATCGTCGGAGCCCCGGACGAAGCCGCGCCCTTCGAGCACGCGCGTGTCGTCCTCGAGCGCGATCCGGAAGTCGACCTCGGTGGCGGGCGGCACGGATCGCTCGTGCGCGAGCGTGAGCACGTCGTCGTGGACCCAGGGAGCGAGGTGGGCGATCGCCTCGGCGACCTGCTCGTATTCGGTTCGGATGCGGATCTGGATCATGAGGAGCCGGAAGGCGGCGCGACTCTATCACGCCGATAGCCGTATCGCGGAAGGCCCGATCCGCGTTCGGGCGTGCAACCCTCCACGTGGGGCGCTTGCGCCGACAGTGAAACGTGTTCTACTCCGGGCGCGCGGCAATCGCCGCCCCCGAATCGGGAGGCCGTCGTGAGCGACAAGAAGGAAGTGCCCGCGATCCAGGGCTGGTTCACCTCCACGCCGGAGGGGCCGAGCCTGCTCGGAACGCGCTGCGTGAAGTGCGGAACGTACTTCTTCCCCAAGGAGAAGACCTTCTGCCGGAATCCCGGCTGCGCCGGCACGGAGTTCGAGGAGGTGCCCCTCTCGAGGACCGGCACCCTCTGGTCCTACACGAACGCGGGCTACCAGCCGCCCGAGCCCTTCATCCCGGCGAAGCTCCCCTTCGAGCCCTTCGCGATCGCGGCGGTCACGCTCGAGAAGGAGAAGCTCTCGGTCCTCGGCATGTGCGTCGAGGGCGTGCGCTGCGAAGACCTGAAGGTCGGCATGAAGATGGAGCTCGTGCTCGGCACGCTCCACGAGGACGCCGAGAACCGTTACCTCACCTGGAAGTGGCGCCCCGTCGCGGGCTGATCCGAGGAGACCCGACATGGCCAAGGAAGTCGCGATTCTCGGCGTCGGCATGCACCCCTGGGGCAAGTGGGGGCGCAACTTCGTCGAATACGGCGTTCATGCCGCGCAGGCCGCGCTCAAGGACGCGGGCCTCGATTGGAAGCAGATCCAGTTCGTCGCCGGCGGCGACACGATGCGCAACGGCTACCCCGGCTACGTCGCCGGCGCGACGTTCGCGCAGGCGCTCGGCTGGCTCGGCGTGAAGGTGACGAGCACCTACGGCGCGTGCGCCACGGGCTCGCAGGCGATCGACGCAGCGCGGACGCAGATCCTCGCCGGCCTCTGCGACGTCGCGCTCGTCGTCGGCGCCGACACGACGCCGAAGGGCTTCCTCGCCCCGCAGAAGGGCGAGCGTCCGGACGATCCCGACTGGGTCCGCTTCCGCATGGCGGGCGTGACGAACCCGACGTACTTCGGCCTCTACGCGCGTCGCCGCATGGACATGTACGGCGCGACGAGCCGCGACTTCGCCCAGGTGAAGGTGAAGAACGCGAAGCACGGCCTCGCGAATCCCTATGCTCGCTACCGCAAGGAGACGAGCGTCGAAGAGGTGCTCGGCTCGGCGGTCGTCGCCGATCCCCTCCACCTCCTCGACATCTGCGCGACGAGCGACGGAGGCGCGGCGATCGTGCTCTCGAGCGTCGAGTTCGCGCGCAAGCACGCCGCGAAGTTCGTGACGATCGCGGCCGTGTCGACGGCGACGCCGCGCTACCCGCAGACGATCATGGAGATGCCGAACCTCGGCACCGACTCGGCGGCGGTCGTGCCCGAGCCGACGCGCAACTTCAAGGACTCGATCGCGCACGCGGCCTACCAGGAAGCCGGCATCGGCCCCGAGGACGTGAACGTGGCCGAGGTCTACGATCTCTCGACCGCGCTCGAGCTCGACTGGTACGAGCACATCGGCCTCTGCAAGGCCGGCGAAGCCGAGAAGCTCCTCCGCGACGGCGTGACCACGCTCGGCGGACGCGTGCCGGTGAATCCGAGCGGCGGTCTCGCCTGCTTCGGCGAGGCCGTGCCCGCGCAGGCGATCGCGCAGGTCTGCGAGCTCACGTGGCAGCTCCGGGGCCAGGCGACCGGTCGACAGGTCGAGGGCGCGCGCGTGGGCGTGACGGCGAACCAGGGCCTCTTCGGGCACGGCAGCTCGGTCCTCGTGAAGATCTGAGGCCCCGCATCACGGAGCACGAAGGCCGGCGTCCCGCGAGGGAGCCGGCCTTCGACGTTCCAGCGGCGCGCGCCGCTCACATCTTCGCGCCGGCCTCGTAGTGGCCACGCGCGGGCCTCGAGATCGAGAGCGCCCAGGCGATGAACACGAACTGCAGCGGCAGCCGGGCCCAGAGCGCGGCGTTGCCGCCGGGGACGAGCGTGCCGTCGCGGAGTGGGCTGCCGTGCAGCGCCATGTCGATGTTCACGACGTAGACGGCGAGCAGGAGCGCGACGCAGCCCCAGCCGGCGACGCGACGGATGAGCGGATCGGGCATCTGCACGCCGAGACCGCCGAGGATCTCGAAGAAGCCCGCCACGCGGTTCAGCACCGTGGGCGCCGGGAGGTACGGCGGCATGATCCGGAGGAAGAGATCCTCGCGGAGGAAATGGGTCACTCCCATGCCGACGAAGAGGATGCCGAAGACCACGCGGGAGACGTTCTGGAGACGCATGACCCCCGTACGATGGTGTCGGTGCGGCGGATCGCAAAGCCCCATTCGGAGCACGGCGCCGAGCGGTCATGAAAACGGCCCGCTCGGCATCCCGAGCGGGCCGTCGACTTCCCCCCTCCGGGTGAAATCGGGCTCAGTCGACGAAGTGGACCATGCCCTCGAGGATCAGCCGCCGCGCGAGGACGAGCTTGCCCTGGTCGTCGAGCTCGCCGGGCATGTCGCCGACGCGGAAGCTCTTCGTCGCGAGCGCGAAGCGGAGCGGCTCCGACGCGTGGGCCGGCATGACGATCTCGCGCCCGCTCGCGGCGACCGCCACGCGCTCCCCGTCCTCCTCGAACTGGAAGAGCAGGTTCGGACGCGCGCCGACGCGGCTCTCGACCGAGAGGGAATCGAGCCTCATGACCTGCTCCATCTGCCCCTCGATCAGCGGATGCCGCGTCGAGACGAGGTCGGCCGCGAAGTAGTCGAGCGCCGGGTCGAATTCGGCCTGCTCCGCGAAGCGACGCAGCAGGTCCTTGAAGAACTCGCGCGCCTCCGCGCGATCGAAGCCCGGGCGGGCGAAGCCCGGCGGGAGCCCCTTGCGGAAGGCCGGATCCTTGAGACCGACCTGGGCGAGCGCCTCGACCAGGAGGTCCGTCCACGAGCTGTGCAGCACGCCGAGCGTGATGTGCAGCGACCCGCCCGCCGCCGTCTGCGCGTCGTGCATGAGGCCGCGCGGGAGGTAGTAGGTGTCACCCGGCTGGATGTCGAACTCCGCGGAGATCTCGCCGGCACGGATCTGGTTCGGATCGAAGTGCTGACCGCGGTAGGGCAGCGGCACCGGCGTGTCGTAGACGCGCCAGTGCTTCGTGCCGGAGACCTGGAGCACGAAGACGTCGTGACTGTCGTAGTGCGTCTTGAAGCCCTGCGAGTCGCCGCCCGGCGTGAGGTAGATGTTCGTCTGGAAGCGCGCCGAGATCCGCTGCTCCATCGCGCGGCAGAGGTGCGCGAGCTCGGGCACGAGGTCGTGCAGCTGCGGCAGGATGATCGTCGCCCCGTCCGCGAACTTCTGGTAGAGGCGCGTGACGTCGATCATCCCGCTCGGGAACGTGTACTCGGCGGGCGTGAGGCGCTTCTTGGCATCGGTCATCTCGATGCGCGGATGCTCGAGACCGAGCGTGGTGATCACGCGGTCGATCTCCCTGAGCGAGAGCAAGGGCTCGAAGTACTTCGGGTCGTTGCGACGGATGTGGAGAGGCTTCTTCTCCCAGTACTCCGCGAAGAACTCCTCCGGAGTCACGGGATGGATCAGGCGCTCGAGATCGAAAAGGACGTCCTTGGCCATGGCAGTCGTTCGCACTCCCCTCCCCGGCGGCGCTCCTTGCGTGGCCGACGGGCTCCGTGTTTCTATCTCCGAACGGAACCGTTCGGGGACGAGTTCGTAACTGCACCCCACGTCTTCCGCGGCAACCGAGGCTTCGGCCGAGTTGTCGGGTCACGCCTCACGGAGTCGCAGCGTGTGATCCCTGACCCTTTCGACTCCCTGGAGGAGCACGCATGGACGAGAAGAAGACCCCGAAGTCGCTGACCGAGACCGACATCGTCACCACGGAGCGCGTCGGCCGCCGCGGCGCCCTCGGAATCCTCGGCGCCACCGTCGTCGGCGCCGCCGTCACCGCCGTGGGTCTCGGCGCGCCCGGTCGCGCGAAGGCCGCGACCGACAGCGACAGCGGTCCGAACGCCGACGCCGCCGGTCGGGGCAGCAGCGGTCGCAGCGACAGCGACAGCGGCCCGAACGCCGATCGCGCCGGTCACGGCCGCGGCGGCAGCGGCGCGTCGGACAGCGACTCGGGTCCGAACGCGGATGCCGCCGGTCACGGCAGCACCGGCCGCAGCGACAGCGACAGCGGACCGAACGCCGACCGCGCCGGCCACGGGCATCGCTGAGCCCGGTCGCGGCATCGCCACGTCCGAGCCGGAGGGCGCCTCTCGAGGCGCCCTTCGCCGTTCCGTCGAGGCCCACACGAGGATCCCCTGTGGGCACGTGTCGACGCGAAGCTCACAGACTTGTCAGGGGGGCCGGAATATTTTTGAATAGGCCCGTTCGCGGCCCGTCCTTCGCACTCGAACCTAGGTCGGAACGGAAGCGTCACCCGCGCTTCCTCCACGCCACAAGATGGGGATCCGAAGCGTGGCCAGACTCCCGGGGAGGAGCAGACATGTCCAACGAGAAGAAGACCAAGACTCTGGAGAGCGCTGACATCGTGACGACCTCGCGCGTGGGGCGTCGCGGCGCTCTCGGCATGCTCGGCGCGACGATCGTCGGCGCCGCGGTGACCGCCGTCGGCGTGTCGCCGAGCCGCGCCAAGGCCGCGACGGACAGCGATTCGGGCCCGAACGCCGACCGTGCAGGCCAGGGCACCACGGGCCGCAGCGACAGCGACTCGGGTCCGAACGCGGACCGCGCCGGCCACGGCCGCGGCGGCGGTCAGACCGACAGCGACTCGGGTCCGAACGCGGACCGCGCCGGCTCCGGCCGCGGCAACGGCGGCTCGGGCATCACGGACAGCGACTCGGGTCCGAACGCGGACGGTGCCGGCCGCGGTCGCGGCACGCACGTCACCGACAGCGACTCGGGCCCGAACGCGGATCGCGCGGGCAACGGCCGCGGCGGCCGCTGAACCCAGCGTCCCATCGAAGGAAGGGGTCGAGCGCGCGCTCGGCCCCTTCGTCGTTCCGTCGTCTCAGGAGCCCGTCGCCGCGGCCTCGCGGCGATGCTTCCACCACTCGAGGATCCCGGGCGTGATCGAGACGAGGACGATCAGGACGATCGCCTTGTCGATGTTCTTCCCGATGATCTCGAACTGGCCGAGGAAGTAGCCCATCACCGTCATCGAGCTGATCCAGAGCGCGGCGCCCGCGATGTTGAACACCGCGAAGTCGCGGTAACGCATCTGCGCGACGCCCGCCGCGACCGGGACGAACGTGCGCACGATCGGCATGAAGCGGGCGATGATGATCGCCTTCCCGCCGTGCTTCTCGTAGAAGGCATGCGCCTTCTGCACGTGCTCCGGCTTGAAGAAGCGCGTCTCGGGTCGGTTGAAGATGTGCGGACCCGCCTTGCGACCGATCGCGTAGGACGTCGCGTCCCCGAGCACCGCGCAGGGGATCAGGAGCAGGTTCAGGGTCGCGAGGTCCAGCGCCCCACGGCTCGCGTAGAGTCCCGCGACGAAGAGGAGCGAGTCGCCCGGGAGGAAGGGGAACATCGCGCCCGTCTCGATGAAGATCACGAGCGCGAGGGCCGGATAGCCGCCCCACGTGATGAGCTCGCCTGGATCGCGGAGCGTCTCGAGGAGGAAGTGGATGAGCTGCACGCCGCCTCGTATAGCAGCTCGGGCCCCCCGGGGAAGCGGACCCTCCCCAGGTCGAGGCGGCGCCTAGACCCGCGAGCGGACGGCCTCGACGAGCCAGGTGCCCGCCGGACCGAGGGCCACGTCGTGACGGAGGACGAGGGAGAGCGGGACCTCGGTCTCCTTCTGCCACTCCTCGGGCTCGAGGCGCACGAGCGTCCCGGCCCGCAGATCCTCCTCGATCATGTGGGTCGGCATGTTCCCCCACCCGAGCCCTTCGCGGAGGAACGAGAGCTTCGTCCCGAGATCGGCGACCCGCCACGTCCGCGTGGCGAGCACGCCGAGCTCGACCCCACGCGACCGCTCCGTGCGATCCGTCACCACGATCTGTACGTGCTCGCGAAGCCGCTCGGTCGGGACCGGCGGAGGGACGGCCGCGAGCGGATGGGAGGGCGCGGCGACCGGCACCATCCGCACGGTGGCGAGGTGCGTCGCGCGAAGGGCCTCGTGCGTCGCGCCGATCGGATGGGTCACGCCGACCTGGCAGAGCCGGGAGAGCACCGTCTCGGCGACCCCGCCGAGCGCCTCCGTCCGAACGGTCAGGGCGACGGTCGGGAACGTCGCCTGGAAGAGGCGGCAGACCTCGACGACGCACGACATCGGGAAGAGCGAGTCGATCGCCCAGCTGACCTCGGGCTCGAGCGCCTCGGAGGCGAGGCGGGCGCGACTCCGCAGGCGATCGACGTCGCGCAGGACGCGGCGGGCCTCTTCGAGCACCACGTGCCCCGCCGCCGTGAGCTTGGGCCTCCGCTCGGCCCGATCGAAGAGCGCGAGTCCCAGCTCCTGCTCGATCTGCGCGATGGCGTGGCTGACCGCGCTCTGGACGCGGCGGACCGCCCGTGCCGCGGCGGTGAAGCTCCCCGTGTCCACGACGGCGACGAACATCCGGAGTTGATCGAGGCTGGGGCCTCGGAGGGCGACGTCGGCATCATCGAATTCGCTCATGGCAAACATCGATTTTATATCGATTTCGGAAATAACGTAAGCACCCCAGAGTGCGAGCGTCCCCATCGCACGAGAGGAGCGCTCCCATGTCCAAGGTCGCCGTCATCTACTACTCCGCCACCGGAACCAACGAAGCCATGGCCAAGGCCGTCGGGGAAGGAGCCTCCGCCGCCGGCGCCGAGGTGCGCGTCCGCCTCGTCCCCGAGACGGCGCCCGCGGCCGCCGTGGCCAGCAACGCCGCCTGGCAGGCGTTCGTCGATCGCACGAAGGACGAGCCCCGGGCAACCCTCGGGGACCTCGAATGGGCGGACGCGGTCGTCTTCGGCACGCCGACCCGCTTCGGCAACGTGGCGTCCCAGCTCAAGGCCTTCCTCGACTCGACCGGCGGCCTCTGGTTCCACGGCAAGCTCGCCGACAAGGTCTACGCGGGCTTCACGTCCGCCCAGAACGCGCACGGGGGCCAGGAGTCCACGCTGCTCGCGCTCTACAACACCATCCACCACTACGGCGGCATCCTCGTGACGCCGGGCTACACCGATCCGCTGGTCTTCGCCTCGGGCGGCAACCCCTACGGTCCGTCGGTCACCACCGGCGCCACGGGCGCTCCGCCGACCGACGCGGACCTCGCGCACGCGCGCTACCTCGGCAAGCGCGTCGCCGAGGTCGCGAAGAAGCTCCGCGGCTGAAGCGCACGCGCCGAGGCGCGCCTCTCAGCGCGCGGCCGCGAGCACCTCGAGGTATTCGCGGACGACGCGGCCGAGACCGACGAAGACCGCGCGCGAGATGATCGCGTGACCGATCGAGACCTCGTCGAGATGCGGCAGCGTCGCGAAGAGCGGCAGGTTCGCGAGGTCGAGGTCGTGGCCGGCGTTGATGCCGAGCCCGAGCGAGTGGGCGTGGATCGCGGCTTCGGCGTAGAGCGCGAACGAGGCCTCGCCCTCGCCTCGCTCGAAGGCGCGGGCGTAGGGCTCCGTGTAGAGCTCGACGCGATCGGCGCCGAGCGCCGCGGCCCAGTCGATCGCACGCCGATCGGGATCGACGAAGAGGCTCGTCCGGACGCCGGCCTCGCGCATCGCGGACACGACGTCGCGCAGCGCCTCGAGCGGCGTGTCCGAGGGCCATCCCGCCTGGCTCGTGATCTCGCCCGGCAGCACCGGGACGAGCGTGCACTGGTGCGGACGCACGCGATGCACGAGCTCGACGAGATCCGGTCGCGGATCGCCTTCGATGTTGAGCTCGACGCTCGACCGGAGCGGCGCGAGGCACTCGGCGATCTCGAGGACGTCGCGCCGCGTGATGTGGCGCTCGTCGTGCCGCGGATGCACCGTGATCCCCGGAGAGCCCGCCTCGAGGCAGACGTCGACGGCCTCGAGCACGGAGGGCACCTTGCCGCCGCGCGAGTTCCGCAGGGTCGCGACCTTGTTCACGTTCACCGAGAGACGCGCCATGGCGGGACCCTTAGCGCGGCGCACGGGACGTGTCATCTCGTGGGGTGCCGCCGTCGCGACGACGCGCGGGGCGCGCGCCGGCGTCGGGCCTCGCGCGTCGGCCGCGGCGAACGCCCGCGTCGGCGGGCGGCGCGCCCGCGTCGGCGGGCGGCGCGCCCGCGTCGACTCCTCCATCGGCCGCGGTAGAGGGACCCTCCGCGGCAGGCGCCTCGGCGCCCGAGGTCCGGTAGGCGACCTCGAAGCGCACCGGGCCACGGAGCAGGGGCGAACGGTACTCGGTCGCGACGACGAGCTCGCCGCCCCTGGACCGGAACGTATCCGTCCGCACGCCTTGCGGGCTCTTGCGTTCCTCGACGAGATCGCCGCCCTCGATCCGATGCCGCACGCGGACCGTATGCCCCTCGGGGCCGGTCTGGCTGCGCTCCGGCCCCCCGGCGACGGCGCGGACGGAGCGACCGTCTCGGGTCACGACCAGGTCCTCGCCCTCCTGCGCGATCACGAGCTGCCGCGGGACGGCCAGCGAGCTCCGGAGGCCCGAGCGGAAGACGTCGCGCATCGACGGCGAGAGGCCCGCGATCGACTCGTCGATGGCGTGGGCGACGTTCCGATCGGCCGCGGGACCGTCGGCGATCCGGAAGCGGCCGAGCCAGGGCGGCCCGCTCGGGGCCTGGGCCGCGACCTCGAGGACCGCGACGAGGAGGGCGACGAAGCCGAGGGCCGCGAACGGAGGGGATGGACGAGGCACGGCGGCAGGCTGAGCCCGTCGGTCGGCGAGAGCAAGCGCCCCGACGAGGTGCCTGCCGGACGCTTGTGGAGGGGCCGAGGGAGCGCCAGAGTGCCCGCGTGTCCCTGACGACGATCCTCTGGCTCCGCTTCGCGAAGGCGCTCGCGGTCGCCCTCTACGCCTCGGGCGCGCTCGGGACCCTCGTGGCGCGCGATCTCGAGACGCGGAGGCGCTTCGCCTACCTGCTCGCGGGCCCGGGCTTCGGCCTCGCCTGGATCTTCGGCTTCCTGCTCACGTTCGCGACCGGACGCTCGCTCCTCTCCGCGTTCATCCTGATTTCGCTCGTGCTCTCGATGACGAGCCTCCAGGGGGTGCTCTACCTCGCGGGGGCCGACGGTCGGGGCGGGCCGATCTCGCGGTCGTTGGTCGTGCTGCCGCTCGTCGCCACGTTCGCGCTCATGGTGTTCCGGCCATCGTTCTAGGGGCTTTCCCGATACCCCGCCGACTGCTAAACCCCCTGTCGTGCGCCCCTCCCCCTCGCCCGCGTCCCGCGCGATCGGCACGCTGCTCGTCGTCGCCGCGTGCCTGACGAGCGCGCTCGGCTGCGGTCGGACGGGCACCACGCCGACGAACGAGCGCTCGGCCGAGGGAGCGCGCCTGTACCGGACCTACTGCGGCCTCTGCCACGGCGACCGGGGCGAAGGCTATGCCGCGGACGACGCGAACGCCCTCGCGAACCAGGACTTCCTCGCGTCCGTCGACGACGAATTCCTTCGCCGGGCGATCCGCGACGGCCATCCGGGGACGGCCATGGCCGCTTACGGCCATCGCTCGGGCGGACCGCTCGACGACCGCCAGATCGACGTCCTCGTCACCTTCCTCCGCAGCTTCCAGGAGCGGCCGAGCCTCGACCTCCCGCGGACCGCCATCGAGGGGGACGCCGCGGCCGTCCGATCGGTCTACGAGGGCGAGTGCGCCGGCTGCCACGGCGAGCGCGGCCAGGGCGTGACCGCCCTCAGCCTGAACAACGCCGTGTTCCACGCGACCGCCTCGGACGCCCAGATCCGCCATGCGATCGCCAAGGGGCGCCGCGGGACCCCGATGCCGGCCTTCGAGGGCCGCCTCCAGCCTGCGCAGCTGGACGGGCTCGTCGCCCTGATCCGCTCCTTCGCGCGAGGACGCGCCGAGAACCGACCGCAAGAGGCGGCGATTCCGGACGACCTGCCCCTCGTCACCAACCCCGACGGCCCCAAGGCCCGGTTCACGCTGCGCGAGGATCGCTTCGTCCCGGCGCTCGCGGTGAAGCGGGCGCTCGAGGCCGGTCAGCGGGTCGTGCTGCTCGATGCCCGCGCGCCGTCGGATTGGCTCGCGATGCACATCCCGGGCGCGGTACCCTGCCCGTACTACGCGGTCGAGGAGCTCGTGGCGCGGCTGCCGCGCGACGGGACCTTCATCGTGGCCTATTGCGGATGCCCCCACGCGGCATCCGGGCGCGTCGTCGATGCGCTGCGCGAGCGTGGGTTCGAGAACACGGCCGTGCTGGACGAGGGAGTCCTCGTCTGGCGCGACCTCGGATACCCCGTCGAAGGCGAGTCGGTCGGTCGCTAAGGAGAAGTCTTCCATGCGCGTCAGTGCCAAGAGCGTGATCGTCGAGCTCCTTTCGGCGGGCCCGATCATCGGCGACAGCATCCCGGTCCGGCAGCTGGTCCGCGCCGCGCAGGCCTTCGACATCGCGGAGAACAGCGTGCGCGTCGCCATCGTCCGCCTGCGGGCCGATGGCATCGTCGAGAGCAGCGAGCGGGGCCACTACCAGCTCGGCCCGGCCGCGCGTCCCGTCGACGAGCGCGTCAAGCGCTGGCGCGACGCGGAAGCCCAGATGTGCCCCTGGGACGGCAGCTGGCTCGCCGCCTTCACGGCCGACCTCCCGCGCACCGATCGACCGGCGCTGCGCAAGCGCGCGCGCGCGCTCAAGCTGATGGGCTTCCGCGAGCTGAAGCCGGGGCTCGCGATCCGTCCGGCGAACCTCGTCGGCTCGCTCGACGACCATCGCAATCGCCTTCTCCGCCTCGGGCTCGATCCGAACGCGACCGTCTTCCGGATCGCCGACCTCGGCTCCACGAACGACGAGGCCGCGCGCGGTCTCTGGGACGTGCGGGCGATGCGCGCGGTCTACGCGGACATGGCCGACCAGCTCGACGCGATGACGGATTCCTTCGCCTCGATGCCGATCGAGAGCGTGATCCGCGAGTCCTTCCTCCTCGGACGCGAGGCGATCCGGTGGATCGTCCTCGATCCCCTGCTCCCCGAGCCCCTGGTCCCGGCGGACGAGCGCCGCCGGCTCCTCGACGCGATGAAGCGTTTCGACGAGGGCGCGCGCGTCTACTGGCGCAAGTACATGGCGGACCTCGCGAACGAGGCCTGAGCGCGCGTCGCGCGCATTCGTCGCGACGGATGCGCGCCCCGGCGTCCGATCAACGCCCCATCCGTTTCCAGATCGCCTCGAGCGCCGGCACGGCACGCGCGCGGATGCGGTGCTGGACGACGTGGGAGACCTCCGTCTCGCCCGGGTTGATCTCGACGGTCATGTCCCCGTAGCGCCGTGCGCGGATCACGGGACCCGCGATGTACGGGAAGACGCTCGTCGTGCCGATCGAGACGACGACGTCGAAGCCGTGCGCGAGCTCGCGCTCGAGATCCGCCACGGCCTTCGGGGGGAGCATCTCGCCGAAGAGCACGACCTCGGGACGGAGCAACGCGCCGCACGCCGGGCACTTCGGCGGGAGCTCGAGGCCCGCGTAGCTCACGACGTGCGTGCGGTAGTCGCATCGCGTGCACCGCAGGTGGTGCACGTCCCCGTGGATGTCGATGACGTTCCGCGAGCCCGCGGCGCGATGGAAGCCGTCGACGTTCTGCGTGAGGACCCAGGCGCGGCGCAGCCGCTTCTCGAACTCGGCGACGATGGCGTGCGCCCGGTTGTACGAGGCCCCGCGGCAGGATTGCTCGATCTGCCGGATGTACTTCCAGGCGATCTCCGGACGCGAACGGAGCATCTGGCCCGAGAGCGCGACCTCGATCGGCATCCCGTCGTCGGTCGCGGCGTCCTCGTAGAGCCCGCCGATGCCCCGATAGGTCGGGAGCCCCGAGTCGGCGCTGATACCGGCGCCCGTCACGAAGAGGACGCTCGAGGCTTCGCCGAGCGCTTCGGCCACCCGATCGAGGACGGCGGGATCGAGGTCTTCCTGGGTCACGGAGCTCCTTCGCCGGTCCGACTGTACCACGGGGGCCCGTGGCCTTATGCTCGCGCGTCATGAAGGACCTGAGCTTCACCTACCGCACCGCGGACGCGCACCCGCTCTACGTCCACGGCTGGGCCCCGGAAGAGGGGGAGCCCCGAGCCGTGCTGCAGATCCTGCACGGCATGGCCGAGCACGCGGGCCGGTACGCGCGGCTCGCCGAGACCTTCACGGCCAACGGATTCGTGGTCTACGGCCACGATCACCGCGGACACGGCCGCTCGGTCCCCCCCGGTCAGTCCCACGGCCACGTCGCCGATCAGGACTGCTTCGGGCAGATGGTCCGCGACGCGCACGCCGTGAACCAGGAGCTCCGGGCGCGCCATCCGGGGCTGCCGCTCGTGCTCCTCGGTCATTCGATGGGCTCGTTCGTGGCCCAGACGCTGCTCTTCTGGTACCCGGGCGACTGCTCGGCCTGTGCCCTGTCCGGCTCGAGCGGCGCGCCGCCGCCGATCGCGAAGGCCGGCCGTGTCGTGGCGCGCGCCGAGCGCGCCCGGCTCGGCGCCCGAGGCGTGAGCCCCGTCCTCCGTGCCCTCTCCTTCGACGACTTCAACAAGGCGTTCGCCCCGAACCGGACGAAGTTCGACTGGCTCTCGCGCGACGAGAAGGAAGTCGACCTCTACGTCGCCGATCCGTTCTGCGGCTTCGACTGCGACGTCGGTCTCTGGATCGACATGCTGGACGCGCTCGACGAGCTCGTGCACGACCGCCGCTTCCAGGCGCGCATCGACAAGAGCCTGCCCCTCCTGCTCTTCGCGGGCGACCGCGATCCCGTGGGCGAGATGGGCACGGGCGTCCGGAAGCTCCACGAGGAATACCGCCGGGCCGGCATCCGGGACCTGACGATGATCCTCTACCCGGGCGCCCGCCACGAGACGCTGAACGAGACGAACCGCGAGCAGGTCACGAAGGATCTGCTCACCTGGGCGAAGCGCGTCGCGCGCCTCTGAGGGGGCGGCCGGGCCCGCCGGCACGACGCGATCAGGCGCTGCGCTCGTAGCGCCAGCCCTCGGGGTCGAGGACCACGCGATGCCGGGGCCCTTCGGAGTCGGCGTCCCCACCCTCGTACGCGACGTCGCCCTCGAGGATGTTGACGATGCCGCGCTCGGTCGCGACGGGGCGTGGCAGGAACGACTCGACCGGGCGCGACCGGAACGCGGCGAGCGCCTCGTCCGCGCTGCGGTAGGGCGCGAGCCAGAGCAGCGTGACGAAGGTCGGCGGAGGCAGCCCGATCTCGCCGGCGTCGCGGAGCGCGAGCGCGTCCGCGGGCCTCGCCCAGCGATGGCTGGTGATCTCGCCGCCGTCGACGGTCACGTCGTGGGCCTCGGCCTTCGCGAGGAAGAACCACGTCGCGAAACGCTTCGGCAGGATCTCGGGCGTGGTCCAGTGCGCGATGGGCACGAGGGCGTCCTCCGCCACGGCGACGGAAGCCTCCTCGAGCGCCTCGCGCACGGCGCTGCGACGCGCCGCCTCGAGCCCGTCGAGGGGCCGATCGCCGGCGTCCTCCGCGTCCACGCGACCGCCAGGGAAGACCCACTCGCCGCCGTGGAAGTCGAGGCCGTGGTGCCGCTGCAGGAGCAACACCTCGAGCCCTCGCTCTCCGTCACGGAGCAGGACGGTCGTGGCCGCGGGACGTGCGGGGGCGACCGTCATCGCCTCACTTCGCGCGGAAGACGATCATGCCGTGCGTGAGATCGTACGGCGAGAGCGCGACCGTGACGCGGTCGCCGAGGATCACGCGGATGCGGTACTTGCGCATGCGGCCGCAGAGCTGGGCTCGCACCTTCGCGCCCGCGTCGGTCGTCACCTCGAACTGACCACCCGCGTAGACCTCGCTCACGACGCCATCGAGCTTGATGTGGTCGTCGCGAACGCCATCATTCGGGTCGTCGAAATCGAAACCTCCGCCGCCTCGCTTGCCTCTTCTGCCTTTGGCCACGCGTGCTCCTCTTCTTCGGTGGCCGGAGGTTACGGCCGAATCCGTGGATTGGCCAGCCGACACGGCCTTTCGCCCGTCCGGGCGACCGACGGCGGTCTGCGGCGCCCGCGGGGCGCGAGGGGCGTTCATGCCGTGGTGACGCGACGACGAGCGGTGTAGAGTGCCCCGGTCGCGCGGGGCACGCCCACACCCCGCACGGCCAGGAGAATCATGGCGCTCCCGGAGAGCCCCACCGTGCCCATACCCGTCGTCGCGATCGTCGGCGGGGCGGTCGCCGGATCCGAAGCCGCGGCCGTCTGCGCCCGGCACGGAGCGATCGCAGTCGTGTTCGAGCAAGGGACGAAGCCCTACGGCAAGATCGAGGACGGCCTGCCTCGCTGGCACGAGAAGCTCCGGCACCAGGAATACGCGAAGATCGACGAGAACCTCTCGAACCCGCGCGTGCTCTTCGTCCCGAAGACCTCGATCGGTCGGGACGTCTCGTTCGAGACCCTCGTCCACGACCTCGGCTTCAGCGCCGTGCTCCTCGCCAACGGCGCCTGGCGCGACCGTCCGCTCGGCATCCCGGGCGTCGACGCGTACGTCGGCAAGGGCCTCGCGTACCAGAACGCCTTCGTGCAGTGGTTCAACCACTACCACGAGCCCGGATACGAAGGGCCCGGGTTCGAGGTCCACGATCGGACGATCGTCGTCGGCGGCGGCCTCGCCTCCGTCGACGTGGCGAAGATCGTGAACCTCGAGCTCTACGCACGCGCTCTCCGGAAGCGCGGCATCGAGGTCGACGTGGTCCAGCTCGAGATCGACGGAATCCCCGAGACGCTGAAGAAGTACGGGATCGCCCAGGAAGAGCTCGGCATCCACGGCTGCACCCTCGTGTACCGGCGACGCAAGCAGGACATGCCGCTCGCGGCGGTCTCCGGGAGCTCGCCCGAGCAGATCGCGAAGGCCGAGAACGCGCGCGTGAAGATCATGGAGCGCGTCGAGCGGAAGTACGCCGTCCGCTTCGAGGGCCTCGCTTCCCCCGTGGCTCCGATCGTCGACGGCGATCGGCTCGTCGGCCTGCGCTGCCTCCGCAACCGCGTCGAGGGACGCGGCGTCGAGCCGGTCGCGGGCTCGGAGTTCGAGCTCCGCGGCCCCATGGTCATCTCGTCGATCGGCTCGGTGCCCTACCCGATCCCCGGCGTGCCGACGAAGGGCGAGCTCTACGACTACGAGGACTTCACGACGGGCCGGATCCGTGGCGTGCCCCACCTCTTCGGCCTCGGCAACGTGCTCACCGGCAAGGGGAACATCCGGGACAGCCGCGAGAACGCGGAGGAAGTGGCGAGCTTCGTCATCGAGGACTTCCTCGGCGTCGCCGACGAAGGCGAGCCGGAGGGCCTCATCCCCGATCCGGCGCTCGAGACCCGCGAGAGCGTGCGCCGCATCCTCGAGGCGGTGATCGCCGAGCGCACGGTCGAGCCGGAGACGGCGCGGCGCATCCTCGACTTCGTCAAGGCGCGGTGGGACGCCATCGAGTACCCCGGCAGCTACCGACGCTACCTCGAGAGCCTGGGCTCCCGCGGCTGAGGCCTTGTGCCGGGGCACGGCGAGCCCCATCTGGGGCCCATGTCGGAACACGTCGCCACCGTCACCTGGACCACCGGCTCCGAGCCCTTCACCTACGACACCTTCTCCCGGGCCCATGCCCTCGCCCCGGGCTCGGGAGGGGTGATCGCCGCCTCCGCCGCCGCGGAATTCCACGGCGACCCGGGCCGCACCAATCCCGAGGAGCTGCTGGTCGGGGCGCTCGCGAGCTGCCACATGCTGACCTTCCTCTCGGTGGCGGCGCGCAAGCGCCTCGCCGTCGTCCGCTACGAGGACCGCGCCGTCGGCACGCTCGCGAAGAACGAGGAGGGCCGACTGGCCGTGACGGACGTCGTCTTGACCCCGAAGGTCGAATTCGGCGAGGGCGTCGCGGTATCCACGGAGGAGCTCCGAAAGCTCCACGATCTGGCCCATCGGAATTGTTTCATCGCGAGCTCCGTACGGTGTCGCGTGCGTATCGATCTGGGCTAGGATCGCCGCACCGTGAAGCCGTCTCTCTCCCGCCTCGCCCAGTACGTCCAGGCCGCCGCGCGCGTGGACAGCCCCCTCTGGCCCGCCCTCAAGGCCGAGCTCGGTCTCGTTCCCGACCTCGTCGGCAACGTCCTTCCGAACCTGGTCAAGGCGACCGCGCTCCACAATCCGACGTTGCTCTCGCTCGTCCTCGAGAACGCGAAGGAGGCTCCGCACGAGCTCGCCTTCGAGATGGACGACGCGAAGCTCACGTGGAGCGAGCTCGATCGCCTCTCGTCGAAGATCGCTCGCCTGCTCGCGAGCCACGGCGTGCGTCAGGGCGACGCCGTCGTGCTGATGGGCAAGAACTCGCCGCTCTACGTGGCGCTCGTGCTCGGCATCTCGCGCGTCGGCGCGACCGCGGCGCTCATCAACTACAACCTGATCGGCGCACCGCTCGCGCACGCGTGGAAGACCAGCAAGGCGCGCGTCGCGCTCGTGAGCCACGTCTTCGAGGGCGTGGTCTCGCCCGACCTGCTCGCGGACGGCGGCGTCATCCTCGGCTACGGCACCCCGGAGTCGGAGCTCGAGCAGGCGCTCCGTCGCATCGACGCCTTCCCGTACCCGCCCGCACGCGTCGACAAGAACGACGATTTCGTCTACATCTACACCTCGGGCACGACCGGCCTGCCGAAGCCCTGCCGCGTCTCCCACGCACGCGCGATCTCGGCCGGCCTGCTCTTCGGCCGCGTCCTCTTCGCCTACGAGCGGGGCGACAAGCTCTACTCGGCGCTCCCGCTCTACCACGCGAGCGCGCTCCTCATCGGCGCGGGCTCGGCCATCGCCCACCGCGTCCCGATGGCCCTGCGCGAGGAGTTCAGCGCGCGGAACTTCCTGCACGACATCCGGCGCTACGACGCGACGGCCATGATCTACATCGGCGAGATCTGCCGATACCTCGTGCACACGCCGCCGAGCCCGGACGACCGGCAGCACCGGCTCCGCGTCGCGGTCGGCAACGGACTGCGTCCGGACGTCTGGGGGCCGTTCCAGTCGCGCTTCGGCATCGCGGACATCCGGGAGTTCTACACGGCGACCGAGGCGCCCGGCGCCATCTTCAACCTCTCCGGGCTCGAGGGCTCGGTCGGTCGCATGCCCTTCAACGGCTTCGGCCTGCTCCACCTCGCGAAGTTCGACGTGGAGAGCGAAGAGCACGTGAAGAACGACCACGGCTACTGCCTCCCCGCCGAAGCGGGCGAGACCGGCGAGCTCCTGATCTGGCTGCCCGAGCGCATGCCGCTGGCGGGCCTCAAGTTCAAGGGCTACACGGATCCGAAGGCCACGCAGTCGAAGATCATGACCAACGTCTTCGAGCCCGGCGACCGCTACTTCCGCACGGGCGATCTCCTCCGTCGCGACGTGCTCGGCTTCTACCAGTTCGTCGATCGCATCGGAGACACCTTCCGCTGCAAGGGCGAGAACGTCTCGACGAACGAGGTCGCCGACGTGCTCTCGAAGTCCAAGGGCATCGGCGAGATCAACGTGGTCGGAGTGCGCGTGCCGCCGCTCGACGGCCAGTTCGGGCTCGCCGCCGTCGTGCTCGAGGGCGACTTCGACGGGAAGGACTTCTTCCACGTCGCGCAGGAGCTCGCGCCCTACGCCCAGCCGCGCTTCGTCCGGATCCTCGAGCGCATCGAGACGACGAGCACGTTCAAGCACCAGAAGGGCGCGCTCAAGCGCGAGGGTGCGGATCCGAAGCTCGTGAAGGACGCGCTCTACATCCGTGACGAGCAGGCCCAGAGCTACGTGCCGCTGACGGCCGCCGCCTACGAGTCGATCGGCGCCGGGAAGCTCCGCATTTGAGCCTGGACGAGGGCTTCGCCGCCTGGAATCGGGGCGAGCCCCTCGCCGCTCACGAAGCCTTCGAGGCGGCGTGGAGGGAGACTCCACCGGGGGACCGGCGCACCCTCCTCCACGCCCTCGCGCAGCTCGGGGCCGTCGGCCACAAGCTCGTCTCCGGCGTGCGCGTCGGCGGGGCCGCGGCCGTGCTCGCGCGTGCGCGGGTGAAGCTCGAATCGCTGCCGGACGAGGTCGAGGGCGTCGACGTGCCGCTTCTCCTCGAGGTCGCGGAGCGGCTGTCGGAGACGCTGCGGGCCCGGGTCGAGGGGGCGGCGTCGGCTCCCCCCGTGACCCTCCCCTCGCTCGGCTCCCGCCGGCCACGAGGCGGACGCTCCTTGCCGGACGGTCCCCGAGGGCGATAGGCTGACCCCGGGGGTATCCGAGTGATTCGTCGACGGCTCTTGCCCGTGGGCGTGAATCCGGGGGTCTCGATCGTCTTCGAGCCGCTCATCGTCACTTCGTCGCTCGATGCGAGGAAGCTCGCGCCGATGGCCCGCGCGCTCGCGGGGCTCGAAGGCGAGATCGCGTGGGAGCTCGAAGGGCCGGACGCGGCCTCGTTCGTGTTCGTCCTCGGGCCGAAGACGCTCCGCGTCCGGCACGGCACGTCCGACCGCCCCCTCGGGCGCATCCGCTGCTCCGTGCCCGCCTTCTTCGCGCTCGTCACGCACGACGCCTCGCCTCTCGAGCTCCTCGAGAAGGGGGAGCTCGAGCTCCACGGTCCCGCGGACGGCCTGCAGCTCGTCCAGGGCTTCGTCGACCACCTCGACACGCTGCGCGCGGCCGCGGGCTCCGGAGGCCGCGTGACGAACGCCTGGCTCGACTTCGCGCTCCGCGCCTCGCGCACGGGGCATTCGTTCCGCGAGCACGCTCGCACGGGCCGCCGCTGACACGGATGCGCGGCCTCGCAGGGAGGGCTAGACGAGCGAGACGGCGTGGTGCACATCGAGGAAGCCCCGGGGCGACGACGCGGGCGTCGCGTTCGAAGGCGGGAGCACCAACCGAGAGCGGCTCGTGGGGCCGAGGGGAGTCGACATGCGGGCGTATCATGCGGTGGTGACGGGCGCGGGTTCGGGCATCGGACGGGCGTTCGCGGTGGAGCTCGGACGTCGCGGCTCGGCGGTGCTCGTCACCGACGTCGACGAGAAGGGCGCGCAGGAGACCGTCGAGCTCGTGAAGCAGGCGGGAGGCCGCGCGCACGCAGTGCGTTGCGACGTGAGCAAGCTCGAAGACGTCGAGCATGCCGCGGAGGTCGCCGAGCGTCTTCACGGGCCCACGGACCTGTGCATCAACAACGCGGGCGTGATGATCGGCGGCAACCTCGGAGAGATCCCGATCGACCACTGGCGCTTCATCGTCGGCGTGAACCTCTGGGGGACGATCCACGGAGCCCACGTCTTCACGCCCCGCTTCAAGGCGAACGGCGGCGGCAAGTTCCTGAACGTCGCCTCGATCTCCGGCATCATCTCGACGCCCGAGACGGCCCCCTACAACACCACGAAGGCCGCGATCATCGCGCTCTCGGAGACGATGGCGGCCGAGCTCGGGAAGTTCGGGATCACGACGACGGTGCTCTGCCCCACCGGGGTGCGCACGAACATCTTCAACGCCATGCAGGCGCCGGAGATCCAGCGGAAGCTCGCCGTGAAGGCGGCCTCGCGCGGCAAGGCGCGCACGCCCGAGGAGGTCGCGAAGCTCGCGCTCGCCGCCGCCGACCGCGGCGACATCTACCTCTTCCCGCAGATCGACGGGAAGGTCGCCTGGGCCATCAAGCGCTTCTTCCCGACCTCGTTCGTGAAGCTCTCGCGCGAGGCCCGGAACCGCGAGTGGATGGAGAAGCTCGGCGGCAGCTGAGGCGCGCCCTCACTTCCGGTCGGAGTGGCCGAGGTCGCGCTCGGGATCCACGCGATCCCGGACGCGCTGTTTGATCTCCTTGGCCTCCGGGAAGCGTCCTTCGCCCTTCCGCGACCAGACGTCCTCGCCGTCGACGCGGACCTCGAAGACGCCCCCCGTGCCCGGCACGAGCGCGACCTCCCCGAGCTCCGTCGAGAACGTCGTGAGGAGCTCCTGCGCGATCCACGCGGCGCGCAGGAGCCAGCCGCATTGGGTGCAGTACTCGATCTCGACGCGCGGCTTCCGCGGCGCGGTCATGGCGCGAGGGCCTTTCCGACGAGGCGCTTCGCGTCGTCGCCGAGCGGCAGGGCGAGCGCGGCCGCGTGGCCCCGCTCGCTCATCTTGCCCCAGGTCTTCCGCACGATGTCGATCACCTTCTCCTCGGGCTGGCTGGCCGCGAACTCGAGGAAATGGTGCTCGAGGAAGACGAGGCAGGCGCAGTCCTCGAGCGTCTGGGTCTCGGCGTCCGTGCGCAGCGCCTTCTTCTGGAGCAGGAACTGCACGCGGTCGATGGTCGCCTCGTCGTAGCCGACCTCGCGGAGGATCGAGCCCGCGATCTCGGCGTGCATGCGTCCCTGGTCCCGACGCCACTCGAGATAGCCCACCTTGCCCTCCGGGTACCGGCCGCGCGGAACGCGGAAGCGTCCGACGTGCTGGGCGCGAACCGCGAGCCGGAGCGGCTCGCTCGCGTCGGGCACGAGGCGGTCGAGCACGGCGCTCATCCGACGTCCGTACACGAGCTCCTTCGGCTCGGGCTTCCCGTCGACGAGCTCGAGCGCGGGATCGTCGGCGTTCACGGCGTCGATGCGGGCGAGGGCATCGAGGAAACGGGTGCGGCTGTCGGTCATGGCCCCCATTCTGGGTCGGACCGGACGAGTTCGCGAGCCCCGGCCGGAAGGGGATTTCCGCATGGATCCTGCGGCTTCCGCCCCCTGGTGCGGGCGGCCGCGGAATCGGCGCGGAGCGGGTTGCATTGTCTACCGTTTGGTAGACAATAGCCGACCAGAAGGTAGAGACATGGACGTCCGCGGGCAGATCCTGAAGGAGGCGACCAAGCTCTTCGCGGCGAAGGGCTTCGACGGCACCTCCGTGCAGGAGGTGGCGGATGCGGTCGGCATCAAGAAGCCGAGCCTGCTCTACCACTTCGAGTCGAAGGAGGCCCTTCGACAGGCCGTCCTGGACGAAGTCCTCGCCCGCTGGAACGACGTCATCCCGCACATCCTCCTGCGCGCCGCCCGCGAGCAGCAGTTCGAGGCCGTGATGGAATCGATGACTTCGTTCTTCCTCGAGGATGCCGATCGCGCACGGCTCATCCTGCGCGAGGCGCTCGATCGTCCGGACGATCTCCGCGAGCGCCTCCTGACCTTCGTCCAGCCCTGGATCGCGCTCGTCGCCGAGCAGCTCGACAAGGGTCGCGCGAAGGGCTCGGTGCGGCCCGACGTGGACTCGGAGGCGTACGCGACCGTGGTGACCGGGCTCGTCGTCAGCGGCGTCGCCCTGCTCGACCGCCTCTCGATCGTGCTCTCGGGCGCCCCCGACGCGAAGAGCACGCAAGAGCGCGTCGTGCGCGAGCTGATCCGTGTCGCGCGCTCGAGCCTCTACGTGACGGAGCAGACGCGCGCCCGATGAGCGCCGGGAGGGAGCGCGGCCACGCTCGCGTCCCGACGTCCGCTCGACGACGCGGGCCCTCCATCGTAGGGTCGGGCCCGTCATGACCGGGGTCGCGAGGCGGAATCTCCTTCTCCTGCTGGGCGGGGGAGCGCTCTTCGCCGCCTCGTGGGGGCTCGGCCTCTTCGATCTCCTGCGGGATCCCGAGCATGCGCACACGGTGCTCGGTGCGAGCTGGCTCGGCGAGTCGGTCTTCGCCGTCCTCGTCTCCCTGCTCTCGGCCGTCGGCGTCCCGCCGATCGTCTTCCTGATCCCGGCACCGCTGGTCTTCCCGCCCCACGCCGTCTTCGCGATCGGGATGTTCGTCGGCGTGTTCGGGAGCTACCTCGGCTTCCTGCTCGCGCGGACCGTCGGCCGCGACTACGTCGCGAAGCGGATCCCGAAGCGGGTCCGGAGCTGGAACGAGCGACTCGCGAAGAACGGGCTCGTCGCCGTGATCCTGATGAGGCTCTTCCTCTACCTCATCCCGCCGGTCTCGTGGTTCCTCGGGCTCTCGAACGTGCGCACGTCCCACTTCCTCGTGGGCACCGCGATCGGCATCGTGCCGGGCACCTGGCTCTGCGCCTACGTCGGCGGGACGATCTTCGACTGGCTCGGAGGTCAGCCCCCCTGGGTGTGGGCGCTCGTCCTCGTCCTCCTCGGCGCGATCGTGATGTTGCCGCGGATCCTCCAAGCGATGGACGACGAGCCCGACGACACCTGATCGAGCTTCCGACGACCTACACGTCCCCCGATTCCCGCCGTGCGCAGGACACACCGTTCGGGGAGCGAACCGTCGATTCGCATCGCGGGGCATTGCGGGAACGCGTCCCGAGCCCTTATCGTCCTCTAGGGCGATGGCGAAGCATTTCCTCCAGTTCGGGCACCACGCGGTCGCGCTCCATCCCGGGACGACGACGATCGGGCGCAGTCGCTCGTGCGCGCTCCGCCTCGAGGATCCGTGCGTGTCGCGGCACCACGCGACGGTCTTCTACGATTCGGCGGGCATCCGGATCCGCGACGAACAGAGCGAGAACGGCGTCTACGTGAACGGCCGTCGCGTCCGGGGCACCGTCGTCGTCACCCCCGACGATCGAGTCGCGATCGGCACCGAGGAGTTCGTCCTCGTGCTTCGGAACGAGCCCTCCGAGCGGCCCACCAAGAAGTACATGGCCCCCGAGAAGGCCGACGAGCTCGGCGACCGCGCCAAGGGCCTCGACTCCCTGAGCCATCGCGAGCGCCAGGTCTTCGACATGCTGGCGCACGGCCTCGCGAACCGCGAGATCGGCGAGCGACTCGGCCTGTCCACGAAGACCGTCGAGACCTACCGGGCGCGCATCGCCGACAAGCTGGGCGTGCGCACGCGCGCGGAGCTCGTCGAGCTCGCGCTCCGCTCCGGCATCCTCACGGGCCACGCGCGCTGAGCGAATCGACCTGTTTTCCCCGGCGAATTGCTCGCCCCGGGAAACGCCGCGCCGTGCCGTGCGGTCGCTGGCCGAACGCCGTACGTCGCCGCGACCCGCCTCGTTGACGAAGGCAATCGACCGCGCGTCGGGGATTGCCCCGACATCGCTCGCCGCCGAACGGACGCAGGATGAGCTCAGACACCACCCCAGGACGAGGTGGCGACATGAGCCCATCCATGAGTTCCGTCGCGCTGGACAACCCGAACGAAGCCGCCCACGAAGAGCACCGCATCGGTCGCTACCGACTGCTGCGACCGCTCGCCTCCGGCGGCATGGCGAGCGTGCACCTCGCCTGTGCGGATTCGCCCGAGGGCTTCAGCAAGCTGCTCGCGGTGAAGCGGATCCACGAGCACCTGGCTCGCGATCCGAGCTTCGTGGAGATGTTCCTCGACGAGGCCCGTATCGCCGCCCGCATCGAGCACGCGAACGTCTGCACGGTCTTCGACTTCGGTCAGTGCGACGGGACGTACTTCATCGCGATGGAGTACCTCGTGGGCGAGACCTTCGGTCACGTCCGCGACGCGGTGCGCAAGGGCCCCTACCCGCTGGACTGGCCCGTCCTGGCCGCGAGCCTGACCATGCAGGCCTGCGAGGGGCTCCATGCGGCGCACGAGCTCACGGGCCCCGACGGGCGGCACATCGGGCTCGTCCACCGCGACGTCTCGCCGCACAACCTCTTCGTCACCTACGGCGGCGTCGTGAAGGTCGTCGACTTCGGCATCGCGCGCGCCGAGGGCCGCTCCCACCACACCACGCCGGGGACGTTGAAGGGAAAGTTCGCCTACATGGCGCCCGAGCAGCTCTCGGGTGCCGACTCGATCGATCGCCGCGTCGACGTATGGGCCCTCGGGGTCACGCTCTGGGAGCTGCTCACGCTCCGCCCCCTCTTCCGCAAGAGCGGTGCGGCCGAGACGCTGACGGGCGTCCTCTCCCGACCGATCCCTCCGCCCTCGGAGATCGCGCCAGCGGTGCCGAAGGAGCTCGACGCGATCGTCTTGCGCGCGCTCTCGCGCGATCCGGAGACCCGCTACGCCACCGCACGCGAGCTCGGTCGTGACCTCGGGAGCTTCTGCCGTTCACACGGCGGCGTGCGCGGGCCGCTCGAGATCGAGGAGTGGCTCGGCGCCCTCTTCCCGCAGGACCGTGCCGAGAAGCTCTCGCTCTCCGCGCTCGCGCGCGAGCAGACCCTGCTGCGCACGCGTTCGACCGCCTCCCTCTCGCTCGCGCTCGGGACGAGCCCGGACTCGATCACCCCCGCGAACGGCATGACTCCCCCGAACGGCATGACGCCCCCGAACGGCGTCTCGAGGCCCGGCGGTGCGCCGGCCGTGGATCACTCGGGCTGGGTCGCGCGGCGCCACGACACCGTGCCGCCGCCCGTCGAGGCGGGCGCGCCACGGACGGGCTCCCGAGCGCTGCGGCTCGCGCTCGTGCTGGCGTGCGTCGGCGCGGGCGCGGGCACCGCCGCGTTCTACGCGAAGCGCGAGGGGCTCGGACGCGGGCCGGGCTCCCCTCGGAGCGTCTCGATGCACGAAGACTCGGCGACGCGCGTCCGACCGTCGGGCTCGAGCGCCTCGAGCGCCGTCCCGGATCCCGGGAGCGCGACCGTGCTCGCGAGCGCCCTCGGCGCCGCGCCGACGAGCGCGACGAGCATGCGCAGCCGCGCCCCGCAAGGCGGCGCGCTCGGCATGCGCGCACGCGATCGAGGCCCGAACGACGTCGACCGAGTGGAGCCCGAGACCCGAGTCGCGCCGACGACCCAGGCCGCGACGACGCCCCCGGCGGCACCGGAGCCGACGCGTCCGCAGGTCGCCGAGCCCGCGCCGGTCGCTGCCGTGACGGCCGTGGCGGCCGCCCCCGCACCGCCGCCCGTGCCGGCCGCGTCCATCGCCTCGGCGGAGCCGCGACGCGAGGTGATCGCCGCGACGGCGACCCAGGTGTCGTCGGCCGCGCCTCCCGCCCCCGCTCCGGCCCCGAGCGCACCGACGTTCGACGCCCAGGTCTCGATCCGGGGCCTGGCCGTGCGCGGCGCCCTCCCCGCGACGAGCGTCCGCGCGTCGATCGATCGGGCGATGGGCCAGCTGCGCGGCTGCTATCAGCAGAGCGCTCGGGCTGCTGGCCGCGACGCCGCGGCCGACGTGGGCGTGCGTTTCGCCATCGACGAGGACGGCTCGTTCCGGAACGTCGCCGCCTCCGGGCCTGGCTCGCTCGGCGGTTGCGTGCAGGGAGCGATCGCTCGGCTCCGCAGCCGGGACCGCCCGGACATGGGCTTCATCCAGGTCTCGTTCACGGTCCACTACGCGCCGATCCGCGGCGAGAGGTGAGTCGACGATGCGCCAAGGAGTGTTCCTCGCGCTCTCGGTCGCGATGGTCTCGGGCTGCCTCGAGCCCCTCGTCTCGGACCGAGCCACGTACAGCCCGAACATCGGGCGCCCGGGGAGCTCGGTTCCCGACGTCACGACGAGCTTCGACCTCGTCGGCCGCATCGAGGGAGCCGACGGCGTGACGACGAATCCCGTGCCCCGGAAGCCCGCGTACGTCGGCGGCGCGCAGGTCCTCCACTGGGATCTCGGGACCGTGCCGCGCTTCGCGATCACGGCCTACGAGCTGCGGTATTGCGACGAGAACGGAGCTCCGATCCCCGGCCCCGACGGCTACGTGGCGCATCCCCGCATCGTCGACGCCGTTCCCGGGGATCCGAGCTACAGCCCGTACTTCCGGATCTGGACCGCGTGCGTCACGGAACGCTACGCGGGCGAGGTCCTTCCCTCGCTCGCGGCCCTCGAGGATGCAGTGGTCCTCGGGCTCCTCCTCGAGCCCCAGCCGACGGCGAGCTACCTCCACATGCCGATCCTCGCGCCCGACGTGACGATCGAGGTCGGAGGCGGCACGGACCCCGTCGCACCGGACGACGTCGTCTACTACCGGCGGCTCGCGGTCCCGCGCTTCGTCCTCGGCGCGGACGCGGGGCCCTACACGCTCCCCGGCACCTCGACCGTCCTCAAGAGCGGGCGCGTGTACCGGCTCCGCAAGACTTCCGACGCGACGTACGCGGAGACCATCCTCTCCACGCCGCGCCTCGACGCGATGGGCAGGCCCAACGCCGCCTACGTGCCGCTCTTCCGCGTCGTGAACGTGACGATGGCGGCGTCCTACGTCGCGGGCACGGCGAAAGCCGAGTCGGACCTCTTCACGGTGACGTCGACGACGATCACGCCGAACAACGCGGCCGTCACCGCCTTCGAGCAGACCGACACGTACGTGGACCTCGACATCCAGCTCGCGGAGGGACGTCCTTGATCGAACGCACGACGCACACTCGGAGACGAGCCGCAGCCGCGCTCGTCGTCGCGATCTCGCTCGTCGGCTGCGTCGACGAGCTCGACCCGGAGGTCGGAGCCCGGACGCTCTCGGCCTGCGATCCACGGGACTCCGACCCTCTCGTCGAGATCTCCTTCACGCGCGACGTGCAGCCGCTGATCCTCCGCGATCGGACGAAGGGCGGATGCTCGTGCCACATGGCGCAGGCCACGTCGCACGTCGGCTACGACCTCACCCACTTCGATCTCACGAGCCTCGAGACGCTGCGCCGCGGAGGCAGTCACTCGACGGACGACATCGTGGTCGAGGGCGACCCGTGCTCGAGCGTCCTCTACCTGAAGACGGGCTACGCGCCCCCGTTCGGCTCGCGTATGCCGCTCTCGGGTCCTCCGTTCTGGTCCGACGAGGAACGCCTGCTCCTGCACGACTGGATCGCGGAGGGTGCACGTGACAACTGAGAGCCGCTCGACGCTTCCCGCTCGTACGACCGGCCTCCGTGCCACCACGCTGGCGCTCGCGCTCCTCCTCGGTGGCTGCGGTGTGCGTGGAGTGGATCCGGACACGCTGCCTCCCGATCTGCGCTCTTCCTACGCCCTCTTCGAGGTGCGTTGCTCGAAGTGCCACACGATCGCCCGTCCCCTGAACGCGCCGATTCGCGACGCGACGCATTGGGAGCTCTACGTGACGCGCATGCGTCGGGTGCCCGGCTCGGGCATCGACGAGCGCGACGCGAGGGAGATCCTCCGCTTCCTCACCTACTACACCGAAGTGATCCGCGCCGGCCACGGCGGAGGCGCCGAGACCAGCGGCGGAGCGGGCGCCACGGAGAGCGAAGAGGAAGTCTCCTCCGAGCCCGAAGACGCGTCCCCGGTCGAGGCCCCGACACAGGCCACGGAGCCGCCGGCGCCGTCGACGGAATCGCCCATCCCCCTGGACGAGCCTGGAGGTGCCGATGCCCCGGCCGAATGATCGCGCCCGAGCCCGCGGGCTCGCCGTCTGTGTCCTCGCCCTGCTCGGCAGCGCGCTGCTCGGGGCCTTCCTGCCACATGCCGCGCGCAGCCAGGAGCATGCGTTCGCCGGCTCGCTGCAGCTCAGCTACCTCGGCGTCCCGACGGATCCGAACGCGCGCCGGCTCGGCTTCGACGGCTTCGTCACCGAGGTGAACCTCAAGATGACGGCCGACATCAACGACCACCTCTCGGGTCAGGTGAAGGTCTGCTACGGCTGCCACGGCTTCGAGCTGCCGATGGCCTTCATGGATCTCCGGGTCGTCGACGAGCTCAACTTCCGCGTCGGCCGGTTCAACCCCTCGTTCGGCGAGTTCCCCCTCCGCGCCGATCCCGCGAACCACGCCTCCGTGGACAAGCCCCTCCCCTACGACATGGGCCGCATGCTGCGGATCCGCGAGTTCAACCTCGGCATCTTGCCGGCTCCCTACGTCGACACGGGCGTCGAGGTGAACGGCACGCACTGGTTCGGCGATTCGGTGCAGCTCGACTACGCGGCCTACGTGGTCGGAGGGCTCCGTGGCTCGAACGACGGTCTCGACGTCGACTTCCTCCAGAGCCGCTCGTCCGCCGTCTACTACGTCGACAACAACTCGCAGCCCGCGGTCGGAGGGCGCGTCGCGCTCACGTTCACGCCCGGCGATCGCAGCGTCATGACCTTCGGAGCGTCCACCATGTGGGGCCGCTACGATCCCGGACGGGACCTCGCCTACTTCCTCGCCGGGGCCGACGCCTATCTCCGCTTCGATCGCCTGATCATCCGGGGCGAGTACCTCATCCGTCGCACGGACATGGCGCTCGGCTCCGATCCCGCGTCGATCTTCCAATACGGACCGGGCGCGGACGGGGTCTACGACGACTTCTTCCTGAAGCAGGGCTGGTACGTCGAGGCCGAGCAGGAGGTCTCGCGCGGCTTCCGGATCCTCGCGCGATTCGACGGTCTGAGCCGGCACGGCAACGTCCCGATCGGCTCGCCGCTCCGGTCGAGGAGCTCGCTCTACCGCTACACGCTCGGCATGAACGTGCTCCCGCATCCGGCGATCCGGATCAAGATCTTCGGCGAGTACTACGACTTCTCGGACTTCGAGGACGCGGTGGCGCTCGAGGCGGCGGTGGCGGCCGCGTTCTGACCCGTGAGGACGGCCCGCCCCCCGGACTCCTCCGGGGTGCCCGGGAAATCGTCGCCGCGGATCGGGCGACCGAGCGAGGCGAGGCGCTCGAGCCCGGCCGGGAGCGAGGCGCTCTCGCGGCGGAGTCGATCGAGGCAGATCCGGAAGCCCTCGTCGAAATCCGCGACGACGAGCTGCTCGTTGGGCGGCGGGAAGATCCAGTTCATGGCCGAGAGCGCGCCGCGCATGAGGACCGACTGGACCACCGTCACGTTGATCACGTTGTGACGCGTGATGAGCTCCACCGTGCGGTTCTGCCATTCCGCGAGGAACGCGCGATCGGCCGAGGTCGGGATCGCCTCCATCCGCGAGGTGTCCACCAGCGTCGCGAAGCGCTCGCCACGCCGGTAGATGGCGTCGATGCGCTCGACGTATTCGCTCATCATCGGCACGTCGATCCGCGGCGGCATCACCGAGACGACGAGCGGGAAGTGGGTGTCCGACAGGCGGAAGGTGTCCATGGAGGCGGAGGGCTCGAGATCCGTGCAGCCGGGCGGCGCCGTTCCCCAACTCCAACGTACGACGGATCGACCTCCGAAGCGACGGGGCAGCGACGATTCTGGAACCATTACGACACGGCGGGGGATGACTCGTGCGTGCGACACGTTCCGTGTCAGCCTCCGTTCCGGGACTGCCCGCCATGAACCTCGTCGACCGTGCCTCCGTCGCCTTCGCGCACGCCTACGAACGCCTCGTCCATCGCAGCGCGTCGGCGGTCTCGCCCCATCCCGCGCGCTTCATCGGCCATCGCGGGACCAAGGATCACCCCGGAATCCGTGAGAATTCCCTGGCAGCGTTCGCCTATGCCCTCGATCGGGGGGCGGGCCTCGAGACGGACCTCCGCAGGACCCTCGACGGCCGGGTCGTGCTCCACCACGACGTCGAGGTGAAGCCCGGCGGGCCCCGGATCCCGGAGCTCACCCTCGGCGAGATCCGCGCCTTCGCACCGGAGGTCGCCACCCTCGAAGAGCTCTTCGAGACCACCGCGGATCGCTGTCCTCGCTACTGGCTCGAGATCAAGGAGGAGGACACCCCCGAGAACCTCCGCGAGGTGATCCGCCGGACGGTGACGGCCGCGCAGGAGCACGGCGTCCTCGATCGCGTCGGCTTCCTCTCCCTCGACGGCGGCCTCCTTCGCCTCGCTCGAGCGGAGGCCGCCGCCGTTCCGCGCATGTACGTCTACATCGTCTCGCCCCGCGAGGGCATGCGCTACCTCGAGGAGGACCCGGACGCGGGGCTCGCGGGATGGTTCTTCACCTTCCCCCTCGCGAAGCTCGAGGCCTATCGCGCGGAAGGCCGTCCCACCGGCGTCGGGTTCATCGAGCACCGGGGAACGGCCGCGCGCTTCGCGAAGCACGGCTTCGACTACCTCTTCTCCGACACGCTCCGTCCGCTCGCCGTCGGCGGCTCGGGCGAGATCCGGATCAGTGGGTGACGAAGCCTCCGATCGGCGCGTGCTGACTGCGCGCGTTGATCGGTCGGTCGTTCAGGAAGTCCTCCATCAGCTGCTTGCGATGGGGGAGGAGCAGGCCGACGAGGGCGTCCGAGATGCGGTAGCGGACGACGCCGTCCACGAGCTCCGTCTCGCGCTCGGTCACGTGGGTGAAGCCGAGCGACGGGGGCCAGACGAGCCCCCCGCCGAGGTCGGCGTTGTTGCTGAGGCGATGGCAGCCGGCGCAGGCGAGGACCTGGGCGCGACGCACGACCTGGTCGGGCGTGAGCGAGCTCCCGGCCTCGCCCAGGGCGGCCTCGATCGACGAACGGAACGCGCTCGGCCCGGCCCCGAGATTCGCCACGTAGTTCGTGTCGATGCTCCCGGACGCCTCGCTCAGCGCCGAGTCGTAGACCTCGGGCACGTCCATCGTGAAGTCGAGGAAGGTCGCGCCCGCGAGGCTCGGCACCTGCGCCACGAAGTGCTGCTGGAAGGCGGCGGCGCGTTCGTGCGTCGAGACGGGGGAGAAGAGCCCTCCCCAGGGATTCACCTTGTCGGTGACGGGCACGAAGCGCATCGCCGAGCAGACGCCGGACGCGCACGTGCGAAGGAGCTTGAATTCGCGGAGGCTCCACGCGCGGGGAGCGTCGGGCTGGAGGAATTGGTTCGTGCGGATCTGCCCCGCGCCGAGCTCGTTGTCCCCGAAGTGGGAGATGTGCACGACGGCGGACACGTTCGCGGTTCCGTCGAAGTAGAAGGCCTCGAGCGCCGCCGTCCGCTTCGCGAGGTCGGGCTCGTTCGAGAGATCGGCCCAGAAGTCGACGATCGGCTTGCAGCCCTTGAGGCCCTGGAGGGGATGCGGGTTCGGCAGGTAGGCCTCGAAGATGACGAGGTTGCGCGCCTGCGTGTTCGAGGCCCCGGAGGCCCTCGCATAGACGATGCGGTGCTCGCCGCAATGGGCCCCGTCGGCCGGAGCGAGATCGAATCGGTTGAAGAGTCCGATCGGGACGTACGCGCACGGGCTGTTCGCGGCGAAGGGATCGCAGGTCGCCTCCGCGCCTTCCGCGGGCGCGGGTCTGCACGTGTAGGGAAAGCCGTTGATCACCGGATTCCCGTAGGCATCGCGCTGGTCGTCGCAGTGGGGCCCCGGGCGCGTCCCGGGCGCCGGGCTCTGCGTGTCCCAGAGCTGCTGGAAGAGATCGAGCGCGGAGAGACCGACGACCTCGCTCTGCGAAGCGAGCTGTCCGAGGACCCGCGAGAGCGGGAACGCCGCGAGGATGGGCTGTTCCGTGACGACGAGCGAACGCCGCGTCTCGATGGTGCGGTTGCCGACGCCGTTGCCGGCGTCCCCCGAGTTGCCTCCCGCGTTGCCCGCGTCGCCGGAGTTGCCGTTCCCGTTGCCGTTGCCGCCCGAGGAGGCGGCCTGTCGCGAGCCGGCGACGAGCCCCGCGTCCTCGGTCGCACATCCGATCGACGCGAGCGCCGTCCCGAACGACAGCGCGGCGACGAGCGCCCAGGACCTACGATTCGATCTCCGCGAGCCATGACTCCACTGCATGCGGCACCTCCGACGTTGACGTCGATCGATGCCCGCCATGGCAGGCTCGCGGAATCGGGGCTTCCCCGACACCGTTCCGAATGCGTGGAATCGCCGCGCCGGCGGCGTCGGGAGAACCCCCATGGCCGCGTGGGCGCGGAACGGAGCCTCAGAGCCAGCCGTGCTCGCGATACCAGGCGAACGTGCGTCGGATGCCCTCGTCGACGAGCACGAGCGGCGAGTACCCGAAGTCGCGCTTCGCGGCCTCGTGCGTGCAGGTCCACGCATCCTGCGCGCCCATCTTCGCCTTCTGCAGGTTGAAGAGACGCGGTTTCTTGTCGACGGCCGTCGCCAGCTCGCCGGCACGCGCCGCGAGCGGCACGAGCACCGAGGGCAGATCGAGCGTGAGCACGCGTCGTCCCGAGTGCTTCACGAGATGATCCTGGTAGGTGCCCCAGGTCACCGGATGGCCGTCGCAGACGAAGTAGCCCTTGCCGATCGTCGTCTCGACGAGCGCGCATTCGACGAGCGCGCGCACGACGTCGTCGACGTAGACGTGCGAGGCGACCTTCTCGCGGTTGCCGTAGAAGAGGTTGACACCCTGGGCCGCCGACTTGAAGAGGTTCAGGTAGTCGACGTCGCCGGGGCCGTACACGCCGGCGGGACGGATGATCGTCCAGGCGAGGTCGTCGTAGGACTCGACGACCTGTTCCGCCTCGAGCTTGCTCTTGCCGTAGAACTCGATCGGCTCGCGCGGATCGACCTCGCGCTTGGGGCGATGCTTCGCGCTCGGCCCGTAGACCGTCAGCGACGAGACGTGGACGAGACGCTTCACGGCCGGATGCCCCTCGCGGATCGCACGCAGGAGGTTCTCGGTCGGCATCACGTTGCCGAGCCGGAAGTCGTCGTACCGCACGCCCTTGGTGGCTCCGGCCACGTGGTAGACGAAGTCCGGCTTCTCGAGCCGGATCACCTCCGTCAGACCGGCCACGTCGGCGTAGTCGCCGACGACGGACCGCCCCTTCCTCGGCACGGGCGAGTCCTTGCGCCGGAGCGTCACGACGTCGGCGCCGTGCGCGAGGAGCGCCTCGACGAGTCGCTTGCCGATGAAACCACTGGCCCCCGTGACGAGGACCTTCTTGCCTGCGAGCGCGTGCGTGTTCTCCACGGCGGCGTTGTGTCGCGGCGACGGCCCGCGATCAAGCCCGCCCGGCCCGCGCGAGCTGTCGCTCGACCTTCGCGAGGAGGCGCGGGAAATCGATCGGCTTCGACTCGAAGTCGTCGCATCCGGCCTCGAGCGCGGCGTCGCGATCGGTCGCGGCGGCGTGCGCGGAGAGGGCGACGATCGGGACCCCGGCCGTGGTCGGGTCGGCACGGAGGCGCCGTGTGGCCGCCCAGCCGTCGAGCACGGGCAGGCTGAGGTCCATGAGGACGAGGTCCGGCCGGCCCTCGCGAGCGAGCGCGACGCCGCCCTCGCCGTCGACGGCCACGAGCACGTCGTAGCCGCGGCGCCCGAGCCGGCGCGAGAGCATGTCACGGCTCATCTCGTCGTCCTCGATCAGCAGGATCCGGGGCATCACCCGAATCCTAACCGGGGAAAGGAGGCCGACCGAGCATTCACCATCTGGTGAGCCGATCCGGATGCCCCCCTTCCCTCGTAGCGGCTCCGAACCCACGGAAACGTTCGCTACTCGCTGGACGCGACTCACCAACGTGATAATTGCGAGCCAGCACACGAGGTACGCGCATGTCCGCCGACGTCCCCTACGAAGCCATTCCGAGCGGTTGGTACGTGGTCGCCGAGGGCCGCGAGCTCGCGAAGGGAGCGGTGAAGGAGCTCCGCTGCTTCGGCCGCGACCTCGTGCTCTACCGGACCGCGAGCGGCGAGCCCCGCCTCGTCGATGCCTACTGCCCCCATCTCGGTGCACACCTCGGCGACGGCCGCGTCGTCGACGAGAGCCTCCGCTGTCCCTTCCACGGCTTCGAATTCGGGTCGGAGGGCCGGTGCGTCCGGACGCCGTATCCCGGAGGCCGGCCGCCCGCGAAGGCTCGGCTCGAATCCCTCCCGCTCCGGGAGAACGGGGGCTTCCTCCTCGCCTGGTACGACCGGGACGGGCGCGCGCCGTGGTTCGAGACGCCGGATCTCGAGCTCGAGGGCTGGACGGGCTTCGCGGTGCACGGCTTCCACTTCCGCGGCCATCCGCAGGAGGTCAGCGAGAACAGCGTGGATCTGGGCCATTTCGGCCCCGTCCACGCGTACGCGCGCGCCGAGGTGGTCGACGATGCCGTCGTCGAGGGCCACGTCCTCCGGGCCCGGTACGCCGTCGTACGCGCGCTCGATTTCATCGGCCTGCCGGGCGAGGCCCGACTCGCCTTCTCGGCCGAGGTGCACGGCCTCGGGCTCTCCATGGTCCGTGCCGAGGTGAAGAAGGTCGGAGTCGACGTGCGCCTGCTCGTGCTCCCGACGCCGATCGAGGTCGACCAGGTGCACCTCCGCGTCGCCGTCGCGATGAAGAAGACGCCCGTGCCCGCGCTCACGTGGCTCGTGCACAAGATCCTGCTGCGGGCCTACGTCCACGACGTCGGCTTCGACGTGCCGATCTGGGCCCGGAAGCGCTACGTCGCGGCGCCGATCCTCGCGCACGGCGACGGCCCGATCCCGCTCTACCGGCGCTACGTGCAGCAGTTCTATCCACCGCGACGCGTCTCGCTCGACGTCGCCGCCGAGTGAGTGCTTCGCCCGTGCGCGGGCCTCTCGCACGTCCGTCTGCCATGCTCGCGCCAGTGGACGCCTCCGAGCCGCGCGACAGCTGTTGGGCCTGCCTGAAGCCGGCGAGCGTCTGCGTCTGCCCGCGGATCGTGCGCGTGGCGAATCGGACCCGCGTGATCGTCGCGCAGCATCCGCGGGAGCGAGCGCATCCCATCGGCACGGCGCGCTTCGTCGAGCGAGGGCTCGCACGGAGCGAGGTCCGCGTGGCCTACGGCGAGGGCGCTCCGCTCGCCCTCCGGCCCGACGTGCCCCCGGGGACCGCGCTGCTCTTCCCCGGCCCCGGCGCCCGGGATCTCGCGACGCTGGCCCCGGACGAACGCCCGGAGAGCCTCCTCGTGCTCGATGCGACGTGGCCGATGGCGAAGAGCCTCTACCGCCACAACCCGTGGATGGCCGAGCTCCCGCACGTGAAGCTCGCGCCCGACGCGCCGAGCCGGTACCGCATCCGCAAGGAGCCCTCGCACGACGCGGTCTCGACGCTCGAGGCCGTCGTGCTCGCGCTCCGCGTGCTCGAGCCCGAGCTCGAGGGGCTCGAGGGCCTTCTCGAGGCCTTCGACGCGATGATCGACACGCAGATCCGGTTTCGCGAGGAGCGTCCCGGGCCCCCGCGGGTCCGCACGCGGGGGCTGCGCCCGGTCGTGGGCATCCCGAGAGCCCTCGGCGAGGCCTTCGAGACGCTCTGGGTCGTGTATGCCGAGCTCTCGCCGAAGTACCTCGCGAAGGACGGCTCGTCGCGCTCGATCCTCCAATGGGCTGCGGTCCGGCCGGCGACGGGCGAGTCCTTCGAGCACCTCGTGCTCCCGTCGCGCATGCCGCCCCCGGGGGACCTCGCGTTCACCGGCCTCGACGAGTCCACGATCGTGCGGGAGGGCATCGCTCGAGATGCCCTCCTCGTCGAGCTCCGGAGGCGGATCCGTCCTGGCGATGCGATCGCGGCGTACGGCGCCGGGCTCTGCGAGCGCCTCGCCGAGCACCTCGAGCCGGGGGTGGGCACCGTGGCCCTCCGGGACGCCTACGCGAGCCAACGAGGCGGCCCGGCCGGCACGCTCGACGTGGTCGCGGAGCGGGAGGGCCTGCGGCCTCCGCCCCTGCCCTTCCGGGGCCGCGCGGCCCAGCGCCTGGCCAATGCGGTGGCCCTCGCCCGGCTCCTCCACGAAGAGGGACGGGCCCGCGCCGAGCGCCGGCAGCAGAAGCCCGCTTGACGCACGGTTTCCCTCACTCCACAATCCCACCCACGATGATGTCCGTGCGCGCTCAGGCTCCGACCTCGACCGAGTCCCTCGTGGGATTCGTCGGCGCGCGTTCGGTCGTATCGATCCTCGGGCTCGTAGTCGGGCTGCTGTCGCTGCTGATTCTCATCGGCCGCTGACGCGGGGATCCTAGACCACCTCCACCTGCACGTAGAGAGTCTGGCCCTCGCACCCCGCGAGGGCCTTTTTCGTTTCCAGGGCCAGCCGAGCCCCCCCGATCCCGCCGAAACGGCTTGCTTTTCTCCCGCTCTCATCTAACCCCCACAACCCGTGGACCGGCCCGGCCGGACCACCTCGCCGAAGGAACGAAGTCGTGATCCCACCGAAGAAGGACTTCCCCGACCGCAACGGACAGACGCTCACCGGCTCGGAGATTCTCTGGGAGGTACTGGTCCGCGAGGGGGTAGAGGTCTGCTTCGGCTATCCGGGCGGCTGCATCATGCCCGCCTACGACAAGCTCCCGCAGTACCCGATCCACCACGTGCTCGTGCGTCACGAGCAGGGCGCCTCGCACATGGCCGACGGCTACGCGCGCGCCTCGGGCAAGGTGGGCGTCTGCGTCGCCACGTCGGGCCCGGGTGCCACGAACCTCGTCACCGGCATCGCGACCGCGATGCTCGACTCGATCCCGATGGTCGCGATCACCGGCCAGGTGCCCGCTCATCTCATCGGCTCGGACGCCTTCCAGGAGACCGACATCACGGGCGTCTGTCTCCCCGTCACGAAGCACACCTACCTCGTGACGCAGCCGGAGGACATCGTCCCGACGCTCCGCGAGGCCTTCTACGTGGCGCGCTCCGGTCGCCCGGGGCCCGTCCTCTACGACATCACGAAGGACGCGCTCAACAAGAGCTGCGTCTTCCAGTGGGACGATTCGCCGATCCAGCTCCCGGGCTACCGCCCCGAGTACCCCGTGCTCCCGGACGACATCCAGCGGGCGATCGAGCTCATCGACAAGGCCGAGCGCCCCGTGATCCTCGCGGGCCACGGCATCATCAAGGCCGAGGCCACGAGCACGCTCCTCGAGTTCGTGAAGCGCACCGACATCCCCGTCGCCTGCACGCTCCTCGGTCTCGGCGGCTTCCCGGCGACGCACGATCGCAACCTCGGCATGATGGGCATGCACGGCGAATCCTGGGTCAACACGGCGATCCAGGAGGCCGACCTCCTCATCGCGCTCGGCATGCGCTTCGACGACCGCGTGACCGGCAACCTCGCGAACTACGCGCGCAACGCGAAGAAGATCCACGTCGAGCTCGACCCGGCCGAGGTGAACAAGAACGTCCGCGTGGACGTGCCCATCATCGGCGACGTGAAGGAGGCCCTCCGCCTCCTCATGGGTCACGTGAAGCAGGGCGATCGCAAGCCCTGGATCGACCACATCGACGCGCTCAAGGGCGACTCCGCCGTCCGCGACATCAAGAACATGCCGGACAACGGCAAGCTCTTCGCGGCCCACGTGATCCACGACCTCTATCGCCTCACCGAGGGCAAGGCCATCGTGGTGAGCGACGTGGGCCAGCACCAGATGTGGGAGGCCCAGTACTACAAGCACGACTACGCCCGGAAGCTCATCACGTCGGGCGGTCTCGGCACGATGGGCTTCGCCCTCCCCGCGGCCATCGGCGCGAAGTTCGCCGAGCCCAAGGAGGAGGTCTGGGTGGTCGTCGGCGACGGCGGCTTCCAGATGACGGCGGCCGAGCTCTCGACGTGTGCCCAGGAGGGCATCGCCGTGAAGGTGGCCATCATCAACAACGGCTACCTCGGCATGGTCCGCCAGTGGCAGGAGTTCTTCTACGGCGGGCGCTACGTCGCGACGCCGATGCTCAGCCCGGACTTCGTGAAGCTCGCCGAGGCCCACGGTCTCAAGGGTCTCCGCGTCGAGAAGCGCTCCGACGTCGAGTCCGCCGTGCGCGAGGCCCAGGCCCACGAGGGCACGGTCGTCATCGACTTCCGCGTCGAGCAGTTCGACGCGGTCTACCCGATGGTCCCGGCCGGCAACGACCTCCACGACATGATCCGCCGCCCGGTCACGAAGGGCGAGACCCACAACCCGATCTTCGAGACCGCGGAGGACTGAGATGAGCCAGACGAGCCAGAAGCGCACCTTCGTGGTGTACGTCGAGGACAAGCCGGGCGTGCTCAACCGCGTCGCCTCGCTCTTCCGCCGCCGCAACTTCAACATCGACTCGCTGAACGTGAGCAACACGCACGAGCCGGGCGTCTCGCGCATGACGATCGTGTGCGACGCGGACCTCGACACGGCGCGCCGCATCGAGGCGAACCTCTACAAGCTCGTGAACTGCCTCTACGTCGACGACATCACGGACGAGGCCTCCGTCGACCGAACGCTCGCGCTCATCAAGGTGGCGGTCGGTCCCGACAAGCGGCCCGAGGTGCTCCAGATGGTCGACGTCTTCCGCGCCCGCGCGGTCGACATCGGCCCGGACAGCCTCGTCATCGAGATCAGCGGCAGCCAGGACAAGCTCGACGGGCTCGTCCAGCTCCTGCGTCCGTACGGCATCCTCGAGATGGTGCAGACCGGCACGATCTCGATGACCCGCGGCACGAAGAAGGCGGGCTTCGGCCCCCCGAAGAAGATCACTTCCCGGCCGACGGCCGCCTGAACGGCGAAACGGCCTGCCCTCGAGAGACCCCCCACGGAGACAGACATGGCGACGATTCGGTACGAGAACGCTGCGGACCTTTCGCTCATCCGGAGCAAGAAGGTCGCGATCATCGGTTACGGCTCGCAGGGCCACGCCCACGCCTTGAACCTCAAGGAGAGCGGCGTGGACGTCCGCGTCGGCCTCCAGGAGGGCAGCAAGAGCAAGGCGAAGGCCGAGCAGGCCGGCCTCGTCGTGAAGTCGGTCAAGGACGCGGCCAAGGAAGCCGACGTCGTGATGATCCTCGCGCCGGACACGGTGCAGAAGTCGCTCTACGAGGCGGAGATCGCCCCGGGCCTCGAAGCCGGCAACATGCTCATGTTCGCCCACGGCTTCAACATCCACTACGGCCTCATCAAGCCGCCCGCGGACGTCGACGTCACGCTCATCGCGCCGAAGAGCCCGGGCCACCGCGTCCGTGAGACGTACCAGGCCGGCGGCGGCGTGCCGGCCCTCATCGCCGTCCACCAGGACGCGACCGGCAAGGCGGACGCGCTCGCCCTCTCGTACGGCGCGGGCATCGGCTCGGCGCGCGTCGGCATCCTCACGACGACGTTCAAGGAGGAGACCGAGACCGATCTCTTCGGCGAGCAGGCCGTCCTCTGCGGCGGCGCGTCGGAGCTCGTGAAGGCGGGCTTCAACACCCTCGTCGCCGCCGGCTACCAGCCGGAGGTCGCGTACTTCGAGTGCCTCCACGAGCTCAAGCTCATCGTGGACCTCATGTACCAGGGCGGCCTCAACTACATGCGCTACTCGGTCAGCGACACGGCCGAGTACGGCGACTACGTCTCGGGCCCGCGCGTCATCACCGACGAGTCGCGCGCCGCGATGAAGCAGATCCTCGGAGAGATCCAGGACGGCACCTTCGCGCGCAACTGGATCAAGGAGAACGAGACGGGCCGCCCCTGGTTCAACAAGGTGCGCCGCGCCGAGCAGGACCAGAAGCTCGAAGAGGTCGGCATCCAGCTCCGCCGGATGATGCCCTTCGTGAATCCCAAGGAGATCAAGCCCGGCGAGTGACGCTCTCGCATCCCGGCCCCTCGGCCGGGACGCGGGAGACCGGACCGCCGCGAGACAGGAAGGAACGCCATGAGCAGCGATCACGTACGCATCTTCGACACGACGCTCCGCGACGGGGAACAGTCCCCGGGTGCCACCATGACCTCGGCCGAGAAGCTAGAGGTGGCGCGAGCGCTGTCGAGGCTGGGTGTGGACGTGATCGAGGCCGGCTTCCCCGCGGCGTCTCCGGACGACCTCGAAGCGGTGCGTCGCATCGCCGAGACGGTCGGTCAGGCGATGATCGAGGGGCGTCCGAATCCGGAGCCCCCGATCATCTGCGGCCTCGCGCGTGCGATGCCGCCGGACATCGAGAAGGCCTGGCAGGCCGTCTCGCCGGCGAAGCATCCGCGCATCCACACCTTCATCGCGACGTCGCCGATCCACCGCGAGCACAAGCTCCGGATGTCGACGGACCAGATCCTCCACCGGATCACCGAGATGGTGACGTTCGCGCGCGGCCTCTGCACCGACATCGAGTTCAGCGCGGAGGACGCCGGACGCACGGAGCTCGAGTTCCTCTACGAGGCGCTCGAGGCGGCCATCCAGGCGGGCGCGACGACGCTCAACATCCCCGACACCGTCGGCTACACGCTCCCGCACGAGTTCGGCGATCGCATCGCGAAGATCCGCGAGAACGTGAAGGGCATCGAGAAGTGCATCATCTCGGTGCACTGCCACAACGATCTCGGCCTCGCGACGGCGAACAGCCTCGCGGGCGTGCTCGGTGGCGCGCGTCAGGTCGAGGTCGCCGTCAACGGCATCGGCGAACGCGCGGGCAACACGGCGCTCGAGGAGATCGTGATGACGCTCCGCACGCGTCGCGCGATGTTCGGCGGCATCGACACGAAGGTCGACTCGACCCAGCTCACGCGGGTCTCGAAGCTCGTCTCGACGGTCACCGGCATCAACGTCCAGCCGAACAAGGCCATCGTGGGAGCGAACGCCTTCGCCCACGAGTCCGGCATCCACCAGGACGGCATGCTGAAGAACGAGGAGACGTACGAGATCATGCGCCCCGAGTCGGTCGGCGCCGCTCGCACGCAGCTCGTCCTCGGCAAGCACTCGGGCCGCAACGCCTTCGCCAACCACATGGCGGAGCTCGGCTACCCGATCACGAGCCAGACGGAGCTCGCTCGACTCTTCGAGGAGTTCAAGAAGCTCGCCGACAAGAAGAAGTACATCACCGACGCCGACCTCATCGCCCTCCACAACGACCAGGCGGGAGCCACGCCGGACCAGTTCCAGCTCCGCGACCTCCAGGTCGTGAGCGGGAGCATGGGCCTCCCGACGGCGACCGTGCGGCTCGAGCTGCCGACGGGCGAGGTCGTGACCGAGGTCTCGGTCGGAACCGGCCCGGTCGACGCCGTGTACAAGGCGATCGACAAGGTCGTGAAGAACCCCTGCGCGCTGCTCGAGTACTCGGTGAACTCGGTGACGCAGGGCATCGACGCGCTCGGCGAGGTCTCGGTCCGGATCCGTCCGGAGGACGAGGGCCCCTCGAGCGGTGACAAGCTGAACCCCCAGCACGAGAAGTCCCGTGCTCGGGTCTTCCACGGCCACGGCGCGGACACGGACATCATCGTCGCGAGCGCCAAGGCCTATCTCGCCGCCCTCAATCGCATGATCGCGATCGTGGGCTCCGTTCGTGACGACAAGGCTGCGGAGTGACCCGATGAGTACGCCGAAGACGTTGTTCGAGAAGGTCTGGGAGAAGCACGTGGTGGTGCAGGAGGAGGGCCGTCCGGCCGTCCTCTACATCGACCTGCACCTCATCCACGAGGTCACCTCGCCCCAGGCGTTCACCGGTCTGCGTGAGCGCGGCCTCGAGGTCCGTCGCCCCGATCGCACGAAGGCGACGATGGACCACTCGACGCCGACGCTCCCGCGTCACCTCGCGGTGATCGACGATCAGGCGAAGAAGCAGCTCGCCATGCTCGAGCAGAACTGCGCCGAGTTCGGGATCACCCTCTACCCCCTCGGCGATCCCCGCAACGGCATCGTGCACGTCGTCGGTCCCGAGCGCGGCTTCACGCAGCCGGGCATGACGATCGTCTGCGGCGACAGCCACACCTCGACCCACGGCGCGTTCGGCTCGCTCGCGTTCGGCATCGGCACGAGCGAGGTCGAGCACGTGCTCGCCTCGCAGTGCCTCCTCCAGTACAAGCCGAAGACGATGGAGGTCCGCGTCGAGGGCACGCTCAAGCCGGGCGTGACGGGCAAGGACATCATCCTCGCGCTCTGCGCGAAGATCGGCACCGGCGGCGGCACGGGCTACGTGCTCGAGTACACGGGCAGCGCCATCCGCGCGCTCGACATGGAGGGCCGGATGACGGTCTGCAACATGTCGATCGAGGCCGGCGCGCGTGCGGGCATGATCGCGCCCGACGACGTCACCTTCGAGTGGCTGAAGGGCCGCGACTTCGTGCCGAAGGGCGCGGACTGGGACGCGGCCGTCGCGGGCTGGCGCGAGCTCCGCACGGACGCGGGCGCGAAGTACGACGCCCTCGTCGAGATCGACGCGAACACGCTCGAGCCGATGCTGACCTACGGCACGAACCCGGGCATGGGCGTCGGCGTCACGCAGACGATGCCGAAGGCCTCGGACTTCGCCGACGCCTCGGAGCGCGCCGCGTTCGAGAAGGCGATGAAGTACATGGGTCTCGAGCCCGGCTCGAAGCTCGAGGGCCAGAAGGTCGACGTCGTCTTCATCGGCAGCTGCACGAACTCCCGCATGCCGGACCTCCGCGCGGCGGCGAGCGTCTTCAAGGGCCGCAAGGTCGCCGACGGCGTCCGAGTGCTCGTCGTCCCTGGCAGCCACGACCTCAAGAAGGAGGCCGAGGCCGAGGGTCTCGACAAGATCTTCCTCGAGGCGGGCGCCGAGTGGCGCGAGCCGGGCTGCTCGATGTGCATCGCGATGAACGGCGACCAGCTCTCCCCGGGCCAGTACGCCGTCTCCACGAGCAACCGCAACTTCGAGGGCCGTCAGGGCAAGGGCGGCCGCACCTTCCTCGCCTCGCCGCTCATGGCGGCGGCCGCGGCCGTGACCGGCAAGGTCACCGACGTGCGCACCCTCCTTTCCTGAGACCGAAGAGGAACGACCCTCATGGCCAGCTTCACCACCGTCACCTCGCACGCCGTTCCCCTCCCCGCGGAGAACGTCGACACCGACCAGATCATCCCGGCCCGCTTCCTCAAGGTCACCGACAAGAACGGCCTCGGCGCGAGCCTCTTCTGCGACTGGCGCTACCTCGCGGACGGCAGCCCGAACCCCGCGTTCGTGCTGAACGAGCCCGCGTCGCAGGGAGCGCAGATCCTCCTCGCCGGCGACAACTTCGGCTCGGGCTCCTCGCGCGAGCACGCGCCGTGGGCGCTCACCGGCTGGGGCTTCCGCGCGATCATCTCCACGGGCTTCGCCGACATCTTCCAGAGCAACGCGCTCAAGAACGGCCTGCTCCCGGTCGTGGTCTCGAAGGAAGCCCACCAGAAGCTCTTCGCGGCCGTGAACGCGGACCGCGGGGCGAAGATCACGATCGACCTCCCGAGCCAGACGGTCACGCTGCCGGACGGCTCGACGACGACCTTCCCGATCGAGGGCTTCGCGAAGCACTGCCTCCTCAACGGCATCGACCAGCTCGGCTACCTCCTGTCGTTCGACGCGGAGATCGCGAAGTATGAGCAGCGGCTCGCCTGATCGCGGCGCGCCCGATCGGGTGAGCGTCTACGACACGACCCTTCGCGACGGTACCCAGCGCGAAGGGCTGTCGCTGTCGTGCGACGACAAGCTCCGCATCGCGGCGCACCTCGATGCGTTCGGGGTGGACTTCATCGAAGGCGGTTGGCCGGGCTCGAACCCGAAGGACGTCGAGTTCTTCGAGCGGGCACGCGACCGCGAGTGGAAGCACGCCTCGATCGCCGCCTTCGGCTCCACCCGCCGGGCCGGCATCGGCCCGGAAGGGGATCCCCAGCTCAAGGCCCTGCTCGACGCGAAGACGCCCGTCTGCACGATCTTCGGCAAGTCCTGGACGCTGCACGTGACGGACGTCCTCCGGACGACGCTCGATCAGAACCTCGAGATGATCGAGGACACGATCCGCTTCCTCGTCTCGAACGGCCGCCGCGTGGTCTACGACGCGGAGCACTTCTTCGACGGCTTCCACGCCGACAAGACGTACGCGCTCGCGACCCTGCAGGCCGCGCGCAAGGGCGGCGCCGAGGTCCTCGTCCTCTGCGACACGAACGGCGGGACCATGCCCTGGCAGGTCGAGTCGATCGTGCGCGACGTGCACCTCGCCATGCCCGGCGTGACCATCGGCATGCACATGCACGACGACACGGGCTGCGCCGTCGCGAACTCGCTCGCCGGCATCCGGGCGGGCGCGCGCCACGTGCAGGGCACGGTGAACGGCTACGGCGAGCGCTGTGGCAACGCGAACCTCTCGTCCCTCATCCCGAGCGTCGAGCTCAAGATGGGGCTCCCGTGCGTGCCGCACGGCAAGCTCGCGGAGCTCAGCGACCTCTCTCGCTACGTCGCGGAGATCGCGAACCTCCCGATGAACGAGCACGCGGCCTACGTCGGCCGGAGCGCCTTCGCGCACAAGGGCGGCGTCCACGTCGCGGCCATGCGCCGCGACGCCACGTCCTACCAGCACGTCGATCCCGCGCTCGTCGGCAACGAGTCGCGCGTCGTCGTCAGCGAGCTCTCGGGCCGCGGCAACGTGATCTCGAAGGCCGAGGAGCTCGGCCTGCACGTCGAGCAGTCCGAGGGCGTCGCCATCCTCGAGCAGGTGAAGCAGCTCGAGGCCCAGGGCTTCGCCTACGAGGCGGCGGAGGCCTCCTTCGCGCTCCTCGTGGCCCGGAAGAAGGCCGACTACGTCGCCCCCTTCGAGGTCCTCGACTTCCAGGCCACGGTCGGCAAGCGTCAGGACGCCCCGACGTTCGTCGAAGCGACGGTCCGCGTCCGGGTCGGGGACCAGGTCCTCCACACGGCCGGCAGCGGAAACGGTCCGGTGAGCGCGCTCGACGAAGCCCTCCGCAAGGCGGTCGAGCCCCGCTTCCCGGAGGTCCACGACATCCATCTCGCGGACTACAAGGTCCGCATCCTCGACGGGCAGAACGGGACGTCGTCGACGACCCGCGTGCTCATCGACAACCGCGCGTTCGACCGGACCTGGAGCACGGTCGGCGCCAGCAGCAACATCATCGAGGCCTCGCTTCTCGCGCTCGTCGACGGGATCGAATACGGCCTCGGCCTGGCCCGGCGCGAGTGAGCGTGCGGGACCGAGAAGCGTAGAGGAGTCCATGAAGGCAAAGATCACCCTCCTGCCGGGCGACGGAATCGGCCCGGAGATCGTCGACGTCGCTCGCCAGGTCATGGAGACCACGGCGCGGAAGTTCGGCCACGAGCTCTCGTTCGACACGCAGCTGCTCGGCGGCTGCGCCATCGACGAGACCGGCACCGCCCTCCCCGACGCCACGCTCGCCTCGGCCAAGGCTTCGGACGCGATCCTCCTCGGCGCCGTCGGCGGCCCGAAGTGGGACGATCCGAAGGCCAAGGTCCGCCCCGAGCAGGGTCTCCTCGGCATCCGCAAGGCCCTCGGCCTCTTCGCGAACATCCGCCCCGTGAAGCTCGTGAAGGGCCTGGAGGCGGCCTCGCCGCTCAAGCCCGAGCGTCTCGCCGGCGTGGACCTCGTCTTCGTCCGCGAGCTGACGGGCGGCATCTACTTCGGCCAGCCGCGCGGACGCGGCACGAACGACGCCGGCCTCCGCTACGGCTACGACACCCTCACCTACGACGAGAAGGAGATCCGCCGGATCATGGACGTCGCGGTGAAGATCGCCCGCGGCCGTCGCAAGCAGCTCACCTCGATCGACAAGGCGAACGTGCTCGACACGATGCGCGTCTGGCGCGAGGTCGCCACCGAGGTCGCCGCGGCGAACCCCGACATCCAGGTCGACCACCAGCTCGTCGACTCGGCGGCCATGAAGCTCGTCACGCATCCGTCGAGCTTCGACGTGATCGTCGCGGACAACATGTTCGGCGACATCCTCTCCGACGAAGGCGCGGTCCTCACCGGCTCGCTCGGTCTGCTCCCGAGCGCCTCGCTCGGCGAGGGCACGATGGGCCTCTACGAGCCGATCCACGGCTCGGCCCCCGACATCGCCGGCAAGGGCATCGCCAACCCGCTCGCGACGCTGCTCAGCGCCGCGATGCTCTTCCGCCACAGCCTCGGCCTCGAGGACGCTGCCAAGGCGATCGAGGGCGCGGTCGATCGCTGCATCGCCGACGGCCTCCGCACGGCCGACCTCGGCGGCGGCGCCGCCTCGCTCGGCACGAAGGCCATGGGCGACGCGGTCATGGCCCGCATCGAGAACGCTTGAGCTCCACGCCCCTCCGGGGTCACGCAGCACGAAGGGACGGTCGAATGCGGATCAGCAAGTTCTTCGACATCAAGAAGGATGCGCAGGGCAAGGAGTACATGGAGGTCTCGATCGACGGGATCGGCCTCCTCCGTCTCGTGCTCACGAACAAGGGAACGTCGTTCACCCAGGAGGAGCGCATCGCGCTCAACCTCGACGGCCTCCTGCCGCCGCAGGTGAACACGCTCGAGCAGCAGGTCGCCCGCGTCTACCTCGGGTTCTGTCAGGAGCCCACGCCGCTCGCGAAGTACCAGTACCTCCGGGCGCTGCAGGATCGCCAGGAGATCCTCTTCTACGCGCTGCTCGAGAAGCACCTCGGCGAGATGATGCCCATCGTCTACACGCCGACGGTCGGCGACGCGGTGAAGCACTTCAGCGCGCTCTACCAGCAGCCGCGCGGCATCTCGCTCTCGTCGCTCAACATCCACCGCGCCAAGGAGGCCGTCGCCACCTATCCGCTCGAGGACGTCCGCATGATCGTGGCGACGGATTCGTCGGCCATCCTCGGCATCGGCGACCAGGGCTACGGCGGCCTCGCCATCTGCATCGGCAAGCTCGCGCTCTACACGGTGGGCGGCGGCGTCAGCCCCTTCCACACGATGCCGGTGAAGCTCGACGTCGGCACCGAGCGCACGGATCTGATCAACGATCCGAACTACCTCGGCGTCCGCGAGCGTCGCCTCACCGGCGACGAGTACATCGCCTTCCTCGATCGCTTCGTCGACGCGGTCCGCGAGCGCTACCCGCGCGCGGTGATCCAGTGGGAGGACCTCTCGAAGGACACGGCGTTCACCGTCCTCGAGCGCTACCGCAAGGTCCATCCCTCGTTCAACGACGACGTGCAGGGCACCGGCGCCGTCACGCTGGCCGGCGTGATCTCGGCGTGCCACCTCAAGGGCGAGTCGATCACCGATCAGAAGGTCGTGATCCACGGTGCGGGCGCGGGCGGCGCCGGCGTCGCGATGGCCATCCGCGATGGCATGATCGCCGCGGGTCTGACGAAGGAAGAGGCGACTCGCCGGGTCTTCGTCCTCGACTCGAAGGGCCTCCTGATGACGACCCGTCAGCTCGAGGACTACAAGCGACCGCTCGCGCACGAGCCCTCGTGGATCGCGGATTGGAAGATCGCGGGCCCGTACCCGTCGCTGCTCGAGACCATCGAGAACAGCGGCGCCACCGTGCTCCTCGGTCTCTCGGGCCAGCCCGGCGCGTTCGACGAGACCATCGTGAAGGCGGTCGCACGCAACTGCGAGCGTCCCATCGTCTTCCCGCTCTCGAACCCGACCTCGAGCTGCGAGGCCCATCCGCACGACATCCTCCGCTGGACGAACGGGAAGGCCCTCGTCGCGACCGGCAGCCCCTTCGATCCGACCGAGATCGACGGCAAGCTCTACGTGATCGGCCAGGGCAACAACGCCTTCATCTTCCCGGGTCTCGGCTTCGGCGCGATCCTGTCGGACGCCCGCGAGATCACGGATACGATGGTGGCGTCCGCCGCCCAGGCTCTCGCGGACTACACGAAGGCCCACTTCACGCAGCAGGGCCTGATCTTCCCGCCGGTGACCGAGCTGCGCGAGGCGTCGGTCCACGTCGCGGCCCGGGTCATCGCCCAGGCCATCGAGGACGGCGTCGCGACCCGCAAGGACATCCCGACGGACCTCCACGCGTTCGTTCGCGACCGCTTCTGGAAGCCCGAGTACATCCCGGTCGTCCGCGCGAAGAACATGCTGCTCTGAGCCTCCGCGGGGCCTCGGAGGGCGCGGCCGGCCGGGCCGGGCCCTCCCCCCGCGGCTCCCCGGACGACGCCGGGAGAAACGACGAGGGCCGCCCTGGGGCGGCCCTTCTCGTTTCCGTCACGGGCGTGTCGCCCCGCTCGGCTCAGCGCGTGTAGGTGGCGCTCAGGCTGAAGGTGTGGGTATCGATGGAGTAGTTTCCATCGCAGCCCGACTTCTGGGCGTCGTTCGGACCGCAGTTCACCGAGTTGCGCTGCGTGATCTGGGCGACGGCGCCGACGGCGAACGCGTAGGCGAAGTCGAGACGCCAGCGCCCGGTCTGCACGCCGAAGCCCGTCGCGAGGTTGTACTGCCAGCCGGGCGGAGGGGCGAACTGCGACGCCGTGCGCACCGGAGTGGCCGCCTTGCCGACGCTGGTTCCGAAGCGCCACCACATGTTGTGGCGGAAGCGGTACTCCGCGCCGACGGTCGGGTAGTAGACGTTGTACCACTCGAACGGCGCCGTGAGCTTGTCGAGGCCGATGCTGGCGAGGAAGTTCGTGTCCGGCGTGCAGGGGCCCGCGCTCGGCCCGCCCGCGGCGAGGCAGAGGTTGAACGTCTCGCTCTTGTTGGAGGTCGCGTGGAACTGGGCGCGGAACTCCATGTTGATCATGAGCCGCCGGTCGAGCGCGTAGATGGCGGCGCCGATGCGGAACATGTGCGGGGTCTTCCACGTCGCCGACGAGTCGACGTTCTGGACCGGCTGCCCGTCCTGGAGCGTCAGCAGCGTCGTGCCCGACATGTTGATCGCCGTCGACGAGCGGTAGACCGCGCCGAGGCTGAGATGCCGGTTCACGTCCCACTGCGCCCCGAGCAGCACGGCCGGGAGCCCGAAGCCCTGGACCGTCTGCTCGATGTTCTGCCAGTTGTTCGCCTGGGCCTCCTGCATCGAGGAAACCGACTGGTACGCGAACGGCAGGCGGATCGAGAGGCCGAGCCGCAGATTGTCGAGGACGTTGACGCCGAGCGAGGCCGCGGCCTCGAGGACGAAGAGCTTGACCGACTGGTTCGAGACGACCTGCGCGTTGGGCGTCCCCGAACAGTCGGCCCCGGTCGGCGCGTTGGCGCAGGGCGAACGCGGCGTGTAGTCGTCGAGCCGACGGATGTTGGTGAACGATCCGCCGAAGCCGGTGGGCACGTAGATCGCGCCGCCGACCGTCAGCCTACGGCTGATGCGCCCCGCGACGCCGAAGAAGGGAGTCGGGGCGACGATCGGCGGGCTGTTCTGCTCGCTGCCGGGGCCCGCGAAGGGGACGTTGTACCGGACGTAGAGGATCGGCGCGACGAGCGAGAAGCTGAAGCGCCGGATGTTCCCGAGACCCGCAGGGTTGTGGAAGATGGCCGCGGAGTTGTCCGTGTACGCCACCGCGAGACCCGCCATGCCGGCAGCGCGACCGTCGTAGTGCGTCGTCGGTTCGGGGTTCGCATGCGCCACGTTCGACGACACGAGCGCGAGCATCGCCGAGACGAAAATCAGGGGCCGTACCATCCGGATCCACATGGGGCGCTACTAGAGCACAAGGCAGCACGTCTCGTAAACACCGAGAACGCTTTCCCGCGCACGAATTGAGACGGAAAGTGAAGAGCCCGCCGTCTCCGGCGGGCTCTTACGAGGGGCATCCGACGTGCCCCTGGGATGTCACGAGAGCGCGCCGCCGTCGGCGCGGACCTCGGTGCCGTTCACGTACCGCGCGTCGTCCGACGCCAGGAAGGCGATGACCGAAGCCGCGTGCTCGGGACCGACGAACTTCACGAAGGGCATGGCACCCTGGAGGAGCTTCGCATCGCCGCCCTCGGGGACCTTGAACTCGGCGTGGAGGCCGGTGGCGATGCCGCCGCCGACGACCGAGTTCGCCCGGAGGCCCTGCTTCACGTACTCGATGTAGAGGGCACGGGTGAACGAGACCACACCGCCCTTGGCGGCCGCGTAGGCCGACATCCAGGGGTGGCTGCCGATGGCGGCCGTCGAGGCCATGTTCACGATCGAGCTGAACCGGTTCTTGAGCAGGTGGGGCAGCGCGGCGTGGTTCACGTAGAACGTGCCGTGCAGGTTGATGTCGATGATCCGGTGCCACTCCTCCGGGGTCATCAGGTGGGTGTGGTAGGTCTTCAGGGCACCCGCGATGTGGGCCAGGACCTTGATCCCGCCCAGGTCCTCGACGGCCTTGTCGACCGTCGCCTTGACCTCGGCCTGATTGGTGACGTCGACCTTGTACGCGAGGGCCTTCACGCCCAGCTTCGCGCACATCTCCGCCGTCTTCTTCGCCCCCTCCTCGTTCAGGTCGAGGCAGGCGACGTTGCCGCCCTCCTGAGCGAAGCGGATCGCGGACGCCTGGCCGATGCCCGAGGCCGCGCCGGTGACGAGGATGTTCGTGTTCTCGAAGCGCCTGCAGCTCATGTTCTTCCCCGTTCTCAGTAGCCGTTCAGCATGGCCCAGCGCGCCCTATGCCACGCCGAGTCTCCGAAGGTGGCTTCGCACGCGCGTGCTCGCTTGACGTAGAAGCCGACGTTGCACTCGTCCGTGACGCCGACGCCGCCGTGCATCTGCACGGCCTCGTTCGTCACGTGGATCAGCGTGTCGTTCGCCCGGGCCTTGGCCAGGGAGGCCAATTTCGCGACCTCCGAGGGGCGTGCGTCCACCGCACGGGCGGCCGCGAGGACCGACGAGCGGAGGAGCGCGATCTCGGTGAAGAGACGCGCGGCACGGTGCTGGAGGGCCTGGAAGGACCCGATGGGCACGCCGAACTGCTTGCGGACCTTGAGGTAGGCCACGGTGTCCTCGAAGGCCTGCTCGGCCGCGCCCAGCATCTCGGCCGCGAGGCCGATGGCCGCGACGTCGAGGACGTGGGAGAGGATCCGGTCGCCGTCCCCTTCCTTGCCGAGGACCGCCCCATCGGGCACCTCGACCCCCTCGAGCTCCACGATGGCCACGTTGCGACCGTCGAGACGCTGCTGGGGCACGACCTTCACGCCGGGCGCGTTCGGGTCGACGAGGAAGAGCGAGACGCCTTCCTTGGTCCGGGCCGAGACCACGATCCCGTCGGCCACCTGGGCGTCGAGGACCTGGACCTTGCGGCCGACCAGGCGGTGGCCGCCCGCCGTCCGCTCGGCGCGCGTCTCGATCTTCGAGACGTCGAAGCGGCTCGCCGGCTCGACGTAGCCCACCGTCAGCACGAGCTCGCCGCTCGCGATGCCGGGCAGCCACGCCTGCCGCTGCGCGTCCGAACCGGCCGTCAGGACGGCCTGGGCCCCGAGGAGCACCGTCGAGACGAAGGGCTCGGGCGAAAGGCGCCTACCGGCCTCCTCGAGCACGAGCGCGAGCTCGAAGAAGCCGAGACCCGTGCCGCCGTCGGCCTCGGGGATGTTCATCCCGACGAAGCCGAGCTCGGCCATCTGCTTCCAGAGGGCCTTGGAATAGCCGACCGCATCCTTCGTGTCGCGGAGCTTCCGGACCCGATCCACGGGCGAGTGCTCGGCGAAGAACTCGGACGCCGTCTGTTGCAGCATCTTCTGCTCGTCGTCGAGGACGAGCGAGAGCTCCTTCTCATCGGTTGCCATCGGGAAGCCCCAGTACCTGCTTGGCGATGATGTTGAGCTGGATCTCGGACGAGCCGCCCTCGATCGTGTTCGCGCGCGACCTCAGCCACTCGCGGGTGAAGACGAGGTCCTCCTCGTCGAAGCCGACGCCGTCCCAGCCGAGGCCGGACGCGCTGGCGATCTGCATGCCGAGCTCGTAGCGGGCCTGCTTGATCTCGGTCGCGACGATCTTGCTGATCGAGCTCTCGGAGCCCGGCGTCTTGCCGGCCGCCGTGCTCTGCGCGACGCGGGTGAGCGTGAGGTTGAAGGCGGCCTCGTCCATCGCGTTCCTCGCGATCGCGTCGCGCAGGATCGGATCCGGCAGCGGCCCCTCCGCCGCGTGGAGGTGCTTGCGCGCCTTCGCGACGAGCTCGCGCTGTCCCGAGCCCGGCTGGCGACCGATCGACTGGCCGATCATCGAGCGCTCGTGGCCGAGGAGCGCCTTCGCGACGGTCCAGCCCTTGTTGAGGTCCGAGACGACGTTCTTCCCGGGGACGCGGACGTCCTCGAAGAAGACCTCGCAGAACGGCGACGCGCCCGAGATGAGCTCGATGCGACGCGGCGTCACGCCCTTGGTCTCCATGTCGACCAGGATGAACGTGATGCCTTCCTGCTTCTTCGCCTTCGGATCCGTGCGGACCAGGCAGAAGATCCAATCCGACTTGTCGGCGTGCGAGGTCCAGATCTTCTGGCCGTTCAGGATGAAGTCGTCGCCGTCGCGCTCGGCCTTCATCTGGACGTTCGCGAGGTCGGAGCCGGCGCCGGGCTCGGAATAGCCCTGGCACCAGCGGATCTCGCCCTTGCAGATCTTCGTGAGGTGCTCGCGCTTCTGCTCCTCGTTGCCGAACTGCAGGAGCGTGGGACCGATCATGGCGAAGCCGAAGCCGACGACCGGGCGCGGGAGCCCGAGCGCCCGGACCTCCTCCCAGATCACGCGGGTGTGCTCCTTCGAGAGCCCCGCGCCGCCGTACTCCTTCGGCCACTGCGGCTGGGTCCAGCCGCGCTCGAACATCACGTCCCGCCACCGGAGCACGTCCGGATCGACGTCCGGATGCTTCTTGCCGCCCCAGTAACCGTCGAAGACGCCGGAGGGCGAGGTGCCCCGCAGCGACTTCGGCGAGTGCTCGAGCAGGAAGGCCCGGACCTCTTCGCGGAAGGCGTCCAACTGCTTGTGGGAGCCGGTCACGAGAACCTCCTTCAGGCCTGCGCCTTCGCGGCCTTCGCCATGTCGAGTGCGAGGTCCTCGATCATGTCCTCCTGGCCGCCGACCGTGCGGCGACGGCCGAGCTCGACGAGGATGTCGCGCGACGAGACGCCGTACTTCTCGCTCGCACGCTTCGCGAAGAGCAGGAACGACGAGTAGACGCCCGCGTAGCCGAGCGTGAGCGCGTCGCGGTCGATGCGGACCGGCGCGTCCATCATCGGCAGCACGATGTCCTCGGCGACGTCCATCAGCTTGTAGAGGTCGATGCCCGTGTCCGCGCCCATGCGGTCGAGCACGGCGGCGAAGACCTCGAGCGGCGTGTTGCCCGCGCCCGCGCCGAGACCCGCCGTCGAGCCGTCGACGCGGATCGCGCCGGCGTCGACCGCCGCGAGCGAATTCGCCACGCCCATCGCCAGGTTGTGGTGGCCGTGGAAGCCGATCTCCGTCTTCGGGTCGAGCTTCTCGCGGAGCAGCGAGATCCGCGCCGTCACGTCGTCCGGGAGCATGTAGCCCGCCGAGTCGGTGATGTAGACGCAGTTCGCGCCGTAGCTCTCCATCAGCTTCGCCTGCTCGAGCAGCTGCGCAGGCTCGATCATGTGCGCCATCATCAGGAAGCCGACCGTGTCCATGTCGAGCTTGCGCGCGAGACCGATGTGCTGCTCCGAGACGTCCGCCTCGGTGCAGTGCGTCGCGACGCGGATCGTGTGCACGCCGCAGTCCTTCGCCATGCGGAGGTGGTCGACCGTGCCGATCCCGGGCAGGAGGAGGGCCGAGATCTTGGCCTTCTTCATGCGGGGGATCACCGCGCGGAGGTACTCCTCGTCGCTCGCCGCCGGGAAACCGTAGTTCACCGACGCGCCGCCGAGACCGTCGCCGTGCGTGACCTCGATGAGCGGCATGCCCGCCGCGTCGAGCGTCGTCGCGACCGCGATCATCTGCTCGACGGAGATCTGGTGCCGCTTCGGGTGCATCCCGTCACGGAGGCACATGTCGTGGAGGACGACCTTCTTGCCCTTGAGGTTCATGCCGCGCTCCTCTTCCCGGAAAGAATCTCTTCCGCGATCATCTCCGCGGTACGCAGACCCGCGGCCGTCATGATGTCCAGGTTGCCCGCGTACTTGGGCAGGTAGTCGCCGAGGCCCTCGACCTCGAGCCAGACCGTCACGCGGTGTCCGTCGAAGACCGGGCCGTTCTTCAGCGTGTAGCCGGGAACGTACTTCTGGACTTCCTTGATCATCGCGTGGATCGAGTCCGTGATCTCCTTCTCGCGCGGCTTGTCCTTCGTCAGGCAGTGGACCGTGTCGCGCATGATGATCGGGGGCTCGGCCGGGTTGATGATGATGATCGCCTTGCCCTTCTTGGCGCCGCCGACCACCTCGATGCCCTTCGACGTCGTCCGCGTGAACTCGTCGATGTTCTTCCGCGTACCCGGGCCCGCCGACTTCGAGGAGACGGTCGCGATGATCTCGCCGTACTCGACCTCCTGGACGCGGGCGACGGCGTTCACCATCGGGATCGTCGCCTGGCCGCCGCACGTGACCATGTTCACGTTCTGCTCGGCCTTGCCGAGGTGATCCTTCAGGTTCACCGGAGGAACGCAGAACGGCCCGATCGCCGCGGGCGTCAGGTCGATCATCGTCACGCCGTGGCGGGCGACGATCTCGTTGTTGCTCTTGTGCGCATAGGCACTCGTCGCGTCCCACGCGATCTTGATGTCGTCGGCGCGGAGGTGCGGCTCGAGCCCGGGAACGCCCTCGTGGGTCGTCTTGAGGCCGAGCTCGCGCGCGCGCTTCAGGCCGTCCGACGTCGCTTCGATGCCGACCATCCACACCGGCTCGATGACCTCGGAACGGAGCGCCTTGTAGAGCAGATCCGTGCCGATGTTGCCGGACCCGATGATCGCCGCCTTGACCTTCTTCTTCGTCATGGGTGCCCCAGGTTTCAAACGAAACGGACCGAGCATCCGCCGATGCCCTCGCAGTGGAGGCTCATCACGTCGCCTCCGACCACGGGTTCGAGCGGCACGAGAGAGCCCGAGAGCACGACGTCGCCGGCCTCGAGCTTGATTCCGAACTGGCCCAGCGTGTTCGCGAGCCACGCGACGCAGGTGAGCGGCGAGCCGAGAGCCGCCGAGCCGTAGCCCTCGCTCAGGAACTTGCCGTTCTTCTGCACGGTCATCTTCACCGACGGGAGGTCGAGCTTCCGCGGGTCGGCCTTGTCGGCGCCGAGCACGTAGAGGCCGCAGGACGCGTTGTCGGCCACGGTGTCCTGGTACTTGATCTTCCACTCCGCGATCCGCGAGTCGACGATCTCGAAGCAGGCCATCACGTGGTCCGTCGCAGCGAGGACGTCGGCCTCGGTGACGCCGGGACCGACGAGGTCCTTGCCGAGCCGGAACGCGATCTCGCCTTCCGCGCGCGGCTGGATCAGCTCGCGCGAGATCGGCATGTCCTCGCCGTTCTGGTACTCCATCCGGTCGGTGAGGAAGCCGAAGTCGGGCGTGAAGACGTTGAGCTTCTCCTGCACGACCTTGCTGGTGACGCCGATCTTCTTGCCGACGATGCGCTCGCCGTCCGCGAGGCGACGCTGCACCATCCGGAGCGAGACGTGATAGGCGTCCTCCGTCGTGATCTCGGGCCAACGCTCGGTCAGCGGGGAGACCGTCCGACGCGCACGCATCGCGTCGTAGAGCTCGTCGCCGTACGCGATTCTCTTCTCTTCGCTCATCCGAGGTCGTCCTTCAGGAACTTGAGGGTGGTCTCGTTGAAGAGCTTCGGGTACTCGACCATCAGCCAGTGGCCGCACTCGGTGACGAGGACGACGCGCGAATTCTTGCAGCGCTGGGCGATCTTCACGGCGCCGCTCATCGGGGTCCAGTCGTCGTTGACGCCCCAGAAGCAGAGGATCGGACAGGCGATCTTCTCGATCTCGTGCTCCTGGTTGTGCACCACGAGCTTCTGCATGATGTCCTTCGGCTGCGTGATCGCGATCTGGTACCGCTCCTCGATGGTCTGGTCGGTGATCAGATCCTGCTTGTAGAGCTGGAGCTTGAAGAGCTCGCGCATGCTCTCGCGCGTGATGCCGAGCTTGTACACGGTCTTGGCCATCGCGCGGATGCCCTTCATGCCCATGTACACCTCGCGCTCCTCCATGCCGCCGGGGGCCATGAGCACGAGCTTCTCGACCACCTCGGGGTAGTCGAGGGCCATCCGGACGCAGATCGCGCCGCCCTGCGAATTGCCGCAGAACGTCGCCTTCGAGACGCCGGCGTGGTCGAGCAGCGCCTTGTAGCGCTTGGCGAGCGCCCCGAGCGAGTAGTCCCCGTCGTCCGGCTTGTCCGAGTAGCCGAAGCCGAGGGTGTCGCAGACCAGCGTGCGGATGCCGTGCTGGTTCAGGAAGGGGTAGTTGCCCTTGAAGTTCGAGTACCCGCTCGCGCCCGGCCCCGAGCCGTGGATGAAGACGATCACCTGATCGCCCTGCCCCACGTCGAGGTAGTGCATCTTCAGGCCGTCGCCGACGTCGGCGTACTTGCCCTCGGGAATCACCTTCTCCGTCATCGGCTGCCTCTCCGTCTCAGGGGGTCTTCGGCTTCGGGCGGGGAACGCGGCGGTGCCCCCACTCGCTGATCGCGTAGTAGGTCGTCGGCTGCCACTTCTCGTCGTCGACGACGCGCCCGCCCCACCCGAACTCGAACTGGAAGCCCGAGGGGGTGCGTGCATAGAACGAGAACATCCGGTCGTTCGGATGACGTCCGAGCGACTGCTCGATGTACATGCCGAGATCGTTCGCACGGTCGTACGCGAGACCGACGTCGTCCATCGAATTCACCTCGACCATGAAGTGGTGGAGGCGGTGCGGCAGCTGCCCGCCGATCGCGAGCGAGTGGTGGCGGCCGTTGATGTGCAGGAAGGCGATGTCGACCTTGAAGCCGCCGAGATCGCACGTGATGTGGTCCGAGAGCTTGAAGCCCATCACGTCGCAGTAGAAGCGCTCGCCCTGCTCGCGATCCTTCGAGCGGATGACGAAGTGGCCGAGGCCGAGCTCGTCCGCCTTGAAGCCCGAGCCGACGAAGTCCGACTTGAAGGGCTCGGCCGCGAGGACCGGCCCCCAGGCGAGCTCGATGGGATTGCCCGCCGGATCGAGGAACGAGACGTAGCCCGCCACCTTCCGGAGGGCCGCGCCGGCCGCCGTGCCCTCCGAGACCTCGATGCCCGCGTCCGAGACGCGCTTCGCCAGCGCGCGCGCCGCCGCCTCGTCCCGGCACTGCCAGCCGACGAACGCCAGGTCGTCCTCGCCGGGCACGACGAGGAAGCGCTGGGCGTGGCCGTCCATGCGGAAGGTCATCGCGCCGTCCGGGAGACGCTGCGCGACCGAGAGGCCGAGCATGCGCGTCATGAACGCCTCCCACGCCGCGAGATCGCGGACGCCGAAGGCCATGTAGCCGAGCTGTTCGATTCCGTTGCTCATGACTCGTGCGTCCCGCTCAGATGAAGCCGTCCGAGTTGCGCTTGCCGAGCTGCACGCCGCCGAAGTTCAGCGCGGGCTTGTCCGGCATGTTCGCGTGGTGCGCGCGGATCGCGTGGATGTCCTGGAAGCAACGGTTGATCACGTTGCCCTGGAAGAGCGCGCGGCCGCCGCTGACGGTGAAGAGCTTGTCGACGACCTCGGTCGCGGCCGAGACGGCGCGGGCCGAGTCGTACCGGAAGCGCACGCGGCGATCGACGGGGATGGGCTCGCCCTTCTGCAGGTAGCCCCACATCTCGTCGAAATTCCGGCGCAGCGTGAGGATCTCGCGATCGAGGATCGCGGCGGCCTCGGCGCAGACGACGTTGGAGCTGAAATCGTCCGAGGACTTGCCGCCCGTCGCCTGCGACACGCGGCTCTTCGTCCAGTCGGTGAAGGCGTCGAGCGCGCAGAGGGCCGCGCCGAGCGCCGGCGTCGAGACCGAGCGGACGTGGATCTGCCCGAACGGGTAGCGGTACTCGGGGCCCGGATTCACCTCGTTGCCGGGGCTGTTCGAGCGGAAGCCGTCCGCGAACTTGTGCATGTGGTGGTGGGGGACGAACGCGCCCTCGACCTTCACGTCCTTCGAGCCCGAGGCCTTGAGGCCCGTGACGAACCAGTTGTCGAGGATCTGGTAGTCCTTCCGCGGAAGGAGGAAGGTACGCATGTCGGGCGGCGCGCCGGCCTCGGTCGGGACGAAGCCGCCGAGGAACGTCCAGTCGCAGTGATCGCAGCCGCTCGAGAACGACCAATGCCCCGTGAGCTTCACGCCACCGTCGACCCACTCGGCCTTGCCGACCGGCATGTACGACGAGCCGACGAGGGCACGCGGGTTCGCTCCCCAGACCTCGTCCTGCGTCTCCTTCGGGAAGAGCGCGAGCTGCCATGTGTGGACGCTGAGCACGCCGAAGACCCAGGCCGTCGAGGCGCAGCCGCGGCCGAGCTCGATCTGGATGTCGTAGATGACGGAGGGGTTCAGGCCGTAGCCGCCGTACTGCTTCGGCTGGACCGCCTTGAAGAGGCCCGCCTCGTGCAGGTCCTGGATCGTCTCCTCCGGAACCCGGCGGAGCTCTCCGGCCTTCTCGGCGCGCTCCGCGAGGACGGGAATGAGCTTCCGGGCACGCTCGACGAGCTCCGCGGCGGTCACAGTCTCGGACATGGAACCTCTCCTGGCCCGGCCGCGGGGCGCCGCGGGGGCAACCTGGGGCCCGACCATCGAACGCTCTCGACAGCGCACGTCCGCCGGGCCATAAACTAGAACACGTTCTACAGCAGCAGGGTGCCCCTGTCCAGCCGTGCCGGAGTGGAATTCGTACCGGTTCCGCGGTGGCCCGAGAGAAGAAGGATAGTCCCGATGGGAATGCCGACCGACGTCAAGGCGATCGACCTCATGCTGAACATCCCGGGCGAGAACGACTCCGCCTGGTACGAGTTCATGAAGCCGCTCTTCCTGGACGAGCAGAGCCGGAGCGTCTTCAAGATGCCCGCTCAGTACATGTTCAAGCAGATCCCGCACGTCGGACAGCAGGACGACTACATCGCCTATACCGTCGGGCAGATGGACCAGTGGGGCCTCGAGCGGGCGATGCTCTCGATCGCCGAGGACAAGCCCATCACCCTCGAGGCCATCCGTCGTTACCCGGATCGGTTCTTCCCGTCGCTCAACGTCAATCCGAACAACGCGATGGACGAGGTCCGCCGCATCGTGCGGATGCACAAGGAGCACGGGATCAAGGCCTGCACGGCGTTCCCCGCCGGCCTCTGTCCCCAGGTGCCGATCAACGACAAGCGCTTCTTCCCCATCTACGCGAAGTGCGTCGAGCTCGACATCCCGATCTGCGTCACGGTCGGCATCCCGGGGCCGCGCATCCCGGCGGCGCCGCAGCACTGCGAGCTCGTCGACGAGGTCTGCTGGTTCTTCCCGGAGCTGAAGTTCGTCATGCGCCACGGCGCCGAGCCGTGGACCGAGCTCGCCGTGAAGCTGATGCTCAAGTACGAGAACCTCTACTACTCGACGAGCGCCTTCGCGCCGAAGCACTACCCGAAGAACGTCGTCCACTACGCGAACACGCGCGGCGCGGACAAGATCATGTATGCGGGCTACTACCCGATGGGCCTGTCGCTCGAGCGGATCATGACCGACATGAAGGACGTGCCCTTCAAGGACGAGGTCTGGCCGAAGTTCCTGCGCGAGAACGCGATCCGGGTCTTCAAGCTGGACCGCTGAGACGATCGCGCTATCCCTCGTGGGCTTTCGCACAACGGAGCCCACGTGATGTTTCGCCTCCCTCGGACTCTCGCGGCCATCGTCGCGATCTCGATACCCTTCCCTGTGGCCGCACAGGCCCCGTCCGAGGGGAGCGCGACGTCCGGCGTCGCGGCCCAGGCGCCCCTCGCGCCCCCCGACGTCGTCCGCACGCTCGATGGCGGGGTGTATCGGGGCACGCTCGTCGAGTACGTGCCGTTCCAGCGCGCGACGATCCGGCTCCTCGATGGCCAGGTCCGGACGCTGTCGGGAGCCAACATCCTCTACGCCGGTCCGGCAAGCCTCGACCCCGCCTCGACCACCGCTCCGGTCGCGGCCACTTCTCCCGGCGCACCGGCGCCTGCTCCCACGTCGAGCTTCGTCGCCCCGGGCGGGGCGATCGGCACGAGCGCGGTCGCGCCCGCGACGTCTCACGTCGTCGTTCGCTTCGAGTCGCAGAGCTCGGGATTGGTCCTGCACCTCGACACGAGCCCCGACGCTCCGTCCGTCCAGCCCGCGGGCGCTCCGCCCGCACCTCGGCACGTGCCGCATTTCGAGCCGGTCTGCGCCGCGCCTTGCTCGGCCCCGATGCCCCCCGGCCCACATCGCTTCGGCATCGCCGCCCCGGGCCGTCCCCCTGCGCCCGTCGATGGCGTCGTCGTCGTCGGAGCCGACGACGTCTACCGCCTCGAGTACCGATCGCGCGCCCGCGTGCGAGCGATCGGATGGGTGACGCTGGTCGTCGGCATCGCGGTCGGCGGCTCGTTGCTCGTCACGGGCATCGTGCGCTCCGACTGCAGCTCGGACGTCTACGGCGCGCCATGTCCCAACGATCGCGCCATGATCGCCGGAGGGGCGGCGACGGCGGGGGTCGGGATCGTCGCGGGCGCCGTGATGGCCAGCCTGCACGACCGGGCGCGCGTCGTTCCCTTGCGCGTGACCTTCTGACGAGGCGTCGCGGAGGCCGCCGAGCCATGCTCGCGACCTCGGGAGCGACGCTTCGTTCTCAGGCCGAAGGCCTCGTCGCGTGCGGCACGAGCATGTTCGCCGCATGCGAGAGGTGCATGATGATCGTGTCGACGTCGTGCAGCCCGCCGGCCCAGCCGACGAGCGCCGCGAACCAGACCTGCTGGAGCAGGAAGGCGACCTCGCGCTCGCGCGTGTCCGAGTCGCCGCCCCAGGTCTGGAGCGCCGACGCCGCCTCGCCGCGGATCGCGGCGATCGTCAGCGCCGTCATCATCGCGTGGAAGCTCGCCACCTTGTCGGTGATGTGCGGATCGCCCGACGCGATCGAGCGGACGAGCGCGCGCGCGAGGTTCGGCTTGCGGCAGAGGCCCTTGGTCACGACGTTGAAGAGGTTGTTCACCCGCTCCTCGGCCGTCTCGCCGGGAACGCCCATCCGACCGATGCGGCCGAGCAGGCGATCCGACTCGAGCTCGAGCGCCGCGATGAGGATCTCCTCCTTGCTCGCGAAACGCTTGTAGACGGTGCCGAGGGCGACCTGCGCCGTGGCCGCCACGTCACGGAGGCGGACCGCAGCGAACCCGTCGCGCTCTGCGAGCGCCACGGCAGTTTCGACGATCCTCCTCGCCCTCTCGTCCAACTGCGATGTCATGGGGTCCAGCATGCCCTTCCGTTTGTCATGGGCTCGTTAACCGGCAACGGAAAGGCTGCCAGTCGACGAAATCCCGCCCCGAACCGTCGGAACGGGCTCCTGCGCCACCGGCAAGCGGTTCGATGGCGCCGGCCTCGCTCGACGTCGAGGAACCGACCGCCCCCCGCGGTCGGACCTCCCCGATCCTCGAGCGATCGACTCATGGTTTCAGACGCCTCCGGCGAGGTGCGCAGCGACCTCGGCCCGCGGCTTGTAGAACTGGTGGTACCAGCGGCGGAGCTGGCCGATCGGGCCATCGCCGTCCACGAGCACGGGGCGCTCGCGGTAGCACTTGTTCTCCCAGAGCTGGATGTCCTCCTTGAACCCGATGAGGAGGTTCTGGCGGTACATCTCGGTGAACTTCTCGCCGCCCTCGCGGACCTTCGAGAGGTCGAGCATGGGCCCGAAGCGGAGGTGGAGGCTGTGCTCGTCGATGGGCGTGTGCGCGAGCAGGAGGATGTTCGGGAGCACGCTCTTCATCTCGGTGAGCATGTACCCGGGTCCGTAGTACGTCGCCGTCAGCGAGAAGGGATCCTGGCCGCCACCGCGCGGGTACGCGATGCCCGACGTGCGCTGGATGCCGATGTGGCCGTTGTACTCGTTCTCGAAGTGGTCGACCTCGGTGCCGTGCACCTTCGGGAAGTGCGCCTTGTCGGCGAGGTTCTCGACGACCTCGCGCGGCTGCGTCTTGATGTGGAGCAGCGCGGCGTCCCACTCGGTCCAGCCGTCCTTGCCGTAGTGATCGATCACCGGGATCTCCCACTCGGGCTGCTGACCTTCCGGATCGTTCCAGATGAAGATGAGGCCGTTGCGCTCGCGCACGAGGTACGACTCGACCGACGCCTTCGCGGGGATGCGCTTGGCATACGGGACCTCGACGCACTGGCCCGTCTGCCCGTCGAAGCGCCACGCGTGGAAGGGGCAGCGGATGCTGTCGCCCTCGACCTTGCCGCCGTGGCCGAGATGGGCGCCGAGGTGCGGGCAGTAGGCGTCGACGATCCGCGCCTCGCCGCTCTCCGCGCGGAAGAGCACCATGTTGCGCCCGAAGTACTTGATCGGGAGCACACCCTGCGGGCCCAGCTCCTTGGCCAGCGCCACCACGAACCAGCCACGCGGGTACTTGAAGTCCGTCATCACGATCTCCTAGGGGGATTCAGGGAATGAGCACCACGCGACCGTGCAGGCCCCCGCGCAGCACCATGCGCTGGGCCTCGTCGGCGCGTTCGAGATCCATGGTCCGATCGATGGCCACGCGGAAGGGCTTCCGGGCGTGTTCCTGGAACACCGCCGCCATGTCGTCCCGGGTCGCGCCTCCCGGTCCGAGGACCTTGAGCGCGTTCACCACGATGTAGCCGAGGTTCAGCTCCACGCGCTGCTCGACCACGTTGCCGACGACCGAGATACGGCCGCCGACCTTCAGGCTCCGGAGGCTCGCGTTGAAGGTCGGAGCTCCGACGTTCTCGAGCACCAGGTCGGCGCCCTTCGCCTTCTTGTGGAAGGTCCCGTCCGTGTCGACCACGACGCGATGCGCGCCGAGCTCGCGGACGAACGCCTCGTGCTTCTCGTCCCGCACCACCGCGGTGACGTCGTCCGAGAAGCGAGCGGCGATCTGGACGCCCGCGGCGCCGACGCCGCCGTTGGCGCCGGTCACGATCACGCGCTCGCCCTTCTTCAGGCCGCCGACCGTGACCAGGGCCCGCCAGGCGGTCCCGAACGTGCAGTGCATCACCGAGGCCTCGGGGCCCGAGAGGGACTCCGGGATCGGGAAGAAGCCGCTCTCCGGCATCTTCAGATGGCGGGCGTACCCGCCGTCGACGAGCAGGCCGAGAACGTACGCGGCCGTGTTGCAGAGCGAGGTGTGCCCGGCGCGACAGGGCTCGCACTCCCCACACGCGTTGCGATGCATGGAGCCGACGCGATCGCCGACCTTCCACTGCTTCGCCTCGGGGCCGAGCGCGACGACACGCCCCGCCGCCTCGTGCCCGGGCACGATCGGCACCTGGATGAACGGGATCCGCCCCGCGCGATCGATGAGGTCGCGGTAGCAGACACCGCAGGCCTCGACCTTCACGAGGACCTCGTCGCCCTCGAGCTCGGGTAGCTGCTCCGGTCCGCGCTCGACCTCGAGGTCGCGCTCCCAGCCGGTCTCCACGATGCGTACGCGCTGAACGGGATCCGTCACGATGGGCCTCCGATGACCTCGCGGAAGTAGGCGGGCGGCAGCTCGAGGAAGACGATCTCCGCGGTGGCCGTCTTCGTCGTGCCGTCGAATGCGGCGCAGTCGACGGTCACGAGGCGGTGCCGCGACTCGCGCAGCCGTGCTTCGTAGCGGATCGGCCGACCGATCCGCGTGGGCTTGAGATAGCGGACCGAGAGCTTCCCCGTCAGCACCGGCGTGCCGAGACCCGCGGCGACGCGCCCGGCGACGTGATCGAAGGCCGTCGCGACGTGCCCTCCGTGGACGCACCCCGGCGCCCCCTGGAACGCCGCGCCGTAGACGCCGATCCCTGCCACGCCGTCCTCGATCGGCTCGAGCACGAGCGGGGGCGCATGAGGGTTCAGCTTCCCGCTCACGGGAGAGCGCTCGATGAACGCGCGCGGGAAACCGCTCCGTTCATCGACCCCGGCCGGACGCGACGACGGCGCCGAAGCGAGACGATCCGCGATCGCCTCGGTCATCGACGCCGCCTCTTCCCAGACCCGATCCTCGGACTCGAGGGTCGAGGAGAGCTCCGCGAGACGACGCACGGCGGCCGCGAAGCGGGCGTGGGCCGTGGTCGTCGTCGCGAGGCTCGTCATGGGGGCTCAGCCCGCCGCCTGTTGGGTGGCGAGGGCCTGGTCCTTGGCCCAGGTGTAGTCGGGCTTGCCCGTGGGGAAGCGCGAGACGCGATCGACGATCGTGATCTGCCGCGGCACCTTGTAGCCCGCGACGTGCTTGCGGCAGTGTTCCTGCACCTGCTCGAGCGTGAGCTGACGCCCGCCGACCGTCTCGACGACGGCGGCCACGCGCTGCATCCAGCGCGGGTCGGGGATGCCGACCACGAGGGCGTCGCGGATGTCGGGGTGGCTCTTCAGCGCCTCCTCGACCTCCTCCGGATAGACCTTCTCGCCGCCCGTGTTGATGCAGTTCGAGCCGCGGCCGTAGACGGTGATCCGTCCGTCGGCCTCGATCGTCGCCATGTCGCCCGGGATGACCCAGCGCACGCCGTCGATGAGGACGAAGCGCTCGGCCGTCTTCGCCTGATCCTTGTAGTAGCCGAGCGGGATGCGCCCGCGACGCGCGAGGCGGCCGATCTTGCCGGAGCCCGGCTCGATGGGCTTCCCGTCCTCGTCGAGGACGTTGCTCGTCTCGTCCATGTAGAAGCTCGGACGACCGTCGCTCGACGGATCGTCGCCCATCGAGGCGCCCTGATGGCCGACCTCGGTGGCGCCGAAGTTGTTGAGCACCATGGTGCTCTCGAGCTTCGACTGGAGCTGCTCCTTGATGGAGGGCGAGAGGACGGCGCCCGCGGAGGCGATGGTCATCAGGCCCGAGACGTCGAGGTCGCCCTTCTCGAGCTCCTCGAGGAGGGGAATCGCCATGGCGTCGCCGACGATGACGAGGGAGTGGACCTCCTCGTCACGGACGAGCTCCCAGATCTTCCGGGCGTCGAAGCTCTTGCCCGCCTGGAGCACGAGCTTGCCGCCGGTGAAGATCGAGATCCAGCACGTGAACTGCGCCGCGCCGTGGATGAGCGGAGCGGCCGGAAGCATGTTCATGCCGACGCCCATCTCGACCGCACCCGACGCGAGCTCCTCGGGGCTCTCGACAGGCTCGCCGCCCGGGCGACCGCCCTGGAGGCCCGCGAAGAACAGGTCCTCGTGGCGCCACATGACGCCCTTCGGCATGCCCGTCGTGCCGCCCGTGTAGACGATGTAGAGGTCGTCGTTCGAGCGCGGCTCGAAGCCACGCGACTTCGGCTGGCCGCCGATCGCCTTCTCGTAGTGGAAGGCCCAGTCGGGGATCGTCCCGGCGGCCTCGCCGTCGTCGACGACGACGGTCGTGTGGAGGAAGGAGATCTCCTTCGCCACCGGCTCGATCGAGGGGAAGAGCGTCCCGTGCGTGAACACCACCACGAGGTCGCCGTCGACGACCATGTGACGGAGCTCGTCGGCGACGAAGCGGTAGTTCACGTTGATGGGCACCGCTCGGACCTTGAGACAGCCGAGCAGGATCTCGATGAACTCCGCGCTGTTGTAGAGGTGCAGCCCGATGTGCTGCCCCGGCTTCACGCCGCGCGAGAGGAGGAAGTGGGCGACCTGGTTCGCGCGCTCGTCGAGCGACTGGAACGTGTGCCGGGTGCCGCCGGCGACGAGCGACTCGCGGTCCGGGATGGCGTCCGCGAGCGACTCGTAGAGATCGGCGATGTTGTAGGTGAGCTTCTGGGTCACGGCCGTTCACTCCCGACGATCCACATGGCGAAGAACTGGGAGCCGCCGCCGTATGCGTGGCCCATCGCGACCTTCGCTCCCTCGACCTGGTGCTCGCCCGCCATGCCGCGGACCTGGAGCGCCGCCTCGGCGAAGCGGATCATGCCGCTCGCGCCGATCGGATTGGTCGAGAGCACGCCGCCGCTCGTGTTGATCGGCAGCTCGCCACCGAGCTTGGTCACGCCCTCGAGCGTGAGCTTCCAGCCCTTCCCTTCCTCGGCGAAGCCGAGGTTCTCGAGCCACATCGGCTCGAACCAGGAGAAGGGCACGTAGATCTCGGCCGTGTCGATCTCCTTGAAGGGATTCGTGATGCCGGCCTGCGAGTAGAGGTCCTTCGCGCAGTCCTTGCCGGCCTGCGGATTGACCTGATCGCGTCCCGAGAAGAAGGTCGACTCGGTGCGGAGCGCCGTGCCGTGCACCCACGCCGGCTTCTTGCTCGCCTTCTTCGCGCGGGCCTCGTTCGAGAGGACCATGGCCACCGCACCGTCCGACGACGGGCAGGTCTCGGCGTAGCGGATCGGATCCCAGAGCATCGGCGACTTCCGCACGGTCTCCATCGTCTCTTCGATGTGGAGATGCGCGTACGGGTTCTTCCGCGCGTGCTCGCGATCCTTCACCGCGACCATCATGCCGACGTCCTCGGGCGCGCCGCTGCGACGCATGTAGGAGCGGATGAGGGGGGCGAAGTAGCCGCCCGCGCCGGCCACGAGCTGCGGCTGGAACGGGATGGCGGGCGAGAGGGCCCACATCGCGTCGCTCTCCGACTGCTTCTCGAAAGCGATCGTGAGCAGGCGCTCGTGGACGCCCGACTGGATCAGGCTCGCCGCGACGATGGCCGTGGACCCGCCGACGCTTCCCGCGGTGTGCACGCGGAGGATCGGCTTGCCGACCGCGCCGAGGGCGTCCGCCAGGAAGAGCTCGGGCATCATGATGCCCTCGAACATGTCGGGGGCCGTGCCGAGCACGACCGCGTCGATGTCCTTCCAGGTGAGCTCGGCGTCCTCGAGGGCGCGGATGGCGGCCTCGCGGAGCAGGCCCGGGATCGACACGTCCTTGCGGACGGCCGCGTACTTCGTCTGTCCGATGCCGATGACGGCACAACGCTCAGCCATCACTCACCCTCCAGGACGGCGACCATGTTCTGCTGGAGACACGCACCGCTGGTCGCGTGGACCACGGCACGGTTCGCCTCGCCCGAATGGATACGCGAAGCGGCCTCGATGAAGCGGAGGAGACCGGCAGCCATGATCGCGTTCGCCGCGAGCGCGCCACCGGAGGGGTTCACGACGACCGACGCATCGAGCCCGAGCGCCTCGCGCAGGATGAGCTCCTGGTGCGCGAAGGGCGCGTGCAGCTCGGCGATGTCGACCTTCTTCTTGCCCACGCCGACCTTCTCGCCCGCGAGCTTCGTCGAGGGAGAGGTCGTGAGGTCGCGCACACCGAGGGAGTAGGCCTCGACGCGATGGTCGATGCCGCGGATCCACGCGGGGCGCTTCGCGAGCTGACGGGCCTTGTCGCCGGCGGCGAGCACGAGCGCGCAGCACGTGTCGCTGAGCGGCGGGCAGAAGCTCTTGCGGAGCGGCGAGGCGATGTAGGGCTCGGCGAGGATCGAGTCCACGTTGAAGTCGCCCTTCACCTGGGCGTTCGGGTTCGCCTTCGCCTGCTTGCGGTTGCGCACGGCGACCTCGGCGAAGTCGCGCTCGGTCGCCTTGCCCGAGTCGAGCAGCGCGCGCGCCTGGAGCGCGGCCGAGCTGATCGAGTCGAGGTTCAGCGGCTGGACGTAGTACGGGTCGTTCTGGATGTTCATCACGTCGGGGATCGGCCCGAGCGACGACTTGCCGAACGCGAACACGAGCGCCGTGTCGATCTCGCCGTGGAGGAGCTTCACCCACGACTCGTAGAGCGCCCAGGCGCCGTCCATCTCGACGTGCGACTCGCGGATGGGCGGCCACGACTGGAGGCCGTCGACCGCGGCGACGAACGAGAACGGACGACCGACGAGGTAGTCGGAGCTCCCCGAGCAGGTGAAGCCGATGTCGTTCTGACGCAGGCCGACCTTGTTCAGCGCCTCGGCGACGACGGGCTGGACGAGCTCCGCCTCGTCGCTCTTGCGCTCTCGGCGCACGGACGGGAGCTGGGCGACGGAAACGATGGCGATGTCGCGCATGATCAGAGGTGCTCCGAGTAGGTTTCGAACGGCTGATCGGGCTCGCCCGTGGGCTCGAAGCACTCGATGTTCTCGAGCGTCGTGCCCCACTGGTCGCGCGGCTTCCACTTGGCCTTCACGCGCATGCCCATGCGGACCTCCTCGTAGGGGATGCCGCCGATCAGGTGGTAGATGGGCAGATCCGCACCGTCGAGGACGATGGCGCCGAAGCAATACGGCGGCTTCATCTTCTGGCCCTCGAAGGGGATGCGGATGACGGCGAAGGTCGTGAGGACGCCGACGTCCTGCACGTCGACGATCTCGTCGGTCGGCAGGCCGCAGACCGGGCTCGCGCCGCGGGGCGGCACGTAGACCTTCTTCGTCGCCGGGCAACGTCCACCGATGAAGCGCCCCTGCTCGAGGGCGCGGAGGTACATCGAGTAGTGCGTGCCGGGATAGACGCCGTACTCGAGATGGACCGGCGTCTTGATACGGGTGATCGGGTCGCTCATGCGGCTCCTCCCTCGGGCTCGAAGCAAGCGATGTCGGTGATGAAGCCCTTGCGCTCCTCGGCCCACCGGACCTTCACGCGCATTCCGGTCTTCATGCGTTCGGGCGAGCCGGCGTCGACGGCGTGCACCATCGCGGTGTCGGCTCCGTCGAGCTTCACCAGCGCGAACGCGAACGGCTTCTTCAGCGGATGCAGGCCGCGCGGCTCCGCGATCCAGGTCCACGACGTGACGACGCCGCTCTCCGACACGGGGACGAACTCGGTCGTCGCATCGCCGGTCTCGGGGTCGTACTCGACGGGCGGGACGATCACGCGTCCCGACTTGGTCTTGATGCCTTCGATCTTCCCGTCGCGAAGGCCCGTGAGGAAGCGGCCGATGACGGGTCCCGTCGTCCGCGTGTACGTGAACGCGAGGACGTAGGGAGCGTAGAGCGGTTCGGTCATGCTGTGCTCCGGAACGAAAACGGGCTCGAGCGCCGCGACCTCGCGGCGCCGCCGATACCATCGGGTCCCCGGATCGTCCGAGGTGCCCAACGAACACTCGCTACATGGGAATTGCGCGGACGAACCGCGTGGGGTCCCCGTCCGGAAGTGGACGGGGACCGGTGTCGTTCAGCCCGGACCCGGGGGGAGGATCGCCTTGAACTTCTGGGCGGTCATCAGGTTCCCCTTCACCTTCAGCTTCCGCATCATGTAGGCCTTGGTGCCGTCGAGGTCACCGTTGGCCATCTTGAGGTACTCGCCCGCGTCCATCGTGTAGTGGACGGTCGGCTTCTCGACCGGGCCGGTGAGGAGGGTGAGCGTCCCGTCCTTGATGTCGGCGGTCCAGGTGCCCCCGTTCGCGCCCGTCAGCTCGAACATGAACGTCGCGGTGACGCCCTTGGCGGCGTCGGAATTGAAGCGCTTCTGAATGGTCTCGAAGTACTCGGGGATGCTGTTGACCCGGAACGTCATTGCCTACCTCCACACGCGGTGAACGAAACTAGAACGTGTTCTAAAACATGTTCTATACGGTTCGTATTCATCGTCAAGCGTCTCTCGCACTTCGGAGGGCGATTCCTGCCGCTCGACGTCCACGAATTGGAAGGGGCCGGCCCCCGCGAGAGGCGCCGGCCCCGATCGCCTCGGACGAGGCCGCCCGAAGGCTCAGAGGCGCTCGAGGATCGTCACGTTGGCCTGACCGCCGCCCTCGCACATCGTCTGCATGCCGTAGCGCTTGTTCGTGCGCTCGAGCTCGTGCAGCAGCGTCGTCATGAGGCGGGCCCCCGTCGCTCCGAGCGGATGCCCGAGCGCGATCGCGCCGCCGTTCACGTTGACCTTGGAGAGGTCGGCGCCGAGCTCCTTCGCCCAGGCGAGGACCACCGAGGCGAAGGCCTCGTTGATCTCGACGAGGTCGATGTCCTCGAGCTTCATGCCGGTCTTCTGCAGGGCGTAGCGGGTCGCCGGGATGGGCGCCGTCAGCATCCAGATCGGATCGGCCGCGCGGACGCTCATGTGGTGGATGCGCGCGCGGGGCTTCAGGTTGTGCTCCTTCAGCGCCTTCTCGCTGACCACCAGCACGGCGGCGGCGGCGTCCGAGATCTGGCTCGAGACCGCGGCGGTGAGCCGACCGCCCTCGACGAGCGTCTTGAGCTGCGCCATCGCCTCGAGCGTCGTGCCGCGGCGCGGGCCCTCGTCCGCCTTCACGTCGCCGTAGGGAGCGATCTCGCGCTCGAAACGGCCTTCGTCCTGGGCACGGATCGCGCGGAGATGGCTCTCGAGCGCGAACTCCTCCATCTCGCGACGGGTGCACTCCCACTTCGCCGCGATCATCTCGGCCGCGTGGAACTGGCTCACGGGCTGGTCGCCGTAGCGCGCCTTCCAGCCGTTCGAGCCCGAGAACGGGTCGTTGATGCCGAACTGGGACGCGACCATCATCGCGGCGCTGATCGGGATCTGCGTCATCTGCTGGACGCCACCGGCCACCACGATGTCCTGCGTGCCGCTCATCACGGCCTGCGCCGCGAAGTGGACGGCCTGCTGCGACGACCCGCACTGACGGTCGACGGTGGTCCCGGGGACCTCCTCGGGGAGGCCGGCCGCGAGCCAGCAGGTGCGCGCGATGTCGCCCGCCTGGTGGCCGATGGTGTCCACGCAGCCGAAGACGACGTCTTCGACGGCCGCGGGATCCACGCCGCTGCGCTCCACCAGGGCCTTGAGCACGTGCGCGCCCATGTCGGCCGGGTGCTCGCCGCCGAGCCCGCCCTTCCTACGACCGACCGGAGTGCGGACCGCTTCGACGATGTATGCCTCTGCCATGGTCTCTCTCACTTCCCCGCCGGGGCCGGGCCCAGGATCACGTTCGCGACCTGCTTGCGATGATGATGAGCGTCTCCCCAGGCCGCCGCGAGGGCCCAGGCGCGCTTCATGAACATGTGGAGGTCGCACTCGATCGTGTAGCCGATCGCGCCGTGCACCTGGAGCGCGTGCTTGGCGACGAACTTCGCCGCGTCCGACGCGTAGCACTTCGCCATCGCGACGTGGAGCGCCGCCTCCGGATCGTTCGTCGCGAGCGAGTAGGCCGCGCGATAGACCATCGGACGCGCGAATTCCTGCTGGATCAGCGAGTCCGAGAGCTTGTGCTTCACCGCCTGGAACGAGCCGATCGGACGGCCGAACTGGTGGCGGACCTTGGCGTACTCCACCGCGAGGTCGAGCATGCGACGCGTGAGCCCGAGCAGCACGGCCGAGGTGCCGAGCACGGCGCGCAGGCGCGCGCGCTCGATCGCCTTCACGGCCTTCTCGCCCTCGGCGACGAGGGTCTCCGGCGTCTTCGACCACTTCACCGCGGCGACCTTGCGCGCGCGATCGACCGAGACCTGCGGCACGAGCTCGACCTTCGAGGCCGGCACGGCGTGGACCTGGTTCCCGCAGAGGAAGACGATGAGATCGGCCGTCTCGGCGTGGGCGACGAGGGAGGCGCCCTCCTCCGCCACCGCGATCAGCGAATCGCCGCGCACCGCCTGGTCGACGAAGCGCGCGTAGGCCGGATTGCCGAGCTCCTCGAGGAGCGGGATCGCGACCGCCACGGTCTCGACGAGCGGATCGGGGAGCGCCGCGTAGCCGGCCTCCTCGAGGACGAGCACGAGATCGAGCTCGTTCATGCCCATGCCGCCCGAGGCCTCGCTCGCGGTGGCGCCGAGGACGCCCGTCTCGCCGAGGGTCGACCAGACGGAAGCCGCACGGCCCGAGCCCGATTCCCACGCCTTCCGGACCTCGCCGGGCGTGCATTCCTTCGTCAGCACGTCCCGCGCGGTGTCGCGGAACATCAACTGATCTTCGGTGAACGCGAAACGCATGGCGACCTCACTTCTTCGGCAGGCCGAGGACGCGCTCGGCGAGGATGTTGCGCTGGATCTCGTTCGTGCCCGCGTAGATCGGACCGGCCAGCGCGAACTGGAAGCCCTTCATCCAATGGCCGCGGTCTTCGGCGAGCGAGGCGCCCTCGTCGAGCTCGAAACGCTCCCCGACGATGCGCAGCGCGGTCTCGTGCGTCTTCACGTCCATCTCGGACCAGAAGACCTTGTTCATGCTCGACTCGGCGCCGACGTGGCCGCCCTCGATCATCTTCGTGACGGTGCCGAACGTGTACCAACGGTAGGCCTGCGCATCCATCCAGGCCTGGGTGACGAGGTCGCGGATCTCCGCGTCGCAGGTCTCCTTCGCCTTCTGGTAGAGGGCGATGAGCTTCGACGAGGTGGCGATGAAGCGCCCCGGGCTGCGCAGCGAGAGGCCGCGCTCCGAGCCCGTCGTCGCCATCGCGACCGACCAGCCCTTGTTCACCTCGCCGAGGACGTCCTGGTCCGCGACGAAGACGTCCTCGAGGAAGACCTCCGCGAAGCCCTCGTCCCCGTCGAGGCGATCGACGCCGCGGAGCGTCACGCCCTTGCCGCGGAGCGGGAAGAGGAAGTACGTGAGGCTCTTGTGCGTCGGCCCCTCGGGATCCGTGCGGAAGAGACCGAAGGCCGAGTCGCAGAACGAGCCGCGCGTGCACCAGGTCTTCTGGCCGTTCAGGAGCCAGCCGCCGTCGACGCGCTTGGCCGTGCTCTTCAGGCTGGCGAGATCGGAGCCGGCGTTCGGCTCCGACCAGCCCTGCGCCCAGAGGTGCTCGGCGGCGGCCATCGGCTTCAGGATGCGGTCCTTCTGCTCCTGGGTGCCGAACTCGAAGATCGTCGGCGCGAGCAGGAAGATGCCGTTCTGCGTGACGCGCGAGGGCGCACCCGCGAGGTAGTACTCCTCCTCGAAGATGAGCCACTCGATGAGCGACGCCTCGCGGCCGCCGTACTCCTTCGGCCACGACACGACCGCCCAGCGGTTCGCGAAGAGCTTCTTCTCCCACTCGACGTGGAGCGCGAAGCCCTCCCGCGTGTCGCCCGACGGCAGCGGCGTCTTGGGCACGTTCTCACGCAGCCACGTGCGGCACTCCTGACGGAACGCCTCTTCCTTCTCGGTGAACGTCAAATCCACGGCAGGCCTCGCTTCGAGGGGGAATCGGGGACCACGCGTGGGCTGCGCGGCCCGGGAAACGGGAAGGCCCCGACGCGCGGGGCCGTCGGGATCAGGCGCCGAGACGGCCGAGGGTCTCCTCGGCCTCCCGGATGATGCGGCCGAGCAGGTCGGCCACGGTGGGGAGCTCGTCGATCACGCCCACGACCTGGCCCGTGGGCAGGATGCCCGCCTCGAGCTTGCCGTCGACCATGGTCGCCTTGGTGAGCATCGGAGCGTTCGCGGCCATCGCCAGCTGCGCCCAGCTGAGCTCCTGGTTGCGCTTCATCGCGAGGCCCTCGGTCATGAGGTCCTTGAGCTTCGTGCCCGTGATGCGCGCGAGCGAGATGGCGTTCACGAAGGCGAGCGGGACGGCCTTGAGGGGGCCGGCCTTCTCGAGCTCGTCGATGAGCTCCGTGCGGATGACGCGCTGCGGATAGCCGTCGATCGCCTTGGTGACGACCGTGTCGTTCACCGAGGCGGCGAGGTAGCGCTTCTTCACGTCCGCCGGGACCTGGCTCTCCTGCGTGAGCAGGAAGCGCGTGCCCATGGCGATGCCGGACGCTCCGTAGGCGAGTGCCGCGACGAGCCCCTGGCCGGAGCTGAAGCCGCCGGCCGCGATCACCGGGATGTCGACCGCGCGGCAGACGTCCTGGATGAGGAGCGAGGTCGGGACGCTGCCGGTGTGCCCGCCGCCCTCCTGGCCCTGCGCGATGACGGCGTCGACGCCCCACTTCGCGACCTTCTCGGCGTGACGGCGCGCGCCGATCGTCGGCATGACGACGAGGCCCGCGTCCTTCAGCTTCTTGATGAGCTTCTCGCCCGGCGCCTGCGCGAAGCTCGCGACCTTGACCTTCTCGCGGATGAGGAGATCGCAGCGCTGCTCGGCGTCGGCCTGATCGGCGCGGAGGTTCACGCCGAAGGGCTTGTCCGTCTTCGACTTCACGGACGCGATGGCGCTGACGAGCTCGTCGTAGGTCATCGTCGCCGCAGCGAGGATGCCGAGACCGCCCGCACCGCTCGTCGCGGCCGTGAGACGCGGACCCGAGACCCAGCCCATGCCGGTCTGGACGATCGGGTACTGCACGCCGAAGAGCTTCGTCGCGCGGGTCTGGAGCGTCGGATGGAGGCCCTTCGCCTTCGGGGCCTCCGGCTCGGAGACCTCGATCTTCGGGGCACGCGCGCTCTCGCGCTTCGGCTCCGCCGCGACCTCGGCCTCGACCGCGACCTTGGCCTCGGCTTTCGCCTCGGCGGCCTTCGGCGCGACGCTCTGACGCTTCGCCTTCGGGCGGCTGCTCGCGCGGTTGCTCACGACGCGATCTCCTTCTTCGCGATGCCCGAGGGATCGAGGCGCCGGAGGATCTCGAGCTCCTCCGCGGTCGGCAGGCGCGTCTCGGGGACCTCGCTCGGGATCACGAGCTCGAAGCCCGTGGCCTTCACGACGTCCTCGACCTTCACGCCCGGATGCACGGAGCGGAGGCGCATCCGGCGTTCCTCGGTCTCGAAGTCGAAGACGCCGAGGTTCGAGACGACGCGATGGATGTCGTGGAAGCGACGCTGCTCCGGCGAGAGGGCCGCGGCACGGTCGTAGCCGACACCGCTCACCACGTCGACCTTCGGCACGAAGACCTTCGGGTTGTGGTTGCCGATGAAGTAGCTCGTGCGGTGGTTGATCGTGTTCCCGGGCGCGCCGCGCACGCCGAGGAGCTGCGCGGTCGGCTTCTCGAAGGGACCGATGCAGGCGATGTTCTGGTTGCCGTGCCGATCGATCTGCGTCGCACCCATCATGACGTGGCGCTTGCCCCACCAGAGGGTGTCGAACACGAATCGGTAGGGCATGTAGCCCTCGACGACCGGCTTCACGTCCGTCTTCCCGAGGGGGAGGACGTTGCCGAGGATCTTCGAGATGCCGTCCGTCAGCAGGATGTCCGGAGCGAAGGTGAGCTTCGCGAGCCGGGCACCGAGGGCGGGCAGCATGCCCATCGGGCTCACCATGATCTCGCCGTCGTCACGGAAGCACTCCGCGACCGCCACGGCGCAGACTTCGTCGCGCGTCGGGCTCGTCACTTCCTCACCGCCTTCTGGTACTCCGCCTCGGAGACGTCGATGTACTTCGCCTTGAAGGCCTTCCACGCCTCGGGGTCCTTCGCGGACGCGGCGTAGTCCTTCTGGAAGGCCTCGTCGCGACCGTAGTCGGGCGGGCACTCCGTGAAATGCGCTCCGCCGGGGGCCTCGACGACGCCGGCGATCATCATGCGATTGATCTTCAGCGTGAGGATGCTGCCCTCGTCGAGGAGCTGCTCGGTCGGGACGATCTTCTCGGTCGACATGAACGCCTTGTCGGCGGCCATGCAGAAGAGGTCGTCGAAGTAGGCGTCCGGTCCGAGGAACTGACCGTTGCCCTGGACGTCCGCGCGGTTCATGTGCACGAGCGCGACGTCGAGGCGGAGGGCCGGCATCGCGACGAGCTCCTCGCCGTCGGCGTAGGGCGACTTCACGAGCTTGAGGCTCGGGTTGTACGTGAGCACGTCCGAGCCGAGGCCGGCGCGCGTCGGGAGGAAGGGCAGGCGCAGGGCGGCCGCGTTCAGGCCCCACTGGAACATGCCCTCGTCGAGCTCCATGACCTCGATCGTCCCGGCCTGACGGGCCGCACGGAAGTGCGGCTCGAGCGGGATGGAGTCGAGCGAGACGAAGCCGTAGACGATCTTCTTCGCCTGTCCGGTGGCGCAGAGGATGCCCACGTCGGGACCGCCGTAGGAGACGATCGTGAGGTCCTTGAGGTTCGACCGGGCGATCGCCCGCACGAGCGACATGGGCTTTCGGCGCGAGCCCCAGCCTCCGATGCCGATCGTCATGCCGTCACGCAGCTGCGCGACGACTTCCTCTTCCGTCATTCGCTTGTCGGCCACTGTCTGGTCCTTCGTGAGGGGGAATCAGGACTTCACGTCGCGCTTCTCGACGAAGGCGTCGCGTGCTTCGTCGGCGACGCCCGCGAGGTTCAGCTCGAAGGTGAAGCCCTGCTCGAAGCGGTAGCTCCGGTTCACGTCGACCGGATCGATGTTGTTGAGGCACTCCTTCGCCGTGCGGACGACGCGGGGGAGCTTCTTGACGATGGAGCGGGCGACCTCGCGCGCCTTCTCGAGGAGCTGCTCCTGGTTCTCGACCACGGCGTAGACGGAGCCGAAGGCGTGGAGCTCTTCGGCGGTCGCGTTCTCGCAGGTGAGGACCATGGCGCGCATCTTGAGGGGCGGGACGAGGCGGGCGAGGTGCGTCGCCGCGCCGAGCGCGCCGCGGTCGACCTCGGGAAGACCGAACTTCGCTCCCTTGGTCGCGAGGATGAGGTCGGAGTTTCCGACGAGGCCGATGCCGCCGCCCACGCAGAAGCCGTGGACCGCGGAGATCACGGGGACCTTGCACTCGTAGACGGCCTTGAAGGCGGTCCAGCAGCCCTTGTTCGCGCCGAGGAGGGCCTCGAAGCCCTCCGTGTTCTGCATCTCCTTGATGTCGACGCCGGCGTTGAAACCGCGCCCCTTCGCGTGGAGAATGACGACGCGCACATCGGGATTGTCGCCGCACTTGGTAATTACGTCGGCGAGCTCGAACCAGCCGGCGACGGTCAGGGCGTTCACCGGCGGGTGGTCCATGCAGACCTCGGCGATGTGGTCGCGAATCTCCCACGAAATCGGCATACTCGAGCCTCCTACGGTCCGGCTGGACGCGCCCAAGTGAAACGTGTTCTTTTCACCTGGTCAAGCCGACTAGAACGTGTTTCAGTTCTACTCCTCGACAGCGTTCCTGTCGACCACGACGTGAGAGATCCACGAGGCCGAACGCGAAGCGCGAAAGGCCGCCCGTGGGTCGTGCACCGCCCACGAGGAGGACCATGACGACCGAAGAGGGGCCCCGCGGCGATCTCGAGTTCGGCACCATCCCCCGGATGCTCGCGACGTCCGCGTCGCGCCACGGGAATCGGAACGCCATCGAGGACGGCGACGTGCACATCACCTACGCCGACCTCGAGCGGAAGGTGCGCGAAGCCGCGAAGGCCCTCCTCGCGCTCGACGTCGCCCACGGCGACCGCGTCGCGATCTGGGCCCCCAACGTCTGGGAGTGGGTCGTCGCCGCGCTCGCGACGCATTCCGTCGGCGGCGTCGTCGTCCCGGTCAACACCCGCTACCGCGGCATCGAGGCCGCGTACCTGCTGCAGAAGAGCCGTGCGAAGGTCCTCTTCACCGTCAGCGGCTTCCTCGGCACCGACTACGTCGCCATGCTCCGCGACTCGGGCGAGCGCACGCCCGACCTCGCCCACGTCGTCGTGCTCCGCGGCGACCTGCCCGAGCACACCCTCTCCTTCGCCTCGTTCGTCGCGAGCGCCGAGGGGGTCTCGGACGCGCACCTCGAGGCGCGCACCTCGCACGTGGAGCCCGAGGACCTCGCCGACATCCTCTTCACCTCGGGGACGACCGGCAAGCCGAAGGGCGCGATGTGCTCGCACGCCCAGAACCTCCGGACCTTCCGGAGCTGGGCCCACATCGCCGGGCTCGACGCCGGCGATCGCTACCTGATCGTCAATCCGTTCTTCCACAGCTTCGGCTACAAGGCGGGGATCCTCGCGGCGCTGATGATGGGCGCGACCATCCTCCCGGAGTCGGTCTTCGACGCGCGCCGGGTCCTCGAGCGGATCTCGAACGACAAGGTCACGGTCTTCCCCGGCCCGCCGGCGATCTACCAGTCGATGCTCATGCAGCCGGACCTCGGCTCGTTCGACCTCTCGTCCCTCCGGCTCGCCGTCACGGGAGCCGCGGTGATCCCGGTCGAGCTCGTGCACGCGATGCGCGAGAAGCTCGGCTTCCGCTCGGTGCTCACGGCCTACGGCCTGACGGAGACGACGGGCACGGTCTCGATGTGCCGCCCGGAGGACTCCGCCGAGACGATCGCGCAGACCTCCGGTCGTGCCATCCCCGGCGTCGAGGTGAAGATCGTCGACCGCGAGGGCAAGACGCTCGGCCCCGACGAGGCCGGCGAGATCGTCGTGCGCGGCTTCAACGTCATGAAGGGCTACTTCGACGCGGCCGAGGAGACGAACTCCACGATCGACGCGGAGGGCTTTCTCCACACCGGCGACGTCGGCACGATGGACGCCCGCGGCTACCTCCGCATCACGGACCGCCTGAAGGACATGTTCATCGTCGGCGGCTTCAACGCCTACCCGGCCGAGATCGAGAACGTGATGCTGAAGCAGGGCGACATCGCGGAGGTCGCCGTGATCGGCATCCCCGACGAGCGCCTCGGCGAGGTCGGGATGGCCTTCGTCGTCCCGAAGCCGGGGAAGACCCTCGACGCGGACGCCCTGCTCGCCTGGTGCAAGGCCAACATGGCGAACTTCAAGGTGCCGCGGCGCGTGAAGGTGCTCGAGAAGCTGCCGCGGAACGCGACCGGGAAGGTCACGAAGTTCGAGCTCCGGGAGCTCTCGAGATGAGCGACTTCCCGAACGGAGCCGCCGTGGTCTTCGGCGGGAGCGGCGGCGTGGGTCGCGCGATCTGCGAGCGCCTCGCCCACTACGGCGCGGACGTGGCGCTCACCTACCGCGGAAACGCGGCCGCGGCCGAGGAGGCCGCCGAAGAGATCCGCGCGAAGGGGCGGAAGGCGAGCATCCACCAGGTCTCGCTCACCGACGCCGACGGCGTCGCGCGCTTCCTCCACGAGGTCGCCGAGGCACACGGGCGGATCCACACCGTCGTCTGCGCCGCGGGCTCGAACATCAAGCAGCCCTTCATCAGCCAGGTCTCGGTGGAGGAGTGGAAGCAGGTGATCGACGCCGACGTGAACGGCTTCTTCCACGTCGCGCACGCCGCCCTCCCCCTCTTCCGCGCGGGCGGCGGAGGCTCCTTCGTCTACGTCAGCTCCGCCGGCCTCGAGCGCTATCCCGCGGGCGACGTGCTCTCGGTCGCACCGAAGGGCGCGGTCGAAGCGCTCCTCAAGGGCATCGCGCGCGAGGAGGGTCGGTTCGGCATCCGCGCGAACATCGTCGGCCTCGGCGTGATCGAGACGGGGCTCTTTCCGCGTCTCGTCGCCAACGGGGATTTCACGGCAGAGTGGATCGCCGCCGCGAAGCGTAACACCGCGCTCCGTCGGTTCGGCTCCGCCCAGGAAGTGGCCGAAGCCGTGGCCTTCCTCGCCTCGAGCCGTGCGAGCTACGTCACGGGCCAGCGCATCATGCTCGACGGCGGATACAGCTTGTAGAAGGCGCCGTTCGGCGCTTGCAAAGACTGAAACACGTTTCACTCTTCGAGGGTTCCGATGACCGCTCTCCCCGAAGCGATCGCGCGTGTCGAGGCCATGCTCCTGGCCCCCGGCGCTCCGTTCGAGCTCGAGGAGGGCGAGGTCCTCGGCGAGCGGGTGAAGCTCTTCAAGAATCGCGCGCCGCATCTCCGCGCGGTGCTCGAGCGCAGCGCGAGCTTCGGTGACGCCGAATACCTCGTCTTCTCGGACGGGAAGACGAAGCGGCGTTTCACCTACCGCGATCACCTCGCGAAGGTCGCGTCGACCGCGAAGGTGCTGCGGGAGCGCTACGGCGTCGGCAAGGGCGATCGGGTCGCGATCCTCGGCGCGAACTCGCCGGAGTGGATCGTGACGTTCTGGGCGACCGTCGCGCTCGACGCGATCGCGGTGGGCCTGAACGGCTGGTGGACGGGCGACGAGATCGCCTACGGCCTCCGCGACTCGGAGCCCAAGGTCCTCGTCGCCGACTTCAAGCGGCTCGCACGCCTCGAGGGAGCCGATCCCGGCGTGCCCGTGATCGTGATGGAGAGCGACTTCGACGCGATCTGGAACGCGCATCCGGACGCCGCCCTCCCGACGGAACCCATCGCTCCCGAGGATCCCTGCCTGATCCTCTACACGAGCGGCACGACCGGACGGCCCAAGGGCGTCGTCCACATGCACGTGAACCTCTGCTCGGCGATCACGACGAGCTTCTTCCACGGCGCGCGCATGCTCGCGCTCTTCCCGCCGCAGCCGATCGAGCCGGGCCAGGCTCCGCTGCCTACCTGCACGCTCGTGACGAGCCCTCTCTTCCACGTCTCCGGCCTGCACGCGGCGGCGATCTCGACGCTCGCGGGAGGCGCGAAGAGCGTCTGGACGGTCGGACGATTCGATCCCGAGGTCGCGCTCTCCCTGATCGAGCAGGAGAAGGTCACCGGCTGGGGCTACACGTCGACCATCCTGCACCGCCTCCTCCACCACCCCCGCATCGGCGAGTTCGATCTGCGGTCGATGCGGCTCGTCGGCGGCGGGGGCTCGCCGATCCCGAAGCGGCTCCAGCTCCTCGCACGGAGCTCGATCCCGAGCATCCTCCGATACCTCAGCGTCGGCTACGGGCTGACCGAGGGCACGGCCTTCACGACGATGAACCCCGGCGAGGAGCTCACGACGTTCCCGGACTCGGCCGGGCGCCCCCTGCCGACGGTCGAGGTGGAGATCCGCGACGCCTCCGGCCGGGCGCTGCCCGAGGGCGAGGAGGGCGCGATCCACGTGCGCGGTCCGCTGGTGATGAAGGAGTACTGGCGGAACGCGGAAGCCACGGCCGAGAGCATCCGGCCGGGCCGCTGGCTCGACACGGGGGACGTCGGCTCCTTCGAGGGCGGGAGGCTCTACCTCGCCACCCGCAAGCGCGACCTCATCCTCCGGGGCGGCGAGAACGTGTATCCGGTGGAAATCGAGCATCGGTTGGAGGACCATCCGGGGGTCGCCGAGGCCGCCGTCGTGGGCATCGAGTCCGACGAGTTCGGCCAGGAAGTGAAGGCCTTCGTCGTCACGAAGCCCGGCGCCTCGCCGACCAAGGAAGAGCTGAGCGCGTGGGTCGCGGAGACCCTCGCCTACTACAAGGTCCCGACCCATTGGGACCTGCGGACCGAGGCCCTGCCCCGGAACGCGACCGGAAAAGTCCTGAAGCACGTCCTCGTGGCCGAGACCGCGAGCACCTTCATCGAGGAATGAACGCCATGCGCAACGCAGTCATCGTCGCCACCGCCCGCACCCCCATCGGCCGCGCCTACAAGGGCTCCCTCGTCGACGTTCGTCCCGACGACCTCGCGGCGCACGTGATCAAGGCGGCGCTCGCCAAGGTGCCGAACCTCGATCCGGCCCTGATCGAGGACGTGCTGCTCGGCTGCGCGCAGCCCGCCGGCGAGCAGGGCTACAACATCGCCCGCGTCGCGAGCCTCCTCGCGGGGCTCCCCGACGTCCCGGGCGCCACCGTGAACCGCTACTGCTCCTCGTCGCTCCAGACGATCCGCATGGCCGCCCACGCGATCATGGCGGGCGAAGGCGACGTCTTCGTCGCCGGCGGCGTCGAGACGGTCTCGCGCTTCACGAAGGGCAAGGCCGACGGCATGGAGGGGACGCTGAACACGCTCTTCTCGGACGCGATGGCCCGCTCCCACAAGCGCGCCATGGGTGGCGAGGGCGACTGGACCGCGGGCGCCGGCCTCCCCGACGTCTACATCCAGATGGGCCAGACCGCCGAGAACGTCGCGCAGGCCTACAAGGTCTCGCGCCGCGAGCAGGACGAGTTCGCCGCGCTCTCGCAGCAGCGGGCCGCCGCCGCGCAGGAGAACGGCTTCTTCGCCGCCGAGATCACGCCGGTGACGCTCGCGAACGGCAACGTCGTCGACAAGGACGACTGCCCGCGCGCCGGCACGACGGCCGAGAAGCTCGGCGGCCTCAAGCCCGTCTTCAGCGAGACCGGCACGGTCACGGCCGGCAACGCCTGCCCGCTGAACGACGGTGCGGCGGCGGTCGTCGTGATGAGCGAGGAGAAGGCGAAGGCGCTCGGCCTCCGCCCGCTCGCCCGCATCGTCTCGAGCGGCGTGTCGGCCCTGAACCCCGAGATCATGGGCATGGGGCCGGTCGAGGCGAGCAAGAAGGCGCTCGCGCGTGCCGGGCTCAAGATCCAGGACATCGACCTCGTCGAGATCAACGAGGCCTTCGCCGCCCAGGTCGTTCCCTCCGCGAAGGAGCTCGGCATCCCGTGGGAGAAGCTGAACGTGAACGGCGGCGCCATCGCGCTCGGCCATCCGTTCGGCATGACGGGCGCCCGCATCATGACGACGCTCCTCCACAACCTGGAGCAGCGCGGCGGCCGCTACGGCCTCGAGACGATGTGCGTCGGTGGTGGCCAGGGCATGGCCATGATCGTCGAGCGTCTCTGAGCCCTCGACGGGAACCGGGGAAGCGATGGCTTCGAGACGGAATCGACGTGTGCTCCTCGTGCGACGCCCCGTGGGCGTGCCGCAGGACGGGGACTTCCGTCTCGACGAGGTCGAGGTCCCCGAGCTCGGCGAGGGTCAGGCCCTCGTCCGGAATCTCTACCTGATGCTCGACCCGGCGATCCGGGGGTGGATGAACGAGTCCAAGGGCTCGTACATGCCCCCGATCGCGCTCGGCTCCCCCGTGCGGAGCGGCAACCTCAGCCAGGTGATCGAGTCGCGGATCCCCGGCATCGAGCCGGGCCAGCTCCACTCGACGCTCGCCGGTTGGGAGGAGTACAGCGTCCTCGACACGCACGGCTTCCACGGCCGCATGCAGCCCGAGCCGGGCATCCCGCTCCACAGCCTGCCGAACGTCTTCGGAGGGAGCGGTCTCACGGCGTACTTCGGTCTGTTCGAGATCGGACGTCCGAAGGAGGGCGAGACGGTCGTCGTGAGCGCCGCGTCGGGCAGCGTCGGCTCGCTCGTCGGTCAGCTCGCGAAGATCGCGGGCGCACGGGCCGTCGGCCTCACGAGCGATGCCGCGAAGGCGAAGTGGCTGGTCGAGGAGCTCGGCTTCGACGCCGCGATCGACTACCGACACGAGGACCTCCGCGAGGCGCTGAAGCGCACCTGCCCGAAGGGCGTCGACGTCTACTTCGACAGCGTCGGAGGCGAGATCCTCGACACGGTCCTCGGCCGGATCAACGTGGGGGCCCGCGTCGTGCTCTGCGGGGCCATCTCCCAGATCAACGCGACCGAGGCGCCGGTCGGACCGCGGAACTACATGCAGCTCCTGGCGAAGCGGGCGTGCATGCAGGGCTTCGTCACGATCGACTTCGCGAAGCGTTATCCGGAGGCGCGGCAACGGATCGCCGCGTTCATCCGGGAAGGAAAGCTCCGCTACCGCGACGAGGTGATCGACGGGCTCGACAACGCGCCCCGACACTTCCTCCGTCTCTTCGACGGATCGCATCGCGGCAAGCTCATGGTCCGCCTCGCGGACCCGGAAGGAAGCTCGACATGAGTGGCATCTGTGAAGGTCGTGTCGTCATCGTCACCGGCGCGGGCCGCGGCATCGGTCGCGAGCACGCGCTCGAGTTCGCCCGCCAGGGCGCGAAGGTCGTCGTGAACGACCTCGGCGTCTCGAACCACGGCGAAGGCGGCGATCAGAGCCCCGCGCAGGAAGTCGTCGAGACGATCCGCGCGATGGGCGGCGAGGCCTTCGCGAACGGCGCCGACGTCGCGAATTGGGAGCAGACGAAGGGCCTCGTGGCCGAGACGATCGAGCGCTTCGGCCGTCTCGACGTCGTCGTGAACAACGCCGGCTTCGTCCGCGACCGCATGTTCGTGAGCTGCTCCGAGGAGGAGTGGGACGCGGTGATCCGCGTCCACCTGAAGGGCCACTTCTGCATCGCCCGCCACGCGGCCGCCTACTGGCGCGACGAGGCGAAGGCGGGCCGCATGCCGGACGCTCGCATCATCAACACGAGCTCGGGCGCCGGGCTGCTCGGCAGCATGGGTCAGTCGGCCTACTCGGCCGCCAAGGCCGGCATCGCGACCCTCACGCTCGTCCAGGCCGCGGAGCTCGGCCGCTACGGCGTCAACGCGCACGCGATCGCTCCGATCGCCCGCACGCGCATGACCGAGGCGGTCTTCGCGGACGCGATGAAGAAGCCCGACGAGGGCTTCGACGCGAACGATCCCTCGAACGTCTCCCCCTTCGTGACCTGGCTCGGCTCGAGCCAGTCGAAGGGCATCACCGGCCGCGTCTGGGAGGTCACCGGCGGCCGCATCACGGTGATGGACGGCTACCGCGAGGAGAAGACGGTCGACGTCGGCCGTCGCTGGAACCCGGCCGAGATCGGCGCCCACGTGGAGAAGCTGATCGCCGAGGCCCGCCCCTCCGTGAAGGTCTACGGAACGTGAGCGCCCCAGTCCTCGATTTCACCGGCAAGTCCGTCGTCGTCACCGGCGGCACGAAGGGCGTCGGACGCGGCATCACCGCCGCGTTCCTCGCCGCGGGCGCCGACGTGGTCGTCTGCGGGCGGAGCCCCGTCGAGGATCTCCCGACCGTCGACGGCCGCACGGCCGTCTTCGTGCAGGCCGACGTGCGCGACGTGGAGCAGGTCGATCGCGTGGTGAAGACGGCGGTCGAGCGCTTCGGCAAGCTCGACGTGCTCGTGAACAACGCGGGTGGCGCGCCCTTCACGAACGCGGCGACGGCCTCGCCGCGCTTCCACGAGAAGATCATCGCGCTGAACCTGACGGCCCCGCTGAACTTCATGCAGCGCGCGAACGTCGAGATGCAGAAGCAGGCGGACGGCGGCGTGATCGTGAACATCGCGAGCGTGAGCGGCGTGCGCCCCTCGCCCGGCACGGCGGCCTACGGCGCCGCGAAGGCGGGCCTCATCTCGCTCACGCAGTCGCTGGCCGTCGAGTGGGCCCCGAAGGTCCGGATCAACTCGATCGCGGCCAGCATGATCCTCACGGAGCAGGCGCACCTGCACTACGGCGACGAGGAAGGCGTGGCGCGCGTCGCTCGCACCGTCCCGCTCGGCCGTCTCGCGACGCCCGGCGACATCGCCGACGTCACGCTCTACCTCGCCTCCTCCCTCTCCTCGTACGTCACCGGCGCGAACCTCCTCGTGCACGGGGGCGGCGAGCGCCCTGCGTTCCTGGACGCCGCGAACGCCGAACACGGCTGATACCCCGCTCCCGCGTCCGTCTCCGAGCCCTACGAAGGTTGTGCCATGAACTTCGCATTCACCGACGAGCAGAACGAGCTCCGCAAGTCCGCGCGGCGCTTCCTCGCCACCGAGTCCTCCTCCGAGAAGGTCCGCGCGGCGATGACGACCGAGCTCGGCTACGACCCCGAGGTCTGGTCGAAGATCGCGACCGAGCTCGGCTGGGTCGCGCTCGTGATCCCGGAGGAGTACGACGGGCTCGGGCTCGGACCGGTCGACCTCGTCCCGCTCCTCGAGGAGATGGGCCGCCACCTCTACTGCGGCCCCTTCTTCTCGACGGTCTGCCTCGGTGTCGCGACGCTCCTCGAGGCGGGCACCGAGGAGCAGAAGAAGCAGTACCTCCCGAGCATCGCGGCCGGCGAGCTCACGGCCACCCTCGCCTTCACCGAGGCGAACGGCCGCTGGGACTCGAGCGCGATCGAGGCGACCGCGACCAAGGACGGCTCGGACTACGTGCTCTCGGGCACGAAGCGCTACGTCCTCGACGGGCACACGGCGGGCCTCGTCCTGGTCGCGGCGCGGACGCCCGGCTCGAAGGGCGACGAGGGCGTCTCGGTCTTCGCGCTCGCCGGCGACACCCCGGGCCTCTCCCGCACGATGCTCCCCACCATCGACACGACCCGCCGTCAGGCCGAGCTCGTCCTCGACGGCGTCCGGATCCCGGCGTCGGCTCGCCTCGGCGAGGAGGGCGCCGCGTGGAAGTCGCTGCGCCTCGTGCTCGACCGCGCCGCGGCGGCCCTCGCGGCCGAGCAGGTCGGCGGCGCCGAGGCCTGCCTCGACCTCGCCGTCGAGTACGCGAAGGTCCGCAAGCAGTTCGGTCGTCCGATCGGCTCGTTCCAGGCCATCCAGCACATGGCCGCGAACATGCTCCTGCTCGTCGAGTCGGCCCGCTCCGCGGCGTACTACGCGAACGCGGTGGCCGCGATCGGCGGCCCCGAGCTCGCCGAGGCGGCGGCCCTCGCGAAGGCCTACTGCTCGGACGCGTACTTCCAGTGCGCGGCCGAGTCGATCCAGATCCACGGCGGCATCGGCTTCACCTGGGAGCACGACGCGCCCCTCTTCTTCAAGCGGGCGAAGTCGAGCGAGACCCTCCTCGGGGACGCGACCCATCACCGCGAGATCGTCGCTCGCGAGATCGGTCTCTGAGATGGAAGGCCGCGAACCCGCCGCGATCGCGATCGTCCTCGAGGACCTGATCGTCGCCTCCCGCGAGGCCGAGGTGGTCGCGTGGATGCGTGCGCGCGCGGGGGCCGCGGTCTCTCCGGGGCACGCGTCCGCGGTCGTCGCCTTCGTCGCGCCGTGGGCCAAGGGCGGTCTCTCGCATCCGCGCTTCCTCACGGTCTTCGAGGCCGTCGACACGATGGCCGCGGCCGCCGCGCTGGCGCGCCTCGACGACCACGACGCGCTCGGGCGTCTCGGCTCGGGCGTCTTCGCGCCCCTCTCGGGCCTTCCACGCGCCCTCCCGGGACGGACGACGCGTGGGCTCCTCGTCGGGCTCACGGACTGCCCCGACCCCGCGAGGCTCCCCGAGTTCCATCGCTGGTACGACGAGCACCACGCGGCCGACGTCCTCCGCTCCGGCAAGTACTTCGCGGGCCGTCGCTACCACCGCGTCGCCGGCGATCTGCCGGAGTTCGCAGCCCTCTACGAAACCGAGGGAAGCGAGCCCGACACCTTCCGTTCCTATCTCGAGTGGCCCGAGCGCGATCGGACGATGACCGATGCCTGCGCCGTGCGTCACGTCTTCACCTACGAGCGACTCTTCTCCCACCCGACGGTGCTGTGATGGATCTGAAGTTCACCCCCGAGCAGGAAGCCTTCCGACGCGAAGCCCGCGAGTGGCTCGAATCGAACCTCACCGGGAAGTTCGCCAAGCTCCTCGGTCGCGGCGGACCGGGCGACGAGGACTACGAAGTCGACCTCCGCATCGAGTGGGGCAAGGTCATGGGCAAGGCCGGCTGGAACTGCGTCGGCTGGCCCAAGGAAGCCGGCGGGCGCGGTCTCAGCGTGATCGAGGAGACGATCTGGAACGAGGAGTACGTGCGTGCGCGCGCTCCCGGCCGCATCGGTCACGTCGGCGAGACCCTGCTCGGTCCGACGATCATCCACTTCGGCACGGAGGAGCAGAAGAAGCGGTTCCTCCCGCCGATCCTCGCCGGCGAGGAGCTCTGGTGCCAGGGCTACTCCGAGCCGGGCGCGGGCTCGGACCTCGCCGGGATCTCCACGAAGGCCCGCCTCGTCGGCGACGAGTGGGTGATCGAGGGCCAGAAGATCTGGACCTCCCTCGCTCCCTGGTCCCAGTGGTGCTTCGTCCTCGCGCGCACCGACCCCGAGTCGACGCGTCACAAGGGGATCTCGTACCTCCTCGTCCCCATGGACCAGCCGGGGATCGAGATCCGCCCGATCGTCCAGATCACGGGCGGCGCCGAGTTCGCCGAGGTCTTCTTCGACGGCGCGAAGTGCCCGAAGGAGAACGTCGTGGGCGGCGTCGGGAACGGCTGGAAGGTCGCGATGGGAACCCTCGCCTTCGAGCGCGGTGCCTCGACGCTCGGTCAGCAGGCGTTCTTCGAGCAGGAGTTCGAGCTCGTCGCCGCGGCCGCCAAGAAGAACGGCAAGGCGAACGATCCCGTCTACCGCCAGAAGCTCGCGGACGCGTGGATCCGCCTCAAGATCATGCGCCTCAACGCCCTGCGCATCCTCTCGAACCAGGGCAGCGAGCTCACGCGCGACCAGCTCATCGCGAAGCTCTACTGGTCGAACTGGCACCGCGACTTCGGCAAGCTCGCGCTCGACGTCCTCGGCCCCGAGGGCGAGATCGCGGAGTCCTTCGCGCCGTACGAGCTCTGGCCCATCCAGAAGGCGGCGCTCTTCGCGCGCTCCGACACCATCTACGCGGGATCGAACGAGATCCAGCGCAACATCATCGCCGAGCGCGGGCTCGGCCTGCCCCGGGAGGGCCGCTGACATGAGCCTCGTTCCGCAGTACGTGAAGGGGCACAAGCTCCTCGAAGGCAAGACCGTCCTCGTCACCGCCGCCGCCGGCACGGGGATCGGCTTCTCCACCGCGAAGCGCTGCGCCGAAGAGGGCGCGGCCGCGCTCGTGATCAGCGACATGCACGAGCGTCGCCTCGCGGAGGCCGCGGAGGCCATCGCGAGCGAGACCGGCCTCGTCCCGAAGACCGTCGTCTGCAACGTCACGAAGCAGGACGAGATCGATCGCATGTTCGAGCTCGCCATCCGCGAGATGGGGCACGTCGACGTGCTGATGAACAACGCCGGCCTCGGCGGCCACGCGCGCGTCGTCGACATGACCGACGACCAGTGGAACCTGGTCGTGGACGTGACGATGAACAGCTGCTTCCGCTGCACCCGCGCCGCGCTCAAGCACATGATCCCCCGCAAGACGGGCGCGATCGTGAACAACGCCTCCGTCCTCGGCTGGCGCGCGCAGGAGGGCCAGGCCCACTACGCCGCGGCGAAGGCCGGCGTGATGGCTTTCACGCGCTGCGCCGCGATCGAGGCCGCCGAGGCGAGCATCCGCATCAACGCCGTGGCGCCGAGCCTCGCGATGCATCCCTTCCTCGCGAAGGTGACCCCGCCGGGCCTCCTCGAGGAGCTCATGAGGCGCGAGGCCTTCGGCCGCGGCGCCGAGCCCTGGGAGATCGCGAATGTCATGATCTTCCTCGCGAGCGACTATTCGTCGTACATGACGGGAGAAGTCCTCTCGGTCAGCAGCCAGCACGCCTGACGCGCGTGGGGAGGCTGTCCCGGGATCCCCGGAGGCCGTCGTGACCCAAGCCGTACCCCACACGTTCCCCCTCCCCTCGGCGCCGAGGAGCGCCCTTCCCCTCCCCACGCTGCACGTGCCCTCGCGTGCGGCCGGGGAGGCGCGGGCGCTCGGCGCCTACGCGAAGAAGAAGCTCGCCGACCTCGTGCGCCCGCTGCACGTGCCCGAGCTCGCGCTCGAAGCCTGGTTCCGACTGCACGGGCTAAGGCCGCATCACGTCGACCTCCCCAACGGCACGATGCACGCCTTCGTCGCCGGCGGGGACAAGCCGCCGCTCCTGCTCCTCCAGGGCTTCGGCGCCGACGCCAAGTGGCAGTGGTGGAACCAGGTCCACGAGCTCTCGAAGCACCGACGGCTGATCGTCCCCGACCTGCTCTACTTCGGCCGGAGCCACTCGCATTCCGGCGACGTCTCGCTCGATCACCAGCTCGACACCGTGCTCCAGCTCCTCGACCGGTACGGGATCGCCCGCTGCGACGTCGTGGGGATCTCGTTCGGGGGCCTCGTCGCCTTCGAGCTCGCGTCACGGTTCGGGCATCGGGTCCGGAAGGTCGTGATCTCGAACAGCCCCGGCCCCGTGATGAAGCACGAGGACCACCACGACCTGCTCGAGCGCTTCCGCGTGCGCGAGATCGCGGACATCCTCGTGCCCGAGGGCCCCGACCACGTGCCCCGGCTCTTCGGGGTCGCCTGGCACAGGCCGCCCTACGTGCCCCGCTTCGCGCTCCCGGACGCCTACCATCGCTTCTTCATCCCGCACGCGGAGGAGAAGCGGCTCGTCATGCGCGCGCTCACCGACCGGATCGAGTCCCCCGAGCTCGAGGATCGGAAGGTCGACGTCGAGACGCTGGTCCTCTGGGGCGAGCACGACGCCATCTTCCCCGTCCGGCTCGGAAAGCGCCTGCAGGCGCGCATCGGGAAGAACGCCCGCCTCCACGTGATCCCGGGAACGGCCCATGCGCCGAACCAGGAGAAGGCGCGCGAATACAATCGCATCGTCCTCGAGTTCCTCCTCGAGGGTGCGTGATTACGCCCGAGACCGCGGGATTCCGCGGCGCGTAGCGAACGGGATCGCGCTCCGCCAGGCTGCGCCGCGATGCCGCGTCCTGTACGCTCCGGGTGCGCGATGAACGACGTGCCCAGCGAGCGATCCGCCAAGCTCGAGGCGTTGAAGCGGAACCTCTACGCGATCGCCACGACGATCGCCGGCCTCGCCGCGCTCTTCGCGTACTTCGTCAGCGACGCGTTCCCCGGATCGCCCGTGCTGCGCTTCGTCTTCGGTCCGGCCGTCGCGCTCGGCGCCCTCGCGCTCGCGTTCGTCTTCCGCATGGGCAGCGTCGATCTGCGCAAGCTCGAGGCAGGCGTCTACCTCGGCGCGGGCACCGTCTTCGTGCTCCGCATCGCCGCGCAGCTCTGGCTCTTCCCGCTCGAGGGCTCGATCCGCGAGGTGCTCGCCGATTTCGAGCCCTGGAACGCGACGCTCTTCGTGTTCGCGTTCATGGCGCTCGACACGCGGACCGCGGTGCCGGCGGCGCTCGCGCTCTACGCGGCCGAGGTCGCGCTGCTCGGCTCGTTCACCCTGATGCGGGATCCGACGACGGTCTCGGCGGCCGATTGGAATGCCCTCGTGCAGGGGTTCGGCGTGTCGAACGCGGTCATGATCGCCCTGCTCTACTTCCTCGCGCGGACGAAGGAGGCGCTCGCGCGCGAGCGCACCGAGCGGAACCTCTACGCGCGCATCGCCCATACCGACGAGCTCACGGGCATCGCGAATCGCCGGCAGATCCTCGCAGCCTGCCAGAAGGAGCTCGACCGCAGCGCCCGCGCGACCCGGACCTTCTCCGTCGTGCTCTTCGACATCGACCACTTCAAGAAGATCAACGACACGCTGGGGCACGCCACGGGCGATGCCGTCCTCCGGAGGGTCGTGGAGGTCGTGGGGGGCTCCCTCCGGTCGGGAGACGACCTCGGTCGGTTCGGCGGGGAGGAGTTCCTCGTGCTCGCGTACGGGGCCGATGCGTCCACGGCGATCGGCCTCGCCGAGCGGCTCCGCGCCGCGTTGGCGAACGATCGGGCGCCTGGCCTGCCGGAGGTGACGGCGAGCTTCGGCGTAGCCACCCTGCGCCACGACGACACCCTGACCTCGCTGCTCGCGCGCGCCGACCACGCGCTCTACGTCTCGAAGCACCGGGGCCGGAACCGTGTCTCGGCCGAGACGCCGATCCCGGCGCCCCAGGCGGACCCGGCCGTCGGGATCTGAGACGAGGGCTCAGTCGACGGCGGGGGCGGGCTCTTCGACGGAGCGCTGCTTCAGCCGATGCGTCTGGGCCGCGGCGAGCAGCTCCTCGAAGGCGGGATGCACCGCGTCGGCGAGATCCCAGACGTCGGGGACGAGGTTCGAGGCGACCATGAAGCCGAAGTCCACCGAACCGCAGTAGCTCATCACGGTGATGTTCAGGCCCGCACCCTCCATCACGGGCCCCATCGGATAGGCCGCGACGAGCTTCGCGCCCGCCAGGTAGATGGGGAACGGCGGACCGGGCACGTTCGAGATCACGAGGTTCAGGACCGGCCGATGGCGGTCGGCGAGCTTGAGCCGCGTGTAGAACCTCGCCGCGAGGCTGAACGTCGTGGGCGCGGCGAACTCCGCCCAGCTCTGGAGCATGTTCGCGCCGATGGCGTTGTGCTCCTCCTTGGCCCCGACCGTCGTGCTGCGGATCACCCGCAGACGCTCGACGGGATCGTCGACGTGGGTCGCGAGCGAGACGAACATGCCGGAGACGTGGTTGGCCCCCTTCGCACGGCCCGGGACGGCCGCGACCGACACCGGGCAGCACGCGATGAGCGGATCCCTCGGCAGCTCGTTCCGCCCGTCGAGGTAGCGGCGCAGCGCGCCGGCCGAGATCGCGAGGACGACATCGTTGACGGTGCAACCGAAGGCGTTCTTGATGTCCTTGATGCCCTCGAGCTTCACGCGGGTGAACGCCGCGTTGCGCCGCGCCGTGATCGCGCCGTTGAAATTGGTGCGGGGCGCCGTGAGGGGAGTGGCTCCCACGGGGCCTTCGTTCGACTGCCGACGCTCGACGACGTCGAGGACGTTCTGCACCGTCCGACGAGCGAGCCCGACCATGTCCTTGGGCTGACGGATCCGCCGGGTGATCGCCTCGCGGACGAGGTCGCCGTCGGTCGGCACCTTCTCGGCCACGATCACGCCCGGGACGTCCTCCTCGTGTGGATTCGGGTTCAGGCTGAAGAGCTGCACGAGCAGCTGGGCGCCGAGCTGTCCGTCGACGGCCGCGTGGTGCACCTTGGCCACGATCGCGACCCGACCGTCCTCGAGGCCCTCGATCACCCAGACCTCCCACAGCGGACGGGAGCGATCGAGCGGCGTGCTGTTGATGCGGCCGCAGATCTCGCCGAACTCCTTGCGCCCGCCCGGCGCCGGGCACGCGACGCGTCGCACGTGGTGGATGATGTCGAAGTCGGGATCCTCGACCCACATCGGATGGTCGAGGTCGAAGGGCACGCGCACGAGCTTCCGGCGGAACGGCGGCAGCCGGTGGACCCGGTTCGAGATGAGCCGCTGGATCCGGTCGAACGAGTAGCCGCCCGGCATGCCGCTCGGATCGAGCAGCGCCGCCATCGCTACGTGCATGTGCATCTGCGGCGTCTCGAGATACAAGAACGAGGCGTCGAGTCCCGAGAGGCGTTCCATTCGCGTTCCCCCGAAGCGATAGGCGAGCGCGAGCGGGTCGGCCCGTGCCCAGAGCGTGATTCGTAGCGGATTCACCCGGCGCGGCCAAGCGCTCGGATGACCCTTCGGGACGAAGAATGAAACACGTTCTACCTTCGCGCAACGGGCGGACGAGCGGGGGATTCCGCTCTACACTGCCGCCCCACGAGGCAGGAGAGAGACATGAAGATCGGCATCATCGGCGGCACGGGACGCGAAGGCACGGGCATCGCCCAGCGCTGGGCGAAGGCTGGACATCAGGTGACGATCGGCTCGCGCGATGCTGCGCGCGCCGCCGAGAAGGCGAAGGAGCTCTCGGAGCGCGCCGGCGTGACCATCCAGGGAGCCGACAACGCGGGCTGCGTCGCCGACGCGGACATCGTGCTGCTCACCGTGCCGTACGGCGCGCACGCATCGACGCTCGGAGGGCTCAAGGAGGCGCTCTCCGGCAAGATCCTCATCGACATCACGGTGCCGCTGCAGCCGCCCAAGGTCCGCTCCGTGAACCTCCCGGCGGGCCAGTCGGCCGCGATGGAAGCCCAGGCGCTGCTCGGCGAGTCGGTGAAGGTCGTCGGCGCGCTCCACCACATCAGCTCGGGTCACCTCGACGATCCGGCGCACGAGTTCGACTGCGACGTGCTCGTCTGCGGCGACGATCCGGCGGCCCGCGCGATGGTCGTGGGGCTGGTGAAGGACCTCGGCCTGCGCGGCATCGAGGCGGGCGTGCTCAGGAACGCCATCGCGCTCGAGTCGCTGACGCCCGTGCTGCTCTTCATCAACCAGAAGTACGGCAGCGACGGCTCGGGCATCCGCATCACCGGCCTCCCCAACGCATGAGCGACGAGGCTCCACAGGGGCAGGTGCCGCTCGCGGTGAGCTGCGCTTCGCGGCTCGAGCTCATCGCGCTTCCCGGCATCCCGGTGGTCCGTCCCGGAGACGACCTGGCGACCCTCGTGCGCCGTGCGCTCGAGCTCGCCGAGGTCGTGCTCCGTCCGGGCGACGTCGTCGTCGTCACGTCGAAGCTCTTCTCGCGATCGGAAGGCCGCTTCGTCGACCTCGCGACCGTGGAGCCGACGAAGGAGGCGGTCGAGCTCGGAGCCGAGATCGCCAAGGATCCGCGCGTCGTGGAGCTCATCCTGCGCGAGTCCTCGGCCGTGTCCCGCAAGGCGAAGAACGTGCTCGTCACGCGTCACCGCCTCGGCTTCGTCTCGGCGAACGCGGGCATCGACGCGAGCAACGCGGCCCCGGTGGACGCGCCCGCGGGATCGGGCCCTTGGGCGCTGCTGCTGCCCGAGGATCCGGACGCGAGCGCGCGTCGCCTCCGCGAGCGTCTCGTCGAGGCGACGGGCGTCGAGCTCGGGGTCGTCGTGACGGACTCGTTCGGTCGGCCCTTCCGCGTCGGCACCGTCGGAGTCGCCATCGGAGTCGCTGGCCTGCCGGCGGTCTTCGACCAACGCGGCCGCACGGACCTCTTCGGCCGCACGCTCGAGGCCACGATCACGGCGCTCGCCGATCAGATCGCCGCCGCGGCCGATCTCGTGGCCGGTCAGGCCGCCGAGGCGCGCCCGGTCGTGCTCGTCCGCGGCATCGACTTCCCCGTGGTCGAGTCGAGCGCGCGCGAGCTGCTCCGCGAGCCGTCCACGGATCTCTACGCATGAGCGGCGACCGGAAGGCGCAGCGCCGTGTGGTCGCCCTCGCCGGAGGCATCGGCGGCGCGCGCCTCCTCGACGGGCTCGCGGCCGTCCTCCCCGAAGGCTCGCTCGCGGCCGTCGTGAACACGGGAGACGACTTCGAGCACCTCGGCCTCTCGATCTCGCCCGACCTCGACACCGTGATGTACACGCTCGCGGGGCTGGCCGATCCGGTGCGTGGCTGGGGCCTCGTCGACGAGACCTTCCATGCGATGGACAGCGTCGCTCGCTTCGGCGGCGACTCCTGGTTCGCGCTCGGAGACCGGGACCTCGGGACCCATCTCGTCCGCACGGCCGCGCTGCGTGCGGGCGAACGACTCACGGAGATCACCTCCCGCCTGTGTCACCGCCTCGGCGTGCACACGCCCGTGCTCCCGATGAGCGATCGGCCAAGGCGCACGATCATCGAGACGGTCGAGCACGGTGCGATGCCCTTCCAGGACTGGCTCGTGCGGACTCGGGCGCAGCACGCCGCCCGCGCGGTGCGCTACGAGGGGACGACGGAGCCGACTCCGGAGGTGCTCGAGGCCCTCGAAGCAGCCGACCTCGTCGTGATCTGCCCCTCGAATCCCTACGTCTCCGTCGATCCGATCCTCGGCCTCGACGGAGTGCGCGCGCTCGTCGCCGGGAAGCCGGTCGTCGCGCTCTCGCCGATCGTCCACGGCAAGACGGTGAAGGGGCCCCTCGCGGCGATGCTGCGCGACCTCGAGGGGCTCGAGCCCTCGGCCGAGGCCATCGTCCGACACTACGGCGGCCTCGTCAGGGGCCTCGTCGTCGAAGAGGGCGACGAGGCGGGCGTCTCCTGCGCGACGCTCGCGACGCGCACCGTGATGGGCGGCCGCGACGATCGGGCCCGACTCGCACGCGAGCTGCTCGACTTCGCGGAACGGCTCGGATGACGCGGGTCCATGCGCTCGTCCCGGTGAAGACGTTCTCGAGCGCGAAGTCGCGTCTCGCGAAGGTCCGCTCGCCGGAGGAGCGAGCAACGCTCGCGCGCGCGATGGCCGAGCACGTCCTCGGGGTGCTGCGCGGCTGCCGCCGGATCGAGGCGATCACCGTGGTGACGCCCGGCGACGACGTGGCGGCCTGGGCCGAAGGGCTCGGCGCCCGAGCGCTGAAGGACCTCGGCACGGCGGAGCGCCTCGGAGACGTGATCGACGACGCGCTCGCGCACCTGGCGGCCGAGGGCGCAGAGGCGGCCCTCGTGGTGATGAGCGACCTCCCGAACCTGGATGCCGAGTCGATCGAGCGGATGATCGACGAGCTCGCGGGCGCCGACCTGGTCGTGGCCCCCGACGTCGACGGGCTCGGCACGAACGCCCTCGCCCTCGCCCCACCGACGCGCATGAGGACGTGCTTCGGCAACGTGGACAGCGCGATGCGCCATCGCGATGCCGCCGTGCGGCAGGGGCTCCGCGTCGTGGACGTCTGCTCGCCCGGTCTCGGACGCGACGTGGACGTGCCGGACGATCTCGCGGCGACCGGTCGCTGAGGGCCCCTCCCCCCCACGCCCACGCCCCGACCGACTTGCCGTCGAGGCCGCCGCGCCCGAGGGATCGAGGATGTCGAGCGTGCGCACGTGGATCGTCGCTGCGGTCGCCGCGAGCCTCGCGCTCGCGACGCCGGCCGAGGCCCCGGCGAGCGTGCGGAGGGACCCGCTACGGTCGATCGACGCGCCCATCCTGCGCGCGATGCGTCGCTACGGCGTGAAGGGCGGCGTGGTCGCCGTCACGCGTCGAGGAAGGCTCGTCGCGCTCCGGGCCTATGGCCGCACGGGCATGGATCCCCGGGTCCGCACCGATCCGAACGCCCGCTTCCGGATCGCGAGCCTCTCGAAGCCGATCACCGCGGTCGCAATCCATCTCCTCGTCGCACAGGGACGCCTGTCGCTCGACCAGCCGGTCCTCGACGTCCTCGCGATCGAGCCGCCGCCGGATGCGACCCTCGACCCGCGTTGGCGCCGCGTGACCGTGCGCCGGCTGCTCGAGCACTCGGGGGGATGGGATCGGATGGAGACCCGCTTCGATCCGACGTTCGAGAGCCGGACGATCGCCAAATCGCTCGGTGTCGCGCTGCCGCCGACGCTCGAGGACATCGTCCGCTACATGCTCGGACAGCCTCTCGATTTCGAGCCGGGGACCCGCTACGCGTACTCGAACTTCGGGTACTCGCTCCTCGGCCTCGTGATCGAGCGGACCACGGGCGAGCCCTACGAGGCCTGGGTGAGGACGCACGTGCTCGCGCCGATGGGCATCCGCCGGATGGAGATCGGACACGAGCTCGTGCGCGACCGCCCTGCGGACGAGACCCTCTACTTCGACGATCCCGACGAGGGGCTCGCTCCGAACCTCTTCTCGGAGGCGCACGAGCTCGTGCCCCCGAGCGACGGTGGCTTCGCGATGGCGCCGATGGCGGCCCACGGCGGATGGATCGCGTCGGCGGCCGACTACGCCCGCTTCCTGGTCCACGTCGACGGCCTGCCGTCCCCGCCCGACCTCCTTCCCTCGGCCGAGCTCGAAGCCATGCTCGCACCGCCGAGCCATCGGGACTTCGATCCGCGCGAGGGCTGGTACGGCCACGGGTTCGACGTGATCCCCCAGGCGAACGGCGAACGGATCTGGTCGCACACGGGCGCGAAGCCGGGCACCACGACGATCGCGGTGCGCGACCCGCACGGCTTCTCCTACGTCGCGCTCATGAACGGACGACCGCTCGAGGGGGATTTCTCGGAGGACCTCGACCGCGCGATCGGAGCCGGGCTCGACGCGGTCCCGAAGTGGCCCGACGTGGACCTCTTCGAGACCGTGCCGTGATCAGGCGTCGGCCACGACCCGCAGACGACGGCCGTTGCGCGGCTCGTAGCGGAAGCGAGGATCGAGCGTCAGCTGTTCATAGGTCCCGAACGTCTCCGCCGGATTCGTGACGGCGTCGAGCGGCTCCGGGGCGTCTGCGGCGCCGTCGGCCGAGAAGGTGCGGAGGAGCTCGTAGCGGGTCGAACGCTCGCCCGGGATGCGGCCCGCGTCGCGGATGGTGCGGCGGAGATCGCGAGGCCGGAGCAGCTGGCCGTGCTGGGCGCCGGCGGACGTCGAGATCGACTCGTTCATCAGCGTGCCGCCGAGGTCGTTCACGCCGCAGGAGAGCAGCCATTGGCTCGTGCGGAGGCCTTCCTTCACCCAGGAGGCCTGGATGTTGCGGAAGGTCGCTCCGAGCATCAGGCGCGCGATCGCGTAGAGGCGGATCACGTCCTGTCCGGTCGGCCCGGAGCGCACTCCGTCGACCTCGTTCGCGAGGAAGAGGGGAGACTCCTCGTGCACGAAGGAGAGCGGCACGAACTCGGTGAAGCCCCCGGTCTCCTTCTGGATCGAGCGCAGGAGGTCGAGGTGACGCGTGCGATGGGCGGCGGTCTCGACGTGACCGAACATCATCGTCGACGTCGTCGGGATGCCGAGCGAGTGCGCGCTCGTGATCACCTCGATCCAATCCGCCGACGAGATGCGGGTCGGAGCGATGCGCTTGCGCAGCGAATCGTCGAGGATCTCGGCCGACGTGCCCGGCAAGGAGCCGAGGCCGGCCTCCTTGAGCTCCGCGAGGAATTCCTTCACGGGCATCCGCGCGAGATCCGAGCCGAACTTCACCTCCTCGGGCGAGAAGGCGTGGATGTGGAGCTCCGGCGCGGCCTGCTTCACGGCACGCGTCAGCTCCACGTAGGTCCGGCCCGTGGCCGTCGGAGCGAGGCCCGCCTGGATGCAGACCTCGGTCGCGCCCATGTCGCGCGCCTCGACGACGCGGCGCACGACCTCGTCGATCGGGAGGTAGTAGCCCTGCTCGGAGCGGATTCCGCGGGCGAACGCGCAGAAGCGACAGGTCTTCACGCAGACGTTCGTGAAGTTCACGTTGCGGTTGACGACGTAGGTGACGACGTCGCCCGCCTGCGCGCGCCGGAGGTGATCGGCGACCAGGCAGAGCGCGTGCAGCTCGAGGCCGTGGACCGTCGAGAGGACGGCTCCGTCCTCCCAGCTCACCTCGCGACCTTCGAGGGCGCCCTCGAGGATGCGCGCGACGCCGGGGCTCAGCGCTCCGAGGACCGAGGAGAAGGGATGCGTGGTCTCGCTCATGGCGACCTCGTGTCGAGGACCTGGGGGATGGGACGCGATGCCGGCTTCTTCGAGAGGTCGGCGACGTGGGAGACGGAGGAGAGGCGCGCGCGCGCCCGCTCGATGTGCGGACGGAGCCCGGGATCGACGAAGCGATCGCCCTCGAGGTAGCGGTCGTAGACGGGGAGCCGCGGCGCGAGCCGGAAGCCGAGCGAATCGCAGTCCGCGGCGAGCCCCTCGAGATGGGGCCACGGATGCTGGGGATTGATGTAGTCGGGCGTGACCGGCGAGATGCCGCCGAAGTCGTTGATCCCGGCGCGCACGAGGAGGCTCGTGGTCTCGCCGTTCAGGTTGGGCGGCGCCTGCACGCTCACCTCGTCGTCGAGCACGAGCCGCGCGAGCGCGATGGTATGCGCCATCTCGAGGTCGTCGGGCTCGGGCGCGTTCGCCATCGGGATGTCCGGCTTCGTCCGGAAATTCTGGACGATGACTTCCTGCACGTGCCCTTGCGCGCGCGAGAGCTCGCGGATGGCGAGCAGCGTCTCGACGCGCTCGTCACGGGTCTCGCCGATGCCGATCAAGAGGCCCGAGGTGAACGGGATGCCGAGCTCGCCGGCCTCGCGCGTCATCGCGATGCGCTTGTGCGGCCGCTTGTCGGGAGCCTTGTGGTGCGGCATCCCCTTCTCGCAGAGGCGCGAGCTCGTGTTCTCGAGCATCAGTCCGAGGCTGACGTTCGTGCGCCGCAGGAGGCTCATCTCGTCGCGCGAGAGGATGCCGGCGTTCGTGTGCGGCAGGAGGCCGTGCTCGAGGGCGAGCTCACCGGCCCACGCGAGGTAGTCGACCGTGCCCGAGTGGCCCCAACCGCGCAGGAGCGAGCGGTACTCCCGGAACCCGGTCTCGGGCGTGTCCCCGAGGCAGAAGAGCGCCTCGACGCAGCCCTGCTCGCGCGCCGCCTCGAAGACGGCGCGGATCTCGTCGGGCGACATCGTCCACTCCCCGGGATCCCCCGGCGAGCGACGGAACGTGCAGTAGTCGCAGTAGTTCCGACAGAGGTTCGTGATGGGCAGGAAGACCTTCGGCGAGAAGGTCAGGATCCGGCCGAAGAGCCGGTTCCTGCGCTCGGCGGCGATGGCGAGGAGATCGGGGAGTCGGTCGTAGGAAATCGCCCCGAGGGCGTAAGCGTCCTCGACGGAGAGGGGCACGCCGCTCGCGGCCCGCTCGAAAACCTCGTCGATCCCCGGCTTCTCCATCATCCCATCTTCGCGATGACATCCTCCGCGAACCGCCGGAGCCCCTCAATCTTTTTCTCGATCGGCGCCTGGCCGAACCCGAAGCCGTAGAGGACCCACGGCATCGTGATGACGTCGGTCACGCCCTCGGCTTCGAGGCGCTTGAAGCCGTCCGCGTTGAAGACGTCGGTCACGACGCCCTGCACCTCGAAGGGCAGGTGATCGCGTCCGTACTCCTTGCGGAGGTCGTTCAGCTTGCGCACGAGCTCGAGCAGTTTCTTGGAGGGGAGCATGGCGGAGGACCAGCCGTCCCCATACTTGGCAGCCCTCTTGAGGCCAGGCAACTCGTGGCCTCCGAGGTACAGGGGAACGGGCTTCGAGGGGGCGGGGCTCATCTGGAGCTTGGCGAAGTCGTAGTGCTTCCCGTGGAACTCGACCATCCCGCCGCCGAGGATCAGCTGCAGAATCTGGATCTCTTCATCCATTCGGGCGCCCCGGGTCTCGTACTCCGAGCCGCACCACTTGAACTCCTCGGGCAGCCAGCCGAGGCCGGCCCCGAGCCCGAAGCGGTTGTTCGTGACGGCCGCGAGCGAGCCGACCTGTTTCGCGACGAGGACGGGATCGCGCACCGCGAGCTTGAGCACGCTCGTGTAGAAGAAGAGCGTCTGCGTGTGGGCCGCCATGTGGGCGACGGCGATGAAGGGGTCGATCCAGGGCGTCTCCGGGCCCCACATGCGCTTTCCGTCCTGCGTGTAGGGATACGGAGCGGAGACCTGCTCGGAGTAGAAGATCGAGTCGGGCAGGACGACGGCGTGGTAGCCGAGCTCTTCCGCCGCCTTCGCGAGGGGCGCGTAGTGCGACGGATCGGACATGGCGACGGAAACGCTGAACTTCACGTGGACCCCTCTTCCTGAAGACTTCGATACCCTGAAAGACGACGGGCCGGGAGATCCCTCCCGGCCCGTTCGGCGCCTATCGGCTCACTGCTTGCCCTTCACGAGGACGGGCACGGTCGCAGGGCCGCGAACGAAGGAGGACGAGACCCAGCGACGCTCGGTGCCGGGCTTGAACTCCATGCTCTTGACCATCTTGAAGAGCTCCTCGAGGACCGCGCGGAGCTCGAGGCGCGCGAGGTTCGAGCCGAGGCAGAAGTGCGAGCCGTAGCCGAACGCGATCTGCTTCGTCGTGAACTCGCGGCGCACGTCGAACTTGTGCGGGTCCGGGAAGTGGCGCGGATCGCGGTTCGCGGTCGGGTACATCAGGCCGACCATCTGGCCTTCCTTGATGGTCTGGCCGTGCATCTCGACGTCGCGCGTCGCCGTGCGGAACATGTTCACGAACGGGCAGACGTGGCGGACGATCTCCTCGATCGCGTTCGCGATCGCATCCGGGTTCTCGTCCAGGTACTTCCACTGGTCCGGGTTGAGGATGAGCTGCTCGATGCCGCCGGCGATCGCGCTGCGGGTGGTCTCGGCGCCGCCGACCGTGAGGAGGACGTGCTCGAAGAGGAGCTGCTCCTCGTTGAGCTTCTCGCCGTCGATCTCGGCCTTGATCCAGGTGCTGAGGAGATCGTCACCGAGGTTCTCCTGGCGCTGGGCCATGAGCTCCTCGTGGTGCGCGATGAAGTTCGAGAACGCCTCGTTGACGTCGTCGGAGACGTAGTTCGGACCCTGACCCCCGGAGACGAACGCGTCGACCCAATGACGCAGCTCGTCCTCGCGCTCCTTGGGCACGCCGATCATGCGCGCGATGACCGCCATCGGCAGCTTCGCGGCGAGATCCTCGACGAGGTCGCCCTCGCCCCGGCGGATCATGTCGGCGAGCAGCTCGCGGACGATCTCGCGGACGTCCTGGTCCATCTTGCGGATGAACTTCGGCGAGAAGCCCTGGGCGACGAGCGCACGCTGCTTGCGGTGCTGCTCGCCGTCCTGGTGGATCATCGACGGGTCCGGCGGGAGGTTCGGCCGGTTGCCGTTGGTCGAGGTGAACGTCTCCGGATCACGGGAGATCGTGACGAGGTCGTCGTACCGCCAGGCGTACCAGACCTCGTTGTTCGGATCCCAGTAGAGGGGACGCTCCTCGAGCATCCACGTGTACATCTCCCACGGGTTGTCGTGGCTCTTCGGGTCGCAGAGGTCGATGCCTTCGAAGGTCTTGCTGCTCACGGGGGCTCTCCAGGGGTCGTCGACGGGACGTCGAGGTCGGAGGGGGGGGTCGCGGCGGGGTGGGTCCCGCGACCCTAGAAGTAGAACACGTTCTAGACGGGTGGCAAGGGGGAATTCCGTCATGGAAGCGTCAAAGCGTAGCCATCCGGGTGAACCATCTGGTGAACGGGCGGAACGCGGACGCGACCGTTCCTCCACCGGTTTCCCGCGCGATCGCGAGGATCGTCTCACGGGCGCGGCAGGCGGGGCGGAAGGGGTCGGGGACGGCACCACGACGCGGGAGCGCCGTGGCGAACGCTTCAGGACTCGCGACGGTCTCGGGGGATGCGCGTCGCGATCGTCCGCATGATGTCCATCCACAGGAGCATGCGGGTCGAGATCAGCGGTTTGCCGGACGTCATCACGGCGCAGGCGATGTCGCGCTCGGGGTCGGCCCAGCCGAGCACGTTCGTGAACCCGAGGTGGCCGAAGGCCTTGGGGGCGTTCGGACCGTAGAAGCCGTAGAGCTCTCCCCCGAGCATGAAGCCCATGCTGTAGGGGACCGGCATCATCAGGACGCGATCGAATTCGCCGACGACCTCGGGACGCACGGCGCGCTTGATCGTCCGCGCCGAGAAGATGTGCTTCCCGTTCAGCGAGCCGCCGTTGTTCAGGATCTCGAAGAAGCGGCTGACCTCCTCGGCGGTCGCGATGATGTTCCCGGCCGGCACCACGGAGGTTCGGTACCGGGGATCGTTCGCCTTGGCGACGAGCTCCGGCATGCCGAAGCCGAGCGCGCGCTCGATGAGGAATTTGTGCGGCCCGAAGGGCATCGGTCCGGTGAAGGCCTCGACCGCCACCTCGGGCAGGCGCTCGGGCGGGACGCCGTAGTTCAGGGCGTCGAATCCGAGGGGCGCGCGGATCTCGTCCGTGATGAAGCGGCGGATGTCCTTGCCCGTGACGCGCTCGATCACCGCCGCCAGCACGAAGCCGCCCGTGAGCGCGTGGTACGCGGGGCTGCCTCCGGGGCTCGAGATCGGCTCGAGATCGCAAATCGCGCGGAGGATCTCCTCCGGCTTGGTCAAGAGGTCGAGATCGAGCGCGTCCGAGGGCACGAGCGGGATGCCCGCGCGGTGGTTCAGCACGTCCCGGATCGTGATCCGGTGCTTCCGCTTGTGGCCGAATTCCGGGAGGAACGTCGCGACGGGCTCGTCGACGTGGAGGAGCTCCCGCTCGTGGCAGAGGTGCACGAGCATCGCCGTGATCGCCTTCGACCCCGAGAAGAAGTTGAAGAGGGACTTCGGCGTCGCCTGCACGAGCGGAGCGTCGACGGGATCCTCGGGGGCGTTGCCCGAGACGTGCCCGATCGTGCGGTCGAGCACGATCTCGCCACGGCGCCGCACGCAGACGGAGATCGCCGGATAGAGCCTTCCGCGGTAGCAGCGGACGACCGAGCGCCAGATCGCGTCGACGTCCTCCTTCGCGAGGCCGACCTTCCTCGGATCGACCTCGCGATCGCTCCTCGTCGTCACCTCTTCCGGCCGGAAGGGGCGGATCAACCTCGGGCGGAGGTCGTCGATCGACGGGAGCTCGAGTCCGCGCATGGCGCCTCAGCGCCCCTTGAAGTTCGGCTTGCGCTTCTCGATGAACGCGCGCGGGCCTTCCTTCGCGTCCTCCGACTGGAAGACGGGCCAGCCGATCTCGAGCTCGAGCTTGAGCGCGTCGGCCTCCGAGAGGCTCGCGGTCTCGTAGATCGAGCGCTTCACGGCCTGGACGGCGAGCGGGCCCGCGTCGTCGGCGATGTCGGTCGCGATCTTCTTCGCCTCCTCGAGGGCCTTGCCGTCCTCGACGACGCGCGAGACGAGGCCGAACTGGAGCGCCTCGTCCGCGGAGAGACGACGACCGCTGAGCAGCATGTCGAGCGCCACGGCGTGGGGGATCTGGCGGCGCAGACGCACGGTCGAGCCACCGAGCGGGAAGAGACCCCGGCGGACCTCGGTGACGCCGAACGTCGCGGACTTCGCGGCGACGCGGATGTCCGTGCCCTGGAGGATCTCGGTGCCACCGGCGAGCGCGTAGCCCTCCACGGCGGCGATCACGGGCTTCTTGGGCCGCTTGTTGCGGAGCAGGGCCTTCCAGTGGATCTCCGGGTCGGCCTTCAGGCGGTCCGCGATCGGGCCCTCCTGCTTCTGGTGCATGAGCTTGAGATCCGAGCCCGCGCAGAAGTTGCCGCCGGCGCCGGTGAGGATGACGGCGCGGACGTCGTCGTCGCGATCCGCCTCCCCCCACGCGTCGGCCATGAGCACGAGCATCTCGAGCCCGAACGCGTTGCGCGCCTCGGGACGGTTCATCGTCAGGATCATCACGTGGCCCTCGCGCTCGACGAGGAGGTGCTTCGATTCGGTCACGGCGACTCCCGGAGAAAGGGCGCCCTAGCGCCCGTTACACTAGAACACGTTCTACAAGTCCGACCGGCCCCGTGCAACCCTCGCCGGGAGGCCCGGAAGGCGCCCCTCATCCCTCGCTCGGGATGGGGATCGCGTGCTTGCGGAACTGCTCGGCGACGGAGAGCACGAGGAAGTTCTCGAACTCCTTCTCGAACTGGACGTCGAGCACGTAGGCCTTCGCGCGGAGCTGGAAGCCGACCCACCCTTCCCTCTGGGTCTGGGTCGCGTACACCCCCCACCGCTTCTTCAGGTAGGCGTAGGGATTCGAGACCAGGCACTCGGACACGAGGGAGCGCGCGAGCTCGACGTCGGCGTCGTGGGCGATCTCGAAATCGACCTGGATCATCATGTCGAGCGCGCCGGCGTTCCCGGAAGCGGTCACCTCCGTCAGGAACATGTTGTTCGGGATCGTGACGAGGTTGTCGTCGAGCGTGACGAGACGGACGGAGCGGAGGCCGATCTCGACGATCTCTCCGTAATAGTCCTGGAACTTCACGCGATCGCCGACCTGGAAGGGTCGGTCGATGACGATGGTCAGCCCCGCGAGGACCGACGAGGCGAGGTCCTTGAGCGCGAGACCGACGGTGACGGCCGCCGCGCCGGTCAACGTGAGGACGAACTCGCGCGAGAGGTCGAGCGCGAGCACGGCGAGGACCGAGCCCATCGCCCAGACAGCGAAGCGCACCGTCGTCGCGAGCAGGTTCAGCTGCAATCGCCGGTTCGGGAGACGCTCGGTCAGCTTCCGGAGCAAGCCGTCGAGGATCCGAACGGTGGCCCACGTCAGGACGAGAACGGAGAGCGCCCCGAGGATGCCACCGAGGTGGATGCGCGAGACCGCCTCGAGCACGTTGCCGCCTGCGCTGGCGGGATCGGCGATGGATTCGTCCATGCGTCCTCCTTCCTCAGTCGAGCAAGAGATGGTCCCGCTCGAGGCGCCGTCGCGCCGCCAGGGTCCAGGGAGTGGTCACGACATAGCCTCGCCCGGCGACCTCCTCGACGGCGCCGAACGAGGCGAGGAAGCGCAGCGTCTCGAGCGCGAAGAGCGGATCGCCACGCAGGATCTCGGCGACTTCGTCCGTGGTCGCACCCCCTTGCCAGACGATCGCTGCGAGCACCCAGGCCTGACGGGGCGTGAGCGCGTCGAGGCGCGTCGCGTCGACGCGTGGGAAGAGCGCTACCGAGAGCGTCCCCTCCTCGCCCGGCCGGAGCGCGGCGCGGAACGATTGGATCGCGAGCCGCGGCGACCCCGCAGCGTAGTCCCAGACCAGGCGCACGAGCTCTTCCTTGGTGCGGAGCACGAGGTCGGGAGTGCCGGTCGCCTCGTCGCCCTCGACGAGGAGGTCGAAGCGGATGGGCACCGCGGCCAATTCGATGCGCCGATCGAGGAGCGTCCGGATCTCCTCCTCGTGCCACCGACCGAGGCGGATGGTCCGATGGAAGACGGGATGGGGGCCGCGTTCCGCGAAGGCGAGGTAGTCGTAGGCATGACGCGCGACCGTGACGACCAAGCCGACCGAGCCCGAGGCATCGGACAGCCTCTGCACGAGACGCCGGAAGGGGGCCCGCCGGTCGATGCCGCGTCGGAAGATCAGATGCACGTCGTCGATCGCCACGAGGCAAGGGCCGATCCCACGGAAGGCCTGACGCCACGCCTGCGCGTCCTGCGGAACAGCGGCGAGGCCGAGGCCACGGGCGAGGAAGGCGTCGACCTCCTCGGCCTCGTGCAGGCGGACCTCGGGGCGGAGGAGGAAGGTGCGGAGCCCCTTCTCCCGTGCCCTGCGGCATGCCGCGAGGATCCAAGTCGACTTCCCGTGCCCGGACTCTCCGATGACCAGCGCCCCGGGCGACGCGCCGCCCTCCTGGAAGCGCCCGAGGTCCGCGACGAAGCCGTCGAGGTCGGGGAGCCGGTCCACGATCGACGCATCGCTGTCGACGGGCTCCTCCGAGAACGCGCGGACGACGCTCTCGGGGAGCTCGACCGGACCGGAGGCGGCCACCTTGCCCCGACGCTCCAGCTTTCGCCGGAGGACGAAGGCCTGGGCGCTCCGTGTGCTCTCGAACTGCATCGCGAATCGGACCAAGGCACCGGCGAAAGAGGAGCCCAGCGCGACGGCCGAAGACGCGAGGAGCGCAAGCCGCCACCCGGCCTTGCCGCGCGGCACGTCGAGAGCACGGGCCCAGTCCGCCCGGGGGAAACGGGCCGCCATCGCCGCGCGCGTCTCGGGCTCCCAGGTGTTCACCCACGAGATCGTGATGGGGACGAGGCCGAGCCAGGCGAGTCGCGAGACCTGATGGTACACGGCGCCTTCGCCCAGGATCCGGACGGCGATCGAGAGGAAGCTCGAGAGGAAGAGGCCGTAGCGACCGAGCAGGACGAGTGTTCGGCGGACCTTCTCGACCTGATCGGTCCGGAGCGGGATCCCGTCGATCGCCGAGGCCCATTCGACCAGGCCCTGCGTCGCGCCCATCACCATCGCGTAGACAGCGTAGAGAGCGAGCAGTGTGCCCATGATCTGGACCTCGACCGGGAGGAGCGCGAGCGGCCAGAGGACCAGGAGCGAGCGGACCAGGAGGAAGAGCAGGAGGCCGTGACGGATGCGGTGGAGGGCTCCGACGAGCGCGAGCCCGCCACGCGTGCTCAGCGTCGGTCTCCACTTCTCGAGGGCACGCCGTGACCGCTCGAGCATGGGATGGACGAAGAGGCTCGCCAGCCCGAAGAACATCGCGACGAAGAGCGAGCCGACGAGCCGTAGGCGAGTCTGCTGCACCCATCGACGGATCACCGCGGCTCCCGAGTCCCTCCGGAACAGCATCCGGCGCTCGCGCGCGTAGATGCGGAGCGTGAGGTCGAGGCGACCGATCTCGCGCTTCAGCTGGGCTCGCCCCTCCGGCCCGAAGCCGAGCAGGGCATCGCGCTCCCTGACAGAGAGCTTGCGGAGCAGCTCGAAGCGCAAGTTGTCGAGATGACGCATCCGCTGCAGTCCCGACGAGAGGCGATCCGAGTCGAGCTCGCGCGCTCGACGCTCGAGCTCGCGCCCGGCCGCGTCGAGGGTGCGTGCGCGGGTACGTAGTGCACGTACCCGCGGTGCGAGGGACGGAACGGCCGGAAGCGTCCGCGGAAGCGTGTACCGCGGCACGGTGACGCTGCGGTCCGCCGCCGCGAGCCCTCGACGCAGCGCCGCCTCGGCCCGCCTCAGGTTCCGCACGAGCTCGGCATAGAGCCCGCTCGCCTGCGAGGAGCCACCGGCCACCGCATGGACGCGTCGCTCGAGCGCCTGATCGGCGACCATGACCCGCTCGTCGTGGAGGGACAGGCGCTGACGGGCGATCGTGACCTCGAGCTCGGCCTGCTGCCGCCTCGTGCCCTCGGCGCGGGCCTCTTCGGTCGCGAGGAAGCGCTCGGCAGCCGTGCGTGCGCCGTCCATCTCGTCGAGAGCTGCCTGTTCGCGAGCCGTCGCCCGTGCGGCCTCGCTGCGAGCGGCCGCCTCGGTCGACCGAATCGACTCGCGCAATTGTTCCATCTGCTGCCGCTGCGCGTCCTGCGCCAGCAGCAACGCGCGCGTGGCCGCGGGCAGGCGGAGCGCCTCGAGGCGCGCGCGCGTGATCTCCAGATCGAGGGCGCGGACACGGGGATCCACGGGCTCGTCGTCGAACGGCGTGGCCTGGACCTGGGCCCCCGGTGGGGGCGGAGGACGCCCGACGGGATTCGCGAGCCACGCCTCGAGCTGTAGGATGCGCGAGTCGATCCAGGATTGGTTCGCCGCGCCGATCCGGGCGAGCTGCGGGAGCGCGAAGCCCGTCGGCAGCTCGCCTCGGGCGAGCGTGCGCATCGCGGCGAGCTGGGCCTCGAGGTCCGCGAGCTGCTCCGCGGTGGCGGGTACATACGTCGGCACGGCGGCATCGAGCCCCACCGGAGCGCCCGCATCGGCCGCCGGCCGCCTTCGTCCATGGCCCTGCCCCTGAGCAGGAGCCCCTCCGGCCGGGACGAGCACGAGCACGACCGCCAGCGCGAGCCGACTCGCGCCGAGCCGCCGACGGCTCTTCCGCCCGACGGTGCTTTCAGATCCCACCCTCGCCTCCGGAACGGGAGGTCGAGTCAGCGAAGGGCTGCCCGGCGCTTCACCATCTCGACGAATCCGTCGGGAGTATAGAACGTGAAGCGGTAGGGGCCGAAAGCGATTTCCTGTCCGTCCGACAGCGACACGGCCTGCTTCTCGGGCAAGCGCTTGCCGTCGAGGAAGGTCCCGTTCGTCGAGCCGGCGTCGGTGATCGAGTAGCTGCGGCCGTCTTCGCTCTTCGAGAAGAAGGCGTGGTACTTCGACATCTTCGCGAGCTGCAGCGGCACGTCGACGTTGCGGGCGCGCCCCACGCCGATGCGGTCCTGGAACGCACCGCCCTGGCGCTTCGCGACCCGCACCACCTGACCGACCGAGAGGCTCGGCAGCTTGTGCTCGCCCGAGCCGCCGGCGGTCCCGTCGGTCGCCTCCTTGAGCTCTTCGCGGTTCATGAACGCGGTATGGAACGCCGCGTCGTCCGCCTCGTCGTCCTTCCCGAGGTCGCGCAGCTGCAACATCGCATCCCGATATTGGGCCGCGAACCGCACGGGCCCGAGGGTCTTCCACTCCTCGATCAGCTCGCCGAGATACTTCGGATCCACGAAAGAAGTATGGCAGAGGCTCGGCTGGAAAGCGTAATTTTCCGGCGCACGGGGGGCGGGGGTCCTGGACGGGCCCTCCCCCCCGTGAGCTGGTTCACCCGGCCCCACCCGGCTCGTACGCCAGGCCCGACTGGAGCCAGCGCTCGGCCTCGGCGAGCGTCATGCCCTTGCGGCGCGCGTAGTCCTCGACCTGGTCCCGATCGACGCGGCCCACGGCGAAGTAGCGGGCCTCGGGATGCCCGAGGTAGATGCCGCTCACGCTCGCGGCCGGCATCATGGCGAAGGTCTCGGTCAGGTGGATCCCGACCTCGTCGGCCCCGAGCACCTTCCAGAGGGTCGCCTTCTCCGTGTGGTCGGGACACGCCGGATAGCCGAACGCCGGACGGATGCCGCGGAACTCCTCGCGGACGAGCTGCTCGTTCGTGAAGCTCTCGTCGGGCGCGTACCACTCGCGACGGGCACGCTCGTGCAGGTACTCCGCGAAGGCCTCGGCGAGCCGGTCCGCGAGGACCTTCACCATGATCGCGTGGTAGTCGTCGTGGTCGGCCTCGTACTTGGCGGCGAGCTCGTCGGCGCCGATGCCCGCGGTGACCGCGAACGCCCCGACGTAGTCGGGCACGCCCTTCGGCGCGACGAAGTCCGCGAGCGAGAAGTAGGGCTGATCGTCGGGCTTCGCCGTCTGCTGGCGGAGCATCGGGAACCGCGCGAGCTCCGCGGTGCGGGACTCGTCGGTGTACAGCACCACGTCCTCGCCCTCGGCGTTGGCCGGGTAGAAGCCGTAGACGGCGCGCGCACGCAGGAGCTTCCCCTCGAGGATCTTCTGCAGGAGCTTCGTGCCGTTCTCGTAGAGCTCCTTCGCGGCGGCCCCGATCTCCGGATGCTCGAGGATCTGGGGGAACCGTCCCTTGAGCTCCCAGGCCGAGAAGAAGAAGGTCCAGTCGATGTACCGCGCGATCGTCTCGAGCGGGACGTCTTCCAGCACGCGGCGCCCGACGAACGACGGGACCGCGACCTCGTCGGCGCCGAACGCGAGGGCGCGCCGGTTCTCGCGCGCCATCGCGATGGGGAGGCTCGCACGCGTCTGCTTCTGCTCGAAGAGCCGGCGGAGCTTGTCCTGGTCCTCGCGGTTCTTCGCGTCGAACCCGACCTTCTGCTTCGGGTCGCGCAGCGACGCGACCACGTTCACGACGCGCGACGCGTCGAGGACGTGCACGACGGACTCGTGGTACTGCGGCGCGATCTTCACGGCCGTGTGCTGGCGGCTCGTGGTCGCGCCGCCGATGAGGAGCGGCACGTGGAAGCCCTGACGCTCCATCTCGCGGGCGACGTGGACCATCTCGTCGAGCGAGGGCGTGATGAGACCCGAGAGGCCGATGACGTCCGCCCCCTGCTCGCGCGCAGTGCGCAGGATCTGCTCCGCGGGGACCATCACGCCGAGATCGACGACCTCGTAGTTGTTGCAGCCGAGCACGACGCCGACGATGTTCTTGCCGATGTCGTGGACGTCGCCCTTCACCGTCGCGAGCAGGACCTTGCCCTGCGAGCTGCTCGCGCCGTCCGCCTTCTCCGCCGCCATGAAGGGCTCGAGGTAGGCCACGGCCTTCTTCATCACGCGGGCGCTCTTCACGACCTGCGGGAGGAACATCTTGCCGGCGCCGAAGAGATCGCCGACCACGCCCATGCCGGCCATCAGCGGCCCCTCGATCACCGAGAGCGGCCGACCGAGCGCCTGCCGGGCCTCCTCGACGTCCGCCTCGATGAAGTCGACGATGCCCTTCACGAGGGCGTGGGTGATGCGGTCGCCGAGGGGCTGCGAGCGCCAGGCGAGGTCTTCTTCCTGCTTCTTGCCGGCGCCCTTCACCGTCTCGGCGAAGGCCACGAGCCGCTCCGTCGCGTCCGGGCGACGGTCGAAGAGGACGTCCTCGACGCGCTCGAGGAGGTCCTTCGGGATCTCCTCGTAGACCTCGAGCTGGCCCGCGTTGACGATGCCCATGTCCATGCCCGCGCGGATCGCGTGGAACAGGAAGGCCGAGTGCATCGCCTCGCGGACGCGGTCGTTGCCACGGAACGAGAAGGAGAGGTTCGAGACACCGCCGCTGATCTTCACGTGCGGGCAGGCGGCCTTGATCTGCCGGACCGACTCGATGAAGTCGATCGCGTAGCGGTTGTGCTCCTCGATGCCGGTCGCGACCGCGAAGATGTTCGGGTCGAAGACGATGTCCTCGGGCGGGAAACCGATCTCCTCGGTGAGGATGCGGTAGGCGCGCTTGCAGATCTCGACGCGGCGCTCGAGGCTGTCGGCCTGCCCCTTCTCGTCGAAGGCCATGACGACGGCGGAGGCGCCGTAGCGCCGCACGAGCTTCGCCCGCGCGACGAACTCGGCCTCGCCCTCCTTCATGGAGATCGAGTTCACGATCGCCTTGCCCTGCACGCACTTGAGCCCGGCCTCGATCACGCTCCACTTGGAGCTGTCGATCATGACGGGCACGCGGGCGATCTCGGGCTCCGCCCCGATGAGGTTGAGGAAGCGGGTCATCGCCGCCTCGGCGTCGAGCATGCCCTCGTCGAAGTTCACGTCGATGACGTTGGCGCCGCTCCGCACCTGCTGGAGGGCCACGTCGACGGCCTCGGCGAAATTGCCCTCCTTGATGAGCTTGCGGAACTTCGCCGAGCCCGTGACGTTCGTCCGCTCGCCGACCATGAGGAAGGTCGAGTCGGGGCGCACGACGCAGGGCTCGAGGCCGGACCAGCGCGTCAGGTGGAGGTCCTCCGTCGGGAGCCTCCTCGGCGTCACGTCCGCGAGCGCGTTCGCGAACGCGCGGATGTGATCGGGCGTCGTTCCGCAGCAGCCGCCGACGACGTTCACGAGACCGCTCTCGGCGAACTCGCGGAGCTGCGCCGCCATCTGCTCGGGCGTCTCGTCGTAGCCGCCGAAGGCGTTCGGGAGGCCGGCGTTCGGGTACGAGCTCACGTAGCAGCTCGCGACCTTCGCGAGCTCCTCCATGAACGGCCGCATCTCGGCCGCGCCGAGCGCGCAGTTGATGCCGACCGAGAGGGGCTTCGAGTGCTCGATCGAGATCCAGAACGCCTCGACGGTCTGACCCGAGAGGGTGCGTCCGCTTCGATCCGTGATCGTGACGGAGATCATGACGGGGACGCGCTCGCCGCGCGCCTCGAACACGTCTTCGACGGCGTGGAGCGCGGCCTTCGCGTTCAGCGTGTCGAAGATCGTCTCGACGAGGATCAGGTCGACACCGCCGTCGAGCAGCCCTCGGACCTGCTCGGCGTAGCCCTCGCGGACCTCGTCGTAGGTCACGGCGCGATAGCCCGGATCGTTCACGTCCGGCGAGAGCGAGAGCGTGCGGTTCGTCGGGCCGATCGCGCCCGCGACGTAGCGCGGCCGGTCCGGCGTCTTCCGGGTCCACTCCTCCGCGACTTCCTTCGCGATGCGCGCGCCCGCGACGTTCATGTCGTAGACGGCGTGCTCGAGGTGGTAGTCCGCCTGGGCGACCGAGGTCGCGCCGAAGGTGTTGGTCTCGACGATGTCGGCGCCGGCCTCGAAGTACTGGGAGTGGATCTCCCGGATCACGTCCGGACGCGTGAGGACGAGGACGTCGCTGTCGCCCTTGAGGTCGTGCGCGTGGTCCTTGAAGCGCTCCCCGCGGTAGTCCGACTCCCCGAGGCCGTAGCGCTGGATCATGGTGCCCATCGCGCCGTCGAGCAGGAGGATTCGCTTCTCGAGATGGGCTCTTATCTCTCGTTCGATGTCGCGTCGGGCCATGGCTCGTCTCCCGGTCGGCGGCCATGCTGGCCGCCGAGGCACCGGGGCCGTTGCCCCGGGGGTCCGATTCCTTATCATACATTCATGCTCATGCATGCATGGAAGGCCACTGTCCGATGCGCGTCCTAGTCGCCGGTTGCGGATACGTCGGAAACGCGCTCGCCCGGCGCCTCGTCGCGGCCGGTCACGAGGTCCACGGCCTCCGACGCCGGATCGAGGCCCTGCCCCCCGGGGTGCATCCGGTAGCGGCCGACCTCGCCGCCCCAGACCTCCCGGCCCTCCCGGTCGTGGATGCCCTCGTCTACACGGCGAGCGCCGGGGGCCGGACCGAGGAGGCCTATCGGACGATCTACGTCGACGGCCTCCGGCGGGTGATCGAGCGGCTCGAGGCGAGCGGCTCGGCCCTCGAGCGGGTGATCTTCACCTCGAGCACGGCGGTGTACGGCCAGACCGGGGGCGAGTGGGTCGACGAGACCTCGGCGACGGAGCCGGCCTCGTTCTCGGGGCGGATCCTCCTCGAGGCGGAGGCGGTCGCGATCGCGCACGGCCGCCATGGCGTCGCGCTCCGGCTCGCCGGGATCTACGGGCCGGGACGCACGCGCCTCGTGCGTCAGGTCTTCGAGGATCAGCCCTCCGACTCGCCGGACGACGCGTTCGGGAACCGCATCCACGTCGACGATTGCGCCGGGGCGCTCGCGCACCTGCTCGAGCTTCCCTCGCCGGCCGCCGTGTACTGCGGGGTGGACGATGCGCCCGTTCCGCTCGGCGAGGTCCGCGACCACCTGGCCGCGGCCCTCGGTGTCGCCAGGCAGCGGAACCGCTCGCATACCGGCACGGAGCGTGGCCACAAGCGCGTCTCCAACGCCCGACTGGTCGGCTCGGGGTACGCCCTCTCGGTCCCCACCTACCGCGAGGGGTACGGACCCGTGGTCGAGGCCTTCCTCCGGGGCGAGGGTCGAACGGAAGGGCGCATCCAGAGCTGACGCGCGTATGCTCCGAGCGACGGGTGGGAAGCCCGCGGAGGAAGCATGCATCGCCGGCTCGCCACGTTCGTCGTCCCGTTGGTCCTCGCCGCGTCCGGCTGCGGCTCCTGCGGCAAGAAGGGCGACGCGGCCCCGGCGGCCTCGACCCGCCCCCTTCTCGATCTCGACGCGCGACTCGTCACCGGACACGGCGGCTCGGCCGGGAGACTCCAGTTCGAGGTCCCCGTGCTCGCGGGCGATTCGCTCGTGGTCGAGGTGACCACGACCGGCTTCGATCCCGTGCTCGAGGTCACGCCCCCGTCCGCGCCCCCCCTCCGCAACGACGACGACCAGGGCAGCCGCGTGAAGAGCCGCGTCGCCGTGCGCGTGCCGAACGGAGGCTCGATGCGCATCGTCGTGACGAGCTACGACGTCGGCGCCTCCGGCCCCTGCCACGTGACGGTGCGCCGCGACGGGACTGCGCGTCCGGGCTCCGCCGGGTCGACCCTCCTCTCGGTCGGGGAGACGCGCGACGGCTCGCTCGGGCCGGGGGACGCGACCTCGAACGACGGACGCTTCGTCGACCTCTGGGCCGTGGACGGCCCGGAGCGCGGCGCGCTCGAGCTGCGGCTGAGCACGCAGGGCTCGGTCGTCCCGCTGGCGGTCGTGCTCGATCCGAACGGACGCTCCCTCGCCTCGTCCGGCCGCGGCACGTACGTGCTCACGCAGCCCGGCTCGCATCGGGTCCAGCTCTCCTCCCCCTCGCGCGGACAGCGCGCGACCTACCGGATCGCGCTCGCCAACGCTTCGGGCGGCGCGACGGCGAGCCTCGCGCGCTCGCACCATCGCCTTCCCACGACGCCCGGCACGCCGATCACCGTCGGGCAGGACCAGAAAGGGAGCCTCGGAGCGTCGAGCGCGCGCCTCCCGACCGGCGAGCCGGCGGACGTCTACGCGCTCGTCGGAACGGCGGGGCAGGCGCTCGAGCTCGATCTCGCGAGCGACGACTTCGATGCCTACCTGATGGTGATCGGCCCGAACGGAAGGCTCTTCGAGGACGACGACTCGAACGGCACGAAGAACTCGCACCTCTCGCTCACGCTTCCCGAGGCGGGGACCTACCGGATCGTCGCCACCGCCTTCCGCTCCGACATGCAGGGGGGCTATGCGCTGACGTTCGGCTCGACGGCGCTCGTCGACTCGAGCCCGAGCGACACGGTGGGCACGGCGGGGAACGCACCGATCGCGGGCGAGCTCGCCGACGGAGACGAGACGCTGCGCTCGGGCGAGTACTACGACCGGTACCGCCACACCTTCACGCCCGGCAGCTCGGTGCGGATCCGCCTCGAGTCGAACGACTTCGACCCCTACCTCATCATGCGCACGCCGAGCGGCGAGCAGCTCGACAACGACGACGTCGAGCGCGGCGAGCGCGCGGCGGGCTTCGACATCCCCTCGGCCGAGAACGGCGAGTACACCCTCCTCGCGACGACCTACCAGCCCGGGGAACGAGGTCGGTACACGCTCTCGTTCGGTCAGGGGGCGGCCGTCGCGCGTCCTTCGTCCGGGGGCGAAGGGACCTCGACCGGCGGGACCGGAGACGGAGGCAGCCACGTCTACGGGCTCTTCGCCGGGATCTCCGACTATCCGGGCTCCGAGAACGACCTCGAGGACTGCGCGAACGACGCGATCAAGCTCGCCGAGGCCTTCCGCCGTTCGGGCCTGAACTCCGCGGAGCGTCAGATCGTCCTCACCGACGGGCAGGTCACGGTCGACGCGATCCGCTCCGCGATGCAGCGCATGGCCCGCGACCTCGGCCCCGACGACGTCTTCGTGTTCTTCTACTCGGGACACGGAGCGCAGCAGGAGAACAGCCGGGACGTGCGGGAGATCGACGGGATCGACGAACAGCTCTACCTGTACGACGGACCGCTCGTCGACGACGAGCTCGGGCAGCTCTTCGATCGCCTCCGCTCCCAGGTCTCCGTCGTCGCGCTCGACTCGTGCTTCTCGGGCGGCTTCGCGAAGGACGTGATCACGCGTCCGGGCCGGGTCGGCTTCTTCTCCTCCGAGGAGGACGTCGAGTCCGCGGTGGCGAGCCAGTTCCAGGCGGGCGGCTACCTCAGCTACTTCATGCGCACGGGGATCTCGGGAGAAGCGGACGTGAACCCGCACGATTCGGTGCTCACCGTCGGCGAGCTCGAGCACTTCCTCTACACGCAGTTCGGACGCCACGCGGGCGACGTCGAGCTCGAGGGCGCCTACCAGCACCTCGTCGTCGATCGCGGCGCCGTCCGCGTCAGCCAGGTGCTCTGGTCGTATCGCTGAGGAGGCGCCGGACCGCGAGCCGATCGAGCTTCCCGCCCGGCAACGTGGGGAGCGCGTCGACGACCACGATCGTGCGTGGGAGCTTGAAGGACGCGAGCTGCGCGCGGAGCGATGCTCTCAGCCCTTCGGGCTCGACGGCCGCGGAAGCGAGCGCCACCGCCGCGGCGACGCGCTGACCGAGGTCGCGATCGTCGATGCCGACGACGCAGGCCCCGACGACGCCGGGGATCGCGAGCAGCGCGGCCTCGACCTCCGCCGGGTAGACGTTCTCCCCCCCGGTCACGACGAGGTCGCTCCGTCGCGCGTGGACGTGCAGGCAGCCTCCGGAATCGAGCTCGCCGAGGTCGCCGGTCGCGAAGAATCCCTCGGCATCGAGGGGGCTCGGCGAAGAGCCGAGCGGCCAGTAGCCGGAGAGGAGAGTGCGCGAGCGGACGGAGATCTGTCCGTCGACGATGCGCACCTCGGTTCCTTGGAGGGGTCTCCCGGCTCCGGGCTCGTCCGGACGGGACTGCGTGGCGACCTGCGAGCAGGCCTCGGTGAGACCGTACGTCGCACGCACGGGGAACCCTCGTTCGAGTGCCTCCGCGAGGAGCGAGGGAGCGGCGGCGGCGCCCCCGACGAGCACGACACGCAGAGAGGGAGGCGGTGCGTAGCGCGGCTCGAGATCGAGGAGCCTTCGCAGCGTCGTCGGCACGACGGAGACGAGCGTCGCCCCCTCGTCGATCGCACGGGCGAACGCGGCCGGATCGAAGGCTCCTTCGCCGGCGAGGACGACGGTCGAGCGCGCGACCAGCGAGCGCGTGACGACCGAGAGCCCGCCGACGTGCGCCGGGGGGAGCGCGAGCAGCCATCCATCGCCCGGGCCGATCGGGAGTCGCTCGGCGCTGGCGTCCGCCGAAGCGAGGAACGCACGCCGCGAGAGGACGACGGGCTTCGGCGTCCCCGACGTGCCCGACGTGAAGAGCACGGCGAGCGGGGTCTCGGGGTCGATCGGCGGGCCCGGCTCCGGCGCACAGGAGGCCCCGAAGGCCTCGTCCGACGGCACGATCCACGTCGGGCGGACCCGCTCGAGCAGGCGCCGCCGCTCGGCCTCGGGCGCCCTCGGATGCAGGGCCACGAACGGCACCCCGAGCTCGATGCACGCGAGCAGGGGCACGATCGACTCCTCGGTCGGGCGCGGCGTCAAGGCCACGAGCGCGTCCTGCGCCCGGGGATCGACGCGGCTCCGGAGCTCGCGCATCGCCGCGGTGACGCGCCGGGCGAGACGCGCGTACGTCGTCGTTCCTTCCGCGGAGGCGAAGGCGATGCCGTCGGGTCTCTCGAGCGCGGCTCGGACGACGGAGAGCCGATCCGTCCCGTCGACGTCGGAGGTCATGCGACCCCCGCTTCGAAGCCGAGGCCCGGGCGGTCGTGGGCGACGATCGAGGCGCCTCGATGGGAGGCGAGCGGGAGCGCCCCGTAGGCCGGGAGCGCGGCGTGCGGCGCGAGGCCCGCGGCGAGGGGGCGCGGGAGGGCGAGCGCGAGCTCGGAGGCGGCCGCGAGGGCGACGGATCCGTCGAAGAGGTGGCTCGCCGCCGCGCCGATGCCGACTCGAGCGGCGAGCTCGGCGATCGCGAGGCAACGACCGAAGCCTCCGAGGAGCATCGGCTTGAGGACGACGGCGCCGACCTTCCCCGCGGCGAGGAAGCGCTCGAGGGCCCCCGTGTCGAGGTGCAGCAGCGACTCGTCGAGCGCGACGTCGACCGCGAAGCCGCGGGGCACGCCTTCGAGGGCGTGGAGGGCCGTCGGCTCCTCGACGTAGCTCGGGCCGAGGTCGGCCAGCTCCGCGAGACGGCTCTCGGCCTCGTCGCGCGACAGCGAGGCGTTCGCGTCGAGGCGGAGCTCGCCTCCCTCGCCGATCGTCTCGCGGAGAGCGCGCAACGACTCGCGCTCCATGGCGCGATCGCCCCCGATCTTGGCCTTGAACGACCGGTAGCCGGCATCGACGAGCGCGCTCGCGGCGCGCGCGGTCGCCCGGGCGCCCGAGAGGGGGACCAGCGTCGAGAGGGGAACGCGAGCGCTCGTCGCCTCGGAGAGCAACCGGTGGAGCGGCCGCCCTTCCCTCTGGCCCCGGAGATCGAGGGCGGCGGTCTCGAGCGCGAACCGGGCCGAAGGGGAGGACACCTCGTGGGCGTCGAGGAAGGCCCCGAGCGCCTCGAGACTCGAGGCCGACTCGAAGAGCCCGCGCGCATCGGAGCGCACGACGTGCTCGAGCGCCGCGAAGGCCTGTTCGAGGTCGTCGGGCGAGTGCCCCGGGAGCGGGCTCGCTTCGCCCACGCCCGACCGACCGTCGGCGTCCACGAGGCGCAGCAGCAGCCCTTCGCGCCGTGCCCAGCGCGAGGTGGCGTTGCCGACCTCGGGGATCGCGCCTCCGATGCGCTCGATCGCGACCGCGAGGCTCATGAGGCGAGCGCCAGACCGAGGGCGAAGAGGATGCCGAAGAGCATCATCGTCTTCGCCGTGCCCACGAGGACCTCGTTCAGGACGGCCCCGCTCTCGCGGCGGAGGCGCGACGCGAGTCGGAAGGCGAGCGGCGCGGTGAGGAGCGGCAGGAGGACCAGGATGCCGGCGAGGTGCAGGACGTAGAGGACGACCGGCGTCCCGTAGGCGAGCGCCACGAGGACGACGTACTCGAGCTCTCCGAACCGACGACCGAAGCGGACGATGAGGGTGCGCTTCTCCGCACGCGCATCCGTCTCGCGGTCTCGCACGTTGTTGACGACGAGGATGTTGGTCGCGAGGGCGCCGACGGGAACGGCAGCGAACACGGCGATCACGGGCACGGAGTGCACCTGCACGAAGGCCGTCCCGCACACCGCGACGAAGCCGAAGAAGACGATGACGAAGACGTCGCCGAGGCCGTTGTAGGCGAGCGGGAACGGGCCGCCCGTGTACGCGAGGCCCGCGAGCAGCGACGCGATGCCGATCGCGAGGATCACGGGCCCTCCGACCCACGTGAGGTAGAGGCCGAGCGCCATCGCGAGGCCGAAGACGACGGCGATGCCCTTCTTGAGCTGCGAGGGCGTGATGAGCCCCGCCTGCGCCGTCCGTACCGGTCCGAGGCGATGCTCGGTGTCGGCGCCCTTCTCGTAGTCGAAGACGTCGTTCGCGAAGTTCGTGCCGATCTGGATGAAACACGCGGCGAGCAGGGCAGCGATCGCGGGCAGCCAGGCGATCCCGCCTGCGCGGTGTGCTGCGGCGGTTCCCACGGCCACGGGCACGAAGGCGGCGGCGAGCGTGGGGAGGCGGCTGGCGAGGAGCCAGGCCTTCGCGGAGCCGGGGCGGATCGCGGCGGTGTTCATCGGTCGGAGTTCTCCGGAGCGGGCGGGGCGGGGCGGGACGAGAGGATGGCGGCCAGGGCCTCGGGGGCCTCGAGCGGGACGTCGTGCCCCACCCCGGGCACCACGTGCAGCGTGGCATGCCGGGCGGACCGCGCGACCTCCTCCGCGAGCGGGCGGAACTTGGCGTCGAGCGCACCGACCACGACGTCGAGGGAGCGGTCGTAGGCCTCGAGGGCAGGCCTCAGGTCGGGCATCGCCCCGAGGCCCATCGCCTCGAGCGATGCGCAGAGGCCCGCGGCCGTGTGACCGAGCCGATCGGCCCGCTTCGCCGCGCGTGACCCCTCGGACGCCGATCCGTGCGTCGCGAAGATCGGCTGCGACTCCCAGGTCTCGACGAAGCGCGCGAGCCCCTCGTGCCGCAGCGTCGCGACGTGCGTGGCGTCGGCCGCGCGGCGAGCGGCGCGTTCGTCCGCGGTGCGGAGGCCGGGGTGTGCCCCGACGAGGACGAGCGAGGCGATCCGCTCCGGAATCCGCTCGAGGAGCCCGAGCGCGACGCGACCCCCGAGCGAGTAGCCGCAGAGATCGAAGGGCACCTCGACGCCGTCGAGCGAGGCGAGGACGAGCTCGATCCCGTGCTGCCAGCTCGTCGGCAGGACGCCCGGCGCGGGGCCGTGCCCCGGGAGGAAGGGGGTGTGGACCCGTCGTGCCGGCTCGAGCCGCCGCCTCACCTCGTCGAAGCTGCGCTGCCCTCCCGTGAACCCGTGGAGGAGCACGAGCGGCCTCACTTCTCGCCCTCGATTCGGCCGAGGACGTGGGCGTCGACGCGGCGGAAGAGCTCCGCGTTCTGGGCCCGCGCCCCGTGCGGGGGGACGACCGCCTCGACGACCGTCGCGGAGGGCCGCGCGAGCGCCGCGGAGAGGGCCTCGGCGAGCCCGGAGACCGTGTCGACGCGGACGTGGGCGACGCGGTGGAGGGCGGCCGCGGCCGCGAGCTCCGCGTCGTGCGGCGTCGTGAAATGCCGGAGCACCTCGGGGGGACGCGTCCCGATCGGGAGCTGCTCGAAGATGCGCCCGCCGCCGTTGTTCACGACGACGACCACGGCCGGCGTGTCGAGCCCCCGGAGCGCGGCGAGACCTCCGACGTCGTGGAGGAAGCTGACGTCCCCGACGAGGAGGAGGGCCGGCTTCCGCGTGGCGCCCGCGGCGCCCGCGAGGCTCGCGACGAGCCCGTCGATGCCGCTCGCCCCGCGCTGCGAGAGCACGGAGAGCGGGACACCGCTGGGATCCGCGTACGCGTCCACCTCGCGGATCGGGAGGCTGTTCCCGAGCGAGAGCAGCGCGCCCGGGGGCAGCGCGGCCACGACGGTCTTCGCCACCGCGCCCTCCGTCAGGGCATCGCCGGAGCTCGCGACGATCGCGTCACGCAGGCGCCGAGCCTCCGCCTCGACGTCGAGGAGCGTGGAGACCCAGACGCGGTCGAGCTCCGCGTGGGCGCGGCGTCCGAAGCGCTCGGCGAGCACGCGCAGGACCGTGCGCGGACGTGCATGGAGCAGCAACGAAGCGCGGCTCGTCGGATCCGGGAAGCCGTGCGGCGCGACCACCACGCGGCGCGGCGCGCTCTCGGTGTCGAGCAAGGAGAGCCCCTTCGCGATCGGGGCGCCGCCGAGCTGGATGACGAGATCGGGCGCGAGGCGCGCGCGCGCGGTCGGCGATCGGTAGACCGCGTCGGCCTGCCCGAGGACGAGCTCCGACTCGCCTCCGCCGAAACGCCCCTGACTCGCGGCCTCGGCGACCACCGGGATTCGCGAGCGCTGGGCGAAGAGCCGCACCACGCGCGCGAGCGCCGGATCGAGCGGACCGTGCCCCGCGACGACGAGCGGACGCCTCGCCCTTCGGATCTCGCTCTCGAGGGCGTCGAGCCCGCGGCGCGAGGGCCGCATCTCGGGCTCGTGCACGGCGAGGACCGGCCGCGCGCGGAGCGTCTCGGCGTGGGCCGCGTGCGTGTGATCCTCGGGCGTCGCGAGCGGCTCGGGCTCGAGCGGCCGTACGGCGCGCGCATTGAGGTGCACGGGCCCCGGCGACGAGCCCGTCGCGATCGCGACGGCCTGCACGGCGAAGCGTCGCAGGGCGTGGAGGTTCGCGTCGCCCTCGGCCGGGGCTCCGAGCTCGGCGAAGAACCGTACGTGGTCGCCGAAGAGCTTGAGCTGATCGATCGTCTGGCTCTCGCCCGCGGCGTAGAGCGCGGTCGGTCGGTCGGCCGTGAGGACGATCATCGGGACGTGCGAGACGCCGGCCTCGACGATCGCGGGATAGTAGTGCGTCGCCGCGGTGCCCGAGGTGCAGAGGAGCAGCGAGGGTCGGCCCGTCGCCCGGGCCTGACCGAGCGCGACGAACGCCGCGACCCGCTCGTCGAGCACGTCCCGACAGCAGAGCTCCGGATGCGCGATCGCCGCGAGGACGAAGGGCGTCGAGCGGGAGCCCGGGCTGATCACCACGTCCCGCACGCCCGCCTTCGCGAAGGCGTCGAGCAGGACGCGAGCCCACTCCTCCTGGACGTTAGCGGGCTTCCCCATCGAGCGCCCCGAGGATCGCCTGCATCTTGAGCTCGGTCTCGGCGAGCTCGGCGCCGGGCGCCGAGTCGCGGACGATGCCCGCGCCGGCGTAGACGTACGCCCGATCGCCCGCGAAGAGCGCCGAGCGCAGGGCCACGACGAAGGCGCCGTCGCCGCTCGCGTCGAGCCAACCGAAGGGACCCGCGTAGAGGCCGCGCGGCGCGGGCTCGTGGGCCACGATGAAGCGCACGGCTTCCTGGGTCGGCACCCCGCCGACGGCAGGCGTCGGATGCAGGGCTTCGACCAGCTCGAGCACGTCGACGCCCTCGGCGAGCCGCCCCTCGATCGGCGTCTGCATGTGCAGGACGTTGGGCAGCTCGCGGATCACCGGACGCTCGGCGGCCGAGAGGTCGCGCGCGAAGGGGCGGAGCGCGTCGAGGATCGAGTCGACGACGAGGCGGTGCTCCTCGAGATCCTTCGTGCTCGCGAGGAGCTCCTTCGCATGACCGAGCGCCACGGAGCCGGCCAGGGCCTCCGTCGCGACGGCCGACCCCTTCTTCGTGACGAGCCTCTCCGGCGTGGCGCCGAGGAAGACGGACTCGCCCGTGTCGAGCGCGAAGCGCGTGCACCCCGGGAAGCGCTCCCCGAGACGCTCGAGGAGCCAGGCGGGCTCGATCCGCCCCGTGAGGTGCAGCTCCGCGCGGCGGGCGGCGACGATCTTCGAGAACGCGCCGGAGCGGATCGCGTCGACGATCGCGAGCACCGAGCGCTCGAAGGCTCCCACGTCGCCCCGATCGATCGAGAGACAGGAGACGGGCCGACGGGCCGGCGTGCGCGCGTCCTCGAGCGCGGCGAAGGCGCGGGCGACGTCGTCGAGGACCGCGGCGTCCGAGCGCTCCGCCGGGACCGCGAGCGCGAGGACGGCGGAGGTTCCCTCGACCACGTAGGTCACGCGCGGGAGGACGAAGAGTCCGTCGCCGAAGCCACGGAACTCGCCACCGGACGACCCGACGGCGAACGCGAGGCCCCCGAAGAGACGCGGGCCGCCGGGCCAGGGGAAGTCCGTGCGGACGACGTCGAGGCGCTCGAAGATCGCGGCCGATTCGCGGCGAAGGGCGTCGAAGCGCTCCGTGCCCTCGAGCCGGACGGCGTGCGCGACACCGAAGCCCGCCACGTGGGCGGCGTCGGGGGGCGCGAAGAGCACGGTCGGCTCGTGCCCGGCGGCATCGAGCAGGCGCTCGACGGGCGCGACCGGCGCCGGTACGGCGAAGAGGAGCGTCCGGCCCGGCCTGCGTCGCTCGGCGAGCAGACGCGAGGCGTACGCGAGCGCGAGGGGAGCCGATGGCTCGTCCCGCTCGATCGCGCGTGCGCTCGCCGCCCCTCGGCTCATCCGTTCGACCTCTTCTTCGTACCCACGTAGAGGCAGCAGACGCCGAAGGTCAGGGGGCGGACGTCGAGGACCTCCATCCCGGCCTCGCGCATCAGGTCGGCGAAGACCTCCGGCGCGGGGAAGGCCTGGATCGACTGCTGCAGGTACCGGTACTCGCGCGAGCCCGAGATCAGGCCGCCGAGGAAGGGTACGACGTGGTGGACGTGGAAGCGCGCGAGCGGCCCGAGCAGCCCCTTGCGCGGCTCGCTGAGCTCGAGGATCGCGACCTTCGCGCCGGGCTTCGTCACACGCGCCATCTCCCGGAGGCCCTTCAGGCGATCGGGGACGTTGCGGATGCCGAAGGCGATGGTGGCTCCGTCGAAGGTGTCGTCGGCGAAGGGGAGCGCCTGGGCGTCGCCCTCCTGGAGCGTGATCCGGGCGTCGAGCTTCGTGCTCGCGAGCTTGCGCTGGCCCACCGCGAGCATGTTCGCCGAGGGATCGACGCCCACGACCGTGCACTCCGGATGCGTACGCGCGATCAGCATCGCGAGGTCGGCCGTGCCGGTCGCGAGATCGAGGACCTTCGCGGACCCGGCGAGCCCGAGCGAGGCCACCGTCTTGCGACGCCACCCCTGGTCGATGCCGAGGGAGAGCACGCGGTTCAGGAGGTCGTACCGCTCGGCGATCTCGTCGAACATCCGCCCCGAGCCGAGGCGGATGGCGGTGCTCTCGCTGGGCTCGGTCACTTCTGCCTCGGGGTCGCCGTCGCGCTTTCGGCGACGCTCTCCGCCGCTTCGAGCTTCCGGGCGTGCAGGCGCATGTGGCCTTCCTGGATGCCCTCGCCGGACAGGGCCTTCAGGGCCGCGAGGTTCGACGCGAGGCCGGCCGAGGCCATCACGATGGCGAGCTCGCCCGCGGAGGTGACGCCCATCATCTCGAAGGCCGCGCGGACGCCCAGGTGGGCGCGCGTCGAGCCACCGACCGTACCCACGGCGAGCGGCATCTCGAGACGCCCTTCGATGCCGGACTCGGTGCGCTTCCACACGGCGAGCGGGCGGTAGACGCCCGAGACCGCGGCATACGCGTGCGCGCCGGCTTCGATCGAGCGGAAGTCCTGACCCATCGCGAGGGCGACGGCGTCGATGCCGTTCATGATGCCCTTGTTGTGGGTGACGGCGCGGAACGGATCGAGCTCCGCGAAGCGGCTCGCCCGTGCGATGCCGTCGGCCGCGGCGGCGCCTCCGAGGGCGTCCTCGCTGACCTGACAACGCACGGAGACGCGGCGACGGAGCGGCAGGTTCGAGAGGATGCGCAGGCCGATGCGTCCACCGACGAGGTCCTGGACCAACGGAGCGGTCGCCTCGGCGACCGTGTCGACGAGGTTCGCGCCCATCGCGTCGCCGACGTCGACGTAGAGGTGCATCACGACGATGCCCTCCTCCTCGTCGAGGACGCGGACGTCGAGGTCCTTGGCGCCGCCGCCGCGCGCGACCATGCGGGGAATCGCCTTGTTCGCGGCAGCCAGGATGAGGTCGCGCGCCGCCTCGATGCGGGGCTTCGCGGTCGCCGCGTTCGGCACGCCGTCGAGCTGGACCTGGGTGGTCATGACGGGCGCGGTGGCCTCGCCGAAGAAGCCGCCCGTCATCCGGACGAGACGCGCGGCGTTCGAGGCGCCGGCGACGACGGAGGGCTCCTCGACGGCCATCGGCACGAGCACGTCGCGCTGGTTGACCCTGAAATTGAGTGCGAGGGAGAGCGGCAGGCCGTAGCAGCCGATGACGTTCTCGCTCATCAGGTCGGCGACGTGCGGCTCGAGACCGCCACCGCTCTCGAGGAACGCCTGCGACTCCGGCGTGAGCAGGCCCGTCTCGACGATGCGCGCGAGGCGCTGCTCGAGCGTCTTCTCGTAGAAGCCCGGGATCCGGCTGGTGGTGTTCCTGGACATCGGTCCTTCCTCGTTCGTCATCAGGCCTCGCGATGCACCGTCGCCTTGGCGACGGTCAGCAGCGCGCTCTTGGCACGGCTGTCGGGCAAGCCGGAGAGGCAGGCCGCCGCCTTCTCCGCGTGTTCGTGGGCGAGGCTGCGAGTCGCATCGAGCGCGCCGGTCCGCCTCAGGGCGGCGAGGAGCGACTCGCGCAGCGCGGGGGACGGCGCTTCGTTCTCGGGGAGGGCGATGATCTCCTCGAGGATGCGCTGGACCACGGGCTCGCGCTCCTGCGCGACGATGAGCGGGTAGGTCATCTTGCCCTCCCGGAGGTCGGTGAAGAGCGCCTTGCCCGTGACCGCGGAGTCCCCCGCGTAGTCGAGGAGATCGTCGACGAGCTGGAAGCCGACGCCGAGGTGGCGTCCGAAGCCCTCGAGCCCCGTGCAGACCTCGGAAGGGAGCCCTCCGGCCTTGCCGCCGGCGTACATCGCCCAACGGAAGAGCGCCGCCGTCTTGCCCTCGACGACCTGGAAATAGGTCTCGCGCCGCGTGTCGAGACGACCGCGGTTCTCGAGCTGCAGCGCCTCGCCGAGGATCATCTCGTCGATGATGTCGAGCAGGCGCTCGAGGGTGTCGGGCACTCCGACCCGTCGCACGCGGCGGAGCGCCTCGACGAGCAGCCAGTCGCCCGCGAAGATCGACGCCGCGTTCCCGAACAGGGTCCGCGCCGCGGGGGCCCCACGCCGCTGGTCCGAGACGTCGACGACGTCGTCGTGGAGCAGCGTCGCGCAATGGACGAGCTCGACCGCCACCCCGAGCTCGCGGGCCTCGGCGCCGAAGCCGTGGCCCACGCGCGCGGCGAGGGCGACGCACATCGGGCGGAGGCGTTTCCCGCCCTGCCCGAGCAGGTGCTTGGCGCTCTGGTGGACCGAGTTGCCCTCGTACGGCACGGTCTCGAGCGCCTTCTCGAGATCCTTCATGTCCCAGCGCACGAGGTCGGACAGATCGGCGAGCCGGGCCGCGAGGTCCCCGAGACCCCGCGTGTCGGCGACGGAGCGCAGGCTCGTGAGGACGTCGGACGACGCAGGGGTGGAGGAATCCACGGTGAGGGACATCGGTAGCAAGCTCGCTTTCTCCCCCGCGTGAGTTCGCTGACGCACCAGGGCGAGAGGTGCCAGCGGCCGCACACGGGCGATGGTCGCGTACGTCCGCAACGTTGCCGTCGGTCCGCGCCCGCGCAACCCGGTCACGGAGAAAAAAAAGCACCCAAGAGGACGAGGCACGCTCGAGCCGCCCGGAACGCCCTCGCGCGCACGCCGACCTCGTGCCTCGTTTCCTAGGGACGAGGGCCGAAATGCGTCAAGCATGCGAGGTCATTGAGAAGTCCTGACCCGACGGTCACGAAAGCGTCCAGGACGACGGCGCTCCGCGACGACGCCGGATCCGATCGGCGACGGCATCGTCACGGACGGTTCACACCTTCGTTGCGAACGACTTCCGAGCCGCGATCCACAGTGGCGCCATGACGATCAGCGTCCTGCCGAGGCGCCGCCGGCTGCGTTTCCGGCCCCGCACCGCGACCCAGAAGCTCCGGTTCCGCGCCGCGATGGCCCGGATGAAGCTCCGCTTCGTGCCGGGCACGGTGAAGCCCCGGCCGGCCGAGCCGAGCGAGCCGACGTCGCGGCTCCGGGCCCTCGGAGTCTCGTTCCTCGCGGCCGCCGCGATCGCCTCGGGCCCCCTGATGCTCGTGAAGCAGCCGACGCGCCCGCACGCGGTCCAGGCCGCCGCGCGCATCGTCGAGGAGGAGGCGCCCCCGTCCTCCTCGCCCGAGCCCGCGAGCGCACCGACGGCCGCGGTCGCTCCCGCGCCGGTCCGACGCTCGGGTCGGCGCGCTCCGCCGCCCGAGTCCGCCGCCAGCCGTTCGCTCGCCCAGCAGTTCGCGGCCGCCGTGACGGGCATCGACGGCCCGCCGCCGAATCCCTACCGATTCCGCCGCTGAGACGCGCCGGAGGGGCGTCCGGACCTAGCGATCACTACAGGCTCGGACCGACGGTTCCCCCCCCGGCCTCGCCGGCTCGCCCGATCGAACCAGCGGCTCGCCCGATCCCCCCCGCGCCCGTCTCCCCCGGGGTTCATTTCCGGGACCAAGCGGCCGTGGGCTCTGGCCCTTCCCGGCCGCGGGAGAGCCGTATGCAGTCCGCGCAGCCGTCCCCGAGGCAACGGAAGACCCAGGCGAAGTCGAAGGCATCCGAGCCGGCGAAGACGTCCGAGGCGACGGCGGAGCTCCCCGTCGCCGTGGCCGCCCCCCTCGCCGAGGCGACGGCCACCGTGGCCGTCCCGGCCGAGGTCCGCGCGGAGCCCGAGGTCCGGCGCCCGGTCGCCGCCCGAGCCGACGTTCCCGTGGCGCCCGTCGCGAACCAGGTCGGCGCCGAGCGCCCGGGCCTCGGTCCGATGCCCCGGAACACCGAGGCGGTCGCCCGGGCCCTCGAGGTCTGGCGCAGGCACTTCACGTGGCGCTCGCTGCCGATGACGGCCGCGATCCTCCCGACCTGGCTCGGCTTCGCGAACCTCGTCCGCGTGGCCCAGGCGGTCGACGAGAAGCTCTACCCCGAGTACCGCGACCAGCCGATCGACAGGCCGGTCTTCATGTTCGCGAACGCGCGGAGCGGCACGACGATGCTGCACCGCCTGATGGCCCTCGACGAGGAGCGCTTCGCGACCATCAAGCTCTACCAGACGATCTTCCCGACGGTCTCGATCGAGAAGCTCTTCGGCAAGGCGCGCGAGGTCGACTCGAAGTACCTCGGAGGGACGCTCCAGGCGATCCCGGACTTCCTGAGCCGCACGTTCTTCGGCGGCTGGAAGGACGTGCATCCGATGGGCCTCGACAAGCCCGAGGAAGACGAGTGTCTCTTCGTCTACCCGCTGCACACGCCCACGTTGACGCTGCTCCTGCCCTTCTCCGAGGAGCTCGGCGAGGACTTCTTCCTCGACCGCAAGCCGCGGGCCGTGCGCGACGCCGTGATGGGCTACTACGAGTCCTGCCTGAAGCGCTTCATGTACGCGAACGGGCCGACGAAGCGCCTGCTCAACAAGAACGTCTTCACCGGCCCGCGGCTGATGACGCTCCACGAGCGCTTCCCGGACGCGGTCTTCCTCTACCTGGTCCGGCATCCCTACGAGTCGCTCGGCTCGTACATGGACATGTGGTACCGGGCGTGGATCACGCACCGCCCGGAGATCCCGAAGAATTCGCCTGAGATGAAGCAGTTCGTCGAGATGGCGCTCTCGCACTACCGCTACGCCCTCTCCTGCCGGAAGCTGATTCCGAAGGAGCAGATGCTCGTCGTCCGCTACGAGCACCTCACGGCGGATCCGGGCGCCACGGTGGAGCGCATCTACGACTACCTCGGCATGGACATCTCGCCGGAATTCCGGGCGAAGCTCGAGGCCGCGACCGAGGCCCAGAAGAGCTACAAGAGCGCCCACGCCTACAAGCTCGAGGACTTCGGCATCACGCGCGAGTGGCTGCGCGAGCAGCTCGCCGACGTCTACGAGGAGTTCGGGTACGAGACCTGAGGTCGGGCCCGCCCCGGAGCGTCCGGCGGCGACCACGGAAGCCGCCCTCGTGCTACCTAGCGGCCCGTGAGCCTCGTCGTCCTCGAGAACGTCTCCCTCTCGCTCGGTGGAAAGACCATCGTCGACGGGCTTTCCGTCCGCCTCGGCGAGCACGAGAGGCTCGGCGTCATCGGCCCGAACGGCTCGGGCAAGTCGACCCTCCTGCGCTTGCTCGCCGGGGAGCAGACGCCCGACGGCGGCGCCATCCGGCGGCGGCGGGACCTGCGCCTCGGCTACCTCGCGCAGGACGTGACGGTCGGGGGCGGCCGTTCCCTCATCGCCTTCGTGCGCGACTCGGTCCCGGGCCGGGCCGAGCTCGACGCGCAGCTCGCGAAGGTCACGGAGGACCTCGCGGCGGCCGAGGCGAAGGGCACGCCGGCGACGGAGGCGGAGCAGGAGGCCCTCCTCGACCTCGCCCAGGAGATCGCCGATCTGCACGAGCGCCTCGCGCACTTCGACGCGCACTTCTCGGAGCACGAAGCGAAGCGGATCCTCGCGGGCCTCGGTTTCAAGACGAGCGACCTCGAGCGGGATCTCGGCGAGTTCAGCGGCGGCTGGAAGATGCGCGCCGTCCTCGCGTCGCTGCTCTTCCAGCGCCCCGACCTGCTCCTGCTCGACGAGCCGACGAACCACCTCGACATGCCGTCGGTGGCCTGGTTCACGGCCTTCCTGAAGCGCTACGACAAGAGCTTCCTGCTCATCAGCCACGACCGCGAGTTCCTGAACGAGCAGATCGATCGGGTGATCAGCTACGAGCCCGAGGGCGTGCGCTTCTACGACGGAAACTACGACCAGTACGAGCGCCAGCGCGAGGAGGAGGCCGTCCTCCTCGAGAACCGCCTCCGGAACCAGCAGAAGGAGCGCGAGCACCTCGAGGACTTCATCGAGCGCTTCCGCGCGAAGGCGACGAAGGCCGCCGCCGTGCAGAGCCGGGTGAAGAAGCTCGAGAAGATGGAGACGATCGAGCTCCATCAGGACCGCCGCTCGATGAGCTTCCGCTTCCCGCCGTGCGAGCGCTCGGGACGCGACGTGCTGACGACGGACAAGCTCTCGAAGGCCTACGGCGAGCACGTCGTCCTCCGCGACCTCGACCTGCGCGTCGAGCGCGGCGATCGCATCGCCCTCCTCGGCGTGAACGGAGCGGGCAAGACGACGCTGCTCCGCATGCTCGCGGGCGAGATCGAGGCCTCCTCGGGGAGCTACGGCTTCGGCCACAACGTCAAGGTCGCCTACTACGCGCAGCACCACGCCGAGTCGCTCCGTCGCGAGGCGACGGTCTACGACGAGGTGAAGCGGAAGTGCCGCGACGGTGGGCACCAGCGCGTGCGCGGCGTCCTCGGCGCCCTCCTCTTCGGCGACGTCGAGGTGGAGAAGAAGATCGGCGTGCTCTCGGGCGGCGAGCGTGCGCGCGTGGCGCTGGCACAGCTCCTCGTCGATCCCGGCAACCTCATGCTGATGGACGAGCCGACGAACCACCTCGACCTGCAGTCGAGCGAGCGGCTCGCCGAGGCGCTCACGTCCTACGACGGGACGCTCGTCTTCGTCAGCCACAACAAGGCCTTCATCCGCAAGCTCGCGACCAAGATCTGGATGGTCGAGGGCGGCACGGTCGACGTCTACCCCGGCACCTTCGACGAGTACCTCGCGTCCTGCGCGGCGCGCGACGAAGCGCCCGCGGCCGCCGGGGCCGGCGGAACGCCCGTGACGCTGAAGGCGGCGCAGGTCGAGGCGCCCGAGCCGAAGCGGAACCGCGAGGACGAGAAGGAGCGGAAGCGCCGCGAGGCCGAGCTCCGGACCGAGCGCAACAAGAAGCTCCGTCCCCTCGAGAAGCGGGTGGCCGAGCTCGAGAAGAAGATCGCCGAGCTCGAGACGGCCCAGAAGGCGCGCACCGAGCAGCTCTCCGACCCCGCCCTCTACGACGACGCCGCGAGGCGCGACACGGTGATGCGCGACTTCCAGCGCGCCCAGGCGGAGCTCGAGGTGGCGACCGATACCTGGGCCGAGGTGCAGGACGAGCTCGACCGCCTGCGCGCCGAGCTCGAGACCCAGGGCTGAGCCCCATGGACGGCCGGAGCGCCGGGCGCTAGGGATGGGGGCGATGTCCTCCCCCGAGAATCCCGGCGAATCCGGCAAGCCCGGCCCGCTCGACGAGCTCTTCCCCCACCTCAAGCAGCCGAAGGAAGAGCTCCCGCGGCTGCCCGTGCACGCGCGCGTGCTCGAGGTGCCGGAGCCCGCGGGAACGGTGCTCGTCGTCGTCGTCTGGTCGGACCCGGGGACTTCGCTCTCGCTCCACCAGGAGGTCCGGCAGCGCTTCGAAGGCACGCTCCTCGCGGAGCTCTCCCGTCCGGCTTCCGAGCTGCTCGCCGAGGAGCTCCGACCCCGGGCGCTCCGCGTGGTCGTCGTCGGCAAGGCGCGCTCGGATCTCGATCGCGCGCTCGGGGCCTTCGGCCTCGTCCGCACGAAGCCCGAGGGAAGCTCGTGGAACGAGACGCTCGCCTACGTCCGAGGCGAGGCGCCGCGCGTCGGAGAGCCGGTTCCCGAGGACTTCGACTCGTTCTGGGAGGTCGCGATCCACACGGCGCCCGGCGAGCGCGGGGAGAACGTGGCCCGGCTCGAGGCCGCGCTACGGCCCGCGACCGGGAAGGAAGTCTGGGGCGAGAAGCCGGGTGCGTTCTTCCAGCGGGCCGCGGCGGCCGCGCGCGAGCTCCTCGGAGAGCGGATCACGCCGGACAGCGCCGGCCTGCTCGCCCTCGAGCACCTGATCGGTCAGGTCGGCCCGGGCCACGTGCGATGGATCCCGCCGGTCCTCTTCCAGACCTTCTGCGATGCCGTCGGAGTCGTCGCGAGCCGCGAGTACGGACGCGACGTGCAATGGGCGCCGAGCGAGCCCGACGAGCTCGGCTTCGCTCCCCCGCCGCTCCTGCGCGCGAAGATCGACGAGGGCTTCGTGCACCTGCCGATCGGCCTGCACCTGCTCCGCTGGTCCGTCATGCCGCTCGCGAAGGGCGAGAGCCCGCCGACGGTCGCCGACTGGGTCCTCGATCAGTTCGGGGCGCGGAAGTGAGCTCGTCCGAGCGCTACCGTCCCTCGCGTGCGGCGCTCGAGCTCGGAGACGCCTTCTACGATCCCGTCCTGCCCGCGCGCTTCCCCGAGCGCATCCTCCGCTTCCGCAACGACCGCTGGGCCGCGCGTGTCGGGCTCGAGGAGCTGTCGAACGCGGACTGGGAAGCGCATTTCGCGCGCTTCTCGCCCCTGCCCGGCAGCCTCGAGCGCCCGCTCGCGCTCCGCTACCACGGGCATCAGTTCCAGTCCTACAACCCCGACCTCGGCGACGGTCGAGGCTTCCTCTTCGCGCAGCTCCACGACGCCGAGGACGGCCGCCTCCTCGACCTCGGCACCAAGGGCTCGGGGCGGACGCCCTACTCCCGCGGAGGCGACGGGAAGCTCACGCTGAAGGGCGGCTTCCGCGAGGTCCTCGCCACCGAGATGCTCGAGGCGCTCGGCGTCTCCACGTCGAAGTCGTTCTCGCTCTTCGAGACCGGCGAGCGCCTCTCGCGCAACGACGAGCCCTCGCCGACGCGGAGCTCCGTGCTCGTCCGGCTCTCGCACTCGCACGTGCGCTTCGGCACGTTCCAGCGCCTGCTCTACCACCGCGACGCGGAAGGCATGCGGCGCCTCGTCGAGTACTGCGTGCGCCACCTCCATCCGGACCTCGGCGACGCGCCCGATCCCGCGACCGCCCTCTTCGAGCGCGTCGTCGAGCGCGCGGCCGCGCTCGTCGCGTCGTGGATGGCAGCCGGCTTCGTCCACGGGGTGCTCAACACCGACAACATGAGCATCACGGGCGAGAGCTTCGACTACGGCCCGTGGCGCTTCCTGCCGCACTACGATCCGGGCTTCACGGCGGCCTACTTCGACGGCGGCGGGCTCTACGCCTTCGGACGGCAGCCGGACGCGGTGATGTGGAACCTCGCGCGCCTCGCGGAATGCCTCCGGCTCGCGACGCCCGAGCGTCGCTTCGAGGCCCTGCTCGAGCGCTTCCCGGAGCGCTTCCGGGCCGCCTTCCGACCGCGGCTCCTCGCGCGGCTCGGTCTGCGTCCCGTGGACGAGGCCACCGATCAGCGCCTCGTCGACGTGCTCTTCCGCTTCCTCGACGCGAGCCGCGTGGGCTTCGCGCAATTCTTCTTCGACTGGTACGGCGGCGAAGCGAGCCGCGCTCGGGCGAAGGAGAGCCCGGCCCGCGCCGTCTACGAGACCGAGCGCTTCGCCCCCGTCCTCCACGAGCTCTCGTTGCACGAGCCCGCGCACGAGGAGAAGCTCTCGCTCGACTACTTCCAGCGCACGCGCCCATGCGACATGCGCATCGACGAGGTGGAGGCGCTGTGGAGCGAGATCGCCGAGGTCGACGACTGGAGCTCGTTCGAGTGGAAGGTGAGGGACATCCGCGCGATGGGCGACGCCCTCGGCCTCCGCGCGACGAGCCCGACCTCGACCGAATCCCCGACGTCCGCGACGGGCTCACCCGCATCGAGCGCGTGATCCTCTTCTGCCTGAAGGAGCTCGAGCAGGAGTACCCCGGGAGGCACGTGCCGACCGCGACGCTCTACGGCCGCGTCGTCGAGCACGTCTCGATCTCCGTGCCGGAGCTCCAGCGCACGCTGTCGAGGCTCGTCGGCCGGAGCTATTGAGCTCCGCGCCCTAGCCCCGATCGCCGATCGGCGCGTTCGGACCGTGGATCGGCGCCGCGCCCGGCCCCGCGGCACGCGCCGCGAGCTCCATGGCACGGACCTGGGCCCAGGTCAGCAGCGTGTTCGTCTTGCAGCGCGGGCAGCGCAGCTCGAGCCCCTCGGCGACGCCGCGGGCGAGCAGGCGGTGGCAGCCGCAGCGGAGATCGACGCCGGGACGGCGGACGTCGGAGGAGGGGCGACGACGAACGGATTCGGTTTCGGTTCGATGCATGACAACCTCGACGAAGAGAATACGATATTGAAAATCATTTTCAATACCCTTTCCACTCTCCGAGGCGGTGCGTACCGAATGCACAGCCGGATCGCCGCGTCCAAGGGGTGTGGGCGGCTTGATGAAAGTGATGTTCAAGTTCAAACTGCCCTGACGACTCCGACGCCTGCCATGGACGCCACCCTTCGCAGCACCGAGACCTCCCCCTCCTCCGCGCCGGAGGCCCGCCCCACCGAGGTGCCGGTCCGTCGTGTCGACGAAGGAAGCCGGGCCGGTCTCTTCATCGCGGTGGCGCTCGGGCTGCACGTCCTCGCGGCGCTCTCGGTCCCGGCCGTGAAGGCGGTCACGCACCTGATCCGGGATCCCAACCATTGGATCTCGGTCGACCCGCCGGAAGCGCCTCCCGAGGCCCTTCCGGCGCTCGAGACACCGCCCCCGCCCCCGCCGACGGCCGCCCGCCGCATCGAGCGGCCCGAGACGCCTCCCGCCGAGGCTCCCCCCGCCCCGCAGCCCGAGGCCTCGCCTCCGGCCGCCCAGACCGTCCCCGACGAGCAGCCCGTCGTGCCCCAGGCCACGGTCGGCACTTCGAGCGTCGGCGGTCTCGCGGTCGGCGTCGCCGTCGGCGACGGCTCGCTCGGCGGCTCGGCCCACGGGACGCGCCACGAAAGTCCGGTCGGGACCCCGGCTCCCGTCGCCGAGGCCGCTCCGAACCCTTCCCCGTTCCGCCGCGCCTACGCGGCTCGCGTCCGCGAGGTCGTCGGTCAGCCCCGCTACACGAACGGCATGCGTCACGCGCGCATCGAGGGCGTGGTCCGCATCGGGATCACGATCGACCCGCGCGGCCACGTGACCGGCGTCCGCGTCGTCACCTCCTCGGGCAATCCCGACCTCGACGCGCACGTCCTCGAGTACGTCCGCGGTCACGTGGACGATCTGCCCGCGCCTCCGACCGAGGCGCAGTGGGCGACGAACGAAGTGAAGTTCGGCTACACCTTCAGCCTCGAGGACTGAGGCGCGCTCAGTCGCGGAGCGGGCTCTTCGCGATGAGGCCCGCGAGCGCTTCGTAGGCGGCCGACACGCGCGGCGAACGACGCACGTCGACGTGGGTCGCCAGGTAGACCTCCAGCGAGGGAGGGACGAGCTTCGGCAGCACGCGGCGGAGGCGTGGATCGTCCGCGAGCACGACCTCCGCGCCCGACACGATGCCGAGCCCGGCGCGCGCGGCCTCGTGCTGCGCGAGGAGGCTGTGGCTCGTGACGACGAAGCGCTCCTCGGGCGCGAGCCGGTGGAGCCAGCGGCCGATCGTCGGCATCGTTCCGCGCGAGGGGAAGCCGACGAGGTCGTGCTTCGCGAGGTCCGAGCGTTTCCTCGGCGAGCCGTGCGCCTCGAGGTAGGCCGGCGAGGCGAAGAGCCCGAAGCGCAGGCGCCCCACGCGACGGGCGACGAGATCGGGCTCCGTCGGGCGGAAGAGACGCAGCGCGAGGTCGGCCTCGCGACGCGCGAGGTCGACGGGGACGTTCGAGATCACGAGCTCGAAGCGGAGCCCGGGATGCGCCTCCCGGAGCTCGGGGAGCCGCCGCACGAGCCAGACGCCTCCGAGGCCCTCCGAGACGGCGATGCGGATCGTGCCCTCGATCGCCGAGCCTCCGCCGGAGGCGCGTCGCTCGGCGTCGCGCGCCGCCTCGGCCATGCGCCGGACGTCGTCGAGGATGCGCTCGCCGTCCGGCGTGAGCACGAGCTCGCGCGGCGTGCGGAGGAAGAGCCGCGTGCCGAGCGAGGTCTCGAGCGAGGCGATCGCACGGCCGACGGTGGGCTGGCTCGAGCCGAGCGCGCGCGCGGCCGCCGAGAAGCTGCGCCGTTCGGCGACGGCGAGGAAGACGCGGTACGCGTCCCAGTCGGACATCCATTCATTCTTGAATGGCTTTCATTCGATTTCAACGAAGGCGTGGAGACGCAGGTGGCTCCAGGATCGGGACCAGGAGGCCCCATGACCGCCGAAGCGCTGCAGAAGACCCGCACCTACGCCTATCCCCGCCCCATCGCGCGCACGCCGGAGGTCCGGGCGCTCACGGGCCTCGAGCTCCTCCGGAAGCAGCTCGTCGGCGAGCTGCCGAAGCCGCCCATCGCGGCGACGCTCGACTTCCGCCTCGTCGAGGTCGAGGAGGGGCGCGTCGTCTTCGAAGGCGAGCCCTCGGACTTCGTGCTCAACCCCTCGGGCATCGTGCACGGCGGCTACGGCGCCGCGATCCTCGACTCGGCGCTCGGCTGCGCCGTGCAGTCGATGCTCCCCTCGAACGTCGGCTTCACGACCGTCGAGCTGAAGGTGAACTACGTGCGCGCGATCCGTCCGGGCGAGGGACGCATCCGCGCCGAAGGGCGGATCGTCCACGCAGGGAACAACCTCCTCACGGCCGAGGGCTCGATCGTCCGCCTCTCGGACGGGAAGCTCGCGGCACACGCGACGACGACGTGCATGGCGCTGCGGTAGCGGGGGGCCGTCACGGAGCGAGCGCGGCGGCGATCGTCTCGATGCCGAGGAACATCGGCTGGGGCTCCGAGAGCAGGAGGCCCTCACGCACCCCTTCGAGGGGGAGGAATCCGAGCCCCTCGTAGAACGCCATGGCCTCGGGCTTCGCGTCGGTCACCACGCCCACGCAACCGAGGCGGTCCCGTTGCTCGAGCGCCAGCAGGAAGACGTGACGAACGAGGGCGCGACCGAGCCCCAGCCCCCGCGCACGCGTGTCGACGCCCAGGCGAGCGAGGCGCAGGACCGGCAGCGGGTAGCTCGGCAGTCGCTTCCGGAGGCGAGCGCTCGGTACCGACGCGCGCTCGAGCGAGGACGAGGAGACCGTCGCGAAGCCGACGATGCGCCTCTCGACGACCGCCACGTACGTGACGGCCAGGTGGAGCTTGAACTGGTTCTGCCCGGCGTAGTGCTCGAAGAAGCGGTCGAGGTCCGGCTGGCCACAAGAGAATCCGCGCCGATCGTCGTCGCGGGAGAGCGGACGGATCTCAACGGGCTTTGCCACGCATCAGCTCGCGGAGCGCGTGGGTCGGCGGCGCCGGACGCTCGAGGGATTCGACGAGCCGATCGAAGGCCTCGTCCTCGAGCACGATCCTCGCCGGCGCGAGCGCTTCGTCGGGCAGCTCCCTGCGGGCGTCCATGAAGTAGAGCAGCGCCTGCTCGACCACGTAGTTCTTCTTGAGCCCGTGGCTCTCCGTGAAGCGGTCCAGTCGCTCCTTCGTGGCAGCCGACACCGTCGCCGAAATCTGCGATTGGTCTCCCATGGGCTCGCTCCCGGCCGGACATGCTTTCCCATGTCCGACCATGGAAAAACTAGCTCGGCGACGTGGCCCCATCAAGGGGACCCGGCGCGACGCGTGCAGGCTCCGGCGCCGCAACGAAAAAGGCCGCCCGCAGGCGGCCTCGTCTCGTCCGGATGCGCTCTTCCTCAGCCGATGCCCGGCACCGTCTTCAGCGTCTCGCGAAGGAGCTCGCGCTGCTTCTTCAGGGCCTCGGGCATGCTGTCGCCGATGAGGTCGAAGAACTCCTGCTGCGACTCGACCTCGTCGAGCCACTCCTTCGGATCGATGCGGGTGGCCTGCTCGAACTGGTCGCTCGTGATGTCGCAGCCCGAGAGGTCGAGGTCGCCCTCGCGCGGGACCCAGCCGACCACCGTCTCCTGGCCGCCGATGCGGCCGAGGGCGCGCTGGAGGACCCACTGCAGGACGCGCATGTTCTCGCCGTAGCCCGGCCAGACGAAGCTGCCCTTGTCGTCCTTGCGGAACCAGTTGACGAGGAAGATCTTCGGCGGGTTCGCGATGTTGTGGCGCATCTCCAGCCAGTGCTGGAAGTAGCCGCCCATGTTGTATCCGCAGAAGGGGATCATCGCCATCGGGTCGCGGCGGAGGACGCCGACCTTGCCGATCGCGGCGGCCGTCGTCTCGGAGCCGAGCATGGCGCCGAGGTAGACGCCGTGCGTCCAGTTGAAGCTCTGCATGACGAGCGGGATCGTCGACGCGCGGCGACCGCCGAAGATGATCGCGCTGATGGGCACGCCCGCCGGATCGTCGGCCTTCGGGCTGTACATCGGGTTGTTCGTCGCGGGCGCCGTGAAGCGCGCGTTCGGATGCGCGGCCTTCTCGGTCGAGCCCTTCTTCCAGGGGCGGCCCTGCCAGTCGATGAGCTCGTCCGGCACCTCGCCGTCCATGCCCTCCCACCACACGTCGCCGTCGAGCGTCTTCGCGACGTTCGTGAAGATGGTGTTCTTCTCCACCGTCTTCATCGCGTTCGGGTTCGACTTGTAGTTCGTGCCCGGCGCGACGCCGAAGTAGCCGGCCTCCGGGTTCACCGCCCAGAGCCGTCCGTCCGGACCGACGCGCATCCACGCGATGTCGTCGCCGACCGTCCAGACCTTCCAGCCGTTGAAGCGGTGGGGCGGGATCATCATCGCGAAGTTCGTCTTGCCGCAGGCGCTCGGGAACGCCGCCGCGACGTACGAGACCTGGCCCTCGGGCGACTCGACGCCGAGGATGAGCATGTGCTCCGCGAGCCAGCCCTCTCGCTTGCCGAGGTAGCTGCCGATGCGGAGCGCGAGGCACTTCTTGCCGAGCAGGACGTTGCCGCCGTAGCCCGAGCCGCAGGACCAGATCGTGTTGTCCTGGGGGAAGTGGCAGATGAAGCGCTTGTTCGGATCGAGATCGAGCGTGGAGTGCAGGCCACGGTTGAAGTCGTCCGAGTGGCCGAGCATGTCGAGCGCCTTCTGGCCCATGCGGGTCATGATGCGCTGGTTCAGCACGACGTAGACGCTGTCCGTGAGCTCGACGCCGATCTTGGAGAACGGCGAGCCGATCGGGCCCATGCAGTACGGGATGACGTACATGGTGCGGCCGCGCATCGCCCCGTCGAAGAGGCCGCGGAGCTTGTCGTACGCCTCGTTCGGCGCCATCCAGTTGTTCGTCGGCCCCGCCTCTTCCTTCGTCGGCGTGCAGATGAACGTGAGGTGCTCGACGCGCGCGACGTCGTTCGGGTTCGAGCGCGCGAGGTAGCAGCCCGGACGCTTCTCCGGGTTCAGCGGCTCGAGGATGCCCTCGGCGACCGCCTGATCGGTGAGGCGCTGACGCTCCTCCTCCGAGCCGTCGCACCAGTAGATGCGATCGGGCTTCGTGAGGGCGGCCATCTCCTCGACCCAGGCGAGGAGAATCTTGTTCTGCGTCGGCGCGGAAGCGTTGGTCATGGGCGGCTAATCCTTGCGGGGGTTCGGAGCATACCGACGCGGGGCAGGGTCGCAACCGACCTTCACCGACACCCGCGCCGAAAGCCCCCCGGCGGCCGGAGCATGCCCCCGAACCGGCCGGGATTCCAGGAGCCGCCGCCCGGACCGTCGGGCCCGGAGGCGATCTCCCCTCGAGTTTCCAGTGATCTGCGCCCCGCTCTTCAGTAGTCGAGGCTGACGCCGACGAAGAGCTGCCGGAACATGCCCGGGAAGATGCCCGCCGGGGCGCGGCTGGCGATGTAGACGTTGTTCAGCAGGTTCTTGCCCATCACGTAGAACGTGAGGCCCGTGGGCCGGTGGGCGTAGGCGACCCGGGCGTCGAGCAGGAAGCGGGAGGGCACGAGGCCGATGGTTCCCGAGGGGTTCGGGTCCACGTTGTCGTAGAGATCGGCGTACTGGTACGTCTGGTAGTCGCAGTTGACCTGCGCCTCGATGCCGATCGGGTGGATGAACCCCAGCGTCGCGTTCAGGCGGTTCTTCGGCGCGTAGGGGAGGATCCGGTTTTCCTGGCCGATCGGCCAGTCGTTCCCGACCGTCCGGGCATCGACGAAGGTGTAGGCCACCTGCAGCGGGAGCTGGAACCCGAGGTCGAGCTTCTCCGCGAGGTCGAGCACGCCGCTGATCTCGGCGCCGATGGACCGGGTCTGCCCACCCTGCAGCGTGCCGTCCGAGTTCCCGCCCGTGGTCGCCTCGGAGGGCGCCACGATCTGGTTCTCGAAGCTCATCACGAAGCCCGAGACGTCGGCGAAGAGCCAGTCGCCCCACGCGAGGCGCGTGCCGAGCTCGTAGTTCCACGAGTACTGCGCCGCGAGGTTCAGGACCTGGCCCGTCGGCAGGATGTTGTCGTAGATGCGGGGCGGCGCGAAGCCGCGGTGCACGCCCGCGTAGATCGTCGCGTGCTCGTTCGGCGCGTAGCTCGCTCCGATGCCCGGGATCGGCGCGAAGAGGAAGGTGGTCCCCTCCTTCGGGTCCGGGATGTCCACGCCCGCCTCGCGGTACGTGATGCCGGCGCTCCAGATCGCCTCGGTGCGGAAGCCGGGCGTCACCTGGAGCTTGTCGTCGAAGAAGCCGAGCTTGAGCTGGAGGTACGTCGCCCACGCGATGTTGCGGTGGAACGCGTCCTCGATCGTGTTGCCCGACTGCGCCGTCGGCGTGTCGCCGAGCAGGAGCATGTCCCGCGCGTCCTCGTAGTGGACGCGCGTGCCGGCGATGAGCTGGTGGCGCTCGCCCCATCCGTGGAAGCGCCACGTCGCGCGCGGCTCGATGCCCGCGATGCGGAAGTCGCGGTTGCGGTTCGAGCGCGTGTTCAGGAAGAAGACCTGGGATCCGTCGCTCCGCCAGAGCGTCGGATCGTTCACGATGTCGTTGCCCTGTCCGTCGATGACCCGCTGGTAGTACGCGGAATCCGTCGGATGGCTCATGTCCGGCGCGCGGAGCCAGTCCTGGCGGCCCCAGTCGCGGGAGATGATCGAGCCGTACGCGGTCGTGACGAGATCGACGTGCTGGCCGAGCTCGATCGCGTGGCTGATCTGCGTCGCGAAGCGGTTGATCACCATCCGATCGTTGATCGCGTAGTTCGCCGAGGGATTCGCGGCGAACTGCGGCGTCGTCAGGCCGAGGTAGGTCGAGCCGCTCGACTCGAAGTAGCCCTGGAGCTTCACGCGGAGGATGCCGCCGTCCCCGAGGTCCGCGCGGATCTTGCCCATGAGGTCCGTGACCGCGACGTCCTGGAGGCGCGGCCCCTGGAAGTGGAAGTTCGTCGCGTGGACGAGGTAGCCGACGTCGCCGATCGTGTCGCCGACGCTCGCGCTCACCGTGAGCGAGTCGTAGCTGCCGTACTGGATGTTGCCGCGGATGTTCAGGTCCTGCGGCGGATCGAGGCTGACGAAGTTGAGCACGCCGCCGAGCGTCTGCGGACCGTAGAGCACGGAGCCCGCGCCCTTCACGAGCTCGACGCCACGCATGCGATCGATGCGCGGCGTGTAGTAGAGCTCGGGATAGCCGTAGGGCATGACCTGCACGGGCACGCCGTCCTCGAGGATGAGCACGTTCCGGCTGCGATCCGGGTTCAGGCCGCGGATGCCGATGTTCGCCCGGAGGCCCGCGCCCTCTTCGTCGCGGACCGTCACGCCGGGCATGCGGCGCACGGCTTCGTTCGCGTTGAAGGGTGCCTGCTGACGCAGCTGGTCCTCGGTGACGACGTTGGCGGCGCCCGGGAGGCGATCGAGATCCCGCGCGCGCCGTCCGACGACCATCGTGTCGCCGACGTCGAGCTCCTCCGCCGCCTCGGCGGCTTCCTCCTCGGCCTCGGTGTCCCCGACCGACACGTCGTCGAGCGAGAGCTCGTCCTCCTCGGCCGCGGGCTCGACCTCGTCCGCGGGCGGCGTCTCGCCTCCCGTCACCGGCACGTCGTCGAGCTCGATCGACTCGTCGGCGCCCGCCTCGGTCTCGGTGGGCGCGGGCGTCGTCGTTCCGGGCTCCGACGCCCCTCCCCCCTCGGCGGGAGCCCCGTCGGGAGCGCCTTCGGACGGGGGGCTCGGCGCGGGGGCCGCGCCGCTCTCGGGGGGCGCAGGCGTCGAGCCCGGGGATCCGGGGGCAGGCGCGGACGGCTGGGCGGCCGCGGGAAGCACGAGGAGCAGCGAAACGAGGAGGGCGAATGCGCGCTTCATGGGAACCGAGCCGGATCCCGGAGGAAAGCGAGCGAACTCGCGCAGTTGGGACCCCTAGGCTCGATGCGAGTCTAGAAAGACGTGACGGGAAGGCAAGGTGAAATCGAAAACCGTTTTCAATAAGTCCCCGACCCTCACCGGGCCCGGAGCGCCGCCGGCCGCTTCACGCAGACGTCCAGCCAGGTCCGCAGCTTCGGATGGGGCGAGAGGTCGAGCCGGGCCATCTTCGCCCAGGAGAGCACGCTCGCGACGTTCAGGTCGGCGACCGAGAACCGGTCGCCGAGCAGGTACGGCCGCTTCTCGAGCTGCCCCTCGAGGACGGCGAGGGGCCGACGCAGCGCCTCGAAGCCCCGGTCCCGCGCCGCCGGATCGCGCTCGGCCTCGGGCAGCACGAACCCGTTCATCAGGTACGCGTAGAGGGCGGGCTCGACCTCCGTCATCGCCCAGAGGCTCCACTGGACCGCGAGCGCCTCGCTCTCGATCGTCGGGAGCCCGAGCGGGCCGTCGCCCCCGTACTTGCGGGCGAGGTAGAGGTTGATCGCGAGCGACTCGAAGAGCTTGAGCTCGCCGTCGACGAGCGCGGGCACGCGGCCGTTCGGATTCACCTCGAGGTACTCGGCCTTCTTCGTGTCGTCGTGGAAATGCGTCGGCACGTGCTCGTAGGGGATGCCGAGCTCCTCGAGCATCCACAGGCATCGGGACGCGCGCGATTGCCGCACGCCGTAGAGCTTCACCATGGGAACGTCCTCGCTCTGCCTACGCGTCGCCTTCGGGGGCGACCTCCGGCGAGGGCGAGGATGTCACGAGCGTCCACGCCCCGTCGATCAGCTGTTCGTTCGGGACGAAGCGCGCCTTGTAGGCCATGGCGCGGGAGCCGACCACGTAGAGACCGAGGTAGAGGTACTCGAGGCCCCAGACACGGCAGAGCTCGAGCTGCTTGAGGATCGAGTACGTGCCGATCGAGAGCGGGGCGAGCGAGGGATCGTAGTAGCAGTAGACCGCCGAGAGCGCGTTCGTCGAGCGATCCGTGATCGCGACGCCGACGAGCTTCCCGTCCCGGTGGTAGCGGAGCTCGAAGCTCTCGCAGCAGGTCTGCGCGAGGAAGTGCCGGTAGCCCTCGAGATCCATCGGCGGCCCACCGCGCGTGAGCCCCCGCCCCTCGAGATGGAGGTTGTAGAGCGCGACCCGCTCGGGATCGCATTGCGTCGGACCGAGCGTGACGACGAGCTCCGAATCGCCCTTCTTCAGGACACGACGGTGGCGCGACCGGGGTTCGAAGCCCTCGACGTGGAGACGGATGGCCCGGCAGGCGTCGCAGCCCGCGCAGGAAGGTCGGTACAGCAAGGGTCCGTTGCGACGGTCCCCCTGGGCGAGGCGCGCGTCCATCTCCGCGGGCAGGAGGGGCCGCACGGGGAGGCGGAAGGGGAAGCGTGCGCGCTGGGCCGGGAGGTAGGGGCATTCCTCTTCCTCGTCGTGCACGAGGAACTCGGGCGGATCGCCCTCGAGGAGGAGTGGAAGCGGCCTGCTCTTCGACACCGGGGAATCATCATGACCGGCCGGAGCGTGAAGCGGAAGGGGGACGCGCTACTCTCGGCGCATGGACGAAGCCACGCGCACCCGACTCGAAGCGGCCGCCTTCCGCAAATTGGTCTCCCACCTCCGCGAGCGCACGGACGTGCAGAACATCGACCTCATGAACCTGGCGGGCTTCTGCAGGAATTGCCTGTCGAAGTGGTACCGCGCGGCCGCCGAGGCCGAGGGTGTGCCCCTCTCGGACGGCGAGGCCCGCGAGATCGTCTACGGAATGCCGTACGACGAATGGAAGGCCAAGTACCAGAAGTGACGACGGAGGAGCGCTCGCTCGCGCGAACGCCCTCCCCTTCCGCCGCCGTCGAGGCCGAAGCGCGACCGCTCGGTCAGAGGACGACGAGCTCGTCCTTGTGAACGATCACATCGCCGCCGTTCTGCCCGATGCGTGTGCCGATCTCGGTGGACTTCGCACCCGCGAGCCGCGCGCAGTTGTAGACGCCGTAACGTGCGAGACCGCGCGCGATCTCCTTGCCGTCGGGATCGACGATGGTGACGGCGTCGCCGACGTCGAAGTCCCCCCGCACCCCGATGACGCCGGACGGGAGCAGGCTCGACTTGCCCTGCGCCAGCACCGCGGCGGCGCCGCGGTCGACGAGGATCGAGCCCTTCGGCTTGAGCGTGAACGCGATCCAATGCTTCTTGCTCGGGAGCGTCGCTCCCTTCGGCAGGAAGACCGTGCCGACGTCCTCGCCGGAGGTGATGTGCGAGAGGAGCGAAGCGTCGCGCGCGTCCCCGATCACGCAGGGGATGCCGTGCAGGGTGGCGCGTCGCGCGGCCTCGACCTTCGAAGCCATCCCACCGAGCCCGACGTCGTCGGTCGGGGGCCGCACCCAGTCCATCGCCTGTTGGAGGTCCGTGACGACGGGCACGCGCTTGCCCTCGGGATCGAGGAGGCCCTCGACGTCCGTGAGCAGGACGAGCAGATCGGCGCCGATGAGGGCGGCGACGAGCGCGGCGAGCTGGTCGTTGTCGCCGAACTTCAGCTCGTCGACCGAGACGGTGTCGTTCTCGTTGATGATCGGGACGACGCCGAGCTCGAGCATCGCCTCGAGCGCGCCGCGCGCGTTCAGGTAGCGCTCGCGATCCGCGAGATCCGCATGGGTGAGGAGCACCTGCGCGACCACGACGCCGTGCGCACCGAACGCGTCCTCGTAGGTGCGCATCAGGTGCGACTGGCCCGCGGCGGCCGCGGCCTGGAGCTTCGGCAGCTCCTTCGGGCGCTCGGTGAAGCCGAGGCGCTGCCGGCCTGCCGCGACGGCCCCCGACGAGACGAGCACGACGCTGCGTCCCTTCGCGCGCTGCTCCGCGATCTGGCTCGCGATCTCGGTGAACCGTCGACCGCCCTCGGCCATGAGGGAGCGGCTTCCGATCTTCACGACGACGCGCCGTGCATCGGCGAGGATTCGACGCTCTTCGACGCTCATCGACGCTCTCCGGGCTTGGAGGCGAGCTCCTGCTCGAACCGCGCGACGAGCGTCCGCACGAGATCCTCCGGGAGATCGGCGAGCGCGTCGAGCAGGGTGTCGACGACGGCTTCGTGCTTCATGCGCCCTTCGACGTCCTGCGTCTTCACGGTGCTCACGAGGTCGGCCCAGAGCTGCTTGGCTCCGCCCGGCAGGGAGCGGACGACGTCCTCGATGCCTTCCACGACCGCCGCGTCGATCGCGCCGCGGACCCAGCGGGCCTCGTCGCCGTCGAGCGTCCCCCCCTGGGGCCTCGGCGTGGTCTCGAGGTAGTGGTCGAAGAGCGCGGCCGAAGCGAGCGCCGCGAATCCGTCCTCGAGCCGCGAGATCGCGTTCAGCGGGAGGACGAAGCGCTGGAGGACGGTGCGGGCGAGCTGGTAGCCGCGCACGCGTGCGTCCTTCTTCACCAGGTCGGGCGAGCCGAGGACCTTCCGAGCCTCGCGGGTCAGCTGGACGTCGTGGCGCTGGGCCACGCGACGCATCGCCGCGCCACGCGAGGTCCGCGCGAGCAGGGTGTCGAGGAAGGGCACGGGGACGGCCGAGGCGAGGCCCGCCGCGGTGGCGTAGACCGCGACGTTGCCGGAGCGCTTGGCGAGGGCCGTGCGAGGGGGTTTGTCCTGGGTCACGCGCGGAGTGTAACGGAGCGGCCCCCGCTTTCCAGAAGCGAGGCGGCGTGGAGTCGCAGAGACGCTCGCCCGCCCGGCCTGGTAGAGTCCGGCGCATGCTCGCCTCGGACCTCCCCACCTGGCTCGCGCGCGCCTTCGCGTTCGTCTTCGGCTCGCTCTGGGGGAGCTTCTTCAACGTCGCGATCTACCGCTGGCCCCGCGGCATGTCGGTGGTGAACCCGCCGAGCCACTGCCCCTCCTGCGGCGCGCCCGTCCCGCCTTGGCGAAACGTGCCGATCGTCGGGTACCTGCTGCTTCGGGGACGCGCGGCCTGCTGTGGGGCCAAGCTCTCCCCGCGGTACGTCCTGGTCGAGGTCCTCGGGGGTGTGCTCTGCGCCGCCGTGGCCGAACGCCTCCTCGTCCACGCGCCCCCGGACGAGCCCTTGATCGGCCCCCTGCTCGAGACGCTCGTCTACTTCGCCTTCGCCGGCGGCCTCTTGGTGGCGACCTTCGTCGACCTCGAGTGGATGGAGATCCCGGACGAGGTCTCGCTCCCGGGAGCGGCCCTCGGGCTGCTGACGGTCGGGCTGCGGGATTCCCCGGGCGCCGTCGATGCCGCGATCGGCGCCGGCCTCGGCTTCCTCGCCGTGCAGATCCTGTTCGTCTGGCTCTACGAGATCTTCTTCGGCCATCGGGGCATGGGCGAAGGTGACCCGAAGCTCCTCCTGATGATCGGCGCCTTCCTCGGGTGGCGCGGGGTGCTCTTCACCATCGTCGCCGGCTCGATGCAGGGCCTCGTTGCCGCCGGGATCTCCTGGGCCCTCGGGAAACAGATCACCCCGATTCGTCCGGACGAGGCGGAAGAAGAAGCCGAGGCAGCCTCCGAGTCGAGCCCGGTCGAGGACAGCGAGGCGTCGCCGCCCGAAGAGGAGAACCCCGAGGGCGACGTCGGAATCATGAAGCAGAGGGTGCCGTACGGCCCCTTCCTCTCGCTCGCGGCGCTGGAGTTCCTATTCTTCGGACCCGAGATCCTCGAGGCCTACCAGAGCCTCCTCTTCGGCCCGGCCTACTGACTCAGGCCGATCCGGGAAGCGGCCGGAACCAGCGCAGGATGAGCCAGGCCTCCGCACCGACGAGCGCGAAAGCCAGGAGCACGAGGCCGATCGCCCAGCTCGAGCCGATCGGCTCCTCGTCGGCGAGCAGGAGGTAGCTCTCGGTGGTGGCGGGAAGGCCCACTCGCCCGGCCATGTAGCGGCGGATCGTCTCGAACCGACCGCCGAGCTCGCCCATGCTGACGAGCCGTCCCTCGAACTCGCGTCGCCCGTAGGCAGCCGACTCGGGCCCGTCGCCGATGGGCACCTGCACGTAGAGGTTCCGCTGCCCGGCGAGCGGGTAGACGACGTAGCGCTGGGAGCCCACGACTCGCGTGTACGTCACGGCGGCCGAGACCATCGGAAGCCCCGAGACGCGGACGAAACGGTTGGTCTCGAGCAGGCCGTCGAGGGCGGTCGCGGCGCCGAGATCCGTCGGGCTCCGGTCGGCGAAGACGTAGGCCACGTCGAGGCGGACCATGGCCGCGAGCGCGATCGCGGAGGCCGCGGCGAGGGCCATCAGGCCGAGGAGCACGTGGCGCAGGCCCCGGGGAGGGGCGTCGAGCGCGAGCAGCTCCGGATCGATCGCGTCGTCCTCGAGCCCGAGGCGTTCGGTGGCGGTTTCGGGGGTCACGGCCTTCCGACACCCTCTAGCCGAAAAAGTTCCGGGCCGGCAAGGAGGTCCGGCGGACGGAATGCGAAACGGGCGGAGCCGCTTTCGGCAGCCCGCCCGCGGGGAAGTCCCCGTACGGGGCTCAGCTCGCCTTCTTGGCCGCCCGCTTCAGGGTGCGGTAGCGGTCCCAGAGGCGGAGCGAGGTCTGACCCTCGAGACGCGACTTGTAGCCGGCGTCCTTCGTGCGCTTCTCGAGCTCGAGGACCGAGTCGACGAGCTTCGCGCGGGAGCCGACTTCCTTCTTGATCGCCTGGAAGGCGTTCTCGAGGCGAAGGAGCTTCGCGTTCGAAACGGAGTCGAGGCCCTTGTCCTCGTCGAGCTTGTCGACCCAGAGGTCGCCCGCAGCCGCGCGAACGGCCTCCACGAGCTTCGCCTTCGCGGCCTTCTTGTCCTCTCCGAAACGCGCCTTCACGGTGGCGAGCGGCGACTTCTTCATGACGTTCTCCAGACGACTCGGACCGGGGGTCGAACCCTCCGATCGGGCCGCCGCATGTAGCACGGGGATCCGCATCCACGCAAGGACTGGCCCCCCATGGTAGCGTCTCGCATGCCCGACGAGACCGACTTCACCCGGCCGAAGAGGCCCGTGGCGCTCTCGCTCGTCTCCGGTCGGGGACACTACGAGACGGTGATCGACGCCGTCCGGAAAGCCCGTCGTTCCGTGTGGATCGGCACCGCCAACCTGAAGGAGCTGATGGTCGAGGACGAGACCCTCGTCCCCGGCCGCCGCCGCCGCGGGACCTCGGGGAGCTTCCGTTCGGTCCTCGAGATCTTCGCGGATCTCGCCACCCGGGGCGTGGAGCTCCGGATCCTCCACGCCACCCTGCCCTCGCGACCCTTCCGCGAGGAGTTCGACCGGCACGCCGTCCTCGTCGAGGGGGGCCTCGAGCTCCGCCTCTGCCCCCGGGTCCACCTCAAGACCGTCGTGGTGGACGGGGCCTTCGTCTACCTCGGGAGCGCGAACTGGACGGGGGCGGGCCTCGGGGCGAAGGGCGAAGGGAGGCGCAATTTCGAGCTCGGGGTCGTCACGGACGACGACGGGATGCTCGACGACGTGCAGGCCCTCTTCGACCACGTGTGGAGCGGACGCGCGTGCGCGGGATGCAGGCTGCGCGACGAATGCGAGGATCCGATCGACGGCTACGCCGACGCGCCGCGCGAGGAATGAGGCCACGGGTGGATCCCCCGTGAGGCGGATCGTATCCTCGCCGCCCTATGGCCGCCGAGTTCGTCCACCTGCACGTCCACAGCGAGTACTCGATGCTGGACGGCGCGATCCGCATCAAGGACCTCGTCAAGGCCTCGGCGGGGATGGACGCGAAGGCCGTGGCCGTCACGGACCACGGCAACATGTACGGCGCCGTCCAGCTCTACAAGGAGTGCAAGAGCTCGACCGTGAAGCCGATCCTCGGCTGCGAGCTCTACGTCACCGCGGGCTCGCGCCTCGACAAGGACAACCGCGAGGCGAACCACCTCGTCGCGTTGGCGGCTTCGCAGGAGGGCTACCAGAACCTGGTCCGCCTCGTCTCGCTCGGCTGGGTCGAGGGCCTCCACCACGGCATCCCGCGCATCGATTTCGATCTGGTCCGGAAGTACTCGAAGGGCCTCGTCGGGCTCTCGGGCTGCATGGGCGGATACCTCTCCCAGCAGATCCTGCTGAAGGGCGAGAACGCCGGCCGCGACGCGATGGCGATGCTGCGCGATTGCTTCGAGCCCGGGCACTTCTTCGTCGAGCTCGAGGATCACGGGTTCCCCGAGAACGGCCCGCTGAACGAGATCCTCGTCGACCTCGCGAAGGACTTCGACCTCCCGATCGTCGCCACCAACGCGGCGCACTTCATCGCGAAGGAATCGGCGAAGTCGCAGCTCGTCCTGCAGTGCATCGGAGCCGGACGCACCCTCCGCGAGATGGAGGCCGCGCACCACAACTCGAGCGAGATGTACCTGAAGTCGCCGGAGCAGATGATCGAGCTCTTCCGGCACTATCCGGAGGCAATCCGGAACACGCTCGTCGTCGCGGAGATGACGGCCGGAAAGGGCAATCCGCTCAGCCAACCGAAGCTCCCGCGCTTCCCGGTGCCGGAGGGACAGACCGAGGACAGCTTCATCCGCGAGTGCGCGTTCCGCGGCCTCTCCGAGCGCTTCGTGGAGATCCGCGCGATGGGCCGGAACATCGACGAGGCGGTGTACCGCGACCGCCTCGAGCTCGAGCTCGGGGTCATCGTCAAGATGGGGTTCTCGGGCTACTTCCTCATCGTCCAGGACTTCATCAACTGGGCGAAGAAGAACGACTGCCCGGTCGGTCCGGGCCGCGGCTCCGGCGCCGGCTCGATCGTCGCGTACGCGCTGCGCATCACCGACCTCGACCCGATCCCCTACAACCTCCTCTTCGAGCGCTTCCTGAACCCGGAACGCGTCTCGATGCCCGACTTCGACGTCGACTTCTGCATGGATCGACGCGAGCGCGTGATCGACTACGTGCGCTCGAAGTACGGCCACAGCTCGGTCGGACAGATCGCGACCTTCCACCAGCTGAAGAGCAAGAGCGTCGTGCGCGACGTCGGGCGCGTGATGGGCATGGCCCCGCAGGAGGCGGGCAACATCGCGACCCACGTGCCCGAGCCGGTCGGCGGCAAGACGGTGCCCATCAAGAAGGCGCTCGAGCAGGAGCCGAAGCTCAAGCTCATGTACGACCAGGACCCGGCGGTGCACGAGGTCCTCGATCGCGCGATGGACCTCGAGAACCTCACGCGCCACGCGGGCATGCACGCGGCGGGCGTCGTGATCTCGGAAGGTCCGATCTGGGACCACGTCCCCGTCTTCTGCCCGTCCGAGGGCGTGCTCGTCACGCAGTACTACAAGGACGACGTCGAGGCCGCGGGCCTCGTGAAGTTCGACTTCCTCGGCCTCAAGACGCTCACCGTCATCGACATCGCGCAGAAGCTCGTCAACAAGCGCCCCGATCGTCAGGGCAACCCCCTCGACGTCAACGCCCTGCCCCTCGACGACCTCGCGACCTTCGCCCTCCTGCAGAGCGGCGAGACGACGAACGTATTCCAGCTCGAGTCGAGCGGCATGCAGCAGCTCTTCCGCGACCTGAAGCCCGACCGCTTCGAGGACATCGTCGCCGCCGTGGCGCTCTACCGCCCGGGCCCGCTCGGCGCCGGCATGCACACCGAGTTCGTGCAGCGCAAGCGCGGTCGCAAGCCGATCGAGTATCCCCACGACGACCTCGCGGACATCCTCGAGCCGACCCTGGGCATCATCGTGTACCAGGAGCAGGTCATGCAGATCCCGCAGTCGATGGCGGGATACACGCTCGGCGGCGCCGACCTCCTGCGCCGCGCGATGGGCAAGAAGAAGCCCGAGGAGATGGCGCAGCAGCGCGCGATCTTCCTCAAGGGCGCGCTCGAGCGCGGGTACGAGGAGCAGAAGTCGAACGAGATCTTCGACCTCATGGAGAAGTTCGCGGAGTACGGCTTCAACAAGTCGCACTCGGCCGCGTACGCCCTCATCACCTACCAGACCGCGTACCTCAAGACGCACTATCCGGTGGAATTCGTCTGCGCGACGCTCTCCGCCGACAAGGACAAGATCGAGAAGGTCGTCCGCACCGTCTCCGAGGCGCGCACGATGGGCATCACCGTCCTCCCGCCCGACGTGAACGAGTCGGAGGTCGACTTCACGGTCGTCTACGCGCCCGACGAGGCGAAGGGCGTGAAGCGCCCGAAGGACAAGCCGGTCTGCCAGGACAAGAAGGTCCTCGACCCGCTGGCTCCGAAGATCCGCTTCGGCCTCGGTGCCATCAAGGGCCTCGGCGGCTCGGCGCTCGAGGCCGTGCTCGAGGCACGACGCCAGGACGAGGACGGGAAGGCGGACGGGATCGAGCGGCCGTTCCAGGACCTCTTCGACTTCTGCGCCCGCAGCGACATGCGCCGCGTCAACAAGGCGGTCTGCGAGGCCCTCGTGCAGTGCGGTGCGTTCGACTCGGCCCACGCTCCGGCGGGCATCCACCGCTCGCAGGCCTTCGCGGCGATCGAGTCGGCGATCGAGCGCGGCAAGAAGCTCGCCTCCGAGCGAAACAGCGGCCAGACGAACCTCTTCGGGCTCTTCGACGAGCCCGCGGCGGCGAAGTCGGCGCAGCGCTCGGCGGCGGCGTTCCCGGCGGTGCCGCAGTGGGACGCGAAGGAGCTGCTCACCCGCGAGAAGCAGAGCCTCGGCTTCTACGTCTCGGGCCATCCGCTCGATCGCTACGGGACCGAGATCCGTCGCCTCTGCAACGTGACGACGGCGACGCTGGCCGACTGCGACCACAACACCTCCGTCACCCTCGCGGGCTCGGTCGAGGGCTTCCGCGAGCGACCCACGAAGACCGGCGGCCGCATCGGCTTCGTGACGATCGAGGACTCGACGGGCAGCCTCGAGATCGTCGTCGGCGATCGTCTCCTCAAGAACGAGACACTCGTCGCCGTGCTGAAGTCGGGCGAGCCCGTGCTCGTCACCGGCAAGGTGCGGCGCAAGCGGCCGAATCCGGCGCAGGGAGGCGGGGGCGACGACGAAGAGGAGGCCGAGGAGAAGATCGAGCTCTCGCTCGACGATGCGAAGCTCCTCTCCGAGGCGCTCCAGCTGAAGACGAGCCTCGTGAAGGTGAAGCTCGACGTCGAGCGGGTCGATCGGCCACTGCTCTCCTCGCTCCGCGAGACCCTCGAGAAGCATCCGGGCAACGTGCCCGTCTCGCTCGAGCTCTCGCAGCGCGGCCAGTGGACCGTCGCACTGAAGCAGGTCGGCATCTTCGTGGAGGCGAGCGACGGGCTCCGCGCGGGCCTCGAGCGCCTGCTCGGGTCGAAGGTGTGCGAGTTCCGGTAGCCGAGCCGAGGAGCGAGGAAGAGCTCCACCGTCGCGCGCGCGCGCTCGCCGGGCGGACGATCGGCGAGGTCGCCGCCGAGCTCGGCCTCGCGTTGCCGATCGACACGACGCGGGGCAAGGGCTTCGTCGGCTCGATGGTCGAGCGCGCCCTCGGCGCGACGGCCGGCTCGCGTTCGCTGCCGGACTTCCCCGCCCTGGGCGTCGAGCTCAAGACGATCCCCGTCGATCCGTCGGGGGCGCCGAAGGAGTCCACGTTCGTCTGCAGCATCCCGCTCCCGTCGATCGCGGAGGTCGACTTCGAACATTCGACGGTCGCGAAGAAGCTCGAGCGCGTGCTCTTCGTGCTCGTCGAGGCGAAGGGAGCGGAGCTCGCGTCGCGACGGATCGGCACGAGCTTCTTCTGGACGCCCGACGAGACCGAGCGACGCATCCTCGCGGACGACTACGACGCGCTCGCGCGACTGCTCGCGGAAGGAGCGTTCGATCGCATCACGGCGCATCTCGGCGTCGCGCTGCAGGTGCGGCCGAAAGCGGCGAACGCGAGCATCCGTCGACGAGGCGTCGCGTGGGACGGCTCGCTCGAATGGACTCTCCCGCGCGGCTTCTACCTTCGATCGCGCTTCACGGGAAGAGTGATTCGACGCGTGCTCGCGACGGTGCAGGAAGCGACATGAATTGCACGCCGCGGCAACATGCCGCGGCAGGCACGCGCTGCACGTCAGGCCTGCAACGGGCCATTTCGATCGTGCAACGTGTGCTCGTCTCGTACGTGTGACAGCGCGTCACGCGGTGTGGATTTCGCGCCACGTGCGTCGTGGCATTCGCACCACGGTCCTCAGGCGACGGCGACGCCCGTGACCGGAACGACGTCCACACCCGAGCCGCGGATCATCTCGGCCACCATCGTGGCGAGGCCCTTCATCGAGTGGCGATCCCGGCCACTCGCGTGCAAGAGGACCTGCCCTCGGCCGTTCCGCACCATCGGCGACACGATGGCACGCAGAGCGAGCGATCGCGCTGCCAGGACGTCGTTGTCCGTGCGTCCGCCGCCGACGAGGACGGCGCAGTCGACGACCTTGCCCTCCGTCTCGAGAGCGTCCACGCAGGTCCGCACGCGCCGCGCCAGATCCGTCGCCGTCTCGCGCTCCGCCTGCTCGATCACCACGAGCTCGGCGTCGTTCACACCCGCCGGCCGGACGTACGAGGACCAATCGGCCCCGAGCTCGGCCACCACCACTTCGATGTTCTGGGTTGTCTGCATCATCGTCAAACTCCCGACGCTCGGAATCCAAGCAAATCGCGTGCCAACCCAGAACCCCTCCCCAATTCGGGAACCTGTGCCCCCTGGATGGCGACACGAGCAGCCACCGTCTGGCGACCGCCGGCGCCACTTCTTGCGTACGTGGACGCACGAGCCGTGCAGAAGTTTCGCGGCGGTCCGAGGAATCCGCCCCTCGCTTGACCGATCCCCGGACGGCTGTTAGAAGCCCGGCGGGCCAACCCCAGGGCCGTTAGCTCAGTCGGTAGAGCAGCGGACTTTTAATCCGACGGTCGCGGGTTCGACCCCCGCACGGCCCACCCTCGAAAATCTCCGGTCCCCATCGTCTAGAGGCCCAGGACACCACCCTTTCACGGTGGCTACCCCGGTTCGAATCCGGGTGGGGACGCCAGACAACGACCCCGGTCGAAAGACCGGGGTCGTTGCGTTTCCGGCTTCCGGGGCGCGTGCGGGGACGCCGTCAGGGAGCTCGGCGCGCCACCCGCTCGAGGAGGCCCGCGAGCAGCGGATCGAGGAGCTCGCGCCCCCGGAGCGCCGCGCGCCAGCGCGCGGGGATGGCCTGCACGCCGTCCCGGAGCCCCGCGAGTCCGCCCGCGACGCAGGCGGTGGTGTCGGTGTCGTCCCCAAGGGCGATGGCCGTCCGGACGGCCGTCTCGTAGGGTCCCGCCGCGAGCGCGAGCCGAGCCGAGTGCAGGCAGTCGACGACGTAGCCGCTGCCCGAGCCGTGCGGCGGCTCGTCGGGCCGCACGTGGGTATCGAGCTCCGACCGGGCCGGGCCATCGCCGTCGAGCACGGCGCGGAGCCTCGTCACCGCGTCGGCCCAGGGATCGTCGCGATCGTCGAGGATCGAACGCGCGTAGAGACACGCGAGCGCACACGCGACCTGGCTGCGCACGTGCGGATGCGTCGGGCAGGAGGAGAGCCGTGCGTCGCGGACGAGCTCGGCATCCGTTCCGTCGTGGAAGAGCGCGAGCGGCAGGACCCGCATCAGCGCGCCGTTGCCGTTCGTGTTCTCGCCGGTCGGCGCGGCCTCGAGGATCGGTTTGCCCTGCGCGATCGAACGCAGGGCCCGGGACGTCTGCACGCCGACGTCGAAGACATGGCCGTCGACGGCGAGGTGCCCCCGCTCGAGCCAGCTCACCATGCGCCGCGCGAAGTCGCCGACGTCGAACGAGCCCACGTGCAGCAACGATTCGAGCAGGCAGAGCGCCTGGGCCCCATCGTCCGACCAGGCTCCCACGCTCGCCGCGGGATGGGCGCGTCGGAAGCCCCGGGGCGGCTCCATCTCGATCTTCGCCAGCGGCGGGATGTCCTCGGGCTCGTGGAATTCGTAGGGAACGCCGAGGGCGTCCCCGACGAGCAATCCCAAGAGCGCGCCTTCGATGCGTTCCTCGTAGGTCGGCATGGAGGGAGAGTGGCATGGAAGGGGACGACGGGGGCCGGCTTGCTATTGATAATGACTTTCATTATCTATTGGCATGGGCACCCGCCGCCACGCCTACCGGCTCCATGCGCTCCTCGCCTACCAGGTGGGCGTGTTCCTGGTCCTGCTCGGCGTGACCGGGAGCCTGGCCGCGATGCGCGAGGAGCTCGGTCCCTTCCTCGACGCGCACCTCCCTTCCCACCTCGCCCCGGCGCTCGGCTGCGAGGACGGGGCCGATCTGCTCCGACAGTTGCACGTGCGACTGCTCGCCGGCCGCGCGGGCCGGGTCTTCGTGGGCATGCTCGGTCTCTTCTCGACGCTCTTCCTCCTCGCGGGCTCCCGGGTCGCCGCGCGGACGCGGCCCCGTCGGCGCACGAGCCACCGCCGACACGGGGTGCACCGCAGGCTCGGCCGAGCGAGCGCGCCGCTCCTCGTCGCCTTCGCGCTCTCGGGCTTCCTCCTCGGCCTCGAGCCCATCGTCCCCGAGTGGCTGCTCGGAACGCGCCTCTACGGCTTCGTCGAGTCCTTCCACACCGCCTCGTTCGCCGAAGCCGCGGGATGGCGCGCGCCGATCGTGGCGACGTACGTGTGGGTGGGAGCCCTCCCACTCGCGCTCCTCCTCGCGACGATTCCGATGCTCCGGCGGAGATCACGCCGGCAGTCGCCCGCGCGCGCGAGCGCTCCGCGGCCCGTCGGGCGCGAGCTCCCGAGCGCTTCCGCGAGCGCCCCACGCGATTGACCCCTCCCGGACGCCGATCCGCCTCTGGTAGCCTGTTGTCCTGGACGGGGGGTCCGACCTTGGCTCGCATCGAGGCGCATACGCATCACTGGCCGCTCTTGATCACGATCATGCCCGCGACGTTCGGCCCGCCGGACGTCGACCGGTACATCGCGGAGATCGACGCGCTCTACAAACGCCGCGAGCGATTCGCCTCGTTCGTCGACACGACCGGCCTCGCGAGCCTGCCGGGTGCCAACGAGCGCAAGCGGCTCGCCGAGTGGCAGAACGAGACCATCGATCTCATCGGGCGGTACAACGTCGTGACCACGACCGTCGTGGCGAGCCCGCTCATGCGCGGCGCGCTCACCGCGATGAACTGGCTCTTCCGCCCGCCCAACGAGCAGGTCGCCGTCGCCTCCGCGTCCGAGGGGTTCGCGATCTGCATCGACCGCATGCGGAAGAACGGGCTCCCGATCACTCCGTCGGCCGAGCTCCTCGCTCGGAGTGGGACGCCCGTGCAGACGGCCGATCTCGTCGCCGGGGCCCCGCTGCGCGCCGCGGGAACGAGCCGCTGAGACCGGGCCTTCCCACCCCTCGCGCTCCGATCGCGGACGTGCGAGAACGCCGGGCGTGATCCGCCGTCTGCTCCGCGATCCCGTCGCCCAATTCGTCCTCTTCGGCCTCGCGCTCTTCGCGCTCGATCGCGCCGTCCGCACGGTGCGCCCGGCGCGCGATCCCGAGGCCATCGTGGTCTCGGCCGCCTTCGTCGAGGGCCTCCGCGAAGAGGAGCGTCGCGCCCTCGGACGAGCCCCGACGGCCGAGGGGCTCGAAGCCCGGGTGCGCGATCACGTGCGACAGGAAGCGCTGGTGCGCGCCGCGACGGAGCTCGGCCTCGACCGAGGCGATCCGATCGTGCGACGACGCCTCGCCCAGAAGATGGAGTTCCTGCTCCGCGGCACGCTCGAGGTGCCGCCTCCGACGGAGGCGGAGATCCGCGCCTACGTCGCCGCGCATTCGGCGGACTTCGCCCGCCCCGAGGAGCGCTCCTTCCGGCATGCCTTCTTCGCACGGGCCCGCCGTGGCGAGCAGGCGCGGGCCGACGCCGAGGCGGCGCTCGCGGACGCCTCGGCGAGCGCGGATCCGGCGGCTCGGCTCGCGGCGCTCGGCGATCCGTTCCCGCTCGGACCGAGCCAGCCCTCGAGCTCCGAGTCGCGTCTCGCCGAGCGCTTCGGCGCGCCCTTCGCGCACGCCGTCTTCGCGTGTACGGTCCACAGGCCCTGTGGTCCCGTCGAGAGCGCGTTCGGCTTCCACGTGATCTGGGTGAGCGAGAGCCGAGCAGGCGGTCCGATGCCGGATTCGACCACGCGTCCGGTCGCCGTGCGCGAGCTCTCGGCCGAGGCCGAGCGACGCGCGCTCGAGCGACGCATCGACGAAGAGGTCGCCCGCTACCGCGTCGTCCGCGAGGGCTCGCGATGAGTCGGCTCCTCGGCCGTGCCGCGCTCACGATCGTCGCGCTCGCCCTCTTCGCGAGCACGGCCCTCGCGCATCCGCTCGCCTTCGGCGTGCTCTCGATCACCCCGATCCGCGGGGATCGCTACGCGCTCGACTTCCGCTACTCGGGCGACGAGAACGATCCGCGCGGCGGCTCGCCGACGATTCCGAGCGGCTGCGCGTTCGTCGCGCCGCCCGAGGAGCTCCCGCTGACGAGCGGGCTCCATCTGCGCGGAGAGCTCCGATGCCCGCACGGGCTCGAAGGGAAGAGGTTCGGGGTCGAAGGACTCGAACGAGGCGAGACGCAGGTCGTCGTCCGCGTGCGCCTCCCGGACGGCCACGAGCATCGAGGCCTCGTGACGGCGGACGAGCCGACGTTCCGGATCCCGCGTCGGAACGAGGAAGGCTCGGTCCTCGCACGCTACGTCGCGCTCGGCACGGAGCACATCGCGCTCGGGCTCGACCACCTCCTCTTCGTGCTCGGCCTCTTCCTGCTCGTCGACGGGGCGAGGCGCGTCGTGGCCACGGTCACCGCGTTCACGCTCGGGCACAGCCTCACGCTCGTGCTCGCCGCGCTCGACGTCGTGCACGTGCCGAGCGCCCCGACGGAGGCGTGCATCGCGCTCTCGATCGTCCTGCTCGCGGTGGAGCTCGCGCATCCGGAGCGGCAGACCACGGCACGCACGCGCCCCTGGCTCGTCGCCTCGTCGTTCGGCCTCCTGCACGGCCTCGGCTTCGCGGGGGCGCTCACCGAGGTCGGCCTCCCACGCTCCGCCGTGGTCCCGGCCCTCTTCGGCTTCAACCTCGGTGTCGAGCTCGGCCAGGTCGCCTTCGTCGGCCTGCTCGCGCTGCTCTCGGTCGCGACGCGGCGCACGCTCGGGAGCGAGCGGACCGACTTCGTGCGCTCGGCGATCCTTCCCCGAGCGCTCGGGGCGATCGCCGTGTTCTTCCTCGCCGAGCGGATCGCCGCCATCGTCGCCTGACGATCCGCCTCGCGGAGCGAGCTCACTCGGAGCGGAACACCACGTTCGCGCTCACGGGATCGCGCGGCTGGCGCGTACGGTTCACGGACGCCGCCGCGTCCTCGTAGCCGAACGAGATGCCACAGAGCAGGCGCAGCGACTCGGGCATGCCGAGCTCCTCGCGCACGATGCCCGTGTAGGACCGCAGCGAGGCCTGCGCGCAACTGCCGATGCCCCGCGAGGCCAGCGCCAACATGAAGGTCTGGACCCACATGCCGACGTCGAGGGCGACGCCGACGCCGAACGACTTCTCCATCGCGACGAACGCGACGTGCGGTGCGTCGAAGAGCTCGAAATTCCGCAGGTTCGCGCGGAAGCGACCCTCCTTGTCGCCGCGCGCGACCCCCATGTGACCGTACATCTCGACGGCGCAGGCGACCTGCTTCGTGCGGTAGTCGCCCTGGAAGTCGTCGATCGGATCCGTGCCGTCGCCCGGGACACCCGAGGTCACCGCCTCGACGAGGCGCGCGCGCACCCGATCGCGAGCCGCGCCGCTCGCGAGGAAGACCCTCCAGGGCTGCACGTTGCAGTTCGAGGGCGTGTGCTGCGCGAGCTCGAGGCACTCGAGGATCCGCTCCATCGGAACCGGCTCGGGAAGGAACGCGCGGACGGAACGGCGGCCGCGGAGGGTCTCGTCGAAATCGGGCATGCGTGGAGCCTAGCAACGCCGGGTCCGGGCGGAAGTGGCCTCGCGCACGGGCCGCGTCGTTCCATACTGCGGGCATGCGCCGCTCGGCCACGCTCCTCGCCTTCGGGCTCGTCGTGCTCGCCGCGCTCGCTCCGTCCGCTTCCCGCCCGAAGGCGGAGGACGAGCCCGCGTGGCCGGAGGAGATCCGTCGTCTGCTCGCCCTTCCGGGTCGTCGGAGCACGTCGATCGGCGCCCCGGGCGACGGCTCGCTCCGCGGCGGAGTGGCGTTCCCCATGCAGGGGCCGGGCTTCCGGTGGAGCACCGTGCGCGATCCGCGCGCGCGCTACGGGACGGTCGAGACGGTGCAGGCCCTCGTGCGCGCCGCCCTCGCCGTGCATCGACGGTTGCCGGGTGGCGAGGTCACCGTGAACGACCTCTCGCTCGTCCACGGGGGTCCGATCCCGCACCATGGCTCGCATCGCGCCGGTCGCGACGTCGACGTCCTCTTCTACCTGCTCGACGCCGAGGGGCATCCGCGCCCGGGCGTGGGCGCGCCGCTCGATCCCGCAGGCGAGGGAGTGGACTTCCGCGACCTCGCGACGCCCGACGACGACGTGCCCGTGAGGATCGACGTCGAGCGCTCGTGGGCCTACGTGGAAGCGCTGATCCTCGATCCCCACGCGCAGCTCGGACGCATCTTCCTCGTCGAGCACCTGCGCACGCTCCTGCTCGACCATGCGCGCGCGCACGGAGGAGACCCCCACGCGATCGCGCGCTTCGAGGAGCTCACCTGTCAGCCGAGCTACCCGCACGACGATCACTTCCACTTCCGCTTCTTCTGCACGCCCGAGGACGTGCGGGCCGGCTGCACGGACGCGGCCCCCATCTACCCTTGGCATGCCGCCGCCATGCGTCGCGCGGGTGCGTCGCCCGTGCAGGCGCGGCCTCGCCCGGACCGCCCGCGCTCCGCGATCACCACGGAGGAGGAAGCGCGAGCCTCCTTGCCCGCGAACCGCGATCCGGCCGTCGACGCATGGCTCGCGCGTCGGGAGAGCTGGAGGCGCCAGCCCCATCCCGGTCGACGCTACTGCCGTTGATTCGGGAGATCTCGAGCCGCCCCCGCGCGTACATTGGGGGGCGGGATCGGGGCCGTGCCCCGGCGGGGGGAGTTGGGAATGGACAGCGACGCGGTCGTAGCCTTCGTGATCTGCGGGCTGCCCGTCCTCGGCTTCTTCTTCTTCGTCTGGCTCGTGACCTCCGCAGGCCGCTCGAGCGCCCTCGAGCGTCGGTTGGCCGCGCAAGAAGAGGAGCTCGGCCGCGTCCGCATGGCGCTGCGCGAGCTGCACCAGCGGCTCTCGGCCGTCGAGGGGGCTCGAGGCGAAGCGCCCCGCCTCGAGGCCGCGCCGGCCGCGAGCGTCGGCGAGCCCGAGGCTGCCGCGGACGGCCTGCCACGCTCGGCTCCGGAGGGCGCCGTCGAAGGCGTGGAAGAGGCCGCGACCGCCGAGGCCACGGAGAGCCCGCCCACCTTCGAAACGCCTACGGCGAGCCCGTCGGGCTTCGGCGCGGCCCCCGTCGCGTCGTCGGGCTTCGGCCCGCTCCCGCCGAGCCCACCCACCGTCGGCATGCCCGAGGCGGGCTCGGCCGAACCCTCGGCAGGGGTCCCCGAGACCGAGGCCAGTACGAAGGACGCGGCCCCCGCGATGTCGCTCGAGCAATGGCTCGGCGTGCGCGGAGCCGCTGCGCTCGGCGGCATCCTCATCGCGATCGCGGGAGCGTATTGGTTCCAGTACTCGATCGAGCACGGGCTCGTGAGCCCACCTGTCCGCGTGGCGATCGGCGTCGTCGTCGGCCTCGCCTGCCTCGTCGGCTCGGAGTCGCGCCTGCGCACGCGCAACGTCACGCTCGCGAACTTCCTCGCGGGCGCCGGAACCGCAGTCCTCTACTTCGCGTTCTGGGCCGCGAGCTCTCGGTACGGCCTCGTGCCGAGCTGGCTCGGCATGGTCGGGATGGCGGCGGTCACGGCCGTGGGCTGCGTGCTCTCGGCGCGCAACGCCTCGCTCCCGACCGCGCTCCTCGCGCTCGGCGGCGGCTTCGCCACGCCGATCGTGCTCTCGAGCGGAGAGGACCGCCCGATCGCCCTCTTCTCCTACCTCTTCGTCCTCGACGCGGGCCTCGTCTACCTGGCCCGTCGGCAGCGCTGGGGGGCGCTCGCCGTCCTCGCCCTCGTCTTCACCGGGTTCTACGAGGCGGGCTGGGTGGTCTCGCGGATGGGGCCCGATCGCGTGCTCTCGGGCCTGATCGTCGTCTCCGTCTTCGGCGCGGTGTTCGCGGCGTTCCCGCGTACGGACGCGAGCGGCGAGGAGGTGCCCGGCTTCCGGCTGACGCGCGCTCTCGGCGTCCTCCTGCCCTTCACGTACGGCCTCCATCTCTCGCTCGCGTCGGAGCTCCCGCCCTCGTTCCTGCCCGTCGGCGCGCTCCTGCTCTTCCTGAACGCCGGTGGCGCCTATCTCGCGCGCCGCGACGTCTCTCCGCTGCTCGGCACGTCGACCGCGGCCGCGTCGATGGCCGTGCTGGCGGTGCACTTGGTCGTTCGCAGGCTCGAGGCGACGAACGCGTGGTGGATCGCGCTCACGACGGTCCTCCTCGCCGCGCTCCACACCGGCCTCGCCGCCTGGAATCGACGGGGCGACGTCTCCGAGGCGGGCTCGGGCTCCACGAGCGCGGAGCGTGACCTCTCGCCGGAGGTCGCCACGGTCGGCGCGCTCGCGATCCTCCTCGTCCACCTGGTCTCGAGCGCTCGGCTCTTCCCCTATCCCGTGCTCGTCGCGCTCTCGGGCCTCGGCCTCGTGCTCGCGTTCCGCGCACGGACGGAGGGTCGCGAGGGCCTCCACTACGCGCTCGGAATCGGCCTCGCCTGGGGTCTCTCGGGCTTGCACGCGAAGGGCGCGACGCTCCCCGGCTTCCCCCCCGAGGCCGCCTTCCTCGCCTACGTGGCGCTCGTCTCGATCGCGCTCGCGACGCTCGGCGCATTCGGCGCGGCTCCGGCGAGGACGCCGGCCGATCGCGGGGCGACGCTGGCCTTCCTCTGGCTCGCCCTCCACACGATGTTCGTGCCCTCGCACGCGCCGTTCACGCTCGTCGAGGCCGGCGGGCTCCTCCTGCTCTTCGCGATCCTCGTCGTCGGGGTCGCGGCCCGCAGGGGCCACGGCCTCGGCCTCTTCGCGATGGCGGTGACCTCCGGGCTCGCGAGTGCGACGCTCGGCTTCGAGCATCACGTCGACGCGACCTCGTCCGCGATCTTCGCCGGCCTCGTCGTCGCGGCGACCGCGGTGCTCGCCTTCGGACCGTGGCTCGGCGGAGCGAAGCTCCGGGGGAGCCTCGTGGCCCATCGGGGAGCCGCCTTCGCGGCGCCCCTCGTGCTCGTGACGCTCGGCACCGTCTGGGAGGAGCGCATCGGCGAGCGGGGCGAGAGCGTCGTCGCCCTGGGCCTCGCCGTGCTCCCGACGATCGCGGCCCTCCTCGCGCGGCAGACGGCGGAGCTCGACGAGACGGCGCGGAAGAGCGCCTTCGTCTGGCATGCGACGGCGGCCCTCGCGCTGGTGACGGCCGCGATCCCGCTCGAGCTCGATCGCGAGTGGATCACGGTGGGCTGGGCGCTCCAGGGCGTCGCGGTCCTCGCGCTGTGGCGATCCGTCGATCACGCGGGGCTCAAGGCCTATGCGGCGCTGCTCTTCGCGGGCGTCTTCGTCCGCCTCTGCCTGAACCCGGCGGTGCTCGCCTACCACCGCGCGGACGGGCTGCCGATCGTGAACTGGCTCGCCTACACGTACCTCGTGCCCTCGGCCGCGATGCTCGTCGGCGCACGCCTCCTCCGCCCGCTCGAGCTCGAACGGTACCGGCCGCTCGAGAAGGCGACCCTCCCCGCGTCGTTCCCCGCGCTCGCTTCGGGGCTCGTGCTCCTCGCGCTGGTCACGATCTTCGCCTGGATGAACCTGGCGATCGTCGACGCCTTCTCGGCATCGCGGACCCTCGAGCTTCCCGTGTCCCGCATGCCTGCCCGCGATCTCGCGATCAGCGTCTCGTGGGCGGTGTACGCGCTCGTGATCGTGGCCGTCGGCGTCTACAAGAACAACACCGGACTGCGCATCACGAGCCTCTGCCTGCTCCTCTTGTCGTGCGCCAAGCTCTTCCTCTACGACCTCGGCAACCTGCGCGATCTCTACCGCGTCTTCGCGCTCCTCGGCCTCGCGCTCGCCCTGATCGTCGTCTCGTTCGCGTACCAGCGCTTCGTCTTCCGGCGGGACGACTCGGGCAAGTGAGCCCCGAGCCGCCCTTCGAGGCGGTCCGGACGAGCGGACCCGATCGCGGGCGCTCGTTCGGACGTGCTACCCTCCGCCCGTGTCCACGACGCCGCGACTCGTGACGAAGGAAGACGAGCTCGAAGCCCTCGTCGAGGCCTTGCTGGGCGAGCCCGAATACGCCCTCGACACGGAGTTCCTACGCGAGCGGACCTACCATCCGGAGCTCGCGCTCGTGCAGCTCGCCTGGCCCGGCGGCATCGCCCTGGTCGATCCGCTCGCGACGAGCCCGCGCCCCCTCGCGCGACTCTTCGAAGGTCGGGGCCTCGCCGTCCTCCACGCGGCGACGCAGGACCTCGAGATCCTCGCGCACCGATGCGGCGGCATCCCGTCGCGCGTGTTCGACACGCAGGTCGCGGCCGCCTTCCTCGGCCACGGCATCGCCTCGCTCGCGACGCTGATGCGGGCCGTGCTGGGCCGCGAGATCTCGAAGAGCGAGCAGCTCTCCGACTGGACCCGAAGGCCGCTCTCTCCCTCGGCGCTCGCCTACGCGGCCTCCGACGTGGCGTACCTGCTCGAGCTCGCGGACACGCTCCGCGCCACGCTCGCGCGCCGCGGTCGGCTCGCCTGGGTCGAGGAGGAATGCGAGCGCCAGCGGGCCCGCGAGCTCGCGCCTCGCGATCCCGAGACCGCGTGGTGGAAGCTCAAGGGCAAGTCGAACCTCCCGGCCAAGGGCCAGGCGGTCGCCCAATCCGTCGCGGCGTTCCGCGAACGCGAGGCGGAGCGGCGCAACGTCCTGCCCCGCTTCGTGCTCCCGGACCTCGGCCTCATGGGCATCGCCCAGCGGGCGCCGACGTCCCTCGACGAGCTGCGGAAGGTCCGTGGCCTCGACGCCTCGCACGTGGCGGGCGAGCTCGGCAGGGGCATCCTCGAGGCCGTGCGCGCGGGGCTCGAGATGCCCGCCTCGAGCCGGCGCGTGCCTCCCCGCGGCGAGCCCGAGGTGCCGACACCGCTCGTGGCGCTCGGGATGGCGTGGCTCGCGGCGCGTGCCTCGGAGGAGGACGTCGAGCCCTCGATGATCGCGACGCGCGACGAGGTGGAGACCTTCCTCGCGGGAGGACGCGACGTCCGCCTCGCGACCGGCTTCCGCCACGCGCTCGTCGGCGAGGACCTCGAGCGCATCGCGCGCGGCGAGGTCGCGGTGGGCTGGTCGACGCGCGGCACGCTCGAGCTCGTACGACGGCCCTCGACCTGAAGGGGCCGCGGGGATCGCGCTCCACGCACGCTCAGAACGCGACGAGGGCCTGCAGGCGGACCGCCCATTGCGAGCCCGCCTCGGTCAGGAGGATGCCTCCGTTCGGGGCGGTGGGGACGAAGGTCTCGGCGGTGGGGCCGAAGACGTAGACGAAGTCCGCCATCAGCTTCGCGCGATGCGCACGGGGGACGAGGTAGCCGACGAGCCCGACGTCGATCGACTGGAACGACTTCGTCGCGATCGAGGGAAACGGCGGCACCGGATGCACCTCGCCGCCGGAGTAGAGGGCGTCGTAGCGAGCCCAGAGCTCGAGCCGTTCGTGGAGGAAGACGCCAGCCTGCGCGACCATGCCGAAATCGTCGGTGCGGGGCGTCGACGGCGAGTCCGTCCGGAGCCAGCGCCCGGCGACCATCGCGTTCCATCCATCGCCCTCGAACGTCGCGTCCGCCGTCATCTGCGTCAGCGATCCGTCGGCGAAATCGCCGCCCGTTCCGCTCTTCTGGTAGTGGCCCGACACGCCCAGGCGGAGCGCGAGATCGCTGCCGCGGAACGAGCTCTCGTCCGAGAAGCGCGCGAAGCCGTCGTCGGTGAAGAGGCGGACCTCGGCGCGCCCCGTCACCGCGACGCGCGCGTTCACGGGGGACGCGAGCTCGGTGAACGAGGTGCGTGCGCCGTTCGAGAGGTAGGCCTCGACCCGCGTGCGCCCGAGCTCGAGGCGGGCGCCGGCGCCCGCGACCTGGCCTCCGCTCGAAGCGTTCGCGTACTGCGAGTAGTCGACGGTCTGGATCCGATCGGGCGTGACGTTGTCCGCGATCGACGCGGGCAGGTAGAAGATGCCGCCGCGGATCGTCACCGGGCCGGCGCGGAAATCGGCGAACGCCTGCTCGAAGCGCGCCGTGCCGTTCGAGAGCACGCCGACGCGGATGCGGAACGAGAGGTAGCGCGTCACGCCTCCCTCGAGGATCAGACGAACGCGGGGCACGGAGAACACCGCCGTGTTCGCGTCGGCGTCCGGTGGAGGCGCGTCCCGGTGGTTCTGCGTGTACCGGATCTGGAGGAAGCCACTCGGCCGGAGCCAGACCTCCCGGCCGAAACGGAACGTGAGATCGTACGCGTCGCCCGGCGCCGTCCAGCGAGGCGAGGGAGAGCCGGACTCGGAGCGCGCCTGCACGCCGCCCGCGGGCGCGGGCGGCACGAGATCCTCCTGGGACTCGCCGCGGCTCTCGGACGTCGAATCGGAGGGCGGCGGAGCGACCTCGGGGGCTTCCGTCGCGATGGTCTCCGTGGGCGGCTCCGTGGGCTGCGCTGCGGCCGGTGACGCGAGAGCGAGCGCGGCCCAACCGACGAGGGTCAAGACGCGAACGACGCCCGCGGGCCTCGCCGACGGCCTCGGGCTCCCCCTCATGAAGCCGCTCCCACGTGGAAGGGATAGACGAGCGGCGCGACCAGCACGGAGACGAGCAGACAGAGGAGGACGAGCGGGAAGCCGAGCCGCGCGTAGTCGGCGAACCGGTAGCCGCCCGGCGCCATCACGAGCGTGTTCACGGGCGACGAGACGGGCGTGGCGAACGCGCACGAGGCGGCCACGGCGACGATCAAGGCGAAGGGCCGCGGCGAGAGACCGACCGAAGCGGCGACCTCGAGCGCCACGGGCGCCATCAGGGCCGCCGTCGCCGTATTCGAGAGCACGAGGCTCAGGAGCACCGTGATCCCGAACACGACGGCCAGGAGGGCGTAGGGACCTCCGCCCCCGAGCCCACCGACGAGGCCCCGCGCGAGGAGGCCCGCGGCCCCCGTCCGTTCGAGCGCGGAGGCGAGCGGGAGCATGCCCGCGATGAGGAGCAGGTTCGGCCAGTGGATCGAGCGATACGCGGACTCGACGTCGACGCAGCGCGTGAATGCCATCGCGAGCGCCGCCGCGAGGACGACGGCGACGTTCGGTGCGAGCTCGGCGGTCATGGCGACCACCATGAACGCGAGGATGAGGAGAGCGTGGTCGCGCCTCGAGCGGGACGGTGCCGAGAGCTCGTGCTCGGCCGGCAACGTCAGGACGACGACGTCGCGCGGATCGGAGCGCAGCTCGCGGAGTCGCTGCCAGGTCGCGGCGACGAGCACGACGTCCCCCTCGCGCAGCGTCTCGCGCACGAGGGAGCCGACGATCGGAGTCCCTCCCCTCTTGATGCCGAGCACCACGAGCTGCCGCCGGGACCTCCAAGCGATCTCCCAGAGGGTGCGACCCACGAGCTCCGAGTCCGGAGGGAGGAGCAGCTCCGCGACCCCGATCTCGTCGGTGAGGGCATCGGCCACGGCCTCGTCGAAGGGCTCGGGCACGAAGCCGAGGTCGCGGAGGGAAGCTTCGGCCACGCCCTCGTCCTCGAAGGCGTAGAGGACGTCCCCACCTCGCACGAGGGCATCGGCCGAGGCCGCCAAGACGCGCAGGCGACGACGGCTCGACCTTAGGAGGGCGACGACGGTCAGTCCGTGGTCCCGCCGCAGCTGGGCCTCGCCGATGGCCGAGCCGACGAGGCGGGACGACTCCTCGACCCGGAAGAGCCTCTGCCTCGCGGGGAGGCCGTACACGTCCGAGAGCGCACGGATCGACGGGGGCGTGGCACCGGGGCCCTGCCGCGGCGACGCGGGCAGGAGTCGACGGCCGACGAGCACGCAATAGCCGATCGCGACCCCGGCGAGCAGGAGGCCGAGAGGCGTGATCCCGAAGAATCCGAACGGCCTCTCGCGGGCCTGCTCGAGGGCGGCGTTCACCACGAGGTTCGGGGGCGTCGCGATCAGGGTGAGGGTTCCACCGATCAGCGCGGCGAACGCGAGCGGCAGGAGCAGCCGCGACGGCGGCAGCCCGGTCTTCTGGCCGATGCCGAGGACGATGGGCAGGAAGATCGCGACCACGCCCGTCGAGCTGAGCACGGCGCTGAGCAGCGCGGCCGACGCCATGAGCAGCGCGACGAGCCGAGCCTCGCTCGCCCCGGCGCGCGCGACGATGGCGTCGCCGACCTCGTGGGCGAGCCCCGTCCGGACGAGGCCCTCTCCGACCACGAAGAGCGCGCCGATCATCCAGACCGAGGGGTCTCCGAGCCCCGCGCAGGCCTCCTTCGCCGTCGAGAGCCCCGTCACCACGAGTGCGACGACGACGAGCAGGGCCACGATCTCCGGACGGACGCGCTCCGTCGCGAAGAGGACCACCGCTCCGAACAGGATCGCGAACGCGAGGATCATCTCCGCCGTCATGCCAAGCGTCCCCTCGGAGCTCCGCCCCGGAGGGCCGGAGGGTAGCAGAGGCGGCGGGCGCGACGGACCTACGGCGCGCGCCCGACGCCGAAGGTCTCGAGGATCCGCCGCGCGGCGAGCGTCGCCGTGAGCTTCCCGTCGCGTACGTCGGCCTCGAGGCCCGGGACCTGCGCCTTCACGCCCGCATGGTCGGAGAGCGCCTGGAAGAGGCCGTCCTTCACCATCGACCACATCCAGTCGATTCCCTGCGCATGGCGCTTCCGATCGAGCTCGCCCGAGGCCGAGAGCGCGGCCCGGTGCTCCTCGATCTTCGCCCAGAGCTCCGCGAGGCCGCGGCTCTCGATCGCGCTGCAGGTGAGCACGGGCGGGACCCAGGGCCCCTCGTGGCCTCGCATCAGGTGGAGAGCCGCCTGGTACTCGACGCGCGCCCGCTTCGCACGGATCTCGTTGTCCCCGTCCGCCTTGTTGATCGCGAGCATGTCCGCGACCTCGAGGATGCCGCGCTTGATGCCCTGCAGCTCGTCGCCCGCGCCCGCGAGCATGAGCACGAGGTAGAAGTCGACCATGTCGGCGACGACGGTCTCGGACTGACCGACGCCGACCGTCTCGACGATCACGACGTCGAAGCCGGCCGCCTCGCAGAGGAGCATCGTCTCGCGCGTCTTGCGCGCGACGCCGCCGAGCGTGCACGAAGAAGGCGAAGGTCGGATGAAGGCCGACGCCTCGCGGGAGAGATGCGCCATCCGCGTCTTGTCGCCGAGGATGCTGCCCCCGGTGACGGAGCTCGAGGGGTCGATCGCGAGGACCGCGACCTTCTTGCCGAGCCCGACGAGGTGCATGCCCATCGCGTCGATGAACGTGCTCTTGCCCACGCCCGGGACGCCGCTGATCCCGACGCGCTGCGCCCCGCCCGTGGACGGGAGGAGCGACGTCAGGACCTCCTGCGCGAGGGCGGAGTGCTTCGGATGCTCGCTCTCGATCAGCGTGATCGCGCGGGCGAGGACCGTCCGGTCACCCGCCCGCACGCCATCGACGTAGTCCGCGACGCCGAGCTTGCGCATCAATCCGCGAGCTCGGCCTCGAGCTTCTCGATGAGCTCGACGGCGGCCTTCGCGATCACCGTGCCCGGGCCGAAGATGGCCGCTGCCCCCGCCGCGTAGAGCGCCTCGTAGTCGTTCGGCGGGATGACGCCACCGACGACGACGAGGACGTCCTCGCGACCGAGGTCCTTGAGGGCCTTCTTGAGCTCGGGGACCAGCGTGAGGTGGCCGGCCGCCAGCGAGCTCGCGCCGACGACGTGCACGTCGTTCTCCACGGCCTGTCGCGCCGTCTCCTCCGGGGTCTGGAAGAGCGGCCCGATGTCGACGTCGAAGCCGAGGTCGGCGAAGGCCGTCGCGATGACCTTCTGACCGCGGTCGTGTCCGTCCTGGCCCATCTTGGCGATCAGGATGCGCGGACGCCGTCCGTGCGCCTCGAGGAACGCGTCCGTGCGGCGGCGCGCCTCGGCGACGTCCCCCGCGTCCTTCCCGACTTCGCTCTGGTACACGCCCGACACGCTCCGGATGGTGGCCTCGTAGCGCCCGAAGACCTTCTCGAGCGCGTAGCTGATCTCGCCGACGGTCGCCTTGGCGCGCGCCGCGTCGATCGCGAGGGCGAGGAGGTTGCCCTCCCCCGTCTCGGCGCACTTCGTGAGCGCGGAGAGCTTCTCCTCGACGGCCTTGGCGTCGCGCTCGGCGCGGAGCTCCTCGAGGCGGCGGATCTGCGCCGCACGGACGGCCGAGTTGTCGACCTTGAGGACGTCGAGCGCGTCCTCCTTGTCGAGGCGGTGCTTGTTGATGCCGACGATGACCTGACGGCCGGAGTCGATGCGCGCCTGCGTGCGGGCCGCCGCCTCCTCGATGCGGAGCTTCGGGAGGCCCGCCTCGATCGCCTTCGTCATGCCGCCGAGCGACTCGATCTCCTGGATGTGCGCCCAGGCCTTCCGAGCGAGCTCGTGCGTGAGGCGCTCGACGTAGTAGCTGCCGCCCCACGGATCGATGACCTTCGTCGTGCCGCTCTCGAGCTGGAGGTAGAGCTGCGTGTTGCGCGCGATGCGGGCGCTGAAGTCCGTCGGCAGCGCGATCGCCTCGTCGAGCGAGTTCGTGTGCAGGGACTGCGTGTGGCCCTGCGTCGCCGCCATGGCCTCGATGCAGGTGCGCGCGACGTTGTTGAAGACGTCCTGCGCGGTGAGGCTCCAGCCCGAGGTCTGACAGTGCGTACGCAGCGCCATCGACTTGGCGCTCTTCGGGTGGAACTCCTTGAGGAGCTTCGCCCAGATCATGCGCCCTGCGCGCATCTTGGCGACCTCCATGAAGAAATTCATGCCGATCGCCCAGAAGAAGGAGAGACGCGGCGCGAAGGCGTCGACGTCGAGCCCCGACTTCACGCCGGTGCGCACGTACTCGAGGCCGTCGGCGAGCGTGTAGCCGAGCTCGAGATCCTGCGTCGCACCCGCCTCCTGCATGTGGTAGCCGGAGATCGAGATGCTGTTGAACTTCGGCATCTTCTCGGCGGTGTACTTGAAGATGTCCGCGATGATCCGCATCGAGGGCGCCGGCGGATAGATGTACGTGTTGCGGACCATGAACTCCTTGAGGATGTCGTTCTGGATGGTCCCGGCGAGCTTCTCCGGAGGAACGCCCTGCTCCTCCGCGGCGACGACGTAGAGCGCGAGCACGGGCAGCACCGCGCCGTTCATCGTCATCGAGACGCTCATCTTGTCGAGCGGGATCCGGTCGAACAGGATCCGCATGTCCTTGATCGAGTCGATGGCGACGCCCGCCATGCCGACGTCGCCGGCGACGCGAGGATGGTCGCTGTCGTAGCCGCGGTGCGTCGCGAGATCGAAGGCGATGGAGAGGCCCATCTGACCCGCCGCGAGGTTGCGGCGGTAGAAGGCGTTCGAGTCCTCGGCGGTGGAGAAGCCGGCGTACTGACGGATCGTCCACGGCTGCTGGACGTACATCGTCGAATACGGACCGCGGACGAAGGGCGGGAGCCCGGGCATCGTCGCGAGGTGCTCGACCGAGGCGAGATCCGCCGCCGTGTAGACCGGCGGGACGGGGATGCCCTCGGGCGTCTCCCAGGCCTTCGGAGCGGCCGCGTCGACGGCGCGACGGAACGCTTCCGGATCGGTCGCGCGCTGGGTCTCGGGCGCGTCGAAGCCGACGCGGGCGAAGTTCGGCAGGGTGCTCATTCGGTCACTCCCAGCTTCTCGTGCAGCGACGTGTGGATGGCGAAGAGATCGGCTCCGGCGAAGACGAAGAGGTCGACGCCCTTCTCGCGGAAGGCGGCCTCGTGCTCGCCCACCTTCCCGGCGACGGCGACCACCTTCGCGCCCTTCCCCTTGAGCAGCGGCGCGAGCGCCGGGACCCACTCGGGATAGAGATCGTCGGGCCCGGAGATGACGGCCATGTCGGCGCCGCTCGAGGCGAAGGCCTCGGCCGCGGCCGCGACGTCGGCGAATCCGTGGCCCGAGACGGGCTCGAGACCGCCGGCCGCGAGGGCGTTCTGCGTCCACATCGCACGCGCCGTGTGCTGGGCGACCGTGCCGAGGTTCGCGAGGAAGGCCTTCGGACGACGACCGTGCGAGGCGACGAACCGATCGCTCGCGTCGCGCAGCATCTCGAAGACCATCGGCTGACGGAACGGCCGGAGCGGCTCGACGTGGACCGAGGGCTGCCCGAGCTTGAGCGCCGCCGACATGCTGAAGAGGTCGACGCCGAGGGCGGCGGCCGCGACTCCGTGGGCGACGAGCTCGCCGGGCTTGCGGTGGTTCGCGCCCTGCGCGAGGCGCGCGAAGTCCATGAGCGCGGCATGGCGCTGATCGGCGTTCGCCTGACCGAAGGCGTTGCCGAGCTCGCCCTCGACCTCGTTCATGTCGACGGCGGGACGGGCGACCTTCTCTTCGCCGAGGTTCGGGAACTCGCTCACGCCGACCACCGGGGTCTTGCGCTTCTTCAGCGCCGCGAGCCGGGCCGCGCGCGCCTCCTCGACGGCGCGGCTCACGTGGCCGAGCTGCAGGGCGCGGCTCATGCCGCCGAGCTCCTCGACCTTCTGGAGCTCCGCCCACGCGGCTCGCGCGAGCTGATCCGTGAGCTTCTCGAGGTAGTAGCTGCCGCCCGCCGGATCGGCGACACGGTGCAGGTTCGACTCGTCGCGCAGGATGACCTGCGTGTTCCGGGCGATGCGTCGGGCGAAGTCGTCGGAGGGTCCGATGGCCTCGTCGAAGGGCGAGGTCGCGATGCTGTCGGCACCGCCGACCGCCGCGGCGAAGGACTCGGCCGTGCCACGGAGCATGTTGACCCACGGATCGCGCTGGCTCTTCGTGAACGCCGCGGTGCGAGCGTGCATCAGCATCGCCTGCGCCTCCGGCGAGGCGCCGGACGCGTTCAGGACCTTGGACCAGAGCAGACGCGCGGCGCGGAGCTTCGCGATCTCGGCGAAGAAGTGCCCGCCGACCGCGTACGCGAAGACGATCTGCCGCGCGGCCTCGTCGACGGAGAAGCCGGCCTCGACGAGCTTGCGCACGTAATCGAGGCCCGAGGCGATCGACCACGCGAGCTCTTCGACGATCGTCGCGCCGGAGTCCGCGTACGGCCGCGACGAGACGAGCACCGCCCGCATGCCGGGGAGGTTCTCGCGCGCGTAGAAGGCCGCGTCCACGAGGTGGCGCATGGCGGCCTCGACGCCCGAGGGCAGCGTCCCGATGCGGGCCAGCGCGGCGAGCGGGTCCGCGCCGAGGCCGCCCCGCAGCTTCGCGCGGTCGACGCCTCGTGCGTCCGCCACCGCCACGAGGGCCGAGGTCACGGGCAGGAGGTCGGTCTCCGGCTCGAGGTACACGGGCGTCGCTTCGAGCTTCACGCCGCGGAGCACCGCCTCGAGGTCGCCGGCGGTGAGCACGCGCACGCCGTGATCGGTGCCGATTCGGACCCAGATGGCGTCGGCGCCGCGCTCGAGATCGCGCGCGATGGCCTCGGACGCCGCCTCCATGCGGGGATCGTCGTACTCCTGGCAGACGCTCCAGCCGCGCGCGGAGCTGCCGAGCGTCGACGTGCCGCGCACGTAGGGCGGCGTACCCGGGAAGCCGGTCGCGCTCTCGGCGACCGCGTCCGCGCGCGTGTAGAGCGGCGAGAGCGAGATCCCGGGTTCGAGCTCGGTGACGAGGACGTCGAAGGGCTTCCCCTTCAGATCCTTCTCGACCAGCTTGCGCCAGGCGTCCGCCTCGATGGGCGGGAAGTCCCCGGCGATGTGGAGCGTGCCTTCGGACATGGAGACCCTTTCTACGGGCGGCGCGGGGGCGTGATCCGCGCGCGCGGGTGATAGACCGAACGGCGCTCCCAGGCAACGCGGCGGGCTTGCCTTAAGCGAGTGATCGCGCGCGGTTCCGCTCAGTAAGGCCGAAAGGGTGAAGCGCTGTCTCGGCCCGCGTTGAGACGGGCGAGCTCGACGTCCGTATACGCACCCTCGGAGCCGTGCGGGAGCTGTTCCCGCACCCAGCCGACGACGGCGTGACGGATGGCTTCGCCGGTCTCGTCCTCGGCGCAGTCGTCCCAGATGCGGAAGATGGCCTGCCGCCGCTGCTCGGGCGTGCGCCCCTCGTCCTGCCAGATGCGGAGCAGCCGGCCTCGCACCGTGCGCGTCGCAGTGACGGCCTGCTCGCCGCGCGCGGTGTCCGAGAGCCGGTTCCGGAGCTCCTCGGTCTCGCGCATGAACCAGCTCCGCTCGGCCTGGTACGGGTCGTTGCCGCGCCGTCGGAACATCACGTCGTTGAGGTCGAAGTGCGCCGTGATGCCCTGGCGCTGGGAATTGCCGAAGCCGTCGAAGCCCGCCGTCGAGCGGTCCGAGAACGAGATGCTGCCGTCCGCGGCGATCCGCGCCGAGAACCCCGTGCCCGCGTACACGTAGCTGCCGTCCGAGCGGCGATGGAGGTCGGGAGGGCCCCGACGCGAGACCCAGGGGCGAGCGTTCGCCGCGCCGGCGAGGTCACGGCTCACGGCGGCTTCGAGGGCGCGCTCGCGCTCCGCGGCGCTGGGCTCGACGACACCGGGCTCGGCCGCGCGCGGCACTCCGCTCGACGGACCGGGCTGCACGGCGAGCGCGACGGCGCGGGGATCGATCCGGAGGCCACCCGGCACGGAGACGACCGGCGACGGAGCCGGCGCCGTGCTCGCCTCCACCGGCGGCGGCGTCGGAACGACCTCGGCCGGGCTCGGCGTGGGCTCGGAAGGCTCGGGCTCCGGTGCGACCGGTCTCGGCGTCGTCACGGCGGGTGTCCGCGGCGGAGGATGGCGCGGGGCCTCGGGCACGACCGGCTGGGGCAGCGGCGAGAGCTCGAACTCCGCGATGGAGGGCGGCTCGGGCGCCGGGCGCGGGGTCCGGGACGGCGGCGGCACGATCGCGACGACGAGCGCGTGGGCCATCACGGAGCCCACCAGCGTCGTTCGCAACCCACTCTTGCCGCGGTCGTGTCGGACCATTCCGTTCCTGTTCGTTCTACTCAACGTAAGACGTCCGACGCCGGGCTGCCGATTCCATTCCCCAGCAGAGGACGTCGGTATCCGTTCCGATCCCCGGCGACGATCCGTCGTACCCGCGACGGATCGCGGCGCGATCGCGCCAGCATGCCATCGGGATGTCGGAAAGCTCACGGAATTCGCGGAGTCCGTGTTTCGGTCGTGCAAAAAGCGTCCAACATTTCTTTCCAATCCCGATCCCGCGTGGAACTGTCGCGCTCGGGAATGGGCGACGCGATGAGCGACGACGGACCGATCCTGGTGGTGGACGACGACCCGGCCTTGCGCCGCGCCCTGTCGCGCATCCTCCGGACGGAAGGCCACGCGGTGATCGAGGCGCCGGACGGCCCGACCGCCGTGGCGCTCACGCGCGAGCACATGCCGAGCCTCGTCGTCCTGGACGCCGCGATGCCGGGGATGGACGGGGAGATGGTCCTCGAGGCCTTCCGCGACCACGTCGGCGCGGTGCCGCCGACCGTGCTCCTCACGGGCAGCCGGAACGAGCAGGCCCGAGCGACCGAGGTCGGGGCCGTGCTCGGGCTCTGCAAGCCCTTCCAGGTCGAGGAGCTCCTCGGAGTCGTCGACCGCTACCGCCGCGCCCGCAAGCCCGACGCCTAGCGCGCACCTTGCACGGCGCGGGCTCGGCTCCTACGGTCCGGCCCGTGAACGCGCCCCGAGGAACGCTGCGAGAGAAGCTCATCGCGACCTTCGCGATTTCGTGGATCTTCTGGATCCTCGGCTCCGCGCTCCGGCGCATCGTCCCCCTCGCCATCGAGCCGTGGACCGAGCACACGATGACCGCCGGCCAGAAGGCGCTCTACGTCGCGTTCGCGGTCTTCAACGCGTACGCGGAAGGCTACCGGGGCTTCCAGCTCCGCTATTGCCCGCGCGTCGTCGGCCGCGCCGTCCATCTCGGCGCCAACCCGAAGCCGCTGCACCTGCTCCTGGCCCTGCCGTTCGTGATGAGCCTCTTCCACGCGAAGCGTCGGCAACGGATCACGAGCTGGGTGCTGATCGTCGGTCTGACGCTCCTCATCACCTGGGTGAAGACCATCCCGCAGCCCTGGCGCGGCATCATCGACGGCGGCGTCGTCATCGGCCTCGGCTGGGGCCTCGCTTCCGTCGCCTGGCTGTTCGGCCGGTATCTGCTGGGGTATTCGCTCCCGGAGGCCGTCGACCTGCCGGAGGACGAACCGGCCCCGGCACCGGCGCCGGCCTGAGTCGCGGAATCGGAATCGGGCCCCCAAGGGGACTGGCGAGGGCCGCCTCCTGGTGGCATCGTCCGGACCCGATGACCTCCACGCAGCGCGACATCGAAGTCTCGTACGACGTCTCGAACGAGTTCTTCAACCTCTGGCTCGACGAGAACATGCACTACACGTCGGCGTCGTACCTCACGGGCGACGAGACGCTGGAGCAAGCCCAGATCCAGAAGTGCAAGATCCTCGCCGACTACGCCGAGCTCGGCCCGGATTCGCTGGCCCTCGACATCGGCTGCGGCTGGGGCTCGTTCCTCGAGTACCTGGTCCGTGACCGCGGCGTGAAGCGCGCGCACGGGATCACGCTCTCCACGGCCCAGTGCGAGTGGATCCACGCCAAGAAGCTCGACGGGCTCAAGGCGATCGTCTGCGATTACAAGGACTACGAGCCCGAGGAGAAGTACGACGGCCTCGTGTCGATCGAGATGATCGACCACCTCTGCTCGCCGGCCCAGTCGCACCAGGGCCTCGCGATCGAGATCTACCGCGAGTACTTCCGCAAGACGTCGACCTGGGTGAAGCCCGGCGCCTGCTTCGGCTTCCAGGCCATCCTCCGCAACCGCGTGCCGAGGAATCGCAAGGACCTCGCCGACCTCCAGTTCACGGCCGACGTCATCTTCCCGGGCGGCCTGAACCCGCGCCTCGAGGAGCTCGTGGCGGCGGTGAACCCGTACTGGGAGATCCTCGAGGTCCGCACGCAGCGCACGAGCTACGGCAAGACGACCGGCGAGTGGCTCCGCCGCCTGCGCCTGCACGAGAAGACCATCCGCGAGAAGTGGGGCGACCAGGTCTTCGTCGACTACGAGCGCTACCTCGACACCTGCGTCCGCGCGTTCGACGCCCATTGGTCGAGCGACGTGCAGATGAAGCTCCGCAAGATCGGCTGAGCCGGTCGGGGCCCCCCGGGACGGACGACGAAAGGGCCGGTCGCCAGGCGATCGGCCCTTCGCGCTTCCGTCTCCCCCGCCTCTCCGGGCCCGTTCGGGCGCCGCGGGGCGGGGTCGGGGCTCACTTCTTCATGCGCTTCTGGACGACGTCCAGGAGCTGCCCGACCTTCTCGATGCCGACGAGCTGGTCGTCCGGGATGGTGATCCCGAGCTCGCGCTCCATCTCGCCGATGACCTCGAGCATGGCGAGCGAGTCGATGCCCAGGCTGGCGATGACGCTGCTCTCCGAGAGCTGCGGGAACTGCTTCTCCGCCACCTCGGACGCCTTGGTCTTGAACATCTCGAGCAGCGCAGCGCGGTCCATGAGTCCCTCCGATGGGCGGCCGTGGGGCCGGTCGCCGCGGTTGAAGCACGCCGAGGGTCGGATGGCAAGAAGGACTCGGCAGCCTCCGCCTTCCGGGTCGGGAAGGTATCACAAACACCTACACCGTCCCCTTACGCTCGGCGGAATCCGTTGCCATCCTTCGCGCCATGCCTCACGCCCGCCGTACCCCCCTCCTGGCTCCGGCCCTGGCGCTCCTCATGGCGCTGGTTCCTTTCGCCGACCAGGCCGCGGCTTCGCCGCGCGCCGGACACGTGAGCGCGTCCCACGGGCGCCGCTCGAGCAAATCCCGACGACGAACCCCTCCCCATCGAGCCGAGACCACCACGCGCAGCGCGCTGCGTGGCTCGGCGCCTCGTCCCGCCTCCACGGCACCCCAGTCGAGCGGCCTCCCTCGTGACCAGGCCCTCTCCCAGTCCCTCAGCATGTCGATCGGCCGGGCGGGCCGCGGTGGCCGCCTCGACAACGGCATCCCGCTCGCCGAGGGCCAGCACCTGTACGTGAAGTCGAGCTCGGCCGGGAACCATTTCGGGACCGCGGAGCTCGTGTCGATGATCGAGCACGCCGCCCGCCAGGTGGCCGACCACTTCCCGAACTCGCAGCTCGCCGTCGGCGATCTGAGCCGGGAGGGCGGGGGACACCTGCGCAAGCACCGCTCCCACCGCTCCGGTCGGGACGTGGACATCGGCTTCTACTTCCTCGACGAGAACGGCCAGCCCTTCCATCCCCAGCGCTTCCTGCCGGTCTCGGCCGACGGCACGGGGGTGGATGCCCAGGGCAACCTCTATCGCTTCGACGTGGCCCGGAACTGGGCGCTGCTCCGGTCGATGCTCGTCTTCGACCAGGCGGCGATCCAGTACGTCTTCGTCTCCCGCCCCCTCCAGGCCCTGCTCCTCGAGCACGCGCAGCAGGCCGGCGAGTCGCCGGAGATGGTGGCCCGCGCCGCCGAGGCGATGAGCCACCACGCCCGCGGCCACGACAACCACTTCCACGTCCGCATCCACTGCCCGTCGACCGACGATCGCTGCGTCGATCGCGAGCCGCCGCGTCGCAGTCGGCGGGGGAGGGGTGGCCGTTCGCGCGGCACCGTCCACGTGACGGTCGAAGCCCCCTGAGCCGCATCGCGGGCCCTCCCGCGGTCCGACCTCTCGCCGACGGCCCGCCCTGTGCGGGCCGTCCGCGTTTCGGGTCGGGAACGGGGCGGCCGGGGGGCCCGGCCGGATCCCGTCTCAGGCCACGCCGTGGAAGAAGATGCGCAGGACGCGCTCCGCCATGTCCTCCGGCATCGGAACGCCCGCGAGCCAGAGCTGCGTCCGCTGCTCGACCATGCCCGCGATGGCGTGGGCCGCGTCCTCGAGGTCGACGTCCTTGCGGATCTCGCCGGTCGCGACCCCGTGGGCGAGCATGTCCTTGATCATCTGGAGCTGGGTCGTCCGCAGCGAGTCGAAGTCGAAGGCCGGCTGGCCCTCGTCGCGCTGGAGCTCCGCCCGGAGGATGAGCCGCATGCCCATCGGGTTCTGGCGGATGTGGGCGACGTAGGCCTGGAGACCGCGCTTCATGCCCGCCCGGACGGTCGTGACGTCTCCCGAGGGCATCGACTGCACGATGATGTGGGTCGAGGCCTCGGTCTCGGCGCGGATCGCCTCGAGGAAGAGCGCGTCCTTGCTCTTGAAGTAGTAGTAGAGGGCCGGCTTGGTGCAGCCGGACGCCTCCACGACCTCGCGGACGCTCGTGGCCGCATAGCCCTTCTCGGCGAAGAGCCGAGTGGCCTCGCGCAGGATGCGGGTCCGGAGCTCGGAGGTGGGAGCGGACGGCCGCGGGGACGTGGCTTCGGAAGGAACGGTCATTCGGGGTCCAGCGGCATCATACCTACCGGTATATCGGCACGCATACAAGGGTGGGCATCCCCTTCGAGAGGATGACCTCGGCGATGGGTCGCCCTAGGCTGGGCGGATGCCGACGATCCACGGACACGCCTGGACGTTCCGACCCTTCCTCCGCTCCCTCACCCGCCCGCGCGTCGCTCCGCCGTCCCGCCACTTCCGGACCACCCTCGAGGATCCGGTCCGCGGGACCGTGCGCATCACGGGACGCATGGGCCCCGAGCCCCACCACGGGACCGCCCTCGTGGTCGTCCACGGTCTCGGCGGCTCGAGCCAGAGCTTCTATGCCCTGCTCGCGGCCCGGGCCGCCGCGCGTGCCGGCATCGGCTGCCTTCGGGTGAACCTCCGCGGCGCCGATCGCGGCGGCGACGACATCTACCACGCCGGGCTGACCGACGACCTCCGCGCCGTGCTGCGATCACCGGACCTGGCCGGGGTCGAGCGGATCCACCTGCTCGGCTACTCGCTCGGCGGCCACCTCGTGCTCCGCTACGCGAGCGAGGACGGCGTCGACCCCCGCATCGGCTCCATCGCGACCGTCTGCGCGCCGATCGACCTCGCGGCCGGGGTGGAGGAGATCGACCGTCCGAAGGGCAAGGTCTACCGGATGCACGTCCTCGGCGGCCTGCGCTCGATCTACGAGGCGGCCGCGGCGAAGGGCCCGATGCCCTCGACCATCCCGGAGGCGCGGCGGATCCGGACGATCCGCGAGTGGGACGCCCGCATCGTGGCGCCGCGCTTCGGCTTCGCGTCTCCGGACGACTACTACGCGAAGGCGAGCGTCGCGCCCCGTCTGCATCGCATCGACGTTCCCGCGCTCGTGGTGGTGGCGGAGCAGGATCCGATGGTCTTCGCCCACACGGTCAAGCCGAGCCTCGAGCGTGCGTCGCACCTGCGCTCGGTCTACACGAAGCAAGGAGGCCACGTCGGCTTCCCCCACGATCTCGATCTCGGGCTCGGGCTCGAGGGCTCCGTCGAGGAGCAGATCGTCGCGTGGCTCCGTCGCGAAGGGGCGTGACGGCGCTCAGAGCGGCGCCCGGCCCATCGAGACGCTCGTCGAGACCGATTTCGGGGCCCCCGACACGGGCGCGGCCACGCGGAGCCCCTCGGCCTGCCGTCGGAGGCAGTCGATCGCGTCCGAGGGGAGCCCCGGCGCGGCGACGCTCGCGGAGGAGACGGTCCCGAACGCCGTGAGCCGGACCTGGATCGTCACCGTCACGGACTCCGGCAGCTCCGACGACCGGGCCACGCATGCGCTCGGATCGCCGAACGCTCGCTTCACCTCGCCCGCGAGATCGCGCTCGGGCGCGGGCGCCGCGGCGGGCTCGGTGGGCGCCGCCCCGGTGCTCGAAGGGGCCGGCCCGGTCACCCGGATGCCGCCCTGCGATCCCACGAAGGGGTCCCCCTGGTCGTAGGGGCGATAGCTCGCGACGGTCGTCCCCGGGGCGGCCTCGAGCCCGGGCGTCGAAGGCGAGGCGGCGGGAGGTGCCGCCGGTGGGGCCTCGTCCTTCCCACAGCCGAGCAGGCCGAGGACGAGGACCGCGACGAGAGGCAGGGTTCGGAGCGCCATGGACGGAGCGTAAGGGAAACCGCCTCGTCCACGCCATCGATCGAGGTCAGCGCCGGGGCGGGTCGTCCGCTCCACCGAGGAGGAAGGCGAGGGCCGCGACTTCGGCGAGCGAGTCGACGACGACGTCGGCGTCTCCGAGGTCGTCGACCGGATGCCCGCCCGTCGCGACCGCGAGGACCTCGGCGCCGATCGCGCGCGCGGCAGCGACGTCGTGGGGCGTGTCGCCGACCACCACGACGCGGCAGGTGTCGAGCGAGCGTCCGAGCCGCTCGGCCCCACGTCGTGCGCCATGGCCCACGAGCTCCGAGCGGACCTCCGAGTCCGAGCCGAAGCCGCCGAAGGCGAAGTACGGATGCAGACCACTCCGACCCAGCTTGATCGCCGCGCCTCGTTCCACGTTGCCGGTGCCGAGGCCGACCGCGAAGCCCGCCCCGGTCGCGGCGACGACGAGCTCCCGCGCGCCGGCGAGGACCTGGTAGCCCTCGGAGCGCTCCACCTCGTCGGCGAGGACGCCGAGATAGTGGGAGAGCGTGCGATCGAGGGTCGCCTCGTCGGTGGCCTCGCCCGCGTGCGCGAGGGCCTGCCGGAGGATGCGTCGGTCGGTGTTCCCCCGGACGTCGACCCGAGAGGGCGCGTCCGGTGCGCCATAGAGCGTCTCGAACGTGCGGCGAAGCGCGCGGGAGCCGGCGGCGCCCGTGCGGATCAGCGTTCCGTCGATGTCGAAGAGCACGACCGTCGGACGGGCGCGGCTCATGACGACGCCTCTTCGTCCGGGACGATGCGCATCGATCCGTCCGGACCTTCGACGGCGAGCTCGACGTCGGAGCCCCGGAAGCGCGAGCGCGCATCCTCCACGAGGCATTCGTCCGGCAACACGAGGCGGACGAGCGCGACCGGACGGCCGTCGTCGAGGGCTCCCTTCGCCACGAGGCGACGCACGCCCGCGACGGCGGCCGGACCGAGGACGCCGAGGAGGGAGAGCTCGACGCACTCTTCTTCGGCGTCGTAGCCGCGCACCTCGAAGGTCCTCCCGTCCGCATCGGGGAGGCGGGCGCGCGCGAGGAGCGAGAGAGACCCTCCGCGCTCGTAGGCGTAGACGCTCGGCGAGAGCCGCGTCTCGAACGACGCGGCGAACGCGGACGTGGCCCAGCGGCCGAGGTTCGCGTCGCCATCGGTCGGACGCGCGGTGGCCACGAGGAGCCCGCGGGTCGGCGCGGCGAGCAGGATGCGGGACGCGCCGAGCGCCTCGCAGGCCGCATCGAGGGCTCGCGCCGAGAGGAGCGCCGAGCTCGCGTATTCGTGCACGAGGGCGATCGCCGCGGCCCATTGCGGTTGCCACGCGGGCAGGAGCGACTCGAGGTTCCGGACCGCCTCGGCCTCGACGGCCTCGAGGTCCCGGTCCTCGTCCGCGAGCCCGAGCGCCGTGAGCACGAGCCGGCGCGTCCCCTCGTCGTAGGCGTAGGAGACCAGGGGCACGTAGCCCGTGTCCTCGTCCACGGCGACGAGGGGCCGCGAGACGGCGTGTCCGCCGCCCGACCAATCGGCCTCCTGCAGGAGGGGCAGGAGGGTGCCCTTCGGCTTCTTCGAGGGGGGGGTCCGGCTCATGGCGAGCGCAAGGATGGCGGATGCGGCGTCGTTCGGCATCCCGGGCCGCGGGGCTGGTAGACTCGGGTCCATGCGATCCCGCGCCGTCTTCTTCCTCCTCGCCCTCTCCTTCTCCTTCCTCGTCCCCGTCCGGGCGCTCGCCGACGAGGCCGAAGCGCACTTCCGGATGGCCCAGGTCCATCGCCAGGCCGGTCGCCAAGCGGAGGCGGCCGCCGAGCTCCGGCGCGCGATCGAGCTGCGCCCGGGGTACGCCGCGGCCCACTACGCGCTCGGCAGCGTGCTCCGCCAGGAAGGGCGGAACGAAGAGGCCCTCGCCGAGTTCACGCGCTCGGCCGAGCTCGAGCCGACGCATGCGAGCTCGCACGCCATGCGCGGTGCGATGCTGCTCCGCTTGCGGCGCTACGACGAGGCCGTGGCCGCGCTCCGACGTGCGCTCGAGCTCGAGCCGCGCGACGCCACGTCGTGGTCGAACCTCGGCCTCGCGCAGCGACGCCTGGGCCATGCCGCCGAAGCGCGACACGCCTACGAAGAGGGCCTGCGACACGCGGCGAACGATCCCGACCTCCTCAACAACCTCGGAGTGCTCGACCGCGACGAGCACCGCTACGACGAGGCCATCGCGCACTTCCGCGCGGCCATCGCCGCGCGCGGCGACCAGGCGCCCTACCACCAGAACCTCGGGGTCGTCCTGCGGACCCTCCACCGCTACGACGAGGCGATCGTCGAGTACCAGGCCGCGCTCGCGCTCACGCCGGACGAGCCCGGCGCCCTCTACGATCTCGCGGCCTGCTACGAGCAGACGAACCGCCGCGACCAGGCGATCGAGACGTACGAGCGCTACGCGCGCGCCGTCGAGGCCCGCGATCCGGCCGCCGCGCAGCGCGCGCGGGACACCGCGCGGAACCTCTCGGCCCCTGCCCAGCCCGCCCAGCCCGCCCAGCCGCCGTCGCCGCCGCCGTCCTCGGGGACCTCGTCGATGCGCACGAGGACGCGGTGAGCGGGCTCGAGCCCACCCGGGTCCGCGGTCTGCTCGTGAGCCCGGCGTTGACCTGGATCCGCAAGACCTGGGGGGATCCCTTCCTCGCGGCCGTGCTCGCCAGGCTTCCCGAGGAGACTCGCGGCCAATTCGATCGGCTCCTCTTGCCGCTCGCCGAGATCCCCGTCTCCGACTGGCAGGACTTCCTCGACGCCTGCCACGCCGAGCTCCGGGCGAAGGGTGGAGGCCGCCCGGACGCCTTCGATCGCGCCATGATCCACGAGGGCGGACCCGGGGTCGTGCAGACCTTCTTCAAGTCCGTGCTCGGCACCCTCGGCCCGGCGGCGGTCGTCGGCCGGATGGGCTTCGTCCACGCGCGCGGGTTCGCGCCGAGCGTCGTGGAGGTCGTCGAGAACACCGAGGGACGCGCGCGGATCCGGTACCGACACCATGCGAGCTCGCACGCGCACGTGAAGCGCTACGTCCCCCTCCTCGTCTCCGAGCTCCTCGCGCAGGCCGGCGCGAAGGACATCCGGGCGGTGGTCGCGAAGGACTCCCTCGACGACGGCACGAGCCTCGTCGAGCTCGACCTCGCCTACCAATGAGCCGAGGCCGCGGCTACGGGAAGAGCCGGGGCGTCCGGAGGATCACGCCGCCCGCGCCGAGCAGCAGCACGTCGCGCTCCGTCTCGACGACGCCGTGGAGGTCGTAGCCGCCGGCGTCGAGATCGACCGGCGCCCAGGTTCCGTCGTCGGCCCGCGAGAGGGCGCTGCCGCCCTCGCCCACGGCGAGCGGACGGCCCGAGCCGTCGCGTCCGATCCCGAAGAGACCGGCGCCGCCTTCGTGCTCGACGACGCACTCGGATTCCGACAGCCGGAGGACGAGCCCCCGCTCGCCGACCGCGAAGACCTGCTCGCCGAGCACGCGGACCCCGCGGAGCGTCTCGGTCCGTCCGCAGGCGACGCGGCGCTCCGACGCTTCCTCGACGCGGAGCACGACGCCGCGTTCCCCGACGACCCAGCCGTCGTCCGGGCGGCCGGCCACGGACCAGAGCATCCCGACGTCGGGGAGCGACTTCGCGACGAAGGCCCCGACGGTGCCGCGCACGAGCGTCCCGTTCCCCCCCACGGCGAGGACGAAGCCGTCCTCCGCGACGACGTCCCGGAGAGCGACCTCCGTGGGCGACTCGAGCAGCTCCGCGCGATCGAAGGCGATCGATGCGATCACTCCGGAATCGCCGACGGCGACGAGCAGGGTGTCCGAGAGGCGAGCGAGGGCGGCGAGGCCGGCATCCGTCGCTCGGGGACCGGGCTCGAAACGGGAATCGGCCTGGCGGAGGATGGTGCCGTCGACGCCGACCGCGAAGACCACACCCGCGAGCGTGGCCGCGTCGTAGAGACTCTTGGTGCTGCCGACGGTGAGGACCACGACGTGGTCGCTCGCCACGTGCAGGAGCCGTCCGCCGGCGCCGACGACCCACGCACGCTCCCCGCGCGCGGCGGAGACGCCGTAGAGGGGCCGGGTCTCGCCGGTGTCGAGCCGGAGCACGCGGTCTCCGTCGAGCACCACCACGCCTCCGCGCATCCCGGAGATCACGAGCCGCCCCGCGTCGCAGGCGATGGCCGAGAAGGGCTCGTGGCCCGTGCCGGTGACGCGGAGCCACTCGCCCGCGTCGGTGCGGCGCAGCACGGTCCCGTCGTCGCCGACCGCGTGGAGGGGGCCGTCTTCGCACCCTCCGATCGCGCGGAGCGTGGCGCGCGACGGCGTCGGCTCCCACTCGACCCGTTCGTTCTCGTAGCGGAGCACGGAGCTGCTCTCGCCGACGGCGAAGACCGTTCGCCCCCGAGCGAAGACCCCGAGGAGATCGTCGGTCGAGCCGACGTCGACGCTGCTCGTCCCGGCCCCGACGACGCGGAGGAAGGTCCCGTCGTCGCCGACGACGACGGCCTCGGTCGGCGTCACGAAGTCGATGTCGCGAATCGTCGAACGGGTATGCGTCTCGACGACACGAGGGCCTCCGCGGGCGACGAGGACGAGCGTCCCTTCGTCGCCCCCGACGAGGACGTCCGTCGGACCGGCCCACGCGACGGCGTGCAAGCCCGCCGACGTGCCGGTCTGCATGCGGTAGAGGCGACGCGCCGCGTAGAACGCCGCGTTCCCGTCACGCCCGACCATCGCGACGAGCCCGGGCCCACCGACGGCGACGTCGTTCCAGGTCGGCATCGCGCGCGGCAGGGGGTTCCACCATCGCCAGCCGAGGGTGCCGGGATCGGGCGTCTCGAGCACCGCCAGCACGGGCGGCCGGCCGACGAGCGACGCGGTCGTCGTGCGACGCGCAGGCGTCGGCTTCGGCCTCAGGCTGAACGCCACGATGCCGAGCGCGACGGCGCCGATCACGAGCCAAGGGACGATCGCCTTCGCGCGCGATGGAGCAGGCGTCTCGAGCCCCGGCTCGTCGATCTCGTCGACGGGAGCGCCGACGGAGCGGCCGATCGGCTCGCCCGCGGAGGGAAGAGTGGCCGCGTGCGCGAAGATCGACGGATCCGAGAGGCGCGGGACCCGGCCCTCGCGCATCACGGGGGCCGCCTCGAGCCCGACGAAGGGGAGCAGGCGCTCGCGCACCTCGCGCGCCGAGGCGATGCGCTGGGCGGGATCCTTCGCGAGCATCGCCGCGTAGAGCGAGCCGAGCTCGGGCGGCACGTCGGCGCGCAGCTCTTCGAGGGGCGGCGGCGGCTCGGTGCAGATCTTCAGCACCAGCATGGGCAAGCTCGGTGCGTCGAAGGGGAGCTGCCCGGTCAGCATGCGGAAGAGGATCACGCCGAGGGCGTAGAGGTCGACGCGCGCGTCGATGCCCTTCTTCCCCTGGGCCTGCTCCGGCGCCATGTAGGCGAGCGTCCCGATCGCCGCTCCCGTCTGCGTCGCGACCGAGGCCTTGTCGCCGTCCTCGCCGATCATCTTCGCGACGCCGAAATCGAGGAGCTTCACGTGCTCCCGACCGTCGACCCCCGCGGCGAGGAAGATGTTGTCCGGCTTGAGGTCGCGGTGGACGATCCCGGCGGCGTGGACGGCGGCGAGCGCATCGGCCACCTCGGACGCGATGCGGGCCGCACGGCCGATGGGGAGCGGGCCCGACGCGGCGAGCACCCCCGAGAGCTCGGTGCCGGCGAGCTTCTCCATCACCAGGTACATCGTCCCGTCGGCGGTCGTCCCCGAGTCGCGGACCTCGACCACGTGCGGGTGCCGGATCGCCTGGATCGCCGCCGCCTCGCGCCGGAAGCGGCTCACGGCCTCCCGCACGTCGGCGAGATGCCCGTGGAGGAACTTCACGGCGACCATGCCCCCGGCGCCGGTGTCCTCGGCCTCGTAGACGACGCCGAACCCTCCGGTGCCGAGCACGCGGGTCACGCGGTACCGACCGGCGAGGACCTCGCCGACCCGCCTCCCCACGACCTCCCCGGCGTCCGGTGCGTCGACCACGTCGAGACGCTACGGGCAGCGTTCCCCGGGGTCAACCGCGGCGAGCCGCCCGCGACTCCGCCGACGCCCGCGACGCGTCCGACCGGCCCCCTCAGACGTCCGTGATCCGGCGGATCCCGCTCGGCGTCGCCTTGCGACGACGGAGGGTCTCGGCGGACTCGGGATGCGTCGCGATGTCGTCGAGGTAGAGCCGCACCGACTTCAGCGCCTCGACCGACTCGGGGAGGAACGCGCTGAAGCCCTGGAACGCGTGGACGAGGCCGCGCCACTCCTGGATGCGCGCGTCGACGCCGTGCGACTGCGCCTTGCAGACCATCCAGCGCACCTCGGAGAGCATCGACTCGTCCCCGCCGACCTGCACGAACATCGAGGGGAAGCCGTCGAACTCCGCGTGACAGGGCGAAGCCAGCGGCTGCGTCGGATCCTGCGAGCCGAGGTAGGCGTCCACGAATTTCCGGAGCACGGCGCGCGTGATGTAGTCCGAGGTCTCGTTGGAGTGGAGCGTGAGCCCCTTCATCTCGAGGTCGACCCAGGGGGACATCAGCACCATGCCGCGCGGCATCGGCTTGCCCATCTCCCGGAGCCGCTGGACGACGGCGAGCGCGAGGTTGCCGCCGGCCGAGTCGCCCGAGAGCACGATCCGGTTCGGATCGCGGCCCTGATCGAGAAGCGCGAGGTAGACGCCGAGGCAGTCGTCGATGGGCACCGGGAACGGATGCTCGGGTGCCTTGCGGTAGTCGACGCCGAGCACGAGCCGCTGGGTGGTGCGCGCGTAGTCGGCGAGGAAGACCTCGTGCGTGTGCTTCACGGAGCACATGCAGAAGCCGCCGCCGTGGAAGTGGACGACCACGAGATCGTCGACCGCGTCCCGGGGCGCGAACCAGCGGCAGGGAACCCCGGCCAGCGTGGCGTCGCTGCGCTTCGCCCCGAACGGAGGCGGGGCCATGCGGGCGAGCGCCGCCAGCGTGTTCCGCGTGGCGACGGTGGACGTCTGCCTCTCGATCCGGGCGACGGCCGCCTTCAGGGTCCCCTTCAGGGCCTTGAGCCGCCAGTTGTTGGCGGGGGGCGGTACGGTCGCGAGGGCGTGGCGCGAGGCAGACGACATCCAACAACTCCCCTTCCCGGGTGGAAGGCCACGGCAACGAAAGCTGCACAGCTACGCCCGGAAAAGCAATGTCCAGTGCGTAAAATCGACGCGCTTCCGCCGGAGCGGAAGTCCCTGGGCGGGGGAGAGGCGCTTGCCTTGCGGCGGGGTCGCCCCTGACTAAGCTCCGGCCGCCATGGGCCTTCCGGTGCCACCCGACCCGAAGCCCCGCGCCCTCGAGGACGCGGGCTGGGACGATTGGCGCTGGCAGGCACGCCACGCCGTGACGGATCTCGAGGGGCTCGAGCGCGTGCTCGCGCTGACCGAGGGAGAGCGCGCCGGCGCCCGTCGGGCCCTCGACGAGGGCCTTCCGATCTCGATCACGCCCTATTATCTCTCGCTCGCCGATCGCCACGATCCGGGCTGCCCGATCCGCCTCCAGTGCGTGCCCCGCGCGGAGGAGGCGATCGAGGTCCCGGGCGATCTCCGCGACCCGCTCGGCGAAGAAGCCCACGAGGTCGCGCCGGAGCTCGTGCAGCGCTATCCGGATCGCGTCCTCCTGCTCGCGACCGATCGCTGCGCCGTGTACTGCCGCTTCTGCACGCGCTCGCGCATGGTCGGCGACGGTGGCGGGGCGCGATCGCTCGACCACCTCGAGCGCGCGTTTCGTTACATCGAGGAGCACCCCGAGATCAGCGACGTCATCGTCTCGGGCGGCGATCCGCTCGTGATGTCGACCTCGCGCATCGTTTCCCTGCTGGAACGGCTGGCCCGGATCGACCACGTGATGTACGTCCGGCTCGCGACCCGCGCCCCGGTCACGCTGCCCCAACGCGTGACCGACGAGCTCTGCTCGGCCTTGCGCGCGTCGTATCCGTCGCTGTGGATCATGACGCACTTCAATCATCCGAAGGAGCTCACGGACGCGTCCAGGGCAGCCTGCGCGCGCCTCGTGGATCACGGGCTCCCGGTGATGAACCAGACGGTGCTGCTGCGCGGCGTGAACGACGACGCGAAGACGCTCGAGACTCTCTTCCGGGGACTGGTCCGGACGAGGGTACGTCCTTACTACCTACTCCAGATGGATCCCGTACGCGGCTCGGGGCATCTCCGTACGCCCCTCTCGCGCGGCGTCGAGCTGATGGAACAGCTCCAAGGACGCCTCTCGGGGATCGCTCTGCCGAAGCTCATCTGCGACACACCGGGAGGGAGGGGCAAGGTGCCGCTCTCGCCCGAGGTCGTCGTGGGACGGAAGCCGGGCGTCACGACGCTCCGGACCTTCCGAGGGGAACACGTGGACTACGTGGACCCGCCGGAATTCGACGGCTCGCCCCCTTAACTCGGGCGGCCTATCGGTGTATAGCTCGCGCCGCCTCCCGCCGGACGGCGAGATCAGTGACCTGAGGAGTAACCATGCAGAGAGCGCTCACTCTCTATTCCACGACGATCGGCAAGAAGGTGGCGATGGCCATCTCGGGCGTGATCCTCGTCGGCTTCGTCATCGTGCACATGCTGGGGAACCTCCAGCTCTACGTGGGCCAGGAGAAGTTCAACGCCTACGCGGAGAAGCTGCACACGGATCTGCTGCCGGTCACGTGGGCTGTCCGCCTCGTCCTGCTGGCCGCCGTGGCGATGCACGTCGGCTCGGCGTTCCTGCTCTTCCGCAAGAACCGCATGGCGCGTCCGCAGCGCTACCAGAAGAAGCGCGACATCGCGACGGACTACGCCGCGAAGACGATGTACCTGAGCGGCCCGATCCTGCTCGGCTTCATCCTCTACCACCTCGCGCACATGACCTTCGGCAAGACGTTCGGCGTCTACGAGTGGATCGACGGCGACCCGTACAACAACCTCGTGCACGGCTTCCAGCATTGGACGGTCGCGATCCCGTACATCGTCGGGAACGTCTTCCTCGGCACGCACCTCTTCCACGGCATCTACTCGGCGTTCCAGTCGCTCGGTGCCAACCACAAGAAGTACAACCACCTCCGCCGCGACCTGGCGGTCGGTCTCGCGACGCTCGTCACGCTCGGCAACCTCTCGCTCCCCATCGCCGTCCAGGCCGGGTTCATCCAGCCCACCGACGCCGCGATGCTGCAGCTGCCGATCGACGGCGCCGTGCAGCCCATGATCCCCACGCCCTGACGTAGGAGACATCGATGGAACTCCGTTCGAATGCACCCACGGGCGATATCGAGACCCGCTGGACCCGTCACAAGGCGGCCCTCAAGCTCGTCGCCCCCGCCAACCGCCGCAAGTACGAGATCATCGTCGTCGGCAGCGGCCTCGCCGGTGGCGCCGCGGCCGCGACGCTGGGCGAGCTCGGCTACAAGGTGAAGTGCTTCTGCTACCAGGACAGCCCTCGCCGCGCCCACTCGATCGCCGCCCAGGGCGGCATCAACGCCGCGAAGAACTACGCGAACGACGGCGACAGCGTCTACCGCCTGTTCTACGACACGGTGAAGGGCGGTGACTTCCGCGCCCGCGAGTCGAACGTGCATCGTCTCGCCGAGCTCAGCGTGAACATCATCGACCAGGCCGTCGCCCAGGGCGTCCCGCTCGCCCGCGAGTACGGCGGCATGCTGACGAACCGCTCGTTCGGCGGCACGCAGGTCAGCCGCACGTTCTACGCGCGCGGCCAGACGGGTCAGCAGCTGCTCATCGGCGCCTACCAGGCCCTCGAGCGCCAGATCGACGCGGGCACCGTCAAGATGTTCCCGCGCACCGAGATGCTCGATCTCGTCCTCATCGACGGCAAGGCGCGCGGCATCGTCGCCCGCAACCTCGTCACCGGGAAGATCGAGACGCACCTCGCGAACGTCGTCGTGGTCGCGACGGGCGGCTACGGCAACGTCTTCTACCTCTCGACCAACGCGAAGGGCTCGAACTGCACCGCCGCCTGGCGCGCGCACCGTCACGGCGCCCTCTTCGCGAACCCCTGCTACACGCAGATCCACCCGACCTGCATCCCGCAGAGCGGCGACTACCAGTCGAAGCTGACGCTCATGTCCGAGTCGCTCCGCAACGACGGTCGCGTCTGGGTCCCCCGCAAGAAGGAGGACTGCACGAAGGATCCGCGTCAGGTGGCCGAGGCCGATCGGTACTACTTCCTCGAGGAGCGGTACCCCTCGTTCGGCAACCTCGTCCCGCGCGACGTCGCGTCCCGCAACGCCAAGATGGTCTGTGACCAGGGCCTCGGCGTGGGTCCCGAGGTCGCCGGCCAGCGCCGCGGCGTCTACCTCGACTTCGCCGACGCCATCAAGCGGCTCGGCCGCAAGACGGTCGAGGAGCGCTACGGCAACCTCTTCGAGATGTACGAGCGCATCACCGGCGAGGACCCGTACGAGGTCCCGATGCGCATCTACCCGGCCACCCACTACACGATGGGCGGGCTCTGGGTGGACTACAACCTCATGACGACGATCCCCGGCCTCTTCGCCGGCGGCGAGGCGAACTTCAGCGACCACGGCGCGAACCGCCTCGGCGCGAGCGCCCTCATGCAGGGTCTCGCAGACGGCTACTTCGTGCTCCCGACGACGGTGGCGGCGTACCTCGCCGACACCAAGTTCGACTCGGTCGCCGAGGATCACCCGGCCGTCAAGAAGGCGGTCGCGGACGTCGAGGCCCGCATCCAGAAGATCACGAGCGCTCCGGATCCGAAGCACTCGCCCGACTACTTCCACCGGAAGCTCGGCCACATCATCTGGGACTACTGCGGCATGGCGCGGAACAAGGCGGGCCTCGAGCACGCACTCCGCGAGATCCCGAAGCTCCGCGAGCAGTTCTACCGCGAGGTGAAGATCCCGGGCACCGCCGCGGAGTTCAACCAGACCCTCGAGCGCGCCCTCCGCGTCGCGGACTTCATCGAGCTCGGCGAGCTCATGTGCCTCGACGCCCTGACGCGCGAGGAGTCCTGCGGCGGTCACTTCCGCGAGGAGCACTCGACCGAGGACGGCGAGGCCAAGCGCGACGACGAGAACTTCACGTTCGTGTCGGCGTGGCAGTGGTCCGGCGACCCGAGCAAGCCGACTCTCCACAAGGAGAAGCTCGAGTTCGAGTACGTCCACCCCACGGTTCGTAGCTACAAGTAGTGGAGAGCGTCATGTCCGACCGTACGATCAACCTGAAGCTCCACGTGTGGCGTCAGAAGGGCCCGACCGGCGAAGGGCGCTTCGAGACCTACTCGGCCACGAACATCAACACCCACATGTCCTTCCTCGAGATGCTGGACGTGGTGAACGAGACGCTGCTGGCCGAAGGCCGGGATCCGATCTCGTTCGACCACGACTGCCGCGAGGGCATCTGCGGCATGTGCGGCATGGTCATCAACGGCGTGCCCCACGGCGGGCAGAACCGCACGACGACCTGCCAGCTCCACATGCGCCTCTTCAAGGACGGCGACGAGGTCTGGATCGAGCCCTGGCGCGCCTCGGGCTTCCCGATCATCAAGGACCTCGCCGTCGACCGTGGCGCCTTCGACCGCATCATCGCGTCGGGCGGCTACATCTCGATCAACGTCGGCTCGGCCCGCGACGCGAACGAGCTGCCGATCCCCAAGAAGATCTCGGATCGCGCGATGGACGCCGCCGAGTGCATCGGTTGCGGCGCCTGCGTCGCGGCCTGCCCGAACGCCTCGGCGAGCCTCTTCACGGCGGCCAAGGTCTCGCACCTCGGCCTCCTGCCCCAGGGCCAGGCCGAGCGCTACGACCGCGTCCGCAAGATGGTGGCCCAGCACGACGCCGAGGGCTTCGGCGGCTGCACGAACCACGGCGAGTGCGAGGCGGCCTGCCCGAAGGGCATCAGCATCGACTTCATCGCCCGGATGAACCGCGACCTCATCAAGGCCATGGTCACGTCCGAGGATACGGTCGAGAGCCGCGAGAAGTGAGCTCCGCCCGGGGGTGAAAGGCCCTCGGCGTGCGTAACTCGCCGGAGGAGGATGCCGCGAGGTATCCTCCTCCTGTCGTTTCCGTCCGGTCTCGGGAGGTCGTGGTTTCCGATGGATCGCGAAGCATCCTTCGTCGCCCCCCGCGCGCTGCGCCCCGGCAGCGTCGTCGCCGTCGTGGCCCCGAGCGGCCCCTTCGATCGCGACCTCTTCCTCTCGGGCGTCCGGAAGCTCGAGGCCCGGTACGAGGTCCGCTTCGAGTCCGAGATCTACTCGAAGCACGGCTTCCTCGCGGGCCGTGACGAACGCCGGGCCGAGGAGATGCTCTCGGCCCTCCTCGACCCGCGCGTCGAGGCGATCGTCTGCGCCCGCGGTGGCTACGGCGCCACCCGCCTGCTCGAGACGCTCGACGTCGAGCTCGTCCGATCGGCCCGGAAGCTGCTCGTCGGGTTCAGCGACGTGACCGCCCTCCACGCCCTCTGGGCGCGCGCCGGGGTCCGCTCGATCCACGGCTCGATGGTCGCCGCCCTGGGACGCTCCGAGCCGGCGCTCTTCGGCCGCTGGCTCCGCGCCGTGGAGGGCGGCACGCTCCGCGCGGTGAGCGGCCTCGCCACGGTCCGCGGCGGCGTCGCCGAGGGGCTGCTCGTCGGCGGCAACCTCTCGGTGCTCTGCGCGATGCTCGGCTCCCCGTTCGTCCCCGACGTACGGGGGCGCGTGGTCTTCCTCGAGGACATCGGCGAGCAGCCCTACCGCGTGGATCGGATGCTCACCTCGCTCCACCACGCGGGCTGGTTCCGTGGCGCGGCCGCCGTCGTCCTCGGGGCGTTCACGGACAGCCGCCCGGGACGCGACGGAGTGACCGTCGACGAGGTGCTCCGGGAGCGCTTCTCGCTCCTCGGCATCCCCGTCGTCTCCGGTCTCCGCGCCGGCCACGTCGACGACAACCTCGAGCTCCCGTTCGGCACACGGGTTCGCGTCGACGCCGACCACGGAACCCTCGTCTTCCTCGAGCCGGCGACGCACGCCGATCTCGTCGCCCTCGAGCCCGGGGCCACGCCGTGAGCCGCCCGGACTCGCTGCTCGCCTACCTCACGCGCGGTGGGCGGGACGAAGTGCGCACCGCCGCCCTCGTCGGTCGCGAGGTCGATCCCACGCTCGACGTGGAGTCGACGCTCGAGGCGCTCGAGGCGATGGCCGAGGGCCTCGTCGTGCCCGCACGCGCCGACGCCGAGACGGCCGCCCGCGCGCTGTCGGAGCATGCCTTCGGAGAGCTCGGCTTCCACGGGAACGTCGGCCACTACTACGATCCCGCGAACAGCTTGCTGCACCACGTGATCGCGCGACGCACCGGGATCCCGATCACGCTCGCCGTCGTCTTCCTCGCGCTCGGACGCAAGGTCGGCCTCGACGTCGTCGGGATCGGATTCCCGGGGCATTTCCTCCTCCGCGTGGGCGGCCCACGGGGCGTCCTGGTCGACCCGTTCCACGACGGTCGGGTCCTCGGCCCCGAGGACCTCGGCGAGCTCGCCGAGCGCTTCCTCGGCCCGCGCGTCACGCCGGGACCGGACCATCTCCGCCCCGTGGACGCCCCCGCGCTCGCGGTGCGGATGCTCGGCAACCTCGAGGCCGCGTACGTGCGCGTCGGCGAGCGCGGCCTCGCCATGGTGACGGCCGATCGCCTCTTCGAGCTCTCCCAGGATCCCGCCCACCGCCGCGACCGGGGCATGCACGCCCACGCGATCGGAGCCCACACGCTCGCGGCCGAGGATCTCTCGGCCTACCTCGACGCCCGTCCGGACGCCGCGGACGCGGGCCAGGCCAAGGCCGTCCTGACCGAGGCGCGCAAGGCCCTGCGGAAGAGCCAGCCACCGAACTGACGTCCGCGTCCCGAGGGTCGGCTCTCGCGGCGCCACGTCCGCAGGGTCCCTCGGACGGAATGCGCAACGGTCGCGCCCATCGGCCGAGACCGCAGCATGCCCTGGAAGCGACGCGTCGCGGTCTTCTCCCTGCACCTCCTCGGATGCGCGCCGGAGCCGCCTTCGCGGACGCCGTGCGAGACGCTGGTCGTCGCGACCTGGAACGTGCGGAGGCTCTTCGACTCCCGCTGCGACTCCGGCGACTGCGGTCCGACGCGCGCGGAGGACCGGCTCCCGCCCGACGAGGTCGAGGCCTCGGTGCGCCGCGTGGCGAGCGCGGTGCGCGCGCTCGACGCGGACGTCGTCGTCCTCGAGGAGATCGAGAACCGTGCGCTGCTCGACCGGATCGTCGAAGCCCACGGCGGCACGCTCTCCGCGGCCATCGGCGAGAGCCCGGCGCCCGGCTCGATCGACGTCGCCGTGATCGCCCGCGTGCCGATCCGGCGCGTGCGCCACCACGTCGGCGTCACGCTCGCCCTCCCGGACGGGCGCACCACGACGCCCACCCGCGACCTGCTCGAGGTGGAGCTGGCCACGGCGCCGCGGCCGGTCACGGTCGTCGGCGCGCACTTCAAATCCCAGCGGCTCGACGATCCCGAGCGGCGACATGCCGAGGCCCGCTTCGCAGCCGACACCGTGGCCGCGGCCAGGGCTCGCGGCGCGGCCCTCGTCGTGCTGGCCGGCGACCTCAACGACGTCCCGGGCTCACCGACGCTGCGCCTCCTCGAGGATGACGGCGGGCTCTACCGCGTGACGGCGCGGCTCGCACCGGAGGCGGCCTTCACGATCGTCCACGAAGGGCGCCCGGAGCTCCTCGATCACCTCTTCGTGCCCGAGGTCGACCGAGCGCGGGTCGTGCCGGACGGAGTCTTCGTCGTGCATGGCGCGGGCGTCGGCTACGGAGGCTCGGACCACGCGGCCGTCCGAGCCTCGTTCCGTCTCGGATCCGAGGGTGACGGGGGCCGTGGTACGGTGGGGCCGTGCGCCCCTCCCTCGTCCTCGCCGCCCTCTGCGTCGCCCTGACCGCCGCCTGCGGACCCTCCGTTCCGCCGCGCTACGTCCTCGAACGCGACGTCGAGGGCTACGACTACCGCCGCTACCAGGAAGTGCTCGACGTCGAGTTCGTCGTCGCCGGCAATCCGGCGGTCGGCCATACGGCGAGCTACGTCGCACGCGACGATTCCGGCATCCACGTCGCCACCGCGTTCGTGACCGTGTACGAGCACGCGGCCTCGCTCTCGGCCGAGGTCAAGGACCGTCTCGACACCCTCGCCTCCTACGAGCGGAGCGTGACGCGCGTCGACGGCGAGTACGTCCACCGCCTCCGTGCGACGGGCGAGGAATGGCTCGTCTGGGTGTCGGGACGCTACGTCGTCAAGCTCGGCGCTCCGAACGGACAGCACGTCCCCGCCGGGCTCGCGGAGGCCTATCTCCACCTCTACCCGAGCGACCTCGATCGCTCCGGACGGGCGCGGCGCGGCGCCGACAGCGCCGGCTCGAGCCAGCACGCGGCCGACGACGCCGAAGCCGAGCCCGCCCTCCCCTCGAACCTGCGCTGAACGCTCATTCCGAGGGCTCGGACGCGCGGGCTCGCGGCACGACGGCCTCCGTCGCCTCCGCCGTGCCCTCGGTCGTCGGCTCGGGCACGTCCGCGGGCGGCGGCTCGGACGAGCCGGGATCACGGCCGAGGCCCGGCGCCTCGACGAGGGGCTCGCCCTGCACGACGGGGAGCGGGATGGACGACGAGACGAGCTCTTCGGGCAGCCGGGAGACCGTGGGCGAGACGAGATCGGCGAACCACGAGAAGAAGAGGAGCATCTTCTGCTTCCGCTCGGGCGAGAGGTAGTCGAAGTTCTGGCCCCGGTCGCTGATCTCCCAGAACTCGGAGGACGTGACCCCGAGGAGCTCGTCCCGGATCGAGGCGAGACGCTCGCGCCGCTCGGTCTCCATGTCGCGATAGACCTGCCGGGCGAGCTCCTCGTCGCCGTGCAGGAGGTAGTAGGTCGCGAGCTTCACCTGCGCCTTGCGCACGCCCCGGAGGCTGACCTCCTGGGCGGCCGACTCGGACTCCTTGTCCACCTGCAGGAAGATGCGGAGCAGCTCGCGCGTCACGGGGCTCCGGCGGTCGAACGCGAGCTCGCAGAGCGCGCAGAGGTCGTAGGCGACGGTCTCGAGGATGAACGGGAGGTTCGCGTTGAACGCGACGAGACCGTAGTACTTGAAGTACCGGGCGATCTCGACGGAGTGGCGCCCACCGTCCTCCGAGAGCGCCGCCTCGGCGACGAGGCGGTACTGGTAGAGGACGTTGTACGCGGTGCGCACGTCCCGCGCGTTCACCGTCGAGCGCATGTAGGTGTTGAAGAACTTCACCGAGAGCTCGAAGAGCTCCGCGTGCTTCGAGGCGAGCGAGGCCGTCGCGATGTGACGCGTGTTGATCGCGACGACGTAGTTGATGTCCCTCATCTTGTTGAGGGCCTCGTTGTAGAGCGTCTGGTACTTCCGCAGGATCTTCATCTCGAGCCAGATCCGGCGCCGCGTCACGGCCTCGTGCACGGAGTCCGACATCGAGACGAAGTCCGGGTTGTGCGCGAGCTCGCCCTCGACCCGGAACCACTCGTCCGGGAGGCTCCGGCACACGGCCTGGTAGTCGAGGACCATCTGCTGCAGGGCGTCGACGCTCGCCATCGAGACGCCCTTGTCCTTGTGCTCCATCGCATTGAGACCGACGTCGGCGAGCTGCTCGATGCCGCGGACCGCTTCGGCCTGGATCTCGGCGTTCGTCCCCTTCTGCTTCGCGATCACGTCGAGCGTGTGCTTGCGCATGCGATCGACGATGTGGATCGGGTTCAGGAAGTCGAAGACGAAGGCGAAGTAGGGCAGGAGGATCAGGAGCCCGACCGCGAGCATCGTGTTCGAGACCGCGACGCCGACGTAGGGCACGAAGCCGGACGAGCCCTGCCCCGAGGCGTCGAAGACGAGGCCGACGACGAAGCCCTGGAGCGCCGCGACGACGAAATAGCCCATGACCACGAAGTTCACGGGCTCGTGCACGAAGAGCTCGGCGATGCGGTGGGTGTACCGGTTCGCGGCGAGCTCGACGATGATCGCGACGACCGTGATGGCGATGCCGAGCACGCCGGCGATGACGTCGGCCGAGTTCGTGACCACCGTCTCGGCCGCCGTGGCGTTCGGTTCGAGCAGGAGGTGGAGCTTCGAGAGGTCGCCCTTCGCGTCGACGAGGAAGGGGACGAAGAAGAGGGCGCCCGCCACGGCGAGGAGGATCGAGAGCGGGAGCAGCCAGATCCGGAACGACCGGGTGCGGGAGCCATCCATGCCCGGGCGAGGGTACAATTGCCCCGGAGGCGGGGGCTACCGCCCCGTCTCGGGGCGGCGACCTTGCGCCGGGGGCCCCCGCCCCGCATATTCGGCCCCCCTTCCGTTACGTCACCCCGAGCGTCCCATGTCGGCCGAGACCGCCACCGCGATCCCCCTCGACCTCGCCCAGAACGCCCTCGTGGCGGTCTGCTGGGCGGCCGACGTCGCCCGCGACCCGACCCTCGCCGAGCAGAAGCCGGCGCGTCCGACGCCCGAGGAATGGCGCGCGCTCCCGGTCGCCGTGCTCCGCGAGCACCTCGACCGTCTGCTCGTCGGCCGCTACCCGGAGCCCGGCCTCGACGCCCTCCACGAGACGGGCTGCCTCGACGTCTGGCTCCCCGAGGTGGCGGGCCTCGTCGGCTTCGGCGACGGCGAGTGGCGCCACAAGGACGTCTGGAAGCACACGAAGCTCGTGGTGAAGCAGTCGGTGCCCCGCCTCGAGGTGCGCTGGGGCGCCCTCCTCCACGACATCGGCAAGCCGCGTACCCGTCGCATCGAGCCCGACGGCGCCGTGACCTTCTACGGCCACAGCGAGGTCGGCGCCGCGATGTTCAAGAAGCGCGTGGCGCCGCGCCTCGGCTTCGAGGGGGAGCTCTACGATCGGCTCCACTTCCTCATCCTCCACCACCTCCGCGCGAGCCAGTACGACGGCTCGTGGACGGACTCGGCGGTCCGCCGTTTCTACAAGCAGATGGGGCCGGGCCTCCGCGACCTGCTCGACCTCTCGCGGGCGGACATCACGACCAAGCGGCCCGAGCGCAGGAAGCGGGGCGTCCGGCAGATCAGCGCCCTCGGCAAGCGCATCGACGCGATCCGCTCGGACGACGAGAAGACACCCGCCCTGCCGAAGGGCATCGGCACGATGCTCACGGACGTCTTCGGCATCCCACCCTCGAAGAAGCTCGGCGACGTCCGCAAGCGCCTCGAGGAAGACGTCGAAGAGGGCCTGATCGAGCGCGGCCAGGACGTCGTCTACTACCAGGGCGTCCTCGAGGCCGACCCCGCGCGGTACGGCCTCGAGCGAGGCTGAGGTGCGGCTCCCGGGCCTCCGCACGATCGTGACGGGCGGGGCCTCGGGCATGGGCCTCGCCTACGCGACGCGTCTCGTCGAGGCAGGTGCGTCGGTCGTGGTGGGCGACGTCGACGAGCGCGGCTTCGCCTCGCTCCCGACCGGCGTGGACGCGATGCGCGTCGACGTCCGCGACGAGGCGGACGTCGAGCGCTTCGTCGCCTTCGCGGACGAGCGCCTCGGCGGGCTCGACGCGCTCGTGAACAACGCGGGCATCCTCCGCGAGGGCTCGCTCGTGAAGCGCGACCGCACGACGGGCGCGATCACCCGCTTCCCACGCGCGGAATTCGATCGCGTGCTCGACGTGAGCCTCCTCGGCACGATGCTCGTCACGCGCGCCTTCGCCGCGCGCAAGCTCGTCCTCGGGGGCCCGGGCGTGATCGTGAACGTCTCCTCGATCGCGCGGCACGGCAGCCGCGGCAGGACGGCCTACGTGGCCGCGAAGGCGGGCGTCTCGGCCCTGACGACGACCTGGGCGAAGGAGCTCGGACCGAGCGGCCTTCGCGTCTGCGCCATCGCGCCGGGCGCCGTGCGGACCCCGATGACGGCGGGCATGACCGAGGCGCAGGAGCGGGCGCTCGTCGCGAAGATCCCCGTCGGGAGGCTCGCGACGCCGGACGACCTCTTCCTCGCCCTGCGGTTCGCGCTCGAATGCGACTACTTCCACGGGCGCACGATCGACGTCGACGGAGGCATGGCCATCGACTGAGCGCGCGCCGGGCCGCGCCACGGCAGCGAGCCTGGGCTACGCTCCCGCCATCCGCTCGTGTCCCGCTCGGTCCTCCCCTTCTTCCTCTTGCTCGGCCTGGCCTCGCTAGGCTTCGTGGTGGCGTTCGTCCGCGACCTCGTCCGCGTGCGCCGCGAAGAGGGCAAAGCGGCGATCCGGCCGACGCCCTACGAGCTCTTCGTCGGCGCGCTGACCGATTTCCTCGACACCCTCGGCATCGGCTCGTTCGCGACGACGAGCTCGCTCTATCGCCTGCGCGGCACGGTGGCGGACGAGCTCCTGCCGGGCACGATGAACGTCGGCCACACGCTGCCGACGGTGACGCAGGCCCTCATCTACGTCGTCCTCGTCGCGGTCGATCGGTGGACGCTCGCGCTGCTCGTGGGCGCGGCCACGCTCGGGGGCACGCTGGGGGCCGGCGTCGTCACACGCTTCTCGCGCCGCGGCGTCCGGCTCGGCATGGGCGTCGCGCTCCTTCTCGCCGCCGGGCTCCTCCTCGTGCGGATCGCCCATGCCGGTCCGAGCGGCGGCGATGCGCTCGGGCTCGAGGGAGCCTCCCTCGTCGTGGGCGCCCTCGCCTGCTTCGTCTTCGGAGCGCTCATGACGATCGGCGTCGGGGCCTACGCGCCGATCCTCGTCACCGTCAGCCTGCTCGGCATGGACCCGACCGCCGCCTTCCCGATCATGATGGGCGCCTGCGCCTTCGTGATGCCGGCCGCGAGCAGCCGCTTCGTCGCCCGACGAAGGTACGCGCCGAGGGCGGCCCTCGGCCTGACGCTGGGTGGCGTACCCGCCGTCCTCGTCGCCGCCTTCGTCGTCCGCTCGCTCCCGCTCGACGCCCTCGAGGGCCTCGTCCTCGCCGTGGTGCTCTACACCTCCCTCTCCCTGCTCCGCGCGGCGCGCGAGCCCGACGAGCCCCGGACGGATCGGGTGTAGGATGCGTCTCGACCGTTCACGGAAAGGATGCGCCCTTCGTGTGTGAGCTCCTCGGGATGAGCGCCAACGTGCCCACCGACATCGTCTTCAGCTTCACGGGGCTGATGCAGCGGGGCGGCCGCACGGGTCCCCATCGGGACGGCTTCGGCATCGCCTTCTACGAGGGTCCCGGCGTCCGCCTCTTCCACGACCCGCAGCCGAGCGTCGAGTCGGAGATCGCGAAGCTCGTGCAGCGCTATCCGATCAAGAGCGAGCTCGTCATCGCCCACATCCGGCAGGCGAACGTCGGCGCCGTCTGCCTCGCGAACACCCACCCCTTCATGCGCGAGCTCTGGGGCCGCCACTTCACGTTCGCGCACAACGGACAGGTCCCGGACTTCGCGCCGCGCCGGCGCTTCTACGAGCCCGTCGGGACGACCGACAGCGAAGCCCTCTTCTGCGATCTCCTCGATCGGCTGCGCGAGTCCTTCCCCGAGCGAGCCCCACTCGACGCGCTCCTCCCGGTGCTCGTCGAGGCCTCGCGCGTGTACTCGCACGCGGGCGTCTTCAACTGCCTGCTCGGCAACGGCGAATGGCTCTACGCGTTCGCCTCCCGCAAGCTCGCGTGCATCACGCGGCGGGCGCCCTTCGGGGCGGCCCACCTCTCGGACGCCGACGTCAGCGTGGACTTCCAGGCGGAGACCACGCCGAACGACGTCGTCTCCGTCCTCGCGACCGAACCGCTCACGACCAACGAGGTCTGGCATCGCTTCGAGCCGGGCGAGTGGCGTGCGTTCGTCGCCGGCGAGTGCGTCGCATCGGGCCGCGTCGAGGTCCCGGAGCCGCCCGCCCCTTCCTGCTGACGGCCGGACCGTGATCGGACGGGCCGGGCTCAGGCCTCCTTCGCGACGTCGCGAGCGCGATGGTCCGCGAGCAGGCGGGCGATGCACGAGGTCACGCGCTTGCCGGTCGGGAGATCGAGGAATTCGTTCGGCCCGTGCGCGTTCGAGTGCGGACCGAGCACGCCCGTGATCACGAATTGGGCCTCGGGGAAGCGCTCCCCGAGCATGCCCATGAAGGGGATCGAGCCGCCCTCGCCGAGCAGCGCCGGGGCCTCTCCGAAGAACGCCGTCGACGCCGCTTGGAGCGAGCGCTCGAGCCAGGGCGCGAGCGCCGGTGCGTTCCAGCCACGCGACGCCTTCTCGAGCTCGAAGCGCACGCGGGCGCCATGGGGAGGGTCCGTCTCCAGCAGCTGCTTCAGATGCTCGCCCGCGCGGACTCCGTCGAGCGTCGGCGGCAGACGCAGCGAGAGCTTCAGCGCGGTCCGGGGACGCAGGACGTTACCCGCGGACTCGAGCGGAGGGAGGCCGTCCGCGCCCGTGATCGAGAGCGCCGGCCGCCAGGTGCGCGCGAGGACGAGCTCGGCCCCGCTCTCCTGCATCGGGCGGAGGCCCGGCACGCGCGGGAACTTCGAGAACACGGCCTCGCCGAGCACGGCCGCGGCCGCCTCGGCCTGGGCGACCCGGTCGCTCGGAACGACGACGTGGAAGCCGTCCGGCACGATGCGTCCGGTCGCCTCGTCCTCGAGCCGCGAGAGGAGCATCCGCGCGATGCGGAAGCTCGAGGGCACGATCCCGGACGCGTCGCCCGAGTGCACGCCCTCCTCGAGCACCTCCACCGTCAGCGTCCCGCCCGTGAGCCCGCGGAGCGAGGTCGTGAGCCAGAGGCGCTCGTAATCGCCACAGCCCGAGTCGAGACAGACGACGAGCGAGGGGTTCCCGAGCCGCGGTCCGAGGTGCTCCACGTAGGCCGGGAGGTCGTAGCTCCCGGACTCCTCGCAGGCCTCGATCAGCACCACGCACCGGGCGTGGGGAGCGCCCTGCGCCTCGAGCGCGCGGATCGCCTCGAGCGAGGCGAAGATCGAGTAGCCGTCGTCCGCGCCGCCGCGCCCGTAGAGCCTTCCCTCCCGGATCACCGGCTCGAAGGGGCCGAGGCCTGGGGCCCAGCCCGTCATCTCGGGCTGCTTGTCGAGGTGCCCGTAGAGGAGGACCGTGTCCTCGCCCTCTCCCGGGACATCGACGAGGATCACGGGCGTGCGGCCTTCGAGCTCCACGACCTCGACCGTCGAACCGGCGGGGGCGTTCGCCCGCGCCCAGCCGGCGAGCAGGGACACGGCCTCCGCCATGTGCCCGTGCTCGGCCCAGCGCGGGTCGAAGAGCGGCGATTTGTTCGGGATCCGGATGTAGTCGACGAGCGTCGGGACGATCGACTCGTCCCAGGCGCGGTCGACGTGGGCGGCGATCGCGGCGTGATCCATCGGGCCTCGGTCCATGGATTCTAGCGGGCCCGGGGCCCGAGCGCGCGTGGTACGTTGCCTCCGCGGCGGACCCGATGACGTCCGCCGCGGAGCGAACGATGAGCGACGACATCCTCTCGAAGCTGGGCCCGCTCGCGGCCCTCGCAGGCACCTGGGAAGGCGACAAGGGCGACGACACCGCGCCCTCGGCCGATCGCGGCACGGAGAAGAACCTCTTCCGCGAGCGCATCACCTTCGTCCCCTTCGGCCCGGTCGACAACCACGAGCAGAAGCTCTGGGGCCTCAAGTACGCGACGGTCGCCTGGCGCCTCGGCGCCGAGGACTCCTTCCACGAGGAGACGGGCTATTGGATGTGGGATGCGGCCGCGAAGCAGGTCTTCCGCTGCTTCCTCGTCCCGCGCGGCATCGCCGTCATCGCCGGCGGAACGGTCGAGCCCACGGCGAAGTCCTTCGAGCTCCACGCCGAGCTCGGCTCGCCGACCTATGGCATCGTCTCGAACCCCTTCCTCCACGAGGAATTCCGCACCGTCCGCTACGACCTCACGGTGAGCGTGAACGCCGACGGGAGCTTCTCGTACGAGGAGGACACCGTCATGCAGATGAAGGGCCGCGCCGAGCTCTTCCACCACGTGGACAAGAACACGCTGCGCAAGGTCGGCTGACGCCGCTCGGCAGGCGAATCAACCCTGCTGGCGCAGCACCCGCAGGATCGCCGAGCCGTACTTCGCGACGCGCTTCGCGTTCATGCCGCCGACGGCGAGGAGCTCGTCCTCGCTGCGCGGCTGGCTGGAGGCGAGCTCGGCGAGCTGCCGATCGGTGAGCACGCGGAAGGCGGGGATGCCGAGGCGCTTCGACTCCGAGAGGCGCCAGGCCCGAAGGGCCTCGACCGCGCCGCTCGGGGCCTCGGCGAGCACGCCGCGCGGCGCACGCTCCTTCCGCGTCGGGCGGGCCTTCCGGACCTTCGGCTCCCGCCCCTTGCGGCCGGGTGCGGCGGCGAGGCTGGTCACGCGGAGCAGCGCCTTGAGCTCGTGCTCGTCGAGGTCGTCGTCGGCCGCCTCGCCGAGCGAGACCGAGCGGTAGTGGATCGTGCGTCCGTCGCGCACGAAGCGCTCGTCCTCGATCGTCACGAGGCCCGCGCGCGACGCGGCCGTGAGGAGCACGTCGAAGTCGAGCCGCGAGAGATGCCTCTCGCCGACTTGCTCGAAGAGCTTGCCCACCGACTGGCCGTCGCGATCCTGCAGCGTGGCGAGGAGCGAGCGCACGACCGCGACCTCAGTCGGGAGGGCGTCCCGGGCCACGGCCGCCACGACCTCGTCCGGGGCGCAGACGTCGCAGAGGCCGCAGCTCTTGCCCGCGTCGACGCGATCGCCGAAGTGACGCACGAGCGCCCGCATGCGGCATTGGCTCGCCTCGGCGTAGCCGACGACGAGCTCGAGCTGCTCGAGCTTGTGGGCCCGCTGCGCCGCGTAGAGTGGACGCCAGCCCGAGGTCCCGCGCGTGACGCGGTCGTCCGGGTCGATCACGGCGCCGCCGTGGATCCAGAGCTTCTCGAGCATCTTGTCGACCTGCTCGGACTCCTCGCGCAGCCTCGAGGCCAGCGACTCGCGGGGCACGGGCGCGTCGCCGAGCAGGCGGTAGAGTCGCTCGACGTCCGCCTCCTCGGGATAGTCGCGCTCGAGGAAGAACTCGTGGGTCCGTCGGTCGGCGAAGCCGTGGAGGAGGATGGCCCGGCTCGGTTTCCCGTCGCGGCCGGCGCGCCCGATCTCCTGGTAGTACCCCTCGAGGCTGCTCGGCAGCGCGGTGTGCACCACGGTACGGACGTCGGCCTTGTCGATCCCCATGCCGAAGGCGATGGTCGCGACGATGCAGTCGAGCCTCCCGTCGAGGAAGTCGGCCTGCACGCGCGCGCGTGCGTCGGCGGTCATGCCCGCGTGGTAGGTGGCCGCGCGGAGCTTCGGGACGAGCGCATCCGTCACCTTCTCCGCTTCCTTGCGGGTCGGAGCGTAGACGATCGCGGGCAGGCGCCCGGGGCCACGCAGGATGCCGAGCGCGGCCTGCGCGCGCGACGAGGTCGGGCACTCGGCGACCTCGATCGCGAGGTTCGTGCGGCGGAAGCCGAGGATGAACGTCTCGGCGGAGGGGACCCCGAGCTGCTCGAGGATGTCCTCCTGCACGCGCGGCGTGGCCGTCGCCGTGAGCGCGACGATCGGCGTCGGCCGGAGGATGCGCAGGCGCTCCCGGAGCATGCGGTAGTCGGGCCGGAAGTCGTGCCCCCACTGCGAGATGCAGTGCGCCTCGTCGATCGCGACGAGCACGGGGGGCCGCTTCGCCAGCATCTCGGGGAAGCCCGGCACGCGCAGGCGCTCGGGCGCGATGAAGAGGAAGTCGAGCTCGCCGCGCAGGTAGGCGACGCAGACCTCGCGCGACGTCGCGCGATCGAGACCCGAGTGGATGCGCTCGGCCCGGAGGCCGAGGCGACGCAGCTTCTCGACCTGGTCCTCGATCAGCGCGATGAGCGGGCTCACGACGAGCGTCGTGCCGCCGCGCGCGAGACCCGGCAGCTGGTAGCAGAGCGACTTGCCCGCACCGGTCGGCATGACGACGAGCACGTCCTTGCCCTCGGTCACCGCGGCACAGATGTCACGCTGGTGCGGCCGGAATTCGCGGTGGCCGAAGCGCTCGTGGAGGAGATCGTCGAGGCCCTCGGGACCGATGGCGCGGGGCCGCGGACGCACCGTGGGGCGCGCTTCGGGCGGGGGCGAGGGAGCCTCGCCCAGGGGGACCTCCCTCGGCCGTGACGCCTCGCGCGGTGCGGGCGCCTCGCGAGTGCCCGAGTCGCGCAGCGTCGTCGTCCGCGGGGGCGCGGGGGAGCGCGGCGTCGGAGCGGAGGCGAGCACCTCGCCGACGACCTCGCGCACGTAGTCCTCGATGCCCGCCATGAACGCGTCGAAGGCCTCCTCGCCGCGCTCCATGCGTTTCATCCGAAGCTCCCACTCGCCGGTCATGGCGGGGCTCTTCACCTGCGGATGCACGGCGTCGACGAGCGCTTCGCCCGTCGGCGTCGAGCGCAGCGCCTTGCCCTCGCGCACGAGGTAGCTGCGCGCGATCAGGGTCTCGAGCGTCTGCGCGCGCGTCGCCGGCGTTCCGAGGCCCGAGTCCTTCATCGCGGCGGAGAGCTCCTTCTCGTCGATCGTCCGACCCGCGGTCTCCATCGCCGTGAGCAGCGTCGCCTCGGTGTAGGGCTTCGGCGGCTTCGTCTTCTTCGAGAGCGTCTCGACGTTCGCGACGGCGGGCTTCGTTCCCTCGGCGAGACCGCCGGGGATCGTCGGCTCCGTCTCTTCCGCCGCCTTCTTCGTCTTCCGCTCGAGCACGGAATGGCCCGGCACCTCGACCGAGGTCCCCTTGGTGACGAAGAGGTCGAGGGCCTGCGTCTCGCCCTTCGACGTGACCTCGGTGAGCACGGTCGTCACGCCCTCGACGAGGTCCGGATGCCATGCCTGCAGGAGCCGTCGACAGACGAGATCGTGGATCCGCGCCTCCGGGCTGCCCTCGGGGAGGCTCGCGCGCTCGGCCGTCGGCACGATCGCGTGGTGGTCCGTGACCTTCGCGTCGTCGACGAAGCGCTTGCCGAGCGGCCGCTCGCCCGTGCCCTCGGCGACGAGCCCCGGATAGCGCGGCGCGATCGCCTGCACGATGGACGGCAGCGTCGCCGCGACCTCGGTCGAGAGATGGCGGCTGTCCGTTCGCGGATAGGACAGCACCTTGTGCTTCTCGTAGAGCGCCTGGGCGGCGTCGAGGGTCTGCTTCGCGGTGTAGCCGTAGAGCCGGTTCGCGTGCCTCTGCAGCTCGGTCAGGTCGTAGAGGAGCGGAGGCGGCGTGCGCTTCTCCGTCCGCTCGACCGCGACCACGAGCGCCGCGCCCGTGCGCACCCGCTCCGCGATCGCGCTCGCGAGCACGCCATCGGCGGGGAGCCTCGCCTGCTCGGGCTTCGGGACGCGGAGCTTCTTGCCCTTCTCGCGGAGGCCTCCGGGCGGATGCGGATGCCAGGTCCCCTTGTACGTCCCCTGCGGCGCGTCGAAGGTCGCCTCGACCTCGAGGTAGGGCTCGGGCACGAAGGCCCGGATCGCGCGATCGCGCTCGACGACCATCGCGAGCGTCGGCGTCTGCACGCGTCCCACGGTGAAGAGCGTGTCGTGGCCCAGGCTGTAGACGCGGCTCAGGTTCATGCCGACGAGCCAATCGGCCCGACTGCGCGCCCGCGCCGCCGCGGCCAGACCGTCGTAGCGGCTGCCCGGCTCGAGCTTCGCGAAGGCCTTCCGGATCGCGTCCTCCGTGAGCGACGAGATCCAGAGGCGCTTCCAGGGCTTCGTGCAGCCCGACCGCTCGTAGAGGTAGCGGAAGATCAGCTCGCCCTCGCGACCGGCGTCGGTCGCGGCGACGAGGCTCTCGGTCGAGGGGTCGCGGAGGAGCTTCTCCACCACCTCGTACTGGTCCCGGCCGTCCTCGAGCACGACGAGGGGGAACTGGCGCGGGAGCATCGGAAGCTGGGCTCGCGACCACGCCTTCCAGGCGGGGTCGATCTCGTGGGGCTGGGCGAGGCCGACGAGATGGCCGATCGCCCAGGTGACGCGATAGCCCCCACCCTCGAAATAGCCGTTCCGGCGCGCCTTCGCCCCGAGCACGGCCGCGAGATCGCGGGCGACGGAGGGTTTCTCGGCGAGGACGACGATCATCGGCGGGCTCTACTTACGCGGCCCACGGGCCTGGATCCAGGGGTGGGCCCCCCGATCCGGCCAGGTTCCGCGATTCGACGTGCCCCCGTCCTCGGTCCCGTCGGGGCCCGGTTGCGACGATCGCGCGGGATCAGCGGATTTCGAAGCTGGCGATCGCCGCCTCGACCCTCGAGGCCGAAGGCTCGAAGCGATCGCGCCGGCCCCCCGCCTCGATCACGAAGACGCGATCGTCGGTACGGAAGACCGTGACCCAGTAGTCGTACGTGCGGCCGTTCTCGTCCCGACCGCAACGGTATTGGTGACCCGTCTCGCCGCTCTTCGCGCGGACGTCGGACTCCGAGACGATGGCGTAGCCGCCCCGCAGGAGCCGGTTCTTCACGGCCTGGGACCAGAACGCGAGCGCGCCGCGATCCTGGTTCTCCTCGACGCGGACCGCGATCACCACGCCGTCGGCGGAGGTGGCACGGTACTCGTAGTCCGAGGCGCGGCGATGCTTCGCGTCGAGCGCGACGAATTCGTCGGGCGTACGCACCTCGAAGGGGGCGCCGCAGCCCGCGAGGCCGAGGAGGAGGACGATCGGCAGGAGGATTCGAGCGTTCACGGCGGACCTCCTAGAACTGCAGCAGGGGCCCGAGACCGATGCGGTCGAGCCACGGGAAGGGGAGCGAGGGCACGTCTTCCTGACCGACCGCCTCGTTGCCGCGGGGTCGGAAGACGACGGTGAGGGTCGCGAAGGCGACGCGATCGGCGAGGAAGCGCTGACGCCCCTTGAGCCGCTCGAGCTCCTCGGTGATGCGAACGAGCTCGCGCTCGACCTGGAGGGCCTGCTCGACGTTCGCGGCCTGGGCGAGCATCGCCTCGACGCGGAGACGCATCGCCTCGAGGTTGCGGATGCGGATGCCCACGTCGCGGAATTCCTCGCCGACGTCCTCGGCGCGCACCTCTCGGTGCACGACCTGCCCGGCCTGCTCGATCTTCGCGACCGCCTCGTCGAAGCGGCCTGCGGGCACGCGGAAGACGAGGACGTCGTCCCCCTGCGTCGCGATGAAGCCGCCGAGCTCGCGGGCCGCGGCGACCATCGCGTCCATCGACTCGTGCACCTGGTAGACCGCCACGTGGAACGTGCCGGTGTAGACGAGCATCGGCCCGGCGGAAGGGGCCGTCGCATCCGTGGCGACCGCCGGTGCCGTGGTCGCCGGAGCGACCGGGACCGCCTGTGGCATCGCCCCCTGCGCGCGGGCGGGCTGGGCATCGGCGTACATCACGGCGGCGGACGGGGGGCCAGAGGCCTCCTCGACCCCCGAGGTCGCGTACCCGCCCGGATAGCCACCGTACTCCGCTGCGGCCGTGGCCCGCGAGGCCGCGCTTCCGCTGGCGCAACCGCTCGCGGTCCCGAGGGCGAGGCCGCCCAGGGCGACGGCGAGCCGAGCGACCCGTCGATGGATCGAATGCATGCAGACCTCCCAGTCCTCCGGATTGGTACACACCGACGTACGGAGGCGGAAGAGGGTCTAGGCTTTCCCGAGGATCTCGGCGAGGACCGGCCCGAGCCGATGCGCCGTGGCCGGCTTCTCGAGGACCTCGCGGATTCCGAGGAGCTCCGCCAGATCGCGGTGGTCCGGCTGGACGTGTCCACTGGTGAGGACGATCGGGACGTCCCTCCGGATCCGGAGGATCGCCCGGCCGAGCTCGAGCCCCGAGAGGCCGGGCATGGAGAGGTCGGTCACGACGGCGTCGAAGGCGCCGGGGTCCGCCCGGAAGCGGCCGAGCGCCTCGATCGGGTCCACGCAGCCCACGACCTCGTACCCGAGCTTCCTCAGGGAGCGCACGCCGAGCTCCACGAGCACCGGCTCGTCGTCGACGAAGAGGATCCTCCGCCGGACGCCCTCGCCCACGACCACACCCTGCCTCGGGGTCTCGGCGTGCGGAGCTCCGGAGGTGGTCGCGGGGAAATAGAGGGTGAAGCGCGTGCCCCGCCCGGGGGTGCTCTCGAGCTCGATCGCTCCCCCGTGTCCGTTCACGACGCCGTGCACCACCGAGAGCCCGAGGCCCGTCCCCTTCCCGACGGGCTTGGTGGTGAAGAACGGATCGAACGCGCGCTCGAGGGTGGTCGCGTCCATCCCGCGCCCGTCGTCGGTGACGCGGAGACAGACGTACGGGCCCTCGTGGAGCCCGGGCACCTCCTGGGCCCGCTCGGCCGTGACCTCGATCGGTTCGAGCTCGACCGTGACGGTCCCGGAGTCGCCCTCGATCGCATGCGCCGCGTTCGTCACGAGGTTCACGACCACGGAGTGGATCTGGTGCGCGTCGACGTCCGCGAGGGGCAGCGTCTCGGCGAAGCGCGTCCGGATCGCGACCATCGCCGGGAGCGAAGCGCGCAGCAGGGCGAGCGCCTCGGAGACGACGGGCCGCAGATCGCGGGTCTCGCGCCGCGTCGCCTCGGGACGACCGAACGCGAGGATGGTCCGGACGAGCTCGGCCGCCCTGCGGCCCGCGCGCTGGATCTCGCCGAGGTTCTCCTGCACCGGGTAGTCCTTCGGCAGCTCGACCGCCGCGAGGCCGGCGTGTCCGAGGATCGCGAGCAGGATGTTGTTGAAGTCGTGCGCGATGCCTCCGGCGAGCGTGCCGAGCGCCTCGAGCGTGCGCGTGCGGAGGCTGGCCTCCTCGGCCCGCTTCTGGTCCGTCACGTCCATCTGGATCCCGAAGAGGCGCACGGGCTTGCCCTGCTCGTCGACCGCCACTTCGTTCCGGGCCTGGAACCAACGCTCCCCCCGCTTGGGCAGCTTCACACGGTACTCGACCATCGAGCGTCCGCCCGAAGCGAGGACACGCTCGGTCGCCTCGCGCATGCGCGGCTGGTCGTCCGGATGGATGAAGGAGAAGACGGCCTCGAAGTCGAGCTCGACGTCGTCCTCCCTGTCGAACCCCCAGAGCGCGTACATCCCCTCGTCCCACTCGAGCCGCATCGTGCCGAGGTCGAGCTCCCACGTGCCCATGCCGCCCGCTTCGAGCGCGGCCCGGAGCTTCGCGCTCGCGGTGCGGCGCTCGTCCTCGGCCTGCCTCCGCTCCGTGACGTCGCGCAGGAAGCCGAACCAGAGCGTCGAGCCGTCGGGCTCCCGCGTCGGCATCGAATGCCCTTCGATCCAGATCGTCCCGCGCGTCGGATGGCTGACGCGGTACTCCATGTGCCACGGCTCGAGGGTCGTGGCGGAGCGCGCGATCGCCTCGCCCACCTTGTCGCGATCGTCGGGATGCGTGCGCTCGCGAGCGACCGTCGCGTCGATCGCGAGCTCTTCGGCGGAGGCGCCGTAGATCGTCTCGATGCTCGGGCTCGCGTAGGGACACGTCGCCCGTCCGTCCGGCCACATCTGGAAGGCGCAGAAGGTCCCGGGCGAGGTCGCGATCAGCTGACGGAGCCGGAGGCGCTCGAGCTCGAGGGCCGCGCGGGTCGCACGGTCCTCGGCCGGATCCGTCCGGACGTCCACCGTGAGGAGCGCCACGCTCCCCCCGTCGGTCGAGAGCGAGCCCGACGTGATCCGCGCGCGCACCCTCTGTCCGTCGGCCCGCACGAGCTCGAGGTCGGCGTCCCGGAGCGCCGACGCCTCGGAGGGGTGGATCGCGCAATCGAGGACGCGGCGCACTCCATCCGCGGACTCGTCGACGAGCCTCTCGACCCGAGCCCCGACGAGAGCATCGGACGCGAATCCGAGGAGGGTCTCGAGGGTCGGGCTCGCAGCCACGACGCGCCCTTCGCGATCGATTGCGAGCGAAGGCACGGCGAGGGCCCGGAGGAAGGCCGCGACATCGGCGCGTCGCCGCGGATGCGTACCGCTCTCGGCACCGGGAGCACCATCCTTCGCTTCGTCCCGCGACCGCTCGCTGTCCATCGCGCTCCCCAAGGCGCCCGATGACGAGCCGCCGACGAGCAGGATAGCCCTGCACGCGACGCCTTGTATGGAGCTCCAAGCATTGGGTCGCCGAACCCTGCGAAATGGGTGAATTCGCTCATCCCTAGGAGGTACGACGAACGAACGTACGAGGACGTAATGCACGGCTCGCGGGGGCGACGGGCGCGTGGTGGCCAGGAGCCTGCGCCGACCGGCGCGGTCGAACGACGAAAGCCCCGTCGCGTGCGGGCGACGGGGCTTCGGTGCGTGTGGGGTTCGACGCCGAGCTACCGGCGCGAGCTCCGTGGGAGGGTCCTCACGGGAGGACCTTCGTGCCGTCGGTACCGCCGGCGAGGATCGGCAGGCCGGTCGCGTCGATGCTGGCCGCGTTGTAGTGCCGCAGGTACATGTGACACGAGGGGTCGGTCGCCGCGCTGCAGTAGCTCTCGACCCAGGTGTTCGTCGCCTGGAGCACCTTGCTCTGGATGTTGCGCTGTTCGTTGATGACGCCGACGTAGGCACCGGACAGCGTCATGTACGGCGATGCCGTGGTCGTGGTGCCCGTACCCGCGATGCTGAACGTGCCGGAGCTCGCTCCGCTGACCGTCATCGGAGCTCCGATGTCGGGGCTCGTGAAGGTGCAGCTGTTGAACGTCTGCGTCTGCTTGCCCGTGATCGCGATGGTCCACACGAACGTGCCGCCGCCGGGGCAGTTGTACGTGTTGTTCAGCGTACTCGACGGGTTGGTGCAGTTCGTGTTGCCGGTCCGCGCGTTGTTGCTGGCGCAGATGATGTCCTGGTACCAGTACGTCCACGCGACGGCCATCCTGCGGTTGTAGTCGAGGACGCACATCGGCGCGGTGCCGCCCCAGGAACCGCTCGCCTGGCAGGTCCGGGTCGCGGTGCCGCTCACGGCGTAATCGTTGTTGCACGAGTACGTCGCGGTCGTCCCCGTCGTGCCCGTCTTCGGCGTGACGGTGCCGTTCGTCGGATCCGTGAGATCCGGAGAGCACGCGTTGGCGGTGCACGTCGGCGCCGCCGTCGTCCACGAGCCGCTCGAGCCGCACGCACGCATCGCCGTGCCGCTGAGCGTGTAGCCGGTGTTGCACCCGTACGTGACGGCTCCCGGGTAGTACGCGCTCGTGGCCGAGACGGTTCCGTTCGAGGGCGCGGTCGCGCCGGTGCACTGCACGGCCGTGGTGCACGTCGGCCCGCTGTAGCCGGGCTGGCAAGCACACGACGTGCTGGTGCCGGTCTGCGTGCAGGTGCCGCCGTTCGCGCAGGGATTCGGCGTGCAGAGCGCCTGCGACTGGACGCAGGTCGGCGCGCTGCCGCTCCACGAGCCGCTCGCCTGGCAGGTCCGCTGGGAGCTGCCCGAGTTGCCCGTCAGGTTGAAGCCCGCTGCGCAGGCGTAGTTGGCGACGTCTCCCGTGACGCCGGTGGTGCGATCCACCGTTCCGTTCGTCGGGTTCGACAGGTTCGGGGAGCACGCGTTCGGCGTGCAGGTCGGGGCCGTGCCGGCCCACGTCCCGCCGGAGGTGCACTGGCGGGTCGACGACCCGCTGAGCGTGTAGCCCGTGTTGCACGCGTACGTGACCGAGTTCGGATAGGTCGTCATGGTGTCCGAGACCGTTCCGTTGGTCGGATTGGTGAGCCCGGTGCACGCGACTCCGGTCTGGCAGGTGGAACCGGTCCAGCCCGTCGTGCAGGTGCACGAGTAGCCGCTGGCGCCGACCGGCGTGCAGGTGCCTCCGTTCATGCACGGGTTCACGTTGCAGCCGGTCTGCACGAGATCGCAGGTCGGAGCGGATCCGCTCCACGATCCGTCGGAGAGGCAGGTGCGGGTCGCGCTCCCGCCGTTGCCGTTCAGCGCGTACCCGGAGTTGCACGAGTACATCGACGAGGATCCGGTGGTGCCCGTCGCCGGCGAGACCGAGCCGTTGGCGGGCGCGGTCAGCGTGGTGCACGGATTCGCGGCGCAGGTCGGAGCCGCGGTCGTCCAGTTCCCGTCGGCGCCGCAGACCCGCATGGCGGTGCCGCTCAGGGTGTAGCCCGTCGAGCAGCTGTAGGTGACGGCGTTGTTGTACGTCGCGGACGAAGCCGACACGCTCCCGTTCGTCGGATTCGTCGCGCCGCTGCACGTCACGGGCTGCGAGCAGGTGCTGCCCGTCCAGCCGGTGGCGCAGGCACACGAGAAGCCGCTCGCGCCGACGGTCGTGCACATGCCGCCGTTCGCGCACGGGTTCGGGGAGCATCCGGTCGTGATGAGCGCGCAGGACGGAGCGCTTCCGCTCCACGTTCCGTCGGCTTGGCAGGTGCGGGTCGAGGTACCGCCCGTCATCGCGTAGCCCGTGTTGCAGGAGTACGAGGCGATGTCGCCGGTCACGCCGGACGTCTGCGTGGAAGCGATCACGGGAAAGCGCGGCGTTTCGATCGCGCGTGTTCTGATCGCCTCGCGCGGGCTTCCCGGCGCGACGAAGCCCGCGAGCGCGTAGGCGCTGCGGGCCCGTCAGCTGGCAGGATCGGCGACCCTACTCGGTCTCGTCGTGGTCCCTCGGAGGTCGCTTCGAGCGTCCCGCGATACGGACGAGGATTCCCTTGTGGACGAGCCGATCGGCGATCGCCGTGGCGGCCGCCGCGTTGTGGAAGAGCTTCGCCCATTCTTTGAACGGGAGGTTCGTCGGACGATGGTCGAGCTCGCTGGTAGCGCTTGTTGAAGACCTGTAGCGGTCGCGCCCTGCGCATCGAAGCTGGGTAGCCGAGTTCGTCGACGAGGACAGGTCTGCTCGACACGGTGAGGCCCGATGCAGTGCCGGGCTGACGGGCCGGATCGTTCAGGATCGGCGCGAGGACGAACCGCCGATAGCCGCGGTTCGCGGCAGCGGCCGGCGTTCGCTGGGTCTACGCCGTCGGTCCGACGAAGACGACGCGCTGCCGAAGTCGAGCGTCGCAGCGCTCGACCTGGATCGAGTCGTCGAAGTCGTCGAATCGAGCGTCGGTGGAGATCTGCGAGCGCGGGCGTGCGAGCACGCGCCTCGGTTCGCGCTCGACTCCTCCGTCGGCCTCGAGGGCGGGGCGGTTGCGGCGATCGCCTTCTTCGTGTCTCGTCATGCCCCGCCGCGTGGAGAGGCCGGGCGAAGGACGTCGGCAGACGAGCCTCCGACCGTGTTCGGCGTCACGACCTCGGTTCTCGATCCTCCAGGTCGGGCTCGACTTCGAGCGCGTCGGCCACGGTGCCGTCGACGGGCTCGGGATCGGGAGGCCTCGCGCGAAGCGGGCCTGGTCGATGAGGCGCGGACGTAGCGTGCGCCGAGGTCGGCGAGCGCCGCGGCGCCCTTGAGTCCTCTCGCCGTATCGTTCGAGCAGGTGCATCAGTCGTTCACCCGTTCGGCCCGTCCGGCGTCGCGAGATCCTTCAGGTACAGCTTGCACTCGGGGGCGAGCTCCGCGATTCGATCGCGGCGTTCTCGCGCGTTCGAGGCTGAGCAGGCGTCGACGTGGGCCTTGGCTTCGACCCGCCTGCGTCCCCACAACGCGCGTGATGCACGACTTGCCATCGACGAACACGCGGACGGCTCGTCGTTGCTCGAGAGGGCGGTTTCCAGGTCGTGCGGAACCGATGCGTTGGTATCGAGCAGGACGCGGCTTCCTTCGTGCACGACGGGCTGAACGTAGTCCGAGTCGAAGGGATGATCGGGCAGGCTCGGTCGGCCTCGTTCGAGCACGAGCCGTCTTCGGAGCTCCCGCGTCGTGGCGTGGAGCCGGCGATTGGCGACCTCGTCGCCGACGCCGCCTGTGCGCGCAGGTCTTCGAGGTCGCGGAAGGCGCGACCGTAGAGTCCTGCCGGATGTAGGTTCGTCGCACGGCCTTCGCCTCCGTGGCACCGGTGCCGCCGTGGCTCGAACAGCTGGTCGCTGGAGCGCGTGAACGCACCTCGAGCCGACGTGGTGGAGCACGACGCTCTGGTTGTCGTAGAGCACGGCGGTGCCGCCGAGAGCGGAACGCGCGTCGGCATGCGGAGGAAGGGCCAGCGCTGGTCGAGCGAGTCAGGTCAGCGCGCGCCCAAGGACCATCGGAAGCACGGGCCGATGGTGTCCCGATCCGCATGCCGGCTGAGTCGACGAGTGCTCGCCTGGCTCACCTCGACCGCAGGTCGCCTTCTCGGCGGCGAACGGACGGAGAGCACGTAGCGCCTCAGCGTCGCGACTCCGCCCGTGTAGCGCGTGCGAAGCTCGCGTCGGCGTCGACGTCGTTCGGGGGCCGTGATCGCCGACGATGTAGGGCGCGGATCGAGAACGGTGGCCGAAGAGCGCCGTAGTGGCCGTCGGAACGTTCGGATCGCCGCCGGACGACAGGGTGGACTGCCTCGCCACGGTCTCGACGGGGAGTTCGCCAGCACGGCGACGGATCTCGGCTCGAACGGATTCGCTGATCTGAACCCGGCGTACGCGCAGGTTCCGCGGCGTCGCGAGGTCCGGGCGTCACGAGCGGGCTCGGTGCGACATGCACCTCGACGTGCCGCTCGTCGCGTCCGCGAGCAGCCGGGCCGTTCGGGATGGTCTGCAGTCGAGCGCTCGAGCGTCACGGCGCGTGCGGCGGCTCGACGCGTGAGCGCGCGCAGGATGGTCGTCGTGCGGATCGAGGCCGAGGAACCGCCTTCTCGGGCAGCGCCGCAGGAGGCGGACGTGCTCCGCGGCTCGATCGCGACGAACAGGTGTCGACAGGAATGGCCTCGAGCCGCATCCGAGCCCGTGCGCGCACGGCGCCGAGGCGGCACTCGCGATCAGGGTACCGAGGCCCCCGGCGCGACACGGATGCGTCCCATCGACGAACTCCGTCTCCGTTCGCGGTACGCACGCATGCGATGGAGTGGCCGAGTCGGCCCTGACCTCGCGATCGCCGGCCGGCGCGCTTCCGTCGGCGGCGACCGCAGGTGAGCTGCAGTCCGAATCGGGCGTCGCGCGACGGCGACATCAGCGGCCGCGCACCGAGGCAACGTCGTGCGCGGATCTCCCGGGGTCCGCCGACCGTGGCACCCTGCGACGTTGCCATGTCCAGGTGCGGGCGGACCCCGCTTGCCGGACCTCGGAGCCCGGGCCGTACCTGTCGGACTGTGACGCCTCGCGTCAGGCGTTCCGCGATCGTCCGCCCGTCGCGGACCTGATCGACGCGCGCTTTCGTGATGTCATCGACACGCTGCCGTTGGCCGGGGCGACGAGATCCGGGGTGCAGGCGTTCGCGGAGCAGACGGGCGCGAGGCCGGAGAAATTCCCGTCCGCGCCGCAGGTGCGCGAAGCCGATCCGCCCGTGAGGGAGTACCCGGCGTCGCATCCGTAGGAGATCGAAGACCCGAAATCGGCGGTCATCGCCGAGACCGTGCCGTGGGTCGGCGCGACGGCTCCGCCGCAGCTCACGATGACGCACGACGGCGCGCTGCCCGAGAACGTCCCGTCGGCCCCGCAGGTGCGAGAGCCCGTTCCGACGAGCGAATACCCGGTCGAGCACGTGTACGTGATCGACTGGCCGTAGGTGACGGAGGTCGCGGAGACGGTGCCGTGCGCCGGATCGGTCGCACCCGAACAGCTCACGGGGACGTCGCAATTCGCGCCGCCGAAGCCCGCGGTGCAGGTGCCGCAGCTGTAGCCTGGGTTCGTGTCCACGCAGCCGTTCAGGCTGTGGACGCAGGGGTTCGCGCTGCAGTCGCTCGCGGCGACGCAGGTCGGCTCCGTGCCGCTCCAGGCGCTGTCGGTGCCGCAGGTGCGGGTCGAGGACCCCGAGAGGGCGAAGCCGGCGCTGCAGCTGTAGGTCACGACGGTGCCCGTCGTGCCGCTCGTCGCCGTCACCGCCCCGTTCGCCGGCTGGGCGAGCGTCGGACAGGCCTTCGCTGCGCAGGTCGGCGCGCTGCCCGACCAGGTGCCACCCGCCTGACAGGTCTGGGTGGCGCTCCCGACGAGGGCGTACCCCGGATCGCACGCATACGTCGCGCCGTTCCCGACGGTCGCCGAGGTCGCGCTCACACTGCCGTGCGCAGGTGCCACGAGCCCCGAGCACATCTCGGGCATGTCGCAGTTCGCGCCGAGCCAACCCGCGGCGCAATGGCAGGAGTACGAGCCCCCCGCGCCGTCGACGCAGGTCGCGCCGTTCTGACAGGGGTTGCTCGCGCATCCCGCGACGGCGATCGGTGCGCACGTCGGCGCGGTGCCGGACCAGACCCCACCCGAGAGACACGTACGCGTCGTGTCACCCGTGGCGGAGAGCGTGTAGCCGCGGTTGCAGCCGTAGGCGATCGTGCCGCCGGTACCCACCGCGTCGGAGGGGCTCACGAGGCCGTTGGCGATCGTCTGCGCCGGGCAGGTCTCCGGCATGCACGTCGAGCCGTCGCCGAGGTACCCCGCGTTGCAGACGCAGGTCGGCGTGCCCGACGACGAATCGCAGGTCGCGTTCGAGTCGCAGGTGCCGCAGGACGTGTCCGAGGGACCGATGCAGTACTTCTCGAGCCGCGCACCGGGCACGAGGTTCAGGAGGTTCCCGAGCGGGACGTCGCAGATGTAGCCGCTCCGGCAGTCGGAGTTCGCCGTGCAGGGAGCGAGGCAGGCGCCGTAGTCGCGGAAGTAGCCCGTGGCGTACTCGCCGAGGACCGGCACGAAACCGTCGATGACCGACTGCGTGACGTCCGCGAGCGGGCGGAAGCACTTGCCCCCGGTGCCGCAATCGCTGTCGCTCGTGCAGGGCGCGACCGTGGAGCAGTAGCCCCCGGGGAGGGCGACGCCGATGTTCCCGAGGTCGGGGGGCGTGTCGGGGAGACCCTTCAGCGGATAGAGCCCATCGAGGCAGACGGGGTTCGCGCCACTGCAGTCGCTCGCGGCCGTGCAGGCCGCACCGGTGGCGGCCGTTCCGCCCGAGGGTCCCGTGCCGCTCGAGCCGCCGTCACCGCCGTTGCACGCGGCGCCGAAGGCGACGAGCAGGGCCGCTGTCCACGCGAGGACTCCGCGATGCGCGTGCCTCGTCTTCCCATACGACTTCATGACGGAAGCTCCTCTGCGTCGCTCTCGCGACGCGCACACGAAACGCCCTGTGACCTCGGGGGAACGAGGGCGTGGCGGGAGCTTTCTACTGCGAGTTGTTGGCCGATAATATTATCATTCTCAGAGTTCGTATGGCTGCGTGCGTCTGTAAGGACACCCTGTGTGTTCACGTGAGCAGGCTTGGTATTCCTGTGACATCCTCCACGAGGACTTGACCGTGCCCCATCCCGACGCCGAGCAGGAATACGCCCGCGGCTGCGCCCTCGACGAAGCAGGCGACGACGACGCCGCCCTCGCCTGCTTCGAGCGCGCGCATGCCCTCGACCCGAGCTGGTTCGCGCCGCCGTTCGCGCTCGGCGTGATGTGCAAATGGCTCCTCCGCTTCGAGGACTGCCTGCGGTGGAGCGAGCTCGCGGGGACGATCGACCCCACGCACGACGGCGCGGAGTGGAACGCAGGCATCGCCGCGACGGCGCTCGGCCTGCACCGTCGGGCACGACGCGCGTGGAAGCGCTTCATCCCCACCGTCGACGAGTCCGACGAGCCGCTCGAGATGGACTTCGGTCTCGTGCCGATCCGCCTCGACCCACGCGGCGCTGGCGAGGTCGTCTGGGCCCGTCGCGTGAACCCGGCGATCGCGATCCTCGTCAGCATCCCCTTCGACGAATCGGGCTTCGGGCATGGCGACCGCGTCCTGCACGACGGCGAGCCGCGAGGCCATCGCATGCTCCGAGGCCAGCAGGTTCCGGTCTTCGACGCCCTCACGTGTCTCGAGCCGTCGCCCTACTCGACGTACCTCGCGACGCTCCCCTCCCCGACGGACGAGACGATGGCCCTCCTCCGCCGCCTCGCCGAGGAGCGCCGCGTTCCGCTCGAGGACTGGACCACGAACGTCCGCTTCCTCTGCCGCGCCTGCAGCCTCGGCGAGCCGCACGAGACCCACGACCACGACGGAGCCCCGCCGGACGGCGAGCGCCTCGTCGCGCTCGCGGCCGAGACCGACGACCCGATCGCGGAGCTGCTCGACACGTTCACCACGGAGCTCGGGTTGCCGGAGCTCGAGGTCGAAGTGCGGCTCGATCGGCGGGTGGAGGCGTAGGTCCCCGACGGAATAAAGAAGAGGGATCCAGCACCATTGCAGGATCCCTCTTCACGAAGCGAGAGCGGAAACTAGGGATGCGTCTTCGTCATTCCGCCGGCACCGCCGAGTTGCGGCGGAGGAACGCGGGGATGTCGAGGACGGCTTCGTCCGCGAGCGCGTCGGCCCCGAAGGGACGGTGCGCGGCGGAGGCGTGCGCGGCCGCGGCGGCGTGGGCCATCGCGGGCGGAGCGGAGGGCCGCATCGGCATCGATCCACGCGAGGGCGGGAGCGAGGGCGGAGCGGCGTTCACGGGACGAGCGGCCGAGCCGGAGGACGGCATGCTCGGGACGACGGTGCTGCGCGGCGCGGTGGGCGCGCGGACCGCGGCCTGACGCACGGGCGAGTGACCCATCGTGCTGAAGGGCAGCGACGCACGCTGACGCGCGTGCGACTCCTCGACCATCTGCGCGTCCTCGTCGAAGCCGGTCGCGATGACCGTGACCTTGACGATGTCGCTGAGGTCGGGGTCGGTGACCATGCCGAAGATGATCTCGGCGTCCTCGTGGGCCGCTTCCTGGATGAGCGTCGCCGCCGCGTTGATCTCGCTGAGGCGCACGTCCGGGCCGGCCGTGAAGTTGATGAGGATGCCGGTCGCACCGTCGACCGAGACGTCGTCGAGCAGCGGCGAGTTGATCGCCATCTCGGCAGCGTCGAGCGCGCGGCGCTCGCCCTTGCCGAAGCCGGTGCCCATGAGGGCGCGGCCGTGCTTGCTCATGATCGTCTTCACGTCGGCGAAGTCGACGTTGATCATGCCGTGGTGGTTGATCAGGTCGCTGATGCCCTGGACCGCCTGGAGCAGCACGTCGTCCGCGCGCTGGAACGCGTCGAGCATCGTGATGTCCGGATCGCCGAGCGCGAGCAGCTTCTGGTTCGGGATCGTGATGATGCTGTCGACCGTGTCGATCAGCTCGCGGACACCCTGATCGGCGTTCTTACCGCGACGCTTGCCCTCGAAGAGGAAGGGCTTGGTCACGACGCCGACCGTGAGCGCGCCCTGCTCCTTCGCGACGTGCGCGATGATCGGGGCCGCACCGGTGCCGGTGCCACCGCCCATGCCGGCGGTGATGAAGACCATGTCGGCTCCCGAGAGCGCCTCGGCGAGCTTCTGCATGTCCTCGAGCGCCGCCTTGCGGCCGACGTCGGGATTGCCGCCCGCGCCGAGGCCCTTCGTCAGGGTCGGGCCGAGCTGGATCTTCGTGGGCGCGAGGTTCGCGTCGAGGGCCTGGGCGTCCGTGTTCGCGGCGATGAACTCGACGCCGTCGAGACCGCTCGCGATCATGGTGTTCAGCGCATTGCCGCCGCTGCCACCGACGCCGACCACCTTGATGCGCGCCTTCTGCTCGGCCGCGCCCTCGAACTCGATCGAGAATGCCATGACTCCTCCCGGGTGTTGGGGAGCCCTGCTCCCCGCTCTCTGCTTCGCTTCGTAGTGAGACGGTGTGGAGGATTCGCCCCCCTGCCACGCCGTCGAAAACCCATCGCCCTCGGCCCGCGTTCGCCCCGCGCGCTCCGGGCCTCGTCTCAGAAGACCTCGCGGAACCAGGCCGAGAGCCTGCCGCCGAAGGACGTCGGGACGGTCACCTCCGGTACGACGACCTCGGGCACCGGGCGACGCACGATCCGGCTCGCGCCGTACTTCACGAGACCCACCGCCGTGGCGTAGGAGGGGCTGCGGACGACGTCCGCGAGGCCACCGACGCCCGTGGGCATGCCGCGCCGGACGGGCAGGCCGAGCACGCTCTCCGCGAGCTCCGGCATCCCGTCGAGCAGGGTCGTGCCACCGGTGATGACGGCACCGGCCGCGAGCTGCTCGCTCCAGCCGCTCTCCGCGATGACGTGACGGCAGGCCGCGAAGATCTCCTCGACCCGCGGCTCGACGATGTCGCAGAGCACGCGGCGCGGGAGCACGCGGGGCTGACGCCCGCCCACGCTCGGAACCTCGATCGTCTCTTCCGGATCCGCCATCGACGAGGACGCGCAGCCGTACTTGATCTTGATGCGCTCCGCCTCGGCGATCGGCGTGCGGAGGCCGGTGGCGATGTCGTTCGTGAGATTGACGCCGCCGATGGGGATCGAGCTCGTGTGCACCACGGCGCCGTCCCAGTAGATGATGATGTCGCTCGTGCCGCCGCCGATGTCGATCAGCACGCAGCCGATCTCCTTCTCGTCCTCGGAGAGCACGGCGTCCGCGCTCGCGAGCGGCTGCAGGACGACCTCCTCGACGTGGAGGTCGCAGCGCTGCGCGCAGCGCTGGATGTTCATCACGCTCGTCGACGCGGCCGTGACCATGTGGACGCGGGCCTCGAGGCGGACGCCCGTCATGCCGACCGGCTCCTTGATGCCGTCCTGATCGTCGACGATGTACTGCTGCGGCAGCACGTGGAGGACCTGGCGGTCGCTCTCGAGCTTGATCGCCTTCGCCTGGTCGAGGACGCGCTCCACGTCGTGGGCGGTGACCTCGCGGCTCTGGATGCCGATGAAGCCGTCCTTGTTGAGCCCGCGGACGTGGCTGCCGGCGATGCCGACGTAGACCGTGTTGATCTCGACGCCCGCCATCGTCTCGGCCTGCTCGACGGCAGCCTTGATCGCCTGGACGGTCGCCTCGATGTTCACGACGACGCCCTTCTTCAGGCCCTTCGCCGGGACGGAACCGACACCGATGATGTCGATCCCCTCGTCGGTCTGTTCGGCGACGATGGCACACACCTTCGTCGTACCCAGATCCAGTCCCGCAATGATCTCGCTCTCGGCCATTCGCTTGCTCCGGACGAAGCCTGAGTCGGGGCATATACGAGGCCGATCGCGCCTACCAAATTTTCGGATGTGCTTTTTTTCGACCGCCTTCGCCCGAGCTCGGGCCCGGGGACGCCCCGGGATCGCCGGGGATCGCGGATCGCCTTGGAAACGAGGCTATCGAAGCGCTTCCGGAAGCGCTTCCGGATCGACTTGCGGAAGCCCGGTGGGGAGGGCGTGCGCCGCCTCGGGGCAGGCTCGGTCGAATTCGGAGGCGGCTCAGAACGTCGCGCCGATCGACGCCTGGATGCCCATGCCGAAGCCGTAGGACCAGGCGCCGCCGAAGCGGAAGAGCAGGCCGCCGTCCATCGGCTGGTAGCGGTAGCCGAGGCCGAGGGCGGGGAGCGCGGTCATGGAAGGCGTCGGTGGTTCCGTCGTCAGGAAGCGGAACGTGGTGCGCACCAGGGCCACACCCCCGTGGAGCTCGAAGCTCGAGTCTCCCATCCGACCGAGCAGGAGGTGCGCCTGGAGCTGACCGCCGATGCCGTGGAATTCGCTGATGAAGAAGAGGCTCGAGGCTCCGACGCCGGCGCTGACCGCGAAGAATTTGAAGGGCCGGAACGAGTAGTTCACCGAGATCGAGTTGGCGATGATCGCCGTCACGCCCTCGACGTAGATCGAATGGCGCGCCGCGGGCCGTGCGGTCATGGGCGGCACGGCGGGAGCCGGCTGCACGAGCACGACGGGCGGCCCCGAGGGCGCCGGGGGGATCGCGCCCCCGTCGGCCTCCACGACGACGACCTGATCCGACTGACCCGGCGAGGAGCCGAGGGGCGCGGCGCGACCGGGAGAAGCCGGCGAGGAGGCGAGGAGGAGGAGCGCGACGAACGGAAGGCGAACGGCCCGGAATCCCGACATCGTTCGAGTCTCTCACGAGCCGGCGGCCCCCGTCATCCGGGGCCGCTTCGCGCTCAGAGCGGGCGGGTCGATGCGGGGACGGCGTCGGACGCGGGCGGATCGTCCGAGACGGGCGCCGGCGTCTCGCGGAGACGCACGGTGACCCGGTCGGGGCGACGGACGTTGTCGAGGTAGACGTAGGCGGCCGAGGCGTCGCGGCGCTCGAGCTCGTCCATCACGCGGCGGAGCTTGCGGAGCTTCGCCTGGAAGGGGCCACGGCCGAGCCGGACGTAGGTCGCCTGCTCGCCGACGTAGATCGAGATCGAGCCGTCGCGCTCGACGTGGATCTCCTCGACCGAGGTCCGGCGCGCGAGGCCCGCGCCGCGGAAGTCGTGCAGGAGCGCGACGATCTCGAGGAGCACCGACGCCCGGTACCCGCGGTCCGTGGTGAAGCGGGAGAGCTCGATGCCGGTGATCACGGGGAGATCGACCGGATCCTCCGGGCCGAGCACCTTGAAGACGGTGGCGTCCTGGCCGACGAGGTAGAGGCGGTCGAGCTCGAGCAGCGCAGCCGGCTTCCGCTCGCGGATCGTGAGCTCGAAGGTGCCGGGGAGGCGACGACGAACGGTGGCGTCGGCGATCCACGGATGCCGGACGAGACGCGCGTGGACGTCCTCGGGAGGCACCTCGAAGACGTTCCGGCCGGGAGCCAGCCCCGCGGCCGTGAGGATCTCGGCCTCCGAGAGGCGCTCCTCGCCGTGGACGACGAGCGAGCGGATCGCGAAGGCGGGCGAGGTCCGGACGTGGCGCTCGGCGAGCCGTCCGACGGCGCCGGCGCCCGCGAGCGCGACGAGCACGACGAGGATGCGGCCGACGAGGAGCGCCGGCGCACGGAGCCGCTCGAACGAGGCGGCCGAGAGGCTCGCGCCCTTCCCGCGCAGACGAGCCCACGTGCCGCGCACGAAGCCGACGCTCGGCTCCTCGTGCTCGCCCGAGCCGTGCGGAGCGCCGTCGACGGCGGGCTCGGTCGATGCACGTGCGACGCGTCGGTTGCCGTTGCCGTTGCCGTTGGCTCGGGCCGCCTCGGTCGCCGCGGCCGCCTTCCGCCGGCCGGGCCGGGGCGGAGGATCCGAGCGGACCGCCGACGAGGGTCCCGGCTCCGAATTCCGCGCGTTCGTCGCTGCGGACGGCGCGGCTCGACGCACGTTCCTCTTCGCAGGAGCGGCAGCGTCGGTCGGGGACTCGGGAGAACGCGCCAAGCGGGCGACCTCAGGCCTTCGAGGCCTCGATGAGCTCGGGTCCCGTCTTCGTGATGTCGCCCGCGCCGAGGGTGATGAGGACGTCGCCGGGACGGAGACGATCCTTCAGCACCTTCACGAGATCCTTGCGGTTCGGCACGTGGGTCACGTCGCGATGCCCGTGGGCGCGGATGGCCTCGACCAGCCGGGCGGAATCCGCGCCTTCGATCGGCTTCTCGCCCGCGGGATAGACGTCCGTCAAGAGAACGACATCCGCACGGTTGAACGCGCGCGTGAGCTCGTCGAAGCAGTCGCGCGTACGGGTGTAGCGATGCGGCTGGAAGGCAACGACGACCCGACGCCCGTACGCTTCCTGCGCGGCCGTGAGGGTCGCCTCGATCTCGGCCGGATGGTGGCCGTAGTCGTCGACCAGGACGACTCCGTCGACCTCGCCGAGGATGGTGAAGCGGCGCTGCACGCCACCGAACGTCGCGAGCGATTCCTTCACCTTCTCGATCGGGACCGAGAGCTCGTCCGCGATGGCGATCGTGGCCAGGGAGTTCAGCACGTTGTGCATGCCCGGCATGCGCACGCGGAACTCGCCGAGGCTCTCGCCCCGGCGGACGACCTCGAACTTCATCTCGATCCCGTCGACCCTCGCCCGCCGGGCCCGATAGTCGGCCTGGGCGGCGAAGCCGTAGGTCGCGACCCGCTTGTCGATGAGCGGGAGGATGTCCTGCACGTGCGGATGGTCGATGCAGCCGACGACGAGACCGTAGAACGGCACCTCGTTCGCGAAGTCGACGAAGGCCTGCTTCACGGCCTCGAGCGTCCCGTAATGGTCGAGGTGCTCGGGGTCGATGTTCGTGATCGCCGCGATGGTCGGCGAGAGCTTGAGGAACGAGCCGTCGGACTCGTCCGCCTCGGCGACGAGGAGCTCGCCCTGGCCGCTCGCGGCCCCGGAGCCGAGGGCGTTCAAGCGGCCGCCGATGACGACGGTGGGGTCGAGGCCCGCGTCGCGGAGGACGGTGGCGACGAGCGAGGTCGTCGTGGTCTTGCCGTGCGAGCCCGCGATCGCGATGCCGTGCTTGATGCGCATCAGCTCGCCGAGCATCTCGGCGCGCGGGATGACGGGGATCGCGAGCTTGCGGGCCTCGACGAGCTCGGGGTTCTCCGGCTTCACGGCCGAGGAGAAGACCACGACGTCGGCGCCGTGCACGTTGCTCCCCACGTGTCCGAAGAAGAGCTTCGCCCCCTTCGCCGCGAGGTGCTTCGTGTAGTCGCTCTCCTTGAGATCGGAGCCCGACACCTGGAAGCCGAGGTCGAGCAGCACCTCCGCGATGCCGCTCATGCCCACGCCGCCGATGCCCACGAAATGCGTCGTCCGGATTCGTCCTCGGAACATGGGCTGCGCATACCACGTTCCGCCCGTTCCGGCCGCTTTCCGTCAGGCGTGGACCGGGCTGCGCGACGCCCCCGCCCGCACGTGTCGGGCGAGGTGCGGAGGCTCACTCCCAGGCGTGTCCGTCGACGAGCAGCGGGCGGCGCGCGGCGAACGACGAGAGCTCGGCGCGGCGCTGCCAGCGGGGCACGTAGGGACGGGAGCCGCGGAGCGAGGCATGGGACTTCTTCTCCGGCTCCGAGGCGATCTCCGGCTCGCTGGCCGGCTCGTCCTCGTCGTCGATCGGGTTCTGCATCCCCGAGCAGCCGAGCCACTCGACGAGGTCGTCGACGATCGCGGCGGCCGCGTCCGGGCGGCCCTGCTTGCGCGCGGCGTCGGACATCGTGCGTCGTGCCGACGGATCGTCGAGCAGTGCCCCGAGCGTGTCGGCGAGCGCACCCGGCGTGAGCACGTCCTCGCGGATGCAGATCGCGGCGCCGGTGGCGGCGAGGGCCTCGGCGTTCTTGCCCTGGTGATCGTCGGCCGCGTGGGGGAACGGGATCAGGATCGAGGGGCGACCGATCGCGCAGAGCTCGGCGAGCGTGGTGGCGCCGGCACGCGCGATGACCACGGACGCATTGGCGTAGGCGCGCGCCATGTCGTCGATGAAGGGAACCACCTCGGCGTCGACGCCGAGATCGCGGTAGGCCTGGGCGACCTCGTCGCGCATCGCCTTGCCCGTCTGGTGCACGACGTGGAGGTGACGCTCCATCACGCCGGCGCGGGCGAGCGCCTCGGGCACGGTGTGGTTGAGCGCGCGGGCGCCCTGCGAGCCGCCGAGGACGAGGACGGTGCGGCTCCTCGACTCGAAGCCCACGGGGTCGGCGTCGGCGCGCTGCGCGGCCTTCACGAAGGCCCGACGCACGGGATTGCCGACGACCCGCGCCTTGTCGGCGCCGAAGACGCCGACGGTCTCGGGGAAGGTCACGTAGGCGCGGCCCACGAGCTTCGCGAGGATGCGGTTCGTGAGGCCGACGTGCGCGTTCTGCTCGAGCACGGCCGTCGGGATGCCCATCGCGGAGGCCGCGGCGAGCATCGGACCCGAGGCATAGCCTCCGACGCCGAGGACGAGGTCCGGGGCGAAGCGCTTCAGGATCGCCCGCGCGCCCGCGACGGCCTTCGGGAGCCGTCCGAGGCTCTGGAAGAGGCTCGCCGCGCTCTGGCCCTTGAGGGGCGTGACGTCGAGGAACTCGACCTTCTCGCCCGCGTTCGGCAGGACCCGGGCCTCGATGCCGCGCTCGGTGCCCACCCAGAGCACCTCGAGACCGCGCTCGCGACGCCGGAGCTCCTCGACCACGGCCATGCCGGGAAAGAGATGTCCGCCCGTGCCGCCCCCCGCCACGATGATTCGCCGAATCATGCCGCACCTCCCAACGCCACGTTGCGCGGACCGCGTGCCACGTTCCGCTTCTCGCGAGCCACCGTCGCCCCGGGGCCCGTCGAATCCGTCGATTGCGGAGCCTCCGCGACCACTCGGGGCCGGGAGACGTTGAGGAGAACGCCGATCGCGCCGCAATTCACGATCAGCGAGGAGCCGCCGTAGCTGAGGAACGGCAGCACGAGGCCCTTCGTCGGCACCATGCCCATGGCGACCGCGAGGTTCGTGAAGGCCTGGAGCCCGACGAACGTCGTGATCCCGACCGCGAGGTAGGTGCCGTAGTCGTCGGCGGCGCGGAACGCCGCGCGGTAGCCCTGGACGACGACGAGGGTGAAGGCGGAGATCAGCGCCAGGATCCCGAGGAAGCCGAGCTCCTCGCCGACGATCGCGCTGATGAAGTCCGTGTGCGCCTCGGGGAGGAAGAAGAGCTTCTGGCGGCTGTCGCCGAGGCCGACGCCCAGGACGCCCCCGGAGCCGAAGCTCACGAGCGACTCGAAGATCTGGAAGCCCTCGTCCTGGCGGTGCGCGAAGGGGTCGAGGAAGCCGCGGATGCGCTCCATCCGGTACTCGGAGAAGTACACGAGCGAGAAGAGGACGGGCAGCACGCCGAGCGTCGCGCCGAGCAGGTAGCCGATGCGCGTCCCGGCGGCGAACATGAGCACGAACGTGAGCAGGCCGATCATGACGGCCGAGCCGAAGTCCGGCTGCTTCAGGCAGAGCAGCATCAGGAAGCCGGCCATGAGCGCGTGCGGCAAGAAGCCGACCGAGAACGTCTCGAGGCGATCGCGCTTCTTCGAGAGCGAGTACGCGAGCCAGAAGATGATCGCGACCTTCGCGACCTCGGCCGGCTGGATGTTCACCGGGCCGATCTGGAGCCAGCGCGTCGCGCCTCCCGCCGTGCGGCCCATGCCGAAGCCGACGAGGAAGAGGAGCAGGACCGTGATCCCGAGGATCGGATAGGTCAGGGGCCGGTAGCGGTGGTAGTCGATGCCGGCGGCCGCGAACATCGTCGCGATGCCGAGCACGGCGTAGATCGACTGACGGATCAGGAAGTAGTGGCCGTCGTGGAACTGACGATCGGCGAAGACGGCGCTCGCGCTGTAGACCATGACGACGCCGAAGCCGACGAGGGCGACGACGACCGCGGTGAGCACGGGATCGGCGTGGCCGGCGACGGCCGGGATCGCGTCGCCCGGGGCGACCTCGCCCTCGGGCGCCTTCCGCCCGAGGCGGCTCGCGAGCATACGGAAGAGGCTCATCGTCCGCCCTCCCCGAGCGCGCGGACGGCCTCGGTGAAGACGTCGCCGCGGTGCGCGTAGCTCGTGAACATGTCGAAGCTCGCGCAGGCCGGGGCGAGCAGGACGACGTCTCCCGGCTTCGCGAGCGCGCGGCACTTCGCGACCGCGTCCTCCATCGTCGTCGCGTCGACGAGCGGGAGCGGGCTGCCTTCGAAGGCGTTCCGGATGAGGGGGGCCGCGGCGCCGATCAGCACGACGGCGCGCCCGAGCCGCTCCATCCGCTCGCGGACGGGGGCGTAGCTTCCGCCCTTGTCGACCCCGCCGGCGACGAGCACGACCTTGCCGGGAGCCGAGGCGAAGCCGTCCAGCGCGGCGACGGTCGCACCGACGTTCGTGGCCTTCGAGTCGTCGAAGTAGCGGATCCCGTCGAGCGTCCGCACGAGCACCATCCGGTGCTTGAGGCCCTTGAACGTGCGGAGGACCTCCGCGATGACGTCGGTCGGCACGCCGGCGGCGCGGGCCGCGAGGGCGGCCGCACAGGCGTTGAGCACGTTGTGCCCGCCCTGGATGCCGAGCTCGGAGACAGGGAGGTCGAGGCCGCCGCGCGCGTCGACGATGCGGCCGTTCTTCTCGCGGACGACGCCCTTCTCGCCGCCGAAGGTGAGCACCTCGCCGGCCGTGACACGCGCGAGCGAGAGGCAGAGCTCGTCGCCGTCCGGGACGATCGCGACGTCGCCCTTCCTCTGGGCGTGGAAGATCTTCGCCTTCGCCGCCGCGTAGTCGCCGAAGGAGTCGTAGCGGTCGAGGTGGTCGTCGGTGACGTTGAGCAGGACCGCGACGTGGCAGCGCACGTCGGCGGCAGTCTCGAGCTGGAAGCTCGACAGCTCGGCGACCACGATTCCGTCGGCGTCGGCGGCCGGCGTGCCGACGGCCTCGATCATCGGCGTGCCGAGGTTGCCCCCCGTGAAGCTCTTCCTGCCGGCCTTCGCCACCATCTCGCCGACGAGCGTCGTGACCGTGCTCTTGCCGTTCGTGCCGGTGATGCCGACGAGCTTGCCGGGGAGGAAGCGGGCGGCGAGCGAGATCTCTCCGACGATCTCGACCCCCGCCTCCTCGGCCGCGACGAGCGCCGCGAGCCTCGGGACGCCGGGCGAGACGACGATCAGATCGGCGGAGGTGAAACGATCGGCCGGATGGTCTCCGAGGAGGAGCTCGGCGCCCGTCTCGGCGGCGAGCGCGACGGCCTTCGGGAGCTTCTCGGCCGGCGCCTTGTCGTTGAGGACGACCTTCGCGCCACGGGCGTGCGCGAAGCGAGCGGCGGCGAGACCGCTCGCCCCGAGCCCCACGATCAGCACCGTCTTTCCGGAGAGCTCCATCGACTTCACCGCAGCTTCAGCGTGGCGAGGCTCGCCACGGCCAACATGATCGAGATGATCCAGAAGCGGACGATCACCTTCGGCTCCGGCCACCCCTTCTTCTCGAAGTGGTGGTGGATCGGGGCCATGAGGAAGACGCGCTTCCCGGTGAGCTTGAACGAGCCCACCTGGACGATGACGCTCACGGCCTCGACGACGAAGATGCCGCCGAGGAGGACCGAGAGGAGCTCGTTCTTCGTGACGACCGCGAGGGCCCCGAGCCCGCCGCCGAGGGCGAGGGAGCCGACGTCGCCCATGAAGACCTGAGCGGGATAGGTGTTGTACCAGAGGAAGCCGAAGCCGACCCCGATGACCGAGGCGCAGTAGATGCTGAGCTCCTGCGCGGTCTCGATGTGCGGGATGCCGAGGTAGCCGGCGACCGAGCGACCGAAGATCGTGACGCCGCCGAGGTAGGCGAGGATCGCGTAGGTGCCCGCGTTGATCATCACCGGGCCCGTCGCGAGGCCGTCGAGACCGTCCGTGAGGTTCACGGCGTTCGAGGTGCCGACCATCACGAACGCGGCGAAGATCACGTAGAGCCACGGCGGCAGCACGATCGGGTGCCGCTGGAAGTTCAGGAAGGGCACGGCGAGGTGGTCGCGCACGCGGAGCCAGTCCGCCGGCAGGCCCTCGTGGCCGTAGAAGAGGAAGCCGCAGAGGGCGAAGGCGACGCCGAACTGGAAGAGGAGCTTGTAGCGCCCGGCGAGGCCGCCGCTGTGCTTCTTGCGGATCTTCAGCGAGTCGTCGATGTAGCCGACGAGGCCGTAGGCGGCCGTCACGGACGTCACGACCCAGACCATCGCGTTCTGCGGATCGGCCCAGAGCACCGTCGAGAGCACGAGCGCGAAGAGCATCAGCGCGCCGCCCATGGTCGGCGTGCCGGCCTTCGAGAAGTGGGACTCCGGGCCTTCCTTGCGGACGACCTGGCCGATCTGCTTCGACTGCAGACGGCGGATGAACCAGGGGTAGAGCCCGAACGTGAGGAAGAGCGCCGTGAGCGTCGCGCAGAGCACGCGGAACGGCACGTACCGGAGCACGTTGAGGAACGACAGGTGGTCGTTCACGTGGAGCGGATAGAGCAGCCAGTAGATCACGGCCTCTCCCCTCCGTGCGCCTCGAGGGAGGCGACGATCCGTTCCATGCGCATCGAGCGGGATCCCTTCACGACCAGCACGTCTCCTCGTTCGAGACCCTCGCGGAGGACGGGCACGGCGTCCTCGGCATCGTCGGCGAGCGCGGAAGAGACCCCGGCGCGCGCCGCGACCTCGACGGCCGTCTGCATCGCGTGGCCGACGCCGACGAAGAACGAGGCCCGGCACTCGGCGACGAGCTCGCCGACGGCGCCGTGGGCCTCCTCTTCGAGGTGGCCGAGCTCCTTCATGTCGCCGAGGGCGAGCAGGAGGCGCCCTCCCCGGCGGTCCGCGAGGTCCCGGCCGGCCCGGATGGCCGCTTCCATGGAGCGCGGATTCGCGTTGTACGTGTCGTCGAGGACGAGCGAGCCGCGCGGTCCGGCCACGGGGCGCATGCGCCCGGCTCCCGGCTCGACGCTCGCGAGCCCGCGGGATGCGGCCTCGACGTCGAGGCCGAGCGCGTGCGCGACCGAGAGCGCGGCCGCGGCGTTCTGGGCCGCGACCTCGCCCGGGATGCGGAGGACGACGTCGAAGGGACGGCCGAGGCCCTCGACGTGGATGCGCGCGAGCAGCCCCGTGTCGGTCGACTCGACGTCGACGACGCGCACGTGGGCATCCGACGACCGGCCGTAGAGCAGCCGATCCCTCACGGAGACCGACTCGGACTGGGCGCGGACGCGCGGGTCGTCGGCGTTCGCGACCGCGATCCCCTGCCGGTGCAGGGCCCGGAAGAGGGCGCCCTTCTCGTGGGCCACGTCCTCGACGGTGCCGATGCCCTCGGTGTGCGCGGCCGAGACCAGCGTGACGACCGAGACGTCCGGGCGACCGATCGCGCCGAGCTTCTCGATCTCGCCACGCTCGCTCGTGCCCATCTCGATCACGGCGATCTCGTGCTCGTCGCCGAGACCGAGGATCGTCATCGGCACGCCGATGCGGTTGTTCAGGTTCCCCGTCGTCGCGAGCACGCGCGCGCCCGTGCCTTCGAGGGCGGCGCGCGTCAGCTCCTTCGTCGTGGTCTTGCCGGCCGAGCCGGTGATCGCGACGACCTTCCGTCCCCAGCGGTCGCGGTGGTGACGCGCGATCGCCCCGAGCGCCTCGAGGGTGTCGTCGACCTCGATCGCCGCGATCCCCGCGGGCAGCTCGGCGCCTCGATGCACGACGACGGCGGCCGCCCCGGCCTTCGCCACCTCGGGCAGGAAGCGGTGGGCGTCGTGACGTTCGCCTCGGAGCGCCACGAAGAGCGAGCCCGGACGCACGGCGCGGGAGTCGGTGACCACGCCCTGCACGCGGACATCGCCGCCGCGGAGGTGGCCACGGGTCGCCCGGACGAGCTCCTCCAGCGTGAAGACGGCACGGTTCTCGGGAATCGGCGTCGCCATCAGCTCTTCCCCCCGAGGCGCTCGATGACCTTTCGCGCCTCGACGCGGTCGTCGAACGGACGCTTCACCGTGCCGACGATCTGGTAGTCCTCGTGTCCCTTGCCCGCGAGGAGCACGGTGTCGCCCTCGCGTGCGGCGAGGAGCGCGAGCTCGATCGCGCGGGCGCGGTCCTCGACCACGACGTAGCCCCGCTTCGCCTCGCCGAGCTCGCCCTCGGCGACCATCGGGCAGGAGCCCTCGCGGACCCCGGGCTCGATCTCGGCCAGGATGGCCGAAGGGACCTCGGTGCGCGGATTGTCGCTCGTGATCACGAGGACGTCGGCTGCCTCGGCCGCGGCGCGGCCCATCTTCGGGCGCTTCGTGCGATCGCGGTCTCCACCGCAACCGAAGACGACGAAGAGCCGTCCCTTCGTCAGCGGGCGGAGCGCCGCGAGCACGCGCGCGAGGGCGTCGGGCGTGTGGGCGTAGTCGACGAGCACGGCGACGCCGCGCGGGTCCTCCACGCGCTCGAGGCGCCCCTCGGCGCCGCGCGCCGTGCGGAGGGCGTGGACGACGCCGTCGAGCGGGAGCCCGAGCCCGACCGCCACGCCGAGCGCGACGAGCAGGTTCTCGAGGTTGTGCGTGCCGACGAGCGGGCTCTCGAGCTCGGCACGACCGGCCGGCGTCTCGACCGTGGCGCGGATGCCCTCGCGGTCCATCGTCCAGGCGAGCACTCGGATCTCGGCGTCCGCGTCGGGACGCTTCGAGCAGCGGATCACGCGGCCCCGGGCGCGGCTCGCGAGGGCCTGGCCGAAGGCGTCGTCGACGTTGAGGACGCTCGTCGCCGGCGCGAGCTCGGTGAAGAGGCGCGCCTTCGCGGCGCCGTAGGCCTCCATCGTGCCGTGGTAGTCGAGGTGATCCTGGGTGAGGTTCGTGAAGCCGGCGACCGCGAAGCGGACGGCGTCGACGCGGTGCTGGTCGAGGCCGTGGCTCGAGACCTCCATCACCAGGTGCGTCGCCCCGGCCTCGACGGCACGGCGCGCGCAGCGGGAGAGGTCGTCGCCGAACGGCGTGGTGAAGGCGGTGGCCTCGTCGATGCCCGGCGCGCGGAAATAGCCCGTGCCCAGGATCGCGGGGCGGGCGCCGGTGCCCTTCAGGATCGACTCGACGAGCCGCGTGCTCGTGGTCTTGCCGTTGGTGCCCGTGATGCCCACGACCGCGAGCGACGCGGTCGGATCGCCGTAGAGGCGCTCCGCGGCGATCGAGAGCGCGAGACCGGGGTCGTCGGCGAGGAGGGTCGGGAGACCGCCGTCGAAGGCACGCGCCGCGAGGACCGCGACCGCGCCGCGCTCCTTCGCCTCGGCGACGAACGTCAGCCCGTCGGCCTTCGCGCCGGGGAGGGCCGCGAAGAGATCCCCGGGCTTCACCGTGCGCGAGTCGCGCGTGACGCCCGACACCACGGTGGAGGCGTCGCCCGCGATCCGGGCGGGCACCCCGCGCGCGACGAGCTCGGAGAGCGAGAGACCGGGCATCATCGCCGCACCTCCGTGCGCGTCGTCGAGTTCACGGCGAGGGGCGCGCTGCGATCCGCGGCGAGCGTGTCGTTCGCCTGCACCGGCGGAGGGAGGTCCGGACGCCGCAGGAGGACGCGCACGCGCGTGCCCGAGGGAACGATGGCGAACGGAGGGGGCTCCTGGCCGACCACGACGCCCGAGCCCTCGAGCTCCGGGACCAGGTCGACGCGGACGAGCCCGACCACCGCGGCGCGCGCCGTGCGTCCGACGAGGTTCGGGACGCGGACCTCGTGCTCGGCCTCGCCCGTCGGCGTGATCACCTGCGGCGGAGCCTCGGAGGTCGGGTTCCCGGCCGCGCGCGCGACGCGGCGCGCCTCGCGCTGCATCCTCCGCACCTCGCGCTCCCGCTCGCGCTCGCGGCGCTGATGGTCCGCCAGGGCCTGGCCCCCGCCGCTCGCCGGCACGCCGAGGTGGCGGAGCGCGGCCTCTCCGACGCGGCGGAACACGGGCCCGGCGACCTCGCCGCCGTAGTGGGCGATCATCGGCTCGTCGACGACGACGGCGATGACGAGGCGTGGGTTGCGCGCCGGCACGAAGCCGACGAAGGAGGAGATCCAGCGGTCCTCGGCGTAGCCGCCGCCGACGTAGTTCGCCTTCTGGGCGGTGCCGGTCTTGCCCGCGACGAGGTAGCCGTCGATCGCGGCCTCCTCGCCCGTGCCGCCAGGGCCCGTGACGGCCGTGAGCATGTCGGCGACGAGCCGCGCGGTGTCGGCGCGCACGACCTGGCGACGCACGGTCGGCAGCGCCTGCTCGACGGTCTCCCCGTCGGGACCGACGATGCGGCGCACGAGGATCGGCTGCATCAGCTTGCCCTCGTTCGCCACCGCCCCCATGGCGGTCGCGAGCTGGAGCGTCGTGGCGCTCATGCCCTGACCGAAGGAGATCGTCGCCGCGTCCATCTCGTACCAGCGGCGGTAGTGGCGGAGGATGCCGGCCGTCTCGCCCGGGAGCGGAACGCCCGTGTCCTGACCGAAGCCGAAGCGGCGGAACGCGCGGAAGAGGCCGGCGCGACCGAGGGTCGACGCGATCTTGGCCGTGCCGATGTTGCTCGAGAACGCGAGGACCTGGGCGGGAGTGAGGAGCTGGTAGGGGTGCGAGTCGTGGATCACGTACTCGGCCACCTGCATCGCGCCGTTCTGGCAGTCGACGAGCTGCTCGGGGCGGATCGTCCCGACGTCGAGCGCGGCCGCGATGGTGAACGGCTTCACGGTCGAGCCCGGCTCGAAGCGCTCGACGAGGGCTCGGTTGAGGCGCGGGTTGCGGTCGGCGAGCGCCGGATCGACGCGCCCCGGATCGTTCGGGTTGAACGTCGGATAGCTGACCAGCGCCAGGATCTCGCCCGTGCGCGGGTCGAGCGCCACGAGGCTCGCGGCGCGCGCCTCGAAGGTCTGCACGGCCATGGCGAGCTCGTGCTCGGCGACCGCCTGGATCGTCTTGTCGATCGTCAGGTAGAGGTCGTCGCCCTGGTTGCCGCTGTCGTCGAAGAGCTGCTCGGAGAAGACCACGCGACCGCGGCGATCGGTGATCGCGGGCACGACCCGGTTCGAGCCGCGGAGACGCTCCTCGAAGGAGAGCTCGAGCCCCTCGATGCCGACGCCGTCGACGTTGGCGAAGCCGAGGACGTGCGCGGCGAGCTCGCGGTTCGGGTAGTAGCGCCGGGCTTCCTTGGTGAGCGCGACGCCGTCGAGGCGGAGATCGCGGACCCGCGCGGCCTGGGCCGGCGTGACGCGACGCGCGATCCAGACGAAGCGCTTGCTGCTCGCGAGGCGCGCCTCGATGCGCCCGACGTCGACGCCGGGGATCGCGGTCGCGAGCAGACGGGCGACCTCGGCGGGCGAGCGCCCACCGCGCTGCACGTCGCGCGGATTCGCGAAGACGCTGTCGACCTGCACGCTGACGGCGAGCTCGGCTCCGTCGCGGTCGTAGATGGTCCCGCGCATCGGCGAGAGACGGATCGTGTTCCGGTACTGGGCCTCGGCCTCGCGGCGGAGGACGGCGGCGCCGCGGACCTGGAGGTCGTAGGCGCGCTTCGTCACGCCGAAGGCGAAGAGGAAGAGCAGGCTCGCGAGCACACCGAGGCGACGCCGCGTCCACTTCTGCTGGGCGGGCTCGAGGTTCCTCATCGGACCCTCCCCGCGGTGCGGGCCTGGGAGCCGGCCGAGGCACGACCGAGCGGGACGATGCGCGACGGCTCGGGCACGTCCATGTGCAGCGCCGTGCGCGCGACGGTCTCGACGCGGGCCGCCTGCCGGAGCGTCGCGGCCTCGATGGCGAGGTTCCGCTTCTGCTCGAGGAGACGGCGCTGCTCCTGCTTCGCCTCGTTCACCTCGTAGCCGAGGTGCACGTTCTCGAAGCGCATCGCGAGGTGGACGACGAAGGCCGTCGCGGTCGCGAGGACGGCGGCGAGCCAGAGACCGATGAACCGACCGCGGCTCATGCCTCGCCTCCTTCCGGCACGTACCGGACGGCGCGGAGCTTCGCGGAGCGGGCCCGCGGATTCGCGTCGGACTCGACGTCACCTGCGATCACGGGCTTCTTCGTGAGTGGCTCGAGCTCGGGATGGCCGCGGAACGCATGCTTGACGATGCGGTCCTCGAGCGAGTGGAACGAGATGATCGCGGCCACGCCACCCGGGACGAGGAGGCCCGGGATCGCCTCGACGAGCGAGGCGAGCTGATCGAGCTCGCGGTTCACCGCGATGCGCAGTGCCTGGAACGTGCGCGTCGCGGGGTCGATGCGGCCGCGCTTCGGGCCGAGCACGCGGTGCACGACCTTCGCGAGGTCGCCCGTGGTCGCGAGGTGCCCGTCGTCGTGGGCGCGCTTGATCGCGCGGGAGACGGGGCGCGACTTCCGCTCCTCGCCGAGGCCGTAGAGGATGTCCGCGAGCTCGTGCTCGTCCACGCGCCCGATCAGCTCGAGGGCGGTCTCGCCGCGCGTGGTGTCCATCCGCATGTCGAGCGGCCCCTCCTTCGAGAAGGAGAAGCCACGCTCGGCGTCGTCGAGCTGGGGCGAGCTCACACCGACGTCGGCGACGAGGCCGTCGACCCGTGGATGTCCGGCTCGCACGAGCACGTCGCGGACCTCCGCGAACTCCGCGTGGAAGAACACGGCGCGATCGCCGAAGGGGGCGAGCCGCGTACGCGCCGCGTCGAGCGCCCGCGGGTCACGGTCGATGCCGACGAGGATGCCGTCGGGCGCGCTCGCCTCGAGGATGCGCTCCGCATGGCCGCCTCCCCCGAGCGTGCAGTCGACGTAGACGCCGCCGCTCCGCGGCGCGAGGAAGGCGACCGTCTCGTCGAGGAGGACGGTGACGTGGTGGAAGCCCGTCATAGCCCGAGCTCCGCGAGGCGCTTCGCCATCTCGGCGCGCTTCTGCTCGTCCTCGAGGGCGGCGTCGCGCATCGCGTCGAAGCGGTCGACCGCCCAGATCTCCGCGTGCCGTCCCATGCCGGCCCAGAGCGCCTCGCGCCCGAGGTTCGCGTGCTTGCGGAGGTTCGCGGGAACGAGGATGCGTCCGTGCTTGTCGAGCTCGCACTCGACGGCCCCCGAGACGTAGATGCGCCGCAGCATCGCCACGTTCGCGTCGAACTGCGGCAGCTTCGCGAGGCGCTCCTCGAAGGCGAGCCACTCGCGCATCGGATACGCGACGAGGCACGGCTCGAGACCCGTGGTGAGCACGACGTGGGTGTCCCCGTTGGCCGTCATCACGTCGCGGAAACGCGAGGGAACGGACGTCCGCCCCTTCTCGTCCACCGCGTGCTCGTAACGACCTCGCAACACCTGGGACCCTCTTCCGGCAGGGTGGCGGGGAGTGGATCCACTCCTTGCCACTTTCTACCACTGGGCCCCGAAACTACGCGCCCACGGCACGGCGTGTCAACTTCCCGCCGCAAGAAATTTGGCGGAATTCGGGGAAGTCGAGGACACCCGGGAAGGTGGATCGGAAGCGCGTCGGGAGGGTGTGGACGAATCCTACATTGCACTACCCTCGCCGCGTCCAGATTCCTGCAACCCACCGAGATCACTGGATCATGAACGAGACCCCCGAAAGCCCCACGGACGACCCCCTGGAGGGGGCGTGGGAGAAAGTGGATCGGGCGTGGGAGGACCCCGAAACCCATCGGAGGTTCCTCGCGCTCGCCGCGACGCTCGGCCGGCTCTCCGAGGCCGGACGGCGCTACCGACAGGTGCGCGACCGCTCCGCCGAGCGACGGGCCGTGGCCGAGAAGCAGATCGAGCGGCTGCTCGCGCTGGCCATGCAGGACCTCGCCCTGTCCCGCTCCCCACCGCCCGCCACCGGGAAGCGGGTCACGACGTGGCTCGGGGTGGCGGTCACGCTGATGCTCGTCTGCGCGACGACGTGGGCGCTATTGCGCCTGCGGTGAGGGCCACGATACCATCGGGGTCCACTCCGCGAGACCCGCATGCAGCTCGACTTCAAGGCCCGCGAGCTCACCGTCAAGCTCGTCTACTACGGCCCGGCGCTCAGCGGGAAGACCACGAACCTGCAGGCGATCCACCGGCTCGTCTCGCCCGAGACCTCGGGGCGCCTGATGACGCTCGAGACGCGGGACGATCGAACGCTCTTCTTCGACCTGCTCCCGCTCTCGTTCGCCGTCGGCAACGGCCTGCAGGTCCGGATCAAGCTCTTCACGGTGCCGGGCCAGGTGATCCACAACGCCACGCGTCGACTCGTCCTCCAGGGCGCCGACGGCGTGGCCTTCATCGCCGACTCGCAGAAGAACGAGACCAAGGCCAACCAGGCCGCCTTCCTGAACATGCAGGAGAACCTGGTCGAGAACGGCCTCGATCCCGACAAGTGCCCCATCGTCATCCAGTTCAACAAGCGGGACATGCCGAACGTCCGCACCGACGAGGAGATCGATCGGCTGGCGCAGCGCGGCAAGGAGCCCGTCTTCAAGGCGATCGCCACGCGCGGCGTCGGTGTGATGGAGACCTTCTACGGACTTCTCGAGCTCACGTGGAGGATGCTCGAGCGCGACCATCAGCTGCACGCCAAGTTCGGCATCGATCCGGAAGCCTTCCTCTCCGAAGTGCGTGCGCGACTCGCGCCCGCGGGGGGAGCCTGACGTGGCCCGAGCGGAACACAGAGGCGTCGACATCGCCCTCGCCGACGTCGGGAGGCTCGAGGAGATCGTCGACCGCGAGGCGCTGAACGAGGTCTGTCGCTCGTTCTTCGACCTCTTCGGGCTCCCGGTCCACGTCTTCAGCGAGGGCGGCAGCCCGCTCGCGGACGTGCACGAGGAGCGCGAGATCTGCCGCTACCTCAACACCCTCCCCGCCGGCCACATCGCCTGCGTGAAGACCGTCAGCGCCGTGAAGGACGTGATCCCGACCGAGATGGTCGTCCACGCGTGCTTCACCGGCGCCGTCTACCGCATCGTCCCCTGCGTCTACCAGGGCCGGCGCGTCGGTCGCTTCGTCATCGGCCCCTACCTCCCGGCCGAGACCCGCGAGGTGCCGAAGTCCCTCCTCGTGGTCGATCCCAACCTCGACAAGGAACGGGCCCGGGCCGCCCTCACGACCATGCCGCGGGTCCGCGAGGAGACGGCGGAGCGCATCGCGCAGCACCTCGCGCGGGTCGTCGACCTCCTGCTCTTCTCGAGCCATCGGGCGCACCTCACGAGCGAGATGCACATCGCGAGCGTGCGCGAGAGCTACCGCGAGCTCGCCGAGAAGAACGCGAAGCTCCAGGCCGCGTACGATCGCCTGCGGGAGCTCGACCGCCTGAAGTCGAACTTCCTCGCCACCGTGAGCCACGAGCTCCGGACGCCGCTGACCTCGATCATCGGCTACTCGGAGATGCTCGAGAGCGGCATCGCCGGAGAGCTCCAGGGCGAGCAGCTCGAGTTCGTGCAGACGATCCGCACGAAGGGCGACCACCTCCTCGCGCTCATCACGAGCCTGCTCGACCTCTCGAAGCTCGAGCAGGGCACGTTGAAGCTGAAGCTCGAGCCGCTCGACGCGCGGGCCATGCTCGAGGACGTCGCGAAGACCCTCGGCCCGACGGCGTCGAAGAAGAACGTCCGCCTCGAGGTGAAGGTCGATGCGGAGCTCCCCGAGGTCGAGGTCGATCCGGTGCGCATGCGCCAGATCCTCTGGAACCTCTCCGAGAACGCGGTGAAGTTCACGCCTCCGAGCGGCACGGTCCACCTCGGAGCGACGGCCACCGAGCTCGAGGACGACGACGGCGGCGGCCTCGGCGCCGTGCTCATGTCCACGCCGCGACGCGCCATCGCCTTCACCATCCGGGACACCGGCATCGGCATGCCGCGCGACGAGCTCCCGAAGATCTTCGACGCCTTCTACCAGATCGACGGCTCCTCGACGCGCGAGCACGGGGGCGCCGGCCTCGGTCTCTCGATCGTGCGGCGTCTCGTCGACGCGCACGGCGGCCGCATCGAGGTCGACAGCGAGGTCGGCCAGGGAACGACGTTCACGATCACGATCCCCGAGCCGAAGGTCGACGACTGACGATGGACGAGTTCGCGCGCATCGGGCGGATCGAGGCCATCCTCGGGCGCTCGCGGAGCGACGTCGCCGTGGGCATCGGCGACGACGCGGCCGTGCTCGCGCCCTCTCCGCACGCGCAGGTGCTCACGGTCGACACGCAGGTCGAGGACGTGCATTTCCGGCGGGACTTCGCCCCTCTCGACGTGCTCGGACGGCGTGCCTTCACCGCGGCCGCGAGCGACCTCGCCGCGATGGGCGCCCACCCGCGCGTCGCCCTGCTCTCGCTCGTCCTCCCGGCGACGCTCGGAGACGACGAGCTCTTCGCGCTCGTCTCGGGCGTCGCGGCCGGAGCCGACGCGATCGGGGCCGCCGTCGTCGGCGGGAACCTGAGCGGGGGCTCCGAGCTCTCGATCACGCACACGGTCGTCGGCGAGCTCGACGGCGAGCCTCTCCTGCGCCGGGGCGCGCGCCCCGGCGACCACCTCTTCGTCACGGGCGCGCCCGGCGCGCGCGCCCTCGGGCTCGCCGCCCTCCTCGAGGGTCGCCGCAGCGAGCCCCTGCTGCGTCCCTTCGTCGCGGCCTTCCTCTCGCCCGTGGCCCGCATCGCCGAGGGACGGCGGCTCCGTGGTCGCGCGACGGCGGCCCTCGACGTCTCCGACGGGCTCGCGCAGGACCTCGGGCATCTCTGCGCGGCGAGCGGCGTCGGCGCGGTGCTCGAGGCCGAGCGCCTGCCCTTCCCGCCGGGCTTCGTGGAGGCCGCGGCCCGGCTCGGCAAGAGCCCGCTCGAGCTCGCCCTCCACGGCGGCGAGGACTACGAGCTGCTCTTCGCCGCGGCCCCCGACTCGGAGGCCGCGATGGTCGGCCATCGCATCGGGACGATCACGGCCGAGCCGGGCCTGGGTCTGCTCGAGGACGGCCGTACGCGTCCGATCGAGGCCCGCGGGTACCGTCACTTCGACGCGAGCGCGGCGCGGGCTCAGGCCCGGTAGAGCAGGAAGGGCTCGCGGTCGCGGCGGAAGCGCTCCTCGCCCTGCCGCTCGGCTTCGATCACGTCCTCGAGCCCCTGCCCCGACTCCACCGCTTCGCGGTACTCCGGGCCGCCCGTGAGCAGGTCGATCGCCAGTCGATCCGTGACGTACTCGTACGTCTCGGTGCGCCACTTCGGCTCGTCGGGGCGTTGTTCGAGGGCGGCCGCGAGCAGCCGCAGATAGGCCTCGTAGGGCCGGAAGAGCTCGACGTCCGTCACGTGGACCTGCACGCCGCCGCACGGCTTGCCCGCGTGCTTGTGGAACGTCGGCTGGAAGACCACGGGGCGGAGCACGGCGCCTTCGATCGGCACCGAGCGCGCGAGCCTCTCGCCGTCGATTCCGGGCGCTCCCCAGAGCTCGAACGGGCGCGTGGTGCCGCGGCCCTCGGAGAGCGTGGTCCCCTCGACCAGGCAGCCCCCGGGATAGACGCGCGCCGTGTCGCACGTGGGCATGTTGGGCGAAGGGAGGACCCAGGGGAGGCCCGTCTCCTCGAAGCGCATCGAGCGCTCCCACCCCTGCATGCGCACGACGTAGAGGGACTCCTCCGGGAGCGCACGGAGCGAGCGCACCATCGTCGCGATCTCGCCGATCGTCATCCCGTGGCGCACGGCGACGTCGAAGAGGCCGACGAACGAGCGGTAGCCAGGGCGCTGCGGCGCGCCCTCGACGTGCACTCCGTCGAGCGGATTCGGGCGGTCGAGCACCACGACGGGCACGCCGACCTTCGCCGCCACCTCGAGCACGAGGGCGGTCGTCCAGACGAAGGTGTAGTAGCGGCTGCCCACGTCCTGCAGGTCGACGACCACCGCATCGAGGCCTTCGAGCCATTCGGGGCGGGGCGAGAGCTCCTCGTAGGTCGCGCCGTAGAGCGAGCGGACGACGGGGCCCTCGCGGCGCTCCTCGCCCTCGACGTGGATCATGTCCTGCGCCTGGCCGGCGAAGCCGTGCTCGGGGCCGAAGAGCGCGACGAGCTCCGCGCCCGCCTCGCGCAGCACGTGCGTCACGTGGCGGAGGCGGCGGTCCACGCTCGCCGGATGGGCGACGAGCCCGATGCGACGGCCTTCGACGAAGCGAACGGCGTCCCGGTCCCCGAGTGCGACGCGATCGAGGCCGGTGAAGACGCTCATGCCGAGGCGCCCTCGCCCGCCAAGAGGTCGAGGACCGCGGCTCGCACGGCGACGCCCGCCTCGACCTGGTCGAGCACCACGCTCTGGGGCCCGTCGGCGACGGTCGGGTCGATCTCGACGCCGCGGTTCATGGGCCCCGGATGCATCACGAGGGCATCCGGCTTGGCGAGCTTCAAGCGGGCCGGGCCGACGCCGTACTTGCGGCTGAATTCGCGCGTGGTCGGGATGAACGCGCCGCCGAGCAGGCGCTCCTGCTGGATGCGGAGGGTCATCACGACGTCGGCGCCCTCGAGGGCCTCCTCGATCCGCTCGTACACCCGCACGCCGAGGAGGTCGAAGCCGACGGGCACGAGCGTGCGCGGCCCGACGATGCGGACCTCGCAGCCGAAGAGGCGGAGGAGGTGTGCGTTCGAGCGGGCGACGCGGGAGTGGCCGACGTCGCCGATGATCGTGACGACGAGACCGTCGAGCGTGCCCTTGTGGCGACGGATCGTGAACGCGTCGAGGAGCGCCTGCGTCGGATGCTCGTGCATCCCGTCGCCCGCGTTCACGACCGAGTGGCGCACGTGCTTCGCGACGAAGTCGGGCGCGCCCGAGGCCGAGTGCCGGATGACGACGACGTCGGGCTGCATCGCCTCGAGCGTCTTCACCGTGTCGTAGAGGGTCTCGCCCTTGCCGACGCTCGACTGCGCGACGTTGATGTTGATCACGTCCGCCGAGAGCCGCTTGCCCGCGATCTCGAACGAGGTCCGCGTGCGCGTCGACGACTCGTAGAAGAGATTGATCACGGTCTTGCCGCGCAGCGAGGTGGCCTTGCGCTGGGGGCGACGCGAGAGCTCGAAATACCCCTCGGCGTGGTCGAGGATCGCGAGGACGTCCGATCGCTCGAGCCCTTCGATGCCGAGCAGGTGACGATGGGGATAGCGCGGGCTCATCGAGCAGGCTCCAGGGTGGGAGCGGGCGCGGCGTGCGGCATGCTCTCGCCGTTCTGGAGCCGCTCCTGCATCTCGTATTTCGAGGGACAGCGCGGGATGACCTCGGTGGCCAGGAACGTGCGATCGTTCTGGAGGCGGCCCTGGACGGTCACCTGGATGTTGAAGCCGTCACGGAAGGTGTCGGGCACGACGCACTGCGGGAAGCGCACGGGGAGCTCGCGCCCCTCCTTCTCGATCACGAAGCGCCACTCGCAGGGATCCTCGCGGAAGCGGATCGAGCCCTGCTTGAGCTGGCCCTCGACGCGGAGCTGCCGTCCCTGGAACGCGCCCGGATCGTCGACCACCTCGTGGACGAGCTTGGAGTACGCGAGCGCATCTCCGGCGTCGCTGTTCAGGATGAGCGCGACGACTCCGCCGACGAGCAACGTGAGGACGATCGCGATCTTGAGCGACGCGGGAACGCGCTTCGGCGCGTCCTCGCGGGACTCGGCCTCGCTGGGTTCGGGAGCGGCATCGAGCTCGGACATCGCGGACCTCACTATGGCACGGGTCGTCTTCCGGGCGAGGCCCGGAAACGGGGAGCCTCTGCGGCCCCCTCATGCGCGAAGACCGCGCCCCGGGGACCCCGGGACACGGTCTCTGGCCGGAAGCCGACGAGCGGCCTCCGCGAGCGGGGGCTCGGCCCCGATCACTTGAGGATCGCGAAGTCGACGACGAGCGCGTAGATGACCAGCGACTCGATGAGCGCGAGGCCGAGAATCATCGGCGTGAAGAGCTTGTCCGACGCGTTCGGGTTGCGCGCGATGCCCTCGAGCGCAGCCGACGCGGTGCGGCCCTGACCGAGCGCGCCACCGAAGGCAGCGACACCGATCGCGAGACCGGCCGCGAGCGCCTTGGCGACCTGCACGTCCTGGTCGTTCGTCGCCGCGCCTTCCTGCGCGAAAGCGGTGGCGGTCACGAGCATGGGCACGACGAGCGAAACGAACCGAAGAGCCATCTTCTTCATGGGGAGAGCCTCCTACTGCCTCTCACGCTGTTTCGTTGCGGGTGGCGTCTCGCCGTGCCCTTGGTTTCAGCGTGAGAGGGGAACTGTCTAGACGAACGGTGGTTGCGTTATGGGTTCAATGGCCTTCGTGGGCGATGGCCATCGAGATGTAAACGGTCGAGAGCAGGCAGAACACGAGGGTCTGCACGACGACGACGATGCAGCCGAGCCCCATGACGAGGACCGGGACGCCGATGAAGACGATGCTCGTGAAGATCGCGACGACCAGGTGGTCGGCGGTCATGTTCGCCATGAGACGAACCGCGAGCGTGATCGGGCGGGCGATGTGGCTGATGAGCTCGATCGGGAACATCAGCGGGGCGAGCCAGATGACCGGCCCGAAGAAGTGCTTGAAGTACGCGAGACCGTGCTCCTTCACGCCGAAGATGTGGGTCGCGAAGAAGATCACGATCGCCATCGCGGCGGTCGTGTTGAGGTTGTCGGTCGGGGGCGCCATGCCCGGGAAGAGGCCGATCGCGTTCGAGAAGAAGATGGTGAACGCGCAGGTGCCGATGAGCGGCAGGAAGTACTTCGCCGCCTTCGGGCCCATCATCTGCGCCATCTGGTCGTAGACGAAGCCGACGAAGAGCTCGAGGAAGGTGCGGACCGTGAACTTGTCCTCGGGGACGATCGCCTTGCTGGCGTCCTTCACCTGGCCGTAGGCCATGAAGCCGAAGATGGCGAGGAGGAGCACCACGAACGCGAAGATGATCACGTGGGTGACGCCGATCGGCTCGTGACCGACCCAGGTCAGCCCCTCGTGGTTCACGGGCGCGGACAGAGCCGCCGCCGCGTGCACGAGCGCCTGGTAGAAGGGCAGGAAGCTGAACAGGGACTCACCGTGCGGCATCGTTCAGGTCTCCTCGCGAGCAAGGGAGGGGGAAGCGGAGGGGGTGTGGAGGCCACTGCCGACGAAGACGCCGGCGACGAGCGCGCCGTAGCCGACGGCGAAGCCCACGGGATGTACGCCCCACTTGACGATCAGGCCGTAGCAAAGGGCGATCATCACGCCCATCTTGACGGCCAGCAGGCCCATCAGGCCCGTGCGCTGCTGCATCGAGCCCTGGCGCAGGCGCTCGACGAGCCAACGGAAGAACGCTGCGTTCCCGAGAGCGACGATCGAGCCGACCACCGACCCCCCGAGGACCGGAAGGCCCCCGAGGAGGAAGGAAAGCCCCGCGAAGACGGCTGCGAGAGCCAGCGTCGCGCGGAGGATGTGGTCGGCAAGGGTCATTCGGGAGGGTTCCCGTCGTCTTTCAGTTTCTTCTGCGTCCGTCGAGCGAGCCTGTAGAGGCTCCGGTATCCCGCGACAACCCCGAACAAGAATCCGAAGCGCTCGAGCCAGGGGCCGGTGCCGAACTTGCCGTCCAGCCAGCGCCCCCCGAAGTAACCCACGCAGATCGAGACGGCCATCTCGATCCCGATCGTGGCCACTCCACCGAGGGCCGCCATCTGCTTACGGGCCTCCGGTCCGAGGAACATCGAGTCGTATCCGAGCCAGTGTTGGGACTCGCCCCGGAGCGGATTTCCCCGCCCCGGCGCGGCGGCCATGTAGCATCCCGTCCCATGGGGGTCAAGGTCGCCCCCCCCTCCCCGGCCCCCCCGGGGAGGCCCGCCTCACTCGGCTCGGGCCGCCGCCTCGAAGGCCGGACGGGCGGCCCGGCGGGTCTTCTCGAGCGCCTCGGCGTCGTGCGCGAGGGAGACGAAGCCGGCCTCGAACTGGCTCGGAGGCCAGTAGACCCCGTGCTCGAGCAGCCCCCTGTGGAAGCGCCCGAAGCGGGCCCGGTCGGCCCGGTCGGCATCCGCCCACGAGCGGACGGGGCCGTCGACGAAGAAGGGGGTGAGCATCGAGCCGACGCGCTGGACGGTGCACGGCACTCCCGCCTGCGCCGCCCCCTCGACGAAGATCGCCTCGAGCTCGGCCGAGGCCTTCTCCAGGCGATCGTAGACCCCCGGCTCCCGGAGCAGCCTGAGAGTGGCGAGGCCGGCCGCGGTCGCGAGCGGGTTCCCGCTCAGCGTGCCGGCTTGGTAGACCGGTCCCGCGGGGGCGATCTTCTCCATGATCTCGCGGCGACCGCCGTAGGCGCCCACCGGGAGCCCGCCCCCGACGATCTTCCCGAAGCAGGAGAGGTCGGGATCGACCCCGTAGAGGTACTGGGCTCCGCCGAGGGCGACCCGGAAGCCCGTCATGACCTCGTCGAAGACGAGCAAGGCCCCGTTCGCCCGGGTGAGCTCGACCAGCGCCTCGAGGAACGCCGGGTCCGGGGGGACGCAGCCCATGTTGCCGACCACCGGCTCGAGGATGACGGCGGCGATCTCCCCGCCGCGGGCCTCGAAGAGGCGCCGGAGGGCCTCGACGTCGTTGTAGGGGAGGACGGTGGTGGTCCCGGCGATCGCCGCGGGGACGCCCGCGCTATCGGGGGTCCCGAGGGTCGCGAGGCCGCTGCCCGCCTTCACGAGGAGGTAGTCGGCCCCGCCGTGGTAGCAGCCGTCGAACTTCACGACGACGTCGCGGCCGGTGAAGCCGCGGGCCACGCGGAGGGCGCCCATCACGGCCTCGGTTCCGCTCGAGGTGAGACGGACCATGTCCATCGAGGGCACGAGCTCGCAGAGGAGCTCGGCCATCTCCACCTCGGCCGCGGTCGGGGCGCCGTAGCTCGTGCCCCGCTCGGCGGCAGCCTGGATGGCCTGCACGACCTCGGGATGGGCATGACCGAGGATCATCGGCCCCCAGGAGCCCACGTAATCGACGTAGCGGGTGCCATCCACCCCCACGATCTCGGCCCCCTTGGCCTCGCGGACGAAGATCGGGCCCCCGCCGACCGCGCGGAAGGCGCGCACGGGGGAATTCACGCCGCCGGGGATGTGGCGGACGGCACGTTCGAAGAGGTCGCGGGACACGGTGTCGGTCATGGCCGCGAGCCTCCGAGCCCGTGGCTCGATCGTCAAGTCGGCATCGGGCTGGAATCGGGAGGGGCATCCGGGTGTTGCCCGGGGCCGGGACCGCGTGGTACGCGCGCCGTCCTGAGCACGAAGCCCGGGGTATCGGAAACGACCATGTCCATCGAAGTTCGCGCCATCAACGAGCTCGTCCAGCGCGAGAGCGCCTTCATCGACGGCATCCTCCACGAGGTCCGCAAGGTCATCGTCGGCCAGGACGCGATGGTGGAGCGGATCCTCATCGGGCTGCTGACCGGCGGCCACGTGCTGGTCGAGGGCGTCCCGGGCCTCGCGAAGACGCTGACGGTGAACACGCTCTGCAGGACGATCTCGGCGCGCTTCTCCCGCATCCAGTTCACGCCCGACCTCCTGCCGGCCGACGTCGTCGGGACCGTCATCTACAACCAGCAGCGGGGCGAGTTCACCGCCCGCAAGGGTCCGATCTTCGCGAACCTCGTCCTCGCCGACGAGATCAACCGCGCCCCGGCGAAGGTCCAGAGCGCCCTGCTCGAGGCGATGCAGGAGCGGCAGGTCACGATCGGCGACACCACGCACAAGCTGGACGCGCCGTTCATGGTCCTCGCGACGCAGAACCCGATCGAGCAGGAGGGGACCTACCCCCTCGCCGAGGCGCAGCTCGACCGCTTCATGCTCCACGTCACGGTCGGCTACCCGACCCGCGAGGAGGAGCGGAAGATCATGGATCGCATGGCGGACCACCTCCTCCTCGGAGGCGACGAGAAGGGCCATCCGCACGGACTCGACGTCAACGTCGTCACCTCGCCGGCCGCCCTGCTCGATGCCCGGAAGACGATCGGCCACGTCTACGTGGACGACAAGATCAAGGACTACATCGTCCGCGTCGTCGCCGCGACGCGCGATCCGAAGGCCGCGGGCCTCAAGGACCTCGTCGACATGATCGCGCACGGAGCGTCGCCGCGCGCGTCCATCGCGCTCAACGTCGCCGCGCGCGCCCACGCGTTCATCCGCCACCGCGGGTACGTCACGCCCGAGGACGTGAAGGCCGTCGGCCCCGACGTCCTCCGCCACCGCGTCCTCCGCACCTACGAGGCCGAGGCCGAGGAGATCACGAGCGACCAGATCGTCCGTCGCATCTTCGAGACGGTCGAGGTTCCCTGATCCCATGATCCCGCGCGAGCTCGTCAAGAAGCTCCGGAAGATCGAGATCCACACCGCACGGCTGGCCAACGACCAGCTCGCGGGGAGCTACCACTCCGTCTTCAAGGGGCGCGGCATGGCCTTCAGCGAGGTCCGCGAGTACCAGCCCGGCGACGACGTGCGCTTCATCGACTGGAACGTCAGCGCCCGCATGAGCGACACCTACGTGAAGGTCTTCACGGAGGAGCGCGAGATGACGGTGATGCTCCTCGTCGACCTCTCGGCGAGCGAGCTCTTCGGTTCCGTGGCGCGCCCCAAGATCGACACCGTGGCCGAGGTCGCCGCGCTGCTCGCCTTCAGCGCGATCAAGAACAACGACCGCGTCGGGCTCGTGATGTTCACCGATCGCATCGAGAAATTCGTGCCGCCCAAGAAGGGCCGGGGCCACGTGATGCGGGTCGTCACCGAGATCCTGAACGCGAAGCCGGTGGGCAAGGGAACGGACGTCGCCGCCGCGCTCGAATACCTGGGTCGCCTCACGAAGCGGCGCTCGGTCGCCTTCCTCGTCAGCGACTTCCTGACGCCGGAATTCGAGAAGCCCCTGCGCACGGCCTCGTCGCGCCACGATCTCATCCCCGTGCAGATCGTCGACCCGCGCGAGGAGCAGCTGCCGGACGTCGGCCTCGCGCTCTTCGAGGATCTCGAGACCGGCGAGCTCGTCGAGGTCGACACCTCGGATCCGCGGGTGCGCCGCGCCTACTCGGAGGAGCTCACGCGGGCGCGTGCCCGGCGCGAGCAGCTCTTCCGGCGGTTGCGCGTCGACCACGTGACGATCCGGACCGACCAACCCTACGTCCGCCCCCTGACCGAGTTCTTCCGTCTGCGCGAGCGGCGCATCTCGGGGTTCCGATGAGGCGGCTCCTCCCGGCCCTCGGCCTCGTGCTCGCGACGAACGCGGCGCTCGCGGACGACGCGGGGGCTCCGCCCGTCGCCGGACCCGTCGACGCGGGCGCCGTAATCCCCGCGGACGCGGGCGTCGGCGCGGGCGGCGAAGAAGAGATCGCCCCGCCCCTCCCGCCCGATCGGCGTCCGACCGTCGAGACCACGGTCGAGCCGACCGGCCCGATCACGATCGGCCAGCTCGTCACCCTGCGCATCCGGGCCACGGTCCGCGAAGGCGACGACGTCACCGTGCCGACGCTCCACCTCGCGCCCTTCGAGGTGCTCCGGAAGTCGGTGCGGACCGAGCGCTCGGCCGACGGTCGGACCGCGTTCGTGTTCACGCTCGAGGTCCAGGCCTTCGAGACGGGCACGCATCGCCTCGGGCCGATCCGCCTGCGCATCGTCACCGCCGACGGGACCCTCGGCAGCCACGAGATCGAAGCCCGCTCCGTCGTCGTGCGATCGTTGCTCGGGAACGAGCCGAACGCCCAGCCGAAGCCCCCGACGAACGCCGTCGCCGTCACCGAGCCCGATCCGCGGCCGATGTACGCGCTCTACGCCCTGCTCGCGGCGCTCGTCGGCGCGCTGCTCGCGCTCGCGATCCGGCGCTACCTCGCGCGTCGCCCGAAGGTGCTCCCTCCCCCGCCGCCGCCCCGACCGCCGTGGGAGGTGGCCGTCGAGAAGCTGGACACGCTCCGCCGCGAGCGCCACGAGCGCATCGAGAAGGGCGAGGTCGAGGCCTGGGCCGACGGCGTCTCCGACACGATGCGCTGGTACCTCGGCGAGCGCTTCGGCTTCGACGGCCTCGAGTGCACGACCGACGAGATCCTCGCGAACCTCGTCCGCGCCCGGACGGTCGGGCTCACGCTCCCCGAGGTCCAGGCCCTCCTCCACGACTGCGACCTCGTGAAGTTCGCGAAGCAGAGCTTCACGCCGGAGCAGGCCGACACCATCCTCGGCATCGCGTACAAGCTCGTCCGCGCCACGACGCCGATCGTGAGCGCGCAGGTCGCGCCGCAGACGGAGGGCCCCCGATGAGCCCCATGGTCCGACGGCTGCTGCCGCTCTTGCACACGGGCCTCGTCCTCGTGCCGGCCGTCCTCGGCGTGCTCTTCCTGATCGAGGGCCTGTACGAGGTCCCCCTGCGCGAGGGCAGCTTCCGCTTCGAGCATCCGATCGGGGCCCTCGCGCTCCTCGGCCCGCTCGCCGTCTTCGCCGTCCGCGGCTTCGCGGCGCGCGACGCGCGCCCGCGCCTCGCGGTCAGCCGGGGGCTCGACCTCGCGCGCCTGCCGCGGGGACGGAAGGTCTGGTTCGCCGACCTCCCACTCGCCCTCCGGGTGACGGCGCTCCTCCTCGTCGCCGTGGCCCTGATGGGGCCGCAGAGCATCCACGCGCGCGAGCAGGCCGAAGTTCAGGGCATCGACATCGTGCTCACGCTCGACATGTCGCGCTCGATGCTGGCCCAGGACATCGAGCCGACGCGCTTCGATGCCGCGAAGGCCGTGATCGCCGACTTCATCACCCGCCGGCCGAACGATCGCATCGGCGCCGTGGTCTTCGGCCGAGAGGCCTACACCCTGATGCCGCTGACGACGGATCACACGGCGCTCGGCGGGGTGATCGAGGAGCTGGCGATCGACCTGATCGACGGCGCGGGCACGGCCATCGGCAATGCCCTCGGGGTCTCGCTCACGCGCCTGCGTCGCTCCACCGCGAAGAGCAAGGTCGTCATCCTGCTCACCGATGGCGAGTCGAACGCGGGGAATGTCTCGCCGACGCGCGCGGCCGAGCTCGCGGCCGCGATGCACGTGAAGGTCTTCACCATCCTGATGGGACGGTCGTCGGACGCCCCGGTCACGGTCGGAGTCGATCCGTTCGGGCGGCCCGTGCGTCAGGTGCAGCGCATGCAGATCAACCCGGAGCTCCTCCGCCAGATCGCCTCGCGGACGGGCGGCGAGCACTTCCAGGCCGCCGATCGGCGCTCGCTCGAGCAGAGCTTCCACACCATCCTCGATCGCCTCGAGCGGAGCCGGATCGAGGATCCGGGCAGGATCTACGGGGAGCTCTACCCCGCCTTCGTCGGCCCGGCGCTGCTGCTCCTCTTCGTCGAGCTCCTCGTCGGCCTCCTCGTCCTGCGGAGGTGGCCATGAGCTTCCGCTCGCCCGAGCTGCTCTTCCTGCTCCTCGCGATCCCGGTGGTCGCCGGCCTCTTCGTCTTCGCCTGGAAGCGTCGCGAGGCGGCCACGCTCCGCTTCGGTCAGCCGACCACGGTGAAAGGTCTCGTCCGGGGGGAGGCGAGCAAGCTCCGCGCCGCGCGCGCCGTCCTCTACTCGCTCGCCCTGACCCTCGGGATCGTCGCCTTCGCGGGCCCCGAGTACGGGAGCGAGACGCGCATCCTCCGGAAGCGAGGCATCGACGTCGTCGTCGCGCTCGACTTCTCGAAGAGCATGCTCGCGCGCGACGTGCGCCCGAGCCGCCTCGAGCGCGCGAAGGCCGAGCTCCGGACGCTCTTCGCGCAGCTCGACGGCGATCGGGTCGGCATCGTCGCCTTCGCCGGGGAGACGATGGACTTCCCGATGACCATCGACTACGCGGCCGTCGACCTCTTCCTCCGCGATCTCGGGCCCTACGACATGCCCGTCGGAGGCACGGCGATCGGCCGGGCCCTCGTGGCCGCGGGCCGCTTGCTCGAGAGGTCGAGGCCGCCGGGCGCCGCGAATCCGTCGCAGGCGTCCAAGGTGGTGATCCTCGTGACCGACGGCGAGGATCACGAGGGCGATCCCGTCGCCGCGGCCCGCGAGCTCGCGAGCTCCGGCGTGAAGATCTTCGTCCTCGGCGTGGGCTCGCGCACCGGCGAGCCCATCCCGAGCTACTCACCCGACGGGACGTGGACGGGATACCAGCGCGACGCGGACGGACGCGTGATCACGACCTCGCTCACCGAGGAGAACGAACGGCAGCTCCGCGCGATCGCCAGCGCGAGCGGCGGTCGGTATTTCCGCGCGGCGGAGGGCACGGTCAGCCTCGAGCCCGTGCGCCGGGAGCTGCGCCGCCTGCGCGCCGAGGAGCGACGCTCGCGCCGGGTCACCGTGCGGGAGGATCGCTTCCTCGTGCTCCTCGTCCCGGCGTTCCTCTTGCTCCTGCTCGAGGCGCTCCTGCCGGAGTCGATGCGCCTGCGTCGGCGCGCCGCGAAGGAGGGCTCGGCATGATCCGCTGGCTCCTCCCGCTCCTCGTCCTCTCGCTCGGGCTCGCGACGCCGGCCGCGGCCTGGGACCTCTTCACGCGCGAGAACGCCCACGTCGCCGAGGGCAATCGCCGGATGGCGCGGAACGACGCGGCGGGCGCGCTCCGCGAGTACGATCTCGCCGCGCGGGAGCTCCCACGATCGCCCGAGGTCCAGCTCGATCGCGGCCTCGCCCTGCTCCGACTCGGTCAGCTCGACCGCGCGAAGGAGGCCTTCCTGCGCGCGACCGAGCCCCCGGCCTCCGCCGAGACGCGCGGCGCCGCGTACTACGACCTCGGCCTCGCCTTCTACCGCGAGGGCGATCAGGCCGCGGGGCAGGACCAACACGAGCCGGCTCAGCGGGCCTTCCGCGAGGCCGTCGACGCCTTCCGTCGATCGCTCCGAGCACGGCCCGGCGATGCGAACGCCGCGTGGAACCTCGAGCTCGCACGGCGCCGCCTCCGCGAACAGGAGCGAGAGCAGCAGCAGCAGCAGAACCAGCAGCAGCAGAACCAGCAGCAGCAGAACCAGCAGCAGCAGAACCAGCAGCAGCAGAACCAGCAGCAGCAGCAGAACCAGCAGCAGCAGAACCAGCAGCAGCAGCAGAACCAGCAGCAGCAGAACCAGCAGCAGCAGCAGAACCAGCAGCAGCAGAACCAGCAGCAGCAGAACCAGCAGCAGCAGAACCAGCAGCAGCAGAACCAGCAGCAGCAGAACCAGCAGCAGCAGCAGCAGCAGCAACGACCGTCGGAGCCCACCTCGGCCGACGCGGCCGAGGCCCTGCCCGAGGACTTGCGCAGGACGCTCGAGGCCCTCGAATCAGGGGAGGAAAGCCTGGAACGCGAGCGGGCGAGGGCCCGTGCGGTACGCGAACGGCGGAGACCGGTGCAGGATTGGTGAGCGGATGAACCGAGCACCCCTCCTCGCCGCCGTCGTCGTCCTCTTCCTGCCGTGCGCCATCGCGCTCGCGCAGGTCCAGGCATCCGTGCGCATGGAGACCGACGGCTCCGAGATCGTCGTGGGACAGCCCTTCCGGCTCCGCATCCAGGTGGACGCGGCGGGCAGCCCGATCGAGGACGTGAGCCTGCCGGACCTCGACGACTTCGAGACGGTGTCGCGGAGCACCTCGCAGCCGACGCAACTGGGCTTCGGGACCCGCGGTCGGCCGACGATCCAGACGAGCCTGATCCACGAGCTCGTCCTGATCCCCCGCCATGCCGGCGTCGTGCATCTGCGACCGGTGCGGGCGCGGGTCGGTCGGGAGACCTTCACGAGCGAGCCGCTGGTCCTGAAGATCGGCGAAGGCTCCGCACCGACGACGGCCGATCCGCAGACCGCCACCCAGGCCGGACCAGGCTCCCTGATCGTCGACGCGCGCTTCGATCCGACCGCCTTCGTCGCGGTCGCGGTCGATCGACGCGAGGCCTACGTCGGCCAGCAGGTCACGATCACCTACTACCACTACCAGAGCTTCAACGGCCCTTCGGCCGTCACCCACAACCCGAACGCCGACGGCTTCTGGGTCCACGACCTGATGACCCCCGCGCTCCAGCAGGAGTCGTCGATCGAGGTCGTCCGCGGGGTTCGCTTCCAGGTCAGCGTGGTCGCGCGTTTCGCCGCGTTCCCGCTCCGCCCCGGGACGCTGGCCGTCGATCCGATCGAGGTCCTCTCCCGGCAGGGCTTCGGCGGCTTCGGATTCGGCGGCGACGTCGTGCGTACGTCGCCGCGCATCACCATCGAGGCGAGGCCGCTCCCCGAGCCGCGGCAGTCCGGCGTCGTCGTGGGGCGTGTGGAGCTCGAGGCATCGCTCGACCCCGAACGGCTCCGCACCGGAGAGGCCTCGACGCTGACCGTGCGCTTGCGGGGCGAAGGGAATCTCCGGGATGCGTCGATCGCGATCCCGCCCATCGCCGGGGTGCGCGTCGATGCCCCGCAGATCGAGGATCACATCGACGCGCCGCGCGACCTCGTCGGCGGTGAGCGCGTGTTCCGCTTCCTCCTCGTCCCCGAAGAGCCCGGCGACCACGCGATCCCCGCGATCCGCGTCCCCGTCTTCGATCCGGCGGCGGCCACCTACCGCGATGCGACGACGGCGGCGCTCGTGCTGCACGCGACCGGCCCGTCCGTCGCACCGGCCGCGACTCCGGACGAGCCCGAGGAACGGGACGAGGACGAGGTCGAGAGCACCGTGACCTTCGGCCCGCTCCGGCGGGAGAGCGCATTCCGCCGAGGCACGGCGCCGATCGCGGCTTCGCCCGTCTTCCCGATCGCGGTCGGGCTCCCTCCCCTGCTCTTCGTCGTCTCGGCGCTCGTCGCGTTCGTGCGTCGGCGCCGGGCCGAGGGCCCGACGACCCCGAGCGCCCGCGCCAGGAAGCGCGGCACGAAGCGGAGGCTCGACGAGGCGAAGGCCCTCGCCTCGCGCGGCGAGAGCCGGGAGTTCTACGCCGCCGTCGCGCGCGCCCTCGTCGATGCGCTCGAGGCTCGTCTCGGGCGCCCGGTCCTCGGCTTCACGCACGCCGAGCTCCGGACCCACCTCCTCGCGCGGGGCATGGACCCGGACCTCGCCGGTCGCCTCGTCGACGAGCTCGACGGCACGGACTTCGCGCGCTTCAGCTCGGTCGGGGGCTCGACCGAGGAGATGAGTCGCTGCCTCGAGCGCACGGAAGCGCTCGTCGAGCGTCTCGATCGCTTCACGCCCACGCCCGACGAGGAGGCGCCATGAGGGCCACGCTCGCCTCCGGCCTCCTCTTCGCGCTCGTCCTCGCCGTCGCTCCGTCCCGGGGGAGCGCTCAGTCGTTCGAGGCGGTCTACGCGCGCGCCCACCAGGCGTTCGATGCCCATCGCTACGAGGACGCGGCCCGGCTCTACGAAGCCCTCGTCGCAGCGGGCGTGGACGATGCGGACGTGTACTTCGACCTCGGCACGGCCTACGCCGAGGCGGGCCGCTACGGGAAGGCGATGGTCGCGTTCGAGCGCTCCCTCTCCGTCCGCCCGTCCGACCCGGCGACCGACCAGGGCCTCTCCCAGGCGGAGGCCCTGCTGGCTCGCCGGCGCGCGGCCCGCGAGGGCGAGGCCACGACCGGACGCCGCGGCTCGCTCCTCGACGCCCTGGGACGGACCGTCCCCGAGGGCTCGTGGGCCCTGCTCGTCCTCGCCCTCTCGTGGCTCGCGTTCCTCTCCCTGGCGGTGCTCGTCCATGCGCGCCGCGAGACCCTGCGCCTCGGACTCGGCATCACGGCCTCGGTCGCCTCGCTTGGGCTCGCCTTCGCCACGGTCGGTCTCGGCGCCCGGCTCGGCTGGTTCCGGGAGGGACGACCGGCGATCGTCGTCGAGCCCCGAATCGAGCTGCGGGAGGCCCCGGACGATCGTGCGAGGGCCCTCGGCGCGGCCGAGGAGGGCGAGCGCGTGGAGGTCCTCTCGACTCGCGACGGATACGCCCGGATTCGCGTCCCAGGGCGAGGACGAGGGTGGGTACCGGAGTCGGACGTGGGGACCTTCTGAAGCAGGCGTCGAACCCACGCCCTCGTAGGTTGGAACACATTGTGCATTGACAGGGGCGCGGCATCGGCCGACGATGGGCGCCGATCGAAGGATCCGGAGGCAGTGGCATGACCAGCGGACCGAAGAAACCGAAGATCCTCTGCGCGGACGACGACCTGGAGATCCTCTCCCTGGTCGCGCGTCACGTGAAGACGCTGGGAGCCGAGGTCCTCGAGGCCTCGGACGGCGAGGAGGCGCTTCGGGTGGCCCGTCGGGAGAAGCCCGACCTGATCCTGCTCGACGTGATGATGCCGGGCATGAGCGGCTGGGAAGTCTGCCGCGCCGTCCGCGAGGACGACTCCCTGGCCGATACGGGCGTCATCATGCTCACCGGCATCGGCGAGCGCCTCAACGAGATGACCTCCCCGCTCTACGGAGCGGACGACTTCCTCGACAAGCCGTTCGACCTCACGGACCTCGACACCAAGATCCGGGTCGTGCTCGAGAAGCGTCAGGAAGCGCGCTGAGATCGCGTTCCCACGGGGGACCACGCCTTTGCCCCCCGCGGGGCACCGTGCTAGCCCGCACGCTCGATCGCCCATGAATCGCCCGCTCGCCATGGCACGCACCCGGCTCCGCCACGTCCTCCCGCTGGTCCTCCTCCTCGGGACCGCCTGCGGTCAGAGGTCCGGCCGTGACGCCGGTGCCGCGACGACCGCCGCGCCGGGCACGCGGCATGGCCTCACGCCGGAGCAGGCCCGCCAGGTGCTCGCCCAGGTCGGGCCGCACGAGATCACTCTCGGCGAGTTCGCCGATCGCCTGGCGGAGCAGTCGCCGTACCTGCGGGCTCGCTACAACAGCCCCGAGCGCAGGCGCGAGCTGCTCGACAACATGGTCCGCTTCGAGCTGCTGGCGCTCGAGGCCGAGCGCCGTGGCTATCGGAACGATCCGGACGTCGCCCGCGCGGAGCGTCAGGCGCTCGTGCAGGAGCTCCTGAAGCGCGAGGTGGAGGACAAGATCCGCCTCGAGGACGTCACCGACGCCGAGGTACGGGCCTACTACGAGGCCCATCCGGACGAATACCACCAGCCGGCCCAGGTTCGCGCGAGCCACATCCGCTTCGCGGATCGTGCGTCGGCGCAGCGCGCCCTCGCCCAGCTCGAGGCCCATCCGGACGACATCGAGCTCTTCCGCCGGCTCGCTCGCGAGAGCTCGACCGACGAGGCGACGCGCGCGATCGACGGCGACCTCCACTTCTTCTCGCGCCCGGTGGCGGGCGCCCCCCACGTCGACGGAGCGCCCCCGGAGGCGGTCGCGAACGCCGCGTTCGAGATCCCGACGGTCGGCGGGCTCTGTCCGCGTGTGGTCCAGAGCCCCGACGGCTTCCACCTCGTGAAGCTCACGGCGCGGCGCAACGCGCTCGAGCGGTCGCTCGCCGACGCCACCCCTATCATCCGGAACCTCCTCTGGCGCAAGAAGCGCGAGGAGGCGACGCAGGCCCTGATCGCGCGCCTCCGCAGCGCCGCCCACGTCCAGGAGGATCCCTCCGTGCTCGCCGGCATCCACGTCGAGGCGCCTCCGGCCTCTCCGGTGGCCGCTCCGGCGGGGAGCGCACCGCGGTGACGCCCCGACGCCTCCGCGTCCACGCGGCGCTGCTCTTCGTCGCGGGGCTCTGTCTCGCGACCCCGGCGCGCGCCGACGTCGTCGAGCGCGTCGTGGCGGTCGTGAACGACGAGGCCATCTTCCTCAGCCAGCTGCGGACCCGAGCGGCCCCGTTCCTCGACCGCGTCATGGCGGCGCCGAGCCAGACGGAACGCATCGAGAGGCTCGAGCAGCTCTACCGCGAGGTGCTCGATCAGCTCATCGACGAGGAGCTCATCAAGCAGACCGCCGCCTCGCTCTCGCTGCGCGTGACGCAGGCCGAGATCGAGCGTGCGCTCGCGAACGTGCAGCAGCAGAACAACCTCACGCCCGAGCAGTTCTGGCAGGCGGTGCGGGAGCAGGGCTACACCGAGGCCGGCTATCGCGCCGACCTGCAGCGTCAGCTGCTCCGCATGAAGGTGATCAACCAGCGCGTGCGCAGCCGCGTGAACGTCACCGAAGCGGACGTGCGCCGCGAGTACGACCAGGAGGTGCGGCGCATGACCCGCACCGTCCGCTACCACGCCTCGCATCTCTTCCTCCCCCTTGCCGAGAACGCGACCGAGGCGGAGGTCGAGGACGTGCGCGAGCGCGCCGTCGCCCTCCGCGCGACCTTGAGCGACGAGGCGAGCTTCGAGGCCGCCACCGAGACCGTCGTCGGCGGCGAGCTCGGCTGGTTGACGCAGGGCGACCTCCCCGAGAGCCTCGAGCGCGTGGTCTTCACCATGGAGCCCGGGCAGATCAGCGACCCCGTGCGCGGCCCGGCAGGCTTCCACATCTTCCTCCTCCACGAGCGCGCACGCGGCGACGAGCAGGCGCCGGAGTACGACTCCGTCCGGGAGAACATCTACCGGCAGCTCCTCGACCAGGCGATGAACCGCCAGGAACAGCTCTTCCTCGAGGAGCTGCGCCGGGACGCCACCATCACGAGGCGCCTCTAGCGCTTCGCCCGCGCGCGGCGAGGGGCTCGATGCCCGCCGCATGCGCGACCTCCCGAGGGACGCCGTGGACCGCGATCGCGAATCCGACTCTTCCGATGCCGCCCTCGCCGGCCTCGTGCGCGCGACGGCGAGGGTCGCCGACGTGGTCGAAGGGCTCCACGGCCGGGAGCGCGTCGACGTGGCGGGCCTGCCCGCGGGCGCCCTCGCGCACGTCCTCGCGCTCGCCGCCACGCCCGCGCATCCGGTCGTCGTCGTCACGCCCGATCTCGATTCGGCCCGACGCACGGCCCAGAACCTGCGCTTCTTCCTCGGCGGCGGCGAGGGCGCCGAGGGCGGAGAGGACTCGGTCGACGACGTCCTCCTCTTCCCCGCGGCCGACACGAGCGCGTTCCTCGACGTCGCTCCGGATCGACGCGCGGCGATGGACCGCCTGGCCTGCCTCGTCCACCTCTCGCTCGGCCTGCCGTGGCGCGCGCTCGTCATCCCGGCCTCGGGCCTGCTCCGCAAGGTGCCGCCACGGAACGCGCTCGCCGAGCGCTCGAAGCTCGTCCGGCCGGAGACCGAGCTCGATCGGGACGAGTTCCTCCGCATCCTCACGGAGTGCGGCTACCTCCGCGTCCCGGTCGCGGAGGATCCGGGCACCTTCGCCGTCCGCGGCGGCATCGTGGACGTCTACCCACCGCATGCGAAGCATCCGGTTCGCATCGAGCTCGACGACTGGCTGATCACCTCGATCAAGGCCTTCGATCCCGAGGATCAGCGCACGATCGGCGCCGTGACCTCCGTGCTCGTGCACCCGGTCCGCGAGGCGATCGCGGGCCCCGCCGAGACGGCCCTCGCGCGCGAGCGGGTGCGCGCCCTCTGCGACCGCATCGACCTGCCGTCGATCAAGACCCGGCAGCTGCTCGAGGATCTCGAGAACGGCCGCCTCGTCTACGGCGTCGAGGCACTCCTACCGGCGTTCTACCGCGGTCTCGAGACCGTCACCGACTACCTCCCTTCGCACTCGCGGATCGCGCTCCTCGACCCCACGGCGATCCACGCGGCCGCCGAGGAGGAGCGCGAGCGGGCCTCGTCCGATCGCGGCGCCAAGTTCGCCGAAGGCCAGCCCGTCTTCGAGGTGGACGACCTCTACCTCCACCCGTCGGAGCTGCGAGAGCGACTCGATGCGCATCGCGTCTCCGTCTTCCACCGCATCGCGTTCGCGAGCGGCGCGGAGGAAGGCGACACCTCGCTCGCCGTCTTCGAATCGACCCGCGGACGCGAGGTCCTCCTGCTCGGCGCGGAGGACCACGCTCCGCTCGTGGCGGAGCTCCGCGCGAGCCGCGCGGGAGCCGCACGCGACGAGGCCCTGCGCCCGGTCGCGGATCGTGCGGGCTCCTATCTCGACCACGGGATGCGGCTCTTCTTCGCCGCACGGACCCACACCCAGGCCGAGCGGCTGATCAGCCTCCTGCGCGGCTACGAGGTCCCGGTCCGTTCGAAGGCCCGCCCGTTCGGTCGCGAGCTCCTCGCCGAGGAGCGCTCGGGCAAGGCGGAGGTCGTCGTCGGCGCGCTCGGCGACGGCTTCGCGATGCCGACCGAGGGGCTCGTCTTCATCACCGAGGAGGAGATCTTCGGGACGCGCGCGCACAAACGCCCCTCGAAGAGCCGCAAGAAGATCCGCGGAGGAGCCTTCCTCGAGGATCTGCGGGAGCTCTCGGTCGGCGACTTCGTCGTGCACGCGGATCACGGCGTCGGCCGCTACCTCGGCCTCGAGCGCAAGGTGATCGGCCAGAGCGCGGCCGAGCGCTTCCGGGGCGACGCGGCCCAGGCGATCGAGGTGCTCGTCGTCGAGTACGCGGGCGGAGACAGGCTCTTCCTCCCCGTCACCCGGCTCTCGCAGATCCAGAAGTACGCCGGCCAGGAGGGCCGCGCCCCCAAGGTCGACCGTCTCGGTGGGTCGACCTTCGCGAAGACGAAGAAGAACGTCGAGCGGGCCGTGAAGCAGCTCGCGGAGGAGCTCCTCAAGCTCTACGCCGAGCGCGCCTCGGCCAAGCGCGAGCCCCTCCCTCCGGCCGACCGTTCCTACGCCGAGTTCGAGGCGACGTTCCCCTTCGACGAGACGCCCGACCAGGCGCGTGCGATCGAGGACGTGCTCTACGATCTCGAGCAGGGCCAGCCGATGGACCGCCTCGTCTGCGGCGACGTCGGCTTCGGCAAGACCGAGGTCGCGATCCGCGCGGCGTTCCGCGTCGCGATGTCCGGTCGCCAGGTGGCCGTGCTCTGCCCGACGACCGTCCTCGCGCAGCAGCACTACCTGAACTTCCGCGCCCGCTACGCGGAGCATCCGATCGAGGTCCGCAGCCTCTCCCGCTTCGTCGACAAGGAGGAAGAGGTCAAGGTCGTCCAGGGGCTGAAGGACGGCCGCGTCGACGTCGTCATCGGCACGCACCGGCTCCTCTCGAAGGACGTCCACTTCAAGAACCTCGGCCTGCTCGTGGTCGACGAGGAGCAGCGCTTCGGCGTCACCCACAAGGAGCGCATCAAGAAGATGCGCACGCAGGTCGACGTCCTCACGCTCTCGGCCACGCCGATCCCGCGGACGCTCCAGCTCGCGATCGGCGGCCTCCGCGACCTCTCCCTCATCACGACCGCGCCGGCCGACCGGCGCGCCGTCCGCACCTACGCGTGCCGCTGGGACGACCACACGCTGAAGGAGGCGATCGAGCGCGAGCTCCGCCGCGGCGGTCAGGTCTTCTTCGTCTACAACCGCATCGAGGGCCTCTACGAGCGCGCTCAGCGCCTCCAGGACCTCCTGCCGACGGCGCGCATCGCCGTGGCCCACGGCCAGATGAAGGAAGGCGCCCTCGAGCAGACGATGACGGACTTCGTCGACGGCCAGTACGACGTCCTCTGCTCGACCGCGATCATCGAGAGCGGCATCGACATCCCGCGTGCGAACACGATGATCATCGACCGCGCCGACACGTTCGGGCTCGCGCAGCTCTACCAGCTCCGGGGCCGCGTCGGCCGCTCGCGCGAGCGTGCGTACTGCTACCTCGTGACGCCGCCCCCGAGCCAGCTCACCGACGAGGCGCGCGCCCGCATCGAGGCCCTCGAGCGCTTCACCGAGCTCGGCTCCGGCTACCGCGTCGCCTCGCTCGACATGGAGCTCCGCGGCGCGGGCGATCTCCTCGGCGCCGACCAGAGCGGCAGCGCCGCCCTCGTCGGCTTCGACCTCTTCGTCCGCATGCTCGAGGAAGCGGTGGCCGAGCTCCAGGGCGAGGAGGTCGTGCACGAGGTCGATCCCGAGCTCACGCTCGACGTCGAGCACTTCCTGCCCGACGACTTCATCGACGACGTCGGGCTCCGCCTCTCGTTCTACAAGCGTCTCGCGACGGCCGAGGACGACGAGGCGATCGACCAGCTCGCCGGGGAGCTCGAGGACCGCTTCGGCCCGCCGCCGCCGCCCGCGGCCCAGCTCGTGCGTGCGATGCGCCTCAAGCCCCGCCTCCGCGATCTCCGCATCCTCGGCTGCGAGGCGACGCGGGCCCGTGTCACCCTCCACCTCCGCGAGGACACGCCCCTCGATCCCTCGAAGATCCTGGCCCTCGTCGGCCAGCCCGGCTCGCCCTGGAAGCTGACGCCGGACATGAAGCTCACGCGCCGCTTCGACGAGCTCCGCGAAGGCGACGCGATCGATCGGGCCTCGGAGCTGCTCGACGCGCTCCGGAAGCTCGTGAAGGATCCCGACTAGACCGAAAGGACGCCCCATGTCGCTCGACAAGAACCTCGCCGAGATCTTCGACGCCGATCGTGCCCTCCGTGCCGCGGAGCGGAAGCTCCTCTCGGGCAAGCCGGCCGACGTGCAGAAGCTCCTGATGGCGGCCGTCGAGGAAGCCTCGCGGCTCGAGGACCGTGAGGAGGCCGGGATGCGCCTCTCGCGCCTCGCCGATCTCTGCGCCCAGGTGCCGAGCCCCGCGATGGCCGACGCGCTGATCCTCATCCTCAACGACGACGAGCCGTCGGTCCGCGCCGAGGCCGGCGAGGCACTGACGGACATGGCCTACGACCTCTACGCCGAGGTCGCCCGCGCCATCGTCCGTGCGCTCGATCGCAAGCTCTCGGGCCCCGCGCTCATGGAGCTGCCCTTCCTTCTCGCCGAGGTCGGCGAGCCGAGCGCCCTCCCCCTCATCAAGCGGTTCCTCGAGCACTCGGACAAGGAGGTGGTCGCGGCCGCCATCGAGTCGCTCGCGGCGCTCGGCGATCCGTCGGCCATCGAGCTCCTCGAGCCCTTCGTCGACGACGAGCGGGTCGTCAGCGTCGGCGACGACGACGACGAGAACCTCCAGGCGACCCTCGGTCAGCTCGCCGAAGAGACCATCGCGGCGCTCTCCGGCGAGGACGAGGAAGACGACGACTGAGCGTCAGGGAGGCACGCCGCCGAAGTCGGCGCAGGTCTTCCCGTCGGCGCCCGGGATGAGGAGGTAGACGACCTCCGAGCCGAGACGGTTCCGCTGGTTGCCGCGGAACACGATCTCGAGCGGGACGAGGCGCGCCATCGGACCGGGCACCACGGAGCCCGGTCGGATGGTGATCTGGAACGTCAGCTTCGTGCCGGTCACGACCTCGACGAAGCTCGTCGACGTGATGCCTCCGACGCCGTCCGGCGGATCGGCCGAGAGCGGGGTGATCGCCTGCACGAAGGTGACGGGATCGACTCCGTCCGTGGGGTCCGGATCGCGTCCGACCGCGTCGATGTCCTGCACGACGGTGGTCGCGAACGTCCGGATCGCCGTGACGACCTGCGAGCCGAGGCGCTCGCCGCGCGTCCCGATCGAATAGACGAGGGGCTGGCCCGAGGCGTCGATCGCATCCGTCCGCGTCGCGAAATACTCGAGGTCCTGCCGTGGATCCCCGTCGCCCGAGTCGAAGCCGATCACCCGCGCACCGATGGCGTTCAGCGCGGCGACGGTCTCCGGCGCCGTGTGGGGCGCCGTGCCGAGGGTGTACACGTTGTACGGGTGGTTCCCGAACGCGTCGTTGTGGAACGGAGCGTCCGTGAAGAGCAGGACCACCGGGAGCGCGTCCCGCCGGAGGCAGGCGTAGCCCACTCCGCCCGAGGGGCAGCCCGGCGAGGGCGTGATGTAGCTGCCGAGGCCCGCACCCGTCGCGAGCTGGTACAGCGCCTCGACCTGGGCCTCCGGAGCGTCCGCGCCGCTGCGGATGGTGATGGCGTCGACGGCCGCCTGCACCTGGGTGATGTCGGCGGTGACCGGCAGGTTGAGGCGGAACGGATAGTCGTCGGGCGGCGTGCCGTAGTCGCGTACCGGGAAGTCCGCGAACGTCGCCACGGCGACCTCGGAGTCCGGGATGGCACTCCGGATGGCCGGCGCGATGACGTCGCGGAGGCGCCTCCGGATGGTGGAGATCTCCTCGAGCATGGAGGACGTGACGTCGATGAGGAAGACCACGTCGGCGCGGCCGATCTCCGCGTCGGTCGACAGCGCCGCCTGCACGGGCCCCCCGTCGACCGGTACGTCGATGCAGCGCAGCACGGACGCGTCCACCCCGGCGTCGCGGCTCGCGTCGACCGAGGCATCGCGTGGGCGGGGTGGACCGTAGGGCAGCGCCGTATTGGTGCCGCAGCCCACGAGGACGGGCAGGAAGAGCGCGGCGAGGACGGGCCAGGTCCTCCCACGAAGGCAAGCGCGAGACATGGGGGGATCCTAGCCACCCGGCGGCGGGGCGTCCACGGAGCGGCCTTCCGGGGCCCGCACGCGGCCCGGACGCGACTCGGCATTGCGATCCCCAGGGCAGAACGGCGACCATCGCGGCTCGCCCGACGAGAGGACCCCGAATGCGACGACCGAGTTTCAAGGAGCGCGCCCGTTACGCCTTCGACAACACCATGGCGAAGGGCACGCCGGCCCTCATCGCCTGGCTGGCCGTGGCCACCGTGGCCATGCTGGTGGTCTACGTCCTCGTGCTCTTCCTCGTCGGTGCGAACGACGAGGCCGTCGAGGGCGGCTCGCCCGTGAAGCTCTTCTGGTTCGGCCTGATGCGGGCCATGGACGCGGGCGCGGTCGGAGGCGACCAGGGCAGCTGGCCCTTCCTCCTCACCGGCCTGGCCGTGAGCGTCGGGGGCATCTTCCTCGTCTCCGCCCTGATCGGCGTCCTGAACTCGGGGCTCGAGGCGCGCCTCGACGAGCTGCGCAAGGGCCGCTCCACCGTGATCGAGGACCAGCACACGCTCGTCCTCGGCTGGTCCGCCTCGATCTTCACCATCCTCGACGAGCTCGTCCTCGCGAACGAGAACAAGAAGCGCGCCTGCATCGTGATCCTCGCCGACCGCGACAAGGTCGAGATGGAGGACGCGATCCGCGAGCGCATGTCCGACACGAAGACGACGCGCATCGTCTGCCGCTCGGGACCTCCGTCGGACTCCGCGTCGCTCGACATGGTGAACGTGCAGGGGACGAAGTCGATCCTCGTGCTCTCGCCCGAGCAGGACGACGCGGACGTCGAGGTGATCAAGACCATCCTGGCGATCACCAACGGCCCGAGCCGTCGGCAGAGCCCCTACCACATCGTCGCGGAGCTCCAGAGCCCGAGGAACGTCGGCGTCGCCAAGATGGTCGGCAAGGACGAGGTCGAGGTCATCCTCGCCGGCGAGCTGATCTCGCGGATCACGGTGCAGACCTGCCGGCAGAGCGGTCTCAGCGTCGTCCACACGGAGCTGCTCGACTTCGGCGGCGACGAGATCTACTTCGCCGACGCGCTCAAGCTCGTCGGCCGCACGTTCGGTGACGTCCTCTCCGCCTACGACACGTCCTCGGTGATCGGCCTGGTCGACAAGGACGGGGTGCACGTCCTTCCCTCGATGGATCGCATCCTCGAGCCCGAAGACCGACTGATCGCGATCTCTCGGGACGACGACACGATCGTGCTCTCGAGCGAGAAGCCGGTCGTCGATCCCTCGGCGATCGTCGAGAAGGAGCGCGAGCCCGCGCGTCCGGAGCGCACGCTGATCCTCGGCTGGAATTGGCGCGCCCCCTGGGTGATCGAGGGCCTCGACGCCTACGTGGCCCAGGGCTCCTTCGTCCAGGTGGTGGCCGAAGGCGACAGGACCGACGAATGCGCGCCGTTCCGCGAGAAGCTGCGCAACCAGACGCTCGAGGTCCGCGAGGGCGACACCACCGATCGCGATCTCCTCGAGTCGCTCGACGTGGCGAGCTTCGACCACATCATCCTGCTCTGCTCCGACGAGCTCGAGGCGCAGCGGGCCGACGCCCGCGTGCTCGTCACCCTGCTCCACCTCCGCGAGATGGGCGAGAGGCTCGATCGGGACTTCGCGATCGTCAGCGAGATGCGCGACGTGCGCAATCGCGAGCTCGCCGAGGTCACGCAGGCGGACGACTTCATCGTCAGCGACAAGCTCGTCAGCCTGATGATGTGCCAGGTGTCGGAGAACAAGCAGCTCCACGCCGTCCTCGCGGATCTCTTCGACCCGGACGGCGCCGAGATCTACCTGAAGCCCGCGCTCGACTACGTCCGTCCCGGCGTGCCGGTGACGTTCCACACCGTCGTCGAGTCGGCCAAGCGCCGCGGCGAGATCGCGATCGGCTATCGCCTCGCGGCGCACGAGAAGGACGCCTCGAAGGCCTACGGCGTCGCCGTGAACCCCGACAAGCGGGGCACGGTCACGTTCGGACCGGCGGACAAGGTCGTCGTCGTCGCGGAGAGCTGAAGGGCGCGTCCGGCCGGCGCGGAGGCCGGCCCGGGCCGCTCAGCCCGGCCGCCGCCAGAGCGCCCGCAGCTTCGCGGCCCGCGCACGCTCCCGGTCGCGGTCGAAGAGTCCGACGAAATCGAGGGGACGCTCGGCGGGAGCCGGTCGGGCGCCGAGCTTCGGGAGCTCGCGCTCGAGCTCGGAGGCGAAGCGTCCGAGGACGCGTCCGGCGGTCGCCTGGATCGCGAGATCCTTCTTGCCCGCGACCTCGAAGATGCGCTCGGCCGCCTTCGTGCCGAGCTGGCCGCGACGCGCGAGGTCGACGTAGCTCGCGACGAGCGCGTCGGGGTTCATCCCCTGCTCGATGACGATGTGGGCCCCGACCCGGAGCGCGGCCTCGGCGGTGATCGCGCCGTCCTCGAGCAGGACGAGGGCCGGCTGGAAGTAGTTGTAGAACGCGGTGACGCGCGGACCGAACTCGTCGAAGAGATAGGCGGGCGAGATCCGATCGAGGTGGATGAAGATCCGGCGCACCACCTCGTGACGCGGGATCCTCGACGCGAGCCTCACGAACTCCGGCACGTCCTCGCTGTAGACGTTCGCGCGCCGGAGCACCTCGAGGAGCGTCGCCGTGTCCACCCGACCGGCCGCGATGTCGGCGTAGAGCGAGTAGATGTAGGCGTCGGCCTCCGCGTCGTCCCCGAAGAGGACCTCCTCGGTCTCCTGCGGCGCGTCGATGCGGGCCGAAAGGAGCGCCCGAAGCTTGTAGCTCACCTGATCGCGGAGGAAGCGGAACCTCCCTCGGAGCAGGTTCTCGAGGCTCGGCTTCAGCGTGAAACCGTCCCAGACGATTCCGTCGAGGCGGAGCTTCGCCTCGAGCACCTGACGCATCTGCTCCGGGCTCCCGGAGAGGATCGTGATGGCGCGCGGCCGCGTCGCGCGGAGCTCGCGGAGCAGGGCCGCGGCTCCTGGAACCGTCCGCTTCTTCTGGGGCGGCTCGACGGCGGTACGGAGCAGATCCCGCACCGTGTCGAACTCGGTGCGAAGGTAGGTCTTGTCGAGATCCCACCGGTAGATGATCCGTCCGGGCTCGAAGGGTCCGAAGTCCGCCACTCGGGGACCATAGCATCACGGTCGTGGTACGGTCCGCCCATGTCGTTGTCCGAGGTGGTCGTCGACCATCCGCTCTGGGCGGAGGCTCCCGACGAGCGCAGGGTCGAATGGGAGGCCCTGATCCACGAGCTCCTCGCTCCCGATACGCTGGCCTTCCGGGAAGACGCCGAGCGGCTGCTGATCCGCATGGATGAAACACGTTTCGAGCTCGAGGCCCTCTCGGAGCTCGACGCGCCCCTCGTCCTCGCGACGCTCCCGCTCGACCGGCTCTCGGATCTCCTGAGCGAATACGTCGACATCGTCCGACAGCTCGGCGCCCCCGACGAATCGGCCAGCCTCGCGCGCCTCGAGGCGCTCGACATGGCCAAGAAGGTCACCCACGACAAGGCCGGGAGGATGATCCGGCGGCTCGCGCCCGACCTCGGCCTCGACCTCGAGACGGCACGGCGTCTCTTCAGCCTGCTCTTCTCGCTCCGAGTCGACACGACGAAGCTCCTCGGAGCCCACGGACATCGGACCGCCCGTTGAGGTAGGCTTGCCCGCCATGTCGTCGTCGACCACGCCGGTGGACCTCCTCGTCCTCGCCGCCCATCCCCCCGAGCTCCGCGGCTTCCGGCCCGAGCTCGGCGATTCGCTGACGGGAACCATCGAAGGCCTCCACGTCGTCACGAAGACCGTCGGCGTGGGCATGGGGGTGGCCGGCGGCTCGGCCGCCAAGCGCATCTTCCAGCTCGAGCCGCGCGCCGTCGTCCTCGTGGGAACCTGCGGCGTCTACCCCGGGATCCCCGACTACCGGCCCTACGACATCATCCTCGGGAGCAAATTCCAGCTCGTGGACCAAGCGGAGATCGCCGGCCTCGCCTCGTTCCCGGACCCGATGCAGACGGAGCTCCCGGCGAACGCGCCCCTCACGGCAGGCCTCGCGTCGCACGCGCCCCGCGGACGGGTCGTGCCGCTCGGGAGCCCGCTCGCGCCGACCCGGGACGACGCCATGGCCGCGGCCGTCCCCCAGCGGACGGGCTGCCATGCGGAGAGCCTCGAGGCCTTCTCCATCGCCCACGCCTGCCTCCTCGGGCAGGTCCCCTTCGCGGCCGTGCTCGGCGTCACGCACGTCGCCGGCTCGACCGCCATGACCGATTTCCGACAGTTCGAGCGCCAGGCCTCGATCGCGGCCGCGGAGGTCATCCTCCGCTGGCTCCATCACGGCGCCCAAGGCCTGCCGCACCGCGCCTACCGAGACGAGAGGTTCCGATGACCCGCCTTCAGCAGATGCTCGACACGAGCCGCCCGGACATGGCGGCGATCCGCGATTTCCTCGACGGGCTCGATCCGGCCACGCGCAAGCACGAGGCCCTCAGCCTGCGCGTCGGGCAGCAGCGCCGCCTCTTCGAGGCCGCCCGTGGCTTCAAGGCCCTCACCCTCGAGGACATGGTTCCCTCGAACGTCCCGAGCATGAAGGAAGTGGTCCACTCGGGGCGGAACACCCTGCCGATCCCCGGGGCCAGCCATTTCGCGAAGGTCTGCGTCCGCCCGGACGGTGCGGAGCGCGATTCCGGCGAGATCTGGGGCTACAACCGCAACTCCCTCCTCCTCGAGCAGGCCGTCGGCCCCGGCTACTACGTGCTGCACCAACATGCGGCCCCTGGGGAGCTGCTCGTGAACTACCTCCGGGTCCCCCCGCGCGCCCCGGCGCATTGGCCCAAAATCCTCGACAATTCCGAGCGGTTGTCGTTCTTCGTCTACAACGGGACCCAGGACGTGCTCCGCGGTGTCTCGAAGCACGTGACCATCGGCCGGGCCCAGAAGAACGGCCAATGGCTGCCGGCCTGGTTCATCCTCTGCCGGGAGGACTGACCGCGACGGTCACGCACGGAGAATGGTGATTCTTGCCCGGCAGTCCGGGTAAGATGCTGGGCTGGTCCTCCACCCCCCGAAAGGCCCGATGCCGCCTTCGACCCCGCCGCCAGCAGGATCCGCGAGCGATCCCCGATCGCTGATGCAGTCGCCTCCGGAGGCGCGGCGGCCGGCGAGCATCCCGCCGACGCCGAAGGCATCCGACATGGCGTTCTACTCGGCATTGCGCAGCGCCGGCGTGGCGCAGGAGCTCTCGGATCCGCTGATCGAGGTCCTGATGGACATGGTCGGCCCGAAGCCCGAGGCGGCACGACGGCTCGATCTGCTCGAGCTGTACTACGCCGCCGGCAGCGACATCGATGCGTCGCGGCGCCGCTCGAAGACCGATCGGATGCTCGTGCACCACACGGGTCTCCGCGAGAACGCGCACGCGGTCGTGGTCCGCATGGCGCTCGCCAACCCCGAGCTCCTCGGCGTGCGTCTCGAGCGGTTCGGCGGCGACGACGGCCCGCTCGTGCTCCGCGCGGGCGAGCACGTGAGCGCCGTGAACGAGGACGACGGGGACGAGGGCGAGCCCGGAAGCCTCGCCGTGCGGAATCTCGTGCAGGCGTTCAACGTCCTGCTCGAACGGGCCGAGGTCGGCTCCCGCCTCGTGCTCCTGCCCGGCGACGGTCAGCGCGAGATGTACGTCGGCGTCGGGCGGGAGCAGGCTCTCGCCCTCTGCGGCGCGGGCATGCTCGACGAGGACGAGCCCGAGCGCGTGCTCGAGTTCTGCTCGTTCTGACGCCCACCCCCTCCGCGCTCGCCGAGACGTCCGAGCCCGAGCGTAACGACGGCCGTCGTCGCACGACCTTCGAGGTTCCATGGCACGCTTCGACTACGACCTCTTCGTGATCGGCGCCGGCTCCGGCGGCGTCCGTGCGGCGCGCATGGCCGCTGGCTTCGGGGCGCGCGTCGGCGTGGCCGAGGAGCGCTACATGGGCGGCACCTGCGTGAACGCGGGCTGCGTGCCGAAGAAGCTCCTCGTGTACGGCTCGGAGCTCGGTGAGCTCGTCGAGGACGCGCGCGCGTACGGGCACGCGGTCGAGCACCTGGGCTTCGACTGGAAGAAGCTGGTCGAGGCGAAGGATCGCGAGATCGCTCGCCTCGAGGGCATCTACGAGCGCCTGCTCGTCGGATCCGGGGTCACGGTCCACCGGGCTCGCGCGCGGCTCGTCGATCCGCACACGGTCGAGGTCGACGGGAAGCGGCTGACGGCGGAGCGGATCCTCGTCGCGACGGGCGCCCGCCCTGCCCTCCCGGACGTCCCGGGCGCGGAGCTCGGCATCACCTCCGACGAGGCGTTCCACCTCGATCGGCTGCCGACGTCGATCGCGATCGTCGGCGCGGGGTACATCGGCGTCGAATTCGCCGGGATCTTCCGCGGTCTCGGCGCGACCGTCCACCTCGTCCAGCGTGCCCCGCACGTGCTCCGGCACTTCGACTCGGACATCGAGAAGCACCTCGAGGCGGAGCTGCGGAAGAAGGGGATCCACGTCCACCTCGGGCACGCGGCCGATCGGTTCGAGAAGACTCCCTCGGGCGTGCGCATGCACTGCGTGGGGGGCGGGACGATCGACGCCGAGGTCGTGATGCACGCCACGGGCCGGCGGCCGAACACGCGCGGGCTCGGCCTCGAGGAGCTCGGCGTCGTGCTGCGCGCGAACGGAGGAATCGCCGTCGACGAGCGCTTCGTCTCGAGCGTCCCCTCGATCCTCGCGGTGGGCGACGTCATCGGACGCCACCAGCTCACGCCCGTCGCCCTCGCCGAGGGCATGTGGCTCGCGCGGACGCTGTACGGCGGCCTCGACCTGCCGCCGCTCGACTACCGCGTGATCCCGACGGCGGTCTTCAGCCAGCCGCAGGTCGGCACGGTCGGCCTCACCGAGCAGGAAGCCCGCGAGTCGCACGAGGTGACGATCTTCCGGACCACGTTCACCCCGATGAAGCACACGCTGACGGGACGGGACGCGAAGACGATGATGAAGCTCGTGGTCGACCGGAGGACGGACGAGGTCCTCGGGGTCCACGTCGTGGGCCCGGACGCGGGCGAGATCGTCCAGGGCTTCGCCGTCGCTCTCACGTGTCGCGCGACGAAGGCGCAGCTCGACGCGACGATCGGGATCCACCCGACCGCCGCGGAAGAGCTCGTCACGATGCGGACGCCCGTCCCGGACTGAGGGCCGGGGCACGGCCGGGGCGAGCCCGGCACGCGCTCATTTGTTCGGCAGGTTCAGCTTGCCGGCGAGGTTCGCGAACGGGTTGTTCTTGAAGCCGTCGCCCTGGGGACGCCCACCGCCGGGGCGCTGGCCACCGCCCTGCGGACCGCCCTTGCCCTGCGGGCCGCGCGGACCGTTGCCGGGCCGCTGGGCGTCGCCGCGGTTCCCGGCGCCGCCCGAGGCGCCCTGCTTCGGTCCCTCGCTCATGCGCGCCGTCATCGAGATGCGCTGACGCACGAGGTCGACCTCGAGGACCTTCACCTGGATCTTCTGGCCGACCTTCACGGCCTCGCTCGGATCCTTGATGAAGCGATCGGAGAGCTGGCTGATGTGGACGAGGCCGTCCTGATGGACGCCCACGTCGACGAAGGCTCCGAACGCTGTGACGTTCGTGACGACGCCCTCGAGCACCATGCCGGGGCGCAGGTCCTCGAGCGTGTTCACGTCGTCGCGGAAGCTCGGCGGCTCGAAGGCATCGCGCGGATCGCGGCCCGGGCGACCGAGCTCGGCGACGATGTCCTTCAGCGTCGGCTCGCCGACGCCCTCCCCGACGTACTTCTTCACGTCGATCTTGTCGGCGCGCGCCTTGTCGCCGACGAGGTGCGCGAGATCGACGCCGAGGTCGTTCGCGATGCGCGCGACGAGCTCGTAGCGCTCCGGATGCACGGCCGAGCGGTCGAGCGGGTTCTCCGCCTCGCGGATGCGCAGGAAGCCGGCGCACTGCTCGAAGGCCTTCGGACCGAGGCCCGTGACGTCGAGGATCTGCTTGCGGGTCTTGAACGCGCCGTTCTTCTCGCGATGCGAGACGATGCGCTTCGCGAGCGAGTCGCCGACGCCCGCGACGTAGGAGAGCAGCGCCGCGCTCGCGGTGTTGAGGTCGACGCCGACGCGGTTCACGCAGCTCTCGACGACCTGGCCGAGCTTGCGCTGGAGGAGCGTCTGGTGGACGTCGTGCTGGTACTGACCGACGCCGATCGACTTCGGATCGACCTTCACGAGCTCGGCGAGCGGATCCTGGAGACGACGCGCGATCGAGATCGCGCCGCGGATGGTGAGGTCGAGGTCCGGGAACTCCTCGCGCGCGACGTCGGAGGCCGAGTACACGCTCGCGCCGGCCTCGCTGACCATGACGACGATGGCCTCGGGGACGCCGGGCTCCTTCAGGACCTGGCGGACGAAGCGCTCGGTCTCGCGGCCGGCCGTTCCGTTGCCGACGGCGATCGCGTGAGGGCGGTGCTTCTTGAGGAAGAGCGCGAGCTCCGCCTTCGCACGGAGCTCGTCGCCCGCTCCCTTGAACGGATAGATCGTCGTGGTGTCGAGGAAGCGGCCCGTGTCGTCGACGGCGGCGAGCTTGCAGCCCGTGCGCAGACCGGGATCGATGCCGACGACGGAACGGCCGCCGAGGGGCGCGGCGAGCAGGAGGTGCTCGAGGTTCTCCGCGAAGACCTCGACGGCCTCCTTGTCGGCCCGGAGCTTGAGATCGACGCGCACGTCGGTCTCGACGCTCGGCGCGAGCAGGCGCTTGAACGAATCGGCGATCGCGGTGCGGAGCGCCTCGGCGTAGGGCGACTTGCCCTGGATGCCGGCGATCTGCCCGATGCGCGCCAGCACGGGCTCCTCCTCGACCTCGATGCGGACGCGGAGCACGCCCTCGCCCTCGCCGCGCCGGATGGCGAGGAATCGGTGCGAAGGAACGGTCGCGACCGGCTCGCGGTGATCGTAGTAGTCCTCGAACTTCGAGCGCTCGTTCTCCTTGCCGCGGGCGACCTCGGTGACGAGCGTGCCCTGCTTCTCGAACTGCTCGCGGACGAAGGTGCGGACGTCCGCGTTGTCCGCGACGACCTCGGCGACGATGTCGCGCGCGCCCGCGAGCGCGGCCTCGGCGTCGGCGACGCCCTTCTCGGCATCGACGTACTTCGCGGCTTCGACGAGCGGATCGCCCTCGAGCGCCTGCGCGAGGATCAGGTTCGCGAGCGGCTCGAGGCCGGCCTCGCGCGCGATGGTCGCACGCGTGCGGCGCTTCTTCTTGTACGGCGCGTAGAGGTCCTCGAGCAGCGCCTTGGTCCGGCAGGCGAGGATCTTGGAGCGGAGCTCGTCGGTGAGCTTGCCCTGCTCCTCGATCGACTTGAGGACCGCCTGGCGACGCTCTTCGAGCTCGCGGTGGTACGCCCGCTTGTCCTGGATGTCCCGGATCTGGACCTCGTCGAGGCCGCCCGTGACCTCCTTGCGGTAGCGAGCGATGAACGGGACGGTCGCCCCCTCGTCGAGGAGCTTCACGACGGCGGCCACGCCCCGGAGGGGCAGCCCGAGCTCTTCGGCGACGACGGGGGAGATGTCGGGGACGGGAGCGCTGAGGGAGACGTTGACGGTCGGTTCCATGAGAGGACGGGAGTCCTACACGGGGCGTTTGTTCAGGGCAACGGCGTCGGTGGGATGGTCAAGATTCCCGACCTCGTAACGCGAGAATAGGTTCCGCGACAGAGGGTGCTGGAACCCATCGAAACTCCAGGATGTTCGGCCATTTCGACGCTGCTCGCGGGAGAACTTCGTTGCAAACCCCCACCGAATTCGTCAAGTTACGTCCGACCGCCATGGATGCCACCCGAGTCACCGCCGCCGATCTCGACCTGGATCGGATCAACCTCGAGCTCGCCGACGCGAGCGCGGAGGACGTCGTGCGCTGGGCGTGCGCGACGTTCGGCGAGGGCCTCGTGCTCTCGTCGAGCTTCGGAGCGACGGCCGCCGTCATGCTCCACCTGGTGAGCCGCGTGTGTCCGTCGATGCCGGTGGTCTGCATCGACACGGGCTACCTCTTCCCCGAGACGTACCGATTCGCGGCGGAGCTCGAGCAGCGCTTCGGGCTCTCCCTGCGCTGGTACGCGGCGACCATGACGCAGGCCCGGCAGGAGGCGCTCTACGGACAGCTCTGGGAGCAGGGCGACGAGGGCGTGAAGCGGTACCTGTACATGAACAAGGTCGAGCCGATGCAGCGCGCCCTCCGCGAGCTCGGTGCGACCTCGTGGCTGGCGGGCCTGCGCGGCGATCAGACCGAGCACCGCTCGGCCCTGCGACGCGTCGACGTGCAGGACGGACGGGTGAAGATCCACCCGATCCTCGCGTGGAGCGAGAAGGACGTCGAGGCGTACATGGAGGAGCACCAGCTCCCCTTCCATCCGCTCTACGCGGAGGGGTACCGCTCGATCGGCGACCATCACAGCACGCTGCCGGTGACGCCGGACATGGATCCGCGCGCCGGACGCATGTTGGGTCAGAAGCGCGAGTGCGGCCTGCACCTGCCCCTCTCCGAGGCGGCGAACCAGAGCTTCACGTCCTCGAATCTCTGAGCCGGTCGGGCTCGGGCCCGCGCTCAGCCGAGGCGGGACAGGTACGTCTTCGCGTCCTCGCCCCGTTCGATGGCGAGGACCGCCTGACGGATCGCCTCGAGCGACCGACGGTGGGCGAGCTCGAGCGCTTTCACCCGGGTCGCCAGCAGCCGCTCGAGCGCCGGAGCGGATTCGCGGTCCCAGATGGCGTGGAGCCCTTCGAAGAGCAGCGGGTGATCCTGATCGTGGACCACCGTCTTCAGGACCTCGGGCCCCCCCTTCTTCGCGGCATCGACGAGGCCGCCCAGGGTCTCGAGGAGCTTCGCGTAGGCATCCGCCATCTCGGCATCGACTCCCTTGCCGTGCGACTCCGCGGTCTCCGGGCGTGCGATGCGCCCCGACGCGACGAGATCGCGCGCCAGCTTCAGGGCGGCCTCTCGACTCGCGCGCTTGGAGGCCTCCGTGGCCGGGACCCAGGCGGCGAGGTTCGAACGGAGCCACGTCGCGGAATCGTCCGCGAGCTGCCCGGTGACGCGCTCGCGCAGGAGCGCCGTCCCCTCCGCGAGGACGCAGAGCAGATCGTCGGTCCCCATGTTCGACAGGAAGGTCCGGAGGTCGACGTCGGCCAGCTCCACGAGCTGCTCGACGTCCGCGGGCCACTCGTCGTGCGGCCGCGGGGCGGGCCGGGGCGCGGCGTCGAGCGTGGCTCGTGCGGACGTGGCGTCGAGGACGTCGTCGAGGAGGGAACGGAGGGAGTCGGACATGGCGCCCTACACGCTACCACCGCGTCGCCGCCGTCGTGCGGAGTTCCTTCGCCCGGCCCGCGCGAGGCGACCTACGCCAATCGGAGCATGCCTCGCACGAGCGCATCGCGGGCGAAGCTCTGCACCTGCGACTCGACCTTCTCGGCGTCCACGTCGCAGAGCTCGGAGAAGCGTCGGGAAGCCTCGGCCACCGTGCGCGGCACGGCGAAGCTCTCGAGCAACGCCGCGGTGGTGGGGCTGACCTCCTGATCGGCGGACGGCCCCTTCGAGAAGCGGATCGTCGTGCGGACGCGGTCGCTCCCGAGGAGCCTCTCCTCGACCACGGCCGTCCCTTCGGGCACGACCAGCTTCGCGCCGACGAGCGCGTCCGGGGGGCCGGCGACCCGCGAGAGCGCCCGGCGCACGTCGGCGATGGCCTCCGAGTCGATCCGCCGCAGCGAGGGCGGCGTGAGCGTGAGCGCGTAGTGGCCCGGTGCGTCCGGCGCGTGCTCGAGCAGGACGAGGGCCTGGCTCGTCGAGGCGAACCCGAGCGTGCCGAGCCTCGCACGGTAGGCGCGCACGATCTCGCCATACCGCTCGCCGAGCGAAGGATCGGCGACCTGGGCATACCCGACGGCCTGGAGGTCGAGCGAAGGCCCCGGGCTCGCGAAGGCGAGCACGTGGAAGGGACGCTCGCCGAGCAGGGCGCGGACGCGTTGCGAGACCGGCTCGCCGGGCAGGACCGGAGCATCGACCCGGACGATCGCGGTGCCCGAGGGCGCGAGATGCATCGGCGCCTCGGCGAGCACGCGCATCGCCAGCTCGTCCCCCCGCTCGCCTCCGTGCAGGAAGGTCGAGCCGTGCGTCGCGAGCGAGACCACGAACGGAGGCTGCGACACGATCCGGTCGAACGTGCGCCCGGCGACCGGTGCGAACAGGTCTCCCACGTGCCATTCGACGTCGAGCCCGTTCAGCCTCGCGTTGAAGCGCGCGAGACGGATCGCACGCTCCGAGATGTCGGTTCCGATCACGCGGGCTCCACGCCGTGCCGCGAGCAGGGCGAGCGAGCCCGCGCCCGTGCCGAGGTCGAGCACCGAATCGCCGGATGCGAAGTCCATCGCCGAAGCGAGCTGAAGGGTCGTGATGCCAGGCCCCATGACGGCTTCGCGGCCGGCCGAGAGCGAGTCCGAGAGGACGTACAGATCCTCGAACGGCATCAGCACGAAACGGGCGCGCACGGCCTCGCCGTCCGTGACGAGGACCCCGGCCCCGATCAAGGCGCTCGCGAGGACCTCGCCGAGGGACGCTTCGACGGCCGACCGGGAGACGACGCCACGGTACGCGAAGAGCCGCGCGAGGGTCGCCCAGGACGCCCCTTCCTCGGCGAGGCGGTGATCGACGAGCGGGAGCCTCACCCCGTCGAATTGCCGGGGCGCGATGGCCTCGGCCCGTTCGATCGCCGAGGTGTCGTACCCCTCGCGGGAGAGCGTGCGCCCGAGCTCGGCGAGGATGGGGCCCGACAGCGAATCGAGCGCGTCGAGGGGAGCAGGGTCGTCCGATCGGAGGCCGGTCATCGCAACCTCGTACCACGACGCCGGCCGATCGGGAGGCCCGGACCGCGTATACTCCGCCGCATGGAATCCTCCGCGGCGTCCGCGGCATCGGTGGCCGGTCTCGAGCCCGGCGTCGTCATCGCCGACAAGTATCGAATCGATCGCATGCTCGGACGCGGCGGCATGGGCGTCGTGTACGCGGCAACGCACGTCCTCACGGGCAAGCAGCTCGCGCTGAAGTGGCTCCTACCGGCCGCGGCCGCGGATCCCGTGTCCGCCGAGCGCTTCCTCCGGGAAGCCCAGGCGGCCGGCCGCATCCACCACTCCAACGTCGTCCAGGTGTTCGACGTCGGAACGCACCAGGGCAGCCCCTTCATGGTCATGGAGCTCCTCCAGGGCGAGCCGCTGACGTCACGCCTGTCGCGTCTGCCGACGGAGCCCTCCGAAGCGGTCACCTGGTTGCTGGCGGTCACGCGCGGGCTCGCGGCCGCCCACAAGGTCGGCGTGATCCACCGCGACATGAAGCCCGACAACATCTTCCTCTGCGCCACCGAGGAAGGCCCGGCGGCGAAGATCCTCGACTTCGGCATCTCGAAGCTCGCAGACGAGGGAGCCCTCTCGCTCACGCAGTCGGGCGTCACCATGGGCACGCCGTTCTACATGTCTCCGGAGCAGATCCGCGGGAACAAGAACGTCGATCATCGTACCGACGTCTATTCGATGGGAGTGATCCTCTACGAGGCGCTCGTCGGGCGCGTGCCCTTCAGCGGGGCGACCTACGCGGAGGTCATCCTCGAGGTGGCGATGGCGCAGGTCGTGCCCCCGAGCCAGCTCCGGGGCGGGCTTCCGGATGGGCTCGAGGCCGTGGTCCTGAAGGCGATGGCGCGCAATCCCGACGAGCGCTTCCAGTCGATGGACGAGCTCGCCGCGGCGCTCCGTCCGTTCGCACGTGCCTCCGGCTCGTCCGGGCTCCAGGCGGTCTACGACTCGGGCCCGAGGCCGGTGACGGGTGCCACCGTTCCGTTCGTCACGCCGACGGGCCTGCCGACACCGGGCTCGTTGCCGATTCCGGGCGGGCTTCCGGCGCTCGACGAATCGGCCCAGCTGCCGGTCCGACGCCACGGAATGGTCCTCCGGATCGTCGCGGCGGCGGTCGTCCTCCTCGTCGGCCTCGGCGTCACGGTGATCGCGCTCCGGGGTCGCGAGCCACGGTCGGTGGAGGCATCCCCCGCGTCGACCGTCCCCGCTCGCCCGACACCGCCCGCCGCACAGGCGCCCACGGCGGCCCCCGCTCCCAGCGCGCCCGCCTCCGCTGCGGTGGAGGCCTCGCCGACGGCGGTCCCCGACCCCGGCGACGCGCCCGTGGCGGCGGACGTGTCGCCGCGCCCTGGCGAGTCGATGCGGGACGGTGCCCGTCGGAGGCCCGAGCCGGGCGCGAATGCGACGGCGGCGCCCGCGGGCGCTGCGCCCGAGCCCACGCGGCCCTCGCGCACGCGGCGCACGGGCAGTCTCTCCGCCGACGAGTTCTGACGCGCGGTCAGAATCGACCGTGGAAGGAGAGCCCCGCCGACCGCGGGGCGACGAAGCCGGACACCGACGTCCGCGGTCGGGCTTCGTGCGGCTTGCGGAGGAACTGGAGCAGGAGGCCGGTCGTGGTCCCCACGGCCGCCATCCCCAGGCCGACGTCGGCCACGAGGGCGCTCCGGTCCTGCGCGTCGAGCGAGGCCTGCGTGCACGTACCCGCCGACAAGCAGCCCGTCGGATGGTCCTTCGAGAGCACCAGCGTCCGGATGCCGAAGCTCGCGAAGAGCGCGAGACCGGCGCCACCCACGCCGTACGCGATCCCCGCCCCCACGCCCACGGGATGCGCCCGCCGACGCGCGGGGGCGGCTTCGGGCGCCGCCGTGGGCTCCGCGGTCGGCAGGAGCGCGACGGTCGAGACGGGGGAGATCGTCGCGGCCGGCTGCACGAGCACGATCGAGAGCGGCACCGGCGCCGACGGCTCCACGCGCACGCGCCGGACGTCGGAGACGTATCCCACGGCCTCCACGCGGATCTCGTGGTCTCCGGGATTGAGCAGGATGGCACCGTCGCGCACGACCGGAGCGCGACCGTCGACGGTCACGGTCGACGTCGCAGGCGTCACGGAGAGCCGCACCGTCCCGACGAAGGTGCGCGAGCGAGCGAGCAGCTGCTCCGTCTGAGCCCGCTGCCGCGGATCGAGCGGCCGTCGATCGCTCGCGAGCGCCTGCTCGAAGGACGTGATCGCGCCGACGTAGTCCGCGAGCTCGTAGGCACAGAGGCCGATGCCGCGGAGCGTGCGAGCGTTCGGATCGATCGCGTGGGCCTCGAGGAAGAGAGCGCGCGCTTCCTCGTAGCGCTGCGCGTCGAACTCGGCGAGCGCGCCCTCGATCGCCTCGCGGTAGGCCGGTGAGCCCGAGGCCTCGGCCCCCGCGGACGAAGGGCGTTCGTCGGCGCGCGCCCTCGGGACGACGCATGCGAGCGCGCAGAGCAGGAAGACGGCGCGGGCCGTCGTACGGGAGCTGCGAGTCGTGGTCATGGTGCCTCGTACCGGAGCTGCCAGAGGTCGGAGTGGGGACGGCCGGTTCCGCTCGAGACGGAACCCTCGAGACCGCCGTAGACGAAGAAGCTGGTCCCTGTGCCGGTCGCCGAGGAGGCCGCGTAGTGGCGCGGCTCCGGTCGATCGGCGCCCGCGGGCGTGAGCTCGGAGAAGGTCCCACCGCTCGCGGGATTGCTCTGGGGCACCGAGAGCTTCCCGACGCGCTCGAACAGCGTCCCGCCGTCGTCCCACGGTCCGATCACGATCATGTCGTAGGTGGTCGCGGAGAGGGCAGGCGGTAGCACGTGGGTCGTGCCCCCGACGACGGACGGGAACGAAGGAACGGGAACGTTCACGGCCGAGCTGCCGCTGCTCGCGCAGACGTAGCTCTCCGCGAACGACCAGACGCCCGCGGACGGCCCGTCGCCGCCCACGAGGTAGCCCCACCCTTCCGAGAGCGTGGCGAAGGACGCGCCGACCAGGCCCCCCGTGGGCAGCGTGCCGCTCGACGCTGCGACGGCGCAGGTACCCGCGCCGCACTGCACGTTCGACACGGTCGAGACACCGCCGGCCGTGCCATCCCCGCCGAGCAGCGCGAACGTCGACGCACTGCAGGGCGCGAGCGCGCCGTGCGCGTAGCTCGCCGACGGCGAGAGGGTGCCGACGGTGGAGAAACCGGCCGGGCTGCCCGGGACGTAGGAATAGGCCTCGAGCGCGGGCACCGGCGATCCACCGACGAGGCGATATCCGCCAGCGAGGAGGACCCCCGAGGGGACGGACGAGCTCGGTGCGACCTCGAAGCCGTAGCGGCCCTCCGCGGGTCGGCCCGCCGGCTCGACGCGCTCGAAGCGCCCCGTGGCACCGAAGGACCAGACTCCGTTCTCGGCGAGGTCGGTTCCGAACGAGGTCGGGTCGCGTAGGCCGAAGAAGACCGCGAAGGTGCCGTTGCCGTACGCCGAACCGAGCTGCGACAGCGCCGGCGGCGTCGTCACGCCGTAGACGTCGATGGCCGAGAGGTCGTGCCCGTCGAGGGCGAGGGAGTAGAAGGAGACGCCTCGATCCGTGTCGCCTCCGGTCGTCGCGACGAGCACCCGGCCCGTCGTCGGATCGATCGCGAGCGAAGGCCACACCCCCAGGTGTCCGACGCGAGGACCGACCGGGGGGGTCGCATCGGAGAACGTGCGCGTCGCGAAATCGAATCGATAGACGGCGTCGTTCCTGGGCTCGCCGACGAAGCTCGAGAGCCCGCCGACCAGGAGGGCACCGCTTCCGTCGGGGAGCGGGATCGCGCTCGCCATCGAGACACTCGCCGGGAGCTGCGCCGCGGGACCACCACCGAACGTGTTGGAGCCGAGGTCGAATCGGTAGACGTCCTTGCGCGGGGTGGCCGGCGGCCAGTTGCCCGCCGCGTCGAAGGCTCCTCCTGCGAGGTACGCCGCGCCCCCCTGGGCATCGAGGAGGAACGTCGCCCCGACGAGCGGGCCGAACGCCGTCGACGTCGCGAGCGGCTCCCAGCGGACGTTCCCCTCGTCGAGGTGGAGAGCCCAGAGGTCGTCGAAGAACTCGCCCCCGTACGTCATGCCCCCGTACATCAGGAGCCTGTGGTTCGCCGCGTCGAGCACCACCGATTCGCCGAATCGCCACGGGGGCACGGGAGAGCCTGCCGCGAGCGGGACGGTCTCCCAGCTCTCGTTGCCGCGCTGGTCGAGGTGGAACACCCGGACCTGCTTCGCGAAGAGGGGGGTCACGAGCGCGGGGTCCGGGTCGAGCTCGCCGTAGAAGACGACGCGCTTTCCGGCCGCATCGACGAACGGCCGCGCGTACGTGGAGAAGTCCCCTCCCGACACGTTCGGCGGCACGAGCCGCGCCCAGCGCTGCGTGTCGATCGCGTACTCCCACGGGTGGAATCGGTTCGTCTGCGTCGCACCCGAGCCCACGGTCGCCGAGGCGAAGAAGAGGAGCCGGTTGCGGGGCTCGTCGAAGACCGCATGCCAGCCCAGCATGTCGCCCATCGAGCCGTGTGGACCGTGCTCCGGAACCCAGGGTCGCCACTGCGTGCCGGGACCGCGGACACGTGCGGGACCGGCGACGACGGCGGCTCCGTCGTCGATGCCGTCGTTCGGAGTGACCACGACCTCCACGCGGCTCCCCGCGGCGAGCATGAGCGTCGCGAGGGCGAGCTCCGAGCTCGACACGCCGATGGGCATCCCGTCGATCCGCCATTCGATGCGACGCGTCACGAGGTCGCCGTCCGCGTCCGAGGTCGGCCCGGCGAAGACCTCGATCGTGTCGTCCCGGAAGACGTCGTAGCGGGAGAGCCCGACGTACGCGACCGTCGGCCGCGCGTTCGCCACGGTCACCGTCACTTCGGCCGCGGGCCCGCGGAAGCGTCCGTCCGCCACCGGCGTGACGCGCACCGTGAAGACGTCACCACGCGTCGTGAGCGCCGGTTCGATCGAATCGGACGCCCCGACCACCGCGGACGATCCCTGCTTCGTCCACGCGTACTCGTATGTGACGGTGCGTCCGAAGCCGTCGACCGAGGCGGCATCGAGCACCACGCGGAGCGTGTCGCTCGTGTCCGGCTCGGCGGGGTCGACGTGGAGGGTCGGCGCCGAGGGCCCCGGCCTTCGCGCATCGTCCGTCGAGTAGACGAGCGAGCAGCCGGAGACGAGCGACAGGAGGACGAAGGCGAGCGATGCGCTTCGCCGTAGCGCGGTGGCGAGCATGCGACGAGCCTCGGTGCCCGTGGGCGACGGGGGTGGGCAGGATGGGCGCCACCGTGAGACGTCTCACAGATGAGCGCAAGATGATTCGCCGATCCGGCGGCAGCTCCCGAGCGCGACGCGTGCGAGACCTCCGGACCGAGATCCCCGGAGCTCCGGTCGGGGGGGGCCGTCAGTACTGCCAACGCAGCGCGAGGTCTTCGAAATCGAAGCCCGGACCTTCCCGCTTCGCGAAGAGATAGAGGGCACCGTCGCAGAGGAGACTCGCGACCGAGGGAGGCAGTCCGTGGCGATCCTCGCAATCCACCTGCGCCACGAGCTCGTAGCCACGAGACGCGAGATCCGCACCGTCGACGAGGTCTTGTTGCAGGTAGCCGGGACGTCCGCCGAGCTTGCACCCGAGCCCCCCGAGCTCCGCGCTCCCGGGAACCCACGCAGCGTCGGGCGCGGGAGGTTCGAGGTGGAAGGGCACCGCCGGCCCGGTGCGAGGATCGGCCTCGGCGGAGCCGTCCCCTGGCCGAGCGCGCTCGAGGCGAGCGTCGCAGACCCCGACCTCCCGAGGATCGATGGCGAGCCAGATGCGCTCCCCCGTTCGGGCCTCGTCGATGGCGCCGACCTCGAGAACGGCCACCACGACGAGGCTCGGGAGCCCGTCCACGCTCCGCGGCACGTGCCACGCCCCCAGGGGTGCGCCGCCGAACCAGCCCGCCCGGGGGCCCGCCGGAGTCCGGACGAGACGGCATGCGTGGGTACGCGCGTCGAAGATCCGCGCGCGCGTTCCGGGCGTCATTCCCCGGGTTCCCGGCCCAGCACGCGCGCAGCCCAGCGACGCGTGAGCGGAATCCCGAGCTTCCCTCCGAGGATCGCCTCCGCCTGCGCGCGTGCGTCGGCGGCCTCGCCCCCGAGCCAGGCGACGAAGAGCCGAGCGAGGAGGACTGGGGCTTCGTACGGCCCCGGCTCCGTCACGCCCGAGAGGTGTGCCGAGGCCTTCGCCGCCGCTTCCTTCGCGGCCCCCGCCTCGGGAAGCCCCTTCGCGGCGAGGAAGCCCGGAGCGAGCTCGAGGAATGCCGCGTGCACCGAGAGCAGCGGCCTCGGGAGCGGGTCCGGCTCGGGCGAGGCCGCGAGCGCGTCGTCCCCGACGGCCCGCGCGAGGAAATCGCGCTCGATGCGCGCGATGCCGGGATACGCCCCCACGAACGCGCGGCCCATCTCGGCGCGACGGGCGAGGAGCTCCGGCGTCGCCTCCTCGATCGACGTCGCGGCGATCGGGGCGAAGGCCTCTCGCGCCTGCGCCACCGACCGGAGCGACGGGAGATACACGTCGGGGAGGAGACGGACCAGAGGCCGCTCTCCCGAGCGGAGGCGTTTCGTCTCGGCCACGTAGACCGGGAGTCCGCTTTCGCCCCCGACGTTCGTGTCGAGCACGAACGTTCGATCCCCGAGAGCGCCGCCGATCGTCGTGGCGACCAGGTCGTTGACGAAGAGGCCCGCGAAATGACAGGCGAAGAGCTCCGGAGTCGTCTCCGGCCACGGGTCCTCGACCTCGACCCCGGGGTCCTCCACATCGCAGGGCAACGCCTGCGCGATCCAGCTCTCGAAGAGGAACTGCCGGTCGTCCTCCGTTCGCTCTCGCTCGAGCTGGCGCGCGAGCGCAGCGCCCAGGGGCGCACGGGACTCGGAACGGACGCCCGCCAGGGCGAGCATGCGGTCCACCAGTTCGTGTTCGGTCATTCCCCTCTCCTCGATGGGGCCTCGATCGAGGCCTCGCCACTCATCCGCAGCCGATCCGTCGCGCGAAGGCCTCCGCATCCTCACGAAGTGGTGTGAGGACGCGTCGAGCCTCTGCACGCGCCTGGCGGCCCGTCATGCCCTGCCCTTCGAAGTGCTCCGCGAGCACGCGCATCCGCACGTCGTAGTTGTGCGCGATGTTCTCCATGGCCGTCTGACCGCGCACCGTCGCGTGGTCGAAGAGACCGGCCTCGCGCTGCGCGGACGTCACCTGGCGATGGAGGGCCGGATCCATCGCGATCGCCGGATTCTGCCGGCCGATGGCCGACTGCCGATCCCCCTGTCCGTGCTCGCGCAGCCACACGGAGCCGAGCATCTCGTCCGCATCGAGTCCGTCGCCGCGGTGCCCGGTGCTTCCGTACGGAGCGACTTCCCATGGCTCGTAGAGGCCGAGCGGGTCGAAACCGAGCAAGGGATCGACCGGATAGCCGAAAGGCCGGAACCCGCCCGCGAGTCCGGCGGGATCGGGCGAGAGATACGCGCCGACGTCGGCGTCGTAGTAGCGGAAGCGGTTGTAGCGGAGCCCCGTCTCCTCGTCCTCGTACTGCCCCGGCCAACGCCAAGGACAGTCCGAAGCGCTGCCGGTGTCCACCGTGGCCACACCGAAGACGTCGAGCTGCATCTTCCACGCGAGGCGGCCGGTGGCGTCGAACATCTCGGTGGGCGTACCGAGGTGGTCGCTCGCGATCGCCCAACGACGCCCCTCGTTCACCTTCGCCACCGGCGTGTGCGTGCCGGGCTGCCAATACCAATCCGTGCGCCCCGAGTGGCTGTCGAGCTCGTGCACCAGTCGGGGCCCGTCCCATACGTAGCGCGTCTCCCGCTCGACCTGCTCGGCGCCCTCGGCGTCGATACGCACGCGCGTCTTCGCGGTCCGTCGTGCGAACGGATCGTAGGCGAAGCGCACACGGGTGCCCTCCGGCGTCGCCACCTCCGCGAGCAATCCGGCGCCGTTCCACTGGTACTCCCACTGCCTCCCGTCGCTCGTGATCTTCCGGATCGGACGCCCCTCGGCATCGTGCTCGAAGCGCGAGCCTGCCGCCTCTTCCAGCCTGCCCCCCCTGCCATAGCGACGATCCGAGCGGTCGGCGGCGCGATACACGTTCCCGACCTCGTCCATCGCCCGATCGATCGCCCGATCGGCTCTCCGCTCGCGCACGACGCGTCCGCGCGCGTCGTGGTCGAAGAAACGAGGGCCCGCGATGGGATCGAGAAGCGAGGACAGTTGGTCCTCGCCCCGGAATCCATAGCGGACCAGCCCGAGCTCCCACGGGACCTCCCCGACGCGACTGCGCGTGATCCGGCGGGCGAGCGGTCGTCCCGCGACGTCGCGCTGCCATTCCACGCGCACCCCGCCCGGCATCGCCCGGGCGACCTCGCGGCCGAGGGCGTCGCGCTCGAAACGGATCTCCCCGTCCCGAGCGCCGGGCGTGGGACCGATCGAGAGGGCGTCCAGATCCCCGAGCGGATCGAACGCAGCCCACCATTCCGCCCCGAGCGACGTCCGACCCGACGACCGGAGGCCGTCCGGTCCGAATCCGCTCTCGACGACGACGTCGTCGATGGTCTCCGTCCGGACGCGCCCGAGGGCATCCCGTTCGTAGGCGACCGTGGCTGCGTCGTTCTTCGCCCGGACGAGCCGCCCATCGGGCCCATAGTGGAACTCGGCCTTCGTTCCATCGGGATAGCCCACCCCGATCACTCGCCCGGCCGCATCGTACGAGTACGTGATCATCCGCAGATCGGGCAGGAGCGTCTTCACCACCCGCCCGAGCGGATCGCGGAGGTGCATCCGCTCGCTCCCGTCGAACGCGACCTCCTTCGTGACGTTCCCGAGGCCGTCGAGCTCGAATCGCCAACGCTCGCCGGCCTCGTTCGCGACTTCGACGAGGCGATCCTCCGTGTCGTAGTCGAACCGGACGAGGGCTCCTCCCTGCTCCCGCTCGATCACGCGATGGAAGTGACCGTAGCGCATCCGGACGTGCCGCGTCGGATCCCTCGCCTCGACGAGGTTCCCTTCTCCATCGTACGCGTAGGCACCCACCGTCCCGGCCAAGGACTCGAGCTCGACGAGCCGTCCTTCGGAGTCGACACGCCGCCGCTGGATCGCCCCGACGGCGGTCCGCTCCTTCACGCATGCGCCCTGGTTGTCGTACCAGGCCTCCACCACGAGGCCCTTGGGTCCGTGCACTGCACGGACCATCTTCTGGGCGTCGTACTCGAACACCGTGCGCCGGCCTTCCGCGCTGTCCACTGCCACGAGACAGCCGGCGCTCCAGTGGAAACGCGACGCCGTCCCGTCCGGCCTCCGCGACTCGCGGAGCTGCCATGCGGCATCGTAGTCGTAGACGCGCCGGCCGCCGTTGGCGTCGACGACCTCGGCGAGGAGGTCGCGCGCGTCGTAGCCGAATCGGATGGTCGCTCCGTCGGGACCCTTCACCTGCACGAGCCGAGCCCGCGCGTCGTAGGACCGCTCCACGGTCCCGCCCCCCGCGTCGGTGGACTTCACCTCGAGGCCGTGCGTCTCGTCGTACGCGTAGATGCTCTCCCCGCCGTGCGCATCGAGGATCTTCACCACCTGATCGAAGGGATCCCGCTCGTAGACGGTGACGTGCCCCGTCGAGCTCTCGACGATCGTCTTCCTGTTCTTCGCGTCGTAGTGGACGAGGTGATCGTAGATGCCACCATCGCCCCAGGTGCGCACGCATTTCGCGCCCGACGAGCGCCCGTCGTAGACGAAGTGGAACGAGAGTCCCGCTCGGTCCGTCTCCCGTACCATCAGATGGTTCACGTACTCGTAGCGGTACGCGCGCCCCATCGAATCGGTGACCTGGACCAGGTCGAAGCGCGCGTCGTACTCGTAGCGCCGGTGCATGTAGAGCCCATGGCCGACGCGTACGGGGAGCTTCACGAGCGCGAGCATCCCGTCGACGTCGTAGGCCAGCTCGAAGATGCGTCCCGACGAATCGCGGACGTGCGTGAGCAGCCCTCTCCCGTCGTACGCCAGATCGATCGCGTTCCCGCTGCGATGGCGGATCGCCGCGAGCTTCGCCACCCAGCGTCCCTTCGGATGTCCGCCGACGTCGCGGAACACGCGAACGAGCCCGTCCCTCGTCTCGACCTCGAAGTCGCGATCCGCGGTGCGCTTGACGAGGAGGCCCTCGCGGAGGTGCTCGATGCGCTGACCGACCGCGAGCTCGCGACCGGGGAGGTCGAGGGTCTGGACCTCGATCTCGCGGCCGTCCGAGTCCCACAGCACCACTCGCCCACGCTCGAGCCAGATCGACTGCTCGAGGGAGTGAGACCAGCCGTGACCGAGCACGCCCTTGCGACTCGAGCGGTTCGAGTCGTAGCGACGCACGAAGCGCAGCGGAATGGGCCCCGGGAGCGAGAAGTCCTCGACCTCGGTGAACATGCGACCGGTCGCCACGTCGACCGGATGACCCGTGACGAAGCAGACGGCGTCGTGGATGCGGTTGCGCATCCGGCTCGGATTGCCGAAGACCCGGTCGACGGCGCCGTGCGCGCGCTGGGCCGCGCGCTCCCACGACGAGCCCGCGCGTCGCTGCACGGCTCGCAGCATCCGGAACAGACGTCGACCTTGTCGGACGAGGAAGCGAAGAGCGGCCGCAGCCGCCCTGAAAGCGGCCTTCATCGCGAGACCCATCAGGATCGTGGCGATGTCCGGCACCGGCGGACGCAGGAGCAGGAAGGGCATGCCCTTCGGGATCGCGAGCACCACGCTCGTGGGCATGCGGACCGGGTCGGAGCACGAGAGCGCGATGTCGCCGAGACGCAGGCCGAACGAGCCGCCGACGCTCGCGTTCAGGCCGCCGAACATCGTCTCGGCGTCGTTGCCGGGCATGCCCACCGCGAACGGGCCCGGCGCCGGGATGTGGGGCGCCGTCATGGTGTTCGTGACGGCCGTCCCGCAGTTGCCCGCAGGCATCGAGTTGACCATCACGAGCCCGGGGCTGCCCGAGAGTGCGGCGCCCATCGCCGCGCCCAACGCCAGGCCAGCCGGATCGAAGACCATGCCGACGAAGGGCATCGGCATCGGCGTCGGCACGGGGCCGGCGGGCGTCGGCACGAGCACGATGTGCGTGTCGAGACCCAGGACGGGATCGAAGAAGGTGGCAGCGAGCATCTACTCCCCCGCTCCCTCGGCGTTCTCGCCGGGCATCGCCTCGAGCCGCGCGGCCTGCGCCTCGAGCGCATCGGCCTGCACCGTCATGCCGTGGGTGCGGCAGAGCTTCGCGAGGGCGCGCGCGGCTTCCGGCGCCGTGTTGCCGAGGCGAGCCTCGGGGGGAAGCGCTTCCGCCGTCTCGATCGCCCTTCGGAACGCCGTGGCCGCCTCCTCCAGCCGGTTGTCCTCGGCGAGGAGCTGGCCCGCCATGCGATAGCCCTCGATCGCGAGCGGCGGCGAGCCGAGCTTCGCCGCGAGGACGGCGGCGTGCGCGTAGGCCGCGATCGCCTCGTCCCGTCGCTTCTGGAGCAGCAACGTGGTGGCGATCGACATCTGGGCCTGCGCCGCCACGTCGCCGTATCCCTTCGCCTCGGCCTTGTCCCGGACGCGGACGAAGTGCGCGTAGGCCGGCTTGAGCGCGCTCGACTGGAGCGCGTAGGCGCCGGCCATCATCTCGAATTGCAGCGCCTGCTTCTCGAGCCCGAGCCGCTCGGCGAGCTCGGCCGCCTTCTGCTGCTGCTCCGTCGCCGTGAGCGGATCCTTCCGGCTCATCGCCTGCGCGGCCGCGAGGACGAGGAGACGCAGCGTCTGCATCTCGGTCGGATTCGCGATCGCCGGGGCGACTCCCATCTGCTGGAGCTGGGCCGCGAGCTGCTCGGGCGGTGCGGGCTTCGGTTGGTTCTTGCGGAGCGGAGGAACCTCGCGCGGGGCCGCGAGGCCCACACGACGGGAGGGCGCGGCCTCCGGCGGCGCCGTTCGCATCGCCTCGAGCATCCCGTCCATGTCGCGGCGGGCCTCCTCCGGGTCGAGGCGCGCGTCGCAGCGCTCGAGCCTCGCTCCGAGCGAACCGAACGCGGGGCCCGAGACGTCGGAGTCGAGATCCACCACGACGAAACGCGCGCGCTCGAGCTCGCGGGGGCGGAGCAAGGTGGCGAGCGAGTCGCACCATCCGCTCGGATCGTCGACACGGACGGGGGCGAAGACGATCACGAGGCCCTCGAGCGGCTTGCGTACGGTCGAGAGCGCATTCGCGAGCTCGAGGCCGAAACGCACGATCCCCGTGTGCGAGGTGATCGGAGGAGGCAGCGGAGCGAGGAGCTGCGAAGCGGGGTTCTCCGCGAGGAAATTCTCGCGGAGCTCGGTCAGGTCGGCCCGGAGCTCTTCCGCGAGGAGGTCCCAGCCGGCCTTCTCCCCGTCGGGAGGGATCTCGAGCACGACGAACGGCCGCTTGTTCCGCTCGACGTACTCGGCGACCGCGATCGTCTCGAGCGCGCCGATCCGGAGCGAGGTCGAGGTGACGACGTGCAGCGCACGGAGCTCCTCGGCGACCACGAACCACTTCGCGGCCTCCGAGAGGCGGGCGATGGGCTTCTCGATCGACTCCATCGTCGCCTCAGTTCACCGAGACCACGGGGCCCATGATCGTGACCATGCCGCTCCCCTGGACCATGACCGTGGGGGCGGAGACCATCCCGGAGGCCGGGGTCATCTGGACCTGGCTGCCTCCCGCCGCGACGCTGGCCGTCGCCTGGCCGCTGAGCTGGGCGATCGGAGCCTCGACCGACGCCTGGGCCACGCCCGACATCTTGGCGTTCGCGTCGAGCACGACCTGACTTCCGATCATCGAGGCCATCGTCGCGTTGGCGTCGAACTTCACGCCCGCGCCCTGGATCGACGACATCTCCGCGCTGCCCTTCAGCGCCATCGAGCCGCCCGCCGCCGCGCTCATCGCGACGTTCGAGTCCATCTCGAGCTTGCTGCCCTGGGACGTCGTGGTGACCGCGTTCGCGTCGAGCACGAGGCTCGAGCCGTCGCCCGCGGAAATCGTGATCTTCCCGGGCTCCATGGTGAGGGTGCTCCCTCCGACCGTGAGCGTGAGCTTGTCGGGAGCCTGGATCGCGATCTCGCTCGCGGCATCCACCGTCCACTTCTTCGTGATGGTGAGCTTGTCCTCGCCGCCCTTGACCTCGGTCGTGCGGTTGCCCTCGACCGTGATGGTCTCGTCCTTCTTCACGCTCACGCTGCGGTTGTCGCCCACGCTGATGCTCTGCGTGGCCCCGACCGACATCGTGTGCGCGTTCTCGACGGTCTCGTTCAGGTCCTTCTGGGCGTGCAGGATGATCTGCTCCGACCCCGCCTTGTCCTCGAACGTCAGCTCGTTGTAGCCGTTCCCGCCGGGGCTCGAGTTGGTCTTGAGGACGCTCTTCGTCATCTCGTCCGGCAAGGGATACGGCGCCTGGTTCTCGCCGTTGTAGACCGTGCCCGTGACCATCGGCCGATCGGGGTCGCCGTCGACGAACGTCACCACCGCCTCCATCCCGATGCGCGGGATGAACACGAAGCCCCAGCCCGCGCCCGCCCAGGGCTGGACGACGCGGAGGAAGCACGAGCTGTGATCGTCCTCCTGGCCCTCGCGGTCCCAGTGGAATTGCACCTTGATGCGTCCGTGGTGATCCGTGTGGATCTCCTCGCCGGACGGGCCCGTGACCTTCGCCGTCAGGATGCCCCGCACGCGCGGCTTCTCGACGGGCCGGGGCGGTCGGAAGGGGACGCCGGCGGGCACGCAAGCGAAGTGGTTCGAGTACGTGGCCTCGAGCGCGGCCGCGGCGCCGTGCGCCTGCGAGGCATCGCCCACGGTGAGGGTGTGGGTGACGCGGACGACGACGTATTCGCCGTCGAATTCGCCGCGGGAATGACCCGAGAGCGTGAAGACCGCGCCGGGCGCCATGCCGATGGCGGTCGAATCCCCGTCGAAGAGACGGGCATCCTGCTCGTGCCGATGCCGTCGCAGCTTCGCCTGGTCCGACGAGTCGTGGTCCCCGTATTTGTACGAGCTCGAGCTGTAGCTCTCGAAGGTGATCGGCTCCGAGTCGTGCTCGTAGACCTCGCGATCGGCGCCTCGCGTCGCTCCCGGCGGAGGTCCGTCGTCCCCCGAGGACGACGAGGCCGGCTCCGTGGACTCGACCTTCGCGGCCGCCGTCCAGTCGTAGTGACGGAGCGCGAGCTTCTTCGGCTTCATCCGATCCGTGCGGTGGAGCGCCGAGACCGCCTCGTGTCCGCCGACGCCGCCGAGGTTCGCGAAGGGGAGACGATCGCCGTCGGTGCTCTCGAGCGAGGGATACTTGCTCGCCGAGTCGGTGATCACGAGCTTCTCCTCGCTCCCGGTCTGATCGAAGAAGTAGAAGAGCCCCTCCTCGGACATCAGGCGCTGCGCGAAGGCGAGGTCGCTCTCGTCGTACTGCGTGCGGTACTCGTAGGTCGGACAGGTGCGGTCGACGTCGAGCTGGAGCTGACGGTTCCAGCCCTGAAGGGCGGGCGTGAGCACGGCATCGAGCACGTCGAGAGCCGTCTTCTCCTGGAAGATGCGGCTCTGCCGCGTGTGGGCGAGCAGCGCGAGGGCCGGAACGATGCGGATGGTGCAGGTGGTGATCGGCGTCTCGGCCGTGGCCTCGGCGCCGGTCGCGACCTCGTCGCAGATGCCGTGGACGAGGCGCTCGAGCGAGCCGCGCACGATGGAGAGCGTGCAGCTGGCGCCGAGCAGCTCCGAGGGATCGGCGGAGACGTCGTGCGTGACGAGCGAGACGTGGGCGACGTAGGGCGTGCTCATCGCCTCGCTGATCGTCGCCTGCGAGGCGGTCCAGATGGAGCCGACGGAGCTGTCGGTCGTGAGCTGGAGCGTGAGGCCTTCGCTCATCGCCCCGGCGGCGGCGGCCGCGGCGGAGGCGGCGCTCGACGACGCAGAGCTCGAGCTGCTCGACGACGAAGAGCTGGACGACGAAGAGCTCGACGACGAAGAGCTCGACGACGAAGAGCTCGAGGAAGACGCGCCGCCCGGCGTCGCCGCGGCGCTACCCGTCGACGGAGCGCCCGACGCGCCTCCTGGCGTCGGTGCTGACTGCATGGCGCTCGTCGCGGCGCCCGCGGCCTGCTGAGCCACCCCGACGCCGGTCTGCACGGCGGCCATCGTCTCGCTCGACGCACCCGCGGCCTGCAGCGCGGGCGCCGCCGCGGAGGCTCCGCTCGCGGCCGCCGAGGCCGCCCCGACCGCGTTGCCCTGCGAGGCCGCGACCGCGACGCCCTGCGCCGCGCCCGCCGTCTGCTGGACCGTCTGCGCGGTCTGCTGCGCCGTCGCAGCCGCCTCGGTCGCCGAGGAAGGCGCCGCCGGCGTCGGCGAAGCCCCGGGCTGCGGGGGAGCCGCGGGCGGGGTCGCGCCGGCCGCGTCGGGCGTCTCGGAGCCCGGCGTGGGGCTGGGATCGTGGCCGTTCTCGCTCATGGGATCCACCTGGCGGAAGGGAGGACACAGGAGGTACTACGACGCACCGCCGGAACGGCTTCCCCCCGCGCCGCCTACACTATCCCACGACACGGGCAAGGCGGGCACCCCTTCCGGCGCATCCGAGAGGCGGTGGTGCGCAAGGCACGGACTCGGACATCCCGCTCCGAGTCCCGGGCGCCGACCACGCCGGCCTCGCGCCCTCAGCGCGGGCAGACGCGCCGCGCGCGCGATCGTGCGAGGCCGAGGCACCGCTCGCTCGCCTGCGCGGCCACGTCGGGATGCGAAGTCGCCCGCGCGGCGAGCACGAGGGCCGCATACGCCTCGGGCTCGCGGATCGCCCCGCGCGCGTGGAGCTCCGCGAGCAGGGCGTACGCTTCCGGCATGCGATCCCCGAGCGCGACCAGCGCTTCGCCGTGACGCGCGTCCCACACGGGATTCCCCTCGCGCCGCAGGTCGCGAAGGCAACGCTCGGCGTCGACGAGCGTGGCGTGGCGGTCGGTGGAGGCTTGGTTCGCGTAGGTGCGCGCCCCGCCGATACGGACCACGGCGGTGCAGCCGAGGGCGAGAGCACGGTTGTAGAGGGGAATCAGCCCAGCGGGGCTGATGTATTCGTACCCCCAGACGAGCGCGCGAGTCGCGGGCTGGATGGTTCGAAGAGCAGCCGACGCCTGGCCACCGCGAAGCTGCCCTTCGGCACGTCGCACGATGGCTTCGACTTGTCGGTCGTTCATCGGGCGAACGTCCTGCGCACCCGCCGTGCACGATCCCCATGAGAGCGCCCAGCTCGTCAGCAGCGCCGCGAGGGCCCTCAGCCGCACGAGGCGACCTCCGGAAGCGACCGGGCCCACGTCTCGAGCGATCCGCCTCCCGGCACCGCGATCTCGACCGCCCCGGCGTACCGAACCGCGTTGCCGGTCGTCTGGCGTCGCTGCGCCGCCATCGCGGGCACCCCCACGAGGTCGGCGATCCGTCGAAGGAACGTCCTGCCCTGCGTGCCCCCTCCGACCTGGCAGCCGTGGAACTCGATGCTGCCGAACCTGTGGAAGAACGGTGCCAGACCACGCACGTAGGCAGCCACCTCCGGAAAGGCCTGGATGCTGCGCAGGCTGATCCCGGAGTACGCGGTCTCGAGGGCCATGGTCGCAAGCTGGTCGGCCGGAAACGAATCCGGACTCGGCACCGCATGCGACGGCGGCATCGGCTCGCCCCGGATCACCTCGAACATCACCTGCACGCTCGTGCCGAACGCGACCGCCTGCACGCCGCGGTTGCCGTGCCCGTGGAATCGGAGGAGCACCAACTTCCCGCTCTCGACCCCCTCGACGCGCATCCGCGACCTCAGCGCACCGACGCCATTGCACATCCCGCCCACGACCGAAGGGCGAGCCCCATAGCTCTCGAGCACGGCCCGGCTCTCGTTCAGCGTCGGATCGAAGACGTCGACGGTGTCGAAGACGCGGAGCGCGCTGCTCCCCGAGAGAACGCTCCACGTGTCGGGGTCGATCGCGCCGGTCGGAGCGATCCCCTCGGCGATCTGCAGCGCTCGGACCGCGTCCTCCGTGTGCCCGCCGAAGATCCCGTCCACGCCGAGGAGGCCGCCGGCGCTCGCGCGCGCGTTCAGGAGCGACTGACACGCGGCCACGATGGGCGCGCGATCCCCTCGTCTCAGATCCAGCACCTCGACCTCCCCCGGGATTCGAGCACGGATTTCCGGCTCGTGCGATCCGTCAGGCCGCCGGGCGCCACGGAAGCGTGAACGCGATCTCGATCGGCACGCCGACGACCGGCGGCTCGGCGCTCGCGTCGACGCGCACGTCGCCCGCGCCCTTCTCGCCCGGCACGACCCGGGCCCGGAGGCGCGTGCCCGCGTCCATTCCGGGGAAGAGCACGACCTTCGCCAGCTGCCCGAGGAGCGCATCCACTTCCGCGTCCGGCGTCGCGTGCGGGAGGGAAGCGAGGGCCCATCGTGCGAATCGGACGATCCGCCCGACCCACGTCTGCGTGGGGAGCGAACGGGCGTCCCTCGACGACGAAGCGGTGGGGAATTCCGCGAGGAGGATGGCGTCGCCACGGCGCGCGCTCCCGAGGAGCGTGACGCCGACGTTCGCCGCCTCGGCCTGCAGACGAAGGGAGGCGTGCTCGCGCGTCGGTAGGGCCCATTCGTCGGCTCCGGAACCCGGCGGGAGATGGGAGGCCGGCGCCTTCTGCTGGCCGTTCTGACCGAGGACGCGCGTGAACGAGCTCGATTCGCGGTACGAGGACAGGAGCAGGACCGCGATCCCCCAGACCGGCGAGCCGAAGACCGTGCGCGCGCTCGCGCCGGTTCCCTCGACGCAGAGGGCGACCTCGTTGCGGACGGCGCAGAGGAAGTGCGCGTCGTCCGAGGCACGGAGCTCGTTCCAGGCCTTCGCCTTCTCCCCCGTGAGCGATGCCTGGAGATCGGCGACGGCCGGTCCCGAGGGACCGTGGGCCACGAGCGGTGTCTTCGCCTCGCTCGCCCTCGCGCACGCCGTGGCCAGGCTCTCGACGCCGCAGGCGTCGGAAGCGAAGAAGAGGTCCGGCGCCTCGAAGTCGTCGACCTCGGCGGGATGGCTCGGCGCGAAGAGGTCGTCGAGGCGCGCCGTATCGACGAGCTCGATCTGGATCGGGGCGTCGCGCCTCGCCTCGAGGAGCCATCGCGCGCCTCGATAGCTCGCCTCGAGCGCCACGAGCGCAGGTGCGGAGAGCGCATGCTGCGCCGCCTCGTCGACCGCCGCCTCGAGCGCCTCGCGGGCGCGCGCGCGTTTGGCCGGAGCCGGTACGGTCGGGCCGCTCGTGGCGCCGCTCATGCGGAGGAACGCGTCGATCGCGGCGCCGGCCTCGGTGCGTGGCTTCGTCGGCGAACCGGACGGAGACGCCTCGGCGGCGATGGCGCGGAGGTTTTCGACGAGCGCGCCCTCGCCGACCACCTCCTCCACGCGCGCGACCCAAGCGTCGGAACCGGCGTCCTGGTCGGCCGCGAGCGCGGCGAGCTGGGAGAGCAGCTCGACCCGCTCGACGACGCCGCGGATCGTCCACCGGGAGACGCGGTCGAAGCGCACGCTCGCCGTGGTCGGCGCCTTCGCGCCGAGGCGGGGCAGCGAGACCTCGACGCTCCCGACGCGCTTCGCGAGCTCCGCATCGAGCGTGTCGGACTCGAGGAGGAAGCGGCGGCCTTCGGGGCGCAGCGAGAACGGGGCGGCGATCCGGAAGCGGAAGTGGGGGGCGCGCTCGAGCATGCCGAATCAGTGCATGAAGGCGAGCCGGACGTCGAGAGGCAATCGAGGCACCGATCGGGCCAGGGGTGGAGCGCGAACTCGTACCCCCCGGGGGCAATCGCGTGTGCAGCGCGTCCACGAACGGCACCCGACGCAGACCGCGCGAAGCACGCCCCCGGTTGGGCCGGACCACTGCGCCGGAACGCCAGTTCGCGCTCAATCTCGCCGGGATATCGACCAACACTTCGGATAGAGCTCATCGATATACCAGCGCCAGAAGCTCGCTCTCCGACCGGCCGTCTCTGGACCGCCTGTCTCGTCCCAGGGGGCACACCCGGCTCGGAGCCATGCGATCATGAAGTCCGCCGGAAAGACCTCGTTGTCTTCCTCTCTGTACTCCGCGTCGTAGTCGGAAGCCTGATCATAGACAGCGATCCAGAGGACGCTCGTGGCGGCGGACGCAATGAGCTCGGCCTTCGGGTATTCCTCGTGAAGCTCGAAGAAGTAGAAGCTGAGGTCCTGCAATCGCTGAGCATCGCGATTGAGTTGGTCGAACGCGAGCTTCCCTGACAACCACGAATCGACTCGACCGACGATCGTCGGAGGAGAGTCCCGATCGTCGAGAAGGGGTTCGCTTGCGCGAGCCGCGTCCGATTTCCAGTCGTCCAAGGCAGTCCGTAGGCATTCGTTCATGAGAACCGTCCTCGCCCGATGTGCGTCGGACAGCGTTCCACCCCGCTCGAGATGGCGGTCTGGTGTCGGCGGGCCGAGCTCCGACCACATGACCTGGCGAACGTGGACATCGATGTGCCCGTTCGAGGAAGCGTCGAGTGCTTCGCGCGCAAATGCCTGCACTTCCAGAAGGTCCATTGGGCACCATTCTACCAGGGGTTGTTCTCGTAGCTCGCACGGGTCCGAGCCGCGGTCGGTGGTTCGCCAGGAGGAACACGACTGTCGAGCGGCAGCAAGACTGCCCCCCCTGCGACAGCAAGACCGACCCCCTCCCGGGCCGCCGGAAGGAGGCACGAGGATGGACACGAGACAAGGGTAGATGCCCCCGGAACGTGTCAACGAGTTCGAGACACCGTCGGTTGGAAATCCATGAATGAAGCGAGGTCGCCGACGCAGCGCCGCCGCGGAGCCTCTCGGCTGCGGGCAGCACGATGAGCGGCGCCAGAACGCATCTCACAACCTCCTCGAGAGGATGACGAGGCATGCGAGCTGGCACTCAGCTCGCTCACCCCTTGCAACCCAGACGGCGACAGGAAGGCCACGGCGGTCTGCCACTGCCATGATCTTGGTCGCCTTGCCGCGGCGACGGATCCCAACATCAAGGCCCCCCTTTTGGCACCCGCGTGGGAGCCATCGATGTACGCCTCGGTCAGGCCCACCTTGCCGCGATCGCGGAGGTCTTCCGCGATCACGGTCAGGAGGCGATGCAGGGAGCCGTCTTCCACCCACCGCTGGTACCTACGATGGCACGTCTGATAGGGCCGCTAACGTGCAGCATGTCGGCCCACGGCGCTCCCGTACGAAGCACCCAGAGCACGCCGTTCAGCACGTCACGAGGATCGCGATACGGACGGCCACCCTGCGGCCCGGTTCGATTGCGCTCCTCTTCAGGCAACACGCTCTCGATGGCTTTCCACTGCGCGTCGGTCAGGTCCACGACGACCATAGCTCGGATTCGCGCGGCTCTGTCGATCCCCTTCCCGAAATCCGATCGAGTCTCGCGGACTTACGGTCGAGCGGCCCTGAGATGCGTTCTAGCCGCCGTACGCCGCAACGAAGTCCGGCATCCAGCTCGGAGGACTCGACGCCCCTTCGAACTTCGTCCGGTCCACCGGGCCGCGCCAACGTCGGGCCAGCTCGACGATCCTCTCACGCCACGCCTCCTCTTCGGCGTCGGCCGTCGTCGAGGCCCCGGCGTCCGCGAGCACTCCGTCCACCATGTCCGAGAGGTCCGCGTCGAGCACGAGCGTGCGCGCGGCCTCGAGAGCCGAGGCATCGGTGTCACCCTCGGCCTCTACGACGGCGAGCGCCATCCGAACGGCATTCGCCACGGAGGCGAGGAGCTCGTCCTCCTCTTCGTAGTGCGCCTCCACATACTCTTCGACCGTCTCGGCCGACGCCTCCAGATCGCTCGGTACGCTCCCGCCCTGCGCCCACGCCCATGCCCCCTCGAGGGCATGCTTCAGGACCCTCGCATCGCCCGACCCATGAGCGTCGTAGATCGGGAGCAAACGTGAAGCGCACGCGCATGCCACCGCCGCTCGAACACGATCCGCCACCGGCAGCAACAACGCCACCAACTCATCGATATCGTCCACGTCCCACCTCGTTCGCTCAGTCGAGCTTCACCTTCCGCACAGGCTCGCGGCACCCCGCCAGCGCGTCCCACCACCCGGGCAGGCCCTTCTTGCTCTCGAGGTCGATCCCGAGAGGCTCGAGCGGACCTTCCTTCGCCGCCGCGATGGTGCGCCTCAGCCACTCCGATTCCTCCGCCACCGCGCTGCCGGCCGCGGCCGAACCCGCTAGGGTCAGCACCGCGTCCACCTCCTCGGCGGCACGTATCACTTTCCTGGCCAGTCGAGCCGCATTGATCGTCGCGTAGTCGCTCTCCGGTTCCTTGAGCGCACGCAGCAGATCCGTCCCTCCGGCCGTTGCGAACAAGAGCAGCGGATAGCCTTCGTAGTAGTAGAAACCGGTCCCCTCGCGGACCGAATCCCAGAGCGGCTTCGGAAGCTTCACCTTCTTGCCCCTGACGAACGCCCACCCGACCTCGAGGCAACGGTCCACGCTGCGCCAATCCGACCCCTCTCGGTACGCCTTGTAGAGGGGAAGAACCCGCTCGCACGCCACACAGCAGAAGCTGATCAGGTTCCGAGGCGCCATCCCCTCGCACTCTTGCCGAACGCTCTCGTCGTACTCGTTCAGGTCCAGCGCCATCCTCAGCCTCCTCTCATGCTCTCGGGAACACGTCCGAGGTTCCTAGCACCGTCCGCGAGGTCGTTCTCGGGTTGTCTCGCGGGTGTGCTGGCCGCGAGGGGTCGAAGTCGGGATTGGCCTCGCGCCTCCGACGTAGAGTCGGTGACGTGGGGCGAAGCGTCTCACCGTTGCGTGCCATGGAGCGACGTACGGAACGGGGAACGGTCTGACCGTCGCTGCTCGTGGTCACGACGACGCGTCGAGTGCCATCTCGCCCTTGTACAACACCGACGGCCAGCGTGACATGTTGCGCGGCCCGAGGATTGGACCGCTCCATCGCAGCCTGGAGCTCAGCAGCGCGCCGTTCGCAGTGATTCCGGAGCTGAGCATCGCTCATCCCATCGAGGTCTGGACGCCTCCGGTCCCGGCCACCATCGGGCGCTTCGTTGCTCTCCGCCGCGACCCTCTGCTTCTTGCGGTTCGCCGGGTTGTCCGGACAATCGACGTGGTTCGGGCACTTCGACGCGAGCCCCCGCAGGTCCACGTCGCGTAGCGGATTCGCCGTCGGCGCGTACACGTTCGCGCCGCCCGCGATGCCGAGCGGATCCGACTCGAGGTAGCGACCGAGCGTGGGGTCGTGGTAGCGGAAGCGGTTGTAGTGGAGGCCCGTCTCCGAGTCGTGGAAGTGCCCGGGCCAGCGCAAGGGCTGGTGGAAGTCCGCCCCGACCTCGACGTGCGCCGTGCCGTAGGGATCGAGGCGCGCGCGCCACACGGCCGTCCCCTGCGCGTCGAGCACGAGCTCCGTCGCGCCCTGGTGGTTCGTCACCACGTAGTAGGGCCGCCCCGTCTCGGGCTCCGCCGACGTCGACGCGTAGTCGACGAACATCGTCGGCACGATCGCGAGCGCGTCCGGATACACGTAGACGCGGAGGCGCCCGTCCGGGAAGACCTCCGCCGAGAGGCGGTCGTCGTCCCAGTGGTACGTCGTCGTCGCCCCGTTCACCGTCTTCGACGTGCGGCGGCCGAGAGGGTCGTACGTCGCCGTCCATGCGAGCTCCGGCGCGTCGATCTTCACGAGCTGGTCTGCCGAGTCGCGCAGGTAGTACGTCACGCCGTGCGCGCCCTCGCGGGCCACCACGTGATCGCGATCGTCGTAGTGGAATCGCGCTCCGTTCGCACGATGGAGCCGGTTGCCGCTCGTCATCGCCACGCGGCCCGCGTCGAGCGTGTAGAGCGAAGGCGGCGCCGACGCCCGAAGCGTCTCGAGCGCGCCTTCCGACAGACGCGGAGCACGCACGAGGTTGTCGCCTGCGTCGTACTCGTACTCCTCGACCTGCCCCTGCGGCGTCAGGACGTGCGTCAACCGATGCGCCGCATCGTACGCGTAGCGAGTGCTCCCCTGCGTGTTGTCCCGGCGCTCGACGAGGTCGCCCTCGCCCATCGTGTCGCACGGCTACGACCGCAGCCTGGTCCCGACGACCTCACCGAAGCCAACGACCGAGATCGCTGCGACGGCACGTCGGCGGTCGCCTGCGACGTTGGGTCAGCAGTCGGCCGTTCGGCGCGCCGTGTGGTGCGCTGCAGCGCGCCCACGGACGGGACCTAGACGAACAGCGAGCGCCACCGCGGAGCGGGCCGGCCCTCCACCGACAGACACCCCCACGCGTCTACGATCGCTTCGGCCGCACGCCGGCGCGAAAGCAACGTCTCCGCGCCCGCCGCCCACGGCATGGAGTCCAGGTCCAGCTGCACCACCCCGTTGGACAGCGTGGTCAGGACGCAGCCGACGTCTTCGAACGCTCTCACATCCCCGTAACGCTCGAAGACACGGGGACCGAAGAAGTTTCGCGCGAATAGCCCTCGGATCCCAAGCTGGGGAACCAGCTCAGGGTGGATGCCCTGCAGGTCCCCGAATGCCGAGGGACCATCGGGAATGGTGACTGCCATGCCGACATCCACCCGAACGCTCGACGCGACGGTCGAGGCGAGCTCGTACCAACCGGCCAGCCCGTCGGCTCCGACAGGAGGCTGCGACGATCCTTCGATCCATCCCGTGTCGTCCCCCACGCTATGCCACCGGCAATCGCTCACGCTCCCTCGTGACGCGACCGCGTGATTCTCTCGCATTGGTCTCCCGTCTCCGTCGGCGGGAAGCAGGGACGGAAAGCGAGACGCCGGCGCACGCGGGATGAACCCGTGCACGCCGGCGTCGGCGCGAGGACTGGATCTTCGTCAGGCGACTTCCTGCATGGCGATCTGAACGTGCTCGGTGGTGATGGACTTCGCCTTGGCGATCGCGGCGGCGATCAGAGCGTGATGGGCGAGACCGTTGGCCTTTCGAGGGAGGCCGCTCGAGGCCTGGTAGATGGCCTCGACGGTGGGCTGCTCGAAGAGTGGAATCTCGCAGCCCGCGAGGCGAAGTCGATGGGCGAGGTATGGCCCCATCTCGTCACGCGCGAGACCGCGCACGGTGGCCCTCACGACGATTCGTTGTGCGAGCGCGTCGAGGGCCGCCATGGTCATGCGGCGCCGCAGCTCCGGGTGCCCGACGAGCACGAGCGTGAGTCGGTTCTCCGAGTCCATCTCGTAGTTGGTCAGCAGGCGCAGATCCTCGAGGAGGTCGGTGCGCAGGTGATGGGCCTCGTCGACGAAGAGGACCGGCCGAAGTCGGTTCTCGGCGCAGAGCCTCGAGACCTCGCCGCGGATCTGGCGGAAGAGCGCAGCGCGGTTGCGTTCGGTCGGCAGCCCGAGCTCCCACGCGATCGATTTGTAGAGGTCCATGGCGTTGCCCGTCGTCATCGAGGTGTAGAGGACGCGGTAGAGTCCCGCGTGCAGTCCCGCGACGAGGCGCCGGCACGTGGTGGTCTTTCCGGAGCCGCTGTCGCCGGTGACGAGACCGATGCCTCGCATCTCGACCAGATGCCGCAGACGCATCGAGAGCTCGTCGAGAGACGCGGACTCGAAGAGGTCATCGGCGGCAAGGTCCTTGTCGAAGGGGTGTCGCGTGAGCGCGAAGTGCTTGCGGTACATCAGGACTCCTCGGGGTCGGTGGTGCGGAGCGACCGCATAGCGTTTCCGCGAGGGGCCTCTTCGGCCTCGACGTCGGCGTCGCTACTAGTGGCGGCGAACTCGATGTTCTTCGTGGTGCCGTTGCGCTTGACGAAGCAGTTGGCGAGGGTGTCGACGCGCCTCGCGATCTCGATGCGCACGCCACGATGCCAGACCTCGACGGTGCGCTTGTGGGGGGCGCGGCTTGCGTCGTAGCGGAGCAGGACGCGCTCGCCGACGAGCGCCGCGTCGACCTCGTACGCGACGCCATCGAGCGTCACCGTTCGATCCTTCTGCACGTTCCGGTTCTGCTCGGCGAGGAAGACCTGACCGACGTCGGAGTCGGGAAGCCGGACCCCTTCGGAGCGGCAGGCCCATCGGCTCGCGGGTGTCTCGCCGTCGAGTCCCTTGTGCTCGGCGTGGTGGTAGTCGCCCTCGATCCACGCGGCGAGCGCGCGGTTGAGCTGCTCGAGGCTCGTCGACTTCTCGAGCGCCATCACCGGGAGGAACTGCATCCGCACGGTGCGGAACCAGCGCTCGATCTTGCCCTTCCCCTGCGGCGTGTACGGTCGGGCGTGGATGAGCGCGATGCCGAGCTTCGCGCAGACCAGGCCGAGGTGCTTGCTGCGAAACGCAGCTCCGTTGTCGACGTAGAGCCGCTTCGGGATGCCTCGTCGGCGGATGGCCTGTTCGAGCACGCCGAGATACGCCGTCGTGCCCTCTGAGAGAGTGAACGAGGCATACGGGACGATCCGCGTCGCGTCGTCGAGGAAGGCGATGAGGTAGGTCTGACGGAGCTTCCCGTCGATGCGGAGCTTGGGCCCGTACATCACGTCGCTCGTCCACAGGTCGCCGGCCTCCGCGAACTCGAAGCGGCGGCGGTCCTTGCTCGTACCGTCGTCTGCCTTGCGCTTCTTCGTCAGCCCGCGACGCGCGAGCAGACGATGGACCGTCGACTCCGGAAGGGGCAGCTCGGCCGGGACGAGATCGCCGTGTTCCTTGCGGACGAACGCAATCACGAGCGGCACGCTGAGGTCCGGGTGCTCGTCCTTGACGTGACAGAGCACGTCGACGACCTCGGCGGGGATCGAACGCGCGCTCCCCGCGTCGGCACGAACCTTGGGGACGAGCGCCTCGAAGCCACCGCGCCGGTAGTCGCGGAGCCATCCCCGGATCGTTTCGGCGGCAACGCGTCGGCGAAGGGATCCTGGGATCTCGTACTCGCGAGCAGCCTTCTCCTCGAGCAGCTTGTAGAGACCTCGATGCCGCATCGAGAGGTGCGCGAGATCGGCGATCACGCCGTAGCGGAACAAGGCGACCTGCTGGCGCAGCTCCGCGGCTGCATCGGAGCGCAGGTACGGGTCGATGGTCTGAGTCGGGTCCATGGGCTTCTCCTCGAAGCGACGCGACGGATCCGTTCCGTGCGTCCTCGAGGCGAAGCTCGCGGACCTCCTCGTTGCCGACAGGCCCCATGTCGTGTGGACCGCCGCTAGCGAGCTCCCTTCACGTGCTCCACCGGCGGCGGAATCCGAAGGGAAAGGGAAGCGACGGGAGGTGCCGCTCGACCAAGTGGCGCAGTGCGACGAGCACCGAACCTTCCACGAACGCGGCCCGCATCGCCGTCATCGTGGGCGCGATGCCGAGGAAGAGCTCCGGCATCAGCGTGACGACCGCGACGAGAACCGCGCGCACCCATCGTGCCCGTCGACGGAGCGACCGGATCGCACCGGCGAGGCCGATCACGTTCGGCGCGTCGGCTGGGTGCACCTCGTCCACGGCCGCTGTGATCCCGAGAGTCTCCACCTGCTCCGCGGCGCGCTCGACCGCGTCGAGGGAGCCCCGGATGCCGGCCGCCAGCGACTCCGGCAGCAGGCTGATCGAGACTCGAGCCACCGGACAGTAGAAGCGCGGAATCCGGCATCCAGCAGGCCACACCCGGGGGTAGCTCCCGAGCCGCTGCACTCCGCAACCGCCTTCGGGATGCAGGGGACACGCGACGAGAATTGCGCGCTCCCACGCGCGTCCGCTAACGTACGCCTCGTCGGCGACAGTTCCTTTCGAGAGTATCTGCACCGTCGACAACGAGCCCGAGCGAGGATCAGTCGCTCGGGCTCAATCCTTTCGAGGACCCGATCTTCCGACGATGGGGCCTCGCGGGCTCAATTCCCGGCAGCGCATCCCGGATTGTCGGCACGCTTCACGCCATCCAACGGGCGCCCAGATCGGGACGAACGCGACGGGGGATCACGACGGAGAGGGAGAGCCGACATCCCGTCTTCCACTCGGACGCGACCCATGTGAACAGGTAGCGCAGGCCCGTGACGCGGCGAAGTGATGGTTGCCAGCACCGGTCAGGATCGCGCGGGTCCAGGTCCCGCAAGAAGGAGCTAAACGACTCCATCGCAAACTCGTTCCGGAGGTTCCCCGACTCGCCCCAATGCGTGGGCGCGAGGTCCTCTCGCGCTATGAGCCTCCTGACGAATTGGAGTGCCTCGTCCGTGCTGTACGACGGCACACTCACCAACGAAAGCCATACGTACACCGCTCCCCCCTTCGACCCGCGGGCCGGACCGCACTTACGTCACAGATAGAAGGAAATCGAACGTATCGTTCGGAGGTCACGACCGAGTTCGATGGAGACTCTGCATCCCAGTGAAGTCTCCCAGCCCTTCTCGCGTGCGTCATCGAAGAGCCTCGGACCTGTTGGATCCAGCACCGCGGTTGCCTCATCCGCGCTCATGGTCGCCAGGAGACCGAGCGGCAACTCCGACGAATAGGTCCCGTAGTCGCTAGAAGGCTCCTGTGGCCCATAGAACACGAAGCAGAAGACCTTGCCGCTGTTGCGGTCGACCATCAACGTGACCCCTGCTTGCTTGAACGTGTGGTGCACGTGTGCCTGGCCGCTGTCCCCCACCTCGTCCGCCTCGCGAAAGCCCGCGAGCCAGCCCTGCACCTCCGGATCGGAGAAGCTCTTCCCAAGAAAACGCTCGACGTCCTTCATCGGTCTCCCTCCCGCACGCGGTCAGTCTTCCCACAGTGAACTAGGAATCGCCGACCGCCCACGCGCGTCGCGCTCATATCGTCCCAATGCCCCGTTCCTGGCGTGGATTTGAGCTGCCATTGCGTCGGTCTGCGCCGGGGTCATTCCGTGCTGCTGCATGGCGGGGGTGACGGAAGATTGCTCGACGACAACTAGAATTCCCCATCCGACGACAACTATTGACCTTCGCGCGAGCGAAGCGATCGATTGGTGTTGACGCCGGATCGCGATCTTGATCTAAACCGGTCGATGCGACCGAAGGGCATGACCAAGGCGGACCTCGAGGCTCGGCGCCTCGCGGCGGTGACGATGGTGAACTCGGGCCTGTCCTGCCACGAGGTCGCGAGGCGACTGGGATGCGCACCCAGTTCGGTGATCCGATGGTCGCAGAACTTCGCCGCCGGCGGCCGAGACGCGATCCGTGCGATCCCCGAGGAGGGCAAGCAGCACGGCGCGTATCTCGATGACGACGACCGCGCGAAGCTCGCGGCGCTCATCGTCCAAGGGCCACGGGCGGCGGGCTTCTCGACCGACCTGTGGTCATTGTCCCGCATCCGGATCCTGGTGGAGCGCGAGTTCGGCGTGACGTACTCCGTCGGCCACCTGCATCGCGTGATGGCGAGTCTTGGATTCTCGGCGCAGAAGCCCGAGAAACGTGCGCGTGAGCAAGACCCCGAAGCCGTGAAGAACTTCCGCAACCGCACTTGGAAGCGCCTAAAAAAAAGGCCCGGCGCGAAGGACGGACCCTCGTCTTCATAGACGAGAGCGCGTTCATGCTGCAGCCGGTCGTCGGCCGGACGTGGGCTCCCATCGGCCGCACGCCGGTTCTCGTGCAACGTGACCGCCGTGACCGCTACTCCGTCATCGGCGCGGTCACCTACCGGGCCGGCGCGCAACGCAAGCCCTTCGACATGTACTTCCTCGTCTGCGAGGAGAACGTGAACACCGCGACAGCCGCGCACTTCGTTCGTCTGCTGCGAAAGCAGCTCGGCCGGAAGTTGCTCATCGTCTGGGACAACCTCCGCGTCCATCACGCCGCGCAGAAGGCGCTCGTTCGCATGCACCGCTCGCTCGACTTCGAGTACCTCCCGCCGTACGCGCCGCAAGCGAACCCTGTCGAGTTCCTCTGGGCCCACTCCAAGGGACACGAGCTCGCGAACTACGTCCCCGACACCAAGGCCGAGCTGGGCGAGTACGTCGTGGATACCCTCCGCAGGACGAGACGACGCTACGATGTCCTCGCTGGGTTCTTTCATGCTGCAGGGCTCGAGTTGTAACCGGTGCTTTCGATCATGCGAAGGTCAATAGAATTCCCCACCGGGTTGACGTTCGGTGCCCTGTTCCGCGGTGTCTGCTGATCGTGTCGTGAGCGCCTCCCCGTAGGTGTCGTCGGATGGGGAATTCTAGTTGTCGTCGAGCAAGGGGCGGCTGCTCGGGCGGCCTACGGGACGGTTGCCCCTCGGCGGCACTTTCTTTCCCCTCCCCCGCCGGCCGCGTCTTGCCCTGATTGCCCGGATTGTCCGGACAATCGACGTGGTTCGGGCACTTCGACGTGAGCCCCCGCAGGTCCACGTCGCGTAGCGGATTCGCCGTCGGTGCGTACACGTTCGCGCCCCCCGCGAGGCCTTGCGGATCCGACTCGAGGTACCGCCCGAGCGTCGGGTCGTAGTAACGGAACCGGTTGTAGTGGAGCCCCGTCTCCTCGTCCTGGTAGTGCCCCGGCCACCGCAGGGGCTGCGCGAACCCCGTCGGCGCCTCGATCCGGCGCGCCCCGTACGGGCCTGGCTCCGCGCGCCACTCCGTCCGACCCGCGTCGTCCACCACCCGCTCGATGCAGCCGAGGTGGTTCGCGAAGAGGTAATGACGCCTGCCCTCGTGCGGGTCCGACTCGCGGCTCGCGTAGTCGATCCGCAGGAACGGAACCAGCGAACGCTCGTCCGGGTACACGTAGACCCGCAGCTCACCGTTCGGGAGCTCCTCCGCCCCGAGACGGTCGCCGTCCCAGTGGAACGTCCACTCCGCGCGGCCGAAGCGCTTCTTCGTCCGGCGTCCGAGCGCGTCGTACTCCGCCTCCCACGGCGCGTAGAGCCCCTCGATCCGGACGAGCTGTCCGCGAGAGTCGCGGACGTACCGAATCAGCTGCCCTACCGGGCCCGAATGCAGCGACGCGTTCCGATCCGTCTACGCGTCCCGACGGCGCTCCACCACGTGACCGCGCACGTCGTGCGCGAATAGTCGCGGGTGGCGAAACGTTCCACGCCGCCTCGCCGAGACTGCTCCGAGGCTACGCCCACGACCACCACCTCGAGGGCGTCAGTCGCGGTGCCTTCAGCAGTGAAGTCAGTGGCCGCCGCTCGGTATTGTCGTCGGATGCGATTCAACGACACAGCGAGGGCGCCGACCGCGCCGGCCCGTGCCCGTAGCAGCCTCCGCGCTACGCCGTCAGAACACCGCCTCGCTCGTGTTCGCGCCCTCGAAGATCGCTCCCTCGATCATCGCACCACGAAGATCGGCCTGTGTCAGATCCGCCCCTGCGAGGTTCGCCCCGCGGAGATCCGCCCCGCGGAACGACACCTTGACGCAGCGCGCACCCTCCAGATTGGCGTCGCGAAGATTCGCCCCGTCGAACACGGCACCGAGCAGCTCGGCCTCCGAGAGATCCACCCCCACGAGCGAACAGCGACGGAAGTCGCAAGCCGGAAAGACCCCTCGCTCCATCCAGCAACCGTCGAACACCCCGCTCGCGAAGGCAACGTCCATCATCCGAGCGCCCCCGAGCGCCGCGCCCTCCCAACGCCCCTGCGACAGGTTCCCGCCCATGCATCGGAAGTCCTCGAACGAGGCATCGCGGAAGTCGCATCCCGTCCACGAGGGGTCTTCGAGCCGAAGCGCGGCGAGGTTCGCGCCTCGGAGGTCCGCCCTTTCCAGGACGCCTCCGTACGCGAAGTCCCCTGTCTCGCGAGTCGCAAGGATCTCGGGCGACAGCTTCGTCATCGGCGCTCCTCGGGCATGTCTTGCACGCGAATCATTCGTTGGGTCCCGCCAGGTCGCGCTCCACGATGGGATCCGTCGCGGTCCAGCTCCCTGGGGGCGTCCAGCGCGGGCCGAAGTAGTAGCGATCGTTCACGTCCAGTCGTCCGAGGAGGCCGTGCGTTCGCAGGACTCGCGCGTACCGAAGCCTTGCTTCCATCTCGGGGATCAACCCGGGCGCCAGAGGCAGATCCTCGCCGCCGATCCACCACCCACCGAAGGTCGTGCGACGAGCACCGAGATCCGCCAGCGCGGGAGCGAGTGCCACCCCGAGCTCTTCGTCGAGGTACGAGTGCGGGTACAGATGGGAGAAGCCGACGCGGCGAATCGCCGCGATACTCAAGCCGAATCCGAGCGATTCTTCCTCCGCGACCATCGGAGTCGGCACGACCGCCTCGACCCTGTTCCACGCCGCCAATGGGCAGACTTGGGCGTAGTGTGGCCGAAGGCGAGCGACCAGACTGCGGTACTGGGCGACGCATTCCGAGGCCTTGGCCAAGAGTGAGGGCTTCAGCGAGAAGGAAAGGCGGACCGGGGTGCTCCCCGCCACTTCGATGAAGATCGGTCCGGCGCGCTCGGTGTGCTTGGTCCAGAGGATGAGCCTCTTCTTGGACCAGGTACTGTTGAGGGCCAGCTCGATCGCCGTCGCCCGGTCGTAGAGGTGCCGCTTCTTCTCGTCCACTCCATGATGCGTCGGGGCGAAGAGCGAGTGAGCCTCGAGCGCGATCAAGATCGTCGCCAGGGCCTCCGGCGAGTCCGTGGGCCCCCGTAAGAAGAAGCGAAACGAGATTGCTTGGTAGTCGTCCTTGGACATGTTCCACTCTCTTCAGAGGCTGGGCGGTCCGGCGATGGTGGTCCATCGATTCGTGGTAGGATTCCACTTCGACCACGCTCCCGTCGTCGAATCTCGATGATAGACCGTCGACCCCTCCCCCAACGGCCCGCTCGGACGGACCGCGGAGCGATCGCCGTTTGTCATCACCACCACGTGTTGGCGAGTCGGTGGCCCCTCGGCCATCCTTCTCCGTAGGTCGAACTGCTCGGAATCGTCGAGCACTCGCGGTCCATCGTCTGGCATCGATTTCACGTCGATGATCGACCGGTCCGTGACCCCGTCCGGCCGGGTAGAAGGGGTATCGGGCGGTGCATTCCGCGGATAGGTCTCGATCTCTCGGGCGTTACCCTCTCGGTCGATCGCCCTGTTGTTGTTGTCGACGTCGAGTGCGTCGAGCGTCGCCGTCTCCGCGACATTGCCGCGCGCCTGATTGTCGCGGATTCGATTGGCCATTTCCTGCCACTCCTCGCGCGACAGAGGACGAAGCGGGGGTTCTTGGCTTGCTCGCGCCTCGGCGTTGCGCTGGAACCTTTCGTCGTCGCCCGGCAGGGCTCGATCCATCGGCGACGATTCGGCCCCCGGAGTCCTCGGCCTCCCCTCCGCATCCGCCCCATCCGCATCCGCCGCGCGCTCGATCGGGCGCCCGGTCGTCGGACACACGTCGCTCAGGCCGCGCAAGTCAACCGACACGAGCGGGTTGCGCGTGTACGCGTAGAGGTTCAGCCCGCCCGCGAGGCCTTGCGGATCCGACTCGACGTACCGCCCGAGCGTCGGGTCGTAGTAACGGAATCGGTTGTAGTGGAGCCCCGTCTCCTCGTCCTGGTAGTGCCCCGGCCACCGCAGGGGCTGCTCGAACCCCGTCGGCGCCTCGATCCGGCGCGCCCCGTACGGGCCTGGCTCCGCGCGCCACTCCGTCCGACCCGCGTCGTCCACCACCCGCTCGATGCAGCCGAGGTGGTTCGCGAAGAGGTAATGACGCCTGCCCTCGTGCGGGTCCGCCTCGCGGCTCGCGTAGTCGATCCGCAGGAACGGAACCAGCGAACGCTCGTCCGGGTACACGTAGACCCGCAGCTCACCGTTCGGGAGCTCCTCCGCCCCGAGACGGTCGCCGTCCCAGTGGAACGTCCACTCCGCGCGGCCGAAGCGCTTCTTCGTCCGGCGTCCGAGCGCGTCGTACTCCGCCTCCCACGGCGCGTAGAGCCCCTCGATCCGGACGAGCTGTCCGCGAGAGTCGCGGACGTCGCGCGGCGCGGAATGCTGCAGTCCACGGACCGAAGGCCTTGGGATCTGCAGGCTTCGGCCCGTACGGCAGCGAGCGGCACTCGTCGCGATGAGTCGTCGAGACGATTCACGGCAGTCGACAGCGACGCGCGTGGACGTGCGTCTCCGGAGCCAACCGGGGGCGCCCTAGTGACCGCCCACCCGACCGGCTAGCCATGGCACCGCCGGCTCAGGCGTAGAACGCCACGAGCCCCCACCCGCGCGAGGCCGCCACCGCGAGCCATTCGGCGAGGTCGACGAGCACCTGATCGAGATCCGGATCCTCGAGCGTCGGCGACTCGGCCTCGGTGAACGCGTGGGCGCGGACCACGACGTCGTTCTCCACGAAGCCGACGGCCGGAAAGTCGTCCGGCGGAGGGAGCGCCACCGGCGGGCCGCCTTGGACGAGCCTCTGCAGCGAGAAGCCCGTCGGCGCGTAGATCGGGTCGATGACGCGGTAGGCGCCTTCGAGGAAGGCCGAACGGATCCCCGAGAGGCCGTTGCTCCCGACGCGACGACCGAGCCTGTCGCACAGTCGCTCGAGCGCGTAGGCGAGGTCCGCGGCCGTCAGGCCCTTCGGCCTCGGTCCGCCGAGCAGCGCCGACAGCGCACGCCCTTCCGCGGTCCCGACGTCGGCGTTCAAGGTGCCGCGCGCCGGATGATGCGGATTGTCGAGCACGCTCCGCAGCAAAAAGAGGTCGACCGCGTAGACCGAGACCGAGTAGCTCATGCCGGAGGGTCCTCGCCCCGCACCAGCCAGAGCGGCATGTAGTCGCTCACCACGCTCGTCCGGATGCCGCGGTCGTGGGCCATCGCGGCGAACGCGAGCGCAGGGAGGCAGAGCAGACCGCCCGGCTTCTTCGCCTCGGCGCCGCGCCCGTAGTAGGCCTTGTGCGCCTTGATCATCGCGACGAGGGCCGCATCGAGCTCCGCTGCCGAGCCCGTGTCGATCGCCCGCATCAGCCCGAGGCGCCCCCTCTCCATCGCGAGCCAGTTCGCAGGCGCGATTCGAATCCGTTCGGGCTCCATGTTGCGCTCGGTCTCGAGCGCGAGGTCCTTCCACCGCGCCTGCCCGAGGCCGAACGCACGCATCGTCTCGACCAGCGTGAACCCGTATTCGTCGCGCTCGCCGCCTGCATGCCGAAGGTACTCTTCCGGGTAGTCGAGCACGGCACGAATCAAGTCCGCGCGCCGCGAGAGCATCACGAGCTCGAAGCTCGTACGCCACTCCTGGGGAGAGAGCACGATCTCGGGAACTCCTCCGGGGCCCGTCATCGAGACGCCGCCGTAGGTGAACGACACATCACCCGTCCGGAACGACGCGACACAGACGGCGGCGGCCACCTCTCCGGCAAGGGAGAGAAAGCGCTTCGTCAGCCCGAACTGGCGCTCGTGCATGGCCAGCGCTGCCTGCCACGACAGGTCTCTCGCAGTCCCCGCGAGCTGACTCGCGCGTCGCTGCAGGATCGGAGGGAATGTCTCTTCCCAATATGCCTTGTTCTCCGGTAGGAAGTCCGGTTCGAAGGGCGACACGTACTTGTGATGCTGGAGGTCTTTCATCGGGCTTCTATCGATCGAGATGGGTGTCGACGAGGACTCGCGCCAACGCGGCTACGGACCCGACGCCGTGGGAGGACCGGTGGCGAGGACGTTCCGACCTGGGGATCCCTCTGGAGCCCGGGCCGCGGCCGGGTTGTCCGTGCGACCGGTGTATTGGCGTACCCCGAGCGGTCCTGGGGTGCCATCGCTTCGAAGCGGCTGAGATATTTCGATGTACGGGGGGGATTCCCGTCGCGTATCGCCCTACTGATGGCTGCCGCTTGACGATTGCCGCCCTCTGCCATGTTGCTCGCAACGTCGCCAAGGTACTCCGGGGTCCCCTGACCGTACCGCTCGTCGCCGATCTGCCGCGACGACGAATTCGACGCGCTCCCACCCTTCGCTTCGACGACGACGTGTCCGCCTGGCGGCACCTCGATCGTGCGGCCGTCCGGCCCCTGGATCCGAACCGGCTCGGTCCCCTGGTTTTGGTAGATCCGGTCGAAGGTGCCCGAGCCCGAACGCGTGCCTTCGTTCGCGGGGTGCACGCGAGTCAGGCCCTGTTCCCCGGCCCATTGGTCGGCCGCGGCCTCACCCATTCGCTCCGAAGCGTTCCTCATCGCCTGCTGCCGCCCCGGGTCGCTCGCATCCCGAGCAGCCGCGGCCTGACGATCGCGCACGGCGGGATGATCCGCCGGTAGCGGCCGTCCGTCGGGCATGTCCCCCGCGGTCGCGACATGATCCGGCCTCGGGCGCCCCGCTGTGGGCGGCGCGTCGGGATCGTGCACGAATCGCCCCGCGCCCTCCTCTCCAGCCGCGACGCGAAGCCTTCCATTCGCGTCGCGCGTCGTCCGTGGTCCCCCCTCCGCATCCGCCCCATCCGCATCCGCCGCGCGCTCGATCGGGCGCCCGGTCGTCGGACACACGTCGCTCAGGCCGCGCAAGTCAACCGACACGAGCGGGTTGCGCGTGTACGCGTAGAGGTTCAGCCCGCCCGCGAGGCCTTGCGGATCCGACTCGACGTACCGCCCGAGCGTCGGGTCGTAGTAACGGAATCGGTTGTAGTGGAGCCCCGTCTCCTCGTCCTGGTAGTGCCCCGGCCACCGCAGGGGCTGCTCGAACCCCGTCGGCGCCTCGATCCGGCGCGGCCCCGTACGGGCCGAGCTCCGCGCGCCACTCCGTCCGACCCGCGTCGTCCACCACCCGCTCGATGCAGCCGAGGTGGTTCGCGAAGAGGTAATGACGCCTGCCCTCGTGCGGGTCCGACTCGCGGCTCGCGTAGTCGATCCGCAGGAACGGGACCAGCGAACGCTCGTCCGGATACACGTAGACGCGCAGCTCACCGTTCGGGAGCTCCTCCGCCCCGAGACGGTCGCCGTCCCAGTGGAACGTCCACTCCGCGCGGCCGAAGCGCTTCTTCGTCCGGCGTCCGAGCGCGTCGTACTCCGCCTCCCACGGCGCGTAGAGCCCCTCGATCCGGACGAGCTGTCCGCGAGAGTCGCGGACGTCGCGCGGCGCGGAATGCTGCAGTCCACGGACCGAAGGCCTTGGGATCTGCAGGCTTCGGCCCGTACGTCAGCGAGCGGCACTCGTCGCGATGAGTCGTCGAGACGATTCACCGCAGTCGACAGCGACGCGCGTGGACGTGCGTCTCCGGAGCCAACCGGGGGCGCCCTCGTGAGCGCCCACCCGACCGGCTAGCCATGGCACCGCCGGCTCACGCGTAGAACGCGACGAGCCCCCACCCGCGCGAGGCCGCAACCGCGAGCCATTCGGCGAGGTCGACGAGCACCTGATCGAGATCCGGATCCTCGAGCGTCGGCGACTCGGCCTCGGTGAACGCGTGGGCGCGGGCCACGACGTCGTTCTCCACGAAGCCGACGGCCGGAAAGTCGTCCGGAGGAGGGAGCGCCACCGGCGGGCCGCCTTCGACGAGCCTCTGCAGCGAGAAGCCCGTCGGCGCGTAGACCGGGTCGATGACGCGGTAGGCGCCTTCGAGGAAGGCCGAACGGATCCCCGAGAGGCCGTTGCTCCCGACGCGACGACCGAGCCTGTCGCACAGTCGCTCGAGCGCGTAGGCGAGGTCCGCGGCCGTCAGGCCCTTCGGCCTCGGTCCGCCGAGCAACGCCGACAGCGCACGCCCTTCCGCCGTCCCGACGTCGGCGTTCAAGGTGCCGCGCGCCGGATGATGCGGATTGTCGAGCACGCTCCGCAGCAACGCGAGGTCGACCGCGTAGACCGAGACCGAGTAGCTCATGCCGGAGGGTCCTCGCCCCGCACCAGCCAGAGCGGCATGTAGTCGCTCACCACGCTCGTCCGGATGCCGCGGTCGTGGGCCATCGCGGCGAACGCGAGCGCAGGGAGGCAGAGCAGACCGCCCGGCTTCTTCGCCTCGGCGCCGCGCCCGTAGTAGGCCTTGTGCGCCTTGATCATCGCGACGAGGGCCGCATCGAGCTCCGCTGCCGAGCCCGTGTCGATCGCCCGCATCAGCCCGAGGCGCCCCCTCTCCATCGCGAGCCAGTTCGCAGGCGCGATTCGAATCCGTTCGGGCTCCATGTTGCGCTCGGTCTCGAGGGCGAGGTCCTTCCATCGCGCCTGGCCGAGGCCGAACGCACGCATGGTCTCGACGAGCGTGAAGCCGTACTCGTCGCGCTCTCCAGGATCTCGGCGCAGGTACTCCTCCGGGTAGTCGAGCACGGCGCGAATGAGGTCGGGCCGTCGGGAGAGAATCACGAGATCGAAGCTCGTACGCCATTCCGTTGGCGACAACACGATCTCGGGAACAGCTCCGGGGCCCGTCATCGGGACGCCGCCGTAGGTGAACGACACGTCGCCCGTTCGGAACGACGCGACACAGACAGCAGCAGCCACCTCGCCGGCCAGGGAGAGAAAGCGCTTCGTCACCCCGAACTGGCGCTCGTGCATGGCCAGCGCTGCCTGCGTCGCGAGATCTCGCGGGCTCGTCGCCAGCTGGCTTGCTCGCCGTTGAAGGACGGGGGGGAACCTCTCCAACCAATAGGTCTGCCTTCCCTCCAGGTAATCGGGCTGGAAGGGTGAAATGTACTTGTAGTGCTGAAGGTCTTTCATCGGGCTTCTATCGATCGAGATTGGTGGCGACAAGGACTCCCGCGGACGCGGCTACGGACCCGACGTCGTGGGTGGTCCCGTAGCGAGGACGCTCCCACCTGACGATCCACTCGGCGCCGAGGCTGCAGCAGCGTTGGGCGTACTGCCCGTGTACTGGCGTACGCCAAGCGGACCAGGGGTGCCATCGCTCCGAAGTGGCTGGGAGATTTCGATGTACGGGGGGATTCCCGTCGCGTATCGCCCTACTGATGGCCGCCGCTTGACGATTGCCGCCCTCTGCCATGTTGCTCGCAACGTCGCCAAGGTACTCCGGGGTTCCCTGACCGAACCTCTCGGACCCGATCTGCCGCGACGACGAATTCGTAGCGCTCCCACCCTTCGCTTCGACGACGACGTGTCCGCCTGGCGGCACCTCGTGCCAGCGTTCAGGCTGAAGGGACCACCTCGGGCCGCAGTTTTGCGGCCTGAAGGGACCAGCTGATTTTCGGGGTCATGGGACCACCCGCGCAGGGCGTGGGCAGAATTTTCAGGCTCATGGGACCACCCGATTTCCAGCCCCAAGCGACCACCCGGCGGGGCTGAGAGTCAGGGGGGTCGAGGCGAGCGACCGGAACCAGGCAGGGTGCCTTATCGACGGCAGCGCGGAGCGCCGGAGGGGAAGGGCCCGATGAGTTACCGGGAGCTGACGATGATCGAAGTGAGAGAAGTGCTGCGCCGCTGGCAAGCAGGGCAGGCCTTGCGCGAGACGGTCCGCGAGACCGGGCTCGATCGCATGACGGTGCGACGCTATGTCGATGCGGCCGCAACGGTCGGACTGAAGCGCGAGACGACTCTGCGGGACGAGGACGTCCAGGCCGTCGCGCAGAGGGTGACGAATCGGTCGCTCCCCGAGCCGAGCGAGGAGCGGCTCGCCCTGATGCCGGATCGCGACCAGATCGCAGCGTGGCTCGAGGGCGAGAGGCCGCTAAAGCTCACCAGAGTCCATGACCTGCTGAAGCGTCGCGGGGTCGAGGTGACGTACGCGACGCTTCGGCGCTTCGCGATCGACGAGCTCGCATGGCACAAGCGCCCACCGACCGTGCGCATCGATGACGCGGCGCCGGGCGAGGAGGCGCAGGTCGACTTCGGCAAGATGGGCCGATTCCGGGACGAGACGACGGGCAAGATGCGCGACCTCTGGGCGCTCATCGTCACGCTCACGTTCAGTCGATACATGTTCGTGAAGCCGATGTTCCACCAGACCACGGAGGCGGTCTGCGCCGGCCTCGACGAGGCGTGGGCCTTCTTCGGTGGCGTCGTCCATCGCATCGTGCCCGACAACATGAGCACGATCGTCGACGATGCGGGCTCCGAGAACTTCAAGCTCGTGGACTCGTTCGCGGAGTACGCCGAGGCCCGCGGACTCTTCGTCGACGCCGCTCGCGTGAGGCACCCGAAGGACAAGCCTCGCGTCGAGAACCGTGTGGCATTCGTACGCGAGAGCCGGTGGGAGGGGAAGGAGTTCCCCTCGCTCGAGGACGCGAGAAGGAGTGCGGCCGACCGGTGCCGCGCACGCGCCGGCCTGCGCGCGCACGGAACCACCCGCAAGGTGCCGAGAGAGGTGTTCAAGGAGATGGAGCAGCCTCGTCTTCTTCCTCCACCGAGCGCGCCCTTCGACGTTCCCACGTGGACGAAAGCGAAGGTCCATCCCGATCACCACATCCGGGTCGCGCGTGCCCTCTACTCGGCCCCGACGCGCTTCATCGGACGCGAAGTCCGCGTTCGCTCGGACCGCAGCCTCGTTCGAATCCACTTGAAGGCCGAGCTGATCAAGACACATCCACGGCAGCCGCCCGACGGACGGAGCACCGACGCGAATGACTATCCCGTGGGCCGCGCGCCGCTCGCGCTACGCGGCGTCGAGGCCGTCGTCGCGCGGCGAAGAAGCGAGGCGAGAACGTCGGCCGCTACGCCGAGCGCCTCTTCGACGTGACCGTCCCCTGGCCACGCCTCCGCCACGCACAGCAACTCGTTCGCCTCTGCGACAAGTACGGCGACCGTCGGGTCGACGAGACGTGTCGTAGTGCGTTCGCTTTCGACGTCATCGACGTGCCGCGAATCGCGAGGATGCTGAAGGACGCGATTAAGACGGAAGACGTCGGCGAGCGGGAGGGGCGTGTGATCGTGCTATCGAAGACTCGCTTCGCCCGGGACACATCCTCATTCTCGACGACGTCGTCGCTTCGCTCGGACGCGGAGTTGACGCCATGACGAAGCCGAGCGTGAACCCCGATCTCGTTGCCGTCCTGAAGAAGCTTCGTCTCGGACGGACCCTCGACACCCTCGCGCCGCGGCGCGCACTCGCGCGATCGCAGCCGATGGACATCGAGGACTTCCTGCTCCTCGTGCTTGGCGATGAAGTCGGGCGTCGAGATAGTTCGGCCGCCGAACGACGCGCCGAGCAAGCGGGACTCGATCGCGACATGACCTTCGAGAGATGGGACAAGACCGCGAAGATTACGTACGACAATCGCCTGCTCGCGGAGCTCGCGAGCCTGCGCTTCCTCGCCTCGCACCGGCACGTCGTGATCCTCGGGCCGGTTGGCGTCGGCAAGACGCTCCTCGCGAGCGCTCTCGCGCCCGTGGCCTGTCAGAACGGCTATCGCGTGATCTTGAAGCGGGCCGACAGAATCCTGCGGGAGCTGCGCCAGAGTCGCCTCGACAACTCTCGCGAGGCCGCCATGACGGACCTGACCACGGTCGACCTCCTCGTGATCGAAGACTTCGCTCTCGAGCCGATGACGCGAGACGAGAGTCGCGACGTCTACCAGCTCTTCGTGGAGCGAACCGGACGCGCGTCGACGATCGTCACGAGCAACCGCGACACGAGCGAGTGGCTTGCGATGTTCGACGACGTCCTGCAGGCACAGAGCGCGATCGATCGCTTCAAGAACGCGGCGTACGACCTCGTCGTCGAGGGAGAGTCGTACCGAGCACGGCTCAAGCCTCGGCTCGGCGAGGACGCGCCCACCAAGCCCGCCTCGCCCGTGCCGAGGCCGGTTCAGATTGGCCGCCGCAGGAAGCGCTGACGGCCCGAGCCGAGATCGACAAGATCGGCGAGTTCGGACATCATCCCGGACGGTCGCTCGATTTTTCCCTGGTCCCATCTCCCTGAAAATCAGACGGTCCCATCAGGGTGAACCGTGGCAGTCCACGAGGACGCACGCGCTCTACGGGGTGAGCGGATGCCGTGTTAGCGCCCTAACGTCCGGACGGTTACCACCTCGCGTGCCGAGGTTTCGGGGCGAGTGAGGGGGCACGTTTCCCGATGTCGGAGGCCGCTATCAGCTCTCGCGCATCCAGGTCTCGCCCGTCGGCACTATGGTGTACTCGACGCGGTCGAATCGCCCTTCGTAGCGGCGCGCCAAGAAACGTCGGAGCGCGAGCTCGTTCGTCACGTACTCCACGCGGAGCGGATCGCGCAGCCCCTCGCCCGGATCGTGCACGATGACCCGCAATGTCGTGCCCACCAGTTCGAGCGAGAAGCGACCGAGCGTGCGAACCATTCGCCCGCCGGGGCCATCGACGAGGTCGAGCGCGAATTGGTTCTTCTGCTCGAGTCCGGACACCTCGAGCTCCCACGATTCGGGAAGAGCCCCCAGCGATCCTTCGAGAGTCCGCCGAGCTGCCGCGAGGGTCCCACGCATCACCCGGTCGTTCGGGACCCGAACGACGTCGTCGATCCAGTTCATCCACCCGTCGCGCAGGTCCTCCTCGATCTGGAGATGCCCGAGGTGGCTCCACCGAAATGCCCTGAGCAGATTCTGCCAGGCCTCGAGACGCGGGTCGACGAGGAGCGCCACGGCCCATCCCGTGGCGATGCCGGCCTCGGTCTGTCGCTGACGTGCCCAACTCGTTTCCCGCGCCGTGGCGAGCGCCTGGATGGGCTGGAACGGTAGCGACTCGTTGGCTCCACCGAGCAGGCGTTCCGCGGCCTCGAGGAGCGCCGCAAGGTCGCGCTTCACGCTCTCGGGCGCCTGGGGATGCGTCAACGCCAGCGATGCGGTGGTCAGCGCGGCAACCTGCAACCTCTCCCCCTCGCTCCGGAGCACTCGGAACAGCTCCGCGGCCGCTGCCTCGGGCAGATTCCCGTCCGAGGACGCGAGTAGGTTCGCGACCGCCTTCTCGACGCCCGCGGCGATCGGATCAACCGGCATCGGTCTGCCTCGCCTCCGCCGCCGCCTTCGCGCCCTTGGTGCAGAACACCTCCAGCCACTCCAGGACCGTCCCGGGCTTGGGCGTCCAGGTTTCCTTGCCCTGCGTCACCGTGAAGTGTTCCTCGAAGCGAATCATCGCTCGCTGGTTCTCGAAGTTCTCGACTTCGCAAGCACCCTGCTCTTGTTCGAGCTTCGCGACATCTTGCTTCGTCTTCTCGAGGGTCTCGAGCCAGAGCTTCTTACCCTTGGTCCCCAGACCACTGCGCACGTGGTTGTACCGGCGTGAGAGGGCCGGCACGGGCGCGCGATCCAGCCGAGCCCCAGGCACGATCGAGCGCAATCGAAGCCCCATGTCCTGCGGAGGTTCGTCCTTCCACTCGCACCGGTACGATGGCACCACCCTGTACATCGCTGGAGTGATGAAGCTGGCAGACTTCTCGAAGCCTGCCTTGGCCACTGCGGGATGAAACAGCGCCAGGGTCTCCAGTCCGTGAGGAACGTGGCCCCTGTCTGCGCCGACTCGAGCCAGCGGATTGGCCGCACTGACCATATCGAGCAGCGACTCATCGATCGACTGCAGCACTCGCACCGCGCACTCGGTATCGCCAGCGATCGTCGTGCTGACGCATCGCTCGCCGATGCATCGAAGGTAGACGTCCGACACCTTTCCGTCCCAGGGCTGCACCCATCGATACACATCCGTGGAACCAACCTGAACCAAGGGACGCTCGAGAGCGGACTTCAGACGTTCGAGAAGAGATTCGGTCATCGCGCATTCGGATTTCAGTTGGAGAAGTTGTCGCCCGTGGTCTGGGTGTAGCGCTCTCCCCCTCGGGCGGAGTTATCAGAACGCAGCATCGGACGCATATTATTAGGATCGTTGTAGAAATCGCTTCGGACCTCTCGTGGGGCGTCGCTTCCCGGTGGATAGGTCCGCCCGCCCACGGAGGCTCCCTCGTTGAACATGGTCGACGTGGGTGTGATGTGATCAAAAGTGATCGGATCGTCTGCCGAATGCTGTATCACGCTCGTCGTTCCGTCCGGGTGCGTCTCGACCCAGTTGAGATCTTGGACGCCGACTCGCTGGCCGTTCGCGTCTCGCGGTACGATTGCGTTCCCGTTCGCGTCTACCGGGACCCCGTGCTCGTTGAACCGGCCACCGCTCTGCCTGTGGGCCTCTGCGAGCTGCCTGCCCTGCACAGAGTGATTTGCCACCATCGCATCCAGTGTGCCTTGGCGATATCCCGAAGGAAAGACGGTGGCTCGATCGATGCGCGCTCCCGGTCGTGCCCTGTAGCGTCCTGGCGGCCCTGGATCGTAGTAGTAGAGGTGCGGATTCTCCTGCGCATAGTCGGGGACATCGCCGCTTCCCGACTGCTCGATTGCCGCCTGTCGCTCCGGGATCGTCTGCGCGTGCTCGGGAACGCCTTCCCGACTGTTCGGATCACGCGGTGGTCTCTCCGCATCCGCCCCATCCGCATCCGCCGCGCGCTCGATCGGGCGCCCGGTCGTCGGACACACGTCGCTCAGGCCGCGCAAGTCCACCGACACGAGCGGGTTGCGCGTGTACGCGTAGAGGTTCAGCCCGCCCGCGAGGCCTTGCGGATCCGACTCGAGGTACCGCCCGAGCGTCGGGTCGTAGTAACGGAATCGGTTGTAGTGGAGCCCCGTCTCCTCGTCCTGGTAGTGCCCCGGCCACCGCAGGGGCTGCTCGAACCCCGTCGGCGCCTCGATCCGGCGCGCCCCGTACGGGCCTAGCTCCGCGCGCCACTCCGTCCGACCCGCGTCGTCCACCACCCGTTCGATGCAGCCGAGGTGGTTCGCGAAGAGGTAATGACGCCTGCCCTCGTGCGGGTCCGCCTCACGGCTCGCGTAGTCGATCCGCAGGAACGGAACCAGCGAACGCTCGTCCGGGTACACGTAGACCCGCAGCTCACCGTTCGGGAGCTCCTCCGCCCCGAGACGGTCGCCGTCCCAGTGGAACGTCCACTCCGCGCGGCCGAAGCGCTTCTTCGTCCGGCGTCCGAGCGCGTCGTACTCCGCCTCCCACGGCGCGTAGAGCCCCTCGATCCGGACGAGCTGTCCGCGAGAGTCGCGGACGTACCGAATCAGCTGCGCTTCCGGGCCCGAATGCAGCGACGCGTTCCGATCCGTCTGCGCGTCCCGACGGCGCTCCACCACGTGACCGCGCACGTCGTGCGTGAAGCTCTCGTCGTTCGCACGGACGAGCAGGTTCCCGAGCACGTATTGCGCCTCGAGCCCCGGCGCGCGCACGAGGTTGTCCGCCGCGTCGTAGACGTAGTCGTCCTGCCGTCCGTCCGGCGAGAGCGCCGCGGCGAGCCGATGCGCCGCATCGTGCGCGTAGTGCGTCGTGCCGCGCTCCGAATCGTCGACGCGCAGGAGGTCGCCCTCCGCACCGTACGTGTACGCGCGCGCCCAGACCGGCGACGCCCCCGGGAACCCCCGCGCCTCCTTCCGCACGCACCGACCGCGGTGGTCGTACTGCGACACCTCGGCGAGACCGTTGTCGAGCGTCCGGCGGAAGATCCCGTCGACCAGGAGCTCGGCCCGGTGCGTTCGATCCGTGGGGTCGAGCACCACGCACGTGCCGCCCTCGCCGTGAAGGTACCGCGTCACGAACCGATCGAGGACGCGCGTCTCCTTCACCCGTCCCCGGGCATCGTAGGCGTGGCGCACACCGACGCCGTCGCGCTCGTCGTACCGGAGCCGCCCGTCGTGCTCGTAGCCGAACCGGCACTCGCCCGCGTTCCCCTTCGCGACGAGGAAGCGACCGAACGGGTCGTACGCGAATTCCTGCTCGTCGCCGGAGGCGAGGATCCGCTTCGCCTTCTTGTTCCCCGGCCCGGGCTCGAGGCGGAGCAGCTCGCGGCCGTCCGCGTCGTGCTTCGCGATCAGGTTGTCGGCCGCGTCGTACGTGTACCGCTCGTGCAGGCGCCCATGCCGATGGACTTCGACCATCCGGCCCTTGGCGTCGTAGCGGTACGCGGTCTGCGAACCGCCTGGGTCCGCGATCGCCGCGAGCTGCTCCTCCGTGGTCCACGCGTAGTGGATCGTGCGGCCGAGCGCATCGGTCGTGGCCTTCAGGTGGTTCCACGACGCGTACTCGTACGTCGTCCGATGCCCGTCGAAGTCGAGCACGAAGCGCGGATTCCCGCTCGCGTCGTAGCCGAAGCGGCGTGGCGTCCCACCGTCGGCGCGGTCGATGCGGGCCAGGTTGCCGTAGAGGTCGTAGGCCGGCCGCTCCGGCGGCGCCGGAGAGAGCGTGGTCGCGACTTGCGACGCAGTCGGCCCCAGCGTGTGGGGGACCTCGTGCGGCATCGGGCGCCGCTCGGGCGGCCGCGGCCGGAGCCCCCATTCCCACGCCAGCGGGTCCGGGAGCGTGACGTACGCGTCCTTGGCGAGCCCCGGCGGAGGGGGGGGCCATGGCCGCCGCTCCCCGAGCGGCGTGATCTCGTGGGTCCGCACGCCCGTCGCGTCGTGGACGTACCTCGTGGCGTTGCCCGCGGGATCCGTCGCGGCGACGACTCGACCGTCGGTGACCTCGTATTCCGTGACGCCGCCGACCGCGTCGACGATCTTCGTGACGGTCCCGCTCGCGTCGTAGTGGTACTCGGTCTTGCCGCCGTTCGAGCGCGTGACGACCGTACGGCGCTCCTTCGGGTGGTACTCGAGGTCCACGCGGAGGACCCCGTCGTGGCCGCCCGACCGGATGCACCGTCCGCTCGCGTCGTATGCGAAGTCGATCGCGTACCCGCGCGCATCGATGCGACGCACGACCCGGTGCCGTGCGTCGTATTCGCGTCGGTGGACGCCTTTGTAGAAGTCGACGATCTCCGCCAGGTTCCAGGCCGAATCGTAGCGATAGCTCGCGAGCTCGTGCGGACGTCGGTGACCATCCTCGCCGAGCGCGTGGTACACGAGCCGGACCACGTGATCGTTCGCCCATTCCACGTCGATCGCGTGCTCCAGGCTCGCGATCCGACGCAGCTGCTCCCCGTCGTACTCGAACGTGACGACGGCGGTGCCCTCCCCGAGGCTGACGAGCTTCGCCCGATCCGGACTACGTCGCGAACGGACGAATAGGCGCTTCGGCTCCGCGCCCCGTGTGATCTCGAAGCGATCGACGTCCGCTCGACGCAGAACCCAACCACGGTCGATCGCGCTCGTCCCGACGACGTCGAGCGGACCGAACGTGTACGTGTTCCCGTCGCCGCAGCGGAACGAGTACCCCTCGAGGTCGAGGACGAGCTCCTCGTCGAACTCCCATGCGTGGCCGGGGCCGAGGCCGCGATCCTCGTGGACCTTCGAGCTGTCGTAGCGGCGCCAGACGATGAGCTGGGCGTGCCCACGGACCCGCGCGTCGACCAGGCGCTCCACCTGAGCGCCGGATACGACGTCGATGGGATCGCCGACCAGACGGAGCGCGACCTCGAGCTCGGCGTTGGCGCACCCCCCGGTGTGCATCAGCAACCGCATCCCGTGTGAGGACGATTCGCCGCTTCGGCTTCCGGACACCGCGCGTGTACGGCCTTGATCTTCTTGACCAGCTTGACGAGGCCCGCGATGGACTCGAGCACGCTCGGCATCGGGAACCCGCCGATCATCACGTTCGAGCAGGTGCCGATCATCGCTCCGATCGAGAACGGGAGACCGGCGTCCTTACCGACCGTCGCCTGAATCGCGGCCGCTCCGGCGTCCGCGGCCGCCTGGAGCGCGGCCGCCTGCGCCGCGCCCGGGTTCTGCTGCGCCTGCACGGCCGCTCCGAGGGCGCCTGCCACGGCTCCGAGCGCACCCATCGCCACGCCGACCATCCCCACGGGATTGCAGTGACGCGTGAGGTCACCGATACGCGCGGCCCGCGCGCCGCCGATGAAGACGTTGCTCGAGCCCGTGAGGATCTCGAACGCCGGCATGAACGTCCCGCAGACGACCGAGAACCCCACGTCGCCCGCGCGCGCGGCGGGCTTGCCACCGAGCAACACCGTGACCGAGCCGGCGAGCAGCACGGCGCCGAGGCTGGGCAGCGGGATCGGTGCGGCCGGGGGCACGAAGCTCGGCGGATGCGTGTGCGCGTGCATGATCCCGATCTGCATGTCCGTGAGCGTCGCCGCCGGCAGGGATGGCAACGCCGCAGCGATGCCGGACGTGAGCGCCGCGAACGCATAATCGGGCGCGGTCGAGAGGACGAAGCCCACGGAGCCCAGAGCGGCATTGAGGTAGTAGCTCGCCTGCCCGAGAGTGCCGGCGTCCTCCGGCGGACCTTCGAGCATCGGATTGACGACGTCGCTCGCGGCGAGCCCGAGGGCGTCGAGCGTCGCGCTCCCGGTCGGGGCGAACATCGAGGGCGGCGGGGAGGCCTGGGGCAGAGGAGGAATCGCCGGAGGAGCACTCGGACGCCCGTCGGCCGGCATCATGCGACCCGTCATGCGGTCTTCCTCCGATTGCGGAGATGCCGCATCCCGAGGAGCTCGTCGGCGTCGACGCGCTTGCGATCGTGGAGGCCGTTCTGTTCGTAGACCTGGATCCGGCGCTCGAGAATGGACTCCCAGCGCTCGAAGTATTCGGTCTTGCGGCAGAGCTCGAGCGCCGCATCCCAGACCGCGATCGCTCCGGCGACGTCCCGCAGCGCGCACTTGGCGACGCCGACCAGCTCGAGCGCGTCCGCACGCGCGAAGTGGCTCATCATCTGATAAGCCATGTTCTGTGCGTACTCGTAGTGGTCCAGCGCGTCCTTGGGCTGACGAAGCTCGAGGTGCACGTCTCCGAGGCTCCGGAGGACGTTGTAGAGCGCCGGAAAGACCGGCGGCTCGACCTCGAGGGTGAGCGCGAGCGTGCGTCGGTACTGGGTCAGCGCGCGCGGCAGATCGCCGGAATACCGGAAGACGTCGCCGATGCCCTGGAGGCATTGCGCCGCGAAGAGCTTGTTTCCACCACGGTAGTAGTGGGAGTAGAGGATCCGGTATTTCTCCATCGCGGCCGGATATCGGCGATGGGCGAAGTCGATCATCGCGAGCTGGAGGAGGCCCTTCATGCGCTCCTCGACCGGGGCCTCCGGATTCGCTGTCTCGGCGACGAGCGCGTTGGTGAGCGCCGCGGTGTCGAGCGCGGCAATCATCGAGGCGACCCGGTTCGTGGGGAGGGTGCGCGCCGACCGCGACAGATACGGGTCGCTCCGCGGCTCCCGAGCCAGGACACGCACCTTCCGCATGGAGGGCAGTGCTTGGTCCGAAGGCCACAAGGAACCGACGACGCTGGCGTAGGCCTGCGGATTCCGGATCTCCATCGGCACGAGTGCGAAGAGGATCCGGTGGTCGCCTTCGGGCAGTCGCTCGCGGAGGTAGTCGAAGAGGAGCACGAAACGATCGCGAGGCGGGATGCGGGGATCGAGGCAAGCGTGGGGCAGCTCCGGCCAACGCGGCTCGGGGAGGCTCTCGAGATCGATCACCTGATTGACGAGGGTGATCTGGCCGACGACGCGGGTCATGAGAGCGGCGACGTACTGCGCCTCGTTCTCGGGAATGTCGGGGAAGAGCAGGTGGACGTCGGTGGCGTCGTATTCGTCGAGGGAGCGCAGGATCGCGAGGAGCGCACTCATGTCGCCGTCGTCCGCGCCGACGACCAGCAGGAACTTGTCCCGCTGCGCGACGAACTTCCGGACGTTCTCCAGGGTCTCGGCGATCAAGCGCTCCACGTGCAGCCCCGATTCGTCAGTTGATCTTCACGAGCGCGCCCGAGATGGTCGTCATCGACTTTCCCGAGATGTCGACCATCGCGCCGCTCACGCTCAGGTTGGACTGCGCGGACACGGTGGCGCTCGGGCCACCCATCGCGGCGCCGGACGAGTCGAGCACCATCGAGCCCGTTCCGCCGCCGATTTCCGTCTTGGTGCTTCCGGAGATCGTGACCGTTCCGTCCTGTTTGAGTGAGATTCCCGCGCCACCGCAGACGAGGGTGAGCTCGCTCGCAGCGCTCAACACGATCTTGCCTGCCTTGTCGATCGCGATGCTGTTCGAGCCGACCTGCAGGACGATCTGGCTGGTGGTCGACCAGGAGCTCTCGGCCTTCAGGACGAGCACGTTGCTCTGTTGGGACGCCTTGAAGTGCGTGTCGACCACGACGTTGTACTCGCCGTGGACGGTGTCGTCCTTGTTGCCCCCGTCGACCGTGAGCTTGTCGCCACCGGTGATCGTGCTCTCGCGCTTCCCTTTGAAAGTCTCCGTGACGAGACCGGTCACCGTGACGGTCTCCTTGCCCTCGACGGTCCGGCTCTCGTCCTTCTTCACGGAGATGCTCTGGTTGCCGCTGACGCTGACGCTCCGATCTCCGCCGACGCTATCCGTCTGGCTCGCTTTGACGGTCGTCGAGTGGTTGTTCTCCACCGTCTCGTTCAGATCCTTCTGCGCATGCAGGATGATCTGCTCCGAGCCCGCCTTGTCCTCGAACGTGAGCTCGTTGTAGCCGTCGCCGCCCGGGCTCGAATTCGTCTTGATCGTGCTCTTCGTCTTCTCGTCCGGGAGCGTGTACGGGGGCTGGTTGTCCGCGTTGTAGAGCGTGCCCGTGACGACGGGGCGGTCGGGGTCGCCGTCGATGAACGTGACGATGACCTCCATGCCGATGCGCGGCACGAAGACGAAGCCCCATCCCTCGCCGGCCCAGGGCTGGGCGACGCGGAGGAAGCAGGAGCTCTTGTCGTCCTCCTGCCCGTCTCGATCCCAGTGGAACTGGACCCGGATGCGCCCGTAGTGATCGGTGTGGATCTCCTCGCCCTTCGGACCGACGACCTTCGCCGTCAGGATGCCGCGGACGCGCGGCTTGTCGACGCCGCGGATGTGGCGATACGGCACGTCGGCGGCGACGCAGACGAAGTGGTTCGAGTACGTCGCCTCGAGGCGCGAGGCGAGGCCGTGCGACTGGGACGAATCGCCGATGGCGATCGAGTGGGTGATCCGCGTGACGGCGTACTCGCCGTCGAGCTCGCCGCGTGCATGCCCCGAGAGCTTGAACGCGACGCCGGGCCCGAGACCGATGCAGGTCGAGTCCCCGTCGAAGCCACGGGACTCCTGCACGGCGCGATGACGCCGGAGCGCCACCTGGGCCGCGCTGTCCTCCGCCGTGTACTTGAACGCTCCGGTGTCGTACTTCGAGAGCGTGAGCGGCGCCGAGTCGTGCTCGTAGATCTCGCGGGAGCCGCCGCGGCTCGCACCCGGCGCGTTCGGATCGTCGCCCGAGGCGGCCGCCTCCTTCGCCTCGATCGGCCCGGACTTGGTCCAGTCGTGGTGGCGGAGCGTGTGGACCGTCGGCTGGACGCGATCCGAGCGGTGGAACGAGGTGACGGCCTCGTGGTTGCCGGGGCTCCCGGCGTTCACGAAGGGGAGTCGATCCCCTTGCGTGCTCGCGAGCGAAGGGTACTTCGCGGCGTCGTCGACGATGACGAGCTCTTCTTCGCTCCCCGAGTGATCGAAGAAGTAGAAGAGACCTTCCTCGGAGAGCAGCCGCTGCACGAACGAGAGGTCGCTCTCGTCGTATTGCGTGCGGTACTCGTACGTGGGGACGGCGCGATCGACCTCGATGCGGACCGTGCGCTGGAAGGACTGGAGCGGATCCGTGAGGACCTCGTCGAGGATCTCGACGACCGTCATCTCCTGGAAGATGCGGCTCCTCCGCGTGTGGGCGAGGAGCGCGAGGGCCGGCACCACGCGCACCGTGCACATCGAGGTGTGGGCCTCCGCGGTGGATTCGGCGCCGGTCGTGACCTCCTCGACGATGCCGTGCACGAGGCGCTCGAGGGAGCCGCGTTGGATGGAGATCGTGCAGCTCGCGCCGAGGAGCTCGGCGGCATCCGCGTGGAAGTCGTGCGTGACGAGCGAGAGGTGGGCGACGTAGGGCGCGCTCATCGCCTCGGAGACGGTGATCTGCGACGCGTTCCAGATCGTACCGACCGACGAGTCGGTCGTGAACGCGACGGTGATGCCCTCGCCCTCGGGCCCGAGCAGCGCCGCGGCGGCCGTGCGGGCCGTTCCCGCCGCGCCGCCGCCCGATCCGCCCGACGACGACTCGCTCGACGCCGACGACGAGCCCCCGCCCGACGAGGAAGGCGAGGACGGCGGGATCACGCTCTGGCCGAGGCTCGCCACCTGCTGGCCGACGCCGAGGCCCTGCTGCGCCGAGCTCAGCGTGCGCTGCGTCGAGCCGCTCGCTCCCGCGAGGGGAGCCGCGAGGCCGGCCATCGCCGTGGCTCCCGCGGCGGAGGCGACGGCTCCGCCGACGCCACCTTGCTGAACCCCACTCGCGATGCCCTGTGCCGACGACGCCGCGGTCTGCGCCGTCGACATCGCCCGGCTCGCGGAGGCCGCGGCCTCGCTCGCCGGCGCAGCAGCGGAGGCTGCACTCTGGGCCGCGCTCGCGGCAGCCTGCGTGGCGGCCCCCGCCGTGGGCGCCGTGGCCGCGGAAGCGGCCGAGCTCGCGGCGCTCGTCGCGGCGTTCGCGGCCGATGCGGCGCTCGGCGCAGCCGGCGACGGAGTCGGGCTCGACGCCGGCGCTTCCTCGGCCGCCGGCTCTCCCTCGGCCCCTTCGGGCCGCTGACGGTTCTCGGTCATGGATTCATCCACCAGCTCGGGCCGGCACGAAAGTCATACGAAACACCGGACGGCTTGCTTCCCGTGTCCCCTCGTACTGCGGTTCGCGCTCGAGCTCGAGGCGCGATCGGGAGAAGGATTCGGAAGGCGCCGCACGGTCGCCTGAGGTCAACGCATCCCCGCCCCCGTGGCGATCGCGACGACGACGATCACGACGAAGGCGATCGCGGCCGCGACGACGAAGGCGACGATGAACGAGCCCGCATCGACCGGCGGCTTCGCGCGCGGCTCGATCTCCCGTCGCGGCGGCTTCGGCGTCGGCGGCGGTCGATCGGCGAGTGACGGAAGGGGCGTGAACGGGCTCGGCGTGCCCGGCGACGCGAACGCGCCCGGCGGCGGCGTTCCCGGCGACGCGAACGCGCCCGGAGCAGGAGTCCCTGGGGATGCGAACGCGCCGGGCGCAGGGGTGCCCGGCGAGGCGAACGCGCCGGGAGGCGGCGTCGCAGGCGAAGACGCGAACGCGCCGGGCGCAGGCGTCACAGGCGACGACGCGAACGCGCCGGGCGCAGGCGTCAGCGCAGGGAACGCGGGGCCAGCGCTCGGTGCAGGCGTCGGCGCCGCGAACGCGGGGCCCGCGCTCGGTGCAGGCGTCGGCGCCGCGAACGCGGGGCCCGCGCTCGGTGCAGGCGTCGGCGCCGCGAACGCGGGGCCAGCGCTCGGTGCAGGCGTCGGCGCGGCGAATGCGGGGCCAGCGCTCGGTGCAGGCGCCGGCGCAGCGGCGGGCTTCGCCCCGCCCTGGAGGGCGGCGAGGAGCTCGGGCGAGATCGCTTGCACGTTCAAGTTCATCGTGCGGCCATCGCTCACGGCCATCGGCGATCCGCCCGGACCCGTTCGTGCGCTCGGAGGCTGCGCGGGCGCCGCGGCCGGAGCCGCCGCGACCGCCGGCGCCGAGGCGCTCGGCGCGCGCGCGAGCGGCGGGGCCATCGGGGGCCCGAACGGCGCGGCGGCAGGCGGCGCCACCGACCCCGGCGCCGCGCTCGGCGCAGCGGCGGGAGCTGCGAACGGCGGTGCGGCGACGGGAGGCGCGCTCGCCGGCGCGGGAGCGGCCATCGCGGCGACCGCGGGCGGCGCGAACGGCGGCGCCGCGGGCGCAGCGGCAGGCACCGAGGGCGCCCTCGCCGCCGCGGGTGCTTGCACCGGAGCCACCGGGGCGGCGGCCTGCGCCGCGGGGTGAGCGCCCGCGGGCGACTGGCTCGCGACGGCGACCTTCCACGCGCGCATGCCGGGCGAGGTGGTCATCGGCGGCCGATCGCTCGGGGAACCGCCCGTGACCACGGTCGCCGCGCCGGCGGGCGGAGGCATCCCGGGCCCCTCGGCCCAGGGCGAAGCGGACGGCTGGGGGGTCGGCACCGACTTCACGACGACGGGCGCACCCGCTCCGGATCCGGCCGCGCCGCCGAAGATGGCACCGACGCCCCCGACGGGAGCGGGCGGCGGACGGCTGCTCGGCGGTGTCATGGCTCCCTGGACCATCGTGTACGCGGGCGACGGTCCCGAGGCAGGCGTCCCGAAGACGTGGTGGACGAATGCCGCCACGTCCGGTGCCGCGGCTGGGAGGTCGGGGATCAGCGCGAGGCGACGGATGGCCTGATCGGCGCTCTGGATCCGCTTCGCCGGCTCGAGCTCGAGGCTGTGCTCGATGAGCTCGATCAGCGGCCCCGGCAGATCGGAACGGAATCGGGCGATCGATCGGGAGGTGCCCTTCCCCGAAGCGCGCAGGACGGGCGTGCGCCGCGCGCGCTGGCCGACGAGCATCTCGAAGAGGATCGCGCCCCAGGAGAAGAGGTCGGAACGAGCGTCGAGCTCGTCGCCCGAGAAATGCTCCGGCGACATGTAGTTGCCGACGTCGGAGGCGAGCCTCGTCTTCGCCTCGGCCAGGGGGTCGAGGGACGCGCCCATGCCGAGCTCGGAGACGCGGATGCTCCCGTCGAGGCCGATGCGCACGGACTTCGGCGAGAGCCCGCGATGGACGAGCTGGGTGCCTCGCGAGCGATCGACCATCACCGTGGACGTGTCGAGCAGCGCCCGGGCGATCGCCTGGGCGACGGCGAGGGCCACCGGAACGGGCACCACGTCCTGACGCTCGACCAGCTTGTCGAGCACGGCCCGGAGCGAGGCGCCGCGCACGCGCTCGACGACGAAGGTTCCGCGTCCGTTCACGACACCATGCCCGTACCAACGGACGACGTGGGGCGAACGCACGGACGAGGCAGCGATCGCGGCGCGTTCGAAGCGGGCCGCGAAGTCCTTCGTCGTCTGCTGCTGATCGGGCCGGAACATCTTCACGCAGACCTCGACCTCGCGCGCTCCGTCCATGGTGACGGCGACGGCCGAATCGCACATCGGACCCGCGCTGAGGGTCTCGGTACGTCGGAAACGCGAGAGGTCGAGGGTCACGAATCACCTCCGGGGTCGCGAGGGGCCGGTGGCCCCTCGTGACCGATGGTGCTCCCCGCGGGGAGCGAGCTCACTTGTCGAGCTTGCCGACGAGCGAGAGAGTGAAGCTCGCGCCCATGTACTTGAAGTGGGGGCGAACCTTGACGCCGCAACGATACCAGCCGGGCTGTCCTTCGACGTCCTCGACGGTGATCTCGGCCTGACGGAGCGGACGACGGGACCGCACGGCGGGCGCCGGATCGTCCATGTCCGCCACGTACTGACCGATCCACGTGTTGAGCTCGCGCTGGAGGTCGGCGCGCTCCTTCCACGAACCGATCTGCTCGCGCTGCAGCACCTTGATGTAGTGCGCGAGGCGCGTGATCACGAACATGTAGGGGAGCTGGGTGCCGAGGCGGTAGTTGGTCTCCGCGGCCTTGCCCTCCGGGGTGTTCGCGAAGATCTTCGGCTTCTGGGCCGAGTTCGCCGAGAAGAAGCAGGCGTTGTCCGCGCCCTTCCGGAAGGTGAGCCCGATGAAGCCCTCCTCCGAGAGCTCGTACTCGCGGCGCTCCGTGAGCTGGCACTCGGTCGGGATCTTCGTCTGGATCTCGCCCATCGACTCGAAGTGGTGGAGCGGCAGGTTCTCGACCGCACCGCCCGACTGCGGGCCGATGATGTTGGGGCACCAACGATACTTGGCGAACGAATCGGCCACGCGCGAGGCGAACGCGAGGGAGCTGTGCCCCCAGAGGTACTTGTCGTGGTCGCCGACGACCTCCTCCTCGAAGTTGAAGCTCTTCGCCGGGATCGTCGCGGCCCCGTAGGGCTGCCGGAGGAGGAAGCGCGGCATCGTGAGGCCGACGTAGCGCGAGTCCTCGCTCTCGCGGAACGAGTGCCAGCGCGCGTACTGCGGCCCCTCGAAGAGCGACTTCAGGTCCTTGAGCTTCGGCAGCTCGGTGAAGGACTGCTCACCGAAGAACTGCGGGGCCGTGTTCGCGATGAAGGGCGCGTGGGACATCGCGGCCACCGAGGCGCACTTGCTGAGCAGCTCCATGTCCTGCGGACCCGGGCCGAAGTCGAAGTTCGCGCAGAGCAGGCCGTAGGGCTTGCCGCCGAACGTGCCGTACTCGGCCGAGTACACCGTGCGGTAGAGGCCGCTCTTCACGATCTCGGGAGTGTCCTCGAAGTCCTCGAGGAGGTCCTGCTTGGTCGCGTTCAAGAGCTCGACCTTGATGTTCTCGCGGAAGTCGCACTGATCGACGAGGTACTTGAGGCCTCGCCACGCCGACTCGAGCTTCTGGACGTCGGGCGCGTGGAGGATCTCGTTGACCTGCGCGCTCATGCGCCGATCGATCTCGGCGATCAGCACGTCGACCGCGGCCTTGTCGATGCGCTCGCCCTGCTTGGTGGGCGCGAGCATCTGCTCGATGAAGGTCTGCACGCCGCGCTTGGCGACGTCGTAGCCCTCCTGGCCCGGCGCCATCTTGCTCTCGGCGAGGATCTGGTCGAGGAGCGAACCCTCCTCCTGAACCGTCGTCGTCGCCGCTGCGGATTCCGTCTTCGTCTCGTCTGCCATGGTACGTTCTCCGTCGGGTACGCGGTTCACTCGCCCTTGCCGCCGAGGCCGAGCTCGTCCATCAGCTTCTTGCGGCTGTCCTCGTCCGCCAGCAGCGACTGGATCTTCTTGCGGAAGCCCGGGATGTTGCCGAGCGGCCCCTTCAGCGCGATGAGCGCGTTGCGCAGCTCGAGGAGCTGGGCGAGCTCCGGAACCTGCTGCACGACGCCGTCCGGCGTGAAGTCGCCGAGCGTCTTGAACTGGAGCGACACGCTGCGCGTCGCTCCGGCTTCCTCGGAGAGCTTGTCGGCCACCGAGACGCTGGTGCCGAGCTTCTGCTCCGCCATCACCTGGTTGAAGTTGTCCTTGTCGACGTTGATGGGCTTGCGCTCCTCGACCGGGCGGTTGTCCTTCTTCCCGGTGAAGTCACCGAGGACGAGCATCTTCAGAGGGAGCTCGACCTCCGACTGCGCATCGCCCGTCGCGGGCTTGTACGTGATGTTGACGCGCTCCTTGGGCGCTACCGACTGATCGTTCGCCATGTCCCCTCACTTCCGAAACGTGTGAATCCGTGGTGATCACGCCCAGCGGCCGATACGGCTGGGCGCGATACGGGCCAATCGTGAAATCAAGGTCGCAGGCTCCACCGCCGCCGGGACGGCGTTCCCGGCGGAGCGGATGCAACCGAGGTATTGGGCGAGGTGCTCGGCGACGAGCGCGGGAGCCCACGCTTCGAGCCGGTGCTCTCGCACGTCGTCGTCGAGCCCCGCGTGCAGCGCGATCGCCACCGCGTGCTCCCCGCGTCCCGCCGCGATCGATGCGGCGAGCAGCCGATAGCGGAACCTCTCCTCGCCCGACCGTGCGAGGCGAGCGAGCGACTCGAGCGATCCCATCGCCTCCGGGATCTTCCCGTCGCGCATCGCCGCCTCGAGCGACTCGAGCGGCTCCTTGGCGGCCGGGTCGGCCTCCGCAGCGGCGGCCATGCCGCCGCCGGAAGCCTTCGGGAGGATCTCGTCCGTCACGAAGCGTTTCGTGGCGTCGTCCGCCAGGGGCTGCCCGGTGGCGAAGCTCAGCTCGACGAGCTCGGGGAAGCGCTCCAGCAACCGACGGACCTCGGCGACGAGCGCCTTGCGCGCGTCCGCGCGCCCGAGGCCTGCGAGCGCCGCCGCCGAGTACCGATGCAGGTCGAGCGAGAAGCGATATTGCGCGAGCGCGCCTTCGGTCTCGTCGAGGAGCTCGGCCCACTTCGCGTGCGTCGCCATGGCCCGGATGCGGTCGAAGAGCGGTGCGGGTGGGCCGGGAATCGACGTCTTCCCATCGGGGCCGTGCGGCGGCGGAGCCTCGATGTGGAGGTAGAGACCGGCGCGGAGCAATCGGTAGCCGCGAGGATCCTCGGGCGCGGCCGCGCGGATCGTGCGGGAGGCCTCGACGAGCGAGGTGCCCACGCGCACGAGGAAGGGGACGACCTCGTCGAGACCGGCGAGCGACTCGCCGCCGGAGGGCATCGCGGCGGCGGCGGCCGCCGCCGGTGCGGACGGTGCGGCCGGTGCGGGCTCGGGCGCGGACGGCGCGGGAGCGGCGGGTGCGGCCACCTCCGCCGCGGGAGGCGGTGGCGGTGCCTCGGCCTTGGGCGGCTCCGGCACCGAGATCGCGAGGCGCTCGATGGTCTCGAGCAGCATGCGGACCGGAGGACCGTCGCTCTCGAAGCTCCGCCGGCAGACGTCGCCGAGCTCCCGCGCGACGACGACGAGCGAGTCGACCGCGGCCCGATCCTCGTGCGTGACCGGCCACGTGGGCAGCCTGCGATTGAGCTGCTCGAAGAGCCAGGTGAGGACGTTCGAACGGCGACGCGGACGGTCGGCCGGCGGCTGCATCGTGTCCCAGTACGCGGCGCAGAACGCGCTGGGGACGGCGAGCGCGGCCGGGAGGACCGCGAGGCCGTCGGTCTCGAGTCGCGCGACGACGTAGTAGCAGGCGAGGACGAGATCCTTCGTCGAGGTACGGAGCAGTCGGTCGCACTCGGCGGCGATCCGCTTCCAATCGAGCTCGCCCGCGGCGGCCGCGTCGAGGCGTTCGATCTCGCGTCGCACCCACTCGTAGCCAGGGTCGTACTTGGCGTCGGCGCCGGCGGGCGAATCCGCGGAGATCGGCTCGAGGAAGGGTGCGGCGAGCTCCCGTGCTCCGGCCGGTGGCGCAGGAGCGGCGGGGACCTCGGGCGCCGCGGCCGGGGTTCCTTCGGCGGAAGGCGACACAGGCTCCGCAGACGCGGGCTCGGCGGCCGCCGGGGCGGGCGTCGTGGCCTCCGCCGGCGCGACAGCGGGCGCATGCCCCGTCGCTCCGCTCGCCACGCGCGCAAGGGCCTCGCGCACCGGCGCGAGCGGTGGGAAATCGTCTCCGAGCCGGGCGCTGCCGGTCGCTTCGAGGCGCTCGAGGCGCGACGTCACCTCGCCGACGAGCGGTTGTTCCCCGTCGACGAGGGGATGCTCCTCGAGGCCGATCGCGAGCTGGTGGGCGAGCCAGGCGAGCGCGTTGCCACGAGCGCGTGCTCGCTTCGGATGCATGTCCTCGGCGTACGTGTCGAAGAGCCCGAGCACGACGTCGAGGCCCTCGCACAGCCCCGCGAGGCCGCGGTTGCGCAGCGTCGCGGCCGCGAGGCACGTGCCGGCGAAGAGATCCTTCGCGAGGGTCGCGAGCACGTCGGAGGCGAGCGCCTCGACCTTGCGCCACTCGACGGCGCCCCCGCTCGGGGAGTCGAGCTTGCCGACCTCCGCCCGCAACGCCTCCGCGCGGGGATCGTACCGAGGATCCTCGCCGGATCCGGCGACGCCCGGAATCGGCCCGAGGCAGCGCTGAACCAGCCCCGTCGTCATGTCGGTCCCCCTTCGCGTACCACTCCGTCGACGAGCGCGCCGAGCGTGCCCTCGCCGGCGAGCAATCCGCGCAGACCGGGGGACAACCGCGATTCCGCCGTGCGGATCGCGCTCTCGACGCGAGTGAACAGGGGCCAGAGGCCCTGTCCGTCGTGGCCCGGGCGGGCCACGTAGGAGAGGAAGGTCGCCCGAGGCGGACCGAGGCTCACGAGGAGCCGCGGGGGAGACTCGGTCCACGCCACCGCGACCGGGACCGCGCCGCGCACCCGACGGTCGATGATCTCGAGCCATCCGAAGAGGTCGACGTCGATCGAGACCGGGCACTCGAGCACGAGGTCGCCGACGCGCGAGGTCCGGGGCTCGGGTCGCGTCGCACGGAGGAGCGTGTCGATCCCGTAGTGATGGGTGCCGAGGGTCAGGTCCCCGAACGAGCGCTCGAGGAAGCGCCGGGCGTCCTCGCGAGCGAGCGCGTCGCGGCAGAGCGCGCGGGCGCCCTGCAGAGCCATGGCGTCGGGGATCCGGATCCCCGTCAGGGCCCGCTCCAGGGTGGCCGCGTCGTAGACGCGCGCCCGCTCGAGCAGGTCCTCCGCGTCCCCGAGGAACGACGCCATCGCGACCGGTACGAGCGAGAGCCGGCCGTCGAAGAAGCGGAAGGGGAGCTCGGCGAACACCGCGAGCGGGAACCGGCGTCCGACGGCGTCCTGGCTCGCGCGCATCACCCCCACCGCCACGGTCGTCGCGGAGGCGTCGGGCACGACGAAGGAGATGGGCTCGTCGGAGAGCGTCAGGTTGGAGCTCGAGAGACGCTCGACCCCCTCGACGAGCGTGCGCTGGAGCTCGCGCCCCGCGTCGCCGTTCGCGCGGATCCGAACGAAGTCCCCGTGCGCGATCGTCTTGCCGAAGACCGAGACGGTCGGAACCTGCGAGAACGACGCCGAGGGAGGGAAGTACGACACGTCACCCTCCGCAATGGCCCGAGGGCGTGATGGATCGCGGCGCCGGGACCCCGGTGGCGCGGAACGGCTCGAGGAAGCGGACCTGGCGCGCCGAGAGTGGCACGAAGGGGTTGTCCGATCGCGAGGGACGGATGTCGATGATGACGTCCACGTTCTGCGTGCGGAGGCGGAAGGCGACGCTGAAGAAGCGCTCGCCCTGGGGAATCTGGACCGTCCCCGCGTCGAAGAGCCGGAAGAGACCCCATTCGCCCGCCTGTTCCACGCGCTCGTCGACGCCGACGCCGCGCACGCGGAGGCTCGCCGAGTGCTCGTCGCCGGGGCCCGGCCAACGCATGCGATGCCATTCCTCGGGGCCGTTCTGGTAGTCGATCCGCTGCCCGTCGATCACGAGCACGGTGGTCGCGACGCCCGGCGTCGGACGGATGCGGACGTCGAAGTCCACACGGGGATCGTTCGATCCCGGAGGGAAGAGGTCCGTCGTGAGCGCGAGCGAACGCTCGAGGAACGTCGGCAGCGCGGCGACGTAGAGCCCGCCGAGACCGTGGCCCTCGATGGGCCGGAACTCGCGGCCGCTCTGCTGGATGTCGCGCTTCAGCACGGCGTTGTAGAAGGCCCACACCACGCCCTGGGTCGGTCGATAGAAGTCGGCGACGTCGGCGAGCGCCGCATCCTGGCCATCCCGTGCGAAGGGATATTTGTCGCGCAGCGTCCGATCGAAGACGTCGACCACGGCCGTGCACCATTCGCTCCCGCGCGCGCCCGCGACCGCGGACCGCGAGGACTCGTCGATGGCGATGAGCGGCGCGTAGAGCAGCGCGTCGAAGCGCGACCGCCAACCCACGTCCTGTGCCTCGATGAGCGCCCGGACTTCCGTGCGGGCCTGCTGCAGCCGATTGACGAGGGGCTCGGACGTCGTCGGATCGTCGACGTAGGTCTGCAGCGCATCCCGGACGAACTCGAGCTGTTCCTGGTAGGCCTGCACGGGCGTGACCTGCCCGCCCGAATCGCCGCCGGACTGGGCCTCCGGTGGGACGCCGAAGGTCGAGAAGCCCGACAGCGCGGTCGCGACGTCCTGCCGCTGCACGTAGGTCCCCCCCGCGCACCGATCGCGGGTCGCCGACTGGATGGCTCCCGTGACGGCGGCGCCGCCCGCCGGTCCGAGCTGACGTCGCAGCCGCTGCAGCACGCCCTGCTGGGCCGCGGCGGCCGCGCCTTCGGCGGGGGTGGGGGCCTCGACCTCGAGCTTCGTGTGGAAGGCGACCGCCCGCATGAGCTTCTCGAGGGGTGGAGGCTGTCCGCGCGTGAGGTGCTGCGTCAGCGCGAGGGCATCCCGCGCGTTCGAGGGCATGTGGACCTGCACGGTCGAGAGGAAGGTCTTCCAATCGTCGATGTAGCGGGCGAAGTACTCGGAGCGGAGGGCGCAGAGCTGTTGCTCGTCCGAGCCGCGGTCCCTCCGTCCGCCCGGCGCCTCGAGGACCCACCGCTCTCCGAGGATGTCGCCTTCGGCGCTCTCGAGCGTGTCCCGCATGAGCTCCTCCCAGGCCCGATGCGTGAACGCGCCCCGCACCCGTCCGGTCGCCGTCAGCGGAGAGCTCGCGCTGCCGAGGATCGACGCGAGGGTGACGTCCCAGCCGAGCGGCTCGATCTGGCTCACGAGGCGATCGATCGCGATCTGCGCCGGAGGAACGCTGGCGAGGACGGCACGTACGCGGCGCACGAGGTAGGCGTCGCGCCGGAACGCGAGGTTCGTGTCCGAATGCAGGAGGCCGAGGTAGGTGCGGACGTGTCCCTCGACGGTCGTCCGCTCGGCGGGCGTCGCTTCGGACCGGACATCCGTCGCCCAACGACGAACGATGCGCTGCACGAGGAACGTGTCGAGATCGTCGTTCCAGCCGGGCGCGTGCGACTCGCGGGGCTCGGTGAGCAGGAGGTACTCGCGGAGGTCGTCGTAGAGCTGCGCGTGCTCGGCCACCGAGAGCCGATCGGTGCCGCCCTCGTGGCGTTCGGCGGTGTGGCGGAGGGCCGCGGCCCGGCTCTCCACCATGGGCTGGATGAGCACGCGCTTGATCGCGTGGCCGTAGACCGTACGGACGCTCGGCTCGAGGGCGTTGCCCTGGTAGAGCCCTCCCCGCATGCCCCACGGCGCACCGTCGTTCCGGTAGCCACGGAGCGTCTCGAGTCGACCGCGGAGCGGCTCGAGCGCCGCCAGCGCGGCGATCCCCCCTTCGGACGTCGGTGCCACGGCCACGAGGGCCGAGGCCATGTCGCGCGTCGACGTGATGAGCGCACGATTCGCGACGTAGCTGCGGGCGAGGAAGACCGTGGAGACCAGGGTGACCAGGGTGATCGTGCCGGCGATGGCGTAGCGGAGAAGGCTACGCCTCCGCTGCTCGGACTCGGTGCCGACCACGAGCTCGCGGTCCTCGAACATCACCCGGGTGAAGAGATCGCCGAGGAAATAGCTGCGCGCCTCCGTGACGGGCTCGCCCTCGAAGTAGCGAGGGGCCATCCCGAAGGCCTGGGCCATGGCGCCCATCACCCGGTCGATCGGACGTCCCTCCTGGGTGCCGCTCGTGAAGTAGGCGCCACGGAGGAGCGGGACTTCCTGATAGACGTTCTCGGCGAAGACGCGGGAGAGGAACTCGGCGAGCTGTGGCCGCACCGACTCGATCTGCTGCGGGAACGCGAGGATGCGAGCGCGTGCGTCCGGACGACGCTCGGAGGCGAGGCGATGCAGGACGCGACGCTCGAGCACCTCGGAGAGACGCTCGAAATGCTCGGTGAACTGAGCCCCTCGATCCTCGCACCGCTCGAGCGGCAACGTGAACCCGAGGACCTGATTGCGCTCCGTGCGTGGCAGGTCGTCGAAGGTCTCGACGAAGCCGGGCATGAGGTCGCACTTCGTGAACAGGACGTAGACCGGCACGACGACGCGAAGTCGGCCGATGATCTCGTCGAGACGCTCCCGCACGCGCTGCGCGAGCAGATCGAGTTGGTCGTCCGTCGCCACGGCGACGTCCCCGATGCTCACCGCCAGGATGAGGCCGTTCAGGGGACGGTCCACTCGGTGCTTCTTCAGCATGTCGAGGAACGCGAGCCATTCGTTCCGGTCGTCGTCCTCGGTGGTGTAGCGGCCGGCCGTGTCGAGGATCACCGCCTGGTTCGTCAGCCACCACTCGCAATTCCGCGTGCCGCCCACGCCCCGCACGCCTCCGCCGCGGGCCGAGAGGTACGGGAACGTGAGGCCCGAGTTGCGGAGCGCGGTGCTCTTGCCGGCGCCCGGAGGACCGATGATGAGGTACCAGGGCAACGCATAGAGCGCGTCGCCCCGGCTACGCCCGAGACGCGAGGTCTTGAGCGCGCCGACGGCTTTCACGAACTCGCGGTGGAGCTCCTCGATCTCCGCTTCCTGGTCGGGCCGGACGCGACCGGCCGCACCCTGCCCCTGAGCGACGAGGGCGCGCTCGAGGTCGTTCGAGACCTTCTTCGCCTTCACCGTCCGGTAGAGGAAGCGGGCCGAGAGGGCGCCGAGCACCACCACCGCGAAGAGGACGGCGACGAACCACGGCAGGTCCAGCATCACCACGAGCGCGGTGACGAGGAGGACCAGGACGATGCCGACGACGTAGATCCACATGACGCGGCTAACCCCTGGTGAAAGCCGCCATCCACGTGAGCATCTCGTTCATCGCCTGATCCAGCGAGAAGTACATGCCCACGTAGAGCAACACGGCGAGCGCGACGAAGACGAACGAGAGCGCCACGACGGGGACCTTGCGGCCGACGCGGACGAGCAGCTCGTCGGGTCGTTGGCCCTCGGGCGAGAGCACGTCGGGAGGCGGCAGGTGGTGCGCGAGATCCCTCCGGACGGACTCCACGTAGTCGGCCAGCGCGACCTCGGCGCCTCGGACCCGATAGCGTCCCTGGAAGCCGAAGAGGAGCGCGAGGTAGTAGACCCGCACCGCGTCGACGCGCCGCGGATCGTGTCGGAAGGACTCGAGGTGGTGGAAGAAGTTCTCACCCGCCAGGTTGTCCTGGAAGTAGATGAGCTGGAGTGGTTGCAGCACCCAATGATCGCGGAGCGGCCCGGGTCGGGTGAGGACGACCTCGTCGACGAGCGCGCAGACGGCGTAGGTGATCGCCATCACGTCCTCCTGCGGGTATCCAGCCCGCTGGGCCGACTGGATCATCGCGTCGACGAACGACTTGATGCGGGCGTGCACGTGTGCCGGGGCGACCTCGTAGGAGCCCTCGAGCAGGCGCAGCTGCTGCACCGCATTGAAACAATCCTTCGTGACCCAGGTGATGCGATCCATGCCGACGCTCCCCCGACTAGCCGCCCGCCGGCAGGATGACGAAGAGCTCGAGTCGCACGCGCGTGGGCTCGAACGGGGGCGGGAGGAAGATCGCGATGTTGCCTTCCTTGCGGATCGCACGGAGGTGCGGATCGTCGGCGTGGAAGGCGAAGTACGCGGTGCCGGGGCGGGTCGGGATCTCCTTCGGCGGACGGAATTCCGGATCGATGCGTGCGCCTGGGAGCGCCGCTCCGAGGAGGGGACCGACGCTCTCCCAGGACGAGATCTTCGCGAGGCGGGGCAGCATCTGGGCCACCTGGGCCTCGGGGACCTCGGACTGCACGGCGAGGATGAAGCGGCAGCCATCCCGACGGGTGCGCTCGTCGCCGAGCTGACCGAAGTGCATGCCGTCCTCGCGCGACGTGAGCGCGACGGCGACGAAACGCCCGGCCAGCGTGGATTGGATGAGCGCGGAGAGGCGACCGAAGAGCGGCTCGAAGGTGTCGCGCAGGTTCGCGTGCGCGTAGGCGGGGAACGCGGTCGGATCCTCGTGCGTGGAGAAGCTCGTGAGCTGCCCGCCGAACTGGAGGAGGAGGAGGTAGGCCTGGTGTGCCGTGAGGTCGCCGGCGTCCACCATGTGCTTGAGCAGCGGCAGGTGCGTGTGCAACGCGTTCGAGAGGAGGAAGCGCGTGACGTCCTGCGCCTCGTACTCGACCGTCGTCTTGTCACGGTGGCGGCGCTCCTCGGCGAGGGCGCGCTGCCTCGCCATGGAGAGCGTCAGGAGTCGACGTAGCCCTTCGATCACGAACGTCGAGGCGGAGAGCGCGAGCAGCGGGGGGACGAACGTCGGATG
>JAXLYX010000005.1:0-723621 GCA_046351215.1 Polyangiales bacterium | reverse complement strand
ACGCCTGCCGCTCGGCTTCTACCAGCGCGACGCCCTCGTCGTGGCGCGGGCGCTGCTCGGCCAGTACCTGGTCTCCGCCCCCGCGGGAGAGGCCCCGCGCGTCGTCCGCATCGTCGAGACCGAGGCGTACCGGGGGACGACGGATCGCGCTTGCCACGCGAGCAAGGGGCTCACGAAGCGGACGAAGACGCTCCTCGGCCCCGCGGGCCACGCCTACGTCTACCTCATCTACGGCATGTACGACTGCTTCAACGTCGTCGCGGGCGGCGCGAAGCAGCGAGGCCATGCGGTGCTCGTGCGCGGGGTCGAGCCCGTCCTCGGGATCGCGGAGGGCGCTCGCACCGACGGGCCGGGACGCCTCACGCGGGCGATGGCGCTCACGCGTGCGCACGATGCCTCTCCGCTCTCGGGCGACGAGCTCTTCCTCTCGGCGGGGAAGAGACCCCGCACGGTGCACGTGACGCCGCGGGTGGGCGTCGCCTACGCGGGCGAGGACGCCGAGCTCGAGTACCGCTTCTTCGATCCCTCGAGCCGCTTCGTCTCGAGACCGAGCCCGGGGACGATCGGGCTCGGTGGGACGAAGCCGGCCCCGCCGCGCCATCGCTCGAAGCGCGAAGAGGCCTGAGCCTCCCTCTCGCGCGTCGGGCTCAGCTCGGCAGGACCGTCAGCCTCGGCTTCGCGTAGAGCGAGACGCCGCGCACGTTCTCGTCGATGCGCAGCGGCTGACGGATGGACGGCATCGCGCGCTGCTCGCAGTCGTCGCGCTCGCAGGTCCGGCAGGTGACCCCGACCGGCGTCGCGAGCGCGCGGTTCTCGAGATCGATGCCGTCCGAGTACACGAGCTCGCGCGCGTGGTGCGCCTCGCAGCCGAGGCCGATCGCCATGATCGGCTGGGTCGCGCGGTAGCCCGCGCTGTCCTTGTGGATCGTGCGGGCGATGCAGAAGTAGGGGACCCCGTCCGGCATCCGCGAGTACTGGATGCGGATCATGCCGGGCGTCTGGAAGGCCGCGAAGATGTTCCAGCGGGGGCAGATCCCGGAGAAGCGCGCGAGGCGGATGCCCGACGCGCTGAAGCGCTTCGAGATGTTCCCGGCGACGTCGACGCGGATCATGTGGAAGGGCACGCCCTCGCTGCCGGGCTTGCGCAGCGTCGTGAGACGCTGACACGTCTGCTCGAAGCCGACGCGGAAGCGCCGCCCGAGCACCTCGATGTCGTAGCGCTCCTCGCGTGCCGCCTCGACGAAGGCGTCGTACGGCATGATGACGGCCGCGGCGAAGTAGTTCGCGAGGGCCACGCGGGCGAGCACGCGCGAATCCTCGATCGTGAGGTTCGAGTCGTCGGCGATCACCGAGTCCATCACGTCCTTCGCGACGAGCAGGCCGATCTGGTGGGCCATCTGGAAGCGACGGCTCCGCGTCGGCAGGAGCTCCGAGAGCGTGAGCACCTTCCGCTCCGGATCGAAGCGACGGAGCATGTGGCGGTCGTGGCTCCAGCGCGAGACGCGCACCTCCACGCCGAGCACGTCCTCGAGGTAGCGCACGAGCCCGGCGTCGATGTCCTTCAGCGTGAGGCGGGCGTCGCGCCAGAGCTCCTGGGCCTTCTGCTCGAGCTCGGGGAAGTAGTTGAGGTGCGCCTGGATGAGGTCCGAGACCTCTTCGCTCGGGAGGCCCGAGGGCTCGACCGAGAGCGTGCCGCCCTCGCGGAGGATGGCCCGGTCGGCGAGGTTCTCGAGGGACTCGCGGGCCTCTTGGTAGGCGCGGTAGAGCGTGAGCACGGCGCGCCCGGTCGCGGGGCTGCTCGTCGCCATCTCGCGGACGTCGACGGACGTCATGTCGTGGCTCTCGAAGAGCGGATCGGAGAAGGCCTCCATGAGATCGGCGACGAGCCGACCATCCCCTTCCTGGGAGAAGGCGGCGAGATCGACGCCGAAGAGCTGCGCCATCTTGATCAGCATCGAGGCCGGCAGGGGGCGCCGGTTGTTCTCGATGAGGTTGACGTAGCTCGCGGAAACGCCGAGCTTCTCGGCGAACTGCGCCTGGCTCAGGTTCTCGCGGCGGCGGAGGGCACGGACCTTCGCGCCGAGCTTCGGTCCTTCGTCACGCGGGGCTTTGCTCTGCATCGGGGGGACCCCAGGGTACGGAGGCCCGGAGTTTACAATGTTTACAGATTGACTGCCAGTGGGCTGACAACCCGATACACCCCCTGCAGCGCTACCTAATTACTTTCGTTGACCAAGACCTGACGTGACCGCAAGTTTCGCTCGCGTCCCAGGAGTGCCCACCTCATGACGTCCCTGACCCTTCCGCCCGGCGTCCGGATCACCGGTGCCATCCAGCCCGGTTACGAGCGCGTGCTCACGACCGAGGCGCTCGCGTTCGTCGCGGATCTCGCCCGCAAGTACACGGCTCGCCGCGACCAGCTCCTCGAGCGTCGCCAGCAGCGCGTCGCGGAGACCGAGGCCGGCAAGGCGTTCGACTTCCTCCCCGAGACGGCGAGCGTCCGCTCCGGCGACTGGAAGATCCGCGGCGTGCCTGCGGACCTCCAGGACCGCCGCGTCGAGATCACCGGCCCGATCGACCGCAAGATGATCATCAACGCCCTCAACTCGGGCGCGAAGGTCTTCATGGCGGACTGCGAGGACGCGACCTCGCCGACCTGGGACAACGAGGTCTCCGGCCAGAGCAATCTGATGGACGCGGTCCGCCGGACCATCACGTACACGGCGGAGAACGGCAAGGAGTACCGCCTCAACGAGAAGACGGCGACGCTCCTCGTGCGCCCGCGCGGCCTGCACCTGCAGGAGAAGCACATGACGGTGGACGGCGTCGTCGTCCCCGGCTCGCTCTTCGACTTCGGCCTCTACTTCTTCCACAACGCGAAGGAAGCCCTCGCGCGTGGCACGGGGCCCTACTTCTACATCCCGAAGCTCGAGAGCCACCTCGAGGCGCGCTGGTGGAACGACGTCTTCGTGACGGCGCAGGAGGCCATCGGCCTGCCCATCGGCACGATCAAGGCGACGATCCTCATCGAGACGCTGCCCGCCGCGTTCGAGATGGACGAGATCCTCTTCGAGCTCAAGGACCACATCGTCGGTCTGAACTGCGGCCGCTGGGACTACATCTTCAGCTTCATCAAGAAGCTCGCCCACGATCCGGCGAAGGTCCTCCCGGACCGCGCGCAGGTCACGATGGACAAGGCCTTCCTCAAGGCCTACTGCGAGCTCCTCATCCAGACCTGCCACAAGCGCGGCGCGTTCGCGATGGGCGGCATGGCGGCCTTCATCCCCATCAAGGGCGACGAGGCGGCGAACAACGAGGCGATCGCGAAGGTCCGCGCGGACAAGCTCCGCGAGGTCACGTGGGGCCACGACGGCACCTGGGTCGCGCACCCGGGCCTCGTGCCGGTCGCGATGGCCGTGTTCGACGAGCACATGCCGACGCCGAACCAGCTCCATCGCCTCCGCGAGGAAGTGACGACGACGGCCGCCGACCTCGTGAAGATCCACGAGGGCACGCGCACCGAGTCGGGCCTCCGCCACAACATCAAGGTCGGCATCCAGTACATGGAGGCCTGGCTCCGCGGCAACGGCTGCGTGCCCCTCTACAACCTCATGGAGGACGCCGCCACCGCCGAGATCTCGCGCGCGCAGGTCTGGCAGTGGGTCCGCTATGCGGTGCCCCTCGAGGGTGGTCTCGTCGTGACGCCGGAGAAGCTCTCCGCGATCATCCGCGAGGAGCTCGCGAAGGTCCGCGAGGAGATCGGCGCGGCCCGCTTCGACTCGGGCAAGTTCGCGCAGGCGTCGGCCCTCTTCGAGAAGCTCTCGGTGGCCCCGCGCTTCGCCGAGTTCCTCACCCTTCCCGCCTACGAGCAGCTGCTCGAGGACGAGGCCCAGGCGGCCTCTTGAACGGTACGACGCGGGCCTCCTGACGAGGCTCGCGGGCCCCTCCGGGGGCCACCCCCGTCACCTGCGGCGGAACCTTTTGGCCGTCGCGGGTGCGGGTCCCACCGGTGACTCGTCGTCACATCGGTGAATACCTCGGTAACGTGGCATCTCTGTGGGCGTAAGGGGATGCGATACCAACCGAGGGACTTCCCGATGAAGGCAAAGGCGATCTCGATGGGCCTCGCACTCGCGGCGGCCATCCTTTTTCCCACCCACGTCGCGCTCGCGGAGGTGCGGACCTTCGAGGTCCGGGCCGGCACGAGCCGCGTCTCGTTCGTCTCCGACGCCCCGCTCGAGACCCTGAACGGCGTGAGCTCGCAGGTCTCGGGCGAGCTCAGGGTCGACACGAGCGACGTCACGACGGCCCGGGGCGCGGTCGAAGTGGCGACGGCCTCGCTCCGGACGGGCAACGACCTCCGCGACGAGCACCTGCGCTCTTCCACCTGGCTCGACGCCGCGAACCATCCCGCGATCCGCTTCGAGCTCCTCGGCGTGAGCGGCGCGCGCGAGCTCGCCCCGAACCGCTCGACGAACGTCGAGGTCCGGGGCCGGTTCACGCTCCACGGTGTCTCGAAGGAGGTCACCGTGCGCGCCCAGGTGAAGCTCATGCCGCTCACGGACGCCATGCGCGGCCAGGCGGGGAACCTCACGGGCGACGTCCTCCGGATCCACGCGACGTTCAACGTGCGTCTCACGGACTTCGGTGTCTCGGTGCCCTCGATCGTGCAGCTCAAGGTCTCGAACGAGATCGCCGTCGAGGTGAGCCTCACGGCGGTCGCGCGGCCTCGCTGAGCGTCAGCCGAGCCAGGGCTCGAGCAGGAACTTCAGCCCGAGCCCGACGAGCGCGATGCCGCCCGCGAGCTCGCTCTTCGAGCCGAAGACGCGCTCGACGCGGTCGGCGAGCAGCACGGCGAGGAGCGAGAGCGTGAACGTGACGAGCCCGATCAGGGCGGCGCTCGGGAGCAGGGGCGCGCCGACGAGCGAGAACGAGACGCCGACGGCGAAGGCGTCGAGGCTCGTCGCGACGCCGAGGACGAGGAGCACGCGGAGCTCGAAGAAGTCCCGCGTCTCCTCCTCCTCGTCCGCGTCGGAGAGCGCCTCCCGGACGGCGAAGAGGCCGAGCCCCACGAGCACGAGGCCGGCCACGACGGGCGCGTAGGTCGAGACGAAGCTGCGGATGGCCGAGCCGAGGAGGGCGCCGCCGATCGGCATCGCCGCCTGGAAGCCGCCGAAGCAGAGGGCGACCTTCGCGGCGTCGCGGAGCGAGGCCTTGCCGTGGGCGAGGCCGGCGGCGATCGAGACCGCGACCGCATCCATCGAGAGGGCCACGGCCGTGACGAGGGTCGGGAGCAGGAGGGCCGTCATCACCAGGGGACCGGCTTGTAGTCCTTGAGGAAGAGGCCCCAGGGATGGGTGCCCGTGAGGAAGCCCGAGAAGATCGGGTCCACGATGCGCGCGGCGCCGTCGACGATGTCGAGGGGCGGGTGGAAGCCGTGCTCCTCGACCTTCCGCGCGGCGAGCTCCACCGGATCCTCGTCGGTCACCCAGCCGGTGTCGACGCTGTTCATGTGGATGCCGTCCTTCACGTAATCGGCCGCGGACGTGCGCGTCATCATGTTGAGCGCCGCCTTCGCCATGTTCGTGTGCGGATGCTTGTCGGTCTTGTGGTCGCGGTAGAACTGACCTTCCATCGCCGAGACGTTGACGATGTGCTTGTCGTCCGTGCGATGCCGGAGCATCAGCGGCTTGAGCCGGGCGTTCAGCACGAAGGGCGCGATCGCGTTCACGAGCTGGACCTCGAGCAGCTCCACGGTCGGCACCTCCGCGAGGGTCATGCGCCAGCTGTTGCGCTCGCGTCGGTCGACCTGCTGCAGATCCGCGTCGAGCTCCCCCTCGGGGAAGATCGCCCCGCCCCGCAGGCGATCCTCGTCGAGGAGCTCGAGCTGGGAGAGCCCTGGGGCATCGACGAGGCCGGCGGCCTTGCCGAGCGAGGCCGAGGAGAGGCCGAGGCCGGCCGAAGCCTCGGCGAGCGCCAGCCCGCGCCGCGCCCTGAGGTCGTCGTGTGCGTCGAGGAGCGAGCGGGCCTCCGCCGGGAGCGCGTCGAGCGGCTCGCGCTCGCGCTCGACGAGGTGGGCGTAGAACCCCGAGGGGCGGCGCACCGTCTGGCAGGCGTTGTGGATCACGAAGTCGAGGCGTTCCTCGACGCTCTCGAGGTGCTTCGCGAAGAGCTCGACGCTCGGCGTGTGCCTCAGATCGAGCCCGTGGACGACCAGCCGGTCCTTCCACTCGTGGAAGTCCGCCTCGCGTGCGTAGCGCAGGGCCGCGTCGTGGGGGAACCGCGTCGTCGCGATCACGCGGCAGCCGGCGCGCAGGAGCAGGATGCTCGCCTGGTAGCCGATCTTCACGCGCGCGCCGGTGACGAGCGCCGTGCGTCCGCGGAGGTCCGCCGTCTGCGTGCGCTTCGCGAAATTGAAGTCCCCGCACTCGGGGCACATCTGGTCGTAGAAGGGATGGACCTTCGTGAATTCGCGCTTGCAGACGTAGCACTTGCGCGCCTCGCGGAGCTCCGGCCCCGCCTCCTCCGAAGGGAGCGTGCGCGTGCCCGTGGGCGGCGGCGGCGTCTCGAAGACGGGCAGCGAGCGGAGCCTCCTGATGCCGGTCTCGCCGAGGAGCTCGGCGTCGTGGCGCTTCCGCTCCTCCTTCTCCTTCTTGCGGAAGGCCTTCGCGAGGTCGCGCATCGCGGCGCGGTCGGGGCGCGAGACCCGGCCGGCCGCCATCAGGAAGCGCTGCCGCGTCGCCTCGTCGAGATCGGCGAGCAGGCCACGGTCCTCGACGACCGCTTCGAGGTAGGCGAGGACCGCGTCGACGTCGTGGGCGCTTCGGGGCTTCTCCGTCACGGCCCGGAGGCCTAGCACAGAGGCGTGGAGCGCGGGATCAGGCCGCCTTCGGGAGCAGGCCCGAGCGCTCGAGGAGCGCGTCGAGCGAGGGCGGACGGCCCATGAACCGCTCGTAGAGGGCCTCGGGCTCCTCGCTGTCGCCGCGCGCGAGGATCGCGTCGCGGAAGGCGCGTCCGACGGTGGGGTTCGTCACACCCTCCCGATGGAAGCGCGTGAACGCGTCGGCGTCGAGCACCTCGGCCCATTTGTAGCTGTAGTAGCCGGCGGCGTAACCGACCGGGCTCGCGAAGAGGTGCGTGAAGCCGCAGATCATCGCGTAGTCGTCGCGGTAGACGACGGCCGAGTGCTCGCCCATCACCTTCCGGGCGAACGAGACCACGTCGCCGTCCTTCGCCGGATCGTAGGTCGTGTGCAGACGCAGGTCGGTCGTCGCGAAGCCGAGCTGGCGCATCTGCGCGTTCGCCGCGCGGTAGGTGCGGGCGCGGATCATCTTCTCGTAGAGGGCATCCGGGATGGTCGCGCCCGTCTCGTAGTGACGCGCGAAGAGATCGAGCGCCTCGCGCTCCCAGGTCCAGTTCTCCAGGATCTGAGAGGGGAGCTCGACGAAGTCCCAGGCGACGTTCGTGCCCGAGAGGCTGCGGACCGAGACGCGCGAGAGGCAGTGGTGGAGCAGGTGGCCGAACTCGTGGAAGAGCGTCGAGACCTCCTGGTGCGTGAGCAGCGCCGGCTTGCCGCCGATCGGCGGGTTCACGTTCGCGCAGAAGAGCCCGACGTGCGGCGTGCCCTTTCCGCCCTCCCACACGCCGTGGACGAGCGAGTTCATCCACGCGCCGCCGCGCTTGTTCTCGCGCGGGTACAGGTCCACGTAGAACGAGGCGAGGAAGGTCCCGTCCGCGTCGTCGACGGCGTAGGTCAGCACCTTCTCGTCCCACGCGGGCGCCTCGCGCTCGCGGATCGTGATGCCGAAGAGCTTCTGGGTGATCGCGAAGAGGCCCTCGAGGACGCGATCGGCGGGGAAGTAGGGGCGGAGCTCCTCCTCGTCGAAGTCGTAGAGCGCCTTGCGCTGCTTCTCCGCCCAGTAGGGCACGTCCCAGGCCTCGAGCGGGCCCTCTCCCGCGCCTCCGTTCGACGCGCGGAAGGTGACGAGCGCGCGGTTCTCCTCCTCGAAGGCCGAGAGGGTGCGGGCGCGGAGATCGTCGACGAAGTGGATCGCCTTCTCGCCGGTCTTCGCCATGCGATCCTCGAGCACGAGGTCGGCGAAGGTCGCGAAGCCGAGGAGCTTCGCCTTCTCGGCGCGGAGCGCGAGGATGCGGCCCATCAGCTCGCGGTTGTCGTATTCGCCCGCGGATGCGCGGGCGTTCGACGCGCGCTGGATGGTCTCCCGGAGCGAGCGATCGTCCGCGTACGTGATCACCGGGATCGTGCTCGGCGCGTGCAGCGTGAACCGGTACCCGTCCTTGCCCTTCGCCTTCGCGTTCTCCCGTGCGGCCTCCCGGGCCGACTCCGGGAGCCCCGCGAGGCGGCTCTCGTCCGTGACGAGGAGCTCGAAGGCGTTCGTCGAGTCCAGCACGTTCTGCGAGTACTTCGTCGTGAGCTTCGTCAGCTCGACGTCGATCTCGGCGAGCTTCTTCTTGTCGGCCTCGCCGAGCTCGGCGCCGTGGCGGCGGAAGTCCGCCAGCGTCTTCTCGAGGAAGCGCTTGCGGGTCGGATCGAGGGCCTTGGCCTCCTCGGTCTCGGCGAAGGCGTGGAGCGCGCGGTAGAGCCCCGCGTTCATCGGGATGCTCGACCAGAACTCGCTCGTGATCGGCCTCACCTCGTTGTAGACGGCGCGGAGCTCGTCCGTCGTCGCCACGCTTTCGAGGTGGCCGACGACGGTCATCGCGTACTCGAGCCGCTCCGTCGCGCTCTCGAGCGCACCGATCGTGCTCGCGTAGGTGTGGGGACCGGGGTTCGCCGCGATGCGGTCGACGGAGGCACGGGCCTCGGCGAGGAGCGCGTCGACGGCGGGGCGGACGTGCTCGGCGCGGATGCGATCGAAGGGGATGTCGAGCTCGATCCGGAAGAGCGGGTTGTTCTCCATCCGCGGACTATACGGCGAAGCCGGGTGGACGGAAGGGCCGCCTCGCCTCTCCCGCCCACCCGGCTCGGGACCGCCCCCTCCGGAGTCGTCGAGCCCGCGGAATCCCCCCGGATTCCGTCGCTCAACGGTAGGTCGGCACCGCCCCGAGCATCGGGAGCCCGACCTCGCCGCTCACCACGAGGGGCGACGTGAAGGGGTTCCGGGTGCCGGTCAGGAAGTAGCCGTAGTTGTAGCCGTACACGAGCAGCATCAGCTGGTCGCCGGCGTGGAGCCGCTCGCCGATCGCGTTCAGCTCGACGTCGTGGTCGCCGAAGCCGCGGATCGGACGTACCTGATCGTCGATCAACACGGTCCGAGCGGAGTCGGCTCGCTTGATGCCGATGCCGACGAAGACACGCGGATCGCCGCTCTCCGGGAAGCCCGTCGCGGCGGCCGTGTGGAAGCGCGCCGTCGGGATTCCGGCGATCACGTCGTTCCGCCTCGCGGTGTAGACCGGGAGCTCAACGGGCTGGTTGCCGAGGAGGTCGAGCGAGAAGGCTCGCGAGCGGAACGCGACGTTCGTCCCGCCCCGATGGATCGAGTCCGGGACGATCGCGTCGCCCGCGCTGTCGAGCGCGATGCAGAGCTCCGGGAGGTCGTCGATCGCATGGACGTTGCCGCGCAGCTTCGCATCGAACCAGGCGAGCTCCACCGCGACCTCCTGCAGCGGTCCGCAGCGCATGAGGTCGTCGACCGAATTCGGCGGGGGCCAGATCAGGCTGTCGTCCTTGGGCAGGATGTGGCCGAACTGGTACGTGTAGAGCCGGACGTCGCCGCCGCGCGCCCTGAGGCACTCGTAGTTCGCGACGCCTTCGTTCACGTCGAAGAGCGCGTCGGCCATGCCCTGCAGGAAGAGCGCGTCGATCCGGGGCAGCGGCTCGGCCGCCGGATGACCGGGCAGCGCCATGCCTTCGCAGGCGTAGCGCGGGCTGTGGTAGAGGAGGGCGTCGTTCGTCGCCTCGGGGAGCTGGTTCTGGGCGAGGCCATCGACGACCGCGCCGAAGAACTCCGGATCGAAGCGGAAGCCCCAGGCCTCGGCCGCGACCGTGAGGAGCAGCGTGTACGTCGTCTTCGGCACCCCCCCGGGCGCGAGGCTGTAGGTCAGGTCGTACCAGGTGATCTGCGGCACGATCGCGTCGAGACGCCGCTTCGGATCCGTGCGAAGCAAGAGGAGCTGGTAGCCGCCGCCGTACGAGCCGCCGATCGCGCCGAGCAGGAGGTTCCGATCCCGATAGGCCAGCCACGGAAGATGGTCCTCGGCCCAATCGAGGATGCGGACGAGGTCGCGGCCCTCGAAGTCGGGATCCATCACGCGGCTCGTGCCGGTCGACTGCCCGAAGCCACGCTCGTCGATCGAGATCACGCCGTAGCCGTCGCGCAGGTAGGGCGTCACGTCCCAGAGCACGTCCATGAGCGGGATGTTGTCCGGCAGGTCGACGCGGCGATGGGCGCGGTTCAGCCCGAAGCCGTGGCTGTGGAGGATGAGCGGCGTCTTCGTGCAGTCGTCGAGCCAGGCGGGCTCGTGGACGGTGAAGGCGATGTCCTTGCCGCTCTCCGAGGTGATCGTGACGTCGTAGCTGCGTCCTTCGCGCAGGGCTCCGCACGAGGCACCCGAAGCGACGCCCGAGGCGACGATGCCGGTGTCCACGTGGAGGCCCGGCACGGGCCCGGGACCGCCCGTGCCGCCGTCGAGCGGAGCGGTGGTGGCCGCCGTGCCGGCGGAGCCCCCCGAGCAGCCGGCGAGCGGGACGAGGAGGAGCGAAACCACGAGCGTCGTCAGGCGACGCATCCCCAAGATTCTCGGCATGGACCCTCCCGAAGCGTGTGCGCCTCCCTCGCGGGGCTCGCGCCACGTGCGCCGCGACGTGGCGCGGCGTTACGGGTGGATACGCATCGCGCTGATGAATGTATTGACGGGCGGTGCCATGGGCGTTGGCACCTCGCGCCATCCGCGCGCTCGCGTGTGCGGCGCCACTCAGCGGCCGAGCCGGCGCATCACGCCCGGCGTCGTCTCGAACCAACGACGGAACGCGCGCTGGAACGCGGTCTGATCGGAGAAGCCGAGCCGCAGCGCCACGTCGGCGAGCGGGAGCTCCGAGCGGCGCACGTAGCCCTCGGCGAGCTCGCGCTTCACGTCGTCGACGAGCTCCTTGAAGTGCGTGCCCTCGGCGGCGAGCTCGCGCTGGAGCGTCCGCGTCGAGACGCCGAGGGCGTCCGCCACCTCCTCGATCGTGGGACCGCCGTCCTCGAGGCGGTCCGCGACGTGGCGGCGGATCTCGGCGGTGCGGGAGCTCCGCGGCGTCCGGGCCTCGAGACGCCGCTTCGCCTCGGCCTCGAGCGCCTCCCGGACGGCGACGTCCCCGCCGATCAGGGGGAGCTCCCCGTAGGCGAGCGGGTAGACGATGCGGAGCGCTTCGTGTCCGAAGCTCAGGGGACAGCGGAAGGTCGTCGCGAGCACCTCGGCCTCCGCGGGCCGTTCGTAGGGGAGCTCGATGCGCCGCAGCGGGAAGCGCCCACCGAGGAACATCGCGGTGAGGCGAAGGCGCCCGCCGAGCGCGTAGTCGATCGAGTGCCGCGAGCCCTGGGCGTAGCCGGTGCCCGCCCGGACGATCACGTAGGCCTCGTCCCCGTCCGTGCCGTACTCGGGGAAGCGGGCGTTGCCGAGCAAGGGCGCGAAGCGCGCCTCGACGTCGCAGAGCTCGTCGAAGCTCCGACTCGCCATCAGGAGGTGCCCGAGCAGGCCGAGGTGAGGAGGCCGGATCGAGCCGCTCGCGTGCAGGCCGACGAGGCGATCGCCCGTGAGCAGCTCGGCGAGGGAGAACGCGACCTCTTCGAGCTCCGCCGGCAGGGGGAGCTCGGGCACGCGCAGATCGTCCGCTTCGAGCCCCATCGCGACGTAGAGCGGATCGAGCGGGACGCGCCTCGACGCGAGGTGCGCGAAGAGGCCCCGGAGATGTCCCAGGGCCACGTAGGGCGCGTCGTTTGCGATGGGGGGCGAGGAGCGGGGCACGGTCGGCCTCCGATGCCTCTCGCACGCTCGCACCGGCCCCGCGTCGATGTCGAGGGAGGCAGGGCGGCCGAGTCGTGGCCGACTCGGCCGCGCGGATGTCCGTCGTGGTCAGAGCCGGATCGCGGCGCTCAGGCCGCGAGCTCGGCGCCGAGGCTCGGCCGGACCGGTTCCTTGCTCTTCGGGGTGCTCGCGCTCGGCGGCTCCGCCTTGCGATTCGAGCCGGGGAACGAGTGCACCCAGAGGCGCTTGCCGACCTCGCGGAGCTGACCGAAGAGCGAGCCCGTGTTGTAGTGCTGCCCGTACTCCGCGGCGACGGCCTTCACCTCCACGGCCATCTCGGCGTAGCGATGCGCCGGGATGTCGGGGAAGAGGTGGTGCTCGATCTGATGGCTGAGGTTGCCCGAGAGCAGGTGGAGGAAGTCGCCTCCCTCGATGTTCCCCGAGCCGCGCAGCTGCCGGAGGTACCAGGCCCCGCGCGTCTCGCCCTCGAGCACGCTCTCCTCGTACATCTCGACGTCCGCCGTGAAGTGGCCGCAGAAGATCACGAGGAAGGCCCACACGTTGCGCATGAGGTTCGCCGTCGCGTTGCCGAGGAGCACCGGCACGAAGAACGGACCCGCGAGCGCCGGGAAGAGCACGTAGTCCTTGAGGATCTGCTTTCCGGCCTTCTTCAGGATCGGTTTGAGCTCGGTGAACACCTGTTCCAAGCTCTTCTCGCCGGAGCGGACCTTCTCGAACTCGAGGTCGTGGAGGGCGACGCCCCACTCGAAGACGAGCATCAGGGCGAAGGCGTAGACCAGCTGGGGGATGAACACCGGATGCCAGGGCTGCTCGCCGGTGACGCGGAGCAGGCCGTAGCCGACGTCCCGGTCGCGTCCGACGACGTTGGTGTACGTGTGGTGGATGACGTTGTGCGAGTGGCGCCACTGCGGGCCCGGGCAGACGTTGTCCCACTCGTACTCGCGACCGCGGAGCGCCGGATCGCCGAGGAAGTCGTACTGCCCGTGCATCACGTTGTGCCCGATCTCCATGTTCTCGAGGATCTTCGAGAAGCCGAGGAGGGCGGTGCCGACGAGCCAAGCGGGCGGGAGCACGCCGGCGAAGAGCAGGGCGCGGCCGGCGAGCTCGGTCCGCCGCTGGAGCCGGAGGATGCCGGCGATGTACTCGGCGTCGCGCTCGCCGAGCGCCTTGCGCGCGGCCTCGCGGATCGCGTCCATCCGTGCGCCGAACGCCTCGATTTCCTCGGGCGTGAGCGTGCGGTTCGTTGCGGGATTCTTCATGGGGATCGCTCCTAGAGGTCGAGGGTGACGTCGGTCACGGGGGCGGAGACGCAGAGGCGGATTTCGGTGACGGTCTCGTCGAGCAGCTCGCCCGAGACGAGGTCGCGGACGACGCCGCGGGACTTCCCGCAGCGGCAGGAATGGCAGATGCCGATGCGGCAGCCGTATTCGGGGGAGAGGCCGGCTTCCTCCGCCTGGACGAGGAGGCTGCGCTTGGCGTCGCCCTTCGCGAGGACGGCGCTCTTCGTGAACGCGAGCCGCTTCGGCGAGTCGTCCACGGGCGCGACGTCGGCCGCGAGGACCGGCGCCGTGAAGCGCTCCGAGTGGAGCTTGCCGTGCTCGACGTGCGCCGCGAACCGCTTCGTCACGTCGTCGATCAGCGAGACCGGGCCGCAGACGTAGATCTCGCGCTCGGCCGCATCGGGCACGAGCCTCGCGATCGCCTCCGGGCTGAAGCGCCCGCTCTCGTCCGAGCCGCGCGGGGCCTCGCGCGTCAGCGAGAGGACGACGCGCACGTTCGTCTCGCGGCCGTCGATCGCCGCGAGCTCCTCGCGGAAGGGAACGTCGGCGTACGTCCGCGCGAAGTGGAGGAAGACGACATCCGTTCGGAGCTCGCGCGAGAGGACGTCCCGGAGGATCGACATGCAGGGCGTGATGCCGCTGCCGCCGCTCACGAGGAGGAGCTTCCGGGGCGTGGGATTCGGGAGGACGAAGTCGCCCTGGGGCTCGCCGAGGACGACGAGCTCGCCGGGACGCGCGTCGTGCACGAGGTGCTTCGAGACCTTGCCCTTGGGGTTCGCCTTCACGGTGAGCCGGAGGAAGCGGCCCTCCGAGGGCGCGGAGGCGATCGAGAACGTCCGCGTCTGGCGGACTCCGTCGACGGTGACGGTCACGGGCACCCACTGGCCGGCCCGATGGCCGGCCCAGCGGGCGTTCGGCTCGAGCACGACGGTCGCGACGTCGGGCGTCTCGTGGGTGATCGAGAGGATCCGCGCGCGGCACTCGCGGATGGACCAGGTGGGGTCGATGGCTTCGAGGTAGTGGTCGACGTGGTGGGGGCTCGCGAGCGCGGCGACGAGCGGGGACTCGAGGAATCGCTCGAGCGGGCCGAGGGATGTTTCGTGGGAGCGGGACATGGTGGTCCTCCGGAGGGGGTCACCGAATGTCGGTGAACGTATGTTTACAGATAGGCGCGCCCACAACAAAGTCAACGGTCGTTCACTGAGAATTCGTTGTGCGGGAATTTGCGCAATCCGCTGGAAACCGCGGGGGCCATCGGCTAGCGTGGCCAAACCGTTGCTCGAGCGTTCACCGTCATGAGCTCCCGTCACCCCCGGTCGCACCGCCACGGCCCCCCCGAGGAGCGCCGCAAGCGGACGCACGACGCCCTGAAGGAGGCCGCCCTCGACCTCCTCGACGGCGAGCGGAGCTTCACGAGCCTCAGCCTCCGCGAGGTGACGCGGGCGGCGGGTGTGGTGCCGGCGGCCTTCTACCGGCACTACGAAGGCATGGAGGCGCTCGGTCTCGACCTCGTCGCGGATTCGTTCGAGACGCTGCAGGTCGTGATGCGCGAGGCGCGGGCGATGCCGCTCCCGCGTCGGAACATGATCCGCCGCTCCGTCGAGACGTACATCCACTACGTCCGCGATCACCGGAAGCACTTCCAGTTCATCGCCAAGGAGCGCTTCAGCGGCTCCTCGAGCCTGCGTCACGCGATCCGGAACGAGATCCGCCTCTTCGTCAGCGATCTCGCGACGGACCTCGCGCTCTTGCTCCCGAAGCGCGACCTACGTCCGGACGACCTCCGGATGATGGCGGGGCTCATCGTGGGCACGATGGAGAACGCGACCGACGAGGTCCTCGATCTGCCCCCCGGCGAGGCGCGCGTCGAGGAGGAGCTGATCGTCCGCTACGAGCAGCAGCTGCGGCTGATCTTCCTCGGCATCGGGGTCTGGAGCTCGAGGCGGCCTTCGTCTCAGGGACCGCAGGCCGGGCCGAGCGGGACGATCGCCGCTCCGGTTCCGCCGAGGGAGTAGGCGCCGTGGACGAGCGGCATGCGCGGCCCGGCGCGCGATCCGTCGGACCCGGAGGGAATCGAGCTCGAATCGTCTCCGTGGAATTCCCGTCCCAAGCCCGCGCGGCCGCGTAGCATCCTCCGATGCGCTTCCACCTCTCTCTCCTCCTCGCGGTCGCGTTCGGGCTCGCCGGCTGCGGCCACGGGGCGGGCTCCGGCTCGGGCCGCGGCACGACGCCCGCCTCCGCGGCGCGGAGCGGCGCCTGCGAGCCCGTCGCGGAGCTCGCGGTGGACCTCTCGAGGATCGACGACTTCCGCGATTCGCTCGGGAACCAGGCGCCGCCCATCGTGTACCAGATCCTCGCCGAGGTCTTCGACGTGCCGGTCGAGACCGCCCGCGACGGTCGGGTGCTCGAGCGGCTCGGTCTCGATCGGGAGGGCACGTTGCGCGCGGTCGTCTGTTCGCTGGACGCCTCGGGACACGCGCGCGTGGAGGCCCTCCGCGTGCTCGTCCCCGGCGGCCCCGACGACGTGGGCCACGGCCGGACCGAGTCGATCCGTCGGCTCGCGATGCAGGACGAGGCCCCGTGGATCGCGGTGCGGATCCTCGTGCCGGTGACGCGCCCCGAGGTCTTCCTCTCGACCGTGCTGGACGATCGGGCCCGCGCGAACCTGCTCGAGGTCGATGGCGTGGAGGGCGCGAGCGAGGTCTTCGTACGTCCGGGCGGAGGCGCGGTCCTCGCCCTCTCGACGCGCGACGACGCGATCGTCGTCGATCTGCGGCTCGACCCGTTCGTCGGCGTGCGGAGGCTCGACGACGAGGCGGCTCGCGCGGCGGCGCGCCGTGCGCTCGCGGGGCGAGGCTCGCTCGCCTCGGCCCCGGCCCCGAGCTTCGATCCCGGCAACGACCTCGCGCGGCTCGACGTCGTCCCGGCGGCGCTCGCCGAGCTGAATTTCCTGTACGGGCTCGGGCGCACGCTCGAGGCGGTCGAGTCGATCGACCCGGGCTCGAGGGACGCCATCGTCACGGCCGGCGCCTTCGAGTCCTCTCGTTCGTTCGAGCTCGCCGGGGATGCGAGCGGCCCGTTCTTCGAGAAGCTCGTGTTCCGGCTCGGCGAAGACCTCGGGGCCTCCCTCCGAGCGGAGGCTCGCGACGCTTCGATCCTCCCTCCCGGCGAGGCGTTCCGTGCGTCGACCTCGATCGCGGTGGCGCGCGCCGGCCTCGTGTTCGAGGCTTCTCCGCGCTTCCCGAACGCCTTCGTGCTCCCGGGGGACCGCTCCTCCTCGTCCCGCCCCGACGGAGCGTCGGCGCGCTCGGGCTTCGACCTCGCGCTCGCCGAGGCCGGTGGCCTCGCGAGGCTCTACGCCGCGCCCTTCGCCGCGATCGCGCTCCTCCGCTCGTTCCTCGCCGAGCCGACGCGGCGGAGCGAGCGCGAGGAGGCCGGCGCCGTGCTCGCGCCCTTCGAGCGTCTCGCGATCGCCGACGCCGACGGTCGGAGGACCGCCGTGATCGCGCTCGTCGCGGAAGGGCACGATGCGAAGGAGGCCGCGTGCGGCTTCTTCCTCGATTCGCGGCCGTGCCTCGCACGCCTCGCGGCGGAGCGGCCCCTCACCGTGGACGAAGAGACTTGGGTCCTGCTCCACGAGGTCCGCGGACGGAAGGTCGTGATCGTCGGCCGCAGCGAGACGCTGGTGCGCAGCGTCGCCTCGCGCGTCTCCCTCGTCGACGGAGGTGCGGCCGTGCATGCGACGATGGGCGGGCCCGGTTTCGAGGCGATGGAGCTCCGCGAGCTCCTCCCCGGCTTCGAAGGGCTGCTCGAGGCCCGCGTCGTGCGCGACGGGGCGAGCCTCGTCTTCGAGGTCCAGCGCGTGCGCGCGGGGCGCTGACGGCTCAGCGCGCGAGCACGGGCAGGAGGAGCGGCAACGTCGCGAACGAGAGGACGGTCGAGACGAGGACGGTCCCCGCGACGTCCTCCGGCGCGCGCCGATAGCGCTCGGCGAAGACGTAGTTGAGGACGGCGGCGGGCATCGCGCACTGCAGGACGAGCACGCCCCGGACCGTTCCCTGTAGCGCGAGGACCTCGGCCAGGAGGAAGCCGAGCCCCGTGCCGAGCCCGATGCGCAGGAGCGACACCGGGAGGGCGTTCCGGAGGCTCCGCACGGGCAGCTTCGAGAGCGAGACCCCCATCATGATCAGCATCAGCGGCACGGCGATGTCGCCGACGAGCTTCGTCGTGCGGACCACGAAGACGGGGAGGTGGACCCCGGTGGCCAGCACGACGACCGAAGCGACGGCAGCCCACGCGATCGGAGAGCGGAGCATCGGCCGCGCCGACCACTCGCCCGAGACGAGCGGCGCCCCGAGCAGCGAGTGCACGAGGAAGCTCGTTCCGAAGTAGACGACCGCGAGGGCCTCGCCGCGCGCGCCGAAGGCGAAGAGCGAGAGGGGGACCGCCATGTTCCCGCTGTTCGTGAAGACGACGCAGCCGAGGAAGGCGGGGATCGGGAGCCGGAAGAGCCGCAAGAGCACGGCGCCCGCGACCGCGAGCGCGACGACGGCGATCAAGGTGAGGAGCGCCATCTGCGAGAGGGCCCAGCGCTCGACCTGCATGCCGACGAGGCGCGAGAAGATGAGGCAGGGCGAGCTCACCGTGACGACGAGCTCCGAGGCCGTCTCCATGTCGAAGCGGCGGCCCGACCGCCCCCAGGCCCATCCGAGCAGCGAGGGCAGGAGCACCGGCAGGATGATGTCGACGAGCTCGCGGCCCATGGCGCGGCGAGCCTAGCAGGGGGAGACGCCCCGCGCGTCCGCGAGCGCCGGTTTGCGTGTGGGTCGCTTCGCGGTCACGTAGCGGCCATGCGACTGACCGCCGTGGCGGCGCGGGGTACCGAGGAGGTGCTCGCGCGCGAGCTCGAGGCCCTCGGCGCGCGATCCGTCGAGATCGCGCGTGGGGCGGTCGTCTTCGACGGCGAGCTCGAGACGGCGTACCGCGCCTGCCTCTTCGTACGCACGGCGAGCCGGATCCTGCTCCCGGTCGCGCGCTTCCCCTTCGACGGTCCCGAGTCGCTCTACGCGGGCGTGCGCGGCGTCGACTGGCGCTCGCACCTCTCGCCGGACGGAACGCTCGCGGTCGATTGCGTCGCGTCCGACGCGCGCGGCCTGCACACGCACTACCTCGCGCTCACGACGAAGGATGCGGTCTGCGACGAGCTCCGCGATCGCACGGGAAGGCGCCCCAGCGTCGACACCGACCGTCCGGACCTCCGCCTCCACGTCCACGTCGGAGCGAGCGAGGCGACGGTGAGCATCGACCTCGCGGGCGAGTCGATGCACCGCCGTGGCTACCGTCCGCGGGGCGCGTCGGCGCCGGTGAAGGAGACCCTCGCGGCCGCGTTGCTCTTCCTCGCGGGCTGGGACGAGCGCGCGAAGCGCGGCGAGCCCTTCGTCGATCCGATGTGCGGGAGCGGCACCTTCCTCGTCGAGGCCGCGCTCCTCGCCGGCGACGTGGCGCCGGGCATGCGGCGCGGTCACCACGGCTTCCTCGGCTGGCGGGGGCACGACGCGGGCCTCTGGGATCGTCTCCATCGCGAGGCGCGGGAGCGTGCACGTGCGGGGCTCGCGAGCCTTCCGCCGATCCTCGGCTTCGACGCGAGCGAGGCCGCGGTGGGCTCGGCGCGCGAGGCGGCCGCACGAGCGGGCTTCGAGGGACGCATCGACGTGCGACGCGCGGCGCTCGAGTCGGTCGCACCTCCGGAAGGGCTAGCCCCCGGTTTGCTCGTGGCGAACCCTCCCTACGGCGAGCGACTCGGCACCGAGAGCGAGCTGCTCCCGCTCTACGCCTCGCTCGGCGACGCGATGCGGCGCCGCTTCCCCGGCTGGACGGGCTGGGTGCTCACGGGCAGCCCGGTGCTCGCCAAGCACGTCGGCCTACGCCCGGTCCGCAAGATCCCGATCTGGAACGGACCGATCGAGTGCCGCTTCCTCGAGTTCCCGATCGCCGCGACGAAGGCGACGGGCGAGGACGGTCCGGCCTGGCGCAAGCCGAGCGCCGAAGCGGCGATGTTCGAGAACCGCCTCCGCAAGAACGTGAAGAACCTCGAGCGCTGGGCCGAGCGCGAGGGGCTCGACTGCTATCGCGTCTATGACGCGGACATGCCCGAGTACAACGTGGCGGTGGACGTGTACGGCGACCACGCCGTGGTCCAGGAGTACGCGCCGCCCCGCTCGGTCGATCCCGCGAAGGCGGCGACCCGCGTCCGCGACGTCATGCTCCTCGTGCCGACGATCCTCGAGCTCGCGCCCGAGAACGTCGTCCTCAAGGTCCGCAAGCGCCAGACGAGCGGGAGCCAGTACGAGCGCGGAGAGGGCGGGGGTGAGCGCTTCCGCGTGCGCGAGCGCGGCCACGTCTTCCTCGTCGATCTCACGGCGCACCTCGACACCGGTCTCTTCTCCGATCACCGCGAGCTCCGCGCGATGGCCGCGAAGGAGGCCGCGGGCCGCTCGTTCCTGAACCTCTTCGCCTACACCTGCACGGCGAGCGTGTACGCGGCGAAGGCGGGCGCACGGACGACGAGCGTGGACCTCTCCGGTACCTACCTCGCGTGGGGCGAGGAGAATTTCCGCGCGAACGGCCTCGACCCGAAGCGGCATCGCTTCGTGCAGGGGGACTGTCTCGCGTTCCTCGCGCACGGGTCCGAGCGGTACGGCGTCGTCTTCCTGAACCCGCCCTCGTACTCGCGGAGCCATCGGATGGAAGGCGACTTCGAGGTGAAGCGGGATCACGTCGCGCTCGTGCGGACGGCGATGCGTCGCGTCGAGCCGGAGGGCTCCCTCTTCTTCTCGACGCATGCCCGCGGCTTCGTCCTCGACGAGGAGCTCCTCCGCGACTACGCGGTCGACGACGTCTCCTCCCGGTCCGTGCCGCGCGACTACGCGAGGAGCCCGCACCAGGCGTTCCGGATCCGTCACCGATGACACCCGGGCGGGCCCCGGAGTCCTCGAACGTGGACGGTCGCCCTTGAAGGTGTAGGGAACGGACCCATACTCGCGCCGCGTGACCGGGACGCCCGATTTCGGGATGGGCTCGCGGCGGACACGGTCACGGAACGCCATGATCTTCGAAGATGCTTCGGGCAAGCGCTGGAAACGGTTCGTCCGCCTGGCCGCCCTCCTCCTCCTCCTCGCCGGCCTGCTCGGAGGCGTCTTCGTCGCGGGGCTCTACGTCCCCCCGGCCCTCCGCAATGCGGCGGCCTCCCGGCCCCGCCTCCGGGCCGAGCCCGCGCGCGGCTACACCGAGACCCGGGCGAGCGATGCGCCGGCCACCCCGATCTCCCGCGACTACGCCCGCTTCCTCCGCCGCATGGAGCGCCGCAAGGCCGCGCTCGCGGCGCGCGTCGAGGGCGGCGCCATGCCCCTTCCGCGCGACGCGGTCGTCGGCTTCACCGTCGCCGGCGACCCCGCCGCCGATCGTTCACTCGCTCGTCACCTCCGTTCCCTCGACGTCGTCGTGCCGGATTGGTTCCGGGTCGCGGGGCCCGGCTGCGAGGTCCACGAGCAGGTGGACGCGCCGACGCGCACGCGCCTCGCGGGGAGCGACGTCCTCGTGCTCCCGCGGGTCGCGAACCTCGTCGACGGACACTGGGAGCGGGAGACGCTGAAGGAGATGATGAGCGACGACGTCGCTCGTCGCTGCGTCGTGCGGAAGCTCGTCGATCGCCTCGTCGCGCTCGACGCCGATGGTCTGAACGTCGACCTCGAGGCGCTCTCGCCGGACGACTCCGAGGCGTACCTCGAGTTCCTCGTCGACCTCCGGACCGCACTGCACGAAGAGGACCTGCGGCTCACCGTCGACGTCTCCATCCACGATCCCGCGTACGATCTCGAGTACGTCGGCAACGTCGCGGACGCCGTCCTCGTGATGGCCTACGACCAGCACTTCCCCTCGTCGGCGCCGGGGCCGATCGCCTCGCGCACGTGGTTCGCGGAGGCCGTCGAGGAGGCCCGTGTCCGCATCCCCGCCGATCGTCTCGTCGTGGCGCTCGGGAGCTACTGCTACGACTGGCGTCCCAGCAGTGGCCAACCGGCCGAAGCGCTGCCGTTCGGCGACGCGATGGCGCGTGCCGCCGCGGCCGGCGCGCATCCCGAGCTCGTGCGCGAGGTCGAGAACACGCGCTTCGCGTATCGCGACGCCGGGGGCCAGCTCCACGACGTCTTCTGCCTCGACGCGCTCTCCGTCGCGAACCAGGGCCAGCATCTCGCGTCGCTCGGCCTCGGACGCGTCGCGCTCTGGCGCCTCGGCTCCGAGGACGAGACGCTCTATCCCTTCCTCTCGCCGCTCGGCCGCGACGCACGCGCCGATCTCGCCTCGATCCCGCCGCCTCGCTCCGAGGTCCGGGTCGTCGGCGAGGGCGAGGTCCTCGGGCTCGTCACCCGCCCGCGCGCCGGCCACCGTCGGCTCGAGCGGGATCGCGGCGGCCGGATCGTGCACGCGGTCTACGCCGAGACGCCGAGCGGGACGATCCTCGAGCGACGCGGCCATCCGGATCGGGGCGTCGTGCTGACGTTCGACGACGGCCCGGATCCCGAGTGGACCCCGCGCATCCTCGACGTCCTCCGCGCGCACCACGCGAAGGCCACCTTCTTCGTCCTCGGAGAGCGCGCGACCCTCTACCCGGAGCTCGTCCGTCGCATCGTCGCCGAGGGACACCTCGTCGGGAACCACACCTACCACCATCCGCACCTCGACACGCTCGACCGCGACGAGATCGATCTCGAGCTCCACTCGACGCAGCGCGTCCTCGAGGGCCTCGTCGGTCGCGGGACCCCGCTCTACCGTCCGCCGTTCACCGACGCCTTCGATCCCTTCGCCCCGGCGGAGCTCGCGGTGCAGCTCCCCGCGCTCGAGGCCGGCTACCTCTTCGTCGGCGCCGAGGTGGATCCGCGCGACTGGTCGTCGCCCGGCGCCGCGGCCATCGCTTCGCGCATCGTCGACGAGGTGCGGGCGGGCGGCCGCATCGTCCTGCTCCACGACGGCGGCGGGAACCGGCGCGACACCGTGGAAGGCCTGCGGCTCGCGCTCCCGCGGCTCGAGGCGCTCGGCACGCCGGTCGTCCCCCTCGATCGCTACGCCGACGTCGCGCCCGAGCTCCTGCTCCAGCGCCTCTCGCGGGCCGACGCGGCCGTCGCCCTCGCGAGCACGGGCGTCACCACCGCCCGGGGCCTCGGCTTCCGCGCGATCCAATGGCTCTTCCTCGCCTGCACGGCGCTCGCCGCGCTGCGCATCCTCTTCCTCGCCTTCCTCGTCCTGCGCGGGGCGAAGAAGCCGCTCCCCTCGCTGCCCGACGGTTTCCGCCCGCTCGTCACGGTGCTCGTGCCCGCCTACAACGAGGGCAAGGTCATCGCCTCGACGATCGCCTCGCTGCTCGAGAGCGTGTACCGCGAGATCGAGATCGTCGTCATCGACGACGGCTCGACCGACGACACGGCCGAGGTCGTCGAGCGCATCGCGACGACGGAGCGTCGCGTGCGCTGCCTTCGCAAGCCGAACGGCGGCAAGGCCGACGCGGCGAACCACGGACTCGCGCACGCGCGCGGCTCGATCGTGGTCGCGGTCGACGCCGACACCGTCATCGATCGCATGGCGATCCACCATCTCGTCTCGCACTTCGCCGACGCGTCCGTCACGGCCGTCTGCGGCAACGTCGAGGTCGGCAACACGCACTCGGCGCTCACCGTCTTCCAGGCGATCGAGTACGTCACGAGCCAGAACTTCGATCGGCGCGCGTTCGCGGCGCTCAACTCCGTGACGGTCGTCCCCGGGGCGCTCGGCGCGTGGCGTCGCGAGGCCGTGCTCGCCGTCGGCGGCTACGGCCACGACACGCTGACGGAGGACGCCGACCTCACGCTCTCGGTGCTCCGGAACGGCGGCCGCATCACCTACGAGCCGCGGGCCATCGCGCGGACCGAGGCGCCCGAGACCCTGACGGCCCTCTGGAAGCAGCGCTTCCGCTGGACGTACGGCACGTACCAATGCCTCGGGAAGCATCGGAGCGCGCTCTTCCGGGGCCCGCTCGGCTGGTTCGGCCTCCCGAACATCCTGCTCTTCCAGGTGCTCTTCCCGCTCGTCAGCCCGATCGGCGACTTCGTGCTCCTCCTCTCGCTCCTCTCGGGCGATTTCTCGGCCATCCTCGCCGGCTATGCCGGATTCCTCGCGATGGACGTCGTCGCGAGCGCGCTCGCCTTCCGCCTCGATCGGAAGCCGATGCGCTGGCTCCTGCTCCTGCTCGTGCAGCGCTTCACCTACCGCCAGTTCATGTACCTCGTCAGCCTGAAGTCGATGCTCGCGGTCCTCGAAGGCGCGCGTCACGGCTGGAAGAAGCTCGACCGCACCGGCAGCGTCGCCGTGACCCTCGTGGGAGGCGACGCCGCTTCGACGGCGGCCTGAATCCGCAACCGGCTCCCGTTCCGCCCGAGGACGCGAGTCGGAGGGCGCGATGGACGGGGTCCGAGCGAGCGGGGCGGCGGGGACGAGGCACATCGCGCACGGCGCCGCGCGGCGTACCGCCGGGGAGCGCTCGGGCGACACCGGGCCTCCCGAGCGGCACGATAGGCTCGATCCACCGCCGGGCAGCCTCCGCGTCGAGTCGCTCCCGGCCGCCGAGCGCGCGCTCTTCCTGCGGGTCACCGCCCTCGTCGACGGGCTCGAGTCCGGAGGGACGTTCGTGGCCTCGCGCCGGCGCACCACGGCCGGAGCGCCCGCGTCGATCGGCCGCTCGCAGCTGCTCGTCTCGCTCCAGGTCCGAGCGCTCGTCTCGCTCCCCGACCCGAGCCTCGCACGGCTCGGCGTCGCACGCGCCGAGCTCGAGGCGCTCGAGCGGAAGGGAAGCGCGGCGCTCGCGTACTACGACTTCCTCGTCCGCGGCCGCGGCGAGGGGCCGAGCGGTCTCGACCGAGCGTCGCTCGACGACCTCCGCCGCACGGCGAGCGAGCGGGACTTCGCCGGCCTCGTCGCGCGCCACGGACGCGCGTTCGAAGCGGCCACGGGGTTGCCTGCCCGCGAGCTCGAGCTCCTCGCCCGCACGCGGGATCTGGTCCGGGCCGTCCGTGCCGTCGGACGAGGGCTCCCGCCGACCGCCGCCTGTCGTCGCTTCGACCTCGAGCCGCTCCGCGCCCGGCTCGGGGACCACCTCGGTTTCTACCTCCGACGTGGCCACGTCGCGGAGAACCGGGCCGGCTGGTACACGCGCGCGGCGATGAGCGAGCCGCCGTCGTTCGAGCGCTTCGTCGCGGCGCTCGAGCGGGGGGGCGATCGCCTCGCCAGCGAGCAGCGGGCGCTCCGCGATCACCGTGCCGCGGCCGCGGTCGTCGACGGGCTCCGTGGGGCCGAGGGGCTCGATGCACGGGCACGGCTCTCGCTCCTCGCACAGCTCGTTCGCGTGCGGCATGCGAGCCCGTCCGCGTTCGAGCGGCTCTTCCTCGGCGACGGCACGAGGCCGACGGACCTCGCCTCGCTCCACGGCCTCCTCGACGCGCTCGCGGCGCAGCCCGACGGGCCCACGGGGAGGGCGCAGCTCGGCCGGACGGTGCGGGTCGCACGGCGGGCGGTGGAGAGGGAGGCGACGCGGCACACGGAGGCGAGGCTCCGGGGGTGAGGGGGGGGTTCCCCCCTCCGCGGGCGAGTGCTAAGCCTGCGGGCCGCCCGCCCCCGTCGCGGTCCGGGCAGCGTCCGCACGCATGGGAAGCAGCATGATTCGTCTCGCCGGTCTCACCGGAGCGCTCGTCTTCGCCTCGGTGCTCGGTCCTTGCGGAGGAGATCCCTCGCGGGCCGAGCAGGGGGCCGCGCAGGGCTCCGCGACCGCGTCTCCGGCGCCCGCCGAGGCGGCCCCTGCCGCGCCGGCTCCCGAGCCCGTCGTGCGCGTCGAGCCGATCCCGCGCCTCTCGCCGATCACCCCCGCGATGCTCGAGGGCCTACGCGCGATCGCGGCCCGCAACCCGGAGCTCGATCCCCACGTCTTCGCGAAGATGGGCGGCTCGAGCGTCGTCAGCCTCGCCTTCCTTCACTGCTTCGAGACGGAGGAGCCGAACCTCGCGGGCCGCGACGCGCTCCGACCGACCCTCGACTGGTTCCGGCAGGGCCGGATCCTCTCGCACACGCCCTTCGGCCGTTCGAGCACGGCGGCGGAGGTGGGCTGGAGCATCCGCCACGGCATGAGCGGCCGGCGGCCCCACGTCGTCGAGGAGGTCGCGCTCACCCACGCGCGGTTCGCGCTCGCCTTCTTCGGCTCGAACGACGTCGAAGGGAAGAACGCCCACCAGTTCGGCGAGCGCCTCGACCGGCTGCTCACGCTCCTCACGGAGCGTGGCGTGATCCCGGTGCTCGGCTCGACGTACCCGCGCAGGCCGAGCGACGCCGAGATGAACGAGCAGGTGCGGCGGTACAACCGCATGAGCGCGGCCGTCGCGGCCGCGTGGGGGATTCCGTACGTCGACTTCCACCAGGCCATGCTGCCTCTGCCCGGGCGCGGCCTCGCGGAGGATGGAATCCATCCGAACACCTACGTCGTGCGGGCCCGAGGGCGGGCCTGTGACTTCGGAGCCGAGGGCCTCGCGCACGGGAACAACGTGCGGAACCTGATGGTGCTCGAGATGCTCGACGCTCTCCGACGCGGCTTCGTCGCCGGCGAGCCCGCACCGGCGGCGGATCGCCCCGCGCTCCGCGGGGTCGGCTCGGCGGGAGACCCCGTCCGCGTCGCCACGTTGCCGTTCTCCGATCGTCGCCTCGCGACGTCGCTCGCCGGCGGCGCCTACACCACGACGGCCGAGTGCGCCGGCGAGGTCGTCGAAGGGCAGCGCCAGGTCTACCGGATGACCACCGCCGAGCCGCTCCGGGTGCGCGTGACGGCGCTGGCGATGGGCCCGATCGAGGCCCGCGTCGAGGTCCGAGCGGCCGGCTCCGCGACCTGTCTCGGCCACGGCGAAGAGGAGCAGGTGCTGGACCTCCCGGCCGGCGTCCACGAGCTCTCCGTCGTCGTCTTCCGGCCCCGACGTCTCCCCGAGGACGTCTCCGGCGAGCCCCGCTACCTGCTCGTCGTCGACGTCGAGCCGCCCGCGAGCACGCCCGCTCGACGCGGCCGCTGAGAGGCTCCTCCCGGCTCGGGAGGGGGTCCCTCGCCGCGGACCCCCGGCGGGCGAGCCCCGCCCCTTCGTGCTAGATCGTCGGCCCCATGGCCTCGGACGACACGCTCGTGATCCACGAGATCTACGCCTCCGTGCAGGGCGAGACGTCGTTCGTCGGCCTCCCGTGCACGTTCGTGCGCACGACGGCGTGCAACCTCCGCTGCCGGTGGTGCGATACGACGCAGGCCTTCAGCGGCGGCACGCGCATGGCCCGCTCCGAGGTGCTCTCGAAGGCGCTCGCCTTCGGCACGGAGCTCGTCCTCGTCACGGGCGGCGAGCCGCTCCTCCAGGCCGGCTCGCTCGCCCTGATGCGCGAGCTCGCCGACGCGGGGCGGACGGTGCTCCTCGAGACGAGCGGCGAGCGCGACATCTCGGGCGTGGACGCGCGCGTCCACCGCATCCTCGACCTCAAGCCGCCCGGAAGCGGCGAGAGCGCACGCAACCGCTGGGAGAACATTCCGCTGCTCACCCCGCGCGACGAGGTGAAGATGGTCCTCGCCGATCGCGCCGACTACGAGTGGGCCCGTGACGTGATCCGTCGCCACGAGCTTGCTTCGCGCGTCCGCCACGTCCTCCTCTCGCCCGTCTTCGGCGAGCTCGAGCCGAAGGACCTCGTCGCGTGGATGCTCGAGGACCGCCTCCCGGCGCGCTTCCAGCTCCAGATCCACAAGCTCGTCTGGGGCAAGGACGTCCAGGGCGTCTGACGCCGGGCGCGGTCCTACGCCGACGCCTCGTCGGGCGCGTCGAGGTGGGTGCGGAAGAACGCGAGCATCCGCTCCCACGCGTCCTTCTCGGACGGCGCGTGGAAGCCCGGATGCAGCGGATGGATCGGATCGAAGATCTCGAACGGTGCGGGCATGTGCGTCATGAAGCTGTGGCCCGCGCCCTCGTAGAGCTTGTAGTCGTGGGGGATCCGGTATTGCTCGAGATGGCGCCGCAGTTTCTCGCCCTGGGACACGAAGAGGGTGTCGCGCGCGCCGTAGCTCGCGACCGTCGGACAGAGGCTCCGGACGCTCTCGGTGTCGCTCGGCATCATGCCGTAGAAGGGGGCCGCGACCTTGTAGCCTCCGCGCGCACCGACCGCGATCGCGAAGCCCCCGCCGAGGCAGAAGCCGACGATGCCGAGCCGCTCGCCGTCCACCTCGGAGCGCGCCGCGAGCGTGCGCCGCGCGTTCTCGATCGCCGTGAAGCTCCGCCCCCGGCCGAGCCGCTGGTCGAGCAGCGTCTTCGCCACGCAGAGGGGCTTCGGGTCGGGACGGTCGAAGAGATCGGGGAGGATGGAGGCGTAGCCCTTCGCGGCGAAGTCGCGGGCGACCCGCTTCATCTCGTCGTTGAGCCCGAGGATCTCGAAGACGATCACGAGGCCGGGCGCCTTCCTCCCCGTCTCGGGCACCGTCAGGATCGCCCGCATCGGATGGCCTTCGACGTCGACTCGGATCTCTTCTTGGCGCATCTCGGACCTCTCGGGTCGTGGGCTCAGCGGGGCAAGGGCTCGACGTCGTCGAAGCGGTCGTAGTGCATCACGCGTCGACCGTCGGGGAGCTCTTCCATGATGTCGGCGAAACGGTGGTCGAAGCGGAGATCGTCCATCGTGTACGAGTTCCGCGCGTGGACGGTCTGGGCGAAGGTCTCGTCGGTGCCGGCGAAGGCGACGAGGATCTCGGTCCGCACCGCCCGCAGCTCGTCGAGGGTCTTGCCGTGGAGCGGGCTCTGCTCGTCGATCGGATGGAGCGCCGTCCAGCTCAGGGCGAAGAGGGGCGAGCTCTCGCGCACGAGGCGCATCGGATGGAAGCGGCGCAGCTTCTCGCCCTCGGACGAGACCTCGTCCCGCACGACGTTCACCGAGAGGCGCGCCTCGACGATCTGGTTCGCGCGCTCGTTCGCCATGCGGAACATCAGGGTCGGGACGCCGTCGAAGGGACGGATCACGCAGTGGCGGCTCCAGCGCACGCGCGCCGACGGGCGCGCGAACTTCGCGAAGGCGAGGCCCGTTCCGAGCGCGACGAGCATCATGCCGAGCAGGACCTGCACGGTGACGAGCGAGTGCGCGTAGAGCGTCTTCGGCCACATCGAGCCGTAGCCGATGGTCGAGGTCGTGTGGACGCTGAAGAAGAAGTAGTCCTCGAAGTGGCCTCGCCTCGCGCCCTGCACGCAGTCGCCGCCGAGCATGTAGAGCGAGGCGAAGATCGCGTTCACCGAGAGGTACGTGATCGCCATCAAGCCGAGCAGACGACGCCACGGAGTGACGAGCATCTCGTGGTAGAGGTCGACGAGCGGCGTCTTCTTCTGTCCGAGCGCGACGAGCGTCGGCCGGCCCTGCGGGTCGAGCATGCGCGGCTGCGGCTTCGGAGGCTCGGACACGGCGCGAGTATGGCCGGCTCGCGCCTCCGCGTTCAACCGCCGAAGCCCTGGGCCTCGAGCTCCTCGCGGAGGCGATGGCGGCCGCGGTGCAGCAACACCCGGAGCGCCCCGCGCGTCACGCCCATGCGCTCGGCCGCGACGTCGCGATCGAGGCCTTCGACGTCGCAGAGCTCGAGGGCCTCCCGCTCGCGGGGGGGCAGCGTCGGCAGCAGCTCGCGGACGAGGTCGACGGCGCGCGCCTCGTCCTGCTTCTCGCCGGCGGCGTCGATCTCGAACGTCGCGTGCTGGTCCTCGATGGGCAGCTGCGGACGCGAGCGGCGGTGCAGGTCGACGATCTTCCGCCGGAGGATGCTCGTCAGCCAGGTCTTGAGCGACGAGCGCCCGGCGAAGCTCGCCACCGAGCCCATCGCCGCGAGCCACGTCTCCTGGACGAGGTCCCGAGCGACGTCTTCCCGGCCGACCCGCCGCGTCGCGTAACGGAGCAGGCTGGGCTCCATCAGGGCGATCGTGTCTTGGTCGATGGTGGCGAGCACGGGGTACCTCCCTCCGAGGATTCTGGACCAGTCGGTCTATCAATCTCTAGGGCGGATGCCTGAAGGCTGCAAGGTCTTTCTAGACCGATGAGTCCAGATTGCCAACGATTGCCGTCCCCGGATGTGGGTGGAAATCGCCGATTGACCGCCCGCACGGGCTGCCGGTATCCACGAGCGGGCAGGCGATCGGGCCTTCGAGCGGGGAATACGATGAGTCAGGGCAACTGGATCGTGGAGAACCAGTGGCGGTGCGCGACCTGCGGCACGGTGAATCCGGGGCGCGAGATCCGCTGCACCCAATGCGGGAAGCTGAAGGAGCAGCAGGAGGCCTACGACGCGTCCGGGGCGGCGCAGGCCCAGGCGGTCCAGGATCCGCGGCTCCTCGCGATGGCGCAGGCCGGAGAGAACTGGACCTGCCCCTTCTGCCAGTACCAGCAGCGCGGCGCGCACACCGCCTGTCAGCATTGCGGCGCCGAACGGCCGAGCCCCCAGGCGGCCGCGGCGCCGGGGCAGCCCGGGGCCGTCATGCCCGCGCCGGGTCAGGGCCTGCAGGCGCCCGTCGTCGTGCCCGTTGGACAGGGCGGCCCGGCGGCTCCGGTCGTCGTGCCCGCGCCGCCGGCGAAGAAGTCGATGGCGGGCGTGGGCTGCCTCGCCCTGATCGTGCTCGCCTGCGTCGGGGCCGGGATCGCCTTCTGGCCGCACAAGGGGACGGCGACGGTGAGCGGCGTCGGCTGGAAGACCACGACCCGCCTCGAGGAGCGCACGGTCCGGAGCGGGCAGGGCTTCCGCTCGGCGATGCCCACGGGTGCACGCACGACGTCCTGCGAGCAGCGCGCGAACGGGACCACGCCCTGCAATCCCTACCCCTGCGTCGTGCCGGCGAACGGCCAGTGCAATCCGCACGAGTGCAACTGCCAGAACCAATGCCGGGACCTCGGCAACGGCTTCTCCGAGTGCCAGCGCGTCTGCCAGACCTGCTACGACACCTGCCAGGTCGGGCAGCAGTCGACGTGCTACCAGCAGTGCCCCCGCATGGAGGACTTCTGCCGGTACGAGTACGACGACTGGCGGACGCTGCAGACGCGCGAGCTGCGCGGTACCGACGCGAGCCCGCGTTACGCCGCCGAGCTCGCGGCCGATACCCCCGACCGTCGCGTGCAGACCGACACCGAGCTCACGGTCTCGTTCGCGGTGGGCGGCGAGATGCGCGAGTACCACCCGGCGAACGTCGCCGAGCTCGGGCGCTTCCGGCAGGGCCAGGCGTGGGAGGTGACGACCACGATGGCGGGCGGCATCACGCCGGTCCGCCCGAAGTGAGCCGTCGCCTCAGCCGAGCGTGAAGCGCTCGCGGGCCTCGTCGTAGAGGTCCTCGAGCGCCGCGACGCGCTCGCGGTTGTCGTACTCGCGCCGCGTCTTCTCGACCGCGGCCCGACCGAGGCGCTTCCACAGCGCCCTGTCGTCGTGGAGCGCGCGCAGATGGGTCGCGAGGGATTCGACGTCCCGCTCGGGCGCGAGGAGCCCCGTGACGCCGTGCTCGACGATGTCCGGGAGCCCGCCGTGCACCGTGGCGACGACGGGCGTCGCACAGGCGCTCGCCTCCTTCGCGACGATGAGCCCGCTCTCGCGGTCGCCGATGCGATCGACGACGCTCGGCGCGAGGAGCACGTGCGACTCCTGCAGCAGCGTCTTCACGTCGTCGCTCGGGATCGGGCCCGTGAAACGGACCCGCTCCGCGATGCCGAGATCGCTCGCGAGCTTCGTGAGGCGCTCGCCGAGCTCGCCGTCGCCGACGATCACGAGGCGCGCGTCGGGCACGTCGGCCGCGAGCTTCGCGAACGCACGCATGCCGTAGGAGAAGCCCTTCTTCTCCACGAACCGACCGACCATCGCCACCTGGAAGCCGTCCGCTCGGCGGGGGCCCGGCGCGAAGCGGTCGATGTCGATGCCGAGCCGGTGGATCCGGAGCTTCTCGGCCGGGACCCCGAAGTCGACGAGGAGCTCGTAGAGCTCGGTCGAGGCGCAGAGCCCGAGCGTCATCCGCGCGAGCAGGCGCTTCGAGAGCGCGGCGTAGGGCCAGTACTCCGGCGAGAAGCGGCGGATGTTCCAGAGGAGCGGCACGTCGTAGCCGTGGAAGGTCACGACGAGCGGCAGCTTCGCCATCTGTGCGTACGGCAGCGCGTAGATCGCCCCGGGGCCGAAGTGCGCGTGCACGAGCGTGAAGTCGCGGCGCGCGAACCTCCGCGCGAACGAGCCCGACATCAGCGTGCCCCCGTAGAGGAGGTTCGCCTCGTGCACCTTCGGATACGGGAAGCGATCGGCGTTCTGCCGCCGCCACGTGAAGACCTCCGCCTCGTACCGGCGGTGGTTCCGGAGCTCCTCGTACACGAAGGTCTGCGAGTAGGGCAGGAAGTTCGTGCAGAAGAGCGCGAAGGGCTGGGGCTCGCTCTCGGTCATGACCGGGGGGACGGCCTCAGCCGTCCGCGAGGGCCTTGAGGTGCTCGGGCGTGCGGACCCAGCGGCGCTTCGGGAAGCCGGAGACCCACTCGCCCGTCTGCTTCAGGCATTCGCTCGCCGACCAGGGCCCCGGCACCGCGCGCGGCGCGGCGAGGCGTCCCTCGACGAACTTCTCGATGCGCTCGGCGCGCGCGTCCCACGTGAGCGACTTCGCCTCCTCCCACGAGCCGCGGCCGAGGCGCTCCATCCGCTCGGGATCGGCGAGCAGCTCGCGGAGGGCGGTCGTCGCGCCGTCGACGTCGCCGGGCCGGACCAGCACGGCGTTGTAGTCGGGGCGGAGGATCTCGTGGATGTCCGGGTTGTCGGCCGCGAGGATGGGCCGGCCCGACGCGAGGTAGATGAAGAGCTTGATCGGGAGCACGGTGTTCCCGTGCTCGAGCAGCGGCGCGAGGCTCGGCGGCACGAGCACGACGTCGGCCGAGTAGAGATACGCGGCGGTGCCCGAGAAGGGCTGCCACTCGACGATCTTCACGTTCGGCACGCTGGCGGCTTCGCGCTCGACCGGGCCGTCGCCCGTCGAGCCCACGAGCACGAAGAGGTGGTCGGGCAGGCGACGGGCGAGCTCGATCGCCACGTCGAGGCCCTTCTTGTGGTTCATCCGCCCCGTGTAGACGACGATGCGGCGATCGAGCGGGAGCCCGAGCTTCTTCCGCGCCTCCTCCTTCGAGAGGCGGGGCTCCATGCGCTTCGGCTCCCATCCGTTGTGGCAGACGCAGAGCTGCTCGTCCGGGATGCCGAGCCGCAAGTAGCTCTGCTTCGCGTAGTCGCTGTGGAGGATCATCCCGAGGAAGTTCGGATGCGTCATCACCTGACGCAGCCAGACCTGCATCGGCGGGAACTGATCGCCCCACGGACGGTAGTGCTCGTAGAGCACCTTCTGCCCGTTCGCGAGGCAGGAGGTGAGCATGCCGAGGTTCCGCGTGTAGACGAAGTCCGCGAGGCGGAAGCGCGGATCCTTCGGCACCTGCAGCGCGTGGTACAGGTGCTGCGCGCCGAGGTTCCAGGTCCGGGACGGGAGCTCGTCGATGTGGAGCGGACCGTCGACCTGGTAGTACTCCCGGACCTCCTCCGCGGCGCTCTTCTTCCGGTCGTGCTTCTCGGGGATCAGGAAATCGACGTGGTGGCCACGACGAGACATGGCCATGGCGTTGTTCACGAACTGCTCCGCGTCGGCCTGCGACAGCGGAATCAGGTTCTCGTACGTCATCAAGATGCGCATGGAGGCGGTTCCGGAGGGGGAGGGGGGCTCCCGAGGGGAGCCATCCTGGGCGGGGGGAGGTTCGCGAGCAACCCGGTCGGGGACGGCGCGAGCCCAGCGGGGCCGGGCCCTCGGCCCCGCTTAGCGAACTCCGTGCCAGGCGACATGCCGCGCGGCCCACCTCTTGCTACCACTCGGCGGCGAGCTCGCCCGCCGAGGTACCGAGATGCCGACCAAGATGCCGCCGTTCTCCTCCGTGCTGAAGTCCCGCGACGTCGAGGATCCCGTGAACGTCTGGGTCCACCGACCGCTCGCCTACGCGTTCTCGTGGCTCGTCTTCCCGACCCCGATCACGCCGAACCAGATCACGTTCCTCGCGATCCTCTGCGGCGTGGCCTCCGGCTATTTCTTCCTGACGGGACGGATGGTGCCCGCCGGCATCCTGCTCTGGACGTCCGCGATCCTCGACGGAGCGGACGGCATCGTCGCCCGCGCGAAGAACATGTCGAGCGACTTCGGCCGCGCGATCGACGGTGCGTCCGACGGCATCGTCGCGTTCGTCACGGTGGTTCCGGCGTTCATCCACATCTGGGAGACCTACCGGAACCCGATCCACCTCGTCGTGATGCCCTTCGCCATCATCGGCGCCATCCTCCACATGCAGATCTACGACTTCTACAAGGAGACGTACCTGCGCATGACGCGGCTCGATCGCGGCGGAGAGGGCGACGACCTCGCGAAGATCCGCGCGAAGCTCCCCGAGGCGCGCGCGAAGGGGCTCATCCCCTACCTGGCGACGAAGTTCGCGCTCATCGGCTACCTCGAGAACCAGGACAAGATCTTGCGCCTGACGAACCCGAAGGCGCGTCGCGAGGGCATCGAGGTGAAGCGCAGCGAGGAGAGCGCCGCGATCTTCCGCGAGCTCAACTACGGGCCCATGCAGGTCTGGACGCTGATCTCGCTCGCGCCGCACAGCTACCTGATGGCGCTCTGCGCGATGGCCGACCGGCTGGACGTGTACCTCTGGATCCGCCTCGTCGTGATGAACGTGCTGCTCGCCGTCGCCGTCGTCTGGCAGAAACGGGCGACCGAGGAGACCGAGCGCGAGTTCCTCCGGATCGGGGCGCTCGATCCCGTCCAGCTCGAAGCCGCCCGTGCCGCTCAGGCCACAGGGGCGTGAATCGGCGGCACACCCGTCTCCGTTCGACCACGATCAGAAACGGCCCGCGACCCCGACGGTGCCGAAGCCGAGGAAGGGCTGCACCTCGAGGCCTCGTCGTGCCCGAGGCACGGCGACGGGGGGCGGGTCGACGTCGACGTCCAGCGTGTCGTCCGGCGTGCCGATCCGTGGATCGGAACAGGCGAAGCCCCGGTAGATCTCCCAATCGCGTCGGGCCCGTCGCGGCACGGAGAGCAGGGTGAGCTCCGCGCCGATCTGCGTGGTGACGCCCTGGAGGACCACGCCGCGGGCGATGCGTCTCGGGTCCGAGCCGAGGTTGCGGAAGAGGATGTACGCGGAGGAGCCCAGCGTGAAGCCGGCCGCCGCGAGCTGCGCGCCGAGGTTGGAGTTCGACTCCTCGACGAAAGCGGCCCACTCGAGGAGATCGGTGCCGCGCCGGAGCTTCTCCCGACGCTCGGCCGGGGTCGCGTCGGGCATGTGCCGCTCGAAGCGGTGCAGGGCGTAGATGCCCGGCAGCGGAAGCGCCGAGGTCGACGCGATGAAGAACGTCGAGCCGAGGGCGTTCATCAGCCAGGTGTCGCGAGGCACGCCGCGGGGCGCCTGCGAGAAGCCGGCCCAGCTGATCAGCGCGTTCACGGCGTTGAACGCGAGCCAGCCCGCGAACCACGGGATCGCGGTCGCCCGTTGGTGGCGGAAGCTGTGCTCGAGGAAACGCAGGCGAGCGCGCACTTCGTCGTCCGAGAGGCGGTCCACGCAGCCGATCGCATCCTGGGCGAGGGCGCGATCCGGGAGCACGCCAGAGGCCGTCTGGACGAATCCGAGGACGAGGGCGGCCGCTGCGAGGCCTCGCCAACGCCGCCCGCGCCTGGTCGATTCGTCTCTCCGTGGCTCCAACGCGATCCTTACGTGGTGCAAGTACGCACCGAGCGCCAGTCGGCACGCTCGCGCCGCGGGCTCAGGACGGACGGGGCGAAGGCCCACCCGCCCGTCGCTCGAGCAGGAGGAGCGCCGCCGGCAGGGTCAGGACGGCCGCCACGAGGCACGTGAGCTCGCTGATCGTCATGCAGAGCCCGAACGAACGGAGGGCGAGGTTCGAGCTGACGAGCAGCGAGGCATAACCGACCACGGTGGTGAGCGAGCAGACGGTGACCGCTCCACCGCTCGCGGCGAGCGTGGCGCGTACCGACCCGGCCGGGTGCACCGCGCGCTCGAGCGCATGGCGCTTCGCGACGTTGACCGCGTAGTCGACGCCGTTGCCGAAGGTGATCGGGAACGCGACGAAGTTCAGGAAGTTCAGCTTGATGTGCAGGAGGGCCATCGCGCCCGCCATGCCGATCACACCGAGCAGCAGCGCGCCGAGGACGAGGAGTCGCTCCCGGAGCGTGCGGAAGGCGAGCATCACGAGGGCACAGGTCAGTCCGAACGAGAGCGCGATCGATCGCGGACCGTCCCGCACGATCGACGCGATCATGTCGGCGAAGACCGGCGCCCGGCCCGCCAGCGGCGGACGCGTGCCGTCCGGTAGCCGGATCGCGCGGAGCTCGCGCGCCCACCCGAGGAGGTAGCGGCCGTCCCAGATGCTCACGCCCGAGCGACGGACGACGAGCAGGATGCGGCCGCGCGTGCCGTCTCGCTCCTCGAAGGGACGCGCCACCTCCTCCGGGAGATCGTCGCGTCCGAGCGGCGCGAGGTCTTCCGGGGGGAGATGTGCGTCGATCGCGCGACGGGTCTCCTCGTCGACACGAGGTCGGAACTCGAGCAGGAGCCGGCGGATCTCGGCGAGCAGGGTCAGCTTCTCGGGCTGCTCCCGCGGAAGGAGGTCGTCGATCGAACGCGAGCCGCCGAAGGTCGCTCCGCCCCGCGCGCTCCGCGCGTCGAGCGCGGCCCGGTAGCGGTAGAGGTCCTCCTCCCGATCGAAGACCACGGCGATGCTCTCCGGGATCGCGGCTCCACCCCGGATCTCGGAGACGAGGGGGTTCAGGCGGTGCGCCGTCGTCGCGCCTCGGCTCTCCGAACGCAGCTTGCGGAAGTCGTACTCGAGCGGGTCGTTCGCGACGGCGTGGGCCGCGAGCGCGAGGCCGACCACCGCGAGCGCGGCGGACCCCCCCACGACGGCTCCCGGCGCGCGGTGGATGAAGCCCGACATGGTCTCGGAGAACGTCCGACGCTCGCGCTCCCGCGACGAGGGCACGAGAGGACGGAGGCGTTCGGCGGCCGCGATCGCGGCGGGCAGGATCCCGAGCGCGCCGAGCCAGCAGGCGATCATGCCGAAGACACCGAGGATCCCGAAGTCGTGGAAGCCCCGGAAGTCGGTGATCGTGAGCGAGCCGTACGCGATCGCCGCCGCGAGCGAGGCGGCCGCCGTCGCGCCGAGGACGCTCCGATGCGTCGTCGCGATCGCGTCGGGCAAAGCTCGCCCCGCCCTCCGCTCCTCGAAGTACCGCGCGAGCCAGATCACGTTCGGGTTCACGCCGTTGCCGACGACGATGCTGCCGAGGAAGGCGGTGGAGGTGTTGAGCGAGCCGAGGGCCAACGCCGCGAACGCGAAGGTGACGAGCGTCGGGACCCCGAGCGAGAGCAGGATCGCGGGAAGGGCGCGCAGACGCCGGAAGAAGACGAGGAGGATCGCGAGGACGAGGGCGACGGCGACCGTGGTCGCGAGCACGAGCTCCTTCTCGAGCGCCCGGTGCTCCTCCTGCTGCGCGATCACCGGCCCGGCGAGCTCGATGCGCAGGTCCGGGGCGAACGTCGTCGGGCGGAGCGCCTCGGCCTCGCGGAGCACGGCCGACGTCAGCGACGCGAGCCCTCGTACCCCGCCGCCCGAGACGTCGCTGCGCACGAAGAGCGCGAGCAAGCGTCCGCTCGGATGGACGTAGTATCCGCCGGGGAAGCGCGCGCTCGGACCCTCCCGAGCGGAAGCGCGCGCGTCGATGCGCCGCACGACCTCGCGCGGATCCTCGGGCTCGTCGAGCGGCACGAAGAGCGGGTTCGCGCGCATCCGCTCCCACTCGAGGCGCTCGCGCAGCGCGTCGCGAACCTCCCGGAGGTCGTCGGTGCTCGCGTAGAGCTCGCGGTGGGAACCGACGAAGTCCTCGTAGGGCCCGACGTTCCACTCCACGCTGCGCACGAGGGGCGGGCCGAGTGCCTCGAGGCGGGGCACGAGGGCCCGCGCGAAGCGCTGCATCGCGGGGAGGTCTCGGCTCTCGAGCACCACGGTCAGGCTCTCGAGCCCGCCGATCCGCCCGCCGATCCGCTCGAGGTCCCGCACGCTCGGGGCGTCGCCCGGGAGCAGGGCGGTGAGCGACGCGTCGAGGTGGAGGCGTGCCGCCAACGGAAACGCCCCCGCGGAGACCGCGAGGGCGAAGAAGAGGAAGAGCCAGGGCCGCTCGGCCTGCGCCGTCGCGAGACGATCGACGAAGCGGGCCCTCTGCACCGGGCTCAGTCGCCGGACTCGTGACCTGCGTACATCTGGTCGATGAGGTGGGCCCACTTCTCGTTCACGATCTTGCGCTTCACCTTCATCGTGGGGGTGAGCTCGCCGGTCTCGATCGAGAGGGGGCGAGGGAGGATGACGAACTTCTTCACCTGCTCCACGCGGGCGACCTTCGCGTTCATCTTGTCGACCGCATCCTGGATGTCCGAGCGGAGGCGGCCGTTCTCGTGGGCGGTCGCGAGGTCGATGCCGCGCTCGCCGCAGTAGGTCGGCAGGGCCTCGACGTCGAGCGAGATCAGGGCGGTGAGGTAGGGGCGGCGGTCGCCGATCACGACGGCCTCGCCGACGGCCGGATGCTGCTTGAGCTCGCTCTCGAGGTTCTTCGGAGCGATGTTCTTGCCGCCGGCGGTGATGAGGATGTCCTTCTTGCGGCCCGTGATGTAGAGGAAGCCGTCACGGAACTCGCCGAGGTCGCCCGAGTGGAGCCAGCCGTCCGCGAGCGTCTCGCTCGTGGCCTGCTTGTCCTTGTAGTAGCCGAGGAAGACGTTCGGTCCCTTCACGAGGATCTCGCCGTCGTCGGCGATGCGTACGTCGACCTCGGGGATGTACGTGCCGACGGAGCCGAAGCGGAACTGGTTCGGGAAGTTGAAGGTCGTCGGGCCGCAGTCCTCGCTCTGTCCGTAGACCTCGAGGATGGCGAGGTCGAGGCCCGCGAAGAACTCGAGGATCTCCGGCGAGATCGGCGCCGCGCCGCTCACGCAGATGCGCGCGTTCGACATGCCGAGCGCCGGCTTCACCTTGTCGAAGATCAGCTTCTTCGCGAGCTGGTACTCGACGTCGTCCACGCGGCCGCCGCGTGCGCGCTGGGCGGTCGCCCGGCGACCGACGCCGAGCGCCCAGTCGGCGAGCTTCTTCTTCGCGCCCTCGGCCGCTCCGAGCTTGGTCGAGACCGCCGAGTAGAACTTCTCCCACACGCGCGGGACGCCGAAGAAGACGGTCGGCTGGACCTCCTGGAGGTTCTCGCGGAGGCGCTGGATGCCCTCCGAGAAGTAGACGCGCGAGCCGGCCGTGATCGGACCGTGGATGGTGAACATCTGCTCGGCGATGTGCGAGAGCGGAAGGTACGAGAGCGTCCAATCGCTCGCCGACATGCCCGTCATGCTCGCGGCCGTGCCCGCGGTCTTGGCGACGTTCGAGTGGGAGAGCATCACGCCCTTCGGCGGACCCGTCGTGCCCGAGGTGTAGATCAGGGTGGCGAGGCCGCTCGGCTCGAGCGCGTGCAGGCGCTGGGTGATCTCGTCGTCGTCGATCCCTTCGCCGAGCGCGAGGAACTCTTCCCAGGTGAGCACGAGCTCGTCGTCCACCTTGCCGGCGCCCTGCATCAGGACGACCTTCTTGAGGCGCGGGAGGTTCTCGCGCTGCGCGTCGATCTTCTTCCACTGATCGTGGTTCTCGACGAGCACGACCGGCGACTCGCTGTGGTCGACGATGTACGCGACCTCCTCCGGCGAGTTCGTCGTGTAGATGCCCGCGGGAGCGCCGCCGACCGCCATGGTGGCGACGTGGAAGATGCACCACTCGGGCCGGTTCTGGCCGAGGATGCTCGTGCACTGACCGGGACGGAACCCGAGCTTCACGAGCGCCTTCGCCGCCTGCTTCACCTCGGCCGCGTAGGTCGCCCAGCTCGTCGACTTCCAGACGCCGCCTTCGCGCACGTAGTACGCCGGCGCCGAGGGGCGGGTCTTGGCCTGCTGGAAGAGACGTGCGGGAATCGTGTCGACACTCACGTGGATACCCCCTCTGGGACGGATGCGGACCGGCATCGTACGCCGTAACGGCACGTCTCCGGAACCGTATCGCGACGTAGGGCGGGATTCCCGGAAAGGCCATGGGATTCCGCGAAGATTCGCCCGGAAGGGGGAGGGTGGGGTCCGACCGGCGGGGGGAGCCCCCGAGCCGTGTCCGTGGCTCCGCCGGGGAGGGCGACTCCCTCGACTTTCCCGTGTTCTTGCCGTAGCAAATGGCCTCCCGGAGGAGTGGCCGAGCGGTCGAAGGCGGCGGATTTGAAATCCGTTGAGCCCTCACGGGTTCCAGGGGTTCGAATCCCTTCTCCTCTACCGAGGAGCCCGCGGTCGCCGGTGGGTGGCCGCGGGCTCCTGCTTCGATCGGGGGAGAGACCGGGCAGGGGCATGGGAAGCATGGGCGCGGGCTCGGTGGGGTCGGCGCCCATGGGGCGCGGACGGTCTCCCGGCTCACTCGAAGATCTTCGCGATCGCGTTCGCCTCCACGCGCCTCGGCCCGCGGAAGGCCACGTAGGACGCGGCGAGGACCGCGCCGGCGAACGCGCTCCACAGGACGTCGATCGCGACGTCGGTGGCGAGGTACGCGAAGTACGGCCCGTTGACCTTCTCGAGGCTGAACCGTCCGCCGAGCGGCGAGTCGAAGAGGCGGGCGACGCGCGGCGAGACGACGATGCGCGCGATCGTCGCGAACGGAGCGAGCAAGAGCACCGGCGCGTGCGCGCGGAGGCTCTGCGCCGTGCGACCGGCATGCAGGGCCCGGCTCCGCGCGAACGCGGGCCACGCCCCCCTCTGCTCGGCGAGCGCGACCGGGAGCGCGAGGCCGTTCCGCATCGCGTACGCCACGAGGACGACGAGCCCCGGCAGGAGGAACGCGGAGCTCCCGAGGAGGCCGAGGGCGAAGACGAAGCCGTGCACCCCGAGGACGCGTCGGGCGTCGGTGGCGAACGGAGGCGTGTGGTCGCGTGCGCCGAGAAGGGCGAGCGAGGCACGGAGGACGGACGTGATCGTCAGCACGTCGCTGACGAAGAAGAGGAGGACGAGGCTCGCGAGCGTCACGAGCAGCTGCGCGATGCGATGCTCGGGGGCTGGCTCCGTCGTCAGGAGCAGCCCGAGCAGCCGACCGACGGAGCGGACGATCGGTCCGGGGAGCGCGGCCGCCACGAGGGCCGGCGTGTGCTCGCGGAAGAGGCGTGCTCCTTCGACGAACGGGGATGGGGGCGTCTCTCGCGGCATGTCCGGGGCGGAGGAGACACCAGAACGAGGGTCGAGGCCAGACGAAGCGACGGAGGCCTCGCCTGCGCCGCCTCGCGCTCACCACCGCAGGACGTGACGCCCCGTGAACGGACCGAGGAGCTCCGCACGTGCGTCGACCTCGAGACCGATCGCCTCGAACGTCCCGCGCGCGGCGCCGAGCAGCTCGGATTCGATGAAGCCGTACTCGTCGACCATGTCGACGATCGCGGAGCGCTCGGTCGGAAACGTCAGCGTCCATCGTCCGGTCGAGCTTCCCTGGCGTCGCCCGAGGAGCCCCTGGGCGAGCAGCTTCTTGGGATCGTGCGAGGCGAGAGGGAGCAGGACCCGACCCAGCACGCTCTCGCAGAAGGCGAGACAATAGCGGCGGCCGATCTCGGTCATGCCGAGGTGGACGTCCTCGGGCGACGTGAGCAACGCACCGGCCACGGCGATGCGGAGCACGTAGTCCGCCGTCGGATACCAGCGGATCAGCACGGGACGGTCCGTGAAGCAGCGACGGTATTCGCGCTCGAGGCCCGCGGCCTCCATCGTGGCCTCGAGGCTCCGGAAGCGGAACCCACGTGTCTGTGCGCGCATCGGGATCGACGCGAGTCGTTCGTTCAGATCGCAGTGCTCGGAGATCCGGTCGACCAGATCCCCGAGCTCGTTCGTGACCAACACCCGTCCCCCTCGGAGCCTTCGACGCAATCCCCGCGGCTCAGGCTCCATGGTCGCCCCATCTCGGGTCGGCGAAGAAGGCCCACTCGGCGTACTCTCGCGAGCTCCGCGCGCGTGGGGTGGGCGGACGTGACGCGCGTCGCACCTCGCCCACGCAGGGGCGAGGCTTCTTGCTATCGTGTCCCGAGCCGCTCCATGCCCCCGGACCTCGACACCCACCGTCCCCTCCTGTTCGGGCTCGCCTATCGCATGACCGGCAGCGTGAGCGAGGCCGAGGACGTCGTGCAGGAGACCTTCGTGCGCGCCCTCGCGACGCCGCCGGCCGATCCGACGCGGCCGCTCCGTCCCTGGCTCGTTCGCGTGGCGTGCAACGTCGCGAGGGATCGCCTGCGCGTGCGCAAGCGGCACGCGTACGACGGCAGTTGGTTGCCGGAAGCGCTCGAAGCCTCCGAGCGGACGAGCGACGGACCCTTCGACGCCGAGCATCCGGAGGCTCGCTACGGGCGGAGGGAGAGCGTGACGGTCGCGTTCCTCGTGGCGCTCGAGGCGCTCTCGCCGATGCAGCGCTCGGTGCTGCTCCTGCGCGACGTGCTCGGTCACTCCGTCGCCGAGGCCGCGAGCTGCCTCGGCCGCACCGAGACCTACGTGAAGGTCGCGCACCATCGCGCCCGCGAGCGGCTCGAGGGCTACGACGCGGAGCGCCTGCTCGTCGACGACGCGGCGATCGAGCGCACGCGCAAGGCGCTCGAGGCCTTCGTGACGGCGCTCGCGCTCGACGACGTCGACGCGATGATCCGTCTCCTCCGCGCCGACGTCGTCACCACGAACGACGGCGGCGGAGAGTACCTCGCGGCGCGCAAGCCCGTGCTCGGCCGGGACAAGACGATCGTCTTCCACCGGAACATCCGGCGCCCGGGCGTGCCCTTCGTCTACCGCGAGGCGGAGATCAACGGCCTGCCCGCCCTCGTCGTCACCTTCGCGCCGAGCGATCCGAAGCTCGCGACCCGCTTCGTGCTCCAGGTCGACTGCGCTGCGGACGGCGCGATCCGTGCGATCCGCTCGATCCTCGCTACCGCGAAGCTCGCGCACCTCGACTTCCCTGTCCTCGGCTGACCGCCCTGTGCTCCTCGCGCGACCGGGGGACGTCGAGGACACCGGCGACCATCGCCCGCACGACGCCCGCGAAGGGATGCGCGAAGGGATCCGGCGTCGCGTAGAGGATTCCCCCGAGGCCGAGCAGGCCGATGACCACGAGCGGCGCGCCCACGCGGAGCATCCATCGGCCGAGCACGTCCGCGGGCGCGAGGAAACGGCGCATCGAGGGCCCCAGCATGCGCACCGCCGTGCCGAGCCCCTTCGCGACGTGCAGGAGGCCGAGGAGGCCCAGCGCCGCGTAGTACGGGCCGAAGACCCAGGGCAGGTACTCGAGCGTGAACCCGAGCCCGGCCGCGCCGGGAGGATGCCCCGAGACGATGGCCGAGATCCGGGTCGCCCCGACGTGGCCCGCCATCGCGAGCAGGAGGAACCATCCGGCGAGTCGCACGAGCCGCACCGTGCGCGAGGGCCGCTCGTTCCTCTTCCTCCGTGCGATCGCGAGCCGGATGCCGACGTAGCCGTGCGCGACGAGGCATCCGGCGAGGAGGGCCTCGACCGGCGGGAATTGGTAGAAGAGCCGGAGCGCCGCCTGTGCCCGGTCGTAGCCGCCGGGCACGAGCGCGAAGGCGACGTTCAGGAGGTGGAGGAAGAGGAAGCTCGCGAAGACGAGCCCCGTTCCGGCCTGCACGCGGCGGTAGGTGCGTTCGATCGAAGGATTCGGTTCCATGGGGGCCTCTCTGCTCGTTTCCCCCTTCCACGCGCGAGGCCGTCGAAAGGTTACGCCCCCCCGTCGGATTCCGACGGCGACCGGGGGGCCTCGGGGCGCCGCGCGGGAATTCCCCAGGCTTCGCCCCACGGAGCCTCGGGACCTCCTTGCCCTCGCGGGCCGAGCGCGTAGCTAGGATGGGCCCTCGTGCCTCCGCATCGGGGGACGCTCGCCCCGGCGGGTGGGCTTTGCTAAGGTCGCGGACCGCCCCGGGAAGGGGCTGCTCAGGAGGGAACGATGACGGAAGCGGTGGAGCGGATTCTCGCGAACTACGCCGGTGAGAACCCGGGCGTGATCGGCAATCTCCGGAAGATGCTCAACCACGGCCGTCTCGGGGGCACCGGCAAGCTGGTGATCCTCCCGGTCGACCAGGGCTTCGAGCACGGTCCGGCGCGTACCTTCGGCCCGAATCCCCCGGGCTACGATCCGCGCTACCACGCGCAGCTCGCGCTCGAGTCGGGCTGCAACGCGTACGCGGCGCCCCTCGGCTTCATCGAGGCGATCGCCCACGAGTACGCCGGCAAGATCCCCCTGATCCTCAAGGTGAACAACAGCGACTCGCTCGGCGGCCCCGAGGCCCCGTGCTCGGCGCTGACGTCGTCGGTCGAGGACGCGCTGCGCCTCGGCTGCAACGCGATCGGCTACACGATCTACCCGGGCTCCGGTCTACGGAACCCGATGTTCGACGAGCTCCGCCAGCTCATCGCGGCGGCTCGCAAGGCCGGTCTCCCGACGGTCGTCTGGTCCTATCCGCGCGGCAGCATGTCGAAGGAAGGCGAGACCGCCATCGACGTCGTCGCGTACGCCGCGCAGATCGCCTGCCAGCTCGGCGCGCACGTCGTGAAGGTCAAGCCGCCCACGGCGCACGTGGAGCAGAAGGACGCGAAGAAGGCGTACGAGAAGATCGACGTCTCGACGCTCGACAAGCGCATCCGCCACGTCCTCGAGTCCTCGTTCGCCGGCAAGCGCATCGTCATCTTCTCGGGTGGCGCGGCGAAGGGCACCGAGGAGGTCCTCGAGGAGATCCGCGGGATCGCCGCGGGCGGTGGCTTCGGCTCGATCGTCGGCCGCAACGCCTTCCAGCGTCCGAAGGAGGAGTCGATCGCGCTCCTCCACCAGATCATGGACATCTACGCGAAGCACGCGTGAGGTAGGCGCCGTCGACGCGACGGAACGAGCGCGGCCCGGCGGGTATCCGTCGGGCCGCTTCGCATTCCGGGGGCTCGTGCGCGCCGCGCCGCCGCTCAGGCGAACGTCTCGGGGGCCACGCGGAGGTAGCTGTCCTCGGCGCTCTGGCAGAGGTGCGCGAGGTGATCGATCTTCGGCACCTCCGTCCTCAGCCAATAGCGCTCGGCCGCACGGAGCCCCTCGACGAAGCGCTTCCGCTCCTCGCTCTCCGCCGGCTTCTTCTCGGCCGCGACACGCAGCTTCAGGTGCTGCCAGGCCACGCAGAGGATCGACACGGCCGTGAGGTAGTCGAAGGCGTGCGCGAGCATGCCGTCCGGATCACCCTTCGCGCCGCGCGCGCCGAGCTCCGCCGTCAGCGAGCCGACGACGCCGATCGCGCGCTCGAAGATCGCGACGTCCTCGGCCTCGACGCCGAGCGCGCGCGCCTCCTTCGCCGTCTTCGCCATCTCGGCGCCGAGCAGCGCGACCGCCGCGCCTCCCTTCGCCGTCACCTTGCGACCGAGGAGGTCGAGGCTCTGGATGCCCGTCGTGCCCTCGTGGATCGAGTTCAGCTTCTGATCGCGGAGGAAGGCCTCGGGGAGGTACTCGCTCGTGTAGCCGTAGCCGCCGTGGATCTGGACGGCGAGCGCGTTCGACTCGAAGCCGTACTCGGCCGGGAACGTCTTCGCGATCGGCGTGAGGAGATCGAGGAGCAGTCGGGCCGAATCCTTCGCCTCGCCCTCGGGCAGGTGCTCCGAGAGATCCGCGTAGCGGGCGGTCTCGGCGAGCAGGGAGAGGGCGCCGTCGACGATCGCCTTCTGCCGCAGCAGCATGCGGCGGACGTCGGGATGCTCGACGATCGGCACCTGCGGTCCGTCGACCTTGCCGCGTCGTCCCTGCGGCCGGACGAGCGCGTACTGCCTCGACTCGTGGTACGCGACCGACGCCGTCGCCGCGCCGTTCACGCCGACCATGAGGCGCGCCTCGTTCATCATCTGGAACATCGCGCGGAGGCCTTGGCCCGGCTCGCCGCAGAGCCAACCGACGCATTCGTCGCGGTCGCCGAATTCGAGGGCGAGGCTCGGGAGCGCCTTCCAGCCGATCTTGTGGATCATGCCCGCGACGGTCACGTCGTTGTCGACGAGCCCGCCGTCCTCGACGCGCTTCGCCGGGACGACGAAGAGGCTGATGCCCTTGCTCCCCGCGGGCGCACCGTCGATCCGGGCGAGCAGGAGGTGGACGATGTTCTCGGCCATCGTGTGGTCGCCGCCCGAGATGAAGATCTTCGAGCCCTTGATGCGGAACGTGCCGTCCGGCTGCGGCGTCGCACGCGTCGCGACGTCTCCGAGGCTCGAGCCGGCCTGCGGCTCGGTCAGCGCCATCGTTCCCGTGTAGCGCCCCTCGAGCATCGGCTGCCGGTACGTCTCGTCGAGGAAGTCCGAGCCGAAGGCCTCGATGAGGTGGGCCGCGCCCGCCGTCAGGCCCGCGTAGCAGTAGGCGCCGAGGTTGCCCGCCATCAGGTAGGCGCTGCCGAGCGTGTAGACGAGCTGCGGGAGCCCCTGACCACCGGACTCGGCGGGTCGCGTCGCCGCGACGCAGCCGAGCTCGACGAGCTCGCGGTAGATCGGCGGCAGCCCGGGATGCGTCGTGATCTTCTTGCCGTCGAAGGCCGGTGGCTCCTGATCCATCGGGCGGTAGCTCGGGAAGAGCACCTCGCGCGCGAGGCGTCGCGCGGACGCGAGGAAGAGGTCGAAGGTCTCCTTCCCGTGGTCCTCGAAGGCGGGGAGGCGGGCGAGACCCTCGGCGTCGTGGACCTCGTGGAGCAGGAAATCGACCAGGCGGTCGTCGACCAACGGATTCGTCATGCGCGGGAGCATCCAACGGACGGATCGGTACGTCGAGAGCGAATCGGGCCACGTGGCGTCACATCGGAATCCCGAGGCAGTCCGCGTTCCTGGACGAAAAGCGCTAGCGAGCGTTAGGGGACCCCTTGTCCGAAACTGAAACGTGTTCTAGTTTAGCGGCATGACGAGCTCCCGCTACTTCACTCCCCCCATCCCCAACGGCTGGTTCCAGGTCGCGTACGAAGACGAGCTCACGCCGGGCTCGGTCGTGCCGCTCAAGTACTTCGGCAAGGACCTGGTCCTCTTCCGGACGGAGTCCGGCGAGATCGGCCTCCTCGACGCGTTCTGTCCGCACCTCGGTGCCCACCTCGGCCACGGCGGCAAGGTGAAGGGCGAGAACCTCGAGTGCCCGTTCCACGCGTGGCAGTTCGGCGCGAACGGCAAGTGCAACGCGGTCCCCTACGCGAAGCACATGCCGCGCAAGGCGGACATCGGCACCTGGCGCATCAAGATCGTCGCGGGCCTCGTGATGGCGTGGCACCACGCGGAGGGCAAGGAGCCGGAGTTCGAGCTCCCGGACGAGCTCCCGGAGTTCGGGACGAAGGACGGGACGCGGAACCCGGAGTGGATGGGCTACGAGAAGCGGAAGTGGACCATCCGCACGAACAACCTCGACATGGCCGAGAACCAGGTCGACAGCGCGCACTTCCACTACGTGCACGGCGCGAAGAACATGCCGCAGTCCGAGGGTTCGGTGGACGGCGCGATCATGCGCGTGACCTCGCAGACCCTGATGTCGACGCCGATGGGCGAGGTCATGGGCACCGTGCAGAGCACGAGCTGGGGCTTCGGCTTCAACACGATCCGCTTCACGGGCATCGCCGAGACGCTCCTCGTCTCGTCGGTCACGCCGATCGACGACGACCGGGTCGACGTGCGCTTCTCCTTCATGGTGAAGAGCCTCGGTGGCGCGAGCATCACGAAGGGCGTGGGCAAGGCCTTCATGGCCGAGGTCGAGCGCCAGCTCGAGCAGGACATCCCCATCTGGGAGAACAAGGTCCAGCACGAGCGCCCGCTGCTCTGCGACGGCGACGGCCCGATCGGCGTCTTCCGCCGCTGGGTCCAGCAGTTCTACAGCTGGCCCGCCGACAAGCAGCCCGCCGCGGCGGAGTGAGCACGGAGAGGCCGTGACCGGAGGCCGGTTCCCTCGGAGGGGGCCGGCCTCTTCCAATTCACGTGCCCGTGCACGCGCCCTACCGGAAGTTCATCAGGCCCCAGACCTTGCCGTCTGCCGTCGTGTGGAAGCCGCAGGCGACCTCGGTGTACTCGGTGTTCGACATGTTGATGTAGTGACCGTGGGCCGAGTAGGGCGTGCCCGGGCCTTCGTCCCACATCGACTGCAGACAGCCCGAGACGACGGCGGCGGTGCTCGGCCAGCCAGGGCATTCGTTCTGGGCGAAGCCGCCGTCGCAGAGGTCGGCGCGGAAGGCCGCGTGGGCGCCGCGGCCCGGCTGGCTGTCGTAGGCGGCCATGTCGTCCGCGCAGGACTCGCCGCTCGTCCATCGCGCGAGCGGAGGGAGGTTCTGGCAGTAGACGCGGAACTGGTTGATCCGATCGACGCAGTCTTGATGGAGGCTACCCGTCGACGGCAGGACCTCGGGCATGCAGCCCGGGATCGGCGTCGAGAGCGCACCTCCGTCGGGGCCTCCCGTGAAGTTCGACTTCACCGGATCGGAGTCGCAGCCAGCGAGGAGCACGAGGAGGAACGGGAGCGCGAGTCGACGATGCATGGGCCACCTCGCTGCCGAGGGGAACGACGCCCATCGCGCCCACGCGCGAGCTCGACCCGGCAGCCATCGCTTGCTCCAGCAAGCGATAGGCCAAACCGGCCAGCGGCGTCCCATGCCGGATCGCCGGGCAATTCGGCGCTCTCCCGACCGAAGAGAGCGCTCGTTACGTGGGGGCGGAAGACCCCATCGCGCGCTGCCGAAGGGGGCTCCGCCCCCCAGCGCCCTGGGGGGCGGAGCCGTGCACGACCCACGCGCACGTCGACGAGGCTCGTCCCCGTGCACGCGAACCGTGCACGTGCACGTGCACGACGGGCCCGTGCACGTCGACGGGGCTCGTGCACGTGCACGCGAACCGTGCACGTGCACGTGCACGACGGCCCGTGCACGTCGACGGGGCTCGTGCACGTCCCTCGTCGACGGAAAGGAAAAGGGCCCCTCGGGAACCGAGGAGCCCTTCGTCCATCGAGCGCGGGTCGGGCTCAGAAGCCCATGCCGCCCATGCCGCCCATGCCGCCCATATCCGGAGCCCCGCCGCCGCCGGCGCTCTCCTTCTTGGGCTCCTCGGCGACGAGGCACGCCGTGGTGAGCATCAGGCCCGCGACCGAGGCCGCGTTCTGGATCGCCGAGCGGACGACCTTCGTCGGGTCGATGACGCCGGCCTTGAGGAGATCCTCGTACTGCTCGGTGCGCGCGTTGAAGCCGAAGCCGCCCTTGCCCTTCTTCACGGCGTCGACGACGACCGAGGGCTCGTGACCGGCGTTGCCGGCGATGAGGCGGAGGGGCTCCTCGACGGCGCGGCGCAGGATCTCCACGCCGACGCGCTCCTCGTCCGTGGCGACCTCGACGGTGTCGAGCGCCTTCTGGGCGCGGACGAGCGCGACGCCGCCGCCGGGGACGACGCCCTCGGCCACGGCCGCGCGGGTCGCGTTCAGCGCGTCCTCGACGAGGTCCTTCTTCTCCTTCATCTCGATCTCGCTGTGCGCGCCGACCTTGATCACGGCGACGCCACCGGCGAGCTTCGCGAGACGCTCCTGGAGCTTCTCCTTGTCGTAGTCGGAGGTCGTGTTCTCGATCTCCTTGCGGATCTGCTCGCAGCGCGCCTTGATGTCGTTCTTCTTGCCGGCGCCGTCGACGATCGTCGTGTTGTCCTTGTCGACGACGACGCGCTTGGCGCGGCCGAGCTGCGACACCTGGACGTTCTCGAGCTGCATGCCGAGGTCCTCGCTGATGACCTCGCCGCCCGTGAGGATGGCGATGTCCTGCAGCATGGCCTTGCGGCGATCGCCGAAGCCCGGCGCCTTGACGGCGCAGACGTGGATCGTGCCGCGGAGCTTGTTCACGACGAGCGCGGCGAGCGCCTCGCCCTCGACGTCCTCCGCGATGATGACGAGCGGCTTCTGCGCGCGGACGACCGACTCGAGGACCGGGATGAGGTCCTTCATCGAGCCGATCTTCTTCTCGTGGATCAGGATGAAGGCGTCCTCGAGGACGGCCGACATCTTGTCCTGGTTCGTGATGAAGTACGGCGAGAGGTAGCCGCGATCGAACTGCATGCCCTCGACGACCTCGAGCTCGGACTCGAGACCCTTGGCCTCCTCGATCGTGATGACGCCCTCTTCGCCGACCTTCTCCATGGCCTTCGCGAGCATCTGACCGACCGACTCGTTGCCGTTCGCCGAGACCGTGCCGACCTGGACGATCTCCTCGGTGCCCTTGACCTTCTTCGACTGCTTCTCGAGCGACTCGACGAGCGCCGCGACGCCGCGGTCGATGCCGCGCTTCAGCTCCATCGGGTTGTGGCCCGCGGCCACCATCTTCGCGCCCTCGCGGAAGATCGCCTGGGCGAGGACGGTCGCCGTCGTGGTGCCGTCGCCGGCCACGTCGTTCGTCTTGCTCGCGACCTCGCGCACCATCTGGGCGCCCATGTTCTCGAACTTGTCGGAGAGCTCGATCTCCTTCGCGACGCTCACGCCGTCCTTCGTCACGCGGGGCGCGCCGAAGCTCTTCTCGAGCAGGACGTTGCGGCCCTTCGGACCGAGGGTGACCTTCACCGCGTTCGCGAGGGCGTTGACGCCGTTGAGGATGCGCTGCTGGGCGTTGGTGTCGAAAACGATCTGCTTGGCTGACATCGGAATCTCCTGAGAATGGAATCGGGGGGTGGGCCGGGACGGCGGGCGCGTGCGCGCCCTGCATCGCGTCCCGGCGGGGAATCAGCCCATGACCGCGAGGATGTCGCCCTCGCGGAGGATCAGGTGCTCGCGGCCGTCGAGCTTGACCTCGGTGCCGGCGTACTTCCCGAAGAGGACGCGCTCGCCCACCTTGACCTCGAGCGGCGTGACCTTGCCGTCGTCACCGACGCGGCCCCCGCCGACGGCCACCACGATCCCCTCGATCGGCTTCTCCTTGGCCGTATCGGGGATGATGATTCCGCCCTTGGTCTTGGTCTCCTCTTCGACGCGCTTCACCAGCACGCGATCGTGCAGCGGACGAACCTTCATTCCTCGTCACCTCTTCGAAAAGCCGGCCTGCCCGGCGGTGGCCGACCTAGTAAGCATTCCGCTCCGCGCATGCAAGGGCCGAGAGGGCCGGAATTCCTCGGGTCGCCGATCCACCGCCCGAAGGGCGACCCGAGGGCTCCGAATCGACAAGGCGCCTTGTCGGATGCCGGCCGCCGCGGTAGCCTCGGGCTTCGGGAGGGGTCGTCCCGGGAGGTCGGCGTGGTGCAGGGAACGCGCGCGCGCAGGTACGGCGGACGCTCGGCGGACGAGCGTCGCGAGGCGCGCCGCCAGCGCCTCCGGGAGGCCGCGCTCTCGCTCTTCGGCACCGATGGCTACGCGGCGACCTCCATCGAGCGGCTCTGCGCCGAGGCCGGGGTGACGGCCCGCCATTTCTACGAGGAGCACGAGGGGCGCGAGGCGCTCCTGCTCGCCCTCTTCGAGACCATCCTCGGGGACGCGCGCGAGGCGGTGACGAAGGCGCTCGTCGGGGCGTCCGACGATCCCCGCGATCGCGTGGAGAGGGCCGTGGTCGCCTTCCTCCACAGCTACCTCGACGACCCGCGGCGCGCCCGCGTGGCCACGCTCGAGGTGGTCGGGGTGAGCCCCGCGATGGAGCTCCGCCGGCGGCAGGCGATCCACGAGTTCGCCCGGCTCATCGAGGTGCAGGCGGAGCGCCTCGCGCACGAGGGCGCCGTCCCGCCCCGCGATTTCGAGCTCGCCTCGATCGCGATGGCCGGCGCGGGCCACGAGCTCGTCGTCGAATGGCTCTGGCGCGAGGAGAAGCCCTCGCTCGACGCGCTCGGGCGGGAGCTCGTCGAGCTCTTCGTCGCGATCATCCGGGGAGTGGGGAAGTCATGAGACGCATCGCGATCACGGGCATCGGCGGGTTCATCGGTGGGCGGATGGCGGAGCGCGCGCGAGAGCGGGGCCTCGAGGTCGTCGGTCTCGAGGTCTCGGAGGCCGCGGCGGCGCGCGCCCGCTCCCGCGGCTTCGTCACCGTCGTCGGCGACGTCGGCGATCCCGGCGCCGTCCGCGCGTGTGTGTCGGGCGCCGACGTCGTCTTCCACACCGCCGCGATCGTGGAGGAGGACGGCGAGCTCGCCCGCTATCGGCGGGTGAACGTCGAGGGCACGCGCACCGTCGCGGGAGTCTCGCGGGACGCCGGCGCGAAGATGTTCGTCCACCTCTCGAGTGTGATGGTCTACGGCTTCACGTACCCTCCGCACGTCGGCGAGGAGGGCGAGAAGCGGGGCGAGGGCAACGCCTACTGCCAGACCAAGATCGAGAGCGAGGACGTCGCGCGGAGCTTCCATGGCGAGCGTATGGGCGTGCTCGTGATCCGGCCGGGCGACGTGTACGGCGCGGCCTCGGTCCCGTGGGTGCTGCGGCCGCTCGAGCTCCTGCGGCAGCGCGTCTTCTACCTCCCGGACGGAGGGCGGGGCGTGCTGAACCACGTGCACGTCGACAACCTCCTCGACGCCGTCTTCCTCGGGCTCGATCGACGTGCCGTGGGCGAGGTCTTCACGGTCACCGACGGCGAGGACACGAGCTGCGAGCGCTTCTTCGGCTACCACGCGCGGATGCTCGGGCGTCGGTCCGCGCCGACGATGCCGGCCTCCGTCCTGCGCACGCTGATCGGGGGGCTCGAGAAGGGGAGCGAAGCGCTCGGCCTGCCGCCGCCCGCGCGCCGCGCCGCGATCGAGTACCTGCTGCGACCGCACGCGTACGGCATCGGCAAGGCGCGGCGCCTGCTCGGCTACGAGCCGAGGATCGGCCTCGCGGCGGGAATGCGCGAGGTGGCCCGCGAGCTCGGGCTCCGGGATCCCACGCGGGCCGATCGTTGACAGCCCAAGGGGACGCGGCTACAACGCCGCTCCCACGGCCTGGCCTCGGCCCGGACGTGCTGCTTGAGAACCTAGTTGGAGAAGTGGCCGAGTGGTCGAAGGCACCCGCTTGCTAAGCGGGCATACGCTCAAAAGGCGTATCCAGGGTTCAAATCCCTGCTTCTCCGCCCTTGACGCGACGGCAGTCACGGCTACAGTTCGCCGCGTCTCAGGAGCCATAGCTCAATTGGATAGAGCACCGGTCTACGGAACCGGGGGTTAAAGGTTCGAGTCCTTTTGGCTCCGCTACTCACGACGAAAGCCTCGAGCATCGCGCTCGAGGCTTTTTTCGTATCCTGCGCCCGACGATGACCGAGCCCGAACGCGACGCCGACGCACCTCTGCTGCCCGCGGACGAGGCCGAGCGACACGCGTACTACATGCGCGAGGCGATCGCGGAGGCAGCTCGGGCCGAGGCGATGGGGGAGGTCCCCGTCGGCGCGGTCGCGGTCTTCGAGGGGCGCATCGTCGCGCGCGGCCACAACCTCCGCGAGACGAGCCAGGATCCCACGTCCCATGCCGAGCTCATCGCGCTCCGGGCGGCGGCCGCCCGTCTCGGCACCTGGCGTCTCTCGGGCGTCACGATCTACGTCACGCTCGAGCCCTGCCCGATGTGCGCCGGCGCGCTCGTGAACGCGCGCGTCGATCGCGTGGTCTGGGGGGCCGACGATCCGAAGGCCGGGGCCACGGTCACGCTCTACGGCATCGGCAGCGACGCGCGCCTGAACCACCGCTTCGAGTGCGTGAAGGGCGTGCTCGAGCCCGAGTGCGCCGTGCAGCTCCGCACGTTCTTCGAGCGGATCCGGGCCGAGGGCAAGAAGAAGAAGGGCTCGCCGGCCGCGCCCTGATCGGGGCGGGCACGGGAATCGCAAAGACCCTTCGACTATCCGTTGACACCCAGGAACCTTTTGCTAGTTTCGCCCGCGGAGAGCTGTCCGAGTGGTCGAAGGAGCCTGATTCGAAATCAGGTGAACCGGCAACGGTTCCAGGGGTTCGAATCCCTTGCTCTCCGCCAAGTTTCGCTACGGTCTTTGATTCGAAGTTCCTAGCGCCGAGAACCCGCGAGGCACCTGCCTCGCGATTTCTCTATCTGGGTGCCGATTCCCGCCGGGGGTCCGAAAGGTCCCTCGACGTCGCCTCCCGCCGTGTAGGGCGCCTGCTCGAGCGGAGGAGGTGGTCCTTGGAGAGGTGACCGAGTGGTCGAAGGTGCACGACTGGAAATCGTGTGTGCCCGAAAGGGCACCGAGGGTTCGAATCCCTCCTTCTCCGCCACGCATCCCTGATGCGTTTTCGCTTCCCGAAAGGGAAGCTCCCATGGTCCTGCCAACGCTGGCCCGTGAACCCCGCCAGGCCCGGAAGGGAGCAACGGTAGCGGGGAACCAGCGTGTGGTGGGGCCACTCTTTTCCGTCGCGTGGTAGCGTCGCCGCGTGATCCTCGCTCGATGCCCCGCGTGCGGGGCCCCGCACCAGCTCTCGCTCGCGACCGAGGCCCTCTCGTGTGCCTGCGGCCATCGCGGGCCGCTCGAGCCCGACGTCGAGGCGAGGCTCCGCGTCGCGCGCGAGGTCCTCTTCGCGTCGCAGGCCCGCGAACGTCAGCTCTCGGCCCTCTCGCGCCGGCTGCTCGAGGGCGGACGGCGTTCCCTCGCGCGCTTCCTCGTCTTCGCGGCGCTGCTCCTCGCTCCCTTCCTCTGCTGCGGGGGCGTGTCGCTCTTCGGCGTGATCGAGCAGGGGGAGCTCGACGTCACGGGACCGCTCCTCGGCCTCGTGCCGCTCTTCGTGCTCGCGAGCGCGATCGCGCTCGGTGCCCGCACGCTCTCGCGCACCCTCGAGACGCTGAGGCTCGAGAGCGCCGCGCTCCCGCCCGAGCTCGAGGGCTCGCCGCCGCGCTGCTCCTACTGTGGCGGTCCGCTCGCCGTGCCCTCGGGCACGGCCGTCGTGCGCTGCGGCTTCTGCGCCTCCGACAACGTCGCCGATCCCACGACCGTCGCCTGGGCCGCGAGCCGGCGGGGCACGGCGCTCGAATCGACGGCCGAGGTGCTGCACGCGCGCGCGGGTGTGCTCGCGACGCAGGGAAGGCGCATGCGCGTGGCCGTGCTCGGCGCGGCGGTGCTCGGTCCCGTGCTCGCCTGCACGCTCACCTGCCTCCTCTACTTCGTGCTCTCGACGTTCGAGGTCGGGCCGCACGAGACCCTCCGCTACGTGCTGCTCGAGACGCCGGTGGGACGATGCGTGGGCGAGCAGGTCTCGCACGAGCCGCCGCTCGCTCGCGTGCAGTTCGGGAGCCAGTCCGACCCGCGGCTGCAGCATCTCGAATACCTGGTGCCCCTCGAGGTCCCGACGTTCGGCGCGCGGAGCATGGTCGGGACGCGCATCCACGACGCGGCGTTCGGCGATGCGACGGTCGAGAGCGTCCACGGCACCCCCGGCTTCCGGGAGAATTGGGTCGTGATGCAGGGAGGGCCGACGGGCACGTTCCGTCGACGCGTGCACGAGGTCTGCCTCGCGCGCGGCTCGAGCCTGCCCGGGCCGCCGATCGTGCCTCCGCTCCCGCCGAACACGCTGCCCTCGAGCCGGGGCGCGGGCTCGACCCGACCGGCTTCGGGGCAGGCGGGCACGGACGGCTCCATGCGGCCCGAAGGGCCCTGATCCGAGCCCGTCGGGCCTCCACCGGGCGCGTCACGCCTCGTGCGCGCGTCGCACGAGCTCGTCGACGTCGGCATCGGTCGGCGAGGGCCGCGCCGTCTTCGCGATCGCCTCCGGTCCACCGAGCGAGCGAGCCCAGGAGGCGAGCGCCTCCATGCCGTCCTCCTGGGAGAACGTCGGCTCGTAGCCGAGCTCCGTGCGTGCGCGCTTCGCATCGAAGGCGCTCGACGTGCCGCGGCGAACGACCTCGCCTTCCGTCAGCCCGTCGCGACCGAGAGCGGCGCGGAGGCGGGCGAGGCCGCGCTCGACGAGCACCGAACGACCGACCCGAGCCGGAGGGAGGCCGAGGGCGAGCGAGAGCCGATCGAAGAAGGGCTTCTGCAGCGACATCTCGCGATCGATCACGTAGTAGACGCCGCCGCGCGCGGCCTCCGCGAGGAGCGCACCTTCGACGGCGCGGACGAGGTTGCCGACGTAGGTCGTCGCGAAGAACGAGAGGCCACGACCCACGGTGTGGATGCCTCCGTCGAGCCCCTCGCGGCAGAGCCGAGGAAGGTTCGTGCGATCCCGAGGACCCCACACGAACGCGGGACGCAGCACCACCGTGTGGAACGCGCTCGTCCCGGCGCCGAGCACGCTCTCCTCCGCCTCGCGCTTCGTGCGGCAGAGCGCGTCGATCGGGAGCCCGATCGTCGTGCGGTCCTCGCTCCAGTTCGCGCGGGGCTCGCCCGTGAGCGTCACGTCCGCGCAGGAGAGCTGGACGAAGCGCTGGACGCCGGCGTGCTTCGCGCCGCGCAGCACGTTCTCCGTGCCGGCGACGTGCAGCCAGCCGAGCGCGAGGGCCGACGCGCGCGGATCGCTCGTCCCCGCGGCGTGCACCAGGGCGTCCGCCCCGCGCGCGGCCTCCGCGACCGTCCGCGGATCGCCGAGATCGAAGCGTCGTGCGTCGATCCCGGCCTCTGCGAGCTCGGCGCACGCCCGGTCCGAGCGCACGAGCGCCTTCACCTCGTGGCCCTGGGAGACGAGGTGCTCGACGATCGCCCTCCCGAGGAATCCGGAGCCCCCTGTGACCACGACGCGCACGGAGACCTGGGTACTCGAACGGGATGGGATCCGCAATGGCGGCCCGCGGGGGAGGGGGGACGACCGAGGGGCCGCCCCACGTCGGCCCCCACGGCACGCCCCTGCTATGCTGGAGCTCCGTGCTTACCCCATCGTCCATTCGGAACGGGGCCTTCTTCCTGCTGCCGATCGCCTTCGCGATCGCCGCCATCGCACCCGCGACCGGCTGCAATTCGACTTGCAGGGACTTCGATCGCGACGGCTACGGGGACCACTGCGCGCTCGGGCACGATTGCGACGACCAGAACGCCGCGCGCAACGTCGACTGCGTGAACGTGCCTCCGCCCGATTGCCAAGCCGATCCCTCGGCGACCGGGTGCCCGTGCTTCCTCTTCCAGACGACGGCCTGCTACAGCGGCCCGTCGGGCACCGAGGGCGTCGGCCTCTGCGTCGCGGGCACGAAGACCTGCATCAACGGCATCTACGGTCTCTGCGAGCACGAGCGCACGCCGACGGACGAGGTCTGCGACGGGGTCGATCAGGACTGCGACGGGAAGATCGACGACGGCGTGCTCTCGCCGTGCGGCGGCTGCGATCCGACCTGCCTCGGCGACGTGTGGGGGCAGGGCGATCGACCCTTCGTCGGGGGCGGCGGGCTCGAGGTCCTCGAGTCGGGCTCGCTCGAGCTCGCGCGGAGCGAGCCGCCTTCGCCGGGACTCTTCGTCGGCAACTCCGCCGAGGATTCGGTCTCCCGCATCGACGTGGGTGCCCTCGCCGAGGTCGCGCGCTACGTCGTCGGCGACGAGCCGAGCCGGATCGCGCTCGACCTCGCGGGCGACGTCTTCGTCGCGAACCAGGCGCCCACGGGCTACGGCACGCTCTCGAAGATCGCGACCGACCTCGGCCGCTGCGTGGACCGCGACGGGACGCCGGGCATCCGGACCTCGACCGGTTCCTCCGACGTCCTTCCCTTCGGCCAGGACGAATGCGTGCTCTACACGACGGCCATCTCCGAGTGGGCCGAAGGGCCGAGGGCGCTCGTCGTCGACGGGAATCCCGGTGCGTCGGGCCTCGGCCACGGGGACGCGTGGGTGGGGCTGCACGAGGGCGAAGCGATCGTCCGGGTCGACGGCGCCACGGGGACCGCGCTCGAGCGGGTCTCGACGCCCGGCTTCCGGCCCTACGCGGCGGCGATGGATCCGCAGGGCTACGTCTGGATGGCCTCGCAGGACGGCTACCTCCTGCGCCTCGATCGGAGCACGCATCCGCCGACGACGAAGCTCTTCCCGATCCCCGTGCCCTGCTACCTCGTGTACGGGCTCGCGATCTCGCGGGAAGGCGAGATCTTCCTCTCCGGGTACTCCTGCGATCAGGTCCTGCGCTTCGATGCTTCGACCTCGCGCGTCGTCGCGATCGCGACCGTGCCGAATCCCCGGGGAGGCGCCTTCCTCGGCGGCGACGTCTACGTCGCGCACACCGACGGTCGGGTCTCGCACGTGGGGGCTTCCCCGTTCGTCGTCCGGAGCGTCGTCGATCTCCAGGTCCTCGGCCGCACGCCGGTCGACACGATCGTCACGGCCGTCGACGGTACCTCGGCCGTGTGGGCCGTGAGCCGCCTCGGCGGGCCCGCGGGCGTCGGCCTCGCGACGCGGATCGATCCGGCGACCGACACCGTCACGGCGCACGTGCCCGTCGGGCAGGGGCCGCGTGCGGAGGGTGATCTCACCGGCCGCGGGCGCATGGGCAGCTACCCCCCCTCGGCGTCGATCGTCGAGCGCTTCGCCGGCTGCGGCGGCGCGCTCACGAATTGGAAGGCGCTCCATTTCCGCGGCGATCCGGGCCCGGTCGGCACGCTGCGCTTCGAGGTACGCTGGGCGAGCGACGAGGGCGGGCTCGACGCGGCGACCTACGCCGTGATCGGAACGATCCCGCCGGGCGGCGAGCTCCTGCCGCTCTCGCTCCCGGACGGAGGCGCGATCGAGCTCCGGCTCACGCTCGCCACGTCTTCGCCGGAGGCCACACCCCGCGTCGACAGCGTCGGCGTGGAGTGGGCCTGCGGCGGCCCGGCCATCGAATGAGGCTACGCGCGCCGGCCACCCGAAGGCCGGCGCGTGCGCTCACGCGGCGTCGGCGGCACGCATCGATCGACCGCCCGTGGCGAGGAGGGCCTCGCGGAGCTTCGTGACGAGGCTGGGATCCGCGATCAACGCGAGGCGCGACTTCTCCCGGCCCTGACCGAGGCTCTGCCCGGCGTGGCTGTAGTACGCGCCGCTCTTCTCGACGACGCCCCGCTGCTCCGCCTCGTCGAGGAGGTCGCCGATCGCGTCGATGCCGACGCCGTAGCGGATGTCGAACTCCGCCTGTTGGAAGGGGGGAGCGAGCTTGTTCTTCACGACCTTCACGCGCGTCCGGTTGCCGACGACGTCCTCTCCCACCTTCACGGCGCCGATGCGCCTCACGTCGAGTCGGACCGAGGCGTAGTACTTGAGCGCGTTGCCACCCGTCGTCGTCTCGGGCGAGCCGAAGGTCACGCCGATCTTCATCCGGAGCTGGTTGATGAACGCGATGGTGGTGCCGGTACGATGGGCGATGCCCGTCAGCTTGCGGAGCGCCTGGCTCATCAGCCGCGCCTGCAGACCGACGTGGCTGTCGCCCATCTCGCCCTCGATCTCGGCCTGCGGCACGAGCGCCGCCACCGAGTCGACGACGACGAGGTCGACCGCGCCGCTGCGGACCAGGGTCTCGGCGATCTCGAGCGCCTGCTCGCCGTTGTCGGGCTGGCTGACCACGAGCTGATCCGGATCGACCCCGAGCGCGACCGCGTAGCGGACGTCGAGCGCGTGCTCCGCGTCGATGAACGCCGCGACCCCGCCGGCCTTCTGGCACTCCGCGATCGCGTGGAGCATGAGCGTCGTCTTGCCGCTCGACTCCGGCCCGAAGATCTCGACCACGCGTCCGCGCGGATAGCCGCCGCAGCCGAGGGCGGCGTCGAGCGAGGGGCAGCCGGTCGAGATGCTCGGCACGACCTCGGCCTCGCGTTCCCCGAGCCGCATCACCGCGCCCTTGCCGAACTGCTTCTCGATGGTGCGCATCGCGTCGTCCATCGCCTTGATCTTGTCCTTCCACGAATCAGCCATCTCTTCCTCCGAGCGAATCGGCGACGGAGCCGTTCTCCGTCGCGGAACGTTGCGTGGGCCCGCGGTACGCGAGCGCCTCGAGCACGTGGGCGAGCGCGATCCGCCCCGCGTCGTCGAGCGCGGCGAGGGTGCGGGCGACCGACAGGACCTTCGCGTGACCGCGCGCGGAGAGGCCGAGCCGCTCGCAGGCGACGTCGAGGGCTGCGGACGTCTCCGCGTCGAGCGTCCGGGCGAGCTCGAGGGGCTTCGCGGGGCCCTCGGCGTCGAGGCGGGCTCGCGCCGCGACCACGCGGGCCCGCACGGTCTCGGAGGTCTCGGACGGCTCCTCCGCACGGAGCCTGCGGGGATCGACGCGCGGCACGCGCACCACGAGATCGAAGCGATCGAGCACGGGACCGGAGACGCGCCCGGCATAGCGGGCGATGCGATCGACCGGGCAGGTACAGACCCGCTTCGAGTCGCCCGCGAATCCGCAGGGACACGGGTTCATCGCGGCGACGACGAGCGGTCGCGCGGGCATCGCGACCCGGCCGTGCGCGCGCGTGACCACCGCGACGCCCTGCTCCATCGTCGTGCGGAGGCTCTCGATCACGTCGCGACGGAACTCGGGGAGCTCGTCGAGGAAGAGCACGCCGCCGTGGGCGAGGGTGAGCTCGCCGGGCCTCACCGGATCGCCGCCGCCGACGATCGCCGCCGCGCTCGCGGTGTGGTGCGGCGCGCGGAACGGCCGCGCGATCGAGTCGAGGGAGCCGGGGAGCATCGCGCCCGCGGCGCCCGCGATGGTCGCGATCTCGAGCGCCTCGGGCGGCGTCGGAGGCGGGAGGAGCGTGCGGAGGCGGCGCGCCAACATCGTCTTGCCGGAGCCCGGCGGCCCGACGAAGAGGAGCGCATGGCCTCCGGCGGCCGCGATCTCGAGCGCTCGCCTCGCCGCGGGCTGGCCCCGGACGTCCGCGAGATCCTCGTCGGTCGCGGGCTTCGCGGACGCGGCCTGGGGCTCGGCCCGGCGGAGCGTGCGACGACCGTCGAGGTGGGCCACGGCTTCCTCGAGCGAGCCGGCGACGAGGGCCTCGAGGCCCGTGGCGAGCGCCGCATCGCGCTCGTTCGCGCTCGGCACGATCGCGCGCCGTAGGCCACGACGCGCGGCCATGCGCAGCTGCGCGAGCACTCCCGGCACCGGGCGGAGCTCGCCCGAGAGCGCGAGCTCGCCGAGCAGGAGGGTGGAGCCGAGACGCTCGTCGGGCAGCGCCTCGGACGCGCAGAGGATCGCGACCGCGATCGCGAGGTCGAAGGCCGCGCCGGCCTTCCTGAGGTCGGACGGCGCGAGGTTCAGGACGAGATGGCGCGGCGGGAGGGTGAAGCCGAGCGAGGAGAGCGCCGCCTTCACGCGCACGGTGCTCTCGCGTCCGGCGCGGTCGGGGAGCCCGACGAGGTCGAGGCCCGGCAGCCCACGGCCGAGCTGCGCTTCGACGACGACCGGATGCGCGTCGATCCCGAGGAGACAGCCGGAGAGGACGGTGGCGAGCTTCATGCCCGCTCTCGTTTCACGTCCGGGGCCGGTGGCTTCCGACGTCGTTCCGCCGAGGTCGGGCCTCGCAGGAGGCGCCGCCCGCGTCGGCCGCCGGCGGACGCCCGAGCGCGGGATGCCGGCGCCCGGAACGCCGAACGGCGACCCCTCTCGGAGTCGCCGTTCGTTCGTGTCGGCTAGGTAGCCGGCCTATGTCACTGCACGCCGCAGGTCGGGTTCACGCAGAAGAGGCCGCCCGCGTCCGAAGCCGACTGCGCGTCGTTCGGATCGTCGAAGCAGACGAAGCCGCCGGGGCAGTCCGCGTTCGTGGTGCAGGGGATCTGGCAGGTGTTGGAGTCGAACTCGCAGAAGAGGACGTTCGGTTCGCTCGCGTCCTCGCAGCCCGGCTGGCTCATGTTGTAGCGGAGGCAGAACGCCGCGCGCTGATCGAGAGTCATGTCGCAGGTGGTGCCTCCCTGCTGGCAGCTCGTGTTGATGTCCGCGCTCTGCAGCCCGCCGCCGGTGACCGGCTGAAGGCACTCGAGCTTCAACGTCCCACCCTCCACGGGCTCTGCGCCGGTGGTGAAGTTGATGAGCTGCGGGGTCCGCGCCGGGCAAACCGTCGCGGGGGTCGACGTGTAATCGTCGTAGAACCAGCCGAGGCCGATGGGCGCCTGGTGCGTGGCGAGCGTCGCGGTGTCGACCGGGATCTGCTTGACGCGGCAGACGTCGCGGCCATCCGCGGTCTGACGCACGGCCGTGCCGTCGCGCCCCATCGAAGCGACATCCGCGCACGTCATGCCGGCCGGGAGCTCCTCGAGGACGCTGCAGTTCACGATGTTCGCCGAGTTGCGATTGTACGCGCGCGGCAGGCAGCGACCGCCGAGGTTCTCGGCGATGAGCGTGAGGATGGCCGAGATCGAGTTGTCGAACGTCGGCGCGCAGATCGACTGCACGAGCACGTTCACGCCCTTCCCCTGGAGGCCCTGGGCGACGCGCACGTAGCGGCGGCCCGGGGTGGCGGCCGTGTCGGAGGGACCGGCGCTGTAGGTCGCGACCTGGTCGGCCGACGGCTGGGTGGCGGCCGGCGTGAGGTCGGCGTTGCGCGCGAAGACGCAGCCGTAGCCGAGCGAGGCCTCCTGGACCGTCGCCGGCGGCATGAGCGCGAACGTCCGCGGGAGGAACTGGTACTGCATGCGCGAGTCGTCGAGGATCGTCTGGAGGTTCGCGCTTCCCTCCGGGGCCATGTCGTTGAACGGATCGTCCGTCAGATCGTAGGGCACGCCGGTGATCGCTGCGAAGACGATCGAGCCCGGGTAGTCGGGGCGGAGGGCCGCGATGCCGTCGACGTAGCGGTCCACGTCGTGGAGGAGGCTGGGCGGACGGCCGTCGACCTCGCCGCTGAAGCGGTTGCAGCGGGTGTTCGCCTGGAAGCCGCGCGTGCGCGGATCCATGTTCGCGTAGTTGTCGTCGTAGGGCGCCACCGCGTTGTAGTCGAAGACGCGGCGATCCTTGGCCGAGCAGTCCTCCTCGTCGCTGACGAGGACGATCGCGATGAGCGAGTCGCTGCGGAACCAGGGGCCGTTCGTCGCTGCATCGTCACCGTGGCCGAGGGCCCGGTTCGGCTCGGACGGGTCGGCGTAGAACGGGCCGCCGGTCGGCGTGGTGGCCCCGGGGGCGACGGCCTTCAGGATGGCCTCGAGCTGCTGCTCGAAGCCGCAGCCGCCCGTGCCGAGGTTCGTCATGCAGGCGACCTTGCGGATGTACGTGTCCAAGCTCGTCGGGTCCGGCGTGCCGCCCGACGGATTGTCGAAGGTGAGGAACGCGGGGACGGTCGCGAACGTGAGGACATCGTCCCCGCCCGTGCCGTCGAAATTGCAGTTCAGCGGGGTCGCGCCGGTCGGATCCGTCGGATCGGCCGCCGTCCGCGTCTGGGTGACGCCCATCGAGTCGACGTAGGTGTAGGTCGACCGCGCCTGGAGGTTGAGGAGGCCGTCGTCGCCATAGCGTGCGCGCGAAACGTCCACCGTGGTCGACGTGATCGCGCCGCAGGTCGGGAGCGTCGGCTCACCCGCGTTCTCGCCGACACCGTTCACGCCCATGTCCTGGCTGATGACGCCGACACGGAGGCTCTTCACCGGGGTGTAGTTGGTCGTCGACGGATTGTCGTCCGGATCACCCGTGACCAGGCCCCTGACCATCCGGGGGAACTGCTGGCGGAGGAGCGCCTGCTCCGAGGCCATGGAGTTCGAGTTGTCGATCATGAAGAGCAGGTCGACGTTCTCGAGGTTCGTGACCCGGACGCTCTTCGAGACACCCGAGACGGTGCACGGGTTGAGCGGCCTGAGGTCGCGATCCGAACAGCCAACTGCCGCCAGCGCCGCCATGCATCCGAGCAGCAGCCCCTTGCGCGCGTCCATGATTCCTCCTGGGAGCCCCGAGACTAAGAGAAGTGCCGGAACCGGACCTGGAGCATACCGAGACTCGGATGCCCGGATCAATCCCGCGTTCACGTTTGGTATTCTGACCTACCACACGGCCCAGACCCCGACCGTCGCATTTTCGTGGACTCGGCAGGCCGGGGTGCGCAACAAGTAGCGGGTCATGAGTCGGGTCCTGGTCGTGGACGACGAGGAGAGCCTCCGGCTCGTGCTCCGGACCCTCCTCCGCAAGCACGGGTACGAGGTCGAGGTCGCGGCGAGCGCGGAGGAGGCCCTGGGCCTCGTCGAGCGCTTCGACCCGGGCTTCGTCCTGGCCGACGTCCGGATGCCGGGCATGAGCGGCATCGAGCTCTGCGAGACCCTCCGGGCCCGGGGCTCCTCGGCGACCGTGATCGTCATGAGCGCCTACGGCTCGGTGGAGCTCGCCCTCGAGGCGATGAACGCCGGCGCCTACGACTACGTACCGAAGCCCTTCAAGCAGGACGAGGTCCTGCTCGCCCTGCGCAAAGCCGAGGAGCGGGAGTCGCTCCGCCGGGAGAACCGGGCCCTCAAGGAGGCGATCCGGAAGGAGAGCCGCTTCTCCGGCATGCTCGGAAAGAGCGAGCCGATGCAGCGGGTCTTCCGGCTCGTCGAGAAGGTCGCCGACTACAAGACCACGGTGCTGGTCGAGGGCGAGAGCGGGACGGGCAAGGAGCTCGTCGCCCGCGCGCTCCACGACCGCGGGGCCCGCGCCGGCAAGCCCTTCGTCGCGGTGAACTGCGGTGCGATCCCCGGGGCCCTGCTCGAGAGCGAGCTCTTCGGCCACAAGCGCGGCGCGTTCACGGACGCCCACGCCGACAAGCGGGGTCTCTTCGAGGAGGCCCACGGGGGGACCCTCTTCCTCGACGAGATCGGCGAGCTCCCGCTCGGCCTCCAGGTGAAGCTCCTCCGGGTCCTGCAGGAGGGCCAAGTCCGGCCGCTCGGCGCGACGAAGGACAAGGAGATCGACGTGCGCGTCGTCGCCGCCACCGTCCGCGATCTCGCGGCCGAGGTCGCCGGCGGGCGGTTCCGCGAGGACCTGTACTACCGACTCAACGTCCTCCAGATCCACCTGCCGCCGCTCCGCGATCGCCGCGACGACATCCCGCTGCTCGTCGATCACTTCGTCGAGAAGAACAACGGGCGGCTCGGCACGCGCGTCCGGGGCGTGAGCCCGGCCGCGATGAAGCTCCTGCTCGCCTATCCGTGGCCCGGCAACGTCCGCGAGCTCGAGAACCTCGTCGAGCGCGCCGTGGTGCTCGCGGAGGGCGAGCTGCTCGGCGTCGAAGAGCTGCCCGACCGCGTGCGCGAGCCCGTGGATGCCGCCGGAGGCGCGCTCGCGAGCGGAGAGCTCTCGATCAAGAAGACCGTGCGCCACGTCGAAGAGGTGCTGATCCGCCGCGCGCTCGAGCGGACCGGGGGCAACCGGACGGCGGCCGCGAAGATCCTCGAGATCAGCCATCGCGCGCTGCTCTACAAGATCAAGGACTACGGGATCGCATGAGCGGCGAGCGCTCCCGGGACGCGCTCGCGAGGCTCTCGCCGAAGACCGATCCGCTGACGAGCCTCGTGCTCGCGATGCCCGTCTTCGTCGTCTACCACGTGGGGCTGCTCTTCCTCGACGTGCGCAACGGGGCCGATCTCGTCACGGGGCTCGTGCTGCGCCTGCTCGACTTCGACCGGCTCGCGTACGTGGGCGCGACCCTCGCGATCGCGGCCGTGCTCGCGTTCGCCGCCTACCGCCTCCGCGGCGAGCACGCCGTCCATCCGAGGGCGCTCCTGCCGGTGCTCGCCGAGAGCGCGGTGCTCGCGGTCGGGATGCTCGTCCTCTGCGGGTGGGCGACGAGCCACCTCGTCCCGAACGCGACGGGCGATCCGGCGCTCGGCGTCCTCCCGGCGATCGTCCTCTCGGCCGGCGCCGGCTTCCACGAGGAGGTCGTCTTCCGCGTCGGTCTCTTCGGCGGCCTCCGTCGTTGGGCGGTGGCCCGGGGCCGCGGTCCGGTCGCCGGCTTCGCGCTCGCGGCCGTCGCCTCGGCCGTCGTCTTCTCCCTCGCCCACTACGTGGGCTCGCTCGGGGACGCCTTCTCCCTCGTGAGCTTCGTCTTCCGCGTCGTCTCCGGCGTCTACCTCGCCGCCGTCTACCACCTCCGGGGCTTCGCCGTGGCCGTCTACACCCACACCGTCTACGACCTCCTGGTCTTCCTCGTCCTCTGAGCCTCGCGCGCGGGCGCGGCGGTCCCGCTCGCCGGGGCGGAGGGGGGAGGGGAGGTGGGCCTCCGACACCCGTACGTGGACTTCCCCCCGAGGCCCGTCCACAATCGGCCCCCGATCGCGGGAATACCCCCGCCCCATTCCGCCGTTCCACGCCCGATGCGCGCCTCCGTCCCCTTCTTCGCCCTCGTCCTCCTCGCGCTCCCGCTCGGCGGATGCACGAAGAACATCCCGAACACGTCGGTGGTGGACACCCCCGAGAATCGCGACGTGATCGACTTCATGGAGCGCTACCGTCACGCCGTGGAGGAGCGCAACGTCGAGGCGATCCTCGGCATGGTGTCGCCGCGCTACCTCGACGGCGTGGGGACGCCGACGGGGGACGACGATCTCGACACGGACACGCTCCCGGAGCGTCTCTCGGCGTGGAGGGCGCGCGTCAGCGACGTGCGGTACGAGATCCGCTACCACGACGTCCGGTACGAGATGGGCCGCGTGTATGTGGAATACACGTACACGTCGAGCTTCCGGATGGCCGACTCGGACGGGCGGGAGCGTTGGCGCAACGTCGTGCGGGACGCACGGGCGATCCTGACGCGCGACGAGAACGACGAGCTCCGATTCCTCTCCGGGCTCTGACGCCCCACGGGGTGAGCCTCGCCCGCTCCGACGCCTCCGAGCACCGATTCCGGACCGCGGTCCGCTGTTGAACTCGATCCACCAGGCGGGCTACCCTCCCCAGTTCAGGCGAGGCGAGCATCCTGGGATGAGCGGGTCCGGCGAAAAGAAGCAGCTCGGCAAGATCCTGCTCAAGCAGAAGCTGGTCACTCCGCAGGAGCTCGACGACATCGTCGACGAGCAGCAGCGGCATCCGGGCCAGCGAATCGGTCAGACGGCCGTGCAGAAGGGACGGATCTCGGAAGTGGACCTGCTGAAGGCGCTCTCGGAGCAGCATGGCGTCCCCGGCATCGACCTCGGTCAGGTCGTCGTCCCGCTCGAGAACCTCGACCTCATCCCGGCCGACGTCGCCCGTCAGCACCTCATCCTCCCGATCCTGGTGAAGGAGGACCGCATCCTGCTCGCGATGGCGGATCCCTCGGCCCGGCGCTCGATCGACGAGATCGAGTTCGTCACGGGGCGACGCGTCTTCCCCTACGTGACCCTCGAGGAGGCGCTCGTCGGCGTGATCGACGAGGCCTATTCGGCGAAGGACGCGGGGCGCGAGTACTTCATCGGCCCCGACGTCACGGACGAGTACCTGGCGAGCATCGGCCTCGCACGGCCCGAGCCGGTCGCGCGTCCCCAGGCGCCGGCCCGCGCGGCCGAGGCCCCGAGCCGGGCGCCCGCGCGTCCGTCGACCGGGCTCCCCCCCTCGGCCCAGCCCGGCGTGGTCGTCGATCGGAAGGTGGTCTCGTCCGCTCCGCCGCTCGACGACGAGCTCGGGCTCGCGGAGCTCTCGCAGAAGGCCTCGAAGGCGCCGGCCTCGACGGCCCTCGACGACGCGTTCGGCTCGCGGGTGGGGCCGCTCCCGGGTCCGCCGAAGGCTCGCGCCGACCAGCCCAAGGTCCTCGTCGTCGACGACGAGGACGACATCCGCAAGCTCCTCGTCCGCGTGCTCACGCAGAAGGGCTACCAAGTCCTCGAGGCCGCCAAGGGGCTCGAAGCGCTGACGATCGTCCGCGACCAGACGCCCGACGTCATCCTCCTCGACGCGATGCTGCCGGAGGTCCACGGCTTCGACATCTGCCGCCGCATCAAGGGCAGCAAGCGCTACGGGCACATCCCGATCATCATGGTCAGCGCGATCTACCGCGGCTGGCGCGTGGCCGAGGATCTGCGGACGTCGTTCGGTGTCGAGGCCTTCCTCGAGAAGCCCTTCAAGATTGGCGACGTCATCGCGCACGTCGAGAGCGCGCTCGCGGGGCGGGGCTCGCCGGTTCCGCCCGACGACGTGCTCGGCCAGGAGGCGCAGAAGTACCTCGAGCAGGCGATGACCCTCTACCGGGCGAACGATCTCGACGGTGCGATCGAGAAGCTCCGCGAGGGCCTCGGGGTGGATCCGCTGGCGTTCCAGCTCCACTACCATCTCGGTCTCCTCTGGGGACGGCGCGACAACGTCTTCGAAGCGATCCACGCGCTCGAGCGCGCCGTGGACCTCTCGCCGCGTCACTTCTCCGCGCTGAAGAACCTGGCGGTCCTCTATCAGCGGGTCGGCTTCAAGCACAAAGCCATCGAGATGTGGGAGCGCGCCCTGGCCAATGCGCCCGACGAAGAGACGCGTCAGGGCATCAAAGATCACTTGATGAGCCTGCTCTAAGGCCGTAGGCCCGTACCGGGCTCGAATTCGCGATGAAATTCCTCTGCGACAACTGCAAGGCCAAGTACCAGATCCCCGACGAGAAGGTCGCGGGCCGGACCCTGCGCATGCAGTGCCGGAAGTGCGGCCACGACATCCTGATCCGCGGCAATCAGCCCGCGGATTCGGTCCAGGCCGCGCGACCGGCGGTGGCGGCCTCGGTCGTGCCGCAGGGCGCCTCGCCCGTTCCCCGAGGCACCCGCACGCCCGGCTCCCACGTCGGTCCGCTGCCGACGCGTGGGAGCGTCGGTCCCTCGGCCCTGGCCGCCGACTTCCGGCGTCAGATGCAGGCCCCTTCGATGGCACCCGAGGAGGCCGCGGCTCCCGAGGAGATGTGGCACGTCGCGATCCACGACGTCCCGATCGGTCCGATCCGGCGCGAGGAGCTCGCACGCAAGGTCGGCACGGGAGCCGTCCACGGCGATTCGCTCGTCTGGCGCGAGGGGTTCGACGACTGGCGTCCGCTGCGCGACGTGCCCCAGCTCGCGGGCCTGCTCCGTCATCTCCGGGCGGCGCCCCCCGCGATCGGCCACGCGCCGCTCCCGCCCGAGCCGAGCCGTCCGCTCGTCGCCCCGATCGGCGGGCGCCTCGGCGCGAGCGCGGCCGCGGACCAGGAGTTCAACGACGAGGCCACGGTGGTGGCCCAGTCGCCCTACGGGGCCCGTGACTCGCGGCCCCCCGCCTCGCCCTTCGCCGGTCCCGCGATCCCCGAGCGCATCGCTTCCGACCTCGCGCAGTCGGTCTATCCCGCGCAGCGCGGCGACTCCCTGCTCCCTCCGGCGATCTCCGAGCCCCCCGTCGTGGCGCCCGCGTTCGTCGCCGCCGCGCAGAGGGTCGAATCGCAGCCGGCGATCGCGATCCCTCCCGCCGCGGCCCCTGCGCCGGCGGCCGCTCCGCTCGCGGCCCCCCTTAACCCTCCGGCGATCGCCGCGGCTCCGAAGGAGAAGGAGCGAGCCCCGCTCCCGATCGGCGCCCTCATGGGCATCGCTTTCGCGGGCATGGCGGGCCTCGGTGTCGTCCTGCTCTTCGGCATGCGGATGATGGCCCCCCCCGCGGCGGCCCCGACCCCCGCTCCCACCGCCGCCCCGACCCCCGCGCCCGCCGCCGCGACGCCCGTTCCCGCAGCCGAGATCGACACGACGATCGCGGTCGAGGAGCCGACGGTCGCCCCCGAGCCGGGGCAGGCCGCCGCCGAGACGCGCGGCTCGAGCCGACCGACGTCGGGCTCCACCGCCCGGCCGGCCCCGACCCCGACGACGCCCGCGGGCTCGACCCGCCCCGTCTCCGAGCAGGATCGTGCGGCTCTCGCGCGTTTCGCCGACGAGAGCGGCAACAGCGGCGCCACCTCGATCGACGTCGGTCGCGTCGCCCCGACCACGCAGGTCCGGCCCCTCGACAGCCAGGCGATCTCGACGGTCGTCAGCCGCAATCGTCTGATGCTCCAGCGGTGCTACGAGCGCGCGGCGCGCGGCATGGCCCAGGCTCCGACGACCCGCATGGACGTCTCGCTCCGCGTCGCCCCGTCCGGCGCCGTGAGCAGCGCGAACGTCAGCGGCAACGACTTCGGAGGGCTCGCCGCCTGCATCCAATCCACCGTGTCCCGGTGGCGCTTCCCCGAGTCCACGGGCGGCGGCGAGACCCGCTTCCCGGTCGTCTTCCAGGGGAGCAACTAACGAACGGAGGCCCGCGCGGGTTTCCCGCGAGGAGCTTGCGAAAAAGCCCCGAGCCCTGTAACCATCGGCCAAGACCGTGTCGAATCCGACCAAGCCAGACCCCGACGACGCCACCGATACCTCCGCGGCCGACGAGCCGACGGCGATGTGGGACGCGGATGCGCTCAAGGGCCTCGGGCTCGAGGAGGCCGCGAAGGCCCACGAGGAGCCGGCTCCGAAGGTCCCGGCGGCGCAGCCCAAGGCAGCGGCCAAGGCGGCTCCCGCGCATCGTCCGAAGACCGTGCCCAAGAAGCAGGCGGCCGCGCAGGGCATGAGCTGGCCCGTGACGATCGGCCTCGCCCTGGCCGTCGGCATCGCCGTCTATTTCGTCGTTCGTCTCGTGCTCACCTGAGGGGGCGCGGGCCCTCGTCCGAGGACGACCGAGCCGCGTAGTGGAGCGAGTGCGTCGTTCTGCTACATGAGCCGACATGCACTCGGCCGAACTGCTCCGCCTCGGAGCCCAGGCGCTCGAGCTCGTGCTGCGCGTGTCGTTGCCCGTGCTCCTCGCGAGCCTCGTCGTGGGCCTCCTCGTCGGCCTCGGGCAAGCGGTGACCCAGGTCCAGGACCAGACCCTCTCGTTCGTGCCGAAGCTGCTGGCGGTGGCCGCCACCCTCGCGCTGGTCGGCGGCTCCATGGGGGCCGAGATCGCTCGCTTCACCGAGTCGATCTGGCTCGCCATCCCGACCTGGGTCCACTGACGGTCGATGCGGGAGCTGCTCGAGCTCGTCGGGGATCCGGGGAGCGCGCGGCTCGCGCGTGGGGCGCTCCTCGTGCTCCTGCGCATGCTGCCCGTGGCCGTGCTCGTCCCGTTCCTCGGCCCGAGGGGCTTGCCGGCGCCGGCCCGGGCCGCCGTGCTCTTCCTGCTCGCGGGCGCGCTGCTCCCTCTCGCCCTCGGGTTCGCCGATCCCTCCCTCGACACGGGGGCGATCCTCGCGATGGGGGCGCGGGAGCTGGTCGTCGGTCTCGTGCTCGGTTTCACGGCGAAGCTCCCCTTCGCGGCGTTCGGCCTCGGAGGGCGGCTCGTCGACCAGGCGCGCGGCGCCTCGCTCGCCGAGGTGACCGGCGCGAGCGGCGAGCGGACGAGCCCGCTCGGCGAGCTGCTCGAGCTGCTCGGCATCGCCGTCTTCCTCTCGGTGGGCGGCCATCGACTCGCTCTCGCGCTCGTCTCCGAGACGTTCCGCATCGCGCCGATCGGCGCCGCGTCGCTCTCCCTGGGCGAGGATTCGCTGGTCGGGCTCGTCCGCCTCTTCGCCTGGTCGATGGGGCTCGGGCTCTCGCTCGCCGCGCCCGCGCTCGTCGCCGTGCTGCTCGGCGAGCTCGTCCTCGGGACGGTCGGCCGCGCGGTCCCCCGCGTACCGACCCATTTCGCAGGCATGCCGCTCCGGGCGGGCCTCGGGGTCGCAGCGCTCCTCCTCGCGCTCTCGCGGATCGTCGACGAGGTCCCCGGGGCCGCGCGCCACGTGTTCCGCGAGGCCGCGGCGCTCGTCGCGCGGCTCGCCGGCTAGGGGGACGGGCGGCGCCCCGAGGGAGGAGCCGCCGGCACGGAATTCGTCAGCCGTCGCACCGGATGCCATGCTCTCGGGGGATGACCGCACCTCGTTCCCTGATCGGCGCAGAGGCGCTCGCGGCGCGCGTGCGCGAGCTGGGCGCCGCCATCCGTCGTGACCACGGAGATGCCGAGGTCGTGCTCGTCGGCGTCCTCAAGGGCAGCTTCGTCTTCCTGGCCGACCTGGCACGGGCGATCGACGGACCGGTGCGGATCGAGATGCTCGCGGTGCGCAGCTACGGTGCGTCCACGCAGTCGAGCGGCGTCGTGCAGATCACGATGGATCTCGCCGCCTCGATCGAGAACGCCCACGTCGTGGTCGTCGAGGACATCGTCGACACCGGACTGACGATGGCCTACCTCCTCGAGCTGCTCGAGGCGCGCAAGCCCGCCTCGGTCCGTCTCGCGACGCTCTTGCACAAGCCGGCGCGCACCCGTCGCACCGTCCCCATCGACTACCTCGGCTTCACGATCGACGACGTCTTCGTGGTCGGGTACGGGCTCGATCACGCGGAGCGGTACCGCAACCTGCCGTACGTCGGGGTCCTGGAGGAGGCATGAGCAAGCGGCTCGAGATGCTCGAAGCGATGATCGCGAAGGGCTCCGTCGATCCCTTCGTCCACTACGCACGCGCCATGGAGCTCCGGTCCGCGGGCCGGCTCGACGAGGCGCTCGCGGCGTACGAGGACGTGGCCACTCGGTTCCCCGGCTACGTCCCCACGTACCTCATGGGCGGACAGGTCGCCGAAGAGCGCGGACTGACGGAGAGGGCGCGATCGTTCTTCGAACGTGGCATCGCCGCGGCGAGGACAGCGGGCGACGGCAAAGCGTTGTCCGAGCTCACCGGTGCGCTCCATGCGCTCGACTGATCGAGCGGGAACCGATCAGCGCTTCCTGCGCGGGGCCTTCGGCTTCGCGGGGGCGGCGGGCGGCACGGGCAGCGCGCGCGGTTCGCTTCCGGAGGCCCGACGCAGCGCCGCGCGGAGGACCGCCTTGCCGAGCGAGTCCATCGTGTCCTCGCCGAAGATCCGCAGCAGCTGTCGCACGCGGGTCTTCAGCGTGTTCTGCGAGACGCCCAGCCCCTCGACGAGCGCCTTGCGCTCGATCGGCATCGTCGAGAGCGCGACGAGCTCCATCTGCTTGGCGGTGAGCCCGCGCGTGCGTCCGAGCTCCTCGACGACGTCGGCCACGTGCGCTTCCTCCGCGATCGCGAGCGCGAGCCCGCGACCGACGAAGGCGCGGAGCTCGTCGCCGGCGGCCTCGCGATCGACGCAGCGGAACGTCCCGTCGTCGCAGTCGACGTCCTCGGCGGCCTCGCCGACGATCAAGAGCGCGGGGACGGCCGGATTCGCGCGCGCGAGCTCTCGGAGGAGTCGCTGCACGGCGCGCGTCGCTTCCTGCACGTCGATCACCACACCCGCGAAGGCTCGCTTCGTTCCCTCGACCTCCGCGCGCGCCGCGTTCGCGTCGGCGACGACGCGCACGGTCCCGTGCTTCCGCAGCTTGTCGCGGATCGTCGTCCGTCGACTCTCGTCGTCGGAGAGCAGCAGGTACGTCGGGGCGGGCCTTCCTCTCGTCATGCTTCCATCCTTCTCCGGTTGGCTCCGTCGAACGTCATCTTCGGTCACCCGCGTGCGTCTTTCAACGACGGAACCCCCTGAATTCGCAGTTCAAACGCGCTTTCATCATTCTTCCTCCATACGATGACTCACATGGATCGCCGCATTCCCATCGCTGTGTGTGCCCTCGCATTCGCACTCGTCGTCGGATGTGGTGGCGAGACGTCCATCCCGCGACGTGTCCGCGGCGGGACGGAGCAACCGGGCGACGCGGGCGTCGAGGTCTGCAACGGACTCGACGACGATCGTGACGGTGTCGTCGACGAGGGATTCCGCGACGCCGAGGGGCGCTTCGTCGCCGACGACGCGTGCGGCGGATGCGGGATGCCCTGCGGAAGTCCGAATCCAGGAGAGGGCGGGCTCACGTGTCGACTGCTCGAAGGCGAGCCGCGATGCGTCGCGACCCGCTGCTGGGGCGGATACGCCGAGAATGCGATCGGACGCTGCGTGCTCGCGTTCCACACGCTCTGCCTCCCCTGCGTCGACGATGCGGACTGCGGCGACGTCGTGGGCGCCCGCTGCGTCGACGTCGGCGGGGAACCGCGATGCGCCGAGCCCTGCGGCGAGGGATGTCCGCTCGGCTACACCTGCGGCCCGGACGACGTCTGCGTGCCGTCCGGCGGGAGCTGCGAGTGCGGTCCGACGGATTCCTTCGGTGTCGCGTGCGCGCTCCGCGATCCGATGGGCGCGCTCTGCGCGGGCAGCGCGACCTGCGACCACGGCGTGCTCTCCACGTGCGCCGCGCCGCCCGAGGTCTGCGACGAACAGGACAACGACTGCGACGGGCAGGTGGACGAGACCTATCGCGACGCCTTCGGCGCGTACTCGCTCGACATCCACAACTGCGGCGCGTGCGGTGTCGACTGCACGGCGAGCCCGGTTCCCCAGGGGGACCTGGTCTGCGGCGGCGATCCCCTCTCGCCGAGCTGCGTGCTCTCGTGCCCCGACGCGCTCGACGGGCTGCAGCCGGGCGATCGCATCGATGCGGATCGGGACATCGCCACCGGCTGCGAGTGCATGCTCACGTCGCTCGACGACGTGCCGGGCCCCGTGGGCGCCGTGGGCCCTGCCCTCGACGTGAACTGCGACGGCGCCGACGGCGTCGTCACGCGGAGCTTCTACGTCGCGACGGATGGCGACGACGCCGCGATCGGCTCGCCGACGCGCCCGCTCCGGACGCTCCACGAGGCGCTGCGGCGCGCGAAGCTGAGTCAGGGCACGGCGGCTCCCCGCACGCACGTCTACGTCGCTTCGGGCAGCTACACGGAGTCCCTTTCGCTTCCCGACGGCGTCGAGATCCACGGGGGCTATCGACGGGACTTCCTCGCGCTCGATCCCTCGGGCTTCCTCGTCGAGGTCCGCGCACCCGTCGACACGGCGACCGCCGGTGGTGCCGCCCTGGTCGCGACGGGGGCGGGCACCACCCGGACCGTCGTGGAGTGGCTCGTGCTCCGGGGACGCGACGCGCTCGCCTCCTCGGAAGCGACGTTCGGCGCCGTCCTCGTCGATCCCGGCGCGCAGCTCCTCCTGCGCGAGCTCGAGATCCGGGCCGGCGTCCCGGGGCCCGGCGCGAACGGCGCGCGCGGTACGAGCGGCAGCGCTCCGACGTCCGAGCCGACGGCGGGCTCGCCTCCACGGGCGGCGATCGAAGACTCCTCGCATCGCTGCGTCGCCGGGGACGCGAACTTCGTCCCCGGTGGCATCGGCGGGCGGAGCTCTTGCGGTGGCGTCGACGTCGGGGGCGGCGGCGGCGGCTCCCCGCACTGCCCCTCGTTCTCCGCCTTCGAGCCGTCGGGCGCGAGCGGTGCGGCGGCGCCCGGTCGCGTGGGCGGCGGCGGCGGCATGGGCGGCCAGGATTCCTCGGGACCGGTGACGGGGAGCGCCTGCCTCACGGGCTCCGTGTGCTGCGGTCTCGCCGACTTCACGGTCCCCACGGACTTCGCGGGCCCGCAGCCCGGTCAGAACGGCACGAACGGAGCGCTCGGGACCTCGGGCGCCGGCTGCACCGATCCGCTCGGGTCCTTCCAGGCGGGCGTCTGGACGCCCGCGACGGCGACGTCCGGAACGGCGGGCGGCCCCGGAGCCGGTGGCGGTGGAGGCGGCGCCGGCGGCGGCGTGGAGTACGCGTACTACCCCGGCATCTGCGCCTATCCCGACGGCCTCGGCGGTGGCGGTGGCGGTGGCGGCGGCGGCGGTTGCGGCGGCGCTGGCGGAACGGCGGGCACGACCGGCGGCCCGTCGGTCGCGCTCGTCGTCTCGTACGTCTCCGTCTCGGCGACGCTCCCCACGTTCGCGGGTGTACGGCTCCGACCGAGCGATGGCGCGCGCGGCGGCGACGGCGGCGCGGGAGGCGAGGGCGGTCGCGGCGGGACGGGCGCGCTCGGCGGGGAGATCCCGCGGAGCCAGCGCACGACGCCGCCGCTTGCAGGGCCGTTCCCGGGCGCACGCGGCGGTCGCGGCGGCGACGGCGGCTACGGAGGCACCGGCGGCGGAGGCTGCGGTGGCTCGTCGGTCGGCATCTGGCTCACGGGCGCGGGCGCGGTCGAGCCGCCGGGCGTGAGCGGCTGGCGCTCGGGCAACACCTTCGTCCTCGGCGTCGGAGGCGTCGCGGGACGAGGCGGCGGCACGGCCGGCGCCAACGGCACGGGAGGAGGCGCGTTCGATGTCTTGGTCCGCTGAATCCCTCTTCGCCCGGTCCGCGCGAGCGCTCGGCCTCTGGGTCGTGCTCGTCTCGTGTGCGGCGTCCGTCGGTTGCTACTCCAAGCGTCGGTGTGCGGCGACGGAGAGCTGCAACTACGCGGACGACGACTGCGACTACCGTTACGACGAGGACTTCCGCGACGACCACGGCAGGTACGTCTCGGACGAGAACTGCGGGGGCTGCGGCGTGCGTTGCGCCGACGTGTTCCCGACCGCCTCTGCGACGCGCTGCGCGCTCGATCCGGCCTCGGGCGACGCGCGTTGCGAGCTCGTGTCCTGTCCGACCGGATTCCATCGCGCGAACGACAGCCTCTGCGTGGCCGACGCCCCGGCGCTCTGCCTGCCCTGTCGCGAGGATGCGGAGTGCGAGCTGCGTCAACCCTCGGCCCGCTGTGTGTTCCGTGACCCCGCGACAGGGCTCGGGCGCTGCGTCGAGGCCTGCGGAGAGGCCTGCCCGGCGCCGCTCGCCTGTGCCACCGTCGACGGCGCGCGGCTCTGCATGCCCGCGAGCGTCGACTTCTGCACCTGCGACACGGGCTCGAGCGGTCAGACCTTCGGCTGCTTCGTGACGAGCCCGACCGGTCGCGTCTGCGCCGGCGAGCAGGAGTGCACGACGATGGGGCTCGGCGCGTGCACGGCCGCGATCGCGGAAGCGTGCAACGCCGAGGACGACGACTGCGACGGTCAGGTCGACGAGGACTTCGTCGACGCGAACGGCGTGTACGTGAGTCGCATGCACTGCGGTGGCTGCGGCATGCCGTGCACGCCGCCCGGGCCCCACATGAGCGCGACCTGCAGCGCCGATCCGTCGCGGCCCACCGGCGCGCGCTGCGACGTCGCGTGCGAGAGCGGCTTCGTCGACGTGAACGGCATCGCGCAGGACGGATGCGAATGCCAGCGCTGGGACGGCCAGGGACCACCGCCCGCGGCCGGGGGCGACAGCGACTGCGACGGCGTGCCGGACGATTCGACCGAGTTCGTCTACGTCACGACCACGGGCAGCGATGCGAATCCCGGCACGCTCGCGGCTCCGCTGCGGACGATCCAGGCCGGGCTCGTGCGCGGTGCGGCCGAGGGCAAGGACGTGCTCGTCGCGCGCGGGATCTACGAGGGCCCCGTCGCGATCGTCGGCGGCGTCGACGTCTTCGGCGGCTACCGTCCCGACTTCCGCGACCGAAGCCTCACGCTCTTCCCCGTCGAGATCGAATCGACGACGCCGGGCGCACCCGCGCTGGTCTGTCGGGGGATCCGAACGGCCACGCGGGTCGAGGGGTTCACGATCCAGGGCAGCGACGCGCTCGCGGCCGGCTCCGGGAGCACGGCCGTCTTCCTCGACGGTTGCGGTCCCGAGGTCGCCCTCGCGGATCTCGTCGTCTACTCGGGACGCGGCGCCGACGGCCAGGCGGGCGCGAGCTCGAGCGACAACGCGGTCGCGGCGGGGCTCCCGTCGCTCGCGGCGCTCGATGGTGCGGACGGGTCGGCGGGCAGGCCCGGCACGGGCACGAACGCGACCTGCGCGCCGATCACCGGCGGCTCCGGAGGGACCAAGGCGTGCTTCGGCGCCGACGTCTCGGGCGGGGCCGGTGGAGCGACCGGATGCCCGAACATCGGCTGCACGAACGGTCTGCCGTGTCCGAACGCCGGATGCACCGACTACACCGTCGGCGGGGTCTGCGACTTCACGACCGTGCTCTCGCTCGCCGTGCCGAACGGGACTCCAGGCACGGGACGCGGGAGCCTGCCCGGCGGGGCCGGCGAGCTCACGTACAACGCGCCCACCAACCGGGGCATCTGCAACTTCTGCGACGACAACCCGACGCTGGCCCGAGACGGAGCGAGGGGAGGCGACGGCGCGCCGGGCGCGGACGGCGATGCCGGGCTCGGTTGTGGGGCCGCGCCGGTGCTCGATCCCGCGACCGGCCGGCTCACGGGTCTCGCCGGAACGAGCGGCGGCGCGGGCGCGAACGGCAGCGGCGGAGGCGGTGGCTCGGGAGGCTCCGGCTATGCCGTGATCGGAGGCACCGCGGGGGCCTGTTTCGACCACGCCGGCGGTTCGGGCGGAGGCGGCGGGTCGGGTGGCTGCGGGGCACCGCGCGGCGACGGCGGCGGCGGCGCGGGAGCCTCGGTGGGCATCGCGATCCGCCTCCCGGCGGGCGGTTCCGCGGGGCCCGCGCTCGAGCGCGCGCGCATCGTCACCGCGAGCGGCGGGGCCGGGGGCGCCGGCGGCATCGGGGCGGCCGGCGGCACGCCGGGCGCCGGCGCCGTCGGAGGCTCCGTGCGCTTCTGGTGCGCGCGGACCGGCGGGCGCGGCGGCGACGGGGGCGCCGGAGGAGCCGGCGGCGGCGGCGGCGGCGGTTGCGGCGGCGCGAGCCACGGGATCTACCTCGTTTCGGGCGGTCTCGACGTCGCGTCCTACGCGGCGGCCCTCGGGCAGGGGGCCATGGTCGATGCGACCGGCGTCCCCGGACGCGGCGGGCTCGGCGGCTACTCGCCAGGCACCTCGGGGACCGACGGCGCGGCCGGGGCCGGAGACCCCGTCCGCGTCGTGCCGTGAGCCCCGAGCTCGTCTCCTCGCCGGTTTCGCACGGGGGGAGTTGACCTCCGGGAGTCCCCGGCTATTCTTCCGGCCCCTCCCCAGCCGAGGGCCCGAGGATTCCCATGCGCGATCTCATCAAGCTCTCCTGCGAAGTCTGTGGCCGCGACAACTACGTCACGGACAAGAACAAGCGGAAGATGCCCGAGAAGTTCAAGATCAAGAAGTACTGCAGCGGCTGCCGCAAGCACGCGGACCACAAGGAAGGCAAGATCTCGAAGGGCTGATCGTTCCCGCGAGGGGACGCCGTCCGAGGTCGATGCCGAGCCAGCCGCACGCTTGGTGCCGCTGGCTCGATCCGTTCCGTCGCGCGTGAGTCAGTCCGCGTCGCCCGCCCCGAGGCGCGCGAGCTTGCGAGCGGTCTCCTCCCGGCTCTGCCCGTCGGGCGCGTACGCGTACGCCTTGCGGTAGGCCGCGATCGCCGCCGCCGTCTCGCCGCGGCGCCGCCGATCCCCGCCGACGAAGCGGTAGTAGTCGTAGCGCACGCTCGGCGCCCCGTGGGTCACCGCCGCGTAGGCGAGGGCGCATCCGACGACGGCCGAGAGCACGAGCGCGCGGGCTCCGCCCGGGCGCCCACGGGCGATCGTGCCGAGAGCGAGCGCGACGACGATCAGGGCCGCGACGATCCCTCCGCCGAGATCCCCGGGGAGGTCGAGACTCCCCGCCGTGCCCGCGATCACGGGAGCGGCGACGACCGCGAGCGCGGCGGAAGCGAAGACGTCGTTCGCCCCCGAGGCGAACGACCGCGTCATCGCCCGCTCGGGCCGGGCGAGCGCCGCCGCGAGCCATGCCACGAGCGGGCCGGGAGCGAAGAAGACGAAGGCGGAAACGAGCATGTAGGCGCCGAACCAACCGATCTCGAGGTCCAGCGCCGAGACGCCGAGGTGGAACGCGACGGGGAAACCTCCGAGGAACGTCACGACGAGGCGCCGCACGCGGCTCGGCTGTCGATCGAGGGTCGTCGAGGCCACGTACGCGAGCGAGCTCGCGAGCTGGACGAGGATGGCCCCGTGCGCGAGCCGCCGGTAGACGCCCGCCTCGTCGACGCCCAGGCCCGCGAGCTCCCGGAAGAGCCAGGGAAAGGCGTCCGGTGGGGAGAGGCGGGCGAGGGCGGCGCCGGATCGCCAGTCGGGCTCGAGCTTCGTGAGCGCCGTGTAGCCGTAGACGATGGCGCACGTCAGCGCGAACGAGACGTAGCCGATCGCCGGTGTGCGCGCGCTCCCGCTCGCCTCGCTGCCGGAGCTCGCGTGCGGGTCGTCGGGGAAGGCGGCGATCGAGACGAGGAGCAGGCTCAGCAAGTAGTGGTGCTGGTAGCTGTCCAGCATGCTCATCGCCCAGGTCGCGGTGTAGAGGGCCGCGAGCGCCGCGATGCCACCGCGCATCCGGGGGCCGAGCGCGAGGGCGAGCGCCACGAGGCCCGTCGCGATCAGGCTCCCGACGTAGAGCGCTGGCGTCGGGGTCGGAAGCCAGCGATCGAGGATCGCGAAGTGCGCGACGTTGAAGCCGCCGACTCCGTACCGACCGCCGTGCGGCACGAGGTCGACCAAGCAGTCGAAGCCGAGGACGAGGAGGAAGGCCTTGCGCAGCACGTAGGGCCGCGCGGCCAGCACCTCGCCGAAGAAGAGGCGATCGATCGCCCGCCTCATCGCGGCCCCCGTTCGAGCGCGTCGAGGGGCGGCGGATCCCCGAGCCGGTGGGTCGCGCAGTCGAGCGTGTATTCGATCGGCGGCAGGGCGCGGTCGTCCGCCGTGACGCAGTCGTTGACGACGCGCACGCGGACGACTCCGACCTCGCGGCATCGTCGCTCGAGGAACGCGTGGACGACCGCGCGCCGGTTGCGCCCGAGATGGTCGAGCCATGCGACGTGGAGGGTCCGGGCGAGGTCGATCGGCGAGGTCCTCGGCCCGTCCGGTGTGAGGCGCGTCTCTTCCGCGGTCGTCTCGCACGTGTGCAGGCGGACGGCGGAGAACATGCGCCAGGAGAAGCGCTCGTCGTAGCGATCGTCGCGGAGGTAGTAGGTGGCCGGGACGACGAGCTGGAAGGCGAGGAAGCCGAGCAGCAGCCGGCGTTGCCACGTGCGGACGCGCTCGGGCGGTGCGGGCTCCGGGCCCGTGGCGTCTCCGTTCCGCATGGTCCGGGGATGGTTCCGCCCGCCTCCGGTGACTGTCAACGCTCGGGTCCCGCCGTCCGCTGGACGTCTCCGCGCTCGCCTCCCAAGCTCGCGACCGAGGTCGTCGTCCCTTGAAGGTTCCCTCGTTCGACATGCCGCGAGAGCAGATCCGGGCCGAGCTCGATCGGCTCCGCCATCCGATGCGCGTCGCCGTCGATCGGGCGAAGAACCCGTTCAACATCGGCGCGATCATCCGCACGGCCCACTCGTTCCTCCCGCGGGAGATCGTCCTCGTCGGATCCGAGCCCTGGTACGAGCGGGCCGCCATGGGGATGCAACGCTACGAGCACATCGTCGAGATCCCCACGACGGAGGCCTTCCTCGAGCGAGCGAGAGCGGAGTCGTGGAAGCTCGTCTGCTTCGAGAAGGACGCCCCGCGCGTGAAGGGCCTCTGGGACGCGGAGCTGCCCGAGGACTCGGTCCTCGTCTTCGGGAACGAGGACGACGGCATCGCGCCCGCGATCCTCGAGGCGGCCCACGAGGTCGTGGCGATCCCGATGTACGGCATCAATCACAGCTATCCGGTGGCCGTCGCCGCGGGGATGGGCCTCGCGGAATGGGCTCGTCGCCGCTACGAGCACGGACGGATCGTCGTGCCTCGATGAGATTCGGGTTGCGCTCTCCCCATCCGCCGCTACATTGCCGCCCTGCTTTCCGGTGGGTGTAGCTCAGTTTGGTAGAGCACTGGATTGTGGCTCCGGTTGTCGCGGGTTCGAGCCCCGTCACTCACCCCAGGTTGACAGTTTCGTTTCTTCGGCTATATCGCGCCCGCGTGTGTGAAAGCTCGCGGTAGCGATTGCACTCGTAGCTCAGCTGGATAGAGCGTCGGACTTCGAATCCGCAGGTCGTAGGTTCGAATCCTACCGAGTGCGCTCCATCCGTCCGGGTCATTAGCTCAAGTGGTAGAGCAGTGGATTCTTAATCCATTGGTTGATGGTTCGAGTCCATCATGACCCACCCCGAACGGCGGCTCCTCTGGAGCCGCCGTTCGTCTTTCCGTCTTGTCATCCTGCTCGGCCCCGCGCGCGGCGTCCGCCGCCCCGGTCCTGACCCACGCGGCTCCGCATGTGCTGGCCCTTCCGGCCACGTCTGCCGCGGCGGCTGCCGATTCGGCCGCAGGCATCGCCCCCAAAGGTGAATCAGCCCACGGCGCGAATGTGCGCACGCAGGTGCGCGCACACCCCCCGCTCGTGAAGTTTTGGTGATCGTTCCGGAATTTCGCCTGCGCACTGCAACTACGAACTTCTATTCCCGAGTTTCGTTCGTGTAACATCGGCGAGCGATGAGGTTCCGAGCGGTGGCAGGAGGCCGAACGGTGGCGAACAAGCACTCGGTTTGGTTGCGGACCATGGGCATCGCGCTCGCGATGTCCGCCCTGGTACCGACGAATGCGGTCCGTGCCGACGCACGTACCGAAGCGCGACGTCACTTCCGACGCGGCATGGAGCTCGTCGTCGAAGGTCGGACGGATGAAGGCGTGGTGGAGCTCGAGCAGGCCTACGAGATCCTTCCCCACCCGAACGTCCTCTACAACATCGGCCGCGCGTACGCGGAGGCCGGTCGCTACGACGAGGCGCTCGAGTACTTCGAGCAGTACCTCGCCTCGGATCCTCCGGACCGAGAAGAGGTCCGCGCGATCGTCACCGCCATCAACCAGCGGATCGAGGCGCGTCAGCTCGCCGAGGCCGAGGCGCAGGCCCGCGAGGGACAGGGCGAGCAGGGCGGCGGCACGACCGCGGCCGGCACGCCGATCGGCACCACGACCACGCAGGCCTCGGCCGAGCAGATCGCGGCGATCCGCGAGTCGGCCACCCAGATCGCGACCCTCGCGGAGGTCGCGCAGAGCGACGCGCTCCGCCAGCGCGCCGCGCGCCTCAACGAGCTCGCGGCCAGCCTCGAGGCGAGCGCGCAGCAGCCGCAGCAAGGCGGCCAGACGACGACCGCCGGCGGCGGCGGAATCACGGTCCCGCCCGAGGGCGAGGGCGGCGGACGCGGCGAGGTGCCCGTCGGCGGCGGCGCGGGCTCCGAGGTCCTCTCGGTCGCGGCGGCGGAGGGCGGCGCGTACGAAGAGACGGTCGTCTCCGCTTCGCGTCAGGCCCAGTCGCCCCTCGACGCTCCGGCCTCCGTCACCATCATCACCCGGCAGGACATCCGCCTCTCGGGCGTCGTGCACATCGGCGAGCTCCTCCGCCGTGCCGCGGGCGTGCAGGTCATGAACGTGACCGCCGCCGACACGGACGTCGGCATCCGCGGCTTCAACCGATTGCTCTCGCCGCGCGTCCTGATGCTCATCAACGGACGCTCGACGTACATCGACGCCCTCGGCATCACGCTCTGGGACAACCAGGCGATCTCGGTCGAGGACATCGAGCGCATCGAGATCATCCGAGGCCCCGCTTCGGCCCTCTACGGTCAGAACGGCTTCAGCGGTATCGTCAACATCATCACGCGGCAGGCGGGTCAGGAGCCCGGCACCGAGGTCAGCGTCGGAGTCGGCAACGACGGTCAGGTCCGCGGCCACGTCGCGACGAGCGGCCGCGTCGGCGCTCTCGGCTACCGCGTCTTCGGCGGTTACCGGCAGTACAACATGTTCACGCTGCCGTACTCGCCGAACCGCGTCGATCTCACCTATCCGGTACCCGATCCTTCGATCGCGAACCGGAGCATCCAGGCCGGCGCCCAGCTCAGCTACCGTCTGACCGAGCACGCACGGCTCAACGCCGAAGGCGGCGTCACCTACGCCGACCAGTTCAACTTCTTCGGCACGGGCGGCCTCACGGACTTCTACGTGAAGGGGCCGATGAGCTACGCGATGGCCTCGCTGCTCTCCGACTGGGGCCGCATCCGCACGTGGTGGAACCACATGCAGGTCGACGCCGACCAGTACGACGGTCGCGTGCCGCACCAGGGTCTGCGCGCGGACACCGTCGACGTCGAAGGCGAGTTCGCCCGACGCTTCGACGGCAAGGTCTCGAACCACGACCTCCACATCGGCGCGAACTACCGCTTCCGTACGGCCGACTGGACCATCTTCCCGACGCAGCCGCGCGAGAACTTCTACGCGTTCTTCGCCGAGGACACGATCAAGTTCAGCGACTTCTTCCGGGTCGTCGGCTCGCTCCGCATGGACAAGCATCCGCTCATCGACCACCCCGTGTGGTCGCCGCGCGGCGCCATCGTCCTGCGTCCCACCGAGGGTCAGTCGATCCGGCTCACGGCGGGCTCCGCGTTCCGCACGCCCGCCATGCTCGAGACGTACGTCCAGTACCTCCTGCCGTCGCCGGTGAGCGCGGTCGGCGCCCTCGGTTTCGGCTCGACCAACTCGACGCGGGCCTTCGGGACGCCGCCGCTGCAGCCCGAGCGGATCGTCTCGGTCGAAGCCGGCTACCAGTACCAGGACTCGGACTACTTCAGCTTCGAGATCTCCACGTACTACAACCGCGTCACCGACATCATCGCGCTCTCGGATCAGTCCGCGCCCTTCACCCTGGCGCAGTACGGCGACCCGAACCTCTCGTCGATCACGGGCTACAGCAATCCGACGAACCAGTTCCCGTTCGCCGCGTCACGGTTCGGCAACGACGCGGACCAGTACAACGTGTTCGGCGCCGAGATCGGCGGCCGCGTGTTCCCCGTCGACGGTCTCGACATCTACGCGAACTACTCGCCGAACCAGATCTACGCGAAGGTTCCGGGGCAATCGGCCTGGCAGCACGACGAGCGCACGAGCCAGCACCAGTTCAACCTCGGCGTCCAGTACCGCTCGCGCTTCGGCCTCGATGTCGCGGCCGACTTCCACTACTACAGCCGGCAGGTCTGGCCGGAGCTCGAGATCACGGCCGCCGGCATCCAGCGCGTGCAGCTGCCGCTCGATCCGTACCAGCTCCTGAACGCCCGGATCGGCTACCGCATCCTGAACGACAAGCTGGAGTTCGGTCTCGCCGGCTACAACCTGACCGGCTCGCACCACCGCCAGCACCCCTACGGTCAGCAGCTCCAGACGCGCGTCCTCGGAACGATCACCGCTCGTTTCTGACGCATGAGAACCTTTCCCGTGCCTGAATCGGAACTCGTGAAGGAGCCAGAGAACGCGATGCGAACGCTCCCTCGTAACACTCGCCGATGGATGGGGATCCTCCTCGCGGTCGGCCTGATCGGCGCGCTGCCGGCCGGAGTCTCGGCCGACGCACGTACCGAAGCGCGACGCCACTTCCGACGCGGCATGGAGCTCGTCGTCGAAGGTCGGACGGACGAAGGCGTGGCCGAGCTCGAGCAGGCCTACGAGATCCTTCCCCACCCCAACGTCCTCTACAACATCGGCCGTGCGTACGCGGAGGCCGGTCGTTACGACGAGGCGCTCGAGTACTTCGAGCAGTACCTCGCGTCGGATCCTCCGGACCGCGAAGAGGTCCGCGCGATCGTCACCGCCATCAACCAGCGGATCGAGGCACGCGTCGAGGCCGAGGCGCAAGCGCGAGCCACGCAGCAGCAGACGGAGCCGACGGGCCAGGTGGAGGCCGGCGGCACCACGACGACCGGGCCGGCGATCCGTGCGACGGCCCAGGAGGTCCAGGCCCTCCGCGATGCCGCGAACCAGATCGCGACGCTGGGCGAGGTCTCGGGCAGCGAGACGCTGCGACAGCGTGCGCGGCGTCTCGCCGAGCTCGCGGATCAGCTCGAGTCCGGGGCCGCTCAGGCCGCGGCCGGTGGCACGACCACCGCGGGCGGCACGACGACGGCCGGCGGCACGACGACGGCCGGCGGCACCGAGGCGGGCGCGGGCGGCGCGGAAGCGGGCGCGGGCGGCATCCCGGCCGCCGGCGGCGGCCTCGAGATCGCGGCGAGCCAGGAGGGCGGCACGTACGAAGAGACGGTCGTCTCGGCCTCGCGTTCGGCGCAGTCGCCCCTCGATGCCGCCTCGTCGACGACGATCATCACCCGTCAGGACATCCGGATGACGGGGATCACGCATCTCGGCGAGCTCCTCCGTCGCGTCGCGGGCGTCCAGGTCGCGAACACCACGGGCGCCGACACCGACATCTCGATCCGCGGCTTCAACCGACTCGTCTCGCCGCGTCTCGTCATGCTCATCAACGGCCGCTCGACCTACCTCGACGCGCTCGGCATCACGACCTGGGGAGCCCAGCCCGTCAACGTCGAGGACATCGAGCGCATCGAGGTCATCCGAGGCCCGGCTTCGGCGCTCTACGGCGCCAACTCCTTCACCGGTGTCGTCAACATCATCACCCGCGATCCGGGCGAGCGCGCCTCGACCGAGTTCACCGCCGGGGCGGGCAACGCGGCCCAGTTCCGCGTCACCGCGGCGACGAACGGCCGCACCGGCGAGCTCAGCTACCGCGTCAGCGCGGGCTACAACAACTACGATCGTTTCGCGCTCCCGTTCAATCCGAACACGGTCGACTACGTCATCCCGCCGCGCGTGAACTTCAACACGGGCGCGCAGACGGTCATGGGGCGCCTCGACCTGCGGTATCGCGTCTCCGACAAGATTCGCGTCAACCTCGAGGGCGGAGGGGTCCAGGCCGTGTCCTACGCCCTCCTCGCGGAGGGCGGCCTCACGAACCTCCAGGCCTCGGGCCCGAACGCCTACGTCATGGGCGGGCTCGAGTCGAACTGGTTCAACATCCGTTCGTTCTACAACTTCTACGACTACCGGGCCGTCCAGCTCGACGGGACGATCCCTCCCTTCCACATCCGCGGCAACACCTACGACGCCGAGGCCGAGCTCGCCCACGTCTTCCGCGGACGCATCGAGCAGAACATCCACCTCGGCGCCGGCTACCGCTACAAGCAGGTCGAGTGGCCGCTGCTCTACCAGCCCAACGTCTCGCAGAACACGTTCAACGTCTTCTTCGACGACAACATGAAGATCAGCGACGTCGTCCGCGCGGACATCAGCCTCCGCATGGACACGAACCCGCTGCTCCCGCATCCGGTCTTCTCGCCGCGTGCCGCGCTCATCCTGCGTCCGACCGAGTGGCAGTCGTTCCGCGTGTCGGGCACCTCGGCCTTCCGAATCCCGACCTTCACCGAGGGCTACATCGGTTACAACGTGCCCACGCCCGCCGCCTCCGCGGTCGGTGCGATCGGCCTCGGCAGCGTGCCCGCCCAGCGGATCCTCGGTCGCCCCGCGATCAACCCGGAGCGAATCGTCACGGCCGAGCTCGGATACCTCAACCAGAAGAGCGACTACTACAACTTCGAGATCACGGCGTACTACAACCGGGTCTGGGACATCATGGAGATCGGCGTGTTCACGCAGCCGTTCACGCTGGCGAACTACGGCAGCCCCCAGTACTCGTCGCTCGCGAACTACAACGATCAGGTCAACCGCTTCGCCTACGGCGCCGCGCTCCTCACGAACTCCCCGTACGAGTACAACCAGTACGGTGGCGAGCTCATGTTCCGCGCCTACCCGATCGACGGTCTCGACCTCTGGGCGAACTACTCGGCGAACCTGACCTACTACGCGAACGGCGAAGGTCCCGTTCCCGGCAAGACGGATCAGCGCCAGCCGCGGCACATGCTCAATGCCGGTGTCCAGTACCGCGCGCCCTTCGGTCTCGACGTCAGCGTGGACTTCCACCTGAACAGCAAGACCGTCTGGCCGGAGAGCACGACGACGGCCTCGGGCATCATCTACGAGCCGCTCTCGAATCCCGCCTACTACATGATCAACGCCCGGCTCGCGTACCGCCTCTGGCAGGACCGCATCGAGCTTGGTGTGGTCGGTTACAACATCACCAATACGAAAGCGCGCCAGCAGCCGCTCGGCGCCCCAACCCCGGCCCGCGTGATGGGCACGGTCGGCATCCGGTTCTGACGATGAACGACCACGAACGCGAGATCACGTATCAGGTGACAGGGACCGAGCATGTCGATCATGCTCGATTCGCCGGGGATTCCCGGCAGCTCGAGGCGTCGGGGGATTCGACGCGCGCGAGCGACGACTTCGGAGTCGGAGGCGATCCGACTCCTAGGCGCGGGTCAGCCAAACGGGTATCATTCTCCGTCGATCCTCCTTGCCCGCAGGAGGAAACGGGGGCCGGTCGGTGGGCACACCGCACCGTCGTCGGTCTGAGCAGGAAAGCGCGAATGGCACACATGAGCCTCGTTCGTCCACGTTCCACGATCCACGGCCGCGCCACGGCCCTGCTCCTCGCAGCGCTCGCGCTGCTCGGAGGGTGCAAGGACCCACCCGTCGACTCGAACTCGCCGACCCCTACCGGCGTGATCGAGGGAACGATCCTGTACATCGGCCCGAAGCCGACGTGCGACCGGGATCCGAGCACGGGTGATCCGACGGCGATCCAGGGCCGGTTCATCCTGACCCTGACGCGCGACGACAACCCGCTGCCGCCCGAAGGCACGGCGCAGGCGCCGGTCGACGTCCTGGCGGTCGCCGGTCAGTACATGTTCACCCTGAACGAGTGCCTTCCGCTCGGGGCCGATCCGCTGGATCGGGCGAACTGGCTCCAGCGCACGGTCGGCTTCCGCTGGTCCGAGATCCCGCTCGCGAACGGCTCGGCGGATCCCGCTGCGACGGTCGGCTACCGCATCGCCGGCTTCTGGGACCACCAGGGCGATTGGAACCCGCTCTTCGCCGTGCAGCAGAGCAACAACCACGGCGACATCGCGGGCGCGGCCCTGCAGGACCCCACGGCCACGGTGCCGAAGTATCAGGTCATCACCTTCAACTCGGTCCAGGCGGAGCCGCTCGGTCAGCTGATCGAGGGCATCAACGTGTCGATGGGCGCGGGCGTCCTGACGGATGCCGACGCCTTCTACGTCGCGGCCGACGGCGGTGACATCAGCTCCGAGTCCGCGTGGCCTCCCACGCCGTTCCCGCAGTTCGATCCGGCGACCCCGTCGATCCAGTTCCGGCTCTTCGGCCGCAACGCGGCGGACCCGGACCGCATCCAGCTCGATCGCACGATGGAGCACGTCGGTCTGCAGGATCCGGCGACCGGCGTCTACCAGGTCGATTACGCGAATCCGCTCTACTACGCCTGGTACATCCAGGGCTTCGACGTGGATCAGGACGGTCAGACGACCGACACGCTCCATCCGATCTGGGGTGCCCTGCCGATCTCGCCGCCGCAGTGGAAGACGCCGGTCGTCTTCCTGCAGCGGTACAGGAACACCGTCGAGACGCAGGCGGGCGTGCCCAGCGTGGCGATGATCCCCCTCATCGATCCGGCGGAGTCGCACGCCGTGCTCTACCCCTCCGCGAATTTCGTCGTGCCCTCGGTGGCCGCGGTCTCGCTCAACGAGGCGATCCCGGGCTGCCAGACGCTCTACCTCGCCGACGGCTCGATCGCCGACGTCATGAACAACGCCCCGACGCAGCTCAGCGGTCCCGCCACCTGCGAGGAGTTCCCGACGGGCTACTACGGCGTCAACGTCATCAGCGGCAACGCGGGCGGAACCGTCCAGACGGGCGTCGCGCCGGCGGTCAGCCAGACCGGCTTCAACATCGCCGGTGGTCAGCTCGCGAACCAGCTCTGGCGCCTCCCGAACGAGCTCGGTGTGCCGGCCCAGGTCGGCGACGCTTCGGACTGCGGCCAGGGCTCGAATCCGCAGTGCTACACGCTCCCGAGCCAGAGCCTCCAGGGCGCGGTCATCATCAACGACCCGAACCCGAACAATCCGGGCGGCTACCGCGAGCGCGGCGCCGACACCTCGGTCTGCGACTCGGGTCCGACGCTCAACCTGCCGAACGGCAACTACAACTTCGGCCAGTGGGCGAACGATCCCTCGGGCGCGATGGGGCCCGACGCGCCCACGCGGCAGAACTGCTGCGAGGGCATCCGCCACCTCTGCAACGTGCCGCTCTGCCCGTACGTCGACGCTTCGGTCGCGTGGTCGTCGACCGTCTACAAGGTCCGCGGTCAGCCGACCTCCTCGACGACGGATTCGAACGGCAACGTGATCCCGAACTGCGTTTCCTTCCCGATGCCGTACCAGTGCTGCGAGGGCTACGCGAACTGAGCGAACCCGTCCCTTCCGAGGGATGAGCCAGGGAAGGCCCGCGGGAGACCGCGGGCCTTCGTCGTCGTGCGCCCTCGGTGCGAAGGGAAGCGAGCGATGGAACGTGTTGCAGTCGCCCGCGGATCGGCCACGATTCGGCCGACGAGGGCGCTTCCCGCGCCCCCTGGAGAGAAGCGATGCCCACCGTCTTCCACAACCTCGACGAGCTGAAGGCCGCGGTCGGCAAGGACCTCGGCGCGACCGACTGGCTGACGATCACGCAGGACCGGATCGACGAGTTCGCGCGCGCGACCGGCGACGATCAGTGGATCCACGTCGATCCCGAGCGCGCCGCCAAGGGGCCGTTCGGCGCCACGATCGCGCACGGCTACCTGACGATGTCGCTCTCGAACTACTTCCTTCCCCAGCTCGTCGAGGTGCGGGGCATCTCGATGGGCGTGAACTACGGCGTCGACAAGGTGCGCTTCCCCTCGCCCGTGAAGGTGAACCAGCGCGTGCGCGGCCGTGCGCAGGTCGCGTCGGTCGAGGACGTGAAGGGCGGCGTCCAGGCCAAGATCGTGATCACGATCGAGATCGACGGCGAGTCGAAGCCGGCCTGCGTGATCGAGTCGCTGAGCCGCTACCTCGCTTAGCGCTCTACAGATACGTCCACGAAGCGAAGGTGGCCGCCTGTCCGATCAGGCGGCCATCGTCGTCCGTCACGTTCCACACCGTGGCGTTCTCGATCAGGAAGCGCCTCCCCGTCTTCGAGATGCGCACGCCCGTGTACTGCCGCGTGATGCCGTGCTCGCGCACCTGCGCGAGCAGCCGCTCGCGGACCTCGCGTCCGTCGGGCTCGGCCGTCTCGCGCGAGGGCATGCGGGTGAACTCCTCGAACGAGCGCTCCCAGAGCCCGAGGGCCGTCTGGTTCCCGTACCAGAACACCGGCGGATCCTCCGTGCCGTGCGAGAGGAGGGCGAACGGCGCCCCCCACAGCGATTCCGGCGTTCCGAGGCTCTCGCCCGTGAGGCGCTCGTAGCTCGAGAGCAGCGCGAGGAGTCGGGGATCGCGCGGCGCGACCTTCGACTCAGCCATCCGCGAGACCCGACCAGCTCGTCGGCACGTGCGGCCCCTTCGCCCTCTCGACCTCCACCAGGATGCCCGTGAGGCGCGCCATGCCCGTGACCTTCTCGATCTTCTCGGGGCCGTCCGCGGCGAGGATGTTCACGTTCACCCCGGTGGTCTTCGACGCCACCGAGAGCCCACGCGCGGCCTGATGGCCCCAGCCGTGGGGGAGTGCGCAGACCCCCGGCATGAGGTCGGCGAGATGGCGCATCGGAACCCGCACGGTCGCCGTCTCCGACGTCACGTCGACGAGCGCGCCGTTCTCGAGCCCACGCGCCTCGGCGTCCTGGGGATGCATGTAGAGATAGTTCGTCGAGTTGTCCCCGCGGACGAAGTCCTCGAAGTTGTGCGTCCACGAGTTGTGCGTCGTGATCGCCCGCTTCGTGATCAGCTTCAACCGTCCCGCGTCGCGCTTCTCCGCCTCGAAATCGCCCTCGAGCTTGCTCGCCTGCGCCATCAGCACGGACGGCGCGAGATGCACCTTCCGATCGTCCGTGATGACGCGCTTCCCGAGGAAATCCGCCTCGACGTGATCTTCCCGGAGGAAGCCGTGCTCGTGCCGGAGCAGCTCGTCGAAGCTCATCTGGCCCGTCAGCCGGAGAAGGAGGTTCAAGAGGCCCTCCTGCGGCAGGGCGGGTTGCTCCTCGGGATGCTTCCGGCTGTGGAGGAAGAGGGCGAGCTCCATCGCCTTCTGCACGACCTTCGAGCCGAAGAGCGGCGCGCCCGAGTGCTTCGCGAGGAGCGTGTAGATCGTCGCCTCGTCGCGAGCCTCGCCCGTCGGCTTGAGGAGGCGTCGTGTCGCCTGGAGGTAGGGCTTGCTCTGGAGCCCGAGCATGAGCGGGAAGATGAAGGGCAGGTCCGGCCGCTCGAGAGGGGTCGTGCAGGGCAGCACGTAGTGCGCCATCGACGCCGTCTCGCTCTGGTGCACGTCGAGGCAGACGAGGAGCTCGAGCTTCTCGAACGCCTTCCGCAGCCGATTCGAATTCGCCATCGTGATGAGCGGGTTGCCGCCCGTCACGAAGAGCGCCCGGATCTGGTTCTCTCCGGGCGTGAGGATCTCGTCGGCGAGGATCCCTCCCGGGAACGCGTCGTTCACCGACTCGAACGCTCCGATGCGGCTCTTGTCGCTCCGGAGGAGGGTGCCGGTCCGCTGGCCGAACTTCGCGAAGTCGATGACGCCGCGTCCGACGAGGAGGCCGCCCTTCCGGTCGAGGTTGCCGGAGACGGCGTTGATCACCTCCTGGATCCAGAAAGCGAGGCCGCCGTTGCCTCCCATGTTCACGCCGGTCGAGCAGTAGAGCGCTGCCCCCTTCGCCGTCCTGTACGCGGTGACCAGCTCCCGGAGCTTCGACGCGGGCATCTGCGTGACGCCCTCGACGCGCTCGGGGGTCCAGGCCTCCGCGAGCCGCTTCACCTCGTCCCAGCCCGTCATGTACGTCGCGATGCGGCCGTGATCGACGCCGCCCTGACGGATCAGCTCGTTCAGGAAGGCGAGGTAGAAGAAGACGTCCGTCCCGGGGCGGATGAAGACGTGCTCCCCGGCGACCTTCGCCGTCTCCGTCTTCCGCGGGTCGACGACGAAGATGCGGCCGCCACGGGCCTCGATCTCGCGGAGGCGCTCGATGGGATTCGAGACCTGGAGGAAGCTCCACTTCGAGATCGCGGGGTTGGCTCCGACGACGATCAGGCAGTCGATGCGATCGACGTCCGGGAAGGGCTGCGTGAACGGGAAGCCGTACACCTGCCGCGCGACGGCGAATTTGTTCGAGCAGTCCTGGGTGGCCGAGGCGAACATGCTCTTCGAGCCGACGCCCGTCATGAAGCCCTGCGCGAAGACCGGATGCAGCACGCCGAAGCCCGCGGCGGTCCCGACGTACATCGCGATCGAGTCGGGGTGGATGCCGCGGAGGGCCTTCACCTTGGCGCCGATCTCGGCGAGCGCCTGATCCCAGCCGATCTCGACGTAGTCGTTCCCGACGCGCTTCAGCGGTCGCTTCAGCCGATCGCGCGGCGCGACGAGGCGATGCTGCTTGAGCCCCTTCACGCAGCCGTACCCGCGGGTCGCGACGTGACGATCGTCCGGCCGGATCTGGATCACCTCGTCGTTCTCGACGGTGACCTCGAGGCCGCAGAGGGCCTCGCAGATGCGGCAGAAGGTCGTATGCGTCTCGGCCATCGGGACTCCTCGGTGGGACGCCTTTGTACCACCCGGTATATCGGAGGTACAAGGCGATTTCCCCTTCTTCGGGCAGTTCGGAGGAGCCCGCAAGGGGCCCTCGGCCCGTCCGGGCCGGCCAGAGCGCGGCTCAGGCGAAGCGCGCCCGGAGGACGCGGCCGAAGCCCGATCGCTTCCCGAGGTCGTTCGAGGGCGCCCCCGACTCCCAGGCGACCGCGCCGTTCACGAGGACGGCGCGCACGGCGCCGTCGTTGCGTCGGACCAGGCGCGAGAGCCCCGGGAATCCGGGCATCGGCGCCTCGGCGATCCGCTCGACCTCGTCCGTGAGGCCCTCGGGATCGATCACGGCGAGGTCCGCGCGCTTGCCGACCGCGAGCCGCCCGGCGTCGATCGCGAGGTAGTCGGCGATCTCCGACGTCAGCCGCTCGATGGCGCGTCCGACCGTGAGGAACGGGCGGCCGGCGCGCTCGGCCTCGCGGACCCGGCGGAGCAGGCGGAGGGGGAAGTTGTAGTACCCCATGTTGCGGAGGTGGGCGCCCGCATCCGAGAAGCCGACCAGGATGGAGGGGCGCGTGAGGATCCACTCGAGCTCGGCCTCGCGGTCGTTGCCGACGACCGTGTACCAGCGCAGGGCGTTCCCGTGCAGAGCCTGCAGATCGAGGAAGGTCTCGAGCGGCTCGGCTCCGCGCGCGTCGGCGATCTCGCCGAACGACCGGCCGACGAGCGAGGCGTCGGGGCAGTCGACGATTCGCGCCTCGTAGAGGTCGCGATGGTACGCGCGCCCGAGGAAGCGATTCGTCCAGTCCGCGGCGAAGCGCTTCCGGTACGCAGGATCGCGCAGCAGTCTCGCGCGGTCGGCCGGATCCGTCTCGTGGAGCGCCGCGGTGCCCGCCGCGAATTCCTCGACGACGGGTACCTCGAGCCCGTCGACCCAGAGGTCGAAGGGATTGGGCAGGGCCTGGAAGCGGAAGTCGCATCGCAGCACCCGATTGCCGAACTCCGCGAGCGCCCCGGCCGCGCGGTGGATGCCGCGGGTCGCCTTCGAGTCGACGAGCGCGATCACCATCGTCTTCAGGGAAGGGCGCCCGAGACCCGAGCTCTCCGCGAGGAAGAGCGCGAGGTTGAGGCCCGTCGAGAGGTCGGGCACGCCCTGGAAGATCGCGCCACGTCGGCGGAGGATGCGCGCGAGGCGCCGGTATTCCCTCCACGACGCGAAGACGCTCGGCGTCGGACGGCTGCGGTAGCGGTCGCCGTCCATCTTGTCCCAGGGGAGCGTGTTGATGGAGAGGCCGAGGTAGCCGGCGTCGAGCGCCTCCTCGAGGAGCGCCTCCATCGTACGGAGCTCGTCCTCGGTCGGCTCCGCATCCGCGTCGAGGCTGCGCCCGAGGCCCATGGCGTGCGCGCGGATCGCGGAGTGTCCGAGGAGGGAGACGACGTTCGGGCCGAGCGCGAGTCGCTCGAGGTGCGCGAGGTAGCCCTTCGGATCCTGCCAGTCCTTCACGCGCTCGAGCAGCGGGAGGACCTCCGAGCGGGGCACGCCCTCCACGCGGCAGAACATGTCCGCGAGGTCGTTCGGCGTGCCGACGGCCATGGAGAGCCCGCAGCTGCCGACGAGGACGGTCGTGACGCCGTGACGCACCGACTCCGAGAGCGCCGGCGCGAGCTCGAGCTCGGCGTCGTAGTGCGTGTGGAGATCGACGAAGCCCGGGGTCACCCACGCTCCGCGCGCATCGACGATCCGCGCGCCCTCCGGGGCCTCGAGCGCCGGACCGATCGCGGCGACCGTGCCGTCCCGTACGAGCACGTCCGCCTCGAGGCCGGGCCCCCCCGTGCCGTCGTACACCGTGCCGCCTCGGACGAGGATCGTGGGCGCGGCTTGCATCGATTGGACCTCCGAGTGTCTCGCTCGCTCCGGGCTTCGGGTCGAGAGCCCGAAGCATGCCAAACCCGGAGCCCCGCGTCCTCGACCCGGAAGGCGGAAAGACCGCGCTCGACCGACCCTCCGTTTCGGCTATCCTGACGGCCGTGACGATCACGTCCTCGACGCTCCGAGCCCGCCGTCGCCGTCCCTCCGGGGGTGGCATGCGGGCCGTCGTGGGCTGATCCCGACTCCGCAGCCGCCTCCGGGCGGCTGCGCGTCGAAGGAGCGAGACGTGCGCCGCTCGGAGGCATCCGAGAGGTGTCTCCGTGTCCTTCGATCCCGTCCACGTCCTACCGACCGCCGTTCGTCCCACCTCCGTCATGGTGCGAGGGGAGGGTGACTTCCTCTTCGACCACGAGGGCGAGCGTTACCTCGACTTCGTCCAAGGCTGGGCGGTGAACGCCCTCGGCCACGCCTCGCCCGTCGTCGCCGACGCGCTCGCTCGGCAGGCGCGGACGCTCGTGATGGCGAGCGCGGCCTTCTACAACGCTCCCCAGCTCGCCCTCTCCGATCGGCTCGCGGCGGCGAGCGGGCTCGATCACGTCTTCGTCTGCAGCACGGGAGCCGAGGCGAACGAGTCGGCGATCAAGCTCGCGCGCAAGTGGGGCTCGATCCATCGGCGCGGCGCGTACGGCCTCGTGACCACGGAGGGCGGCTTCCACGGGCGCACGCTCGCGACGATGAGCGCGAGCGGCAAGCCCGAGTTCGCGCCGCTCTTCGAGCCGAAGGTGCCGGGCTTCCGCAAGGTCCCGTTCGGCGACGCGGCCGCGATCGAGAGCGCGATCGACGACACCGTCGCCGCGATCCTCGTCGAGCCGGTGCAGGGCGAGGCCGGGGTGGTCGTGCCTCCCGCGGGCTACCTCGCGGAGCTCCGCGCCATCGCCGACCGGCACGGGATCCTGCTGATGCTGGACGAGGTGCAGACCGGCATCGGCCGGTGCGGGACGCTCTTCGCCTTCCAGGGCGAGGGCGTGCTCCCGGACGTGCTCACGCTCGGCAAGGGCCTCGGCGCGGGCTTCCCGATCGCCGCGATGCTCTGCCGCGCCGAGGTGAGCTGCTTCGCCCCCGGAGATCAGGGGGGCACGTACGCGGGGCATCCCCTCGCCTCGTCCGTCGGCGACGCCGTCGTGCGCACCGTGTCCGAGCCCTCGTTCCTCGCGGGGATCGAGGAGCGATCCGCGCGCCTCTTCGCCGTGCTCCGCGGCCTCGCGACGAAGCACGGAGCCGTCGAGGTGCGCGGCAAGGGCCTGCTCGTCGCGATGGACCTCGGACGGCCGATCGGACGCGAGGTCGTCGACGCCGCCCGTGCGAAGGGGCTCCTCCTGAACGCGCCGCGGCCGCATCTGCTCCGGTTCATGCCCGCGCTGAACGTCGAGCTCGCCTCGATCGACGCGATGGGCTCGATCCTCGACGAGGTGCTCGGCGAGCTCGGCAGCTAGCGCGAACCCTCGTGGCGGCTCCCCACGCGCTCAGCCCGCGTGGTGGAGCTCGCCGCGGCGGGCGGCGAGCACGTCGCGCACCTGCTGCGCGACGAAGGCGGCCATCGCGCGGTACGAGCCGAGCTCCGGGTTCGCGGGGAGACCGCGCGCGAGCCTTCCCATCTGGGCGAGGTAGTAGCCGCCCTCGGCGAAGTACTCGAGGTTCGGATGGCCCACGCCGAACCGACGCGGCACGCTCGTCGAGCCCGTGGAGCGTCCCTCGAAGAGCCGCTTCGGGAGGTCCGGCTCGAGCGCGAGAGGACGCGCCATGCCGACGACGTCGAGCGCATCGCTCGCGAGCGCCTCCTCCATCACGGAGAGCGAACGGAAGCCGCCGGTGACCATGAGCGGGATGCGCGAGAGCTTCCGGACCTTCTTCGCGTAGTCGAGGAAGTAGGCCTCGCGATGGCGCGAGCTCTCGGCGAGATCGAACATCGCGGGGTTCTCGTAGTTGCCGCCCGAGATCTCGAGGAGGTCGACGCCGTCCCTCTCGAGCATGCGGACGACCTCCATCGACTCCGTCTCGTCGAAGCCGCCTCGCTGGAAGTCGGCGCTGTTCAGCTTCACGCCGATCGGGAAGTCGGCGCCGACGCGACGACGGACGTCCTTCACCGTCTCGCGGAGGAAGCGCGCCCTGTTCTCGAGCGACCCGCCCCACGCGTCGGTGCGGAGGTTCGTGAGCGGGGACAGGAACTGCGCGCAGAGATAGCCGTGCGCGCCGTGGATCTGCACGCCCGTGAATCCGGCCTCGCGCGCCATCGCGGCCGCTTCGCCGTAGCGCGCGATGGTGGCGGGGATCTCGTCCTCGCGGAGCGCGCGCGGATGCGCGAAGCCCTTGAGCAGCTTCACCGCGGGCACGGCCGAGGGTGCGACGGGCTCCTTGTTCACGAAGCGCGGGGTCTGCCTCCCCGTGTGGTTGATCTGCATCCAGAGGTGGCTGCCGGGCACGCGACCCGCCTTCGCCCACGCACGGAACGGCGCGAGGTCGCGGCCCTTCTCGAGCGTCACGTTCCTCGGGCTCTCGAGGTGCGTCGGATCGATCATCACGTTGCCCGTGACGAGCAGGCCCGTGCCCCCCTCCGCCCACGTGCGGTAGAGGCGCTCGAGCGGCTCGGACGGATACCCACGCAGCGCGGCGAGCTCCTCGCTCATGGCCGCCTTGGCGATGCGGTTCGGGAGCACGGCGCCGCAGGGCAGGCGCAGGGGTTCGGCGATGCGCATGGCTTCGTCCTTGGGGGTTAGGCGCGTACGTTCGCACCCCGTCCGTGCTTGGCAAGGCAGGAGGCGGCGGTGATAGTCGAATCGCGGACGGGACGTGACCCGTACCGGCACGGAGGGGCGCCCCATGTACGAGTGGAACGAGACCCAGAAGATGATCCAGACGATGGTGCGTCAGTTCGTCGAGCGGGAGGTGAAGCCGAACGTCGACGCGCTCGAGCACGGGGACATGCCGCCCTACGACATCCTTCGGAAGATGATCCGCACGTTCGGCATGGATCAGGTCGCGAAGGAGCGATTCGACAAGCAGATCGCCCGCGAGGAAGCCGCCGCGCGCGGCGAGACGATCGAGAAGAAGGAGAAGTCGGGAGGCGGAGGCAATCCGCTCGCGGCCGAGGGCGCCGCGATGAGCACGATCCCGATCATCGAGCTCTGTCGGTACTGCCCGGGCATGGTGACGGCGATGGGCGTCTCCGTCGGCCTCACCGGCACGACCATCATGAGCAAGGGTACGATCGAGCAGAAGAAGCGCTGGGGCCTCGATCTCCTCACGCTCGCGAAGGTCGGCGCGTGGGCGATCACGGAGCCGGATTCGGGCTCGGACGCCTTCGGCGCGATGAAGGCGACGGCGCGTCCGACCGACGACGGTCAGTGGCTCCTGAACGGCAACAAGACGTTCATCACGAACGGTCCCTACGCCGATACGATGGTCTTCTACTGCAAGCTCGACGACGGCGTGACGCCGCACGATCAGCGCAAGGTCATCGCCTTCGTGCTCGACAAGGGGACGCCGGGGCTCGAGCAGACGAAGCCGATGCGGAAGATGGGCATCCACTCCTCTCCGACGGGCGAGCTCTTCCTCTCCGACGTGAAGGTCGGAGACGACCGCCTCCTCGGCGGACGCGCCTCGCTCGAGTCGCGCGCCGGCAAGGAGAGCGCGAAGGAGACCTTCACGATGGAGCGCACGGGCGTCGCCGCGATGGCGCTCGGCATCATCGAGCAGTGCATCCAGCTCTCCGTGGAGTACGCGAAGACCCGCAAGTCGTGGGGCAAGCCGATCGGCGAGTACCAGCTCATCCAGGCGAAGCTCGCGATGATGGAGGTCCATCGCCTCAACGTGCAGAACCTCGTGTTCCGCTACATCGAGATGAGCGCGGCGGGCAAGTCGCTCAGCCTGGGCGACGCGTCCGTGATGAAGCTCTACTCGGCGCGCGCCGCCGTCGAGGTCGCCCTCGAGGCCGTGCAGCTCTTCGGCGGCAACGGCTACATGGCCGAGTACCGGGTCGAGCAGCTCGCGCGCGACGCGAAGATCCTCCAGATCTACGCGGGCACCGACGAGATGCAGATCCAAGCGATCGCGAAGGAGATGCTGCGGCGCTGAGCCGCGGTGGGCGCCTGGCCGCGTGAGCCGTAGCGGACGTCGAATTCGACGAAGCCGGGCCGGACGCGGTGGATCCGGATGGTGGGAGAGAGGCCGCAGAAGCGCGCGGCCCCCTCCCACGCCCCGACCTGGAAGGTGTCGGGCAGGATGTGCACGGGCGCCATGACGACGGTGGCGCGTCCCGGCGAGACGACGGCGGCGCGCAGCTCGCAGGGCGCGTAGCTCACGCCGTAGGCCTTGTGCGCGAGCGAGCAGAGGCGCGCGAAATCGCGACCGGCGACCGCGAAGATCGCCCTGCCCACCATCGTGCGCTGGAAGTCGTCGTACAGGAAGTGCCCGACTCGGCGCAGGGCCTCGCGGACGGGAGCGTCCGGGTAGAGCGCGAGGGCGGTCGCGTGGATCATCCGGACGTAGTCGCGCGCCGGGTAGGGCTGGAAGGCGCCGTGCTCGAACTCGCCGAGAGGCTTTCCGTTCACACGCAGCAGATGCCCCTCGAGGAACTGGAAGAACATCCCGCGCACGGTCGCGTCTTCCGGGATCACGGCGAGGGCGGCCTCGAGATCGAAGGGCTCCAGCCAGTCGACGCTCTCGAACTCACGACGCACCGACGAGCTCGTCGCCATGACCGCTGCTGCACTCCTCGATTGGGGAGCATCCTCCCACGACTCGCCGTCGGGCGGAAGCCTGCGCCGGGCCCTCGGCGTGTCCTCGCTCAGCGAGCCGCGTCGTCCGTCGCCAGGGTGAGCCTGTCCCGGCCTTCGTGCTTCGAGGCGTAGAGCGCCGCGTCCGCCCGCGCGATCAGGGGATCGGCGCCCTCGCTCGGCCCGAGCTCGGCGCAGCCGAGGCTCGCGGTCACGGCGAGGGGGGACTCCTCCGGCCCGAAACCCGCGGAGCGCACGACCTCGAGCAAGCGCGTCGCGACGATCTCCGCGTCCGCGAGCTTCGTATGGGGCAGGAGCAGGGCGAATTCCTCACCGCCGTACCGTGCCGCGAGGTCGTCGATGCGGAGCGTGCCGCGGATCCGGGAGCCGAGCTGCCGCAGCACCGCGTCGCCGATCAGGTGTCCGCGCTCGTCGTTGATCGTCTTGAAATGGTCCACGTCGAGCATGATCACCGAGAGCGCGTGGCCGTGGCGCCGCGCGCGGGCGATCTCCTCCTCGAGTCGACGGAAGAAGACCGTGCGGTTCGCGAGGCCGGTCAGCGCGTCGGTGCTCCCGAGCCGTTCGAGCTCCGCGTGGCGTTCGTGGAGCTGCCGGACGAGGCCGAGGTGCACCCAGAGCAGGAAGGCGACCGCGAAGATGGCCGGGATCCCCTGCGATGCGATCCACGCGGGGTGCAGCCTCCCGTTCTCCCACGGGGCGTGTGCGAGGAAGGGCGCGTAGGGAGCGAGGCCGAGGACCGGCAGGAGGATCGCGGCCGCCGCCCCGAGGGTCATCGTCACCATCCCGAGGTTCATCGCGCGTCGATCGAAGAGGTGATAGCCGACGATCGGGAGCGCGAGCGCGAGCACCGCGAAGGGCGTCGTGAACGGTCCGACGACGTAGAGCGAGACGCACATGCAGACGAACCAGAACTGCACCTCGGCGTGCACGAGCCACGGCGAGCGCGCCTCCCTCCGGCGCCTCGCGAAGAGGGCGGCGAGGACGAGCAGGAGATGGCCTCCCGCCTGGATCCAGAGGAACGGCAGGAGCGTCGGGAAGAAGGCTCGGTTCGCGTACGTCGAGAGCGAAGGGTTCGCCTGGATCTCGTAGGTGCGGGTCACCCAGCCGAGGGCGAAGGGCAGGGTGAGGGCCGAGACGAGGAGCACCTTGTCGGCGTCGTGCCACCGGGCGACGTCCACGCGGGAGCGGGGAGGAGCATTCCCACCCGTTCGGCGGAGTGGCGCCTCCGCGCCCGAGCTCTCTTCGCGCACACGCACCGACCCCATGCTAGCCGTGCTCCCCCGGTAGGCCAACGGGAACGTGCCCGGCACGCGACCCATCCCCGCCGCGGCGAGCCCGTGGCACCATGCGAGGCGCGAGCCGATGGGATCGAACGACGCACACGACGGCGACTCGCGGTTCCGGGGGACGGAACGCTTCGCGGTCGTGCGTCCCCTCGGCGAAGGCGGCATGGGAGTCGTCTACGAGGTGCGCGATCGGGATCGCGAGCTCTACCTCGCGCTCAAATGCCTCCGCGACCTCGGGGCCTCGGAGGCGCTCCGCTTCAAGGCCGAGTTCCGGGCGCTCCGCGACGTGCGCCATCCGAATCTGGTGCGACTCGACGAGCTCTTCGAGGAGGACGGCCAGTACTTCTTCACGATGGAGCTCGTCGACGGCGTCGACTTCCTCGCGCACGTGCGCGGGACCGCCGACGCCTCGCGCACCGGTTCGACCTCGGGGAGCGCCTCGTCGCGCGAGGCGATGGAGACGGTCGTCGGCCGGAAGGCCCCGACGACGACCGTCGAGGCCGCGCCTCCCGAGCCGGAAGCCTCGCCCGCGACCCCGACGTACGACGAGGCGCGCCTGCGCAGCGCTCTCGTGCAGCTCGCGCTCGGCCTCGACGCGCTCCACCGGGCAGGCCTCGTGCATCGCGACGTGAAGCCCTCGAACCTCCTCGTCGACCGGACGGGCAGGCTCGTGATCCTCGACTTCGGCGTCGTCGCGGAGCTCTCCGAGGGCAACGAGTCGAGCGCGGAGCTCGTCGGCACCGCCGCGTACATGGCGCCGGAGCAGGCCCGGGGTTTCGCCGTCGGCCCCTCGGCCGACTGGTACGCGATGGGCGTCGTGCTCTTCCAGTCGCTCTCGGGGAGGCTCCCGTTCCAAGGGGCGTTCGACGAGGTCATCGAGCGGAAGGTCGCGCTCGACGCGCCCCCCGTGACGGCCTTCGCGCCCGACGCTCCCCACGACCTCGTGGAGCTCGCTACGCGCCTGCTCGAGCGGAACCCGGAGCGGCGCGCGGGCAGCGAGGAGGTCTTCGCGCGGCTCGGGGTCGACGACGAAGACATCGCACGGCTCGCCGGTCAGACGCGCGGCCCCGCAGCGTTCGTCGGTCGCGTCCGGGAGCTCGCGGCCCTCGAGGCCGCTGCCGCCGACGCTGCCGCGGGCCGCACCGTCGTCGCCTTCGTCGACGGGCCCTCCGGCGTCGGCAAGAGCGCCCTCGTGGCCGAGGCGCTGCGTGCCATCCGCGCTGTGCGTCCGACGCTCGTCCTCCGAGGTCGGTGCCACGAGAAGGAGGCGGTTCCGTACAACGCGTTCGACGACGCCATCGACGGACTCTGCCGCTTCCTGCGTCGCGCGGGCGAGGAGCGGGTCGTGCGCTGGCTGCCGCCGACCACGTCGGCGCTCGTCACGGTCTTCCCCGTGCTCGCCTCGGTCACCCCCCTGGTCCGCAAGGCCCGTGGCGAAGCCGCGACGGGCTCCGATGCCGAGCGTCGGGCGCGGGCCTTCGAGGAGCTCCGCGCGCTGATCGCGGCCATCGCCTCGGAGCGGCTCGTCGCGCTCTCGCTCGACGATCTGCATTGGGCGGATCCGGACAGCGTGGCGCTCCTCGAGGAGCTGGTCCGTCCGGGCCAGCCGTGCGCGTTGCTCGTGCTCGGGACGCTGCGTCCGAAGGTCGGTCCTTCGCCCTGGCCGGCCCGGAGGGTGAAGGCCGACGACGTGCGCGCGATCGATCTCGGGGGGCTCGAGCCGACCGATGCGCGCGCGCTCTTCGAGCGCATCGCGGCGACGACGGACGCTCGGCCCCTGGACGTCGACGCCTTGCTCGCCGAGTCCGCCGGGCATCCGATGTTCCTCGAGGAGCTCGTGCGTTTCGCGGGCGCCCACGAAGGGCGCGTCGCCGACCTGCGCCTCGACGATGCGATCGTCGCACGCGCCTCGTTGCTCTCGGAGACCGCGCGGAGGCTCCTCGAGCACGTGGTCGCAAGCGATGCGCCGATCGCCGCCGCGACCCTGGCGCGGGCCGCCGGCGTCGATCCCGCGGCCTGTGCCTCGCAGCTCGCGATCCTGCACGCGGAGCGCCTCGTGCGCCTCCACATGATCCGTCGGGACGACTCGGTGGAGCCCTACCACGATCGCGTGCGCGAAGCGGTGTACGCCACGCTCGACGAGGGGCGGCGGGCACGCATCCACGGCGACCTCGGGCACGCGCTCGAGGTCGACGGTCAGCCCTCGGAGGGGCTCGCGTCGCACTACGCCCGGGCCGGGGAGCACGAGGCGGCGATGCGTCATGCGCTCCGCGCGGCGGACGCCGCCGCGCGCGCGCTGGCGTTCGAGCGCTCGGCCGCCTGGTATCGGTTCGCTCTCGAGCTGCCGGAGGTGGGTGACGAGGCGCGTCGGCGGCTCGGACGCCACCTCGGCGAGATGCTCTCGCTCGCGGGCCGCCCCGGCGAATCCGCGGCCGCGTTCCTCGAGGCCGCGGGGGTCCCCGGCGACGCCCACGGTGCGCGGGACCTCCGCCGACGTGCGGCCGAGCAATACCTCGTCGGAGGGTATTTCGCCGAGGGCGTCGAGGCCGCGCGCGCGGCGCTCCGCGACGTCGGCGAGCACCTCGTCGACGGCACGACGCGCACGCTGCTCGGCGTGCTCTGGGAACGCTACCGATTGCGCCACCGCACGCTGGACTTCGAGCCCCGCACGGAGGCGACGGCCTCGCCCGACGCCCTCGAGCGCGTCGATGCCTTCTACTCGGCCGGGAGCGGCCTCTCGTTCCAGGATCCCGTGCGCGGCATGCTCTACACGCTCCGGGGCGCGCGCGAGGCCCTCGACGCGGGCGAGCCCGAGCGGTGCACGCGCTACCTCGCGGCCGCCTCGCTCGCGAGCGCGGCCGAGGGCGACCGCTCGGAGGCGACCCGTCTCCTGCAGGGGGCGGAGCGGGCCGCGAGGCTCGCAGACACGGACATGGCGAGGTTCTACGCCCGCATGACGGTGGTCACGCACACGTACCTCATGGACAACGACTGGACGCGCACGTACCGCGAGGCCGCGGAAGCCGAGACGCTCTGGCGATCCATGGGCCGCACGCGCGGCTTCGAGGCCGATCTCGTCGATCAATTCTCCACCTGGGCCATGGACATGCTCGGGCTCTACCCCGCCCTGTACGCCCGCATCGATCGCGCGGTTCGTGCGGCGCGCCGCTCCGGCAACCTCCGCCTCGAGATCGCGCTCCGTTCGTTCTTCGCGCACCTCCACGCCTTCCTCCGGGACGACGTCCGGACGGCGGACGGAGAGGTGGTCGCCGCGCTCTCCTCCTGGCCGCAGGGCAACACCGTCTTCTGCAACCCGCATTATTGGAGCCTCAAGTGCCGTGAGATGATCCGCTCCTACCAGGGGCGTCCGGAGCTCGATCGCGGGGAGCTCGACGTGCAGTGGAAGCGCTACGAGGGGACCCTGCTCGATCGGGTCGGCGTCATCGACATCGAAGCGGAGACGACGCGCGGGACGACGGCGCTCCTGCGCGCGGCGATCGCCAAGCGACGCGGTCGCCCGTCCGAGGTGAAGGAGGCGCTCGCCCCTCTCGCCAAGCGGAAACGTCGGCTCGCGCGGCGCGACGTCGGCTATGCACGTCGCGCGTACCTCACGCTCGAGGCCGGCGAGGCGCTCGTCCTCGGTCACGACGAGCACGCGATCCGCGCCTACGAGGAGCTGCTCCCGCTCCTCGACGCGGTCGGAGGGCACGCGATCCGCGCCGCCTCGGCGCAGAGGCTCGCGGACCTCGTCGGCGGCAGTCGTGCGGAGTCCCTGCGCGGCGAAGCCGGCGCGTTCCTCCGCGAGTCGCGCATCGCGAGCCCCGAGCGCTTCGTCTCGCTCTTCGCGCCGGGCGGCACGCCCCCCGACGAGCTCTGAGGGCCTCGGCGATCAGCGCACGAGCTTCAGCCAGAGCTCGAGGTTGTAGTAGTTCGTGACCCGCGCGATCCTGCCCTCGCGCACGTCGAAGAACGCGCCGCCGGGCAGACGGTAGGACTGGCCGCGCGCCTCCGGCAGACCCTGATCCGTCACGAGGTACGAGCCCTCCACGACGTATTCGGCGGCCGCGCGGAGCCCGTTGTCCGAAGCGAGGACGACGAGCTCGTCGATGCGCTCGCGGTAGCAGCGATTCATCCGCTCGAGGAAGCCCCGGAACGCGAGCTTGCCGAGCTCGCGGCCGCTCTGGTTCACGTCGTGGATCACGTCGTCGGTCACACAGTCCAGCATCGCCTCCACGTCCCCTGCGTTGAAGCTGGCGTAGTAGCGCTCGATGAGGGCCGTCGTGGTGGCGCGAACGTCCATGGGAGTCCTCGGATCGGGTCGGTCGGGAGTGGGAGGCCGCTGCGGGCGCGGAGCGGATCAAATTACCACCCGTAGACGCCAGGGGATACCGTGCACATTTTGGGAAAGCGTGCGGAAGACCACCCCCGCACAGCGGAAATGCGAGCCCCAATGTCCGATTATCTCGCCCCCGTCGAGATCGCACCTGGCACCTATTGGGTCGGTAAGCGCGATCCCGAGAGCATCTTCCACGCCAACCCGTACCTGCGGGTCTTCCACGGCACCGACAAGAAGACCGGGAAACCGAATCAATTCAATCTGTTGATCGACCCCGGCTCGCCGAGCGATTTCGCCATCGTCAGCACGAAGGTGGCGCAGGTCATCGGCAACATGAACCGCGTGTCCGCGCTCTTCATCAACCACCAGGATCCCGACGTGGGGGCGTCGGCCCCGATGGTGATGGCGCGGTATGCGCCCAAGGCGCACATCGTGTGCTCCGAGGACACGTGGCGCCTGGTCGTGCACCAGGGGCTTCCGAGGGACCGCTTCATCGCGACCGAGAAGGCGACGAGCAGGGGGCTCGCGTTGCCGACCGGTCACATCATCAAGCCGGTTCCCACCCCGTACTGCCATTTCCGCGGCGCGGTCATGCTCTACGATCCGGAGACCCGGGTGCTCTTCACGGGAGACCTCTTCGGCGGCCTGACGGAGGCGACCGCCGACGGGCTCTACGCCGACGAGAGCGACTGGAAGGGCATGCGTGCCTTCCACCAGATCTACATGCCCGCGGGCGCGGCGATCCGTCGCGCCGTGCAGCAGATCCGCAAGCTCGATCCCGCGCCCGAGATCCTCGCGCCGCAGCACGGCCGGGTCATCCGCGGCGCGTACGTCGCCGAGTTCATGCACCGCCTCGAGAACCTGCCCTGCGGCGTCGACATCCTCGACGAGGACGACAAGGAGTCGCTCGACGCGTGGAACCACGTGCTCTCGCGCGTGCTCGACCTCGCGAAGCAGCTGCTCGGCTCGCTCGCGGAGGCGCGCCTGGCCGACTCGGCCGTCCTCCAGGACACGCTCAGCTTCGACGGCGGTCGCATCCAGATCACCTCGCTCGGCCGGTGGACCATCGAGCGCGCGCTCGAGGCCCTGACGGCGCGCGAGCGCGCCGCGGTCACCAACGTCCTCCGCATGGAGGCGCTCACGGCGGCGGACCAGCTCGGCCTGCCGACGCCCCGCATCGAGCTCGAGGAGGGCGAGGACACGGAGAGCGAGCCGAGCGAGCTGGTCGGCTACGCCTGAACCGAGGCCACCCCGGATCCTCTCGGTCCGGGGTGCGTCTCAGGACAGCCGGTCGCGGTAGCTCTCGTACTCGAAGCGACGGTGCACGGTGATCTTCCCCGTCGCCGGATCGTGCGAGCAGATCGAGGGCAACCGGACGCCGTTGAAGTTCGACGTCTTCACCATCGTGTAGTGCGTCATGTCGAGGAAGACGAGCTTCTGACCGACCTCGAGGGGACGCTCGAACGAGTAGTCGCCGATCACGTCGCCGGCGAGGCAGGTGAGGCCGCCGAGCCGGTACGTGTGCGCGTATTCGTCGGGCAGTCCCGAGCCCACGATCTCGGGGCGATACGGCATCTCGAGGCAGTCGGGCATGTGCGCCGTCGCCGAGGTGTCGAGGATCGCGAGCTTCATCTCGTTCTCGATCACGTCGAGCACGCTCGCGACGAGGATGCCCGTGCGGATCGCGATCGCCTCGCCCGGCTCGAGGAAGACCTCGACGCCCCAGCGGTTCTTGAACTCCGACACGAGCTTCACGAGCTTCTCGCGGTCGTAGTCCGGCCGCGTGATGTGGTGCCCGCCGCCCATGTTCACCCAGCGGACCTTCTCGAGCCACGGGGCGAAGTTCTTCTCGACCACGGCGAGCGTGCGCTCGAGCGCGTCCGAGCCGAGCTCGCAGAGGTTGTGGAAGTGCAGGCCGGAGATCCCCGTGAAGTCGCCCTTCTCGAAGGCCGCGCGCGTGGCGCCGAGCCTCGAGAGGGGCGCGCAGGGGTCGTAGAGCTCGACCGCGACCTCGCGATGCTCGGGGTTCAGCCGGATGCCGAACTCGACGTGCTTCCCCTCGGCCTCCGCGATGGGGCGGAGGCGCTCCCACTGCGAGAAGCTGTTGAGGATCACGTGATCCGAGTACCTCAGGATCTCGCGGAAGTCGTCGTCGCCGTAGGCAGGCGCGTAGGAGTGGACGACGCCCTTGAACTCCTCCTTGCCGAGGCGCGCCTCGTGCGGCGAGCTCGCGGAGACGCCCGCGAGGTACTTCCGCACGAGCGGGGCCGAGGCCCACATCGCGAAGCCCTTGAGCGCGAGGAGGATCGTGCAGCCCGCGGCCTTCTGCACCTCGTCGAGGATGCGGAGGTTCCGCTCGAGCAGCCCGAAGTCCACGACGAACGCCGGGGTCTCGACGTCCGACGGGATGTCCAGCATCGTCCGCTCGTTCGTCACGGCGCGAGCTCCTGCACGTGCCAGGGGAGGCCGCGCTTCGCGAGCTCCTCGAGGAACGGATCCGGATCGAGCTCTTCCATGTTGAAGACGCCGGGGCTCTTCCAGAGGCCCTTCAGCATCATCGTCGCGCCGACGACGGCCGGGACGCCGGTGGTGTAGGAGATCGCCTGGGAGCGGACCTCCTTCCAGCACTCCGCGTGATCGCAGATGTTGTAGATGAAGACCTTGCGCGGCTTGCCGTCCTTGATGCCTTCCACGAGGCAGCCGATCGACGTCTTGCCCGTGTAGGTCGCGCCGAGCGTCGAGGGATCCGGGAGGAGCGCTTTCAGGAACTGGATCGGCACGATCTTCTGGCCCTGGAAGTCGACGGGATCGATCCGCGTCATGCCGACGTTCCCGAGCACGCGGAGGTGCGTGAGGTACTCCTGACCGAAGGTCATGAAGAAGCGGATGCGCTTCAGCCCCTTGAGGTTCTTCGCGAGCGACTCGAGCTCCTCGTGGTAGAGCAGGTAGCTCTCGCGCACGCCCACGCCCGGGTAGTCGTAGGGGAAGTGGATCTCGAGCGGCTTGGTCTCCTTCCACTCGCCGCCTTCCCAGTACCGACCGTTCTGCGTGATCTCGCGCAGGTTGATCTCCGGGTTGAAGTTCGTGGCGAACGGATGGCCGTGGCTGCCGCCGTTGCAGTCGAGGATGTCGACGTAGTGGATCTCGTCGAAGAGGTGCTTCTGCGCGTACGCACAGAAGACGTTCGTCACGCCGGGATCGAAGCCCGAGCCGAGCAGGGCCATGAGGCCCGCCTTCTGGAAGCGCTCCTGGTAGGCCCACTGCCACGAGTACTCGAACTTCGCGACGTCGGGCGGCTCGTAGTTCGCCGTGTCGAGGTAGTGGATCCCCGCCTCGAGGCAGGCGTCCATGATCGGCAGGTCCTGGTAGGGGAGGGCGACGTTGATCACCATCTCCGGCTTCTCGGCGCGGAGCAGCGCGACCATCTGCTGCACGTCGTCCGCGTCGACCTGGGCGATCCGGATCTTCCGACCCTGGAGCTCCTCGATCTCCTTCTGGATCTTCTCGCAGCGCGCGAGCGTGCGGCTCGCGAGGAGGATGTCGGAGAAGACCTCGGGGTTCTGCGCGCACTTGTGGGCGACGACGCCACCGACGCCGCCGGCGCCGACGATCAGGACCTTGCTCATGTCGTTTTCCTCGGGACGAGACGAACGTCCGGATCCCTCTCCGGACGGCGGCCGAGCTTACGGGACGGAGGGGGGGCGCGGTAGGCGGAATCGCACGCCCGGAAGGCGGAAACCGAGACCGTCACGGTGGCGTTTCCCTCTCGTCCAAAGGGCGGAAACGAGGCGGAATTCCATTGAACCGCCATTCAGCGTCGATACGCTGCTCCCATGGCGACCTACCTCCACGAGAACGACGAGCACAAGCAACTCCGCGAGCAGGCCCGGAAGTGGGCCTCGCAGGTCATCGCGCCGCACGCGGCCGAGTGGGAGGAGAACGAGGAGTTCCCGGTCTCCGTGTACGCCAGCGCCGCCGAGGCGGGGCTGCTCGGCGTCGGCTATCCGGAGGCGATCGGAGGCACGGGGGGCGACGTCACCCACGTGCTCGCCGTCGCCGAGGAGATGATCCTCGCCGGCAAGTCGGTGGGCACCGTCGTCAGCCTCGGCAGCCACGGCATCGCGCTGCCGCCGCTCGTGAAGTTCGGGACGCCCGAGCAGAAGGAGAGATACGTCCGCCCCGTGCTCGAGGCGAAGAAGATCTCCGCGCTCGCGATCACCGAGCCGAGCGGCGGGAGCGACGTCGCGGCCATCCGGACGAAGGCCGTGAAGGACGGCGACCACTACGTGGTGAACGGCAGCAAGACCTTCATCACGAGCGGTACGCGTGCGGACTTCGTCGTCACCGCCGTGCGTACGGGGCCCGAGGGCCATGCGGGCATGTCGCTCCTGGTCATCGATCGCGACACGCCCGGCTTCTCGGTCTCGAAGAAGCTGAAGAAGACCGGCTGGTGGGCGAGCGACACGGCCGAGCTCCACTTCGAGGACTGCCGCGTGCCGCGCGCGAACCTCGTGGGCATGGAGAACGCGGGCTTCATCGCGATCATGATGAACTTCACGCAGGAGCGGCTGCTCCTCGCGTCGCAGTGCGTCGCGATCGCCGAGCTCGCGTACCGCGAGTCGATCGCCTACGCCCGCGAACGCACGGCCTTCGGCAAGCACCTCGTCGGCCATCAGGTGATCCGCCACAAGCTCGCCGACATGGCGACGCGGCTCGCGGCCGCCCGTGCGCTCACGGGCGAGCTCGCGACGCGCTACGCCCGCGGGGAGCAGACTCCGGCGCTCGCGGCGATGGCGAAGAACACCGCGACCGACATGTGCTCCTTCGTCGTCGACCAGGCCGTCCAGATCCACGGTGGGATGGGCTACATGCGCGAGGTCGTCGTGGAGCGTCTCTTCCGCGACGCGCGCCTCTACCCGATCGGCGGCGGGACGCGGGAGATCATGAACGAGATCATCTCGAAGACCGAGGGGTACTGAGGCGACGACGAGCGCAGGTCGGGAATGCCGCGTTTCCGATGCGACTTCGCCCGCGCTCGGCTTCGGCGAAATTGCTCCTCGGTCTCCTTCCACGCGCGTAGTGTCTCACCGGAGCCGGCCGACAGCAGCGTCGGCCGACGAGGCACGGCCAGGGGGTCGAGATGAAATCAGGCGAAGGTCCGAGCAGGAAATCGTGGGCGAGCGGAGCGGCGCTCTTGCTCCTCGTCTCGGCGGGATGTGGCGAGGACGTGCCGAGGTCGCAGCTCGTGAACGTCGTGGCGATCGACCCCGGCGGCGCGGAATGCGCGCAGCGCGGTGGCGTGAGCATCCAGCAGGGCATCGACAAGAACAAGAACGGCAAGCTCGACGACACCGAGGTGACGTCGACCCAGGTGGTCTGCGAGGGGCCAGGCACCGATCCGGGCTCGCTCGTCACGATCACCATGGTGCCCGAGGGCTCGGCGACCTGTCCGTACGGCGGTACCACGATTTCGACCGGGCTCGACAACGGCGACGGCGGTGGGACCGCGGGGAACGGCGTGCTCGAGGCCGGTGAGGTCGATCAGAGCGCGACCACCTGCTCGGGACCGGCTCCGGGTCAATTCGACGACGTTCCGCCGAGCGGCTCGCCGGGCACGTCACGCGTCATCACGAACGGTGGCGATGGCGTGGGGATCGGCAGCGCGGGCGCGAGCGCTGGGACGATCACGATCGGTTCGGGTCCGGTCCCGTCGTCCCTCTTCGTCTTCCGCACCGGGCAGGTGGACGCGAGCTTCGCCGTGCCGACCGTCACGCCGGTGCTCGGCGCGACGCCGTTCGTCGTCTCGACGAGCCGCTCGGTCGTCCCGCTCCCGGGCTCCCCGACGGTCGGCGAATTCTACCTCGGCGGGCCTGGAATCGTGCAGCACACGGCGATGGGAGACGTGCCGGTGACGGGGCTCTCCGTCGCGGCGGGCGCCACGCTCACGCTCGGAGACGGGGCCTGGGGAGGAGGAGGCCTCACCTTCACGGGAGACGTGTCGATCGACGGAACGCTGACGACCGCCCCGACCGCCGCGGGCGACCGACCGAGCCTGTCGTTCTCCTGCCGCCAGTTCGTCTCGGGCGCGGGCGCGTCCATCGCGTTGGGGGCGGCCAGCGCCGGCCGTTCGGGCGGGAGCTTCTCGGTCGTCGCGCCGCCGCAGCCCACGCCCGGCGTTCCTTTCGGTGTGTACGGCTCCATCGTCAATCGCGCGAACATCGAGACCGGCGGCATGGCGGCGGCCGGCAGCGGCAGCGCGGGTTCGAGCGGTTCCGTGAGCTTCCAGGGATTCGAGGTGCTCAACACCGGCACGATCCACACGGCTGGCGCGGATCAGGCGACGGGTGCGGCGGGCTCGGCGGGCGCCGTCGCCTTCGGCTGCTTCGGCGGCCGCTGCGGGTCGTCCGGCGCCATCGACGCGTCCGGCGGCGACGGCACCACGGCAGCCACGGGCGGAGCGCCCGTGAGCTTCGTCCAGCAGATCGACTTCGCCAACGCCGTCCTCGGTTTCGGCCAGCAGGGGGTGGCGGGAGCGATCCTCAATGCGAGCACGATCGACACCTCGGGCGGCTCGATCACCTCGAGCGGCTGCAACGGCTGCAACGGGGCGGCGGGCGGCTCGATCACCTTCGTGTCGGACAATTGGGGTAGCCCGATCCGTTCGAGCGGCGCCCTCACGGCGAAGGGAGGGTCCACCGCCGGCAGCGGTGCGACCTCGGGCGGCGCGGGAGCTCCGATCCTGATTCGAACCACCTCGACGGCATCGCTCCTGGACGACGGTCCCACGATCGATCTCGGCGGCACGATCGACACCTCGGGCGGGAGCGGTCTGTCGGGAGCGCCGGGCGGCCCCATCACCCTCCACGCGCAGCGCGGAAACGGAGCCCTCGTGCGCTTGCTCGGCTACGAGTCGATCCACTGCGAGGGTGGCGATGGTGCGAACGCGGGCGGAGCGGGAACCGGGCTCAACTTCTTCGGGGTGGTCAGCTCGGGCGATGGCACGAGCCTCCTGCGTCCCCGCTGGCTGGTGGATGCCGACCTCGTGCTCGACGGCGGGGACTGCTCGAACACCGCCGGCTGTTCGGGCGGCCAGGCCGGGTCGTTGAGCTATCAGTTCGTCGCGGCGGGACCGTATCTGCAGGATCCGAACGCTCCCGCGGGGGACGACGTCCGATTCGCCGGGATCTCGATGGTCGGGGGCGACGGTGTATCGGCCGGCGGGGCGAACCTGCTCCGTATCAACGCTGTCGGTCGCATCACGCTCGCGGGTGCCATCACGAACCGTGGCGGGGCGGCTCTCGGCAACGGGGGCGGCGCGCCGGGCGGTCCGATGTGGGTGTACTCGGCCTACGGCGAGGTGACGTCGACGGGCGCGATCGACGTCCGGGGAAGGGACTCGACGGCGGCCTCGGGCGGATCCGGCGGAGGCGTCTTCCTACAGGCCCAGCACGTGATCTCGTCGGGCGGCATCGATGCGCGCGGCGGGAGCTCCGCGGCGTCCGTGCAGGGCGGCGCCGGAGGCTCGATCGTCCTCCTGAGCCAGGCGACCTCGACGACGCAGAGCGGCACGCTCGTGGCCACGGGGGGCACCGGCATGACGAGCGGGCAGAACGGCGTGATCTCCGTGGACGGAACGTCGCGCTGAGCCTTCGAGAGGTTGGTGCTGCAACGACTTGGCGCCGGCTCGCCTCGCGGGCCGGCGCTCCGTCTTCCGTCGGCCACCGTCGCGTCCCGCGCTGCGACCGGCAACCGGCCGCCCTGGGACGCGGCACCGGGCCGGGCGCACCTTTCCCGACCTCGGTACTTCCCTTTTCTCGTACGGTGGAGGTAGGTTGCCGTCGTACGGCGCGTAACTCGACGTCGGACGACCATACCCAGGGGGTAGAGATGAAGGTTCGCGTAAGCTCGAACCGCGCGCCGTTCGCGCGTGGTGCGGCATTGCTTCTCTTGGTGGCCGCGGGATGCGGTGACGACGTTCCGGCGTCGCAGCTCGTGTCGGTCACGGAGATCGCGCCCGGCGGCGCCGACTGCGCCCAGCGCGGAGGCGTGAGCATCCAGCAGGGTGCCGACAAGAACAAGAACGGCAAGCTCGACGCGGCCGAGGTCACCTCGACCACGGTCGTCTGCGAGGGACCGCAGACGGATCCGAAGGTCGTGGTCAATACGACGACGCTGGCGGTGGGGAACGCCAACTGTCTGCTCGGCGGCTCGCAGGTCGACACCGGCCTCGACAACGGCGACGGCGGCGGGACCGCGGGCAACGGCACGCTCGAGGCCGGCGAGATCGACTCGACGGTGTACGTCTGCAACGGCACGCCGGTGGGCAACTATGATCTCACCAAGCCCACGGGCGCGGTCGGCGTGGCGCACATCTCGATGAACGGTGGCAGCGGCATGACCTCTGGCACCGGTGGGGCGGGTGGCACGCTCCACCTGAACTCGACCAACGGCGATCGGCCTGCGTCCTACGCGATCTTCGACACGGGCAGCCCCGACACGACCCACACGATTCCCACCCTGACGGTGGATCTCGGCTCGGACGGCGCGACCTACTCCGCGAACGCGACGTTGACGAACGCACCGGCGCCGGCGTCGTGCGCGGACCAGACCGTCTACATCGACCCCGGCGTCATCTTCGGCCCCGGTGCGCGCCTCGTCCGCTGCCATGCGGGAGGCACGCCGTACTACACGGTGGTGACCGGCCTCCGCGTCAATGCCGGCGTCACGCTGACGCTCAACCAAAGCTCGACGATCGTCGTGCCCCGTGACGTCGACATCCAGGGCACCGTGACGACTCCGAGCGACACGGCGCGCACGTCCGTGACGATCAACGCACGGAACATCAACATCGCCTCCACGGGGCTCCTGAAGTTCCAGGATCTCGGGGGCGGCGGCTCGGGGAACGGCGGGAGCGTCAGCCTCTCGGCGGCCGCGGTCCTCGTCAACCGGGGCACGATCAACGCGTCGGGCGGCGATCACAGCAGCACGCCCGGCACGCCGGGCGCCGTCTCGCTCCACGGAAGCTCGGTATACAACGTCGGCGCCGTCTCGGCGTCGGGCGGTTCGACGACGGCGAACGCCGCCGGCGCGGGGGGGGGTTCCATCAGCCTCTCCGCCGGAGTCGACCTCGTGAACGAGGGGGCGCTCACCTCCAATGGCGGAAGCGGTGGCTCCGCCGCCGGAAGCGCCGGAAACGGTGGAGCTGGAGGAGACATCTCGCTGTCTCTCTCGGCTCCCGCCGCATCCGGGCTCGCGCGGACGCTCTTCAGCACGGGGACCGTGTCGGCGAACGGCGGCAACTGCGGTCAGGCGGGCACCACGGCGGGTACCGGCGGCAGCGTCTCGATCCAGGCGTACAACGCGCGTCTTCGTCACCTGGCCGCGGTGAGCGCGAACGGCGGAACCCAGGCCGCCGCGGCGACCTGCATCGGTGGCGCCGGCGGCGAAATCACGTTGAGCTCTCGCACGGACGACGCGGGATGGGATGCCACCGCCATGATCGACGCGGGCGGGACGCTCTCCGTGAACGGCGCCAACGGCGCCCAGGGCGGCGGCGCGGGGGGTAGCATCTACGTCCTCGTCGATCGCGCCCAGGGTGGCCTCGCGCGGCTCTTCGGTTATGCGTCGATCGACGCGAACGGCGGCTCGGCCGCCACGGGCGGAAGCTGCATTGTCGGGCAATGCTCGGGTGGCCGCGTGGAGCACGCCACGACCCTGAGCGGATCGAGCGGGGCGTACCCCACGTTCATCCCGGAGCAGGTTCACATCTACCCGCCCGTGAATCTCGTGTCGGGTGTGAGCACCACCGTCCTGGCGGCAGCCAACGGCGGCACCATCGACATCGAATACAGCGTCGACAATGGCGCGACGTCCGTCAGCGGTGGCTCGACCGTGCCGTCGTTCCTCCTCGCGGGTGCGGTCGATGCGCATTCCACCGCCACGGGCGGCTTCTTCGGCGGCGGCGCGGGCGGCAGCATCACCTTCGCCGGGTTCGGCGCTGCCACGCTTTCGGGCGCGATGAACCTCAACGGGAACGCGATCGGTTCCGGCAGCGGTGGTGCGGGCGGTTCGGTCAACGTCTCGACGACCGGCGATGTCACGATCTCTGGCGCGATCGCGGCCAGCGGAGCGAACAGCGCAGCCACGGCGGGTCGAGGCGGGTCGTTGAACGCCTCGGGCTCGCACGTGACGGTCAGCGGCAACGCCACCCTCAAGGGAGGAGACGGGACCGGAGCGGCGGGGCGTGCGGGCGACGGTGGGGCGGCGCAGATCTTCAGCCAGAGCTCGGCGAGCACCGTCACGGGCACCATCAACGTGGCGGCGGGCACGGCAGCGACCCAGAGCGGCAGCCAGCCGGCTGCGCTTCCCGGCGTGATCGTGATCGACGGCAACGGCGTCTGAACGCCCAGTCGGCCGTGTGAGCGCCGGTTCCTCCACGTGGGGGACCGGCGTTCGCCGTTGTGCGCCCAGCATGGGCGCGACCTAGCGGGTGCAAGTCCCGCCGAGAGGAGACCATCCTGATCGAAGCGAACCGCAACTGCGGGAGGGTGACCGACCGTGGGGAGGAAGCGGGGAGCGAAACCGCGGGCCGATGGACAAGAACCCGATATGAGGCGGCGCCGAGTGGGGCGAGCGGGCAACGCACCGCGAAGCTCCGATGGTCGAGGCTCAAGCGACGTAAATCGGGCGGTCGCGCGGTGAAGGGTCGCGTTCTTACCTGGGGAGATCTCGCCTCGGGCCTGAAAGGGCCACGCGAAAGCGGAGCGAGAAGTCAGCCGAGGCCGTAGTAGTCGCGGGGAACCGCGATGAAGGGCCGAACGGAGAGGAGAGCGAAACGAACGTGCGTCTCGGAGGCAAAAGGCCGCAGATGTCGAGGCAACTCGAGCTCCCGATCCACGAGCGGGGTGAAGCCCCGAAGACGGATCGGAGCGCGGAAGCGCCCACGGCGACGCACGGAAACGAGCGCTCGGGAGCGAGCGACCTGATGGAGCGTGTGTGCGAACGCACGAACCTCCAGGCCGCGCTGAAACGGGTGAGGAAGAACAAGGGCAGCGCCGGCATCGATGGGATGACGGTGGATGAGCTGCCGGAGCACCTGAAGACGCACTGGCCCGCGCTCCGCGAGCAACTGCTCGCGGGCACGTACCAGCCGTCGCCGGTACGACGGCATGCGATCCCGAAACGCGGTGGTGGGGTACGAGAGCTCGGCATCCCGACCGTCGTCGATCGGTTCATCCAACAGGCCATCCTGCAGGTGCTCGGACCTCGGTTCGATCCGACCTTCTCGCAGCACAGCTACGGCTTTCGTCCCAAACGAAGCGCCCACGACGCCGTCGTGCAAGCGCAGCGTTTCGTGAACGAGGGACGTCGCTTCGTGGTGGACGTGGACCTCGAGAAGTTCTTCGACCGCGTGAACCACGACGTGCTGATGGGACGGCTCGCGAAGCGACTCGAGGACGAGAGACTGCTCGGGCTGATTCGCCGCTATCTCGAAGCCGGGATGATGGCGAACGGGGTCGCGACGGAGCGACACGAGGGCACGCCGCAAGGTGGGCCACTCTCGCCGCTGCTCGCGAACGTGCTCTTGGATGAGGTCGACAAGGAGCTGGAGAGGCGCGGACATGCGTTCGTGCGCTACGCCGACGACTGCAACGTGTACGTGCGGTCGAGGCGTGCGGGCGAACGCGTGATGGGGTTGCTTCGGCGGCTCTACGCGAACCTCCGACTCCGCGTGAACGAAGCCAAGAGCGCCGTGGACCGGGCGTGGAACCGCAAACTCCTCGGGTACTCCTTCTGGAGCGGCCGAGGCGGCGAGGTGAAGCGTCGGGTCGCGCCCAAAGCCCTCGAAACGATGAAGGATCGAGTGCGAGAGCTGACGCGCCGCACCCGGAGCCAGAGCATCGCGCGAGTCGCGCAGGACCTACGGTCGTACCTGACGGGATGGAAGAACTACTTCCGCCTCGCGGACACGAACAACGTCTTCCGCGAGCTCGACGAATGGATCCGGCACCGACTCCGAGCGCTGCATCTCAAGCACTGGCGCCACGGCCCGACGATCTACCGCGAACTGCGCGCTCGGGGACTCTCCGAGCGCGGAGCCGCAAGGGTCGCCATCAACGGGCGCCGCTGGTGGAAGAACTCCGCCCAGCTCGTCCACATCGCGTTCCCCATCCACTACTTCGACCAACTCGGCATCCCGAGGCTGGCCGCGTAACCTCAACTCTCCGAACCGCCGGATGCGGACCCGCATGTCCGGTGGTGTGGCAGGGGTCCCGGGGGATTTCCCCGGGCCCCTATGCCGATCCGTCGGGCGGTGGTGTGCTGCGCGCGGCCGGCCTCCGAGTCAGCCTCCCCGAGGCGGGGGCCCCGATCGAGGTCTTCCGGGGTAAGCCGTGTCGGGGGCTGTGCAGCGGACGCCCGGATGGGGTAAGAGAGACGACAAAGGGGGTCGAGGGGACCCCGGGACTCGATTGGGGGATGAAATCGCGCCCCGTCGGGCGTAGCTGAAGACGAGCGGCCGTGCGCCGTCGACGAGGTAACACGCATGCGAAGCCATTGGTTGGTCGGCGCTCTCCTCACTTGTGCGGTCGTACCCAGCGTCGCTTCGGCGCAGGGGCACGGGCGATCGGGCTCGGGGCGTCCCCCAGCCGACGCGGTGTCCGCCGCTCCTCCGGCACCCGTGGCGCCGCCAGCGCCCACGGAGCAGCAGGTGCAGGCCCGGGCGCTCTTCCAGCAGGGGCAGGCCGCTTACGCCTCGGGCAACTACGAGGCGGCGATCGAGTCGTGGAACCAGGCGTTCGCGCTCGATCCCCGGCCGCAGCTCCAATACAACCTCGCGCAAGCGTACGGTCGACTCGGCCAACTGGAGCAAGAGCTGACGGCCCTGCAGGCGTTCGTGGCCGGCGGGCTCGGGGACCCAAACACGCTGGCCGCGGCGAGCGCTCGGATCACGGCGGTGCAGGAGCGTCTCGCCCGCACCGGCATCGAGGTCCGCGGAACGCAGGGGGCCGAGGTCCGAGTGGACGATCAGGACCTCGGGACGCTTCCACTGAGCGGGCCGGTGCGGCTTCCCGCGGGCGCGCATCGCGTGGTGGTGCGGATGCGTGGTCACTACCCGAGGACGGAGACGGTCCAGCTCTCGCCGGGCGACGTGACGGTGGTGCAGGCCGATCTCGAGGTGGTGCACCAGCCGAGCATCGTTCCCCCGCTCGCCCTCTGGGCCGGCGGCGGCGCCGCGCTCCTCACCGGCGCGATTCTCGGCGGCGTCGCGCTGTCGAAGGCGGACGGCGCGGCCCCGGGCTCGTCGGAGGCGGACAAGGCGCAGGGGCTCGCCCTCGGCGCCGACATTTGCCTCGGCGTCGGAGCCGCGGCCGCCGTCGCGGGCACCGTCCTCTTCTTCGTCCGGCGCGTCGATCCCGACGAGGTCTCTGGCTACGCGATCGACGTGCAGCCCGTCATCGGCCCCAATACCGCGGGGCTCGTCCTTCGTGGGAGGCTCTGAGTCATGACTCCTTCTCTTCGTTCGCTTCCGCTCCTCCTCATCCTCGCGCTCGGGCTCGGCTCGGGCTGCTCGGTGATCGTCAACAACAAGACGCAGTGCAAGTCGTCGGAGTGCGACGACGGAAATGCTTGCACTACCGACTATTGCGGTGACGGCGCCTGTCAGCACGATCTCATCGACGAGGACGGCGACGGTTACGCGCCTTCGTCGTGCTACGCGGGCGATGCCGGCACGTCGCAGGGCGATTGCGACGATGCGAACAGCAACGTCCACCCCGGGGCCGCGGAACAGTGCAACGGCGTCGACGACAACTGCAACGGCCAGCTCGAGGACGGGGCGCCGCAGGTCACCTGCTACAAGGACAACGACAAGGACGGGTACCACGACGCCACGATGATGATGACGGCGACGTGCACCTGTCCGGACGGCTACATCCTTCCGAATGCGGCCGGAGCGGACTGCAACGACAACAACGTCCAGGTCCATCCGGGTGCACCCGAGCAGTGCAACAACTTCATCGACGACAACTGCAACGGGCAGACCGATGAGGCCTCTACGCTGATCAACTGCCAGCGTGACGCCGACAGCGACGGGTTCGGCGATCCGAACGACGTCAAGAGTCAGTGCGCCTGCGAGGCGGGCCGGATCGCTCCCAACCCGAATGGGAACGACTGCGCCGACGCCGTCGGCATCGCCTATCCCGGGGCCACCACGGCTGCTCAGACGATCCCGTACTGCCTCGGTGGCACCCAGACGATGCTCGCCGTTCCGGACGCGTCGCAGCCGACGGGCTACAAGTGCGGCACGCCGGGCTTCACGCTCCGCTGGGACTACGACTGCGACGGTGCGGAGACGCAGTATTGGCAGGGCGTGAACATCGACACCAGCTGCTATCCCCCGTGCTCCGGCATGTTCTGTCTCTACTTCTGCTCGGACGGCTGGGCGACGGCCACTGCGCCGGCGTGCGGCATCAACGGATCGTTCCGGGACGGAACGCCCGGCAGCAACTTCTTCTCCTGCTCGAGCTGCTCGTCGTACACACGGCGTCAGGCCTGCAAGTGATCGGCTGAGCCACGCAATCACGGAGACGACCGAAGCCCCGTCCGGAATCCCGGGCGGGGCTCTTTCGTGCGTGGCGTAAGGACGTCTCGGCAGGCGCCGCCCGATGGTCGACCGTCGAAGGCTCCCCGGCGACGGTCAGAACCTTCCCGCCGCCCCCACCATGCACCCGGTCGCCCCGCACGCCGCGGTCGGCGCCACCGCGCGTCGAGGAGCGTCCGCGTCGTGCGGCTTCAGCACGAGCAGGAGCGCGCCGGCTCCCGCTGCCCCGAGCCCGACGCCGAGCGAGGTGAAGCCGAGGACACGGGCCATCTGCGACTTCGAGTCGACGTCGTCGACAACGGCGGAGTCCTCGCATTGTCCGGACGGCAAGCCGACGCTCGCTCCGCAATGGCCCGAGAGGCGCTCGTCCTGGTTCCGGAGGATGAGGCCCCCGGCGAGCATGCCGCCGGCCGCGACGGCGGCGCCTCCGCCGATCAGTCCGAAGGCGAGCCCGAGGCGCCTCGAACGCGCGTGGTGCGGGGCCCCGTCGGCGGAGGGGGCTGGGCTCGGCTGGGCCTCGACGCCAGCGGCCGCGACCGCCGCGGGCGCGACCACCGGGGGCGGGACCGGCGCGGCGACGGGCGTAGCCGAAGGTTCGAGGTGGATCGCGAGCACGGGGTTCGCGCCGCTGTTGGCCTGGATGGGCTCGGTCCGCGTCACGAACCCCTGCGCCTCGACCCGGAGCTGATGCGCGCCGGGATTCATCCAGAGCTCGCCCTCGACGATCGTCGCCGGGGCACCGTCCACGCGCACGGCGGCGGTGGCGGGAGCGAGGTCGAGAGGATGGTGGCTCACGAAGAGCTCCGCCTGGCGCAGCAGGTTCCGCGTCTGCGTCCGCTGTTGGCTCGTCAGCGGGCGCCGCGTGTCCGCGAGCGCCGCGCGGAAGGAGAGGGCGGCGTCGACGTAGTCGCGCAGCTCGAAGGAGCTCATGCCGATGCCGCGGAGCGTGCGCGCGTTCGGCTCGATCGCATGCGCTTGGCGGAAGAGCGCGCGCGCCTCCTCGAAGCGATTCGCCTCGAACTCGGCGACGGCCTGGCGGATGGTCTCGTCGTAGGCTCCGGCGGCCTCGGAGGCGGCCGCGTCCTGGGCCAGCGACGTGGCGCACGGGAGCGCCACGACGAGCCCGAGGCCGGCGACGAATGCACCGAGCCGCGACCGGCGAACGCGCTTCCGCCGCCATGCGAGGGCGAGGACGGCCACCACGAATCCGCCCACGTTTCCGGTCGATGGCGAGCCGTGGCCGACCGCGCAATACGAGGTCTGGGGACGCGAGCGCGCGTCGGTCGTCGTCCCACCATCACCGTCGGTGCCGCCGTCGCTGGTCGTGCCCCCGTCTCCGACGCCCGCGTCGGGCATCGGCGGCGCCGTGCACAGATTGCCGACGCACATGCTCGAGATGCAGTCGGTGGGCGCCGCGCAGGAGGCGCCCTCGGCGAGACGGGTGGAGACGAGCTTGCCGCGGAGGCGACGAGTGCCACCGTATCCTGGGCTCGGATCCAGTCGATCGTAGATCGCCAGCACGTTGCGGGGAGGACCCGAGACGAGATCGAACGTATACGTGTCTACCAAGGGCACCTCGTACACGGCATCGATGGAGCCGCCCACCACCCCGGTCGTCGAGAGCGTGGTGACGCCATAGCGCATTCCGACGGGCGGACCTGCGACCTGGGCCCAATAGCCGATCACCCAGTCAGTGCCGTTCCATGCGGCTTGCGGGTTCCAGGCGTTCGACGCGCCGAAATCGACCGGGACTGCGTCGAGCACTCCTCCACCGGAGGTGAGCCGAACGGCTCGGATCGGGCTATTGCTCGCCATCGTCACCACGATGGCGTCCCCCTTCGAGGCAGAATCGAGCGCTGCGAGGTCGCCCTGGGGGCAATAGGAGTTGGCGCTCGGACAAATGGCGATGGGCGATCCGGCGAGCACGGAACCGTCCGTCCCGACGCGCGTCACGAATACCCCCTGCCCCTTCTGATACCAGGGGACGAAGTACGACGTACCCGCGTAGGTGCTTTGGCCGACCTGCGTCGCCGTTCCGCTGATCGCGATGTCGGACGTGTCCACCGTCCCGTCCGCCGCGAGCCGCCGACCTGCGGCGCCACCCGGCGAGGAGACGTTTCCGACGAGCCAGGTCACGAGGAAGCCGGTTCCGTCGCTGGCGATGGACACCTGCTGTGCGCCGTTCGAGAGCCCGCTCCGAACCACCAGCGGCTGCGCATCGAGCAGGGTTCCCGCCGGGTCGAGACGCGATGCGTAGACGGTGCCGCCGACGATGTAGGCCACGGCGCACCGTCCGCTCGTGTTGCACGAGACGCTCGGCCAATCGTTCCCTCCGCCGAGCGTTTCCACCACCAGTGGAGAAGCATCGAGGACGACGCCGTTCGGATCGACTCGGTGGGCACGTAGCGAGCCCGCCGCGCCGTCGTACTGGAACCATGCCAGCCAGTACGATTGCCCGTTCCAGGCGCCGGCCACGAGCTGCTGGGCGCCTGGCGCGCGAGCCAGCACGGTGCCCACGATGGGAGAGGCGGGCGTCGTCATGTAGGACGCCGTCCAGACCTTGCCTCCCCCCTCCCAGACCGTCGTGTACAGGCTGCCGTTCCACGCGACGTCCGGGTTGCCTCCCGTCGTCGTCCCGGAAGTCGCGACGAAGCCGCCCGAGCCGAAAGTCGTGTCGCCTGTGCTCGTCAGGTGGGCGACGTCGATGTTCGTCGAGCTCGGATTGGGCGCGCTGAAGACCAGCTCGGAGGTCGTGCCGTTCGTGGAGACCGAGAAACCCCAGTTCCCGTACGCCGGCGTCGAAGCGCCGGCGCCGGCACCCACCGAACCGTTCGACGCCACCCGGGCACACTTCAGAGAGGACGATCCCCAGACCACGAGGTGGGAGGAGTTCTGCCACACGGCCCGAACGACGTCGCTGGTGGTCGTAGTCGAGGGCGAGACCTGCGCCGCCTGGGTCGTGCCGCCGATGCTCGTCACGGCGGACGCCCAGATGGCCTGCTGCGAGTTCGCCATGCCGTTCCAGGCGACGACGAACGAAGAGCCGTCCGTCGAAACCGCGATCGAGTCCGCCTTGCCGACGGCCGCTCCGGGTCCGGGCAGGCCACCCGTCGTCGTGAACGGAATTCCGGACGGGTCGAGCACCGTGCCCGACGCGTCCACGCGAGCGGCGAGCACGGTGGTGAAAGTGGACCAAGCCACCAACGCCGCGCTCGAGCCCGCGGCGATCACGGGGCCCGTGACGGCTCGATTGAGGCTCGAGCTGACGGGCACGTCCCTCGAGAGGAGGCCACCTGCCGTGTCCACTCGACTGACGTAGACATCGCCAGACCCATCGCGGAAGGCGACCACGTAGTGTGCTCCCGTGAAGGCCACGTCCAGGTCGCTCACGTTCTTCTCGCTGAGCCGGACGCCCGCGGCGTCGATCAAGGCCCCCGCCGAATCGATCCGCGCCCCCATCAGCACGCCCCCATCCCGGAGCCAAACCGCCAGACACTGCCCCGACGTTCCACACGCGATCGCCGGCTTCGAGGCATTCGAAGCCACGAGCGTCGGCGGTCCATCGAGAAGCAGCTCCGGGCCGATCATCGGATCGAGGACCGCGGGATACTCACTCCGGCCGAGCACGTCGGCGGGAACCCGGAGCTCGATGCGTCCCTGGCGGAAGGCCGCGGGCACCGAAGTCCGCGTTCCACGCGCGTCGATCCACGTGCCATGTCCGTACGCGAGCACGGCTCCGCGCGCGTCGGCGAAGCGGAGGCCGCTCGCGCTCGCGCCGGCGTAGTCGAGCCCTCGGACGTCGAGCGCGACGACGAGGTCACCATCTCCCTCCGGCGCGGCGTCGAAGGTCCACGTCTGCTCGACGCCGTGCTCGCGCGCGTGGAATCCCTCGCGCGCCGTGTCGACCTGTCGTTCCGCGACGCCGGCGACGAGCCGTGTCGCACCGAGCGCGCCGTGATGCTCGCTCTGCTCCCGCCGCGCCGACGACGTCCGGAGCGAGAGCGGCACCGTGGAGCCGGCCGCGGAGATCGAAAGCCAACCATCCGCCGCGACGCGCGCTTGCCAGCCCGCGCCGTGCGCCTCGAGCGTCCCGTCACCGTCCCCGCCCGCGCGGAAGCCCTCCTCGAGGGCACTCGAGCTCTCGGAGCGCGACGCGCCTCCACGAACGACGTCTCCGCTCCCCGCGACCCATGCGACGAGCGCGACGAGCGCGACGGCGGCGACTCCCAATCCCCCACGAACGACGATGCGCGACGACTTCGACACGAGAGGCCTCCCTCCGCTTCCGCCGAAAGTCCGGCGTACGCGTGCGGCCGGATGGTGGCATCGCGGCCACCCCCGTCGAGCCGCCGAACGCCCCTTTTTTTCGCCTGCGTCGATCGGGCGATGACGCTCAGGACCGCCGCCGGACGAGCGGCTTTCGCTCACGGCGGAAAGTTTCCATCCAGGCGGAACGCGCCCCCGGCTTCCGGCCCCGATGGTCCTGCCGACGCGCGACGTCTAGAGTGGGCACCGACCCGCCGGACGAACGGCGACCGAGCCCCCATGAACCCGCGCCTCTCCGTTCCCTCCCTCGCGCCCGGCGAGCCCGTCACCGTCTCCTTCGACGTCGAAGGCATGCCTCCGCGCCTCTGGACGGCCTCCCACGTCACCGTCACCGAGAGCCTCACGGCGCCCTACGTGATCCACGCGCGCCTCGTCTCGAACGATCCGTCGACCGATCCGACGGAGCTGCTCGGCTCGAGCTGCACGCTGCGCCTCGCGCGGGGGAGCTCGGTCGACCGTGCGTTCCACGGCATCGTCGACGAGGTCGTGTCCGGCGGCGAGGCCTCGGCCGAGCTCTCGCACGCGCCATGCTCCGTGCGCATCGTTCCTGCGCTCGCCCTCCTCGGGCTCACGCGCTCGAGCCGCATCTTCCAGGACAAGTCGGCCGATGCGATCCTCCGCGAGGTCCTCGTCGATGCCCTCCGGCCGTACCAGCGGCAGGTCGAGGTGAGGACGGATCGCAGCTACCCCGCGAGCGAGTACCGCACGCAATACGACGAGTCGGACCTCGCCTTCGTCCTGCGAATCCTGGGCGAAGAGGGGATGTTCTTCTTCTTCGAGCAGGACGGCTCCGCCGAGAAGCTCGTCATCGTCGACGACGCGAGCCACTACCCCGCGCTCGAGAGCGTGGACGGGGACACGCTCCCCTTCGTCTCCTCGGGGACGCCGGGCCATCACGAGGCGATCACGCTCTTCCAGCGGACGGATCGCACGCGGCCGACGCGCGTCGCGCTGCGTCACCACGACTGGCCGCGGCCCGAGACCTTCGTCGAGCGCGAGGCGAGCGACGCGCAGGGAGTCGACTCCGGCCAGGTTCCGGGCGCCTTCCGCGGCCCCGCGCGCGAGGTCTACGAGCACGACGCGCAGCCCCTCACCTTCCACTCGTACGACGAGGGAAGGCGCGCGTACGGAGGCACCGACGTCGAGGCGCAAGCCGCGCTGCGGCGTCATCGCCACGTGCAGGAGGCGCTCACGTTCCACGGAGACTCGACCGCGATCGGCCTCTCGGCGGGCACGGCCTTCGGCTTCCACGGCAAGCCGGACGGCGAGCACGCGGGCGAGTACGCCGTGGTCGCGATCACGCACGCGATCCACGTCGGCGACACCACGGCCCCGGCGCTCCGGCTCGTGGGGCTCGAGGCGAGCTACTCGAACCACTTCACCTGCGTGCCGTCCACGCTCGCGTACCGCGCGCCGCGTCCGCTCGACAAGCCACGCGTGCGCGGCGTGCTCTCCGCCACCGTCGTCGGCCCTTCCGGCGAGGAGCTCCACACCGACTCCCACGGCCGCATCAAGGTGCAGTTCCACTGGGATCGCCGAGGCTACGGCGACGATCGCAGCTCGTGCTACCTGCGCGTGGTGCAGCCCTGGGCCGGCGCCGGCTGGGGCTTCGTCTTCCTCCCGCGCATCGGGATGGAGGCGGTGGTCACGTTCCTCGACGGAGATCCCGACCGCCCCGTCGTGACGGGCACGGTCTACAACGGCGCGAATCCGCCGCCCTACACGCTCCCCGACGACGCGACCCGCAGCGTGCTCCGCACGAGCTCGACCCCGGGCGGAACGGGCTGGAACGAGCTCTCCTTCGAGGACTCCGCCGGCGCCGAGGAGGTGTACCTGCAGGCGCAGCGCAACCTCCGCGAGCTCGTGAAGAACGACCACCTCCTCACCGTCCTCGCGAACCAGGCGTACAACGTGATCGGGCTGCAGACGGTCACGGTCGGACTCGATCGCGCGCTCAGCGTGGTGGGGAACGAAGAGGTCACGATCGGCGCGGCGCGGACGGAGACGGTGACGGGGCCGGAGACGATTCGGTTGCTCGCGACCCGGGACACCGAGATCACGGGCTCCGATACGTTGCTCGTGCACCAGGCTCACGACGAGGAGGTCGAAGGCCCGATGTCCGGTCGCTATCTCGGCGGGCGCGCGGTGCACGTCGAGAAGGGGGACACCGAGAAGGTCGCCGCCTCGGACAAGACGGTCTCGGTGGAAGGGCGATACGAGATCACCGTGGACGATCACTTCCGCGTGAAGCGGGAGGGCACCGAGATCTTCGTCGAGGAGGGGATCCGTGCGGAGAGCCCGAAGGAGATCGAGCTCGTCGTCGGTGGAAATGCGGTCGCGATCACGAGCGAGGGCAAGATCACGCTCTCGGCCTCGTCGCAGATCGAGCTCGTCTGCGGGTCCGCGAGCCTGCTCTTGAAGAGCGACGGGACGCTCCAGGTCTCGGCGAGCACGAAGGCCGAGATCGCGAGCGGGTCGAGCGTGGTGTCCGTGGAGCCGGCCAAGATCACGTCGCAATCGACGCAGGTGGATGTCTCCGGCGATTCGATGGTGAACGTGAAGGGCGGCATGGTGAATCTCAACTGAGGGCCGGCGACGTGCGCGAGACGATCCCCACCGATGCGCCGCTCGACGGCGCGGCCTTGCACGAGGTGCCGAAGCTCCTTCGGGGCCAATGGACCAATTTCGCCGCTTCGGACTCCGTGCTCTTCCGCTGGGTGGTGGCGCCGGACGAGGTCGAGTGGGTGCATACGTTCCTCGACGGACCGATGGACGGGAAGACGAAGGTGCTCTTCGTCGACGCGCCCTTCGAGGTGCCGGACGCCCACGGATTCGCCGTCGGAACGGCTCTTCTGCCCGCGCTGACCGCGACGCGTGTGGCCCGCACCGAGCCCTTCACGGTTCCCGCGATTCCGCGCGGATTGCCCGATGTCGAGGCGCTGGCGCTCCTGCTCGGAGCCTACGTGCGCCACCACGCCGGCAGCTGGATGAAGAACGTGCTGCTCGTCTTCGAGCCCGAGCGAGTCGGCGACGAACGCGCGTTCGTTCGGTGGCTTTCGGCGCTCGTTCGTCGGCTCGCGGAGCAGGCTCCCGGGGTGCGGGTGCTCGTCCTCGATTCGACGATGCAGCTCCGATACGAGCCACTCTGGCGGGAGCTCGGGGCGCTCGCGTGGACCTGGGCCGCGCGGCTCGAGCTGCCCGCACGCGTGTCGGCGGTGACGGTCGCGCACGCGGACCTCGGGCGGTTCGAAGGGGCGCTGCGCGTGATGACTGTGCGCGCGATGCAAGCCGTGAACGAGAGGAAGATCGACGAGGCCACGCGACTCGCGAAGGCGGCTCACGACCTGGCATTCGGGGCAGGAGCCTTCGCGTCGGTGGTCCCGATCCGCTTCGCGGTGGGCAACGGCCTCGCCGGCGCGGGAAGGCATGTCGAGGCGGTGCAGGAGTTCCGTGCCGCCGAGGAGGCCGCCGAGCGCGCCGAGGCGGCGGGTGATCCGAACGGTCTGCGTCTGCGGGTCTTCGCGCGCTTCGGGGTGGGTGCGATGCTCCTCGGGGCGCAGGAGGGGGCTCGGCTCGCGGCCACCTATTACGAAGACACGGCGCCGCTCTGTCAGCGACTCGGCGATTCCCGCCTCGAGCTCGAAAGCCAGCGCGTCGCGAGCCTCGCGCACGAGAGGGCGGGGAACGTGCATGCTGCATGGGATGCCGGCATCCGAGCCCTGGCGGTCGTCGATCGCCTCACCGCCGAGGAGCGCGAGGCGGCGATGCTCGTCCCGCTCGCGGATGCGCTCGTCGCGCTGACGCGTCATCGCAGCCACCAGGACCACCGCCGGGGCCTCGACGAGCAGCTCCGCCGCCGTGGCATGAAGACGAGCGAGAACCGATGACCGCCGCCAAGCACACCGATCCGATCGTCGGCATGGACATGCACCTGATCCAGCCGCCTCCGCCGGCCCCGCCGATGATGGTCCCGATCCCGGTTGCGGGGATGGTGATGGATCCGGCCGACTACCAGCCCGGCGCGTGCACGGTCTACGTGAATGGCTTGCCGCGCGCGCGTGCGGGGAACGTCTGCATGCTCAGCCCTCCGCACATCCCGATCGGCGGCATGTTCGTGAAGCCCCCGCTGAGCGAAGCCGAGCTCTACCAGGGCTCCTCGACCGTGACGGCGGATGGCGAGGCGATGAGCGCGATGGGCCATCAGGTCCTCGGCTGCCACGACATCGGAGCGCCCGCGCCCGTTCGGAGCTGGAAGAGCAGCCCGGCGAAGTCGTTGATGAAGGCGGGAAGCGTCGTGTTGCCGATTCCTGGGGGGCCGCCGGTGATGGTGGGGGGAAGTCCGACGACGGCGGCGAGTCGACAGGTCGAAGACGCCCCGCCGTCGGAGTGGCTCGAGGTCGAAGTCGTGGATCCCGATGGCATTCCCCTCGTGGGACTCCCTTACGAGATCACGCTATCGGACGGATCCACGCGCCGGGGCGTAGTAGGCCAAGAAGGGCGAATCGCGTTCTTCCGTGTTCCGGGCGGAGACTACATGCTTCGCCTCTTCGCCTAGTCACCTTACCTTTCGTTTCGGCCCGCAGACAATGCCTCTACGACAGATCACGCCACCAGGAATTCACGTCGTCAGTCAAGGCGAAGATGCGCTCAGCATCGCCTGGGCGTACGGGTTCAAGGACTGGGAAACCGTCTGGAACCACTCCCAGAATGCTTCCATACGCGAGGCGCATCCATCCCCGAAGATCTTGACGCCCGGGGCGCAGCTGTACGTGCCCGAAAACACGTCCGTGCGGTTCGATCTGTCGACAAACCAGGGGAACCGCATCGTCATCGATGTTCCCAGGACCAGACTCGAGATTCGTCTGTTGCTGGGAGCGAAGCCGCTCGCAAATCAGAAGTACGTATTCTCGTACGTAATCGACGGAGTCAGGTGTCAGCTCGACGATCGACGGACCGACGGCGACGGATGGCTGAGGGAAGAGTCTTTGCCGATGCACCTTACCGCGGCGTTGGTCTTCTTTCCGAATACCCTCCGGATGTTCCGGATCGCGTTTCGATCCCTCGACCCCGTGGGGTCCGCCGACGCCCCGGTAGTCTCGGGAATCCAAGCGCGACTGAACAACCTCGGATTTCGATGTGGTGCCGTGGACGGCCGCTTCGGCCCTCGTACGCGGTCCGCTTTGCGTTCGTTCCAACGAGACATTCTCGAACGAGATGAACCCACGGGTGATGTCGATGACGAAACACTCGGGCGGCTCGAATCGGAGCATGGCTCGTGACTGATACGTGTGTGCCTGCGGCCCTGGCCGCAACGGTTCGGGACATGCCCGTTCGCTTCGGAGTCGTCGAGGCGTCACTCACGGACGACGCCCCGGAAGAAGGTGCCACGGATGGGTACGTATTCCGCCTCGTGCCAGTCGCGAAGGCGTACGTCGTGTTCGCGAAAGACCCGTCGCTTGAAGCGGACTGGTTCGACTCGTTCTTCCCGTCCTGCCTCGTCGCACGCACGAACGCCGCCGGTTACCCGCTCGTGCGCATGCTCGATCGTCAGGGCTCGCTCTTCCCGTTTTCCGTCAGCCCGGTGCCGAACGTGTACGACGATCCTCCCGCGATCGAATCGACGGCGCGCGACGGCTGGCTTTCGTGGGACGCTGAAGCGCCCGTGGACGACGAGCGTCTCATGACCCTCGGGCTCGTCGCGGATGAATCCTACGCCATGTTCTGGACGTACGACCGCGAGACATTCGATCGCGTCGTCGAGGACTTGGACGGCGATCATCGAGCCGCGTTCACGCGTTACCGCTTCTCGCGTCTGCGTCACGCCGCGCGCGCCGACATCGACCCGATGGCGATCCCGACCTTGTCGGCGTGCGAGCGGGACAAGGTTGCGCGCCTTCTATTCACGAACGGTGAAGGTGGCTACTTTCTCGTCCAGCCGGATGGTGCCCACGCCGAGCAACGTGCATGGCAGAACACCTGTCGCTCAGGGGTCGTTTTCGACGTAACGCCTCGTGCATTGCGCGGCATGTACGCAGCCGAGTGGACGGTTCGCTGTGCTGTGCACCTTCGCAAGGCGACGATGGAGGATTGGAACGTCCTCACGCGCATGGGCAACGTCATGGAGGCCTGCGCGGCGGAGGCACCCGTCCCGGAGCTCGAGCGGGAGATCAACGCGAGCCTCCTGATCACGCCACATGCCGGACTGTCGCTCGTCCACGCTCCGTATCAACGCTCGACGCGGACGGTACCGCTCGCGCGGGCGGACGAGATCGACTTGGTGAATCGACTTCGACGGTACGCGCAGCGCTGCGGCGCCGCGGAGGTCGAGCGCACAGTGTTCCGTCGCGCGATCCTAGTCTCCCCAGAAGGCGAAGAGTGGAAAGCGTGGGCGACGTCAATCCGCGACAGCCATCGGATCGCGCACCCTTGGCACGAGCTTGGCGACCGGACGTTCCACGGGGTTCGCATCGTCGAGCGCGCACAGGCCGCTTTGCTCGACTATTTCGACATGTCCCGATTCGCGAAATTGCAAGGGCAGGCGGGCCTCGATCGCGAGATCGCCAGGCACCGAGCCGCTGTCGAGGATGCTCAGTCCTGGGTGACGGCGCGATGTCGCGAGATCCTAGCACGCGAGTGCCCCAACGCAGAATTCCTCGAGTCGCTCTGCTTCCACGTGATGCACGACGATCAGAGTAGAGCGCAAGCGGCGCTCTCGGACCGTTACCACGACGTCGCCGCCGCGGTGCGCTACCCCTTCTTCGCCGAGGCCGCCCTCGAGGATCCGACGACGTGGGAACGACTCGCCCCGTTCGTGAAGTACGTTGCGAAGATCCCCGGAAAAGCCGGATCCATGATGAAGCGGTTCTACGAGTCACACGTACGCGAGTTCAAGACTCATCTCGCGGACGCCACGCTCGCAAACCGCGCCTTGAACTACCTCTACCGCTATCACTGCACCGTCGAAGGAAATGGCGTCGTCTCCCGACAGCTCCTCGTCGACGGAGCGGCTCTCCGAACGCGTATCGAGCTGCAGACTGATCGGAACATCTTCGTCGACTTCCAGGAAGGCCGCGTCTGGTTCAGCGCGACCGGCGAGAACCCTCAATCGTACCCGTTCGTGTTCGCAACGAATTTCGACGACATGCCCCGAGACGAGACGCGGAGTCGCCGTGGCGCTTCGTACGAGGTCCCTCCGCGCATCCGACCCGGTCAACCCGTCGAGCGCGTGCGGTATCGTTGGGCGAACGACGGGACGGTACGGTCGTACTCCGTACAGCTGCCTGCCGATCCGCATTGGACCTCGCGCGCAGTCGTTCCGGCATGGCTGAAGACGTTCTCCGACTGCATGAGCTTCATGTTCGCGATCGAGAAGCTAGTGGAGCAACTCGACGATGCCGAAGTGAAGATTCGGACGTACGTGGATCTCGGACAGGGCGTCCTCGGTCTCGTGGGTACGTTCGATTCCGTCTACCAGGCGTGGCGAGCGGGGCAGCGCCACGGGACCTCCGATCTCGTGGTCCGGTCCGAATGGATCGACCGCGTCGCTCGGGACACGGGGCGCCTGGCCTCCTTGTTGAGCTCGGCGCTCGATCTCTACGACGGTTTTCAGGTCGCGGTCGGCCAAGACGAGGATCTCCGAACCGCGCTGCGACGTCAGGACGGCGTCATGGTGACCACGATGCGGATCCGCGGCGGGCTGCAGTTCGCGTCGGGGGCCTTCGGTGCGTGGGCGCTCGGCGCGGAGGTCGCCGGCGCGACGGTCGCGGCGCCGCTCGGCACCGCATGCTTCGTCCTCGGTATCGCGGTGTTCGCAGTGGGAGGCGCGGTGCTCCTCGTCCAAAACGGACAGAGCCGTCTCCAGCCGTTCTTTGATGAGGTCTTGGAAGCGAAGGAGCGCGAGTTCCGGCGACGCGTGGGCGATGACGACGTCGCTCGAGACGCCGGCGTCCACGCGCCCTGCATTACGCGGCAATACATGGCGACCCTCCATGCGCGATTGGCACCGCCCGGGACGAGTGCGGATCGCAGGCGAGCGACCTCCACTCGATCGCGGAACGGGCTACCACGACCGCGGTGATTCACTCGGCCGCGCTGGCGCAGCGAAACCCGAGATCGTACGTCATCCTGTCCGGCCGAAAACCTGCTCGGGACCAGGTTCGCAGCTCCCAGTCGGACTCGTACCCGCCTCCGCGCACTCGGCGGTATGTTCCGGAAGAAGGGCCAACCGGGTCGGTCTGCGGATCGGTGGAGTAAGGCCCCTCCCAGTCCGCAACCCATTCCGAGACGTTTCCGGCCATGTCGTCGAGGCCGAAGGGACTCCGACCGGACGGGTACGATCCCACCGGGACCGTCTTCGGGAACACGTCGGCTTCGATGTTGCCGCGATACCGGGCGCGTCTCGGCGTCGGAGGCTCGTTGCCCCACGGATAGTGTAGGTTCCTCGGCCCGCGGGCCGCGAACTCCCATTGCGCTTCCGTGGGCAAGCGCGCGCCGCGCCACGCGCAGTAGGCGCTCGCCTGCTCCCACGTGATGCAGTTGCGCGGGTGTTGCGGATGGCGAGCGGTCTTCGCGCACCATGGCCCGACCTCGGCCTCGGGCGCTACGCAGCCGGGAGCGCTGCAACGCGCATAGGCCGCCGTCGTCACCTCGGTTCGATCGATGCAGTATGGCGAGAGCGTGACGCGATGGGGTGGGCTTTCGTCGGGCATATGGGCGAGGGCCGCCGTCGTCCCCATAGTGAACGTACCGCCCGGCACGAACACCATGCCTTCGGGACACGCAGCGCGAGCCTCGCCGCCACCTGCCCGCGCCGAGCCGCACGGGGCCTGATGGAACGAGAGGAACGCCACGCCGAGCACCACACCTACTGCACGCCAGATCATGGGGCAGAGCTTACGTTCGCGGCGCACCCAGGACCACCCACGAGGGCGCGTATCGGGACATTGCTGGCCACCGCCTCCTCGGTCCAGCCGGTCTCTCCCCACGGCCGCCGACGCTGCCCTCGACTGGGTCTCCCGAGCCGTGCCCGGGCCGCGTGCGCCCTCCCACCGATCCGCCTCGCCATTCGCCCGAACCCGCCCCACCTCACCCCCCGAACACCTCCTCCACCGTCCCCGCGAACAAGATCCGCTCCGCGATCCGATCGAGCTCTTCGATCGACGCGCAGCCGAGCCTCCGTGTCACCTCGTCGGAGAGAGGCCCGAACTCGAGCCGCAGCTGGCGCTCGAGCGTCTCCCCTCGGCCTTTCGCGAGGCCGCGGGCCTCGCCCTTGGCCTCGCCCTCGGCGCGCCCCCTGGCTTCCCCTTCGGCGATGAGCTTCTCGGCGGTGGTCACGATTTCCTCCTCGAGGCGAGCACCCGCGGTGTCCCTGAGCAGCCGTCGGAGACCCAAGAGCGGAGGGTCGCCGACGAAAAGAGCATAGCGGAACGCGACCCCGAGGTCGCGTCGACCCGCTTCCGTTCGGGCGAGCGCGCGGATCTCGGAGACGAAGCCCGCGAGGTCCGAGAGCAGATCCGGAGACGTCCGAGCTCGTTGCAGGAGCAGGAGCACGAGTCTCGCGAAATCGGTGAGTGACCACCGCGCCTTCACGGCGTCGGGCGCGAGGAGCGTGAGGTCGTCGAGCGCGAAGCGGAAGTCGACGAGGTGCGGTGAGAGGACGGAACGGGCGTCGTCCGCGAGGCGGAACAGCTCCGAGAACCGCCGGGGCGCGGTCCATCCTTCGGCTCCGTGGTGCAGCACGACCGGGAGGATCGCCGGCAGCCCTCGTTCGGGCGTGGCCCCGTCACGGACCCACCGCGCCCAGATGGCGTGCATGTACCCGAGCAGCCGGAGCGGCATCCACGGATCGTTCGAGCTCTGGTGCTCGAAGAGGACGTAGATCAGCGTCTCGTGTCCTCCGAGGCGCACGGAGTAGAGGAGGTCGCTTTCGCTCTGGCGGAGCGCTTCGTCGACGTACGAGCCAGCGACGAGCTCGAGCGTCGTCCACTCGATTCGCTGCGCGATGTCCTCTCCGAGCGCGAAGGCGAGCTCGCCCGCGGCATGCTCCGGCCGTCCGAACGCGTAGCGGAAGAGGCCGTCGTGCGGATGCGCGAGCGACGGCAGCTCCGCGACGTCGTCGTGGCTCTCGTCTTCCTTCGTCTCGCGCGGGGGCTCCATGCCGAACGCGGGGATGCTCGGCCGCGACGTCGGCGAGTTGCCGCCCACGGAGCTAACGGCGGGCAAGAACCCCCCTGCGCACCCGTGCACACGACAGAAGCGCCGCGCTCCTTCTCGCCGTACGTTCTCCGCATGCGTCGGAACCACAGCCTCGCGTCGGCATGCCTCGCCGTGGCGTCGGTCGCGATGGTCGCCTGTTCGAGCCGTGGAGGCGACCCCCCGACTCCCTCTCCGCGGGCGCGCGAGCAGCCCACGCCGACCTCATCAGCCGGCTCGTCGCCCGACGGCATGGCAGCCTCGGCGCCGATGCCGAGACCCGACTCCGAGTCCGCGTCGCCCCCGATCTCCGACTCGCTCGCGACGTTCCCGACGACGGCCGAGGCGCTCGGCGGGGCGGACTCGTCGGAGCGTCTCGACGCCAGCGCCCCAGTGCCTCGAAGCGGCCCGCCATGCCGACGTCGCGGCCGCTCCCACGCAGACGATCCCCATTGCTTCGATCACCCATACCGCCGCGCGCTCGATCCCTGGGCGACGTACACCGACGGCGGGGGCCGCTGATTCCTTCAGGCTCGGCGGGCGCTGCTGGGCGCGAGACAGCAGCGCCCCGCTCCTTCCCGCGGTACGTTCTCCGCATGCATCGGAATCGGACGATCGCGTCGGCCTGCCTCGCGGTGGCCTCGCTCTTGATCGCGGCCTGCTCGGGCGGTGAACGCGCCACGGAATCTCGTCCGGCCGCCGCCGCGCGGAGCACGACACAGGCTACGGAACCCCCTCCGCGCGCGACCGCGGCCGAGACGGAGGCGCCAGCCTCGTCCACGAGCAGCTCGACGGATACCCCATCGGCCCCGGCACCATCCGCTCCCGCCCCCGAGACGTCCAGCCCCACCGCGTCAGCGGCCCCGCCTTCCTCCGTGCCGGCCGACGGCCTCGATGCGGGCGCTGCCGACCCTTGCGCACACGGAGGCCGCCGACGTTCCCGCAACGAACGCTGTCGCGCGTCGTGGCCGAGCCACTTGAGGGATCCGTGGGCGGAGTTTCCCGACGCGATGCCCTACTGAAGCAGAACGGACGTCAGTCCGAGAAGCGAGCCGACCAACCCGCGAGCGACCGATCCCCGGGACAGATGGTGAGGGTGGGGCCTTCGAACCGGTCCGCACGACGCCCGCCGTACTGGCTCCGAAGGCCCGCGGTCACGGGCACGCCGCAGGAATCCGCCATGCCGCGGAGGAGCCGACGCCCCTTGGAGCCGAGCCCGGTGCTGCAGCCGTGGAGCTCGATGCTGCCGCACCCGCTGAAGATGGGACGCAAGGACGCGAGGAAGGCGCGGACGGGGGGGCTGAGCGCCTCGGCCGCGAGGATCGAGTCCGCGTGCGTGGCGGGCGCGTCACCGATCGAGATGCCCATGTGACCGGGACGGCCGTGCCCATCGAATCGGAGGACGAGGACGCGCCCCGCGCGAGCGCTTCGGCGTATCCGCTCGAGCGCGACGGGGACTCCCATCGACATGCCGAACGTCGAGACCATCGTGCTTCCGCCCGAGCCGAGGTAGGCGACCTCGGTGAGCCACATGTCGATGTCACCGCCGTCGATGGCCTCGATCGTCTCGCATTCGACGATCGACGCCAGATCGTTCCACGTATCCGTGTCCACGATCCCGCTCGGGTCGAGCCCACGCTGCAGCTGGAACTGCTCCACGGCGCGAGCGGTCTCGCTGCCGTAGTCGCCGTCGACGACGACGGGAGCGACCGCGCCGCTCCGATTGAGCATCCACTGGACCGCGGTGACGGCGGGAAGGCGATCGCCGTGCCGGAGGGTGACGTACATGGCGGGAGCCTATCCGCCCCCCGTCGGCCGCGCCCGCCGTCGCCGTCCGAGCCGGCCATTGACCTCACCCGGAGGGCCGAACGGGCCACCTCGAATGTCCATGGGTAGGGACGTGTTTTCGGTCCTTTTAACCCCTCCGCGCGACGTCTCCGACCCGCAGGGGTTAAATCCTAACCTATCGAATTCGCTTGAAAAACGGACGCCTTCACCCCAAGTTGATCCGGAGCCGACCGAGCCGATGAGTACCGGCGGCTACCCAACCGACCGAGGGGTGAAATGTCCTACCGGAGCATCTTCCGACCCGACGCCTTCGCGGGCCAGACCATCGTCGTGACCGGCGGAGGGAGCGGCATCGGCCGCTGCACCGCGAGCGAGCTCGCCTCCCTCGGAGCCCACGTGGTCCTCGTCGGCCGCAAGCTCGAGAAGCTCGAGAAGGTGCAGGCCGAGCTCCGCGAGGACGGCTACGAGTCCTCGGCGTACACCTGCGACATCCGCGACGAGGCCGCCGTCCGCGAGATGGTGAAGAAGATCGTCGCCGACCGCGGCCGCATCCACGGCCTCGTGAACAACGCGGGCGGTCAGTTCCCCTCGCCGCTCCAGCTCATCACGCAGAAGGGCTTCGAGACGGTCGTGCGCACGAACCTCGTCGGCGGCTTCCTCGTCGCGCGCGAGATCTACGCGCAGTCGATGCAGGCGAACGGCGGCGCGATCGTGAACATCGTCGCCGACATCTGGCGCGGCATGCCGGGCATGGGCCACAGCGGCGCCGCACGCGCCGGCATGGTGAACCTCACCGAGACCATGGCGGTCGAGTGGGCCTCGTCCGGCATCCGCATCAACGCGGTCGCCCCGGGCTGGATCGCCTCGAGCGGCATGGACAACTACGAGGGTCCGATCACGGCGATCATCCCGAAGCTCAAGGAATCGCTGCCCGCGCGTCGCATGGGCACCGAGTCCGAGGTCAGCGCGGCGATCTGCTTCCTGCTCTCCGAGGCCGCGGCCTTCGTCACGGGCGTCACGCTCCGCGTCGACGGCGGCGCACCGCTGCACAGCCCGATCTTCCCGACCCCCGAGCACGATCGCCTGAAGCCGTACAACGGCTTCCACCGCGCCGCGCTCCCCGAGATCCTCAAGGAGAAGTGAGACCATGCCGATCCTCGAATCGCGCATCGATCCCAATTCGAAGTCCTTCCACGAGAACGCGAAGGCGAATCTCGAGCTCGTCGAGGAGCTGCGGAAGCTCGAGGCGCGCGTGCGCGCGAACTCGAACAAGATGGCGAAGAAGTTCCACGAGCGTGGACAGCTCCTCCCGCGCGAGCGGATCGAGCTGCTCCTCGATCGCGGCGCCCCCTTCGTCGAGCTCTCGACGCTCGCCGGCTACAAGATGCACGACGACGACGGCCACGACGGAGCGTCCGGCGGCGGCACGATCACCGGCATCGGCTACGTCTCGGGCGTGCGCTGCATGATCACGGCGAGCGACGCCGCCATCAAGGGCGGCGCGGTCACGCCGATGGGCCTCAGGAAGAGCCTCCGCGCGCAGGACCTCGCGCTCGAGAACCGAATCCCGATCGTCACGCTCGCCGAGAGCGCGGGCGCGAACCTGAACTACCAGGGCGAGATCTTCGTCGACGGTGGCCGCATCTTCCACAACATGGCGCGCCTCTCGGCCGCCGGTATCCCGCAGGTCACGGTCGTGCACGGCTCGTCGACCGCCGGTGGCGCGTACCTCCCCGGTCTCTCCGACTACGTCGTGATGGTGAAGGGGCAGGCGAAGGTCTTCCTCGCGGGCCCGCCGCTCGTCGCGGCCGCCACGGGCGAGATCGCGACCGACGAGGAGCTCGGAGGCGCCGAGCTCCACGCGACGGTCACGGGCAGCGCCGAGTACCTCGCGCAGGACGACGCGCACGCGATCGACATCGCCCGCGACATCGTCCGCAACCTCAACTGGCCCTCGTCCGGCGTCTCGGCGAAGACGGGCGGCGGCAAGGCCCCGCGCTACTCGCCCGACGAGCTCGTCGGCGTGGTCCCGCCCGACTACCGCCAGCCCTACGACGTGCGCGAGGTCATCGCGCGCATCGTCGACGACTCGGAGTTCCTCGAGTTCAAGGAGCTCTACGGCACGCAGACGATCTGCGGCCACGCGGCGATCGACGGCTTCCGCGTCGGCATCATCGGCAACAACGGACCGATCTACGCCGACGGCGCCACGAAGGCGGCGCAGTTCATCCACCTCTGCAACCAGTCGAACACGCCGCTGCTCTTCCTCCACAACATCACCGGCTACATGGTCGGCACCGAGGCGGAGCGGAGCGGCATGATCAAGCACGGCTCCAAGATGATCCAGGCCGTGTCGAACTCGAAGGTGCCCCGCATCTCCGTGCTCATCGGCGGCTCGTTCGGCGCCGGCAACTACGGCATGAGTGGCCGCGCCTACGATCCGCGCTTCGTCTTCGCCTGGCCGAACACGAAGATCGCCGTCATGGGCGGCGAGCAGGCCGCGCGCGTCCTCTCGATGATCACCGAGGAGAAGTACCGGAAGATGGGCGTCACGGTGGACCCCTCGGTCCTCGAGAAGCTCACGGGCCAGGTGAAGGAGAAGATCGACAAGGAGTCGACCGCTCTCTACGCCACGGCGCGCCTCTGGGACGACGGTCTCATCGACCCGCGCGACACGCGCAAGGTCGTCGCGTTCGCCCTCGCGACCTGCTGGGAGAGCGAGCGACGCACCCTCCATCCGATCACCTTCGGCGCCGCTCGCATGTGAGCCGCCGGTTCCCCAGCCATCCCGACCGATCAACCACCGAGGCCTCCCGACGCGGGACACGGTGACGTAGGAGCAGAGACATGAAGTTCACCGAAGAGCACGAGCAGCTCCGCAAGACGATCCGCAAGGTCGTCGAGAACGAGATCAACCCGTACGTCGACCAGTGGGAGGACGCCGAGATCTTCCCGGCGCACGAGCTCTTCAAGAAGCTCGGCGACCAGGGCCTGCTCGGCATCACGAAGGATCCGGCGTACGGCGGCCAGGGCCTCGATTGGAGCTTCGGCCTCGTCCTGGCCGAGGAGCTCGGTCGCGCGGACTGCGGCGGCGTCCCGCTCGCGATCGGCGTCCAGACCGACATGTGCACCCCGGCGCTCTCGCGCTTCGGCTCGGACGAGCTCAAGACCCAGTTCCTCGCGCCCTCGATCGCGGGCGACATGGTCGGCTGCATCGGCGTCTCCGAACCCGGCGCGGGCTCCGACGTCGCGAGCATCAAGACCGTCGCGCGCAAGGACGGGAGCGACTACGTCATCACCGGCACGAAGATGTGGATCACCAACGGCATGCAGGCCGATTGGATGTGCTGCCTCGCGAACACGGGCGAGGGGCCGGCCCACAGCAACAAGTCGCTCATCATGATCCCGATGGACACGAAGGGTGTCCAGCGCGCGAAGAAGCTGAAGAAGCTCGGCATGTGGTCGAGCGACACCGCGCAGATCTACCTCGACGAGGTGCGGGTGCCGCAGCGCTACCGCATCGGTCACGAGGGCGCGGGCTTCATGTACCAGATGATGCAGTTCCAGGAGGAGCGGCTCTGGGGCGCGGCGAACTCCGTGACCTTCCTCGAGCGCTGCCTGCAGCTCACCATCGAGTACACGCGCGAGCGGAAGATCTTCACGGGGTCGGTGCTCGACAACCAGACCGTCCACTTCCGTCTCGCGGAGCTCGCGACCGAGCTCGAGGCGCTGAAGGCGCTCGTCTACCGCGCCACCGAGATGATGATCGAGGGGCAGAACGTCACGCGCCTCGCCTCGATGGCGAAGCTGAAGGCGGGCCGGCTCGGGCGCGAGCTCGTCGACTCCTGCCTCCAGTACTGGGGCGGCATGGGCTTCATGTGGGAGTCGAAGGTCGCACGCATGTACCGCGACGTCCGGCTCACCTCGATCGGCGGCGGCGCCGACGAGGTCATGCTGAGCATCATCAGCAAGCTCGACGGGACGCTCCCGAAGCGCGGAGGCTGAGCCATGGCCGAGCTCCCCGAGGTGAAGACGCTCCAGCTCGAGCGGTCGAAGTCGGTCCTCACGGTCCGGCTGAACCGCCCGGAGGCGCGCAACGCGATGAGCCTCGCGATGGTGGCCGAGATCGAGAAGGTCTTCGCGGCGATCGCGGACGACCGTTCGATCCGCACCGTGGTGCTCCGTGGCAACGGTGGCCATTTCTGCGCCGGCGGGGACGTGAAGGACATGGCGGCCGCGCGCATGGCGCAGCCGAGCGAGGGCAAGGATCCGATCTTCGAGGTGAACCGCGCCTTCGGCCGGATGATCGAGAAGGTCGACGCCGCGCCCCAGTCGGTCGTCGCCGTCTGCGAGGGCGCCGTCCTCGGCGGCGGCTTCGGCCTCGCCTGCGTCGCCGACGTCACGCTCGTCGAGGCCAAGGCCGAGTTCGGTCTCCCCGAGACGAGCCTCGGCCTTCCGCCCGCGCAGATCGCCCCGTTCGTCGTGAAGCGCGTCGGCCTCTCGCAGGCGCGCCGTCTCGCCGTGACGGGTGGTCGTTTCGACGGTCGCACGGCGGTGGCGATCGGCATCGGTCACGAGGTCTTCGAAGGCACGGAGGCCCTCGAGGCCGGCCTCGCGAAGGTGCTCGGTCAGATCGCGAACTGCGCGCCCGGCGCGATCGCGGTCACGAAGGGTCTCATGCTCTCGCTCGGCACGATGCCGCTCGGGGAGCTCCTCGACCACGGCGCGCGCGAGTTCGCCTCGTGCGTGCGGGGTCCGGAAGGCATGGAGGGCACGATGGCCTTCGTCCAGAAGCGCAAGCCCTCGTGGAACGATCAGGAAGGTGGCGCATGAGCCGATTCTCGACCGTCCTCGTCGCGAACCGCGGCGAGATCGCCTGCCGCGTGATCCGCAGCGCGAAGAGCCTCGGCTACAAGACCGTCGCCGTGTACAGCGACGCGGACGCCGACGCCCTCCACGTCCGACTCGCGGACGTGGCCACGCGCATCGGCCCCGCGCCGGTGAAGGACTCGTACCTCTCGATCGAGAACCTGCTCGCCGCCGCGAAGCGCACGGGCGCCGACGCGATCCATCCCGGCTACGGCTTCCTCTCGGAGAACGAGAATTTCGCCAAGGCCTGCGAGGACGCCGGGATCGTCTTCATCGGTCCGCCCGCGGAGGCGATCCGCCTCATGGGCAACAAGGCGACCTCGAAGCGCCTGATGATCGACGCGAAGGTCCCGACCATCCCGGGCTGGCAGGGCACGGAGCAGGACGAGGACACGCTCTCGAAGGCCGCCGAGCAGGTCGGCTATCCGCTCCTCATCAAGGCGGCGGCGGGTGGTGGCGGTCGCGGCATGCGCCTCGTGCACGCGAAGGAGCAGTTCCTCGACGCGTACCGCACGGCGAAGGCCGAGGCGGAGAACGCCTTCGGCAGCGGCGAGGTCCTCCTCGAGCGTGCGCTCCTCGAGGCGCGCCACGTCGAGATCCAGGTCTTCGGCGACAAGCACGGCAACGTCGTGCATCTCGGCGAGCGCGACTGCTCGATCCAGCGTCGCCACCAGAAGATCGTCGAGGAGTCCCCGTCCCCGGCGGTGGACGAGGAGCTCCGCGCGCGCATGGGCGCCGCGGGCGTCGCGGCGGCGAAGAGCATCGGCTACGTCGGCGCCGGCACCGTCGAATTCCTCCTCGACAAGGACGGCTCGTTCTACTTCCTCGAGATGAACACGCGCCTGCAGGTCGAGCATCCCGTGACGGAGATGGTCACGGGCCTCGATCTCGTCGCGCTGCAGCTCCGGGTCGCGGCGGGCGAGAAGCTCCCGTTCGCGCAGGAGGACGTGCGGCTGCGCGGCCACGCGATCGAGATCCGGCTCTACGCCGAGGATCCGTACGGCGGGTTCCTCCCGCAGACCGGCCGCGTGTACCGCTGGGCGCCGGCGATCGAGGGCAGCGAGGAGGGCGTCGTCACGCACGGGATGCGCGTCGACCACGGCCTCGTGAAGGGCCAGGAGGTCACGCCCTGGTACGATCCGATGCTCGCGAAGCTCATCGCGCACGGCAAGGATCGCGAGGAGTCGCGCCGTCGCATCGTGCGCCTCCTCGAGGACTCGACGCTCCTCGGCGTCACGACCAACAAGACCTTCCTCGGCGAGTGCCTGAATCACGAGGCCTTCGTCCGCGGCGAGGCGACCACGAAGTTCATCGACCGCTACCTCGTGCCCGAGGGCAAGGACGCGCCCGTGAAGCCCGCGGCGCCGAAGTGGGCGAGCGCCCTCGCGGCGCTCCTCCTCGGTCTCCCCGAGGGAGACGAGCCGGTCTTCGCGAGCACCGGCGAGTCCGTGATCAAGATCCGCCTCGGGCATGCCGGCGAGAAGCTGGACGCGACGGCGAAGTGGAAGGGCGGTCACACCTTCGTCGTCGAGCTCGGCGGCGAGAAGACCGTGGTCGCCATCCTCCGCCGCGACGGGAACGTCGCGCGGATCCTCGTCGACGACGTGCAGCGCACCGTGCGCTACTGCATCGCCGGCACGGAGCTCTTCCTCGATCTCGGCTCTGCCACGGAGCACTACGCCGAGCTCCCTCAGTACGAGGTCAAGAAGGACGGCGCCGGCGGCGACGGCCGCATCCTCGCGCCGATGAACGGCCGCATCGTCTCGGTGAACGTCGAGCCGGGCATGGGCGTCGTCCGTGGCCAGGTGGTCGTCGTCCTCGAAGCGATGAAGATGCAGCACCAGATCCTCGCGGACGTCGACGGAGTCGTCGACGAGGTGCTCGTCTCCCCGAACGCACAGGTCTCGACGAAGGCCCTCTTGGTCCACATCGAACCGCTCAAGGAAGGTTGAGGAGGAACACCATGGCCTCGTCGAACAAGGCGATCGTCACCTGCGCGCTCACGGGCGTGCTCACGAATCCGAAGCAGCATCCGGTGCCGGTCACGCCGGACGAGATGGCGAAGGCGGCGAAGGATGCGTACGACGCGGGCGCGAGCATCGTGCACGTGCACATCCGTCGTCAGGAGCCCGGCATGGGCTTCCTCCCGAGCTGGGATCCCGAGGTCGCGAAGACCGTGTGCGATGCGATCCGCGCCTCCTGTCCCGACATCATCGTCAACCTGACGACCGGCATCGTCGGCCCGGACATCTCGGGTCCGGCGTCCTGCCTGCGCGCCGTGCGGCCGGAGGTCGCGGCCTGCAATGCCGGCACGCTGAACTACCTCAAGACGAAGGCGGACGGCTCCTGGGCCTGGCCGCCGATGGTCTTCGACAATCCGGTCGAGAAGGTGAAGGCCTTCCTCGACGTGATGGCGGAGACGAAGACCATGCCGGAGTTCGAGTGCTTCGATCTCGGCATCGTCCGGTCGGTCGCGCTCTACGTCGAGAACGGCATGGTGAAGAACCCCGACTACAACTTCGTGATGGGCGTCGCCTCCGGCATGCCCGCCGATCCGGAGCTGCTCGACTACCTCGTGAAGCAGAAGCTTCCCGAGGCGCCGTGGTCGGTGACGGCGATCGGCCGCGAAGAGGTCTGGCCGCTCCATCGCCGCGCGGCCGAGCTCGGCGGCAATCTGCGCACGGGCGTCGAGGACACCTTCTACCTGCCGAACGGCGAGAAGACCTCGGGCAACGGCCAGCTCATCGAAGCCCTGGTGAAGGTCGCTCGCGAGGTGGGTCGCGAGATCGCGAGCCCCGCCGAGGCGCGCGCGATGCTGCACCTCGCCTGATCCCTCCCTTCGTTCCTCGACGACCCGGGCCGCCCTCACGGCTCGGGTCTTCGATTCGGTGGTCTGCCGTTCATGACGCTCCGAACCCTCGATCGTTTCCCCGGCGCCCTCGAGGCGCATCTCGCGCTCTTCACCCGGCCTCGACGGGGTCGCTCCGCCGCCGACGTGGGGCGCGTGGGTTTCCGGAGGGCAGGCGTCGCCCCCGAGCCCGAGCGCCTCGCGCGCTACCGCGGGCTGGTCGGTCTCGGGGACGATGGCTCCCTCCCGCCCTTCTATCCGCAGCTCGTGGCGGCGCCGCTCCACCTCGCGATCCTCGGGGATCCGGCGTTCCCTTTCCCCGCGATGGGCCTCGTCCATCTCGCGAACGCGATCGAGGAGCTCGCTCCGATCGCCTCGGCCGCCGTCCTCGACCTCGAGGCGGAGCTCGTCTCGGCGCGTGACGTCTCGAGCGGGGTCGTCTTCGAGCTCGAGACGCGGGCCTTCGTCGACGGGGCGCTCGCCTGGCGTTCGATCACGACCGCCCTCCGGCGCCTCCGGTCGTCCGGGAAGAAGGTCGGTGGCGACGCTGCCGTGGCGCGCCCGAGGCCCGATCGCCGTTTCACCTTCGACGCCCCTGAGTCGATGGGACGTCGCTACGCCGAGGTCGCGGGGGACAGGAATCCGATTCATCAGCACGCGCTCCTTGCACGCCCGTTCGGATTCCCCCGCGCGATCGTGCACGGGACGTGGACGGCCGCACGAACGCTCGCCTCGTTCCCGGAGCTCCTGCCGTCGCGACCCCGCCGGATCGACGTGCGCTTCCGCGCGCCGGTGCCGCTACCTTCGACCGTCGAGGCGATCGGCTGGGCCCGTGGGGAGGGCGTCTTCCTCGAGGCGCGCTCGCGCGTGGACGGAGCGCTCCATCTCGAGATCGACGTCGCACGTCTCTCGCCGTAGCGCGGCCTTCGTCGCCGCGGTCAGCGCTCGGTGGACGCGACGAGCCAGGGATGCTCGCGGTCGAGCTCTTCGAGCTTCGCGGTGTGACCGAGCTCGGCGTAGGCCTTCCGCGCGGCGCGCAGCGCGGCCTCGTAGGGAGCCTGCTCGCCGCGGCGGCCGTGGTAGCGGGCGGCGCGCTCGTGCGCGCGTGCGGCGTCGAGGAGCCTCCCCTCGTAGGCCGCCGTGCGGGCGGCTTCGTCGAAGAGCTTCGTGGCGCGCTCGTCGGCGCCGAGACGTGCCGAGACCTCGGCTGCGAGCAGCGTCCTCCGCGCCCGCGCCTTCCCGGACTCGAGACGCGAGTCGAGGAGGTAGTCGGCGACGAGCGTCGCCGTCTCGATCGGGGACCGATCCGCGTCGAGCGCCGAGAGGGCCGCATGGAACGAGAGCCCCAGCACCCGCTCGAGGCCCTCGTCGTGCGCGCGCGCGATCGCGTTCGCGTCGCGGAAGCGCACGGCCTCGTCGGAGCGATCGAAGAGCGAGGAGAGCACCGCGCGCGTCGCGAAGACGAACGCGGCCGTGTCGTGGTCGCGGGACCGCAGGGCCTCGACCACCTCCCCGTCCTCGAAGGCGGGTCCGCGGAATTCCGAGGGATGCGAGCGGCCGACCCCCGCGAGGTTGTCGGACAGCTGCCCGAGGAGCGCGAGGCGGGGCGAAGCGGGGAGGGAGCGCCCTCCGGTGCGGAGCACGCGACGCAACCGATCGACCGGGACGCTGCCGTCGAAGAGCAGGAGGAACGCGGCGACCAGGGCCTCGGTCGCTCCCGCGTCGTCGCGATCGGCCTCGGCCTCCTCGGACAAGCGCAAGAGGCGCTTCGCACGGGCCTCGGACGAGCCCTGTCCTTCGCCGTCGAGCAGACAGGCGACCTCGACACGACGCGCCACCACCGGATCCTCCTCCGGGCGCAGGAGCTCGAGGGCCAGGGCGAAGAGCGCGCGAGCATCCCGCGGGCGGAGCCTCCCGATCTCGCGGGCCAGGATCACGAGGGCGAAGGGCAACACCGGATGCGCGCCCGACTCGCGTCCGATCCAGATCGCCCGGGAGGCCGCGGCGCGGACGATCCGCCGCGGCAGGAGCCGCCGCGCGAGGAGGGCTTCGCGGAGGATGTCGAGCGCGAGGGCGTCCTCTCCCGTGGCCATTCCCCGGCCCAGGGCGGGCGCGACGGCGCGCGCCACGGCCGCGGCCGCGTGCGTGGCGGCGGCGGAGAGTCCCTCGCCCGCGAGGATCGGTCCGCGCGTGCCCAGGATGCGTTGCGAAGCGTCGAGCTCCACGATCGCGCCTTCGATGTCGGAGCGGGCGAGACAGACGCGCATCGCGAGCCCGTGGACACGGCCCCGCTCCGTGGAGCGCCGCGCGACGCGCGACGCGAGCGCGAGGAGCTCGTCGGCCACGTCGAGCGCGGCGATCTCGATGGCGGCCTCGGAGGCCGAGAGCAAGGGAGCGGCGAGGCGGGGGCCCATCCGAGGCGCGTCGTCCTCCTGCACGGAGGCGGCGAGCGCGCGTCCGAGGCGCACGGCACGCGCGAGATCGTCGTCGACCACCGCGCGTCCGACCGCTTCGATCAGCACGTCGAGGAGCAGGCGGCGCTCGGTCTCGGTCGCGATGCGCGAGGCCCCGCCGGCGAGGTGGAGCGCGAGGGCGAGCGTCTCCCGGGTGTCGTGGTGGGCCCGCGAGCCCGGATCCATGGCGCGCGCGAGACGGAGATGGAGGTCCGCCCTCCGTGCGTCCGAGAGCGAACGCTCGAACGCGGTCCTCTGGGCCCGTGTCCGGAAACGCAGGGCCACGAGCTCGGCCGTGGCGGACGGAAGGACGAGCCCCGCGGCCGCGAGCTCCCTCACCGCGCGGCGCACGTCGGCCGAGGAGACGCTCCGTGCGCCCGCGATCGCCGCGATCGAGGCGGGCTCGTCGACGAGGGAGGCGAGCTCCGCGAGCTCGCGCGCTTCGGGAGAGAGGCCCTCGGGGCCTGCGTCGGGCGCCGGTGCATCCGGAACCCGATGCCTCACGATCGTGCTCCGCCGCGCGAGACGCTCGAGGTGGGCGAGCTCCGCCGCCGACCGACCCCACACGACGACCGAGAGGGGCAAGGCGACGTGCGTGCGCGAGAGGCGCTCGAGGAGGCGATCCACGGGGCCGTCGGGCCATCCCGGCTCCTCGACGACGAGCACGCTGGGCTTCGGCTTCGGGCCCGGGAGCAGCCACGTCCGCTCCGCGAACGCGCGCCCTTCCTGGTCGGCGTCGCCGCGCAGCCCGACCACGGCGAAGCCCTGGCGGGCCGCGCCCGTGACGAGCGCGAGCAGGAGCTGCTCGGCCTCGGGCGTGTCTCCCTCGAGCAGATGGAAGACGGGGCGATCGAGGCCGGCGTCCTCGAGCACGGCGCGGATCCTCGGGTCGGGCGGCCGACGCACCCTCTGCACGAGGGGATCGACGGTCCCGTCCCGGTGGGCCACGAGCAGTCGACGGACGCTGTCGGCGTCGGCGGGCCGACGCGTCGTGTCGTCCTCGACGAGCGAGTCGATCACGTCGAGCAGCGCCGGAGAGAGGTAGTCGCTCGCGTGGGGGCGCTCGGGGCGTGCGTCGCCGGGGGCGACGCCGTGGACGAGGCCGTGGAGGGTCGCCCCGAGTCCGTAGAGGTCGGTGCGCGCGTCGACGAGGGCCGGCACGTGCCCTCGGAGCTCGGGCGCGGTCCAAGGATCGTCGTGGGCGCCGAGATCGCGATCGGCGAAGGCGGCCGAGAAGGGCACGGCGCACGAGAAGTCGATGAGGCGGAGGGCGCGCTCGGCATCCGCGTACACGACGTGGGACGGACACACGCGCAGGTGGAGCACGCCGCGCGCGTGCAGGCTCGTGAGCGCCTCCGCGAGGCCGATCGCGATGGCGAAGAACGTCTCGCGATCGAGCGGCTCTCCGAGGCGGGACTCGAGGCTTCGACCTCCGATGTCCTCGAGGTGCATCGCCCACACGTCGTCCCGGCACTCGAGCCCGAGGCAGGCCACGAGGTTCTTGCCCTCGAGGCTCGAGGTCCGCTCGAACTCGCGGCGGAGATCCGCGATGCGCTCCGGCGTGGCGGCCTCGCGAGGGACGATCTTGAGCACGCGAGAGCCGGCGCCCGCGCTGTTCGGGACGCGGACGATCTCGGAGCGCGCGCTCCGGTGGATCAGCTCTTCGTCGTCCGAGGCGGGGGTCATGCGTCCGCCAAGCTAGCGCGAATCGGCGTGCCGGACGATCCTCCCGGGGACGGAACGGGCGAAGCCCCGGGCGGCTCGCACCGCGCGGGGCTCCGACGCGACCTCGGGAGGGCTCAGGCCGTCTTCGGGGCGCCGGCGGCGACCACCGGAGCGCCCTCGTCCTCCTCGCTCAGCGCGAGGTGACCGGGCGAGCGCTCCATGCCGTACGCGGTCTCGCCGTGGAGGGCCTGGTCGAGACCCTCGGCCTCGGTCTCCTCGTCGACGCGGAGGCCGATCGTCTTCTCGATGAGCTTCAGGATGACGAAGGTCGCGGCCGCCGAGTAGAGGCAGCCGACGAGGACCGCCTTCGCGTTCGCGATGAGGAGGGTGGCGCCGCCGCCGAAGAGCACGCCGTCCTGGCCCGCGCCGTTCCAGGCCTTCTGCGCGAAGATGCCGAGGAGGAGCGCACCGGCGATGCCGCCGACGCCGTGGACGCCGAACGCGTCGAGCGCGTCGTCGTACTTGAGCTTCGACTTCAGCATGACGCCGCCGAAGCAGATGACGCCCGCGAGGAGGCCGATGCCGACCGAGGAGAGCGGGCTCACGAAGCCGGCGCACGGGGTGATGACGACCAGGCCGGCGACGAGACCCGAGGCCGCGCCGAGGGCCGTCGGCTTGCCGTGCTTGATCTTCTCGGCGACGAGCCAGGAGACCATCGCCAGGGCGGCCGCGATGTGCGTGTTCACGAGGGCGACGACCGAGAGACCGCCCGAGGAGAGCGCGCTGCCGGCGTTGAAGCCGAACCAGCCGAACCAGAGGATGCCCGCGCCGGTCAGCGTCATCGGGAGGTTGTGCGGGGGGGCGGGCCGCTTGCGCTTGCCGAGCACGATGGCGACGACGAGAGCCGCGACGCCGGAGATGGCGTGGACGACGAGACCGCCCGCGAAGTCGAGGCCGCCGTCGACGAAGACCCAGCCGTTCGGATGCCAGACCCAGTGCGCGACGGGGTCGTAGACCAGCGTCGACCAGAGCAGCGTGAAGACGACGAACGCGCCGAACTTCATGCGCTCGGCGAACGCGCCCGAGATGAGCGCGGGCGTGATGAGGGCGAACATCATCTGGAACGCCATGAAGAGGAGGTGCGGGATGTTCGTCACGAACGGACCGGTCACGCCGTCCCCGTTCACGTACATCACGCCGTTGCCGGCGGTGCCGACGCCGATCAGGCCGGCGTAGCTGAAGTCACCGACCAGGGCGTTGCCCGCTCCACCGAACGCGAGCGAGTAGCCGAAGAGGACCCACTGGAGCGTCAGGATTCCGAGCGCCATGAAGCTGTGCATGAACGTCGAGAGCACGTTTCGCGACGCGACCATCCCGCCGTAGAACAGCGCGAGACCCGGGGTCATCAAAAGCACCAGCGCGGCCGACACCAAGAGCCACGACGTATCTGCTCCGTTGATTTGCATCACCCTTCTCCTGCTCCGAGCCACCTTCGCCACGTCGGCCGCGCCTGCATCGCGTCCGCCGCGGAAGAGGTGATTGGTCAACTCTTGAGCAGAACCTAGAGGGGCAATGTTTCCGGGGAATCGGATCTCTGTTTCCGGATGATTTCAAATGCAGGGGACCTGCGTTTTTTTCTCCGGGAGGCCTCGGGGGCGTGCGAGGCGCCCTACCGCGGCCGGGAATCCGTCCCCGTCCCGGGAGGCGCCACGTCGCGCGAGACCACGTCGACGCGCGTCGTCCCGTTCTCGTCCGCCACGACGAAGCTCACGCCGCGATCCCCCTTCTCCGCGCGCAGATGCACGGCGCCCGTCGAGCTCGCGTGCCGATCGACGATGCGGAAGGAGGCCTCCTCGAGGGCCCGCACGAGGGCCTCGACGAACGCGGCCTGGGGCATGCGATACCGGAGCAGCGCCGTCCGCACCACCCCGGGATCGACCCCTCCGCTGACCGCTTCCGCGCCCGGGACGAGGGGCACGTCGGGCGGATAGCCGACCGGGAGGCCGCTCGCCGGATCGAGACCGCCGCCGACGGCGGTCGGGGGCATGCTCCCCGTGTGCGCGGCCCGCTGGGCCGCCTCGATCTCCGCGGCATCGTCCCGGCACGCCCCCATGGCGACCGGCAGGGTCAGGGCGGCCGCGAGCAGGGGGCCGAGGTCAGGACGGCTCGGTCCGCGCACCGGAAGGGCTCCTCGGCCAGGGAAGGGCGCGTCGAACGGCCGGCGTCACGAAGGCCGCGTCCGGGATCAGCGCCACGATGCCCATCCCGACGAACGAGAGGACGCCGAGCAGGCCGAGCCACTGGGAGTAGCCCTTCTCGCGGGCGACCGTCGAGGCCCCGGTCATCCCGAGCAGACCCGCGACGAAACCGATCGCGAAGTAGGCCGTACGCGGGATCCGCGGCTCGAGGGAGAGCTGCACGGCCTGGACCAAGAGGGCTGCGCTCATGAGGAGCAGGCCGCGCCGCTTCGGGGACAACGTCACGGGGGCGGTATATCACGGGCCCGCGGCGCCGGGAGCCCTACCGTTCGGCCGTAGAACGTGTTCTACTTCTGCCTCGGGTTCCGAACCGCGGGAGACGAGGCCATGAGACCGACCGAACCGAATCGCTCCTTCCCCCTCGAGGAGATCGAGGATGCGTTCCGGACGTACTGGAACACAGGGATGATCCGCGAGGACTGGGACGCCTGGTGCGACCTCTTCACCGAGGACGTCCTCTACCTCGAGCGCGTGCTCGGCACGATGCAGGGCCGCGAGACCGTCCGGACGTGGATCGTGCCGCTCATGGAGCGGTACCGGGAGATCTACGGCGTCTACGAGTGGCACCACGTCGATCCCTCGGGGCGCGTGGTCTTCTACATGCAGAACCGCCGCGATCATCCCTCGGGCAGCGGCTACATCGACTTCCCCGGCATCTCGATCATCCACTACGCCGGAAACGGCAAGTGGCGGATGGAGGAGGACTACTGGGCCGAGAAGCTCGCCGGCCAGGCCTTCCAGGACTACGAAGCCGCCCGCAAGGAGCACGATCGCGACCACCGGAAGAAGGGGACGCGGCTGCACTGGGGCGAGGGCCCGGAGTGGACGAAGGGGCCGAAGTCGTACTGGGATCACCCGGGCCGCACGAGGCCCTGAGGCGGGGCTCCCGGGCCCGGAAGACGTCCGGTCCGGGGGCCCGTCGGCTCCTGCTCGACCTCAGTGCCCGTGGCCGTGGCCGTCGGGCCCGTGGGCGTGGCCGTGCTGCTTCTCTTCCTCCGTCGCGTCGCGCACGTCCGCGACGGTGACGTCGAAGTGGAGCGTGGCGCCGGCGAGCGGATGGTTCGGATCGACGACGACGGTCGGGCCCTGGACCTTCGCGATCCAGACGGGGACCTGGTGCCCCTCCTGCGTCTTCGTCGAGAACTGCATGCCGCGCTCGAGCTTCACTTCCTTCGGGAAGCTCGACCTCGGCATCTGGAAGGTCTTCCCGCGATTGCGCGAGCCGTAGCCCTGCTCGGGCGGGACCGTGACCTTCACCGCGTCCCCGACCCGCTTGCCCTCGAGCGCCTTCTCGAGGCCCGCGACGATGTTGCGGGCGCCGTGGAGATAGAGCAGCGGCTTGCCCTCCTCCGACCGATCGAGCTCCTTGCTCGAGTCGTCTCGGAGGACGTAGTGGATGGAGACGACCTTGCCTGCGGCGATGCTGTTCGGATCCGACACGTTCTGACTGCTCCTCGTTCGCTCAGGGGGCGTCGGGCGGTCGGGCGTCCGGGGGGCGGATGAACAGCCCCTCGGCCTCCGACACGAGCTCCTCGCCGGCATGGCAGGCCCCGCGGGCGAAGACTTTGCGGCCTTCGATGCGTTCCGTCCATGCGGTCCATCGAAGCTCGCGGTCGAGCGGGGTCTTGCGCCGGTACTGGATCGTCAGGGAGGCCGTCATGCCCCCGTGGCCGCGGATCAGCGTGGCCATCGCCAGGAGCTGGTCGTAGACGGCCGACACGATCCCGCCGTGCACCGAATCGGGCGGCCCCTCGTAGACGTTCGCGAAGCGGACCCTGCCCACGATCGTGTCGCCTTCGCGCGAGATCTCGACCGGTGGGGCGAGCGGGCTGTAGCGGCCCGTCACGACGGAGTAGGGCAGGAGCCCGTTCAGGTTCTGCTCGAGGTACTCGTGGTAGCGGTACCGCGGGATCGGCTTGCCGCTCGCGTGCCGGGCGAGCTCGTGGCCGAGGAGCTCCGTGCGCTCCGCGAGCGCCTCGAGCTCCCCGACCGAGCCGCTGGTCGACACGACGAGATCGTTCATGCGACGCACGGCGGAGACGAGCCTCGCGAGCGCCGCGCATTGCGCGTCGTCGAAGGTCTCGCTCGCGTCGCTCGACATCTCAGTACTTCTCGTCGAAGTCGATCACGATGGCCTCGGCGCTCGTCGCCTTGGCCTGGCAGGGGAGGACCCAGCCCTTCTGGATGTCCTGCGGCGTGAGCGCCTCGTGGGCTCCCATGTGCACCTTGCCCGAGCGCATGAACGCCATGCAGCAACCGCAGTACCCGTCCTCGCAGGACGAGGGCGGCTTGAGGCCGGCCTTGTTCGCGGCCTGGAGCAGCGTGAGCCCCTTCTCGTAGGGCACCTCGTGCTTCGTGCCCTCGAGCACCATCGTGTACTTGGCGGGCACGTCGCCGACGGGCACCTCGGCCTCGGCCGAGGCCTCGCGACGGTCGGGATCGAGCGGCGAGACGAAGCGCTCGAAGAAGCGGTCGTGGTGATCGACGCCGATCGCCTCGAGCGCCGCCTCGACCGTGTCCATGAAGGGGCCGGGGCCGCAGGTGTAGAAGTCCGCCTTCTCCCACCCGGCGAGCAGCGACTTCACGGCCTCGACGTTCAGGAAGCCCTTCTCGCTGTCGAGGTGGTGGTGCACCGAGCAGCGCTCCGGGAAGTGCTTCTCCCAGAGGTCGAGCTCGTCCTTGAAGATGATCGAGGCCTCGTCGCGGTTCGCGTAGATCAGCTTCACCTTGCGGCTCGAGGTGAGCAGCGCGGTCTTGAGGATCGAGATCACCGGCGTGATGCCCGAGCCGCCGCCGAAGAGCACGAGCGGGCGCTCGGTCTTCTCCGGCTTCAGGACGAAGCGGCCCTCGGGATGTTGCACGAGGATCGCGTCGCCGACGTTCAGGTGGTCGTTGAACCAGTTCGACGCGCGGCCGTCCTTCACGCGCTTGACCGTGACCTTCGGCCACGCGTCGACGTCGGGCGAGCTCGCGAGCGAGTAGCACCGACGGATGCGCATTCCCTGGAAGGGGATCTCGAAGGTCAGGAACTGACCGGCCTTGTACTGGAACGCCTGGCGCAGGTGCTTCGGGATCTCGAACACGTAGGAGCGGGTGTCCGCCGTCTCCTGGATGACTCCCGAAACCTTCAGCTCGTGGAACTCCGCCGCCATCGATCGCCTCGCTTCTCGGACTAGAACGTGTTCTAGTCTGTCACGGACCTCGCCGCGCGTCGAGAGCGTAGTCGATCCCGCCGACGGCGCAGCCTCCTCGCCGCGAGCCGGGGCCGGTTCCGGCCGTCAGACCGAGTAGGCCCCCGACTGGAGGATCACCGAGAGCTCGGGCCGGGTGGCCGCCAGGCTCGCGCCGATGGCCACGACGTGCATCGGGTCGATGTCCATCCGGGGGCGCTTGCCGAAGTACTGGCCGACGAGGTCCTTGAGGCCGGGGAGCTTCGAGCTTCCGCCGGCGAGGAAGACCGCCTGGACGTCGCGCGCGTGGATCCCCGCCATCGTGAGGGCCTCGTCGCAGTGGACGAAGGTCTTGCGTGCCAGCTCGAGGGTCAGGCCGACCAGCTCGTCCCGGCTGATGGTGACGGTGGCGATCCCCGTCGGCGCCGCGTCGTCGACCTCGGCCACGGAGATCGTGGTGAAGGGCTCGTCGGCGAGGGCGACCTTCGCCCATTCGCAGGCGTCGACGAGGCGTTCCCACGCGATGGGATCCGTGCGGAGGTCCCAGCCGCTCTCGCGGAGGACGCGGGCGGCCACCCGCTCGGCGAGGGCGTGGTCGATGTCGTCGCCCCCGAGGTACGGATCGCCTCCGAACCCGACGACGCGGAAGGGACGGATGCTGCAGTCGACGACGGCGACGTCGAAGGTGCCGCCGCCGAGGTCGTAGACCACCGCGTGGCGCAGGTTCGCGCGCTGGAGGTACGCGACGGCCGTCGCGACCGGCTCGTCCACGGTGTGGGGCTCGCGGAAGCCCGCGTTCCGGGCCGCGACGAGCGTGGCCTCGCGCTCGCCCCGGCCGAAGGCGGCCGGGACGGTCACCACGAGGTTCGTCGTCGCGCTCTCGACCGCCGCTGCGTCGACGACGCGCGCGAGGAGGCGCTCGGCCACCTGGACGGGCGTGATGACCCCGGCCCGGGTCTCGAAGCCCACGTGGCCCTCGGCCCCGGCGACGAGGCGGTAGGCGGGGTGGTGCTCCGCGAAACGCCGGGCGCGCTCGGTGCCGAAGGGCACGCCGATGACGCGCTTCGTCGAGGCGAGCGTGTTGCGGGGGTCGAAGGGGCGTCGCCGACGGGCCTCGCCTCCGAGGCGAACGCTGCCGTCCGGGAGGTAGGCGATGACCGACGGGAGGATGGGATCCTCGGCCGCGGTGCCAGGGATCGGGATCACCTGACCCGTGACTGCCGCCACGGTGTTCGTCGTGCCCAGATCGATTCCCAGCGTCCTCACGGTCTGCACCTCTCGCTTCGGTAGGTACCTACGCCAGGGACAACCACATTCTCCCTCATACGTCGCCGCGACCGGGGGAACTAGTGAAGGAATTTGGATCCCCGCGAGACGAAGTTCCACGGACTTCCATGGAAGAATTGCACAACGGTGACAATCGAAGGATTCCGGGACCTTAGGCTGAACGCACACATGTCGGACACGAACGGAATCCCCAATCGGAGAGGTCTCGGGCGGGAGCGCGGCGCGGATGGTCGCTACGCTCGGGTCGTCGACCGCTTCGTGGTCCACGGCAATCCCGTGGATTTCCGCACCCTCGCCGAGCGGGCCGTCCCGAAGGAGACGAAGTACCTCGTCCTCGACCTCGACCGGACGCTCCATCTCGGCCGGAACATGGGCGAGCTCCTGGGGTGGGAGATCTGCGCCTACCTCGCGTACGGCGCGGACGGGCTCGCCCGGATGCGGAGCCGTGGGCCTGGCCGCTTCGCGGTCGACCTCCGCGATCTCGGAGGCTCGCTCCGCTACCTCTGGATCGGCGCCCAGGTCTGGGCCTTCCCGGGGCTCTTCTACTTCGTCTGGGCGAAGCTCGCCCGGCTCTCCGGCCGGTTGCGCCGCTGGTCGTTCCTGCGCTTCGGTCCCGAGCCCGTGCGGCGCGTGCAGTCGATCCCCCAGCTCACGATGCTCCAGCAGCTCTCGACGCTCCCGCTCGAGACGGCCCGCGAGCTGATGCGCGGCATCTGGGAGCGCCACCGGGGCGACCAGGTGATCGAGCGCTCCGACATCGACTGGCTCCGCGCGCGTTGCCCGGGGATCCGGATCGTCCTCACCAGCGCGTCGCCGCAGCCCGTCGTCGAGGTCGCGGCCGAGATGCTGGGCGTCGACGAGGTCGACTACTCGGCCGTCGAGGCCGCGAACGATCGCTTCGCCGCGCCGTTCGGCCCGGGATGGGTCGCGCGTCGGGCCGCCCAGCCGATCCGCATCGCCCCGCCGAGCCGCGTCCGGATCAACTCGAGCCACGCGAAGATCGAAGGTCTCGTCGCGCGCCATCCGGACCTCCTCGAGCCGGGCGTGATCACCGTCGGGATCACGGACACGGGCTATGGCGAGGATCATTGCTGGGGCGAGTGGTTCACCACCGTCGTCGACATCAACAGCAACTCCCCGTTCCCCCCGGTGGTCGGGTCGAGCTCGCCCCTGCGCGAGGTCCACTCGGCGCACGTGCTCTCGCGCAGCGAGCGCGAGCAGCGCGAGGCTGGGCACACGGGCTACCTCGACACGCGTCGCTCGCCGATGCCGAACCTGATCGACCGTGAGGTCTCGGCGACCGAGCTCGCGGCCGAGCTCTCGGATCTGCTCACGGACGTCGAGGGCGTCGCGGCTCGCTACGACGAGAGCGAGCATCGGATCGAGGCCGCCCGCGTCGAGCTCGAGCGGACGTTCGGGGTCGTGCGCGGACGCGTCGAGGAGCTCTGTCGTGCCTACAACGAGGCCACCGACGTGGTGCGCGGGGCGCTCCTCGCCGAGCTCGATGCGCTCGCCGAGCAGTTCACCCGGCTCTCGGCCTCCCTCGCCGAGATCGAGCGTCCGGTCTCCGAGGCCGCGTATCGGATGACGCTGCTGCTCGAGAGCGCGCGTCGACGGCTCGATCCGGTGCCCGCCGTCCGCTGATCCAGATCAGTGTGCGGAGGGCCGTCGGGGCTCACCTTCGTTCGTGACGGAGGTGAGGCGATGGAGCTCGGAGCGGAGGCTCGGGATACGGACGTGGCGGCGCTCCGCCAGCGTCCCGCGGCGCCCGAGGAGATGTCGCTCCCGCGGCTCGTCGCCCACGTCGTCAAGACGCACCACGCCTTCACGCGCGCCGAGCTCGAGAGGGCCGAGGGGCTCATCGTCGCCGTCGCGAAGGAGCGTGGCACTCGGAGCCCCGAGTTCGTCGAGCTCGTGCACGTCTTCGAGTCGATGCGCGTCGACCTCCTCGTGCACCTCCACAAGGAAGAGCACATCCTCTTCTCCCATCTCGTCGCGCTCGACGCGGCGAAGGCCGAGAACCGGCCGAGGCCGAAGTCGGCGTTCTCGTCGGTCCGCTACCCGGTGCAGGTGATGTACGCGGAGCACGTGGGCCACGGTCACGGCCTCGATCGTCTCCGCACCCTGACACGAGAATTCGCGCCGCCCGAGGGCGCGTCAGGCAGCCATCGGTCGCTCTTCGACTGCCTGCGCGACCTCGAGGCGGACCTTCGTCTCCACGTGGCTCTCGAGAACCACGTGTTGTTCCCGCGTGCGCTCGACCTGGAGGCGAGCTTCGGCTGAGGAATTCCCCGGCCCCGCGCGTGATCCCTGGCGGTGGTGGTGGCTACCAGGGACGCGCGCGGGGCTCGGTGATATCGCCCCCGCGGGAGCGCTTCAGAACTCGATGCCCTTCTGGGCCTTCACACCGGCTTCGTAGGCGTGTTTCACGGCCTTCATCTCCGTGACGGTGTCGGCGATGGCGACGAGCGCGGCCGGAGCATCGCGTCCCGTGACGCAGATGTGCAGGGCCTCGGGCTTGTGCCGCAGGTACTCGACGATCTCGTCGGTCGGGAGGTAGTCGTAGCGGAGCACGATGTTGAGCTCGTCGAGGACGAGGAGATCGTAGGCGGGGTCCTCCCCGCGGCACTTCTCCACGAGCTCCTTCACGATCTCCCAGCCGCGCCTCGCCGACGCCATGTCGGCCTGACGGTTCTGCGTGTCCCAGGTGAATCCGTCGCCGACGACGAAGTGCTCGATCTCGGGGAAGCGTCGGAAGGCCGCCTGCTCGCCGGTCTTCCACGAGCCCTTCGTGAACTGCACGATCGCGACCTTCTTCCCGTGGCCGGCCGCGCGGATCGCGAGGCCGAAGGAGGCCGTGCTCTTCCCCTTGCCGTCGCCCGTGTTCACGATCAGGAGGCCACGCTTCTCGGTGCGCTTGCGGACCTCCTCGTCGTGCTTCGCCTTGAGCTCCACCATCTTCTGGCGGTGCTCCTCGTCCTTCTGCCGTTCGTCGTCCCCATGCGTCATGCCGAGCGTTCTCCGAGGATGCGGCCGATCGCCGCGAGGTCGAGGGAAGCGGCCACGTGATCGGCGAGTCGCTCGATCGCCGCTTCCCGCGCATCTCTAGGGCCCGAGGGGGGCGTGTCGATACCCCGGCGGGCCCGGAGCGAGGCGAGGAGCCCCTCGCGCGCCTCGGGGCCCTCGAGCAGATCGTGGATCATCGTGCCGAAGACGAGTCCGTCCGGGCTCCGGGCCCCGTCGCCCTCGGTGCACGGCGCGCCGCCCCGCGTCTCGAGCGCGACCGCCGGATGCACGCCGTCGCGACGGTGGATCCTCCCGTGGTGGATCTCGAAGCCCGAGACGCGCACCTCGCCCGCGAAGAGCGGCGAGCCCACGATGCGGCCCTCCACGCGAGCCGTGCGCTTCTCCGCCTCGAAGCTCGTCACGACGTCGAGGAGGCCGAGCGCCGGGGCGGACGGGGTCGGGCTCTCGATCCCGAGGGGATCGTCGATGCGTGTCCCCAGCATCTGGCAGCCGCCGCAGATGCCGAGGATGGGCTCGGCCCTCGCGGCGCGCGCGCGGAGGACGCGATCGAAGCCGCGACTCGTCAGGAAGCCGAGGTCGTGCAGCGTGCTCTTCGAGCCCGGGAGGACCACGAGGTCCGCTCCCTCGAGCTCGCGCGGCTCGGTCACGAAGCGGACGACCACGCCGGGCTCGCGTTCGAGCGGCAGCACGTCCTCGGCGTTCGCGATCGCGGGGTAGGCGACGACGGCGATCTCGAGCTCGTCGAGCCTCGCCCTCCGCGTTCCGAGACGCTTCGCGAGCCCGAGCGAGTCTTCGTCGGCGAGGCCGAGGGCGTCGAGGTGAGGGACGACGCCGAGCACGGGGACCCCGGTGCGTTCCTCGAGGAGCCGGCAGCCGGACTCGAGCAGACGGGCGTCGCCGCGGAGCTTGTTGATCACGATCCCGCGGACGCTCGGACGCACGTCGTCCGGCAGGAGGGCGAGCGTGCCCACGACCGAGGCGAACATCCCGCCACGGTCGATGTCGGCGACGAGCACGATCGACGCGCCCGTCTCCCGGGCCACGAAGAGGTTCGCGAGGTCGCGGTCCGCGAGGTTCACCTCCGCGGGGCTGCCGGCGCCCTCCGCGACGATCACGTCGTACGCCGGACGGAGCCTGCCGAGGGACGCCCGGATCGCCTCTCGCATCGCCTCGATCCGCTCTCCGTAGCCGCCGAAGGACATCGTGCCGACGGCGCGGCCGTGGACGACGACCTGCGAGACGAGGCCGGGCTCCGGCTTCAGCAGGATCGGGTTCATGTCGACCGTCGGCGGGACGCCGGCGGCGAAGGCCTGGAGCGCCTGGGCGACGCCGATCTCTCCCCCCTCGGCCGTCACGTAGGCGTTCCTCGCCATGTTCTGGGCCTTGAAGGGCGCGACCCGGAGCCCCCGTCGGCGGAGCAGCCGGCAGAGCGCGGTCGCGATCGTGCTCTTGCCCGCATCCGAGGCCGTGCCGAGCACGAGGAGCACCGGGGCCGTCATCGCGAGCGGTCCTCGGTCAGCGCCGCGATCAAGCGATCGACGTCGGCCTCGGGACGCGCGCAGAGCCGGACGTGCTCCGGCAGGCCGAACGACGCGGCGCTCCGCACGAGGATCCCGTGGCGCTCGAGCAGCCGCGCACGGAGCGCATCCGCCGCGCCCGTGCGCACGAGCACGAAGATCGTCTCCGAGGGGATCACGTCGAGGCCGAGGGCCTCGAGGCGTGCGACCAAGGCGCGACGCGCTGCGAGGAGCGTCTCTCGGGCCCGCACGACGTGCTCGGGATGGCGCACGGCCTCGACGATCGCGGCCTGGGCCGGGGCGCTCGTCGTCCACGGCGGTCGCTCGGACTCGAGCCTCCGTACGGCCTCCGGAGCTCCGAGCGCGTACGCCACGCGAAGGCCCGGAAGCGCGTGGTCCTTCGTGAGCGAACGGACGCGGATCACGTTCGGCGGCGCCGGCGTGCGCGCCTCGGCGTGACGCTCGGAGAGCGAGAGGAAGGCCTCGTCGAGCACGAACGTCGTCGCGGGATGCGCCTCCGCGAGCTCGCCGAGCCGCTCGGTCCCCACCGCGCGCCCCGTCGGATTGTTCGGATGGCAGAGGTAGAGGACGGGCGGAGCGAGGCGGCCCACGGCCTCCCCGACGCGTTCGAGCTCGACGGCGAAGCGCTCCTCCTCGCGCATCCGGACCTCGATCGTCACAGCCCCGGCGGCCCGGAGCGCCGCGGGGAACTCGGAGAAGGTGGGACCCACGACGAGACCCGGGCCGCTCCGGCCGAAGGTCCGCGCGATGCCCCAGAGGAGATCCGCGGCGCCGTTCCCGAGCACGATGCGATCGGGGGACGTTCCGAGCGCGTCCGCCAGGCTCTCGCGTGCGAGCCGGCCCGTGGTGTCCGGGTAGCGATCGAGACGGGCGTCGCGGGCGGCGCGGACCACCTCGGGATGCGGGCCGAGGGGGCTCACGTTGACGCTGAAGTCGAGCAGCGCCTCCGAGGCGACGCCGAGGCGGGCGAGCTCGTCGCGATCCGGGTCGCCGTGGATTCGGAGGGGGGCGTTCTCAGCCATGGAACGAGAGCGCCGCGAGCGCGAGCGCGGCGGAGAGGATGCAGGCGAGCCGGACGAGACGCCACGCGACCTCGAGGGTCGCGACGTCGGCGCGGACCTCCGCGTCGCCGAGGACGTAGGCTCCGGGCTTGTCGAGCACGACGCCGAGGAGGCCCGCGGCGGCCGCCATCGGACGGCCCGCGTTCGGGCTCTCGGTCTTGCCCCCGTCGCGGAGCAGGATGCGGAGGCCCCGTTTCGCGTCGAGACCGAGCAGCGCTCCCGCCACGAGCAGCAAGAGGGCGGTGAGCCGGGCGGGCACGAGGTTCAGCGCGTCGTCGAGCCTCGCGCTCGCCTTGCCGAGCCATTCGTACTCGCCGCGGTAGCCGACCATCGCGTCGAGGGTGTTCGCCGCCCGGTAGAAGAGGGCGCCCGGCAGGCCGAAGAGCACGAGGTAGAAGAGGGGAGCCACGACGCTGTCCGAGGCGTTCTCCGCGAGGGATTCGACCGCTCCCGTCGCGAGCCCGCTCTCGTCGAGCGCCGACGGATCGCGGCTGCACAGGCTGCGGAGCAGGGGCCGAGCGGCTTCGAGGCCCTCCGTGCGGAGGACCCGGGCGAGCTCCTTCGCGGCTCCGCCGAGCGCCTTCACGGCGAAGGCCGACTTGAGCGCGTAGACGTACGCCACGAAGGCGACGAAAGGAGGCGCGTGGCGCGCGGCGCGCTCCACGGCGACGCCGAGCGCGGCCGCGCCCACGGGGAAGACGAGCGCGAGGACGAGTCCGAACGCGAAGCGGGCGGCCTCGGACCTTCGCGGCGCGAGGCGGAGGAACGCGGAGACCGCGTTCCCGAGCCAGGCGACGGGATGGAGGGCGTTCGGTGGCTCGCCGACCGAGAGATCGATCGCGAGCGCGGCGGCGAGCGCGAGGGCGGGCTCAGTCGGCATCGTCGTCGTGGGGAGCGATGGCCTCGACCGGGCTCGGGCGGAGCCGGAGGAGGACGCCCATCGTGGCGAGGTAGAGCTCGTCCGACACGCGTGCGAGGCGTTGGTGGAGGGTTCCCGCGAGGTCCCGGAAGCGTCGCGCGAGCGCGTTCTCCGGGACGATGCCGAGGCCGACCTCGTTGGTCACGAGGATCACGTGGGCCGACGGCCGCCGGAGGGCGTCGACGAGCGCGTCGAAACGCTCGCGGATCGCCGCGTCGTCGAGCTCCTTCATGAGGAGGTTCGAGACGTAGAGAGTGAGGCAGTCGATCACCACGACGTCGTGGGAGCTCGCACGCCCGAGCGCGGAGACGAGCTCGAGTGGCTCCTCGATCGTCTCGAAGAGGCCCGCGCGCTCTTCGCGATGCGCCGCGATCCTCCGAGCCATCTCGTCGTCCCAGGCCTCGGCCGTCGCGACGAAGGCGCGTCGCTCGCCGAGCGCGAGCGCACGGCGAACGGCGAACGCGCTCTTCCCGGAGCGTACTCCGCCGCCGATCAGCACGACCCGCTTGGGCTCCTTCGTGGTCATGGGGCGAAGGTCTCCTTCCAGCGCGCGATCGCCTCGTGGGTCGCCTCGAGGACCGCACGGCCGACGACGTGGCCGACGGCCGTGTGCTTGCCGGCGTAGGGGAGCCCCGCGTGCCGGGACGGCGAGGCCACGACGACGCAGTCGGTGCCCGTGCCCGTCGCCCGGAGGCCGCTGCGGCGGCTCGGCACGTCGTGGGCGATCGTCGCGGCCGTGCGCGCCTCGACGACGAGGGAGAGCGCCTCGAGGCTCGCGGCCTCCGAGAGCGGCGCCGACACGTGGCAGAGGACGTTGATCGTCCCGGGCAGCGCGATGGGCCCGGGGGTGTCGCCGATGGCGAGCGCGTTGCTGAGGCCCGCCGTGACGACGGCGGTCGCGACGAGGTCCTCGAAGCGGCACTCGCGGACGTGCACGTGCGCGAGGTCGCGGCTCGTCAGCATGCCGACGGCGTCCGGGCGACCGAGCTCGGCGAGCCTCGCCTCGAGGACGCGGATGGGGTCGACGTCGAGGCCGAGATCGGCATTCCGGATCTCGTGCCAGACGACGCTCCGAGCCGTCCGCCTGCCGCCGCCGACGATCGCCCAGCTCGTCACGGCCTGGTCCTCGTCGAAGTCGGCGACGACGAGGCGGGGCTGCGCCGAGATGCGGATCCGCTCGTTTTCGAGGAGGATCCGCGTCATGGCCCGCGTCCTCCCGGAGGGCCGTGCACCGCGAGGCGGATCGCCTCGGCCGCATCCAGCATGGCGAGCCCGGGATCGTTCAGGATCCGATCGTCCACCTCGACGAGGCGCCCCGGCGTTCGGCACGCGCGCAGGACCGAGAGCCCGGCGTGGCGGCAGAGCAGCGTCGCCTTGCCCTGCTGCGTGATCACGTAGTCGGGATCGAGCGCGAGGACCTGCTCGCTCGTGAGCGAGGGCCATCCCCGGTAGCGAGTCGCCGCGACGTCGACGAGCCCGGCCGCCTCGATCACGTCGTGGAAGCTCGAGCCCCGGGTACCGCCGTAGACCTGGCTCGCGTGGATGCCGAGGTAGATGCCGCTCGGACGACGCGCGGGCGGCACGTCGTCCGCGACGGAGGCGAGGCGGGTCTCGAAGGCCCGCGCCAGGGCCTCGCCGCGCTCCGGGCAGCCGAGGACGGCGCCCATCTGTCGGATGTTCGGCAGGAGGGTGGCGACGCCGTACATCGGACCGAGATCGAAGACGGCGATCCCGGCCTGCCGCAGGCGCGCGACCTTGGCCGGATCGACGAAATTGCTCGCGAAGACGAGGTCGGGGCGCATCGAGAGCAGGGCCTCGAGGTCGCCCGAGAGGTCCACGCTCGGCGTCCCCGCATGACGATGCGCCACGGCCGAGCTCGACTCCACGTAGGTCGAGTACGCGAGGACGCGCTCGGGCTCCGCGAGCTCGAGGAGCAGTCGATCGGCGACGAGGCTGCCGGACACGATGCGGTGGTAGGGCCGTATCGGGACGCGCGCGCCGGTGGCGTCCCGCACGGAGGCCTCCGTCGTCCCGCTGCGCACCGTCGTCGCTTCGTTCGTCGCCCGCGCCCCGAGCGTCGTCGCGAGCGCGCCCGCGACGAGGACGGCCACGACGCCGAGCGCGTTCTTCGCGTCGGTCCGCGTCACGGCTCCGCACCTCCTCCGGGAAGGGCGAAGCCCAGGGCTCCGCCCTCGACCAGGTCGACTCCGAACGCCTCGCGCACGACGTCGGCGCGCAACGCCTCCTTCGTCGGACCGGAGGCGAGCGTGCGCCCGCCGACGAGGACGAGCGCGCGATCGGTCGATTTCCGCGCCTCGTCGAGGCCGTGGAGCACGACGAGGAGCGCGTAGCCCTCGTCCCGGAGCGAGCGCAGGAGCGCGAAGAGCGAGAGGGCCTGGGCGACGTCCAGGAAGGCGTCCGGCTCGTCGAGCAGGAGGATGCGGGCCGAAGTGGCGAGCGCGCGTGCGACGAGCACGCGCCGCTGCTCGCCGAGCGAGAGCGAGGGGAAGGGACGGTCGCGGAATCCGAGGAGACCGACCCGCTCGAGCGCGGCGTCGACGAGCTCGCGATCGCTCGACGAGAGCGCGTACGAGCCGTGGGCGTGCGCGAGCCTCCCCTGCGCGACGACGGATTCGACCCTCAACGGGCTCGCGAGCCGCGACTGCTGGGGCACGTAGGCGAGCTGCCGCGCGCGCGCACGCACGTCGAGGCTCGCGAGCGGCGCCCCGTCGACCTCGATGCGGCCCTCGCTCTCCTGCAGCCCGAGCAGGGCGCGGAGCAGCGTGCTCTTGCCCGCGCCGTTCGGTCCGACCACGGCGAGCAGCGAGCCTGGCTCGACCGAGAGCGAGACGCGCGAGAGCACCTCCCTCTGCCCTCGGCGTACCACGAGGTCCACAGCGACGAGCCGACCCGGTTCAGCCATCGTAGGCCTCGCGTCGCTGCCGCAGGAGCAGGTAGAGGAAGAGCGGCGCGCCCACGAGGCCCGTCATCACGCCGAGCGGCATCTCGCTGCGCGTCGGCAGCGCGCGGACGACCACGTCGCAGAGCACGACGAAGACGCCGCCGAAGACCGCGGCGAAGGGCAGGAGGCGTCGGTGCTCCGCGCCCGTGTAGGGACGGAGCACGTGGGGCACGACGAGCCCGACGAAGCCGAGGAATCCGCCGATCGAGACGGCGGCGCCCGTGAGCACCGAGACCCAGACGGCGCACCATCGACGCACGACCCGCACGTCCACGCCGAGCGCGCGGGCCTCGTCCTCGCCCGAGAGCAGGACGTCGAGCGAGCGGCCCCAGGCGAAGGCCGCGATCGCGCCTCCGACGATCGAGGGCAGCGCGAAGAGGATGTGACGTGGCCCTGCGCCGCTGACGGAGCCGAGGGCGAAGGCGACGAGCGCGCGACCGAGCTCCCACTGCTCTTGCGCCAGGATGGTGACGAAGGAGCCGATCGACGCGAAGAGCGACGAGAGGCTGAAGCCGAGCAGGAGCACGAGGAGCAGATCCCCGTCGCCTCGGACGAAGCCGAGCAGGAGCACCATCGCGGCGAGCGCGCCGGCCATGCAGCCGATGGGCACGGCGGCCTCCGGCGCGACGTACCGGAAGATCCCCGTCGAGAGGGCGATCTCGAGCAGGTAGAGCGTGAGCTTGCCGCCGAGCACGGCGCCGGCCGTCGTTCCGAGCACTCCCGGATCGGCCAAGGGGTTGCGGAAGAGCCCCTGCACGAGGACTCCCGCGACCGAGAGCGCGGTGCCCGTGAGGAAGGCGGCGACGAGGCGGTTCGTGCGCAGCGCGAGGAACGTCTCCCGGAGGGAGGCGTCCGCGAGATCGCCGCGTCCGACGGCGAGCGAGAGCGCGCCCGCCAGCACGACGGAGGCCGCCGCGAGCAGCCAGAGCGTCGACGTCTTCGGGCGCGCGGTGGTCATCTCGGACGGCGACCTAGCGTGCACCCGCACGTGGGGTCAAGGCGGGCGGCGTTTGACATCCTGGACAGCCGCGTCCAGGGTTCGCACCGACATCGGGTCGATGGCTCCCTGCTTCGGGGGCCGGAGACAGGCTCCCCGGGACACATCCGGGGGCCGAACAGGGAAGTCGGTCCAACGCCGACGCGGTCCCGCCACGGTAGGTGATCGAAACCCCCACCACGAAGCCACTGGGAGCATCCCGGGAAGGCGGTGGGGCCATGGTCACGAGCCCGGAGACCTACCCGGAGTCGTTCCACCCAAAGCCACGGGGATATGGCGGACGGTGCTCGACGGAGGGGCATTCCGTCCAGCGCTTCCACCGGAATTCCCGGGAGACGCGCCCTGAGCCCCCGTCGAACGCTCCCGATGCTCCTCGCCTCCGCGCTGGCTTTCGCCGGCACGGCGGACGGCGTGCGCGCGGAGGACGAGACGAGCGAAGCGTCGGGCGGAGAGGCCGAGACCGAGGGGACCGCCGCCGATGCCTCGGAGGACGAAGGAGCCCACGCGTATTCGGCCTCGGCGCGCGTGGCCCGGCCGATCGCGAGCACCAACGCCGTCGATCCGACGGCGTCCGCGACCGTGGTCGATCTCGAGCGTCGCATGACCGCGTTCGAGACGTTCCGGCACGTGCTCTCGGAGGTCCCGGGGGCTCGCGTCATCGGCAACGGCGCGATCGGAGGCTTCCAGGCCGTCGCGATACGAGGCGCGGATCTCTCGCAGACGACCGTGCTCTTCGACGACCTGCCGGTCGGCGGGCCCGAGGCCGGAGCGATCGATCTGGGGCTCTTCCCGCTGCCGTCGCTCCGCCGCGTCGAGGTCTATCGGGGCGGCGCGCCCGTCTGGTATTCGAGCGGCGCCATCGGCGGCGTCGTCCGGCTCGTGCCGCGGGAGGACGGTGGGGATCACGCACAGCTTTCGGTGGAGGGCGGCTCGTTCGGCACCTACCGCGCCACGGGAGAGCTCGCGGCGAGCGCGCGGACGTTCCGCCTCCACTCCTCCTTCGGCGTGTTCGGCTCCGAGCAGGACTTCCGCTACCTCGACGACAACGGCACCCGCTTCGATCCGACGGACGATCGCGAGCGACGCTGGCAGAACGCCCAGTTCTTCCAGGGCAACGGCGTCGTCCAGGCGACGAGCGAGACGCGGATCGGACGCTTCGACCTGCTGCTGCTCGGCCTCGGTCGGGACGGAGGCGTGCCGGGGCAGGGGACGCAGCGCACGCTCCAGTCGCATCAGGCGATCCTCCAGGGGCTCGGCCTCCTCGCCTACCGCAAGAACGGCACCGTGCGCGGAGGGCGTGCGTACCGACTCCAGGTCCGCTTCGGCACGGCCGCACGACGCAACCAGTTCGACGATCCGTACGGCGAGACGGCGGCGTCGCCGGGCACGTTCGCGGACGATCGGACGGTCTCGCCGAGCGGACGGCTCGCCTTCGCCATCGAGGCGACGCGCTGGCTCGAATTCACCACCGTCACGAACGTGGTGCACGACGCCTTCCATTCCCACGAGGAGAATCCGCTCGTCCCCGATCGGGACTCGTCGCGTACGACGCTCACGAGCGCGCTCGAGGCGAGGCTCCACCACCACCTCGGCCCCGTGCGTTTCGAGCTGCGCCCGTCGGTGACGATCGCGCATGCGAGCGTCGACGCCCGTTGGGACGATGCCGGCACGGAGATGCACACGAAATCGAGCCAGACCGCGCCGCTCTACCGGGTGGGCGCCGTCGTCGCTCCGCACGAGATGGTCGCGTTCTCCGCGTCGGTCTACAGCGGCGCGCGCTTCCCGACCGTGCTCGAGCTCTTCGGCGATCGCCGCCTCGTGCTCGACAACCCGGACCTCCGGCCGGAGAACGGGCAGGGCGTCGACGGGGGCGTGACGGTGCAGGCGTGGAAAGGGGCCGTCTGCCTCGAGCTCGAGGCGCGCGGCTTCCACCAGGCCTTCGACGACACCATCGTCTGGATGCAGAACGCCCAGGGACGCATCGTCGCCCAGAACCTCCCCCGCACGACCGCGAACGGCTTCGAGGCGGGGATGCACCTCTCGATCGGCGAGCACGTCGCCCTCGTCGGTCAGGGCACGGCGCTCGTGACGCACGACGACCGCGGCTACGCGCTGCCGCTCCGTGCGCGCGGAACGACGTACGGACGATTCGAGTCGCGCTCGGGGCGGCTCGGCTCCTTCGTCTCCGATCTCGGCGGCTACGTGGACGTGACCTTCATCGGCCTCACCGCCCTGAAGCCGCCCCTCGTCGAGTGGCCGGCCCATACGTGGGTCGGTCTCGGCGTGCGGATGGCGGTGCTCGACGACGCCCTCTCCGCTTCGTTCTCCGTCCGCGATCTCTTCGACGTCGGTGGATCCGACGTCCTCGGTTACCCCCTCGCGGGCCGGACGTTCACGGCCCAGCTCTTGTATCGAAAGGACCTCTGAGATGAATCGTTCGCTTCGCCTCCTCCTCGTCGTCGCCGGTCTCGCGGCCGTCGGCTGTGACGACTCCCAGGGCCTCCGGACCCAGCCCTGGAGCCTCGGCACCGAGGTGCCCCGCTTCGCCGTCCGCAGCGCCGACTTCAAGACCTCGGTCGCATCGTACGGACTGCTCGACGCGAACGGCGATCCCCTCGCGGATGCCTGGATCCACTCGGGCTCGACCTGGCCCGGCCTCACGGCGACGCTCTCCGGCGACAACGTCCTGCCGACCGTCTCGGATCAGGGCGTGCTCACGATCCTCGATCGCTTCCAGACCGACGTCGTCACGCGCGTCGACTTCGCCACGGGCGCCGTGCTCGGTCAGGCGCGCACCCAGACCGAGTCGAGCCATGCCGCCTGGTCCTCGAACCCGCAGGACATGGTCTTCGTCTCGCCGACGAGCGCCTGGATCTCGCGCTACGAGCCGAACGTCGATCCCGCGGCGACCGCCGACAGCCTCGGCAACGACCTCGTCGAGCTGAACCCGCAGACGATGACGCTCACGGGACAGCGCATCGACATGTCGCCCGGCAACGTGACGGTCAGCGTCACGACGATGTCCGGCACCATGGACGTCGTCGCCTACGCGCGGCCTTCGCGCATGGTCCAGGTGCCGGGGCGTCTCGTCGTCGGCATCGATCGGCTCTCCGCGTCCTTCGACGCGGCCGGTCCGGGCGCCGTCGCGATCGTCGACCTCGGCGCGAAGACCGTCACGGTGCACGGCATCCCGGACCTCCAGAACTGCGGCGATCTCCAGCCCGTGCCGGGCGCGTCGAACCGCGTGCTCGCGCGTTGCGTCGGCTACTACGGCGACCTCGCCCCGAAGAGCGGCTTCGTCGTGCTCGAGGTCGGCTCGGACGGCAGCGTGAACGAGGTCGCGCGCTACGAGACGAACGCCCATCCGAGCGAGGACTCGATCGTCGACGCCGCCCTCGCGCTCTCCTCGCGCTACGTGCTCGCCGTGCACCTCGGCGGATGGACCGACACCTCGCCCCCCGACGCGCTCTACGTGCTCGACCTCTCGAACGGTACGCGCACGAAGATCGCCGACGCCCTGCATCCGCAGGATTTCTTCGTGCAGATGGCCTACGACCCGACGAGCGGGCTCGTCCTCGTGCCCGACCACACGCAGGGCATCCGCCGCTACCACTGGGACGCGGCGGGCTCGACCCTCTCGGCGGTCGACGTCCGCGCGTTCGGGCGTCTCCACCTGCCGGTCGTGGCGATCTCGCTGCTGCCCTGATCCTGCCCCGATCGAGGCGGGCGGAGGTCCTCGGGCCTCCGCCCGTCCTGTCTCGCTCCGAGGTATCCTCCGCCGATGCTCGTGCCGCGCGCCTCGACTCCGAATCGCATCGTCTGCCTGACGGAAGAGCCGGTGGAGACGCTCTACCTGCTCGGCGCGGAGGATCGCATCGTCGGGGTGTCGGGCTTCACCGTGCGGCCGAAGGAGGCTCGGAAGAAGCCGAAGGTCTCGCTCTTCACGAGCGCGAGCTACGACCGCATCCGCGCTCTCGAGCCCGATCTCGTCATCGGTTTCTCCGATCTCCAGGCCGACATCGCGCGCGAGCTCGTGCGGCTCGGGGTCCCGGTCGTGATCTTCAACCAACGCAGCGTCTCCGAGATCCTCTCGACGATCCTGGCGACGGGCAACCTGGTCGGGAAGACGAAGGAGGCCGAGGCGCTGGTCGCCCGCCTCGAGGCGAATCTCGAGGAGACCGTGCGCGCGGCGGCCTCGCTGCCTGCGCGGCCGCGGGTCTTCTTCGAGGAGTGGAACGAGCCCCTCATCGCCGGGATAAGGTGGGTGGAGGAGCTGATCGAGCTCGCGGGCGGGGAGCCGATCTTCCCCGAGCTGCGGAACGCCGGGCTGGCGAAGGAGCGGATCGTCTCGCCCGACGAGGTCGTGCGTCGCGCGCCGGACCTCATCCTCGCCTCCTGGTGCGGCCGCAAGGTCCAGAAGCCGAAGATCCGCGAGCGTCCGGGCTTCTCGACGATCCCCGCGGTGGTGAACGACCGCATCCACGAGATCCCGTCGTCGCAGATCCTGCAGCCGGGACCCGCCGCGCTGACCGACGGGCTCGCGGCCATCCGGCGTCACGTGGAGGCGGCCGCGCGCGCGCTCGGCCGGACCCCGCGCCCTTAGCCTTCCCCGACGGGCCCCGGCCGGGTCGAACCCGCCGGGCTTCGTGGTAGGACTCGGCCGGCCGCCGGGCGGCCGGAGGAGTCGGTCATGGGTCACGGTCACGCACACGACGACGGTCACGGTCACGGCCACGGGGCCGGTGCGCCCGTCGACGCGCACGAAGGCGCCGTGAGCCGGGAGCCCGTGACCCACGACTGGGTCCGCCTGAACGAGGTCGGCGAGCGACGTACGAAGGTCGTCGTCGTCCTGACCTTCGTCATGATGGTCGCCGAGATCGGCGCCGGATACCTCTACGGCTCGCTCGCGCTCCGCGCCGACGGCTGGCACATGGGGAGCCACGCGGCGGCGCTCTTCATCACCCTCTTCGCGTACTGGCATGCGCGCAAGCACAAGGACGACCCCCGCTTCAGCTTCGGCACGGGAAAGGTCGGCGCGCTCGGAGGATTCGCGGGCGCCGCCGTGCTCGCCTTCGTCTCCGTGCTCATGGTCGGCGAGGCCGTCGAGCGGCTCCTCGAGCCGGAGCCGATCCGCTTCGACGAGGCGCTCGTCGTGGCGATCGTCGGGCTCGTGGCGAACCTGGTGTCGGCCGCCCTGCTCGGGGGCGGGCACGTGGGCGAGGAATCGGGCGCGCACGGGCATGGCCACGGTCACGATCACGATCACGGTCACGGGCACGGGCACGGACACGCGGATCGGCACGAGCGCGGCCACGACCACAACCTGCGGGCCGCGTACCTCCACGTCCTCGCGGACGCGCTGACCTCGGTGCTCGCGATCGTGGCGCTCTTCTGCGGCAAGTGGTGGAACGTCCGGTTCCTCGATCCCGTCGTCGCGCTCGTCGCCGCCGGCGTGATCCTGAAGTGGACGTACTCGCTCGTGAGACACAGCGGCGCCGTGCTCCTCGACCACGATCCGGATCCCGACCGGACCCGCGCGATCCGTGCTTCGCTCGAGTCGGACGGTGGGACCCGCGTGCTCGACCTGCACGTCTGGCTCGTCGCTCCGGGCGTCCAGGCGTCGATGGTCTCGGTCGAGAGCGCGGAGCCGCTGGCGGTGGAGGACTACCGGGCGCGCGTGCAGGAGCACGGTCCCTTCGCCCACCTCACGGTCGAGGTGCACCGCATCCGTCCGTGAGCGCCCTCAGCGCTCGCGGTGCAGGAGGAAGGGCAACGGGGCCCGCTTGAGGGGGCCTCGATCGACGAGGCTCATCGCGAGGAGCGTCCGACCGTCCACGGCCCGGAGCTCGTCGATGACGAAGCGCCAGGGAAGGGGGGCGTCCTCCGCGTAGTGGATCACGACGGAGGGACGACCGTCGATCCGGGAGGGCTCGACGCGGAGCTGCATCGGCAGGGTGCGATCCTTGCCGCCTTCCCGCGTGAGCAGGTTGATGCCCTGCCCGTCGTGGCCGAGCTCCTTCCCCCAGAAGCCGGGGAGGCCCAGCAGCGCGAGCCCGGGGCCCGCGGTCTTCCGGAGCGCGAGGGGGCCCACGAACTCGGCCCGCCAGGTGCCGGCGAGACCGCGCAGGGGCGGGGCCGCGAGCCCTTCGAAAGCCTCGCGATACGTGTCGAGCGATTCGTTCGCCGAGAGCGTCATGCCTTCCGGAGGATACCGCGTCTCGCGGCCGAGCGCGTAGCGTGCTCGGACGGGGACCCCGCCGACGCCGATCAGCGCACGACGATGGTTCCCTGCAGCATGTCCATCCCGCAGGTGAACCTCAGCGTGCCCCGCTCGGGCCGGATCATCACCTCGACGGGCTGGTCGAGCGGGAGATCGCGCCGGATGCCGAGGGCCGGGATCGCGAGCTGATGGCCGCAGCCCTCGTCCGACGTGCGCGTGAAGACGAGGACGACGGGGGCGCCGGCGCGGACCTCGACCTCCGCGGGATGGTAGCCCTGGGAGTCGACGCGGATCGCGACGCGCGGCGTGCCGTCCGGGGCCGCTGCGGCGGGCGGGCTCGATCCTCCGGACGAGCAAGCGGAGAGGGGGAGCGAGACGAGTGCGAGGGCGAGGAGGAGCGAGCGGATCACGGTGGGCTTCCTTCGAGAGGCGGTTCGTCGGGGAGGGGGGGCGAGGCGTCCGTCGGGGGTGCGCCTCGGAGATCGACGCCCTGCGCGCGGAGCAGGCGCATCGCCTTCCGCCGCAGGACCACGTAGCCCACGAGCGCGGCGAGGGCGATCGCCGCCGAGGCCATCGCGAACGGGCGCAGGGCCGGGATCGACACGGGCCCGAGCCGTTCGACGGCGAGCGCGAGCGCGCCCACGAGCACGGTCGTCCGTACGAGCTCGCCGAGGGAGGAAAGCGAACGCAGCCGCTCGGGCGCGTGCTCCCCGAGGGTCCGGTGCACGAGCTGCTCGTAGCGCCAGTAGGTGTAGACGACCGGGATGATCTCGAGCGTGAGGAACGCGCTCGTCACGAGCCCGCCCACCATCGGGGCTGCGATCCTCCGCATGACGTCGGCGCCGGAGCCCTCGGCCCAGAGGAGGGGGAGGAGGCCCGCGAGCATCGTTCCCACCGTCATCAGCTTCGGTCGGACGCGCTCGATCGTTCCCTCGGCGTGGGCCTCGACGATGTCCTCGAGTCCTCGGATGCGGCCCTGCCGGAGGCGCCGCTCGTACGCATGGTCGATGTACACGATCATCACGACGCCGGTCTGCGCCGAGAGCCCGACGAGCGCGATGAGGCCGACCCAGACCGCCGTCGACACGTGGTAGCCGAGCAGGTGGAGGGCGTAGATGCTGCCGACCAACGCGAACGGAACGGAGAGAAGGACGATCGCCACCTCCGTGAAATTCGCGAACTGGAGGTAGAGCAAGACGACCGTCACGAGGAGCGCGAGCGGGACGAGGAGCTTCATGCGCGACTCCATCGCCTCGAGCAGCTCGTACTGGCCCGTCCAGCGCAGGTAGCCGCCGTGCGGGAGGCGGACGCTCCCGCGGTGGATGGCGCTCTCGACGGCGTGTCGTGCGTCGTCCACGTAGCTCCCGAGATCGCGTGACTCCTCGACGTCGACGTACACGTAGCCGACGAGGAGCCCGGCCTCGTCCCGGACCATCGCCGGGCCCTGGGCGATCCGGACCTCCGCGATCGACGAGAGCGGGACGGACCGACCGAGGCCCGCCATCGCACGGCCGGTCGGGGTCGCGCCGTCGTCCGGCAGGGGCACGGGGAGGTCGCGGATCGCCTGGAGGCTCGAGCGGTAGTCCTCGGCGTAGCGGACGTTGACGGTGAAACGATTCCGACCGTCGACGGTCGTCGTGACCGGCGAGCCGCCGAGGGCCGTCTCGACGATCTCGTTCACGTCGTCGACGCGGAGGCCCTGCCGTGCGAGGGCCGCGCGATCGGGCACGATGTCCACGTAGAGCCCGCCCGTGGCCCGCTCGAAGAGCACCGAGCGCGTGCCGTGGACCGTCGCGAGGACCCGCTCGATCCCGGTGCCCGTCCGTTCGATCTCGGCCAGATCGCGGCCGTGGATCTTGATTCCCACGGGGGTGCGGATGCCCGTCGTCAGCATGTCCACGCGGTTGCGGATCGGCTGGGTGAAGGCGTTCGTGTAGCCGGGGAGGCGGAGCGCCGCGTTCATCTCCGCGACGAGATCCTCGCGTGTCATGCGCACGAACTCCGGTTGGAGCGCGTCGAAGACGGGACGGAGGAAGCGGGGCGTCGTGCCGACGTACCAGCGCCTCACGTACTTCGTCCGCCACTCGGAGCGCGGGCGCAGCTTCACGACGGTCTCCACCATGGAGAGCGGCGCCGGATCGGTGGGCGTCTCCGCACGTCCGACCTTGCCGACGACGCGCTCGACCTCGGGTAAGCGCCGGAGGATCCGATCCTGCGTGGCGAGCGTCCGACGCGCCTCCTCGATCGACACGTTCGGCAGCGTCGTCGGCATGTAGAGGATGTCGCCCTCGTCGAGGGGAGGCATGAACTCGGAGCCGAGACGCGCCGCGAGCGGAAGCGCGGAGAGCACGGCGAAGACGCCGATCAGCACCGTCGTCGTGGGGTTCCGGAGGGCGAGGTGCACGAAGGGCTCGTAGACCTTCCGGATGGCGCGCGAGACGGGGTGGTCCACCTCGCGCCTCACGTTGCCGACGAGCAGGAAATCGCGGAGCGCCGGCGCGACCGTCACCGAGAGGAGGGCGGCCGAGAGCATCACGAACGTCTTCGTGAACGCGAGCGGCCGGAAGAGCCGTCCCGCCTGGCCCGTCAGGCCGAACACGGGGAGGAACGAGGCCGCGATCACGAGCAGGGAGAAGAAGATCGCGGGGGTCACCTCGAGCGCGGCGTCGTGCAAGAGCTTCGCCCGCTCCTCGTGCGGCATGTCCGCGGGCTTCCCTTCGAGGCGCTTGTGGGCGGCCTCGATCATGACGATCTCGGCGTCCACCGTGGCGCCGATCGCGATCGCGATGCCCCCGAGCGACATGATCGTGGCCGGCACGCCGAAGAGCCACATCGGCACGAAGGACGCGATCACCGCGAGCGGTAGGCTCAGGATCGGGAGCATCGCGCTGCGCGGGTGGAGCAGGAACATCAGGATGACGAGGGCGACCACCGTCATCTCCTCGAGCAGGGCGTGCCGGAGGGTCCCGATCGCGCGCTCGATGAGGCTCGAACGATCGTAGGCGACCTCGATCGACACGCCTTCGGGGAGGGAGGGGCGGATCTCGTCGAGCTTCCGCTCGACCGCGCGGATCACCTCGAGCGCGTTCCCCCCGTGTCGCATCACGACGATGCCCGAGACCGCGTCTCCCTCGCCGTCGAGGTCCGCCGCGCCCCGGCGGATGTCGCCTCCCATGCGCACGGTCGCGAGATCGCCGATCGTGACGGGCACGCTTCCCGGCCCGCGGTGCACGACGACGGAGCGGAGGTCCGCGATCGAGCCGAGGTAGCCGCGTCCGCGCACGAAGTATTCGCGCTCGCTGATCTCGAGGATCCGTCCGCCGACGTCCCGGTTGGAGCGGCGGATCGCGTCGGCGACGTCCGTGACCGAGACGCCGTGGGAGAGGAGCTTCCGAGGGTCGAGGACGACCTGGTATTGCGGCACGAACCCACCGACCGTCGCCACCTCCGCGACGCCGGGGACGCTCGTGAGGGCGTAACGCAGGGAGAAGTCCTGGAGCGCGCGGAGCTCGCCGAGATCGTGCCGTCCCGTGCGGTCGACGAGGACGTACTGGTAGATCCAGCCGATGCCGGATGCGTCGGGGCCGAGGCGGGGCTCGGTCCCCTCCGGCAGTCGATCGCGGGTGCGGGAGAGCTGCTCGAGCACGCGCGACCGGGCCCAGTAGACGTCCGTGCCCTCCTCGAAGACGACGTAGACGAAGCTCATGCCGAACATCGTCTGCCCGCGCACGTCGACGACCTTCGGCGTCCCGAGCAGGGCCGTCACGAGCGGGTAGGTGACCTGATCCTCGACGAGGGTCGGCGAGCGTCCCATCCACTCGGTGAAGACGATCACCTGCGGATCGGAGAGATCCGGGATGGCGTCGAGCTCGAGGTGGCGCATCGCGAAGAGGCCCGCCACCGCGAGCACGAGGGCGCCGAGGAGGACGAGCCCGCGATTCGCCGCCGAGAGCGTGAGCAGTCGGTCGATCACGGCGCGTGTCCTTCGTGCTCCCCGGCGCCGGACGGCGCGCCGCCGGTCGCACCGTGGCGGAGCGAGGACTCGAGGCGGCTCTCGCTGTCGAGGAGGAAGGCGCCCCGGACGACGACGGTCTCGTCCTTCACGAGGCCTCGCGTGATCGTCACCGAGGGGCCGATGTGGGCCCCGACCTCGACGGTCCGGGGCGAGAAGCGGCCCTCGCCCCGGTCGACGAAGACGTAGCGGGCGGTCCCGGTGTCGATGACGGCATCGGACGGGACGAGCAGGCGAGGCGCGGCCGGGAGCTCGATCTCCACGTTGCCGAGCTGGCCCGGGCGGAGCGCGAGGTCGCGGTTCGCGACGACCATGCGGAGGCGGGCCGTGCGCGTCGACGGATCCACGGCGGGCTCGACGAGCTCGACCGTCGTCTCGACGGGCTCGCCCGTCGCCGGCACGAAGCGCGCGGGCATCCCCCGCGTCACCTTCCCGAGATCACGCTCGGGCAGGCCCGCGACGACGTAGACGCGCGAGAGGTCGCTGATCTCGAAGAGCACCTCCTCGGGCGTGACGAAGCGTCCGACGGCGGCCGAGAAGGTCGTGACGTAGCCGCTCGCGGGCGAGCGCAAGGGGAGGGTGCGGGCGGCCTCGCCGGTGCGCAGCGCCGCGTCCACGTCCTCCGGCGCGAGACCGAGGAGCGAGAGGCTCCGGCGTCCCTCGGTCTCGATCGCCTCGCTCGTCGGCCCGGCCGTCGCACCGAGCCGGGCGGCCGCCAGGAGCTCCTGCTGCGTCCGATAGACATCCGGGCTGAAGAGGTACGCGAGGGGCTGCCCGCGTCCCACGCGCACGCCCGTCTCGTTCACGGCGAGACGCTCGACGTACGCCGGTGCGCGCGTCCTCACCTCCGTGACCGAGCCCTCGCGCGCCTCGACCGACGCGGGCAGCGTCAGCGTCTCGCCCGCGACCCGCTCGTCGACGCGCGCCGTCGCGATGCCGACGACCTGCTGGCGATCGAGCGTGACCTCCACGGGAACGAGCCCTTCGGGCGTCCCCTCCTCCCGGGTCTCCGTCCCGCCCCCGCCGCGTCGCTCCGCCGGGATGGGCTCGAGCTGCATGTGGCAGATCGGGCATTCGCCCGGCTCGGCCGAGCGGATCTCCGGATGCATCGGGCAGTAGAAGCGATCCTCGCGGACCTCGTCGTGCGCGTGCGGCTCGGTGACCCAATACGTCCATGTCGTGTAGGCCGCGAGCGCCGCGACGCCGGCGAGCATCGCCCAACGCACGAGACCGAGGATCCGTTCGAGGCGGGTCATGGGCTCTCCTCCGCGGCGAGCGCGACCCGCGGCAGCTCGGTCCCGAGCACGCGTTCGAGGGCCGCGATCGCGGTCTCGAGCTCGCGACGGAGGGCCACGGCCTCGGCGCGCGCCTCGAGGGTGGAGCGATGGATCTCGAGCCAGCCCGGGAGGTCGAGACCGCCGGTCGCATAGCCCGTCGTCGCGGCCTCCGCGGCACGCTCGAGCGCCGGGAGCTCCGATTCTTCGAGCGTGGCGAGCGCGACGGTGAGGGCGCGGACGCGTCGCTCCGCCTCCGAGGCCTCGAGCGTCGCTTCGCGCTCGAGGGCCCGGAGCTCGGCCTCGAGCACGGCTCGTTCCTCGCGCGCCTCGTCGGCCATCGCCCGGTTGCGCGCCGAGAGCCACGGCAGCGACATCATCACGGCGGCACCGTAGCCCGGCCGCATCGTGGGTTCCTGCCAATAGCTCAGCGAGACGCCGAAGCGCGGTCGCCGCGCTTCGTAGCCGAGAGCCCGCGCGCGATCGTCCGCGGCGGCGATCTGCTCTCGGCGTGACGCGAGCTCGCCTCGCGAGGCGAGGGGCTCGGCCGTCGCGCCCACGTCCACGCGCACGGTCGACGGGGCCTCGAGCGTGGGCTCGCCGATCGGGGTCCCTCCGGGCAGCCCGAGGAGGGCCGCGATCGCCGCTTCGACGACGGACCGCTCCTCCCGCACGAGGCGCGCGCGTCTCCGGATCGCCTCGAGCTCAGCGTCCAGCCTCGCGACGTCGACCATCGAGGCCGCGCGCGTGCCGTAGCGCGCGAGGGCGACCTCCCGCAGCCGAGCCACGAGGGATTCGGTCCGCGCGATCAAGGCCGCTTCTTCGAGCGTCGCGACCCAGGCCGCGTGGAGCACGCTCGCGCGCGCCGCGGCCTCGCGCTCGCCCTCGCTCCGCTCCGCACGGGCGGCGCGGCCCTCGTGCGCCGCGGCGGAGGCCCGCGCGCCGCGGACGCCCGGCGCGGGGAGGTCCTCGCGGACCTCGACCATGTACATCTCGGCCTGACCCAGGGCCCAGGGACGCGTGAGCGGCGCGTTCCACATCTGCACCTCGAGGGACGGCGCCTCGAAGGAGCGCTCGAGCCTCTCGCGCTGCCGCGCTCGCCGGACCTCCGCCTCGGAGACGGCCGAGGCGGGGCTCGCCGCGATCGCGCGGGCGACCAGGGTCCGCCGATCGATCGGCGGGGGGATCGAGGCGTTCGCGGCAGGGTCCTCGGGCGGCTGCGCCCGCGCGGGGGCGAGCGGCGCGAGCGCGAGCAGGAGGAGCACGAGCGGGGAGCGCATCCCCTCATGGGCCGTACTCGCCCGAGCGTGACCGGGAATTCGTCAGGGGAGCGCGCGTGGGCAGCCCTGCTCGTCGACCGGCGTATCGGGCGGCGTGTCCGGGCAGAGGTCGGCGGCGTCGCCGAGGCCGTCCCCGTCCCGGTCGTCGTCCTCCGGATTGCGCGGGTCGGTGTGGAGCTCGAGCTGCTCGAGGAGATCGTCGGCGCCCCCGCCGTCGGTGTCCCGCCTCCGGGGGTCGGTCTCTCCCGGATCCAGGAGGCCGTCGCGGTTCGCGTCCTCCACCCCGTCGGGCAGGCCGTCCCCGTCGCTGTCCCCCTCGGCGGGATCCGTTCCCGTGTCGACCTCGAGGCCGTCGGGCAGGCCGTCACGATCCGTGTCCCGCCGCGTCGGCTCCGTCCCCCAGTCGCGCTCCTCGCCGTCGGTCAGCCCATCGCCGTCGCGGTCCCGCTCCCGCGCCGGACCGATCGCCTGGATCGAGATCGAGAGCCCGCCGAGGATCAGGGTGTCGACCGTGGGGTCCGACCCTCCCGGGGCGACCATCACACGGAGGAAGGGCCCGAGCGAGACGGGGCGGAAGAGCGACAGCTCGTAGCCGAACGCCGCGTCGAGCTCGAGCTGGTTCCCGTCGAAGCGCACGTACCCCACGTGCGCCGAGAGCCAGAGGTTGCCGTGCGCATGGCCCGTCCGGTCGTTCAGGAAGCCGCGCGTGTCGTCGAAGAACCGGAGGCGCGCTCCGACGGCGACCCCTTCGTACGTCGCTCCGCTCTCCGGTGCCGAGAAGCCCTTCGCGAACCCTCCGAAGCCGACGAGCGCTTCGAGCGCGAACGGCGGGGCGAACGCGTAGTCGATCCCGACGAGACCGATGCCTCCGATCGCGCGGTCGCCCGTCGTCATGTAGCGGCTGAGCGAGCCGCTCAGCACGCCCGCGACGCCGCCCTCGACGTGGACGTTGAGGAGGCCGCTCTCCGCGGAGGCGGCGTCCGGTAGGCCCGCGATGGTTGCTGCCGCGACGAACACCGCGACCGTCGAGCCGCGCCCTCGTCCACCGGCCATGGGCGCGGCTCAGTCGCCGAGCAGCTGCTCGAAGAGGACGAGGTTCTCGGCCTCTTCCTGCTCGACGCGCCCGTCGGCGACGATCACGGCGCGGATCGTGTCGAGGAAGAGCTTCCGATGGCCACGGGGGATGTCCGAGGGATCGACCTCTTCCGGACGGGGCGGCACCTCGAGCCAGCCGTCGACCTGGGCGACCTCGGCGGCGTCGAGGCCGAGGCGGCTCACGAGCTTCTTCACGAGCTTGCGCTCGGCGTCCTTCACCTCGAGGTCCGCCCACGCGAACGAGCAGACGAACTTCATGAGGCGCAGGCGGTCTTCGCGGTCGAGTTCCTTCATGGCGTCCCCATGCTACCGCCGAGGACGGCCGAGGCCAACGGGAAGCCGCGAGGGCGTGCGATCAGCGGCCGCCGTCCGGTCGGGCCGGCGGGGGGCTCTCCGTGAGCGTGCTGAAGCCCTCGGCGATCCGGCGCCCGATGTCGAGTCGGCCCACCCCCGCGAGCCCGAAGGCGATGCCGAGCAGCCCGAGCACCAGCACCAGGCCGATGCGGATCAGGAACCGGGGGTCGCGCCGGATGCCGCGTTCGAGCTCCTCGTCGTCCACGGCACGGATCCTGGTCCGTCGCTCCGCGGATTTCAACGCCGCGTCGCCTTTCGCATCTTCCTTTTCGGTGTATGTTCGCGCCGAATACGGAGGACCGATGACCACGAAGGTGACCATGCCCCAGCTCGGCGAGAGCGTCGTCGAGGGCACCGTGGGCAAGTGGCTCGTGAAGGAAGGCGATCGGGTCGAGAAGAACCAGCCGATCGTGGAGATCCTCACGGACAAGGCCGACAGCGAGGTCCCCTCGCCGGTGGCGGGGGTCGTCGTCGCGATCCTGGCGAAGGTCGATGCGGTGGTGCCGGTGAACGGCGTCCTCTGCGAGATCGACGAGAGCGCGACCGCGTCGGCGGCCCCGTCGGCGCAGGCTGCTCCGGCAGCGGCGGCCGCGGCCCCGGCGTCGGACGTGGGAGGCCCGACCTCCCCGGCCGTCCGCAAGGCGGCTCGCGAGGCGGGCGTCGACCTCGCCCAGGTGACAGGCAGCGGCGACAAGGGGCGCATCACGAAAGACGACGTGGCGAAGGCGGCGACGCCGGCCGCGCCCGCGGCTCCCGCCGTCCCGACCGTGGGCAGCGCGCCGGTCCCGCGCGAGCTCCCGATGCCCGCCGCGCGGCCGACCTCCGCGTTCAAGGTGCCGCCCTACGTGCCGGCGCCGGGCGACGAGGTGGTGCCGTTCTCCCGTCGGCGCCGGATCATCGCGGACCACATGGTCTATTCGAAGCAGACCGCGCCGGACGTCGTCACGTTCGCCGAGTGCGACATGCACAAGACCTCGATCCTCCGCGACAAGTACGTGAACCAGTACAAGAAGGAGGGCGTCTCGCTCACCTTCCTCGCGTTCACGCTCGCCGCGACGGCGCGGGCGCTCCGCGAGTTCCCGGAGATCAACGCGCGCGTGCTCGACGACGCGTACGTGAAGCTCCGCCAGGTGAACCTCGGCGTCGCCGTCGACACGCCGGAGGGCCTCGTCGTCCCCGTCATCCGCAACGCGGACGAGCTCACGGTGCGTGGCCTCGCGCGCGCGCTCGCGGAGGTCGCGGCCAAGGCGCGCGACGGTCGCCTCACCCCGGACGATCTCGCGGGCAAGACCTTCACGGTCTCGAACCCGGGCCGGAAGGGCAACCTCGTCGGCGGCGCGATCATCTCGCAGCCGAACGTCGGCATCCTGCGGCTCGGCACCATGAAGAAGCGGGTCGTCGTCGTCGAGAAGGACGGCGAGGACATGATGGCCATCCATCCCGTGATGTACATGGCGCTCACGTACGACCATCGCATCGTCGACGGCGTGCACGCGAACGGCTTCCTCTACCGCATCACGGAGATCCTCGAGCAGGGCGACTTCGAGCTCTGATCGAGGCTACGCTGCGACGACGACGGGGCATCCGCTCGGCGGCTGCCCCGTCTTCGCGAGAATGGCGGAATTGGCAGACGCCCCGGATTTAGGTTCCGGTGCCGCAAGGCGTGCGGGTTCGACTCCCGCTTCTCGCACCCTTCCTCATCGTGCGCCGCCCGAGGTCGTACGCTTGGCCTCGCGCTTGCGCAGCTGCTCCTCGCACCAGCGGTAGGCTTCCTCGGGCGTCGCGACGACCGTGTGCTCGGTGGACATCGGCTGGAGCCAGAGGATCGCCGTGAGCGCGCCTCGGATCAGGGCCGACGAGATCACGAACGCGGTGCCCGCGCTCCGGTTCTTGATGAGGAGCTCGTTCTCCTTCATCCAATCCGCCATCAACTGCCGCTGGATCGCGCTCGGACCGCTCGTCGAGCGGGCGTCGTAGAGGATCGTGTTCGTCGGGAGCGAGCGGATCAGCGACGTCAGCTCGAGCAGGTGCGCCCGCATCTCCTCGTCGCTCGGGGCTCCCTCCCAATCGACGCGGAGGATCGGTGAACGGCGGGTGTCGATGCGGATCGGCATCGACCGTTTCTACGCTGTCGCGACCGGCTCGGGGAGGGGGATTCCGTCGGAGCTCACTGCTTGCGGAGCGAGCGGATCACGTGGCGGCCGCCCGCCTCCGGCGTGAACCGGAAGACGACCCGGTCGCCGACGGCGATTCCTTGCAGCAGGTTCAGGTCGGGGACCTCGAACGGCATCGTCATGGCGGGCATGTAGCCGGGGACGTCCCCGTGCTGGATCGTGATCGAGCGGTTCGCGCGATCGATGGCCCGCACCACGCCCGAGGCCTCGTACGACCGCGTGCGCTCGCCCTGGGCGCTGCTGCAGGCGACGAGCGGCGTGACGGCCGCGACGGCGGTGACCAGGAGGCGGAACCCGAGGGCGGAAGCGGCGAGTCGGCGGGCCATGGAGGGGTTCTAGCAGCCGTCGTCCGGCTCCGCAGGCCGGTCGGGGTGCGGCATGGCGTCGCAGGGGGGGGATGCCGCTTCCCGCGCCTCGGGCTCGGCCTGCGCGGTCGGTTCCGCCCCACGGAGGAGGTGGCGCCTCCCCGGCTTGCGCCCGACCTGGCGCTCGTTCGGATCGATCGCGTCGATCCAGCCCGCGCGGGCGTGCGGGAAGGCGTCGGCGTAGGGGACGTAGGGCTTCACGTCGAGCACGGGCGTCCCGTCGAGGAAGTCGATGCCCTTCACGACGAGGGTGCTCCCCTCCACGCGCACGAGCCTCACGGCCGAGAGGCCGATCGGATTCGGCCGATGCGGCGAGCGCGTCGAGAGGACGCTGCGCTTCACGCGCGGACCCCTCGGGGGCATCACCAGGGCATTGTAGCCCTGGTTCAGGTGGAAGAGGCCGATCACCCACACGTAGTCCATTCCCTCGAGGTCGCGCACGGCCTCCGGAGGACAACGCTTCGGATCGAGCTCGATGCGCGCCTCGAGCTGCCGTTCGTCGGCGCTCGCCTGCTGCGGCGTCCCGTGACGCTCGACGTAGGGCGACCGGACCACTCCGATGGGGCGGAGCTCGACGGGCGCGAGCGGGGAGTCTTCGTCCTGCCTTCCCACGCTCGCGGCTCTACGCCGGGACGTCGGGCGCGTCCAGCCGCGGCATGCGCGGCGCGGAGGGCGCCGAGGCCCGCCTCAGAAGTCGTCCTTGCGCGTGAACTCGGCTTCGATCGAATCGGCCGTCTGCGCGACGACGTGGAGCGGGAGCTCGAGCTCGTCGAGATCCATCGTCGCGAGCTGGGCGCTGTAGCGCACGACGTACACGTCGCCGTCGAGCGCGAGCGCTCCGACCGCGAACTGGAAGTTCTTCGTCAGGGCGACTTCCGCGGGCATCTCGTCGCGGCGGCAGGCCGCGGACGTGAACTCCACCCACTCGCGGTCCATCGCGGTGAACCGGGTGACGGTGATCATCTGGAAGCGGTTGTTCCGGAACTCCCAGATCAGCTTGAAGCTGTCGTCGTTGTCCTCGTGAAGCTTGTACTGCTTGCGGACGTAGTCCTGAACCTCGGCCCAGCTCGGCATGTGCGGCTCCCTTTGTGCACGCCATCCTACGCCGAATCGGGCCGGAGATCGCCATCGAACGACACCTCCGTGGTTGCGGGGAGGGGGCCCGGGCCCGTAGATTGCCCCGGAGCCGCGGAGGCATCGTGACGGGACGCATCGTCGGGGGGCGCTACGAAGTCGTTCGGGAGATCGCCAGGGGCGGGATGGGATCCGTCCACGAGGCGGTCCATCTCGTCAGCAAGAAGGTGGTCGCGCTGAAGATCCTCTTCCCGCAAGTGGCGAAGGACGAGGCCAGCCGTCAGCGCTTCCTGCGCGAGGCCAGCGCTCCGGCGCAGATCGGCCACGAGGGCATCGTCGAGGTCTACGACGCCGGAGTCGATCCGCAGGACGGCTCGCTCTTCGTCGCCATGGAGCTGCTCAAGGGCCGCACGATGCGGGACTACCTCGCCGAGGGCCCGAAGCCGCTCCCCGAGGTCCTCTCCCTCTTCGCGAAGGTGCTCGAGCCCCTCTCGGCCGCGCATGCGCGGGGGATCGTGCACCGCGATCTCAAGCCCGAGAACGTCTTCCTCAAGCGACGCTCCGACGGCACGGATCAGGTGAAGATCCTCGACTTCGGCATCGCCCGCGATCTCGAGCAGCAGAGCCAGAGCCTGACGAGCACCGGCGTCGCGATGGGCACGCCGCACTACATGGCGCCGGAGCAGGCGATGTCCGCCCGAGGCGTCGTCGCGACGGCGGACGTGTGGGCGATCGGCGCGATGCTCTACGAGGCGCTCACGGGAAGGGTCCCGTTCGACGGCGAGACGTCGAGCGCCGTGATCGTCCACGTCTGCACGCGTCCGCACGCGCCCATCCAGCAGGCGGCGCCGCAGACGCCGCCCGCGCTCGCCGCGCTCGTCGATCGCTGCCTCTCGAAGCAGCCAGAGCAGCGGCCCCACGACGCGGCCGTGCTCGCGCAAGAGCTCGCCCACGTCCAGGTCTCCCTCTTCGGCTCGAACGCGGTCGTCGGCCCCTGGTCCTCGTCGCCCTCGCCGACCTCGATCCCGGGGACGAGCGCGCCGCAGCCGGGCTTCGTCGCGCCGCCCTCGCAGCCGGGCTTCGTCGCGCCGCCCGCTCCCCAGGCCTACCCGACGCCGGGACCCGCCGCGGGGTTCGGGAACGCGCCCTCGGGGCCAGGGGCCTATCCGACGCCAGGACCGTCGATGGGCTTCGGGAACGCTCCTTCCCAGCCCGGCTGGGCCCCGCCGGTGCCCGGCGCCCCGATGCCCGGCATGGGCGGCATGCCGCCCATGGGCGCTCCCCCCTATCCGACCCCGGGCGCGGGACCGGGGTTCGGCGGCCCGGCCGCGGCTCCGAAGAAGGGCCTCTCGACCGGCGCGCTCGTCGGCATCCTCGCGTCGGGGCTCATCGTGCTCGTGGCCGTGGGCTGCGGGCTCTTCGCCTACTTCACGAAGGACGACGAGACCTCGACCGTGGCGACGGCCGCGACCACGCAGCCGACGACGAGCGGCGATGCGAACGCCGGAACCCCCGTGGCGGGTCCGTCGAACGCCCCTTCGCCCACGACGAACGGCACGACGCCTCCTCCGGCCGCGGACGGCTCGCGTTTCGAGGGCCTGCTCGAGCCGGGCGATCGCACGCTGCAATCGGGCGAATTCGCCGACAGCTACGACCTCGCGCTGACCACCGGCCGCACGTCGGTCGTCCGTGCTCGCTCGACCGAGTTCGACGCGTACCTGATCGTCCGTACGCCCGGCGGCAAGCAGCTCGACAACGACGACGACCCGCAGGGCGGGACGGATGCCGTCGTCGAGATCCCGGCCGAGGAGGCCGGCACGTACACGGCCATCGTCACCTCGAGCGCGTCGGGGGAGAAGGGGCACTACGAGCTGACGGTCGAGACGCGCTGAGCGCGATCACTGCGACCTGCACTCGTTCGTGCCGGACGTGAAGAGGCCGGTCCTCCCCGCGCAGACGTCGCCCGACAGGCAGACCGCGCTCCTGTCGCAGGCGAGCGTACAGGTCGCCTCGTGGCTCCCGCCGGTGGCGCAGACGCCCGAGTCGGCGCAGCTCGAGTCGTCCCCGCAGGGCTTGCGTGCACGGTAGTCGAGGAAGGCCGCGCACGAGTCCACGGGGGCGCAGAAGGTCGCTCGCGTGGCGTCGTCGAGGAGGTACCCGGAGACACGCTGCGTGAAGGGCTCTGGCGTACTGGGGCACGTCGAAGCGGCGGGAGGTGGCATGCAGCGGTACGGATCGTAGTCGTTGTTCCGCGCGGCGGACACGCAGCGGAGGCCCTCCGCGCATTCCGCGTCCGCCCTGCAGAGGCCGCACGAGGGCACGGAGCGGCGCGGCGTCGTGGTGCACGTGTGCGTCGTCGCATCGCAGGAAGTCGCGCCGCATCGCGAGGCGGCCGTCTCGGTCGTGCAGGCGACGCAGCGTCCCGTTCCGACGTGGCAGACCGGCGTGCCGGCGTGTGCCGCGCACTCGGCGTCCGCGGTGCAGGCGCGGCAGGTGCGCGCGACGGGATCGCAAGCGCCGTTCGAGGCATCGGGACAGTCCGCCGAGGTGAGGCAGGCGGCGCACGTCCCCGTGCCGGTCTCGCAGAAGGGACGCGCCGCATCGTGGCAGTCGCTCGACGCGAGGCATTCGACGCAGCGGTGCTCGGACGAGCGGCATTGCGGGCGGCTCGGATCGCGGCAGTCGCCGGACGCGCGGCACTCGATGCACGCGCCCGAGAACGCCTCGCAGAAGGGCCGCGCGGGATCCGTGCAGTCGTCCGTCTTCGCGCACTCCACGCAGGCCCCGGAGCGGGCCTGACAGATTGGATGGGATGCCTCGGCGCAGTCGGAGGCGGCACGGCATCCTCGGCACTCGCCGGCCACGGGGTCGCAGACGGGCGTCGCCGGATCGGTGCAGTGGAGGCCCTCGAGGCAGCCCACGCAGCGATGGGACGTCCGATCGCAGAACGGCCTGGACGGATCGGCGCAATCGTCCGTCGCGAGACACGCGACACAGCGCAGGGTCCGAGGGTTGCAGACCGGCGCGGCGCCGGTGCAGCCGAGCGCGCACGGACGCGAGTCGAGCCCCCCGTCGACCGTGGGCTCGACGCAGCCTCCCTGCGATTCGACGAGCCCCTCGGGGCAGTGCGGACGGACGCATCCGCCCAGCGCCGCGGCGAGCGCCGCGACGAAGATTGCTGTCCTAGCCATCGTTCGACCTCGGTTCAGAAGCGGGAGCGCACCGTCACGAGCACGCTCCGTCGATCGGCGGTGACCCCGGCATCGGCGCGTACGAGCTGCGTCACGGGGACGCCGATCATCGGAGACGCGAATCCAGCGAGGATCGCGGCACGATCGAACGAGCGGTCGCGATCCAGACACGTCGGGAGGTCCTGGGCCTCGCTCCCGCAGCCCGGTGCCCGAGCCACGTCGACGACGGCCCAGCTCGCGAGGCCGAGCCCCGCCACACCGAGAGCGATGCCGTACCACGTGAAGCGGGGGCCCGGCGTGGCCACGACCGCGCCCGTCGTCGCGAGCGAGGCGCCGATGCTCGGCAGCGCGAGCACGAGCGCGTTGGCGCGGCGGTAGCTCTCCTGCGCCGAGAGATAGCTCGTGTCGTCCGGCAGCAGCGAGGCGTAGCGATCCGCACGCTCGTCGCGCACGAAGAGCATTCCGACCGCCGCGCCCGAGGCCGCGGCTCCGGCCGCGATCAGCGTCGCGCCCGCGATTCGTCGTGCCCGATGGCCGAACCCGAAGCCCGGTCGGTCTCCACGCGTGCGCCGCCTGTCCGCCGTGGCCCTCTCGGGGCGCGACGATGCGGGTACGACGGTGCGCAGGGCCGCAGCGAGCTCGCTCGGCGCCGCTCCGGCGGCGACGTGCGCCGTACGGGCACGGCCGTTCGAGCCCACGCCCTCGAGCAGCACGCCGCCGTCGGACGCGGGCCGGAGCAGCACGACGCCGAGCTCGAGCGCGCGCGCCAGCGTGCGGGCATCGCGTGCGGCGCGCGCTTCCGCGGTGGCGACGTCGGCGTAGGCGAGGGCGAGCGAGCCCGTGCTCCGGATCGCGCTCTCGAAGGCGACGTCGACGTCGAGTCGGACGTCCTCGCTGCCGAGGCGGACGGAGTGTACCCGACCCGGTTCCCCTTCGTCGCATTCGACCTGGACGCGGTAGTCCCCGCGTCCGAGCTCGCTCGTGGCGAGCGGCGTCGTGCCGAAGTAGACGCCGTTGATTCGGACCGTGCAGCCCGACGGATCGCTCGCGATCTCGAGGGTTCCTGCCTGTTCGTTCGCGAGCTCCGCGTCGATGCGCGCGAGCAGCTCGCGAACCTCGGGCGGGTGCGAGTAGGCCGTCGCCTGCAGGCGTGGCACGAGGTGCCGACACTGGCGCGCTTGCTGCTCCGCGCCGGCGAGATCGTGGGTCTCGAGGGAGGCGCGCACGACGTAGAGGCAGGTGTCGAGCACCTGGCGCGCGCGCACGGTCTCGCGGTTCATCGCCTCGGCCGCCCGTTCCGCGATGCGTTGAGCCTCGAGCAGGGCCGAGCGAGCGGCGGCGTAATCCCCTCGCGAGAGATGACGCAGGGCCGTGCGCGAGCGATTCGCCCACAGCTCGATCTCGGTGGGATTCACCGACTGGGCGGCCACCGAATGACGGGCCTCGAAGCGTCGGATCGCTTCCGCGTCGTCGAGCGCGCCGGGGAGGTGGGCGAGCGCGGCGGAGGCCGCGTCGGTCTCCGTGGCGGACGTGCTCCCCACCTGCACCCGGACGAGCGCGAGCTCCGGCGCCGACGAAGCCGGGTCCTCGGCCCGTGCGGGGACGGCGGTCGCCGAGAGCCCGAGGGCCAGGAGACCCAGTCTCGCCATGGAGCCGATTCGCATTGTGCGTAATGCGCGCACTTTTCCCGCCCTCCTCCGGAGTCTCCCCACAACGTGCGCGTCCGTAGCACGCCCCTCGAACGCTTCAACGACGGCGCGTTCGAGAGGCGTTCTCGGGCGGACGCGGCGGCGGTTGCGCGGGGGTCGCGATCAGGGGCCGGGGGCGAGCTCGAGGTCGATCGAGCGCCGCTCCCCCGGCTGCACGGAGACGCGCTTCGCGGTCTCGGGGCGGTCGTGTCCGGCCTCGAGGAGATGCGGGCCGGGGGAGAGCTCGATCGTCCGGGGCGCGCGCCCGACGAAGCGGTGATCGACCCAGACCGAACCCCAGGGATGCACGAAGACGCGGAGGGCGGCCGTGCGCGGAGCCGCGCGCGCGGTCGGCGCCTCGGCGTCCGGGGTCGCCGCGACGTCGCGGCTCGCGGGCGCCGCTCCGGGCGTCGTGGCGTTCGCCGGCGCCGCGCGTGACCCGTCGAGCCCCTGTGCTTCCGTGGGCGCTGCGCTCGTCGCCACGACCTCGCGGCTCGTCGTCGTCGGCCGCTCGGTCGATCGCTCGGGAGTCGTGGTCTCCGACGAACGCGCGGGGGGCCGCTCCGGCGCGGCGGATCTGGATTCGGCCGCCCGGTCGCCGTTACCGGGAGGACGGGCGTCCTTCGACGCGTGCACCCATGCCGCCGTCCCGGCGACGGTCACGGCCACGAGGCCGAAGGCGGAGAGCGCGAGGCCGGTCCGACGTGCGAGGGGAGCGTCGGGCCTCGGCACCTCGCGCCGCACCTGCTTCGTGATCTGCTCGGTGCGCGGGAAGGGCGAGGCCTCGCTCGCTCCGGAGCCGGGCGCCGCGGGGACCGGCGGAGGCGTCGACGCCGGGGCCGGACGCAGGGCGTGCGGCGCACGATCCTCGGGGGGCACGGCCGCGAGCCAGTGCGCGTTCCCCCGATCGCGCTCCGAGTTCATCGCGACGTGCGCGCGCGTCGCGATCCCGCCGAGGCGCGACTCGACGCGATCGGCGAGCGCGAAACGAGCGCGGTCGAGCGGGCCGGCGGCCGACAGCGCGTCGCGCAGGGCCTCGGCCGAGGGGAATCGGTGCTTCGGCTCCGGAGCGAGCAGCCGCTCCACGATCTCCGCGAGGTACGGCGGAACGTCCGGCTGCAGGTCGTGGAGGAGCGGGCGCTGATCGGAGAGGATGCGCGTCATCGTCTCGACGTCGTGCGCGCCGTCGAACGGTCGACGTCCCGCGAGGCATTCGAAGAGCAGCACGCCGAGCGCGAAGAGATCCATGCGCCCGTCGACCTCGCCGCCGCGCATGTGCTCGGGGGCCATGTACGGGATCTTCCCGCGCATGGTCCCGCTCTGGGTCACCGGATTCGCGTCGATCGCCTTCGCCAGCCCGAAGTCCGCGAGCTTGATCTCGCCGGCGCGTCCGACGAGGACGTTCGACGGGCTCACGTCGCGATGCACGATCGCCGGACGACCGAGCCGCGGATCGCCACGATGGGCGTAGGCGAGGGAGTCGGCGAGCTCGCTCGCGAGATAGGCCACCACCTCGGCGGGCAGGCGCCGCTCGGGGGTGGTCTCGAGCAGCGCACGGAGGTCGATGCCGTCGACGAGCTCGAGCGCGAGGTAGGGCGGGGAGTCCGCGTCGGCGACGTCGAGCACGGCGACGATGCCGGCGTGATGGAGCCCGGCGGCCATCTCGGCCTCGCGCCGGAACAGGCGCGCGAAGGAGGGATCGTCCGCGTACGCCGGGAGCACGCGCTTGACGCAGACGCGCTGCACCAGGCCCCCCGGGGACGTCCGTACGGCCTCGAAGGCTTCCGCCATGCCGCCGACGCCGAGCCTGCGAACGAGCCGGAACGGCCCGATCTGTCCGATCGCCTCCCCCATCGCCCGGCGACGTTAGCAGCTCGGGCCCGAGGAGCACGCGTGCGCTTGGCGTGATCGGCAAACGAGGGCACGCTGCGCGGGTCCGTGACGTCCCTCGCTCCGCCCTCGTCCCGCCTGCTGCGGCTCGCGCTCCCCGTCGTCGGTCTGAACGTCGTCGGAGTGCTCACGCTCGCGATCGACACGGCGCTCGCGGGGCGCCTCGTCGCTTCCGAGCAGGCGCTGTCGGCGCTCGCTCTCGCGACGCACGTCGTGGTCTTCGCGAACGTCGTCGTGATGGGCTTCACCGTGGGCGCCGCGGCGTTGATCGCACGTGCGCACGGCGCCGGCGACCGCGCCCGACTCGCGCACGTCTTCGACGAGGCGACGAAGCTGGTCCTCGCGCTCGGGGTCGCGGTGGCGGTCGCCGGGACGCTCGGCGCGGAGCGATTGCTCGAGGGACTCGGCGCGAGCGGAGGAGGCGCGCGTCTCGGCGCGACGTACGTCCGCCCGATGTTCGCGTTCTCGTTCGTCTACTACCTCTTCCTGCTCTACGCGGCCGCGATGCGGGCCGTCGGGCGGACGCTCCTTCCCTTCGTCGTCGCCGTCGTGACCGCCGTGGTGCACGTCGTCCTCGCGATCGGCTGGATGTTCGGGCGTTTCGGGCTGCCCCCGGTCGGCCTCGCGGGCGCCGCCTACGCCACCGTCGCCTCCCAGCTCCTCGCCGTCACGGGCGTCGGCTTCGTGCTCGCTCGCGGGGCCGTTCCCGGGCTCGAGCCGCGGCTCCCGACGCCCTCTCTCGATCGCGTCGTGGTCGCGACTCTGCTCCGCGTCGGCGCCCCGGCCGCGCTCGACCTCGCGCTCGTGAACCTCCGCTTCCTCGCCCTCGTGGCGATCCTCGCTCCGCACGGCGCGGCCGTCCTCGCCGCCCATGGCGTCGGGATCCGGATCCAGTCCCTCGCCTTCGTGCCCGGTCTCGCGATCGCGCAGGCCACGTCCGCCCTCGTCGGCCAGGCGCTCGGCGCCTCGGCGGTCGAGGATGCGCGACGGATCGTGCGCGCCTCGGTCGCGCTCGCGACCCTCGTGATGACGGCGCTCGGCGCGCTCCTCGTCCTCGCGGCCTCGCCGCTCGCGCAGGCGTTCCACCTGCACCGCGGGAGCGAGGCTCACCTCCTGGCCGTCGAGTGGATCCGCATCCTCGGCGCGGGCATGCCGCTCGTGGGCCTCCAGATCGCGCTCGTCGGGGCCCTGCGCGGGGCCGGCGCGACGGGGACCAGCCTGCGCCTCAACTTCGTCGGTACGGGCCTCGTCCTCGTGCCCGTAGCCCTCGTCTTCGACGCGCTCGACCTCGGGCCCCTCTACGTCTGGTCGGCGTTCCCGATCGCCCTCGCGGTGATGGCCGCCCTCGCGTTCGTCGCGTACCGACGCGGGCGCTGGGCGACGGTCGGCGTCGACGTCCGCGGCTGACGGGCTCGCGACGCCCCGGCCGACCCTGGTATGCTGCGAGCATGATCGAAGCCTCGACGGCTCCTTCCGAGGCGCGCGACGCCGCCCTCGTCGCGGAGGCCAAGCGCATCAACCTCCGCTACGTCGTCGAGTTCGTGGAGGCGTACAACCTCTGCCCCTGGGCCGAGCGCGCACGGCTCGACGGTCACGTGGCCCAGCGCGTCTGCCTCGACGACGACCTCTCGCTCGAGGGGCCGCTCGCGATCGTCGACGAGGTGGCCAGGGATCCCTCCATCGAGGTCGGCCTGCTCATCTTCCCGCGTCTCGACGTCGATCGTCGCGAGTTCGAGCGGTTCGTCGGGAGGCTCCGCACCGGGGACGCGGCGCGGGCGGGGCTCGGAGGTCCGGCCCTCGCGATGGCGGCCTTCCATCCGGTGGCGGAGCCCGCGACCGACTCGCCCTACCGGCTCGTGCCGTTCATCCGGCGCTCGCCGGACCCGACCATCCAGCTCGTGCGTCGGAGCGTGCTCGACGCGATCCGGCGCCCCGGCGACCACGGGACGGACTACGTCGACCCGACGAAGGTCGACATCCTCGAGTTCCTGTCCAAGAAGCGTCGCCCTCCGCTGCACGAGCGCGTGGCGCAGGCGAATCTCGAGACGCTCGTCGAGCTCGGCCTCGATCGGGCGTGCGCCGTGCTCGACGCGATCGTCGAGGATCGCGACCGGGCGTACGCGGCGCTCGGCGAGCGGCCGCGTACGCACACCGAGACCCCGCCGGTCTGAGTCAGCGGCGCCGACCGACGGCGCTCGCGAGCGCGGCGATCAGCGCGCCGTACGCGAAGGCCGAGAGCGGCTGGCCGATGCGGGCGGGGGCTCCGGCGAAGCCGATCAGCGTGATGGCGGCGACGAGGATCGCCAGCGTCGTCGAGACGAGCTCGGGGAAGCGCGGATCGAGCCGTGGGCGCACGAAGAGGTAGGCGAAGATCGCGTCGGCGACGCCCATCATGCCGTGGACGCCGACGTTGCCGAAGAACGCCACCTCGGTGACGTTCGTGACGATCGCGGCGCCCAGCACGAAGAGGGCGACCCAGCGCGAGCGGTGCATCCGCTCGAAGGGCGTGCACAGGTAGAAGAGCCACAGGCCGTCGAAGAAGGCCCCGAGGAATCCGTCGTGCAGCGCGATCGGCGTGACGAGGCGCCAGACCTGGCCGCGGAGGACGTCTTCGAAGCCGTGGCGGTAGCCGCCCGTCGAGGCGGCCTCGAAGTCGACGAACGCGAGGACGCGCGCGAGCGCGCCGGTCCCGGCCGAGAGCCCGAGCACGTAGACGCCGACCAGCGAGAGGAGGAGGAAGACGGTGACGTTCCCGATGCCCTCGCGGCGCTCCAGCTCGTCGCGGGCCGCCTCGATGCGCCGCTCCGCGGCGCGGTCCTTCTTGGTCGCCTCGCGCCTCAGCTTCGAGGCCCTGCCGACGGCGTCGACGATCCGCGGATCCTTCGGATCGGCGCGGTAGAGCTCGAGGAGCGCCCGGGCGTCGTCCAGCCGTCCGTCGTCGTGCACCCAGAGGACGCTCCCGCCCTCGCGCGACGGCGACACGGTCGTCTCGATTCCATCGGCGAACATCGCGTCCCCGAGGGTGCGCGCGTCCGTTTCGCGTTCGAAGGTGGTGAGCACCCGCATCGGGGCCGGAGCATAGCGGCAAAGGTCGGGTCGCGCCCCCCCGGGGCGGGCGGCCGCCTGCCCTCGATGCTAGCGTCCCGCGTGGTGTTCCGGGGTCAATACGTCGTCCGCTGTCCGCGCTGCCTCGTCGAGGCGAAGTACTGCATCTGCGCGATGTTCCGTCCGATCGAGACCTCGACCCGGATCGTGATGATCGCCCACGTGCGCGAGGTCGAGAAGACGACGAACACGGGTCGCATCCTGCTCGAGATGCTCCCCCGCGCGGAGCTGCACGTCCGCGGCCTCCCGGGCAAGGGCTTCGCCGAGATCGAGCTCGACGCGGAGGCTCGTCCGCTCGTGCTCCATCCGGACGCCGACGAGGAGCTGTCGGTGGCCCACCGTCATCCGGGCAACGTCCTCCTCGTCCCCGACGGGACGTGGCCGCAGAGCCGCCGGATGCTCCGCCGCGAGCCGATCCTCGCGCGCGCTCGGAGGGTTCGGCTCCCCGCCGGGGCCCCGTCGAGCTACCGCCTCCGCGAGTCTCCCACGGACGTGCACCTCTCCACGCTCGAGGCCGTGGCGCGTGCGCTCGCCGTGCTCGAGGGGGCCGAGGTCGAGACGGAGCTCCTCTCCGTCTTCGAGGCGATGGTGACCCGGATGCTCGTCACGCGGGGCAAATTGCACGAGCGCGTGCTCGACGCCGACCCGCGTTAGGATTTCCTTCGGACTCCGATCGTTTCATGGGGGAGAGGTCGCGAGGACGCGGCCTCCGGAGGGATTCCGATGCATTCGTTCGTCTCGCTCTTCGCTCGGCCGTCGACCCGGCTGCTCGTGACGCTCGCCCTCGTGGCCACCCCGCTCGCGGCGTCGGCCCAGCCCCCCGCCGGTGGGCCGCCCGGTCGGGGGCAGGCCGGCGGAGATCCGAGCGCCCGCATGGAGGCGCGCCTCGCCGAGCTCACGCAGCGCCTCTCGCTGACCCCGCAGCAGCAGACCCAAGCCCGCCAGATCCAGACCGAGACGCGGGCGGAGCTCGACGCGCTCCGGCAGAGCGCGCAGGGGTCGGCGAATCCGCGCCAGGATCCCGCGCTGCGCGCGCGCTTCCGCGAGATCCGTTGGCGCGCCGAGGACCGCCTCTGGGCGCTCCTGAGCTGCGAGCAGAAGGACCGGCTGCGGATCCTGATGCGCGAGAAGCGCGCGGAGCGCATGGAGCGCCGCATGCAGCAGGGGCCGCACGGGGGCCACGGCCACGGCGGTCGCGGCGGTCGCGGTCCCCACGGCCAGGCGCGGCCGGCGGGCGGGCCCCAGGCCTCGGCCGACATCGTCGAGGACGGCGACGACGAGGTCTTCGGCATCTGAGGAGGGGCGGATGAACGCGCGGATCCTGTTCGTCGAGGACGACGAGCGCCTGGGGGCCCAGGTGGTCGCGCACCTCGAGCGCGCCGGCTTCGAGCCGACGTGGCTGCGGGACGGAGACGCCGCCCTCCGGGTGGAGCCGCGCGAATTCGGTCTGATCGTGCTCGATCTGATGCTGCCGGGGACCTTCGGGCTCGACGTCCTCAAGCACCTCCGAGCGAAGTGCGACGTCCCCGTGCTCGTGCTCTCCGCCCGCGACGATGCGTCGGACAAGATCCGGGCGCTCCGGCTCGGCGCCGACGACTACGTGACGAAGCCCTTCTATCCCGAGGAGCTCCTCGAGCGTGTGCGTGCCCGGCTCCGGCGGCCCCAGCTCGCGCGCGCGGGGGACGCGTTCCGCCTGCCCGGCCTCGAGGTCGATCTCGAGGCCCGTCGCGTGACCACCGACGAGGGCGCCGTCGAGCTCACGCGCACGGAGTTCGAGATCCTCGCGGCCCTCTGCCGTCGTCCGGGGGCCGCGGTGGCCCGCTCGGCGCTCGTCGCCCAGGCGCTGGACGAGAGCGGGGGCAACGAGCGCACGCTCGACGTGCACGTCGCGCGGCTCCGGAAGAAGCTCGGTGGTGCGGGCGATCGGATCGCGACGGTCTGGGGCATCGGGTACCGCCTCCGGACGGAGGAGGGCGCCGGATGAGCCTCCGATTGCGACTCGCGCTCGCGGTGCTCGCGACGACCGTCCCGCTCGCGGCGCTCGTCGGCGTCGGTCTCACGCGTCTCGCCCGGGAGAACGCGCGCGAGCGGGTCGCCGAACGGATCGTCGAGCGGCTCGAGGTGGTCGGCCGCGAGCGCTGCGAGGCGGATCCCGAGTCGCTCGCGCCCGGGCGGGGGAGGGCGGGTCGGGGCCGCCCACGCGGCGGGATGCGCCAGCCCCGCGCCTTCGACGTCTACGACGACTCGCTCCAGCCCGTGCTGCCGGGCTCGAGACCCCTCTCGGAGGAGCTCGCGGAGGAGGCCCGCGGAGGCCGCTCCCTCGCGGTCGAGGCGGAGGGCGGCCCCCGAGGAGGCCGCGAGCGGCTCTTGGTGCGCGCTCCGTGGTCCGGCGGTCGCTGCGCGTTCGTGGCGGTGACGAGGGCGGCGCCGCCGCGCCAGAGGGCGATCGTCGCCCTCGTGCCGGCCCTCGCCATGGGCGTGCTCCTCGCGATCGCCATGGCCGTCGTCAGCGGTCCGCTCGTGCGTCGCATCGAGCGGCTCGCCGACGGCGTGCGCCGGGGCTCCCCGCCGGAGCGCGATCTCGAGTCGGAGGACGAGCTCGGTGTACTCGCCCGCGCCCTCCGCGACCGGGAGAGCGCCCGGGAAGCCCACGTCGCGGAGGTCGCCGGGCGCGAGAAGGCCCTCCGCGACTACATCGCCGACACCACGCACGACGTCCTCGTGCCGCTGACGGTGATCGTCGGCGAGCTCGACGCGATCGCTCGGACGACCGACGCCGGGGCCCTGCCGGACCGTTCGGCGGTGCGGACCGCGATCGAAGAGGCGCACTACGTCGGTGCCCTGCTCCACAACCTGAACGCGCGAGCCCGTCTCGAGGGCGGCCTCGTCGTCACGACCGACGACGTGGACCTCGAGCGCATCGTCGAGCGCGTGGTCGCCCGGCACCGTCCCCTGGCGGCGCGTGCGAGACTCTCGCTCGAGCACGCGGTCCCGGGATCGCGGGTGCTCGTGCACGGCGATCCGACGCTGCTCGAGCAGGCGATCTCGAACCTCGTCCACAACGCGATCCGGCACCATCCGGGCGATGGCCACGTCGCGGTCGTGCTCGAGGTCGCGAAGGAGGGCTTCGAGCTCCGCGTGCTCGACGACGGCCCCGGCGTGCCCGAGACGCTCCTCGGTCGCCTCGGCGAGCGTGGCTTCCGGGTGCCGGAAGCGCGCACGCGCAGCCCGGAGGGCACCGGCCTCGGGCTCCACATCGTACGCGAGGTGGCCGCGCGCCACGGGTTCGGGCTCGCGTTCGCCCCGAACCCGCCGCACGGCCTCGTCGTCACGCTCCGTGGGCCGCTCGCGCGCGGCCCCGGCTCATTGCAGTAGCTGGCCGTCGACCTTGACGGTCGAGATGTACCAATGGCCCGCCGAGAGCGAGAGCGTGAACTCGACCTGGGCGGGTCCGCGCGGGGTCGAGAGCTCGCCGCCGACGGTCGCCGTCTGCTGCTGCACGTTGACCGACATCAGGCTGTCCGCCGTGTGCTGCGAGAGGGCGGGAATCGCCTCGACGGCCTGCTGCACCGCCCGGACGTCGTGGGTCGACTGGTAGCCCGCGTCCATGCGCTTCAGCACGTTCTCGTACTGATGCGCCCGGACGTCGGCGAGGAAGCCGCGCGCCGCGCCATGGGGCTCCTTGAGCCCGAGCTGCCAGATCATGCCGCCGAGCCCGCCGCAGCAACAGCAAAGGAAGACGATCGCCGCGAGGCATCCGATCGCGATCCACTTCGCGGCATTTCCATTCCCCTCGGCCATGCATCCCTCCGGCGTTCGTCCCGGGGCGACTCTAGATGAGTCGGCCCGTCACGCAAAGGTCCGGGGAGGGGAGGGGGCGTTGGCTGCCCGTGGGGGGGCCTGCTAGCCTCGCCGTCTTCGACGAGACCGGCATGTCGGACGATCCCGTGCTCGATGCGCTCGAGGCCTCCCTCGGCCACCGCTTCGCCCGCCGCGAGCTGCTGCTCGACGCGCTGACGCACCGGTCGTTCGTGAACGAGCGGAAGGACCTGGCCCCGCGGGACAACGAGCGGCTCGAGTACCTCGGCGATGCCGTGCTCGGTCTCGCGGCGGCGACGCTCCTCGCCGACCGCTTTCCCGACGCGACCGAAGGCGAGCTCACGCGTCGACGCGCGGACCTCGTCTGCGAGGCCGGGCTCGCCGGCGCGGCCGAGTCGCTGGCGCTCGGGGCGGCCCTCCGTCTCGGCCGAGGCGAGGAGCGTTCCGGGGGGCGGAGCAAGCCCCGGCTGCTCGCGAGCGCGTTCGAGGCCTGCATCGGAGCGATCCTGCTCGACGCCGGTGTCGAGTACGCCTGCGACGTCGCGCGGCGGCTCCTCGCCGAGCGTCTCGACGAGGCCTCGCCGGGGGCGAGCGACTTCAAGTCGCGGATCCAGGAGCTCCTGCAGGGGCGCTCGGGGCGGACGCCGAGGTACACGCTCGTCGGCACCGAGGGGCCCGACCACGATCGACGCTTCGAGGTCGCTCTCGAGATCGACGGGGAGAGCCTCGGCACCGGGACGGGCCGCTCGAAGGTCGAGGCCGAGCAGGCGGCCGCGAGGGCCGCGCTCGAGGCGCTCGAGCGGGCCTCCGAGGCGTCGGGAGCCGAGTCGTGAGGAGCCTGCCGCGTCTCCTGCGCGCGGCCTCCCTGGCGACGCTCTTCCTCGCCGCCGGGCCGGCGCTCGAGCCCGCTCGGGTCTTGGCGGACTTCGCCTCGCTCGGCATGCCCCGGGCCGAGGCCGCGTGTGCACCGCGTCGTCGTCATCGCCGCGGGCCCTCGCGTCACCGTCGTGGCCACGGCCGCCGTGCGCCCGCGCGCGCCGCACGCCCCTACGTCTCGCCGGCCTATCGCCGCATGAAGCAACGCTGGCACGCGCCGCCGCCCGGGGCGCTGCGCGCCCGATGGCTGCGCATGCCGACGCCTCCCCTCGTCCTCCGTCCGGTCGGCCGCTCGCACGAGTTCGCGCTCGAGCCGAGCGCCGACGGACGATTCGGGGACGAAGCGCTCGGCGCCGCGCGCGACGCGTTCCGGTACCGCGTCGACGGCACGACCCACGACATCCATGCCCGGCTGCTCGAGCTCTGCTACCGGGCCGTCCGCCACTTCCGTGCGCCCTACGTGACGCTCGTCAGCGGCTATCGCACGACGCGCTCGACGAGCCGCCACAACCAGGGGCGCGCGATGGACATCGTGCTGCCGGGCGTCCGCGACGAGCGGCTCGCGGACTTCCTACGGAAGCAGGGCTTCGTCGGCGTCGGCGTGTACCCGAACAGCGGCTTCGTGCATCTCGACGTGCGAGCGCGCAGCTACTACTGGATCGATCGCTCCGGCCCCGACCAGGAGCCGATGGTGGAGCCGACGCTCGCCCGGCTCGTCTCCCGCAACGACGCCGCGGCGAGGCGGCGAGGCGAGCGCCCGGTCCCCGATCTCGTCGCGAGCGCGAGCGAGGCCGACGAGGGCGCCATGGCGACCACCCGCGGGCTCGAGGAGGGCGAGGGCCCGGACACCGCCGGGGCTTCGGGTGAGAGCGCGGCTACGGGAGGCGACGAGGCGGCGGCTCCTCCGGCGGAGGCCGCGGACGGCGGCTCGCCATGACGAGCACGGCGGGCGACTCGGCGTACGAGAGCCTCGCCCGCGAAGGCCGATTCGCCGAGGCCGCCGAGCGCGCGCTCGCATGCTCGGCGGTCGACCGCGCGATCGAGCTCTTCTCCCTCGCGGGCGACGACGTCCGGGCGATCGAGGTCGCCTGTGGCCACGCCCGCTGGGCCTTGGCGATGCGCGCCGCGCTCGCGAGCGGGGACGAAGGTCTCGTGGCCTCGACGGTGGGACGCCTGGCCCAGCTCCCCGAAGCCGCGAGGGCCGGCCTCTCGGTCGCCGCCTCCCGCGGGCGCGACCTCGTCGCGGGGAGGCTCGCGGAGGCGATCGGCGATACCGAGCACGCCGTCCGGAGCTACGTCGCGGCGAACGCCCTCCGCGACGCGGCGCGGGTCGAGGAGATGCGTGGGGCGCTCCGCGACGCCGGAAGACGCTACGAAGCCGCGCTCGCCGCCGATCCCTCCGACGCTGCTGCGTCCCTCGGGCTCGCCCGCATCCTCTCGCGGCTCGGACGCCACGCGAAGGCCGCGGCGGTGCTCCAGGCGAGCGCGCACGGGGATCTCCCGCTCGCGCGGGCGCGGGCTTCGCTGCTCGTCGCGTGTCTCGCGGCCTCCGGGCTCGACGTGGCCGCCCGCGAGGCGCTCGCGTCCCTGCGCGCGATCGACGGCGAGGTCTCGCCCGAGCTCGAGACGTTCCTGAGGGAGGAGCACGGCGGTCGCGATGCGCTCGCGCGGGCCGGCGACGGAGGCGAGGCGCTCGTCCTCGGCCGCTACCGCGTCGTGCGCCCGCTCGGGGCCGGCGCGACCGGCCGCGTGCTCCTCGCGACCGACGTCTTCCGCGAGCGCGAAGTCGCCCTGAAGATCCTGCACGTCCCCGCCTCCGACCAGGGCCGGGACGCGTTCCTCCGCTTCGAGCGCGAGGCGTCGATCGCGCGCGGTCTCTCGCATCCCAACGTCGTGCACCTCGAGGCCTTCCATCCCGAGGTGCCGGCGATCGTCCTCGAGTACCTGCCCGGCGGCACGCTCGAGGAGCGCCTCGCGCGCGCCGAGACGGCAGGCTCCCTCCTTCCCCTCGCCGACGTGCGCTCCGTCGTGCGGGACGTCCTGCGCGGCCTCGAGTACGCCCACGGGCGCGGCGTCGTCCATCGCGACGTGAAGCCGGCCAACGTCCTCTTCTCGGCGACGGGCGAGGCGAAGCTCGGCGACTTCGGCACGGCCCACCTCGCCGGCGCGGGCGTCACGCGGACCGCCGCGCTCGTCGGCACGCTCGGCACGATGGCGCCCGAGCAGATCGCGGGCGGCCAGGACCCGACCCCGCGGAGCGATCTCTACGCCTTCGGTTGCGTGCTCTTCCGGATGCTCGTCGGTCGCTATCCCTTCGTGGGGCGCGACGTCGCGGGCCAGCACCTCTCGGCCGCGCCTCCCCGACCGTCGTCGCTGCGAGCGGGGCTCGACGGCGCATGGGACGCTCTCGTGCTCTCGCTCCTCGCGAAGGTGGCGTCGGCGCGTCCCTCGTCGGCCGCCGAGGTGCTCGGGTTGCTCGAGGCGATCCCCGACACGGCCTCCGGGACCCCGGCGGCATCCCACGGGGCGAGCGAGCCCGCGCCGGCCGCCGAGGCCCCGGCTCGGTTCGTCGCGGTCGCGGCCGAGCCGACGGGGCAGGTCGTCCGCGATCGGTACCTCGATCGCGACGTCCTCGTGCGGGCGGCGAACGCGGACGATCGCCAGCGCTACCGACGCTTCGCCGCGCTCGACGATCCCGCCCTCGCAGCGGTCTTCGACGTCGACGACGAGGCTGGAGAGGTCATCCTCGAGCGGCCGCGCGGCGAGTCGCTGGCGCGCGTCGCCGTGGCTCCGCAGGCAGCGATCGTCGAGGCCTCGCTCGGCCCGCTCCTCCGACGTCTCGCTTCGGCGGGCGTCTGCCACGGCGCGATCGACGAGTGGCACGTCGTCGTCGGTCCGCATCGGATCGTCCTCCTGCTCCCGGAGCACGCGCCGTCGGTCGACGCGGACGACGCTCGCGATCTCGGTGGGCTGCTCGAGCGGATCCGCGTCGCGCGCGAACGCGACGGGTCCGAGCGCGCGTAGGACGGAAACGAAGAGCCCCGCGGGCTCGCGCCGGCGGGGCTCCGTGGGCTCGAGCGACGCTCGGCTCAGTGGGGGAGGGTCGCGGCCAGAAGCCGCGCCTGCGCCCACTGGACCTTCTCGTTCACGGTCTCGAACGCGGCGCCTTCGTGCGCCTCGCCGAAGGACTTGAGCTCCTTCTCCGCGTCCGCGAGCTCCTTCTTCACCGCGTCGACGTCGATCGACTCGGGGGTCTGGAAGTCGGAGACGAGGAGGAGCGCGCGATCGGGACCGCCCTCGAAGTAGCCACGGCCGACGGCCGCGACGTGGGACTTGCCGCCCGTGACGTACTTGAGCACGCCGGGACGGATGCCCGCGAGGATCGGGAGATGGCCCGGCAGCACGCCGAACTCGCCCGCGGTCCCGGGCGCCTGCACGCTCGTCGCCTGCGTCGAGAGCATGAGGCCCTTCGGCGAAGCGACCTCGAGCGAGAGGACGTTACCGGTGGTCGGCGTGGCCATGGATCACGCTTCCTTCTGGCGCTTCTCGAAGGCCTCGAGCACGTCCTGGATGCTGCCCTTCAGGTAGAAGTCCTGCTCCGGGATGTGGTCGAACTTGCCGGCGAGGAGATCCTCGAAGCCCTGGATGTTCTCCTCGAGCTTCACGTACTTGCCCGCGAGGCCGGTGAACTGCTGGGCGACGAAGAACGGCTGCGACAGGAAGCGCTGGATCTTGCGCGCGCGGTCGACGACGAGGCGGTCGTCCTCCGAGAGCTCGTCCATGCCGAGAATCGCGATGATGTCCTGCAGATCCTTGTACTTCTGCAGGGTCGCCTGGATCTTGCGCGCGACGTTGTAGTGGCGCTCGCCGATGACGTTCGGGTCGAGCATCGTCGACGTCGAGTCGAGCGGGTCGACGGCCGGGTAGATGCCGAGGGCCGCGATGTCGCGCGAGAGAACCGTCGTCGCGTCGAGGTGGGCGAAGGCCGTCGCGGGCGCCGGGTCCGTGAGGTCGTCGGCGGGAACGTAGATGGCCTGGACCGAGGTGATCGAGCCCTTGGTCGTCGAGGTGATGCGCTCCTGGAGGCCGCCCATCTCGGTGGCGAGCGTCGGCTGGTAGCCGACGGCGCTCGGGATACGGCCGAGGAGGGCCGACACCTCGGAGCCCGCCTGCGTGAAGCGGAAGATGTTGTCGACGAAGAGGAGGACGTCCTGGCCCTCTTCGTCACGGAAGTACTCGGCGACCGTGAGGGCCGAGAGCGCGACGCGGGCGCGCGCGCCGGGCGGCTCGTTCATCTGGCCGTACACGAGGGCCGTCTTCGAGAGAACGGTCGCGCCGGTCTCGAGGAGCGACTCCTTCATCTCGTTGTAGAGGTCGTTGCCCTCGCGGGTGCGCTCGCCGACGCCCGCGAAGCACGACACGCCGCCGTGGGCACGCGCGACGTTGTTGATGAGCTCCATGATGAGAACGGTCTTGCCGACGCCGGCGCCGCCGAAGAGGCCGATCTTGCCGCCCTTGCGGTACGGAGCGAGCAGGTCGATGACCTTGATGCCCGTCTCGAAGATCTCGACCTTCGTGCTCTGCTCGACGAAGTCGGGCGCCGGCTTGTGGATCGGCGAGCTCTTCTTCGCCTGGACCGGACCGCCCTCGTCGACCGGCTCGCCGACGACGTTGAGGATGCGGCCGAGGCATTCCTCGCCGACCGGCATCGTGATCGGGGCGCCCGTGTTCATGACCTCGAGCCCGCGGACGAGACCGTCGGACGAGTCCATCGCGACCGTGCGGACCGTGTTCTCGCCGAGGTGCTGGGCGACCTCGAGGGTGAGATTCCACTTGGCGGCGCTGATGCCCGCGTTCGAGACCTTGAGCGCCGTCAGGATCGGCGGCAGGGCGCCGGTCGGGAACTCGACGTCGACGACGGGGCCGATGACCTGGGTGATGCGACCGTTCTGAAGCTCTGCCATGGATCCTTCTGCCTCTCCGAAACCGCCGCGCTGGCGAAACCGGCGGCCCGCCAGGGCGGCGCGGACTTAGCACGGGGGTCGTAAGGGGTCAACGCCGGGCCCCGGCGGAGCCCGGGACGATTCGACGGCGGTGTGGGGTCGGTCGGCCGCCTCGGCAATCGTCCATGGCGCCCTGGGACGATCGGCGCCGAAGGCGCAGGCGGTGGGAGGCCTACGGGAAAGTCGCACATTTCCGCGTTCTCGAGGCACCCTGTTCGGGGGATCCCTCTTGCGGCCCCGAGGGGATCCTTGTGAGAATGACGGGAGCGGCCAAGCTCGGCCGTCCCGTACGGGTCCGATAGGAAGTCATGGGAGAACCTTCCCTCCAAAGCACCGACGCGATCGATCCCCTCCTCGGCAGGGTCATCAACGATCGTTTCGAAGTCATCTCGCTGATCGCGCGCGGCGGCATGGGCCGCGTCTACCGCGCCAAGCAGATGCCACTCGGCCGGCTCGTCGCCCTGAAGGTGCTCGACCCGCGGCAGAACAAGGGCAGCGAGGATCCGGACTTCCAGCAGCGTTTCTTCCTCGAGGCCGCCACCGCCGCGAAGCTCTCGCATCCGAACACCGTCACCGTCTTCGACTACGGCAAGACCGACGACGGGATCTTCTTCATCGTCATGGAGCTCGTCGAGGGACGCACCCTCGCGGCTCTCCTCAAGGACCAGGCTCCGATCGATCCGCAGCGGGCGGTGCACATCGCCGTGCAGATCGCGCGCTCGCTCCGCGAAGCCCACTCCCTCGGCGTCATCCACCGCGATCTCAAGCCCGCGAACGTGCTCATCACGAAGCACGCGGACGAGGAGGACTTCGCGAAGGTCCTCGACTTCGGCCTCGTGAAGAACGTCGCCGAGGACAACGAGATGACGCAGGCGGGCGTCTTCATGGGCTCGCCGAAGTACATGGCGCCCGAGCAGATCCAGGGCGGCGACGTCGACGCCCGTACCGACGTGTACGCGCTCGGTTGCATCCTCTTCTTCATGCTCGTGGGGCGGGTCCCCTTCGATCGCGAGAACCAGGTGCAGATCCTGATGGCGCACTGCCGCGAAGCGGTGCCGCCGATGATCCGCGACGACGGTCAGGGGATCCCGCAGGGCCTCGTGCAGGTCACGCTCCGCTGTCTCGCGAAGGAGAAGGAGCAGCGCTTCGCGAACATGAACGACGTCATCACCGCGCTGAAGCACGCGAGCCAGTCGGCCGGCGTGCGCCTCGCGGCGAGCGGCAACTTCACGATGACGGACATCGATCTCTCGGGCATGCGCGCGCTGCCCGGATCGACGCCGTCCGGCGGGCTCGGCACCGACATCTCGTTCACGCCGGCGGGTGGCATCACGGCCACGCTCTCCGGGGAACAGTCGCTGACCGGCTCGATCACGCTCGACGTCCCGCGCGAGGAGCCGAAGTCGAAGACGGGCATGGTCGTCGGCGTCGTCGCCGCGGTGGCCCTCCTCGGTGGCGGCGCGGCGTTCGTGATGAGCAAGAAGGAGCCGCCGCCCGCGCCCGCGCCGGTCGTGGCAGCAGCCCCCCAGCCCGCGGCGGCGCCCCAGGCCGCCGCGCCCACTCCGTCCGCGGCGACCCCGAGCGCCACGGCGCGCGTCCAGCTCCTGCTCCGCTCGACGCCGCTCGGCGCGGAGGTCTTCGTCGGCGATCGCGCCTACGGCCAGACTCCCGCGGAGGTCGAGATCGTCGGCGAGCTCGCGACGCCGGGTCGCGAGATCACGCTGCGCTTTCTCAAGGCCGGCTACCGTCCGGCCTCGATCACCCGCGTGGTCACCGGCGAGCGCATGGAGATCCAGGCCGATCTCGACGCGCTCCCGCGTACGGCGCCGAGCGCGCCGACGCCGATGGCGGATCGCCCCGGCACGAACGTCCGCGCGAACGGCTACCTCGACTCGCCCTATTGATCCCCGAGGTCGCCGTCCGGCGGCCCGACGACCGCGAGCCCACGAGGCGCGTCCCGATCGGGGCGCGCCTCGTCGCATGCGGGCCCTTGTGCGCGGCGTGCGCGTGTGGCAGGACCGGCCGTCCCCCATGGCGCAGAAGGACCTCACGGGCATCGGCGAGATCAACGCCCTCCTCGGTCGCGGCACCGAGTACGAGGGCAAGCTCGTCTTCGAGGGGCGTGTCCGCATCGACGGTCGTTTCGTCGGCGAGATCCACAGCGACGATCTGCTGATCCTGGGAGAGGGCGCCGAGGTGCGCGCCCGGGTCCGGGTAGGCACGCTGATCGTCCGCGGAGGCGTGCTGGTCGGAGACGTCGTCGCGAGACAGCTCGTCGAGATCCACGCCCCGGGCCAGGTGCGCGGGGACATCACCACCCCCCAGCTCTTCATCGACAAGGGCGTGGTCTTCGAGGGCCGCTGCACCATGGGTGACGAGCCCTCGGAGCGGCTGCCCCTCGAGGACGAGGACGTCGTGCCCAAGTGGACGGAGACCGCGAGCACCCTGGCCTCGGAGGCGGAGGGCGCGATCGCCGCGGCCCCGTCCCCGTCGGCGGCCTCGTCGTCCCCCTCCGTCCCGGAAGAGGACGAGGAGCCTCGGCCCGCGGACGACGCTCCGGCGGCCGCCTCGGGCGGTCCCGCCTCCGGCGAGGACGAGGGGGCGGGCGAGGGCGAGGGGGCGCCGTCGGGCGCCGAGGCGGAGGCCGCGGGGGCCCCCGATCGCCCGGCCGGGACCGAAAAGCGCCGTCGCGGGGGCCGCGGCGGACGTCGCTGACCCCGGTCGATCCGTGGTCGACCGAGGTCTTCTCCATGAATTCCGAGGGGATGCGACGTCTCCTACCTTGGGCGCCCCGCCTTGACTCCGACCCTGCCCACTGCTAGGAACGCGCGCCGTCTGGGCCTTGCGATCCTTGCCGAGCAGGGCTCCTTGGACCCACGTCTCACGCGCGGCGGCTCCCGTTCCCCTTCGGACCCGGAGCACGAGGTACACCGATGAACGTTCTCTCGACCGTGCTCCTGTCGGGCTCCATGATCGACCTCGACGGAACCGTTTTCGTCCAGTTGGGGCTCTTCTTCGTGGCCCTCGGCGTGCTGCACGTCTTCGTCTTCCGCCCGATGACGGCGCTCTTCGAGGCTCGTGAAGAGGCCATCGACGGCGCGAAGGCCGAGGCGCAGCGTCTCCAGAGCGAGGCCGGCGCCGCCGGTCACTCGTTCGACGAGCAGATGCGCAAGGTCCGCCTCGCGTCCCAGGAAGAGCGCGACCGCCTCCGGGCCGACGGCCACAAGCTCGAGTCGAAGCTGCTCGACACGGTGACGCAGGAGACGGAGAAGCACGTCGCCGAAGCCACCGAGCGCATGGCGAACGAGCGGCTCGTCCTCCAGAACGAGCTCCGCGCCAAGGTGCCGGTCCTCGCCAAGCAGATCGCCAGCCGCCTCCTTCAGCGAGAGGTCCAGTGATGCGTCGTTTCGCTCTGACCGTCTTTGTCTCGGTCTTCCTCGGGAGCCTTCCGGTTCTCGCCCAGGATCACGGTGGCCACGAAGGTGGACACGAGGCCGCGGCCGCCGAGGGCGAGCACGGCGGCGGGCACGGCGAGGCGCACCACGGTGTGAGCTCCCACGACCTGATGACGAAGGAGTTCGTCGGCTCCATCATCAACTTCGCCATCCTCGTCGGCCTCCTCGTCTACTTCGGCCGGTCGAAGATCAGCGCCTACCTGGTCGAGCGCCGTCGCGAGATCGCCGAGGCCCTCGACGAGGCCCAGCGCCTCAAGCGCGAGGCCGAGGCGAAGCACGCCGAGTACACGAGCCGCCTCGCGAAGCTCGACTCGGAGCTCGAGAAGATCCGGCAGGACATGGTGAAGGCCGGCGAAGCCGAGCGCGATCGCATCATCGCCGAGGCCGAGAAGAAGGCCGAGCGCATCCGCCACGAGGGCACGTTCGCCCTGCAGCAGCGCTCGAAGGCCATGCGTGACGATCTCCTCAAGGAGGCTGTCGAGCTCGCCATCGCCGCCGCGGAGAAGGTCCTCGTCGAGAAGACCACCGCCGAGGATCAGCAGCGCCTCTCGCGCGCCTACCTCGAGCGCATGAACACGGCCCTCAAGGAGAACCGCTCGTGAAGTCCTCCCCGATCGGACGCCGCTACGGCAAGGCCCTCCTCGATCTCGCGGAGGAGCAGAAGCAGACGGAACGCGTGTCGAAGGACCTCGCGGACGTCTCCGAGACCTGGGCGAAGAGCCGCGAGCTGCGCGATCTCTTCGAGAACCCCAAGGTCCCCCTCGCGGCCCGCAAGCAGGCCCTCGGTGGGCTGCTCGACCGCATGGCCGTCGCGCCCCTGCTCAAGACCACGCTCCTCCTCCTCGCCGAGCGCGGCCGCCTCCGGAACATCCCGGAGATCGCCGCTGCGTTCCAGGAGCTCGCCGAGCTCCGCGCCGGCAAGCTCCGCGCGGAGGTCACCACGGCCGTCCCCATGCCGGACGCCTACTACGCCGAGATCCAGAAGGCGATCGAGACCGCGACCGGCCGAAAGGTCGTCGTCGTGAAGAACCAGGATCCGTCGATCATCGCCGGCGTCGTGACGCGCGTCGGCGACAAGGTCTTCGATGGAAGCCTCAAGGCGCGGCTCCGCGAGATGCGTGAGCAGCTCCTGATCCACTGATTCCCCCCGAGACGGCCGAGTCGACCTCTCTCAGAAGGCAAGCCGAGGTAGCCCCCAATGCAGCTCCGCGCGGAAGAAATCTCGAACATCATCAAGCAGCAGATCGCCTCGTACGACAAGACGGTCGACGTGGTGGAGACCGGCACGGTCCTCACGGTCGGCGACGGCATCGCTCGCATCTACGGCCTCGAGAGCGCGATGGCGGGCGAGCTCGTCGAGTTCGCGGGCGGCATCGTCGGCATGGTGCTGAACCTCGAAGAGGACAACGTCGGCGTCGCCATCTTCGGCTCCGACCAGACCATCCGCGAGGGTGACACGGTCAAGCGCACCGGCCGCATCGTCGAGGTCCCGGTGGGCGAGGCGCTCCTCGGCCGCGTCGTGAACGCGCTCGGTCAGCCGGTCGACGGCAAGGGCCCGCTCGAGACGCCGCATCGCCGCCGCGTCGAGATCAAGGCGCCCGGCATCATGAAGCGCCAGCCGGTCAAGGAGCCGCTCCAGACGGGCATCAAGGCCATCGACTCGATGATCCCGATCGGCCGCGGTCAGCGCGAGCTCATCATCGGCGACCGCCAGACCGGCAAGACCGCCGTCGCGATCGACACGATCATCAATCAGAAGGGCCAGAACGTCCACTGCTTCTACGTCGCCATCGGCCAGAAGCAGTCGACCGTCGCCCAGGTCGTCGAGAAGCTCCGTCAGTACGGCGCGCTCGAGTACACGACGATCGTCATCGCCGGCGCCTCCGAGCCCGCCCCGCTCCAGTTCATCGCGCCCTACACGGGCTGCACGATGGGCGAGTACTTCCGCGACACCGGCCGCCACTCGCTGGTCATCTACGACGACCTCTCGAAGCAGGCCGTCGCGTACCGTCAGCTCTCGCTGCTCCTCCGCCGTCCGCCCGGACGCGAGGCCTACCCCGGCGACGTCTTCTACCTCCACAGCCGTCTCCTCGAGCGCGCCGCGAAGCTCGCCGAGGAGTGGGTCGCGGTGAAGAAGGACGAGGAGCCCAAGCGCGAGGGCAACAAGGTCTTCTACGGCGAGGAAGCCAAGAAGGAGGCCGAGCACGCGGCGAAGGAGAAGGGCGAGGGCTACGTCGCCAAGAAGATCCACGACTCGGGCGGCTCGCTCACCGCGCTCCCGATCATCGAGACCCAGGCCGGTGACGTCTCGGCGTACATCCCGACGAACGTCATCTCCATCACCGACGGCCAGATCTTCCTCGAGACGGACCTCTTCTACTCGGGCGTCCGCCCCGCCATCAACGTCGGCATCTCGGTCTCGCGCGTCGGCGGCAACGCCCAGACGAAGGCGATGAAGTCGGTCGCCGGCACCCTCCGTCTCGAGCTCGCGCAGTTCCGCGCCATGCAGGCCTTCGCGCAGTTCGCCTCGGACCTCGACGCGGCCACGCGGCAGCAGCTCGAGCGCGGCAGCCGCCTGACCGAGCTCCTCAAGCAGGGCCAGTTCCAGCCGGTTCCGATGGAGGAGCAGGTCGTCGGCATCTTCGCCGGCACCAAGGGCTTCATCGACAAGATCTCGTCGGACGACGTGCGTCGCTACGAGAAGGAGCTGCTCTCCTACGTCAAGGCGCAGCACCCCGGCATCCTCGCGGAGATCAAGAAGTCGGGCAAGATCGACGACGCCGTCAGCAAGCAGCTGACGGACGCCCTCAAGGCCTTCGCCGACGTCTTCGAGCCCTCGAAGAAGTGAGGCGCCATGGCGAATCTCAAGGTCATCCGTAAGCGGATCGGAAGCGTCAAGAACACGCAGAAGATCACGCGTGCGATGAAGCTGGTCGCCGCGGCTCGTCTCCGGCGCGCGCAGCAGAACATCACGGAGCTCCGTCCGAGCGCGATCAAGCTGCTCGAGGTCGCGAGCGCCGTGGCTGCGCGTTCGACCGAGGGCGAGGAAGCGCCGCACCCGCTCCTCGAGCGTCGCGAGATCCACCACGTCATGCTCGTGGTCCTCACGAGCGACCGCGGCCTCGCGGGCGCCTTCAACTCGAGCATCTGCAAGGCGGCCCAGCACCGCTGGAAGCAGCTCGAGGCCGAGGGCAAGTCGGTCGTCTTCACCGTGATCGGCCGGAAGGGTCGCGACTACTTCACGCGTCGCGGCGCGAAGATCGCGCACGACTTCACCGGCGTCTTCGAGGGACTCACCTTCGAGAAGTCGGCCGAGATCGCGCGCCACATCACCAAGGCCTACGAGGACCCGAAGTCCGAGCTGGACGCTTGCTACCTCGTCTACAACGAGTTCAAGAGCGCGATCAGCCAGAAGGTCGTCATCGAGCCGCTCCTGCCCATCACCCCGATGGACATCCCGGCGGACCAGGTCGGCGACTACATCTACGAGCCCGGCAAGAAGGCGCTGCTCGACACGCTGCTGCCCCTCTACGCCGGCCTCGAGGTGCACCGCGCCCTGCTCGAGTCGATCGCCTCGGAGCACGGTGCACGCATGACCGCGATGGAGGCCGCGACCAACAACGCGTCCGACATGATCGACCGCCTCACGCTCGAGTTCAACCGAGCGCGTCAGGCGGCCATCACGAAGGAGCTCATGGAGATCATCGGCGGCGCCGAGGCTCTCAAGGGCTGATCCGCACACACACGAGCGCACTCGCGAGGGCTCGTCGTCTCCGGACGGCGGGCCCTCTCCGCTTCGTACGTGCTAGACTCCGCGCGACATGCACGGCACCGAGCAAGAGTGGCAGGTCTGGCTCGTCCAGGCGCAGAACTTCGCGAAGAAGGAGAACTTCGCCGACGCGGTGACGCGCGCGAAGAAGACGCGCGACGCGATCAAGGCGTCCCTCGCGTCGGAGACCGACGCCGCCGAGAGGACCCGCAAGCAAGCCTTCCTCCGCCGCGCCGAGACGCTCCTCGTGAGGCTCGAGGCCGACTTCCACGCGTGGAACCAGGCGATCGCCGACCGTCGCGCCGAGCGCATCGCCAACGCCGCCGCGGAGCAGGCCGAGCCGCTCCCGATTCCCGCGGATCGGTGAGCCGATGAGCTCCGCCGCGCCGAACGAGACCAGTCCCTTCTGTTCCTCGGTCTCGGCGGGTCTCGCCGAGCCGATGGCCGGCACGGCGCCGAAGGACGGCGGTCGTTTCCTCGTCCTCTCCTACGCGGGCCTGTGGGCCCCCGACGCGTTGCCCGGCTCGAGCCTCCCGGAGCCCGTGAAGGCGCGTCTCGCCTCCGCGGCGGCCGCCGTTCCGAGGACGCGCGTGCAGCTCGTGAAGCACGCCGGCGAAGCCACGCGGCCCACGCTCTTCGTGGCTCGGACGGAGGCCGGGAGCGAGCGCCTCGTGCGCTTCGAGCTCGATCGCCACGAGGCCCTCGTCGACCTCGATCTCGAGTCGGTCCTCGAAGGCCGCTCGGACGGTGGCGGCGCGGTCGTCGACGAGCCCCTCGTCCTCGTCTGCACGCACGGCAAGCGCGATCGTTGCTGCGCGCTCCACGGCACCAAGCTCTACGAGACGTTGCACGGGCTCGCGGGCGAGTCCGTGTGGCAGTCGAGCCACCTCGCGGGGCATCGCTTCGCGCCGATCGTCGTCACCCTGCCGGATGCCTACTGCTTCGGCCGCATGACGGCGGAAGAGGGCCCTCGCTTCCTCGAAGCGCTCCGGCAGGGGCGCTTCCACGACCTCTCGCGCCTCCGCGGCCGCGCGGGCCTCGACGAGCCGCTCCAGGCCGCCGAGGTGCTCTTCCGGCAGCGCGAGGGGCTCGATCGGATCGCCGACGTGCGCGTCCTCGGGGGCGAGCCGACGCCCGAGGGTATGCGCGCGAGGCTCGCGACGCCCGCCGGCGAGCGGATCGTGCTCGTGCGCAAGCGCGCCCTCGAGGGACGGCGCCCCGTGAGCTGCGGGGACGAGCCGTCGCCCGCGTTCGCCTTCGAGCTCTAGGCCCCGGAGGCGGGGCGCACGACGCTCAGGCGTTCTCCTCGATGCGGAGCACGTTCGTCGGCGCGAGGACGTCGTCGTGCCCGTCGATCTCGGCGAGCGCGCCGCGGACGGCCGCTTCCTTCGCCTCGTGGGTGAGCATCACGAGCGTGACGCTGCTCTCGCTCCCCGCGACCTCGGGGCGCTGCTGCACCATCTCCTCGATCGAGACGCCGTGGGCGGCGAGCACCGTGGTGACGCGCGCGAGCACGCCGGGGCGATCCTTCACCGTGAGGCGGAGGTAGTAGGACGTGACGAGCTCGCCGATGGGCAGCACGGGGACGTCCTCGCGGCGCTGCCGCGTCGCCGTGCCGATGCGCGCGGTCGAGTCGACGAGGATGTTGCGCGCGACGTCGACGACGTCCGAGACCACGCTGACGGCCGTCGGCTTCGCGCCCGCGCCGAGCCCCGAGAGGAGGGAGGGGCCCACCATGGCGCCGTGCACGGAGACGGCGTTCAGGGCTCCGTGGATGCCCGCGAGCGCCGACTCCTCGGGAACGAGCGTCGGATGCACGCGGAGATCGAGGCGACCGTCGGGCAGCGTGCGCGCGATGGCGAGCGACTTGATCTCGTAGCCGAAGCGCTGGGCGAACTCCATGTCGACCCGGCTGACGCGATCGATGCCCTCGGTGGTGATGTCGTCGATGCCGACGTGCTTGCCGAACGCCAGGCGGGCGAGGATCGCGAGCTTGTGGCTGGCGTCGCCGCCGCCGACGTCGAGCGTCGGATCGGCCTCGGCGTAGCCCTTCTCCTGGGCCTCCCGGAGCGCCTCGGCGAAGCCGAGCCCGGCCTGACGCATGCGCGTCAGGATGTAGTTGCTCGTGCCGTTCACGATGCCGTGGAGCGAGAGCACGCGATCGGAGACCAGCCCCTCGCGGAGCACGCGGATGATCGGGATGCCGCCGGCGACGGCCGCCTCGTAGTAGACGTCGAGGCTCTTCGACTCGGCGTAGGCGAGCAGCTCCTCGCCGCGCTCGGCGAGCAGCGCCTTGTTCGCGGTGACCACGTGCTTGCCGTGATCGAGCGCGCCCCGCACGACGGAGTAGGCGCGATCGACGCCGCCCATCACCTCGACGACGACGTCCACCTCCGGATCGCGCAGCACGACGTCGACGTCGGTCGTGACCTTCTCGCTCGGCACGAGGGCGCTGCGCGGCTTCTTCGGGTCGCCCACCACGACGTGTCGGACCTCGAGCTCGGCGCCCAGACGATCGGCGATCAGCGTGCCGTTCTCCGCGAGGATCTCGAGGACCCCCGTACCCACCACGCCGCAGCCGACGAGCCCGATCCGGATCTTTCGCGCCACCTCGAAGCCTCCAGAGACGCGGGCCGCCCCGGGGCGACCTCGCGCGGCCACCCTAGCGCGGGACCGGCAGCCCCACCACGGGAAAGCCGGCGGCTTGAGCCCCCGCCGTCCTCCCCTCCATACTCGCGCCGTGCACGCGCTCTTCGGCCGCGACTTCGTGCTGCTCGTCCTGCTCTCGTTCACGGGGCTGCTCGTGCTCGTGCTGCACCTCGTCGCGATCCGGCGGGTGATGCCTTCGACGGTGTCCTGGCGGGAGCGCGTCTTCCTCTGCCTGCCCCCGGCCACGCCCTTCATCGCGTGGCGAGCCGGGCATCCCGTGATGTCGGTCCTCTGGATCGCGGCCGTCCTCACCTACGTCGTCATCCGTTTCATCGGCTGAGCCTCCGCCCCCCGGTTCGGCGTGCACCGCGCCAGGACCTCGCGCACACCTCCCACCGCCGGCCGGCGAAGGCCGCCGAGCCCCCTGCCGCGAAGATCGACGGAGAATCCCATGACCGAGCCCCGCTACCCCTACGTCCACGTCGAGGTCCCCGCCGAGGAGGCCGACGAAGTCTCCGGGGAGCTCTGGGAGCTCGGAGCCTCCGGAGTCGAGGAACGCGACGCGACGACCCTCGCGAAGAGCGGCGAGGGGACGGTCACGCTCGTCGCCTCGTTCGACGACGAGGACGCGGCGAGCGAAGCGCTCTCCTACTTCGAGGAGCGCTACCCCGCGCGGCTCGAGCACGTCGTCGGCGACGCCTGGCGCGACGAGTGGCGGAAGTACTTCAAGCCGACGCGCCTCGGCGACCGCCTCGTGATCCGTCCGTCGTGGGAGCCGTGGGAGGCGAGCGCTCGGGACGTCGTCCTCGTCCTCGATCCGGGCCGCGCGTTCGGCAGCGGCCTCCACGAGACCACCCGTCTCGTGCTGCGGGAGATCGACGCGCGCGTCCGCGGCGGCGAGCGGATCCTCGACGTGGGCTGCGGCAGCGGCATCCTGGCGATCGCGGCCCTCCTCCTCGGCGCCGGCTCGGCCGTCGCCACCGACAACGATCCCGACGCCGTCGAGGTCACGCGCGAGAACGCGACGCTGAACGGGGTGACGGATCGCCTCGAGGCCTCCACGACCGACGTGACCGACCTCGAGGGCACGTATCCCTTCGTGGTCGCCAACATCGAGGCGCGCGTGCTGATCCCGATGGCGCCCGCGCTCTCGGCGCGCGTCGCTCCGGGCGGCACGCTCGTGCTCTCGGGCATCCTCCGTGGGCAGGAGGACGAGGTCGCCGCCGCCTACGGCTCGCTCCGACGGCTCGAGACGCCCACGGACGGGGAGTGGGTCGCGCTCGTGCTGGAGAAGCCGGCGCCGTGAGCCCGCGTCGTCTCCCGGTCGAGTCCCTGCCGGAAGGCGGGGGCAGGGTGGTGCTCTCGCGCGACGCAGCGCGTCACGCGAAGGTGCTCCGCCTCGGGCCGGGGGATCCGATCGTGCTCTTCGACGGGCGGGGCCGCCGAGCCTCGGGGCGGATCGAGTCCCTCGTCGAGGGCACGGTCGTCTGCCAGGTCGGCCCACCGACGGCCGAGGCGGCCGAGGCCGGGACGCCGCGGCTCCACCTCGTGCAGGCCCTGCCGAAGGGCAGCAAGCTCGACGACATCGTCCGCATCGCGACCGAGCTCGGGGTCGCCGGCATCCACCTCGTGTCGAGTCGGAACGTGGTCGTCCGACTCGACGACGAGCGCGGCGATCGGCGTCGCGAGCGGCTGCTCCGGATCGCGGTCGAGGCGGCCCGGCAGTGCGAGCGCGACGACGTCCCGGACCTCACGGGCCCGGAGCCGCTCTTCGACGCGGTGCGTCGTGCGCCAGCCGAGGCCCTTCGGCTCGTGGCCTGCGGTCGGTCCGGCCGGCCGCTCGGAGACGTCGTCTCCGAGGAGGCCTGGGTCGTCGTGGGCCCCGAGGGAGGCCTCGCGGCCGAGGAGGTCGAGGCCCTCGTCGGCCTCGGCTTCCGCGCCGTTTCCTTCGGATCCACCGTCCTCCGGGTGGAGACGGCCGTCCCCGTCGTCCTCGGGGTCGTCGCCGATCGGCTCCGCTCGAACGCCTGAGCCACATCGCCGTTGACACCATCGGGGGGGCGACGCGACCATGCAGGTCCCGATGTCGGCTCTCACTTCGCTGCTCGCACGCGACCAGGTCGTCCCGGTCAAGAAGATCGAGGAAGCGATCCAGCGGCAGGTGATCTCGGGCGGCGATCTCGCGACCGCCCTCCTCGAGGTCGGGGCCGCCGCCGAGAACGTGCTCTGCGCCTACGTCGCCGCGACGCACGGCCTCATCCCCGCCACGCGGGACGAGGTGATGCGCGTGCCGCGCGACGTCGTCCGCCTGGTGCCGCGCGAGGTCGCCGAGAAGCATCGCCTCGTGCCCCTCGCCGTCGAAGGACGGACGCTGGTCGTCGGCCTCGTGGCACCGCTCTCCGCCGAGGACGAGCAGCAGCTCTCGTTCCTCCTCGGCATGACGCTCGTCGCGCGCATCGTCACGGAGCCGCGCGTCGCGGCCGCGCTCGCGCAGTACTACGACGTCGCGATGGCCTCGCGCATGCGACGGCTCGTCGAGAAGCTGAAGTCGCAGGACGCCGGCATCGTCCCGATCGTCAGCCCCTTCAGCGACAACCGGGTCGACCGCTCGCCCGGTCACGCCACCGCGAGCGTCGCACCGTCCGGCTCCGGCCATGCGTCCGCGTACGCGCGTGGCGCGGAGTCCGGTGGCAACACCGCGCGGTACGGCAACGTCGCGGTGACGCGGGATTCGCAGATCCCGTCGAAGAGCGGCGCTTCCGCGTCGGTCGTCAACGTCTCTCGCGTCGTCGGGGTCTCGGAGGCTCCACCGCGCCGTTCGTCGGCGCCACCGCCCGCGAACGCCGCGCCTGCGCCCGAGCCCGTCGCGACGAACCTCGCGCCGACGAAGGATGCGAAGGCGCCCGAGCCCCTGCGCGCTCCGCGTAGCGAGCTGCTCGCCGCCCACCAGGGCGCGCTCACGGCCGACGAGGCCATCAAGAAGCTCGGCGAGGCGCAGACGCGCGACGACGTGCTCCACGTCGCCTTCCGCTTCCTGCAGCAGGACTTCGCCTTCTCGGCCCTCTTCACCGTGCACGACGAGGAGGCCGATGGTCTCGACGTCCACGGCGACGGGCTCACCGAAGAAGAGATCCACCGGATCTCGCTGAAGCTCGACACCCCGGGCACCGCCCGCGACGTGCGCGACTTCCTCGGCGCCCGCGTGAGCACCCTCGATGCGACGGATTCCGATCGCGAGCTCGCCGAGGCGCTCCGGCGGCAGAAGTGCCAGCCGAGCGTGGTCCTCCCCGTCGTGATCCGTCAGCGCGTCGTCGTGCTGGTGTACGGCGATCGCGGCGGCAAGGACTTCGGCCTCGCCGATCTCCCCGACGTCCTCGCCTTCCTCCCGCGCGTGAGCGAGGCGCTCCAGCGTCTGATCCTGCAGAAGAAGAAGGGCGGATCGAGCCTTCCGGCCGGCGGCCCGATCGCCGCGATGGCCGACCGTGGCGCCCAGAAGTCGTGGGGCGCGGGCGCCGCGTCGCCCTCGCCCGAGGCGACTCCGGCCGAGGCCGCGCCCTCCGAGGCAGCCTCTTCCTCGACCGCTCCGGCGACGATCGCCTTGCCGACGGGACGGTCGTCCGCTCCCTCCGAGTCGGCGCTGCCGCTCGGCGACGCGACCAAGGGCAGCCAGCGCCCGGCAGCGTTCGACCTGCTCGGCGTGCCGCGGGCGGCCCCCATGCCGCCGATGGAGATGGAAGCGGCGGTCGCCGCCGCGGCCGAGAGCCATCCCGAGTCGACCCCTCCCGAGGCCTCGCCGGAGGCTCCCGAGGCCCCGGTCGGTCCGAGCGCGTCCGAGACGGCCGCCTCCACCACGTCCGTCGACGACGACGAGCCCGAGCTCACCATCGCCGACGAACCCGCGCAGGCGCAGCGTCCCATCTCGTCGACCTCGTACCACTTCTCCGGCGGGAGCGAAGAGGTCGTGGTCCAGCCGCGGCGGGGATCGATGCGGCCGACGGGCGCCTCGCAGATCCCGCAGGCGTCGGCGCGTCCCTCCGAGGCCGCCCGCTCGCGGCGCGCCGATCCGCGCCGCGAGACCGACGAGGGCATCGCGCCGGACGTGCTCCGGGTGCAGAAGGCGCCTCAGGTCGTCGAAGAGGCGAGCATCATCACCTCGATCGGCACGAGCGTCGACGCGCTCGTCGACGAGCTCTGCGCCACCGGCCCGGACGATCTCGAGGAACCGCTTCGTCGCCTCCTCGAGGTCGGCGACTCGGCGATCCCGGTGCTCGCGCGCCGCTTCCCGGGGCCGCTCTGGTTCGATCGACGCCTCCCGCACAAGAAGGCCCCTCGCGGGCGCGACATCTCCGCCGTCGCCCGCGCCCTCTCCGTCTACCGCGAGAGGGCCGTGCCCCACATCCTCACGCTCCTCGAGAACCGTGATGCGGACGTGCGCTACTACGCCACGCTCCTCGCGACCGAGTTCTCGCACCGCGACCTCGTCGTGCCGCTCGGACGCCGCCTGTTCGAGCCGGAGGCGCAGACGCGCGCCCAGGCGATCGAGGCCCTGCGCGGGTACCGAAAGTTCGCGCGCGAGCTCCAGGACGTGCTCGACGCCGTTCGCGTCGTCGCCGGCAACGAGAAGTCCGAGGTCGAGCGCCGCGTGTCGGCCGTCCGGATCCTCGGCGAGCTCCGCGACGATCGTGCGGTCGAGCTCCTCGTCGATCTCCTCGGCGACGGCGCCGCCTCGGTGGCCCAGCAGGCCCACCGCAGCCTCGTGCTGATCACGCGGCAGGACTTCGGGACGGATGCCGCGCGCTGGGAGCCGTGGGTCGAGTCGAACGGCGATCGCCATCGCATCGAATGGCTCATCGACTCGCTCCTGCACCCGGACGAGGAGATCCGCCGCGCCGCGAGCGAGGAGCTGAAGGCGCTCACGCAGGAGTACTTCGGCTACCACCCGGCGGCGCCGAAGAAGGACCGCGAGCTCGCCCACCGCAAGTACAGGCAGTGGTGGGAGCAGCACGGCTCGCAGCGCTTCAGCGTCCCGAACGCCGTCTGATCCGCCGTCGCCGAGGCTCGCCGTGCGCGGCGGGGAGCGAGGGAACGCCCGCTCTTCGCCTCCGTTCGAGCGGCGTCCTCAGGCGAGCCAGGAGAGGTCGAAGACGCACTGCTCGTCGCCGAGCGCACGGCACGAGACCGAGTTCACCTCGAGCTCCTTCGCCGAGCACTCGCCGAAGCACCGATCGATGAAGCCGAGCATGGAGACGCAGGTCGTCAGATCGTGGTGGTCGGAGTCGAGCAGCTCGAGGCTGCCGTAGCCGCGGCCGATCCCTCGGACCCGCAGGGTGATCCCGTGGATCAGACGGGACGTGATCTGCGGCATCTCCGCGAGCAGGACCTCGGGCGGCGCCGGCGTCTTCACGAGCTCGCGGATCACCGGGACGGCCGCATCGCCGGCGGCACGTCCGCACTGCACGACGAGCTGCATGTCGTCCCGCCCGTGCTTGGTGTCGACCGCGATCTGCATGCCCGCGTAGGCCTCGAAGGGCACCCAGTCGTTCTCGGTGACGCCGCGGCGGAAGATCGGCTGGTAGGCCTCCGGCATGCCGGAGAGGACGTCCTTCAAGGCGCGCGCCGTGAAGCGCGTCGCGACGTGGCGCATCAGCGCGAGCACGAGCTGTCCCGAGACCTCGCGGACGTTCGCTCCAGGAGGGATCGTCGCCGGCGCCGGGACCTCGAAGTTCTTCGAGGTGTCGCGCGAGGGCTTCGGCATCTGGACCGACGGGCTCGTCCGACCCTCGCGGAGCTGCTCCGCCGGGACGGTCGCCTGGTGGAGCCTCTTGATGTCGAGGTTGCCGGTCGAGACGAGCTCTTCTTCGAGCGAGACGTCGATGTCGACGGGGATGTCCGCGGCCGACTCGCTCCGCGGCCTCGGCACCTCGGGCGAAGCCAGCACGGCGCGGCGGCTCCGGCCCGCGGGATCGCGGTTCTCTCCCTCGATCATCGAGAGGCGGAGTCGATGGGACGTCTCGCGGGCGCGGAGCCGCAGGAGGTCCATCGTGAAGCTGTCGCTCGGGCTGTCGTCTCCGCGTGCGACGCGACGCCCGCCGAAAGGCACGAGCGCGGCGGCGAATTCCTCGGCGGTCGCCCACCGCTGCTCGCGTTGCTTCGAGAGCGAACGGAGCACCACGTCCTCGAGCGGCTTCGGGAGGTCCGGGCGGATCTTGCGGAGCGGAGGCGGCTCCATCGTCTTCACCTTCTGCGCGAGCTCGGCGAAGGTGGGTGCGTCGAAGGGCCGTCGTCCGGCGAGCATCTCGTAGAGCACGACGCCGATCGAGTAGACGTCCATGCGCGGGTCGGGCTTGTCGTCGCCGCGGAGCCGCTCGGGAGCGGCATAGGCCGGCGTGCCGACCAGCGTGCGCGCGGGCGTCAGCGTCTTGCCGTCGCTCACGGACTGCTTCGGCGTGAGCAGCGTGGCGAAGCCGAAGTCGCAGAGCTTCACGAAGTCCCGGTCGCCGAACTGCGAGATCAGCATCAGGTTCGCCGGCTTCAGATCGCGGTGCAGGATGCCGCGATCGTGCGCCGCGGCGAGACCCGCGAGGCTGTGCGTCGCGATCGAGCAGGCTCGCTCGATCGTGAACGGGCTCTCGTGGGCGATGGCCTGCGAGAGCGAGCGACCGCGCAGGTACTCCATCACGAGGAACGGGCGTCCGTCCTCCATCCCGAAGTCGAGGATGTCGATGATGTTCGGATGGCCGATGGACGCCGCGGCCCGGGCCTCGCGGATGAAGCGCTCGACGGCGGAGGGGTTCTGCGCCGTCGACGGATGCAGCAGCTTCACCGCGACGAAGCGCCGGAGCACCTGATCCGCGGCCTTGAAGACCGACCCCATCCCGCCGTCCCCGAGGAGACGGACGAGGTGGTACCGACCCTGGATGGTCGTCCCGACGAGGCTCGGTGCCTTTTCCATGCGCAGCCCCGATTCTCTCCGGCCCGGGGTCGCGTCGCAACGATCGTCTCGCGGGGCCCCAGGGGGCGGGGTGGCCCGAGCCCGGGGGGGTGATAACATCGCCCGTCCGCCGTCCGAGGGCCGGCCGGGGCCGAGGCCCTCCCGGAACGTCCACGACCTCGTTCCGCCGTGAAAGAGAACCGAATCCTCCCACTGCTCGGGCCCGCGATGGTCCTCTACCTCCTCGCGGACGCCGCCCGCGTTCGGGGAGGGCTCGGTGCGCTCGAGTGGTCGGTGGGCACGGTGGCCCTGCTCGCGACCCTGATGCCGGCGCTCGTGCGGCGCGTGCTCGACGTGGGGCTCCCGGGCGTACGACGGCTCTCGCTCCTCGGCGTCCTCGCCGGCGTCGCCCTCGCCGCCGAGGCCGCCCGCGTCGGCGAGTCGGGTCTCGAGGATGCGTTCATCGCGATCACCGTGCCCTTCGCAGCCTCGATGGTCCTCGACCTCGCGGCGACGGTGCCCGACCGCCCGCGCCCCTTCGTCGGCCTCCGGCCCGCGACGTATGCACTCGCCACCGTGACCTCCGTGCTCGGCATCCTCGCCGTCTTCCCGGAGGTGCGGATCGGCGGCCGTCTCCTCGTCGCATCGGGGAGCGGCCTCTCGAGGGCTCCGTGGGGCTTCACCGTGGGTGCGCTCGGCCTCGCGCTCGTCCTCCGGCTCGCTCGGGACCGCATGGGCTCGACGACCGTGGCGCTCGCCTCGAACGCCTGGGGGCTCCTCGGCCTCGTCCCTTCGTTCCTCCTCGCCGCGTTGCTCGTGGCGCTCGTCTCCGCGGGCCTCCTCCGCTCGACCAGCCCCTGGACGTTGATGGGCGGGGCCGTGGCCGTGGCGGTCGGCCTCTACGGACATCTCGCGCTCGTCGATCCCGGACGCCGGCTCGAGGCGGCCGCCGCGACACGCTCGGCCGTCTCCTGGACCGTCACGGTCTGCGTCGTCGGCGGGCTCGCGGCGGCGATGTCCGCGATCCTCCCTCGCGATCCGTTCACGATGGCGACCGCGTCCGCGGCCGTCCTGGCCGTCGCGACGATCGTGCGACGCCTGGCCGCTCCCGTCGTACGTCGCCTCCTCGCGCCCTTCGGTGGGCGGCTGCTCGACGCCGTGGCGATCGCGCTCGAGCGCATGGAGCGCACGAGCACGCTCGAGGAGATCGGCGCCGCGGTGCTCCCCCCGCTGCGTGCCGCGTCGGGCTCGACGGAGGCCGAGCCCATCCTGCTCACCTCCGATCCGAGGCTCTCGGTGCGGATCGACGCCGCCGGCACCGCGCACGTCCGCGACGAGGCGATGCCCGACGCCCTGATCGAGCGCCTGAACGCACAGCCCGGCGAGCCGATCGTCTTCGCCGACCTCGACGCCGTCGTCGTGCGTCGTCCGGACGTGCGGCCCCTCCACGAGGTGCTCGAGCGGTGGGGCGCGCTCTCGGTCGTGCCGCTCGTGCTCGAGGGCCAGCTCGAGGCCGTGATCGTCGTCCCGCGCGGCAAGCGCGCCATGGCTCCGCGGCTCGAGGAGATGGCGGCGCTCGGGCGTCTCGCCGATCGTCTCGCGCCGCGGCTCGCCCTGGTCACGGGGCTCGTCCGTGCCCAGGCACGCGTCGGGCGGCTCTCGCACGCGAAGGACCGCGCCGAGGAACGGGCGGATTCGCTCGAGGCCGAGGTGACGCGTCTGCGCGCCGACGCGGAGGTCCTTCGGCAGGGGCGAGGACTCGGGACGTCGGACGAGCCCGTCGTGGCGTATGCTCCGTCGTCGCGCGCCTTCGAACAGCGGCTCTCGGAGGTCGCGCCGACCGAGGCGACCATCGGTCTCGTCGCCGAGCCCGGCCTCTTCGCGGATCGCGTCGCGCGTCGCGTCCACGCGGCCAGCGCCCGGAGCGGCGGTCCGTTCGTCGTCGCCGATTGCGCCGCGACCCAGCCCGACGACGCGGAGCGGGCCTTGATCGGTGCCGAGGGCGAGACCTTCCACCCCGGATGGCTCCGCCTCGCGCACGGCGGGACGCTCTTCCTCTCGGACGTGGCCGCGCTGCCCCCGAAGGTGCAGCGCGCGCTCGCGGAGTCCCTGGCCACCCGCAGCGTCCGCCCGCTCGGCTCGAGCGGCGCGCATCCCGTCGACGTGCGCATCGTCTCTTCGAGCCGGGTCCCCTACGCGGCGCTCGTCGAGCGTGGCTCCCTCGATCCCGAGCTCGCGCGCTGGCTCACGCAGGTCGAGCTCGAGGTTCCCGCGCTGCGCGATCGTCGGGAGGACATCCCGTCGCTCACGCTCCTCGCGATCGCACGCGCCTGCCGCATCCAGGGGCGCGAGCCCGTCGGCATCGCGCAGCAGGCGATGGATCGACTGGTCGCCCACGACTTCCCGGGCAACCTCCGCGAGCTCTCGATCCTCGTGCAGCGCGCGCTCGAGGCGACCGACGGCGCGACGATCGACGCGGCCGCGGTCCGGATCGGGGGGCCCGAGGCGGAGCCTCCTCCGACCGCCCCGACCCCCGTCTCGGCCGACGACCTCGAGGGCAGCCTCGTCGACATCGAGAAGAAGGCGCTCGAGCGGGCGCTCGCCCGCGCCAACGGCAACAAGAGCGAGGCCGCCCGCTCGCTCGGCCTGAAGCGGACGACCTTCCTCGACAAGCTCCGTCGCCACGGCCTCGAGGACGCGGCGCGCGGCGACACGGACGCCCCATGACGAAGGTCGTGCTCTTCGACGTGATGAGCACGCTCGTGCACGACCCCTTCCGCGAGGAGATGCCGGCGTTCTTCGGCATGAGCCTCGAGCGGATGATGGCCGAGAAGCATCCGACGGCGTGGATCGAGTTCGAGCTCGGCCGCCTCGAGGAGCCGGACTTCCTCGGCCGTTTCTTCGCCGACGGTCGTGCGTTCGATCACGAGGGCTTCGTCGAGACGGTCGCCTCCGCGTATCGGTTCCTGCCGGGCATCGAGCCCCTCCTGTCCGAGCTCGGTCGGCGCGGGACCCCCATGCACGTGCTCTCGAACTATCCGGTCTGGTACCGACGCATCGAGGCGCGGCTCGGGCTGTCGCGCTACCTGCCCTGGACCTTCGTCTCGGCCGAGGTCGGCATGCGGAAGCCCGATCCGGGGCTCTTCGAGCACGTGGCGCGCTCCCTCGGCGTCCCGACCTCCGACTGCCTCCTCGTGGACGATCAGCGGCGGAACGTGGTGGCCGCGCGCGAGGTCGGGATGGAGGCGATCGAGTTCGTCGACGCGGGGACGCTCCGCGCGGAGCTCGCGCGACGCGGACACCTCTGAGCGCCGAACCGCGGCCCGTCGGCCGCGGCCGAGGCGCGCGTCAGCGACGCTTGCCGGCGCCGGGATCGAGGTAGCGCGAAGCCTGCTCCCAGTAGCGCTCGTAGTACGCGCGCAGGCGCATCGCCTCGTCGCGCGGTGCGTCCGGCGAGAGGTAGCGAGCGTGTCCCGTGAGCCGCGCGAGCTCCTCGGCCGCGAGCGAGCGGAGCTCCGCGCGGCGATCGGTGAGCCCGTCCATGAGCCAGACGATGCGGGGGCGCTCGGCGTAGGCCTTGAGCCAGCGGTTCCATCCGAAGCGCATCGTCCCGAAATCGTGCGCCGTGAGACGACGCAGGGCCGAGAGCGAAGAGCGCGCGAGCTCGCGGTCGCCGTCGCCGAGGAGCTGCACGAGCTCCGGCACGGCGAGGGCGTCGCGAAGCACCTCCGCCCCCTGCACGGCGCGCATCCGGAACTGCTGGGGCGAGCTCGAGTCGCGGATGAGCGTGCGGATGCCGGCGAGGATCGAGGGGTAGCCCGGGAGGTGGGCGAGATCGGGCAGGACCTCGAGCGCCACGCGTCGCGACGTCGGCTCGATCGCCAGGCTGAGGCGGGCGAGGGGCTCGAGGATGCCGGGGTAGGGCATGTCCCTCGCGACGACGGCCGCGAAGAGGCGGACGTCCGGATGCGGCGCCTCGAGCAGGGAGGCCACGTAGGGGACGGCCTCCTCGCCCCAGGAGACGAGACAGGAGGCGATCGCCGAGAGCTGACGGGCACGCGGCAGGCGCGAATGCGGTCGCCTCGGGTCGTACCAGAGCGGGCCCGGGAAATGGTCGCGGAGCGCCCGGAGGCCGACGTGCCCGAGGCGCAGGAGGCGCGAGAGGTAGATCGACTCGTCGCCGGGGGGCGAGGCCATCAGCTCCTGCACGATCGCGTCGGCCTGCTGCATCGCGGTGGGCGACTGCACGGGCGGCAGCTGGCTCACGGCGTCGTAGTCCGGCACCCGGACCGACTCGACGCGGAAGTCGGGCTCGGCGCCCGGCTTGCGTCGGAATCCGGAGCTGCGAGCCGTGGCCTCGGGCTCGAGCGGCGCCACGGCCTCGGCGGGCACCGGAGCGGGGCGGGGGATCGCCGGGGGGGTCGTGGTACGCGAGGGCGCCGGGGGCCGCGGCGACGGACGTCGGCTCACCACGTCGACGGGGGCATCCCGAACGAAATAGGAACCCCGCTTGTCGTCGCCGTGTCGCGTCAACTCGAGAACCTCACCCGATGGGTAGCTGTCTACAACGTCGCTCGATCTCCCACAAGGCATGAAAAGTGGCGAAGAAAACGTACATATCGCCACCCGGGGACGCCGCCCTCAAGGGGGATGGGCGTCCTGGGCGGCCTCGAGGTCCGCGAAGGGGTCCGGTCCGGGTGCGAGGCTCGCGAGGTCCGGGGCGGCCCGCACGTGGGAGACGAGCTCGAGCGAGAACGGACCGTTCGCGTGCCGGAGCGCGATCCGAGCCCCGGTCGGGAGGGTCGTCCAGCCCTCCCACGTCGTCTCGAGGCCGCCGATCGGCAGGACGCTCACCCACATCGCCCAGCGCTCCGGCGCGCCGTCGGGGCCGAGCGTCCAGAAGTACGCATCGCCCGGGGTGATGCCGCCGCTCGTGTACGAGACGAGCAGGCCGCGGCGCCCCCGGTGCGTCGCGGCCGAGAGCACGACCCCGGGCTCGCGGAGCTTCGCGAGCGGATTCAGCCAGAAGGAGTCGTTCACGAAGTACCGGACGGCCCGCTCGCGCGCTTCGACCCGCTCGGCCTGACGTGTCACGGGGCGTCCCCGGCGCAGGATGACGGCACGACCGCCGCGCAGGGGGAGCTTCACCACCAGGTCGTCGAAGCGGACCTCGACCAGCTCCCGGCGCCGGTCCCAGAGGTACCGATGGCCGCCGAAATCGAAGGCGATCGCGCCGGTCCGCTCCCAGGCGTCGAGCCTCGTGGCCTGCTCCACGCGGCGGGCGAGCGCCTCGGCCTCGGGCCCCGGGACTCCCACGGGACGAGGCTCGTCGAGCGCGATGCCGAGACCGAGCCCGAGGAGCACGAGCCCGACACACGCGCCGGCGGCGATTCGGAGACGACGACCCACGGGCTCAACGTAGCGCCGATCTGTCCTCTTGCGGTCGGCCACCGCCGAGTCAATGTCGTGTCCGTGCACCTCGTCCATCGCCGCCTCGGCTCCCTCGTCTCCGCTGCCGTGCTCGCCCTCGTGGGGGTCGGCTCGCTCGCCGGCCGTGCGCGGGCCGAGGAGCCCACCCCCATCGTGGTCGTCGTGGAGTCCGTGGGCGGCTACGGGGACGCCGGCCGGATCCGCGCCGGCATCACGCGCGACCTCGGCATCCCGGCGATCTCCCTGATCGAGTCGATGGGACGACCGAGCCTCGGGACGCTGCAGGTCGCGATCGCGTCGGGAGGGCATCGGGCCTACGTGAACTACGTCCCGAGCGATGGCGTGCAGTTCGCCGTGATGCTCTCGGTCGAGGCCGGCCGCCGCGCCGATCGGTCGGGCGAATGGCTCGTCGCGCCGTGCGTCTCCGCCGTCCGCACCTCGGACCAGCGCCGAGCGGCCAGCAACGCGACGCCCGAGCTCCTCGATCCCTGGCTCGCCTACCGCGTTCGCGACGACGAGGCGGACACGCGTCCCCAGATCCCGAGCGAGGTCCTCGATCCCTTCGTCGGCGATCCCCCGCGTCGCGTGCGCGTGACCGTCTCCGACTACTACCTGGGCCCGGAGGTCATCGATCCCTGGGACCAGGCCGTCCAGCAGTACCAGCGCGAGCAGGCTCAGCACCTGACCCGACCCGCGCCGCGACGTCGGGGCCAGGCCCCCGCGCCCCGTCCGAATCCCCGCTGAGGCACCATGAAAGGCGGCATCGGTCTCACCCAGGTGCCGGACGACGAGCTCGAGCTCCTCTTCCGGCGCGCCCATCAGGGCCTCCTCTCCTATCCCCTCCGGCGCTCGGAGCTCCTCCTGCTCGGAGCCCCGAGGCTCGCGGAGCACGGGGACGCGCTCCTCGGCCTCGACGAGAAGGGCGTGAGAGCCGTCCTGGTCGCGGTGCTCGCCGAGCGTCGCCACGCGCGCAAGCCGAACGTCGGCTGAGACGTCCCGGGCGTCCTCGCGGGGCGTGGTTCGAGGCCGCGGAGCCTGCTATCCCGCCTTTGCCCGCGCGCCCCGGCCGCGGCCACCGGAGACCGATCATGACCGACGACGCATCGCAGAAGAGCCCGAGCACCCACGGTCACGGAGGCCACGGCCACGGCGGTCACGGCGCCGAGCCGAAGCCCCTCGACCTGCGCGAGCGGGGTCTTCCGATCGACGGGAAGCCGCAGTTCCTCGATCGTCGCCTCTTCATGCAGCTCCTCGTCTTCCGCGCGCCCGGCGTCCGCGGCGCGTACAAGGCGATCGAGGCGCTCCACGCGGCCATGCTGCACGAGAACGTCCCCGGCGTGATCTACGAGGACGTGAACGATCCGCAGGGCATCGCGCTGCTCAGCTGGTCGGAGGATCCGTCCGACTTCGTCACGAAGGTGCGTCCGCTCTTCGCTCTCGACGGGCTCGCCGACCTCGTCTTCCGGCCCGAGATGACGATGACGGGTCGCACGTACAGCTCGGGCTTCGAGAACGACCTCGAGTTCTGGCTCCTGCGCCGCCCGGTCGAGACCGCGCTGCACGAGGGGTGGGACTTCGCCGTCTGGTACCCGCTCCGTCGACTCGGCTCGTACTACCAGCTCCCGCCCCAGGAGCAGGCCGCGATCCTCCGCGAGCACGGCGGCATCGGTCGGGCCTACGGCGAGCTCGACCTCGCGCACGACATCCGCCTCGCCTGCCACGGCGTGGACGCGAACGACAACGAGTTCCTCGTCAGCCTGATCGGCAAGGAGCTCTATCCCCTCTCGCACGTCGTCCAGGCGATGCGCGTCACGAAGCAGACGTCGCAGTACATGCAGCAGATGGGGCCCTTCTTCGTCGGCCACGCGGTCCGACGGAATCGGGGGCGCTGAGCGATGGCCGGCAATTCGTTCGGTCAGGCCTTCCGCATCACGACGGCCGGCGAGAGCCACGGCCCCGGCAACGTCGTCATCGTCGACGGCTGCCCGTCCGGCATCCCGCTGACGGTCGAGGACCTCCTCGTCGATCTCGATCGCCGCAAGCCCGGTCAGAGCAAGATCGTCACGCAGCGGAAGGAAGCGGACCATCCCGAGATCCTCTCGGGCGTCTTCGAGGGTCGTACCACGGGCACGTCGATCGCCATCCTCGTGCGGAACGAGGATCAGAAGAGCCGCGACTACGACGACATCAAGGAGCTCTACCGCCCCGGGCACGCCGACTACACGTTCGACGCGCGCTACGGCTTCCGCGACTACCGCGGTGGCGGTCGTTCGAGCGCGCGCGAGACGGTCGCGCGCGTCGCGGCCGGCGTGATCGCGAAGAAGATCCTGAAGCAGGCCTTCGACGGCGAGGTGCTCGGCTACGTCGTCCAGGTCGGCGACGTGAAGGCGGACGTGCGCCCGGACGTCACTGCGAAGGACGTCGAATTCCTTCCCGACGGCGAGCCGAACATCACGCGTTGTCCGGATCCCGCGGCGGCCGCGCGCATGGTCGAGCTCATCCAGCGCATGCGCAAGGAGCAGGACTCGATCGGCGGCGTCGCCGAGATCGTCGCGCGCAACGTGCCCGCCGGCCTCGGCGAGCCGGTCTTCGACAAGCTGAAGGCCGACTTCGCGAAGGCCCTCTTCAGCCTGCCCGCCGTGCTCGGCGTCGAGTACGGCGTCGGCTTCGGCTGCGCCACGATGCGCGGTAGCGAGAACAACGACGTCTTCGTGAACCAGGCCGGCCCGGGCGAGCGCCCCGCGATCGTCACGAAGACGAACCACCACGGCGGCATGCTGGGCGGCATCTCCTCGGGGATGCCCATCGTCCTGCGCGCCGCGGTGAAGCCGACGAGCTCGTTGTCCCAGTCGCAGGAGACGGTGAACCGCAAGGGCGAGCTGGCCACCATCGCGACCAAGGGCCGCCACGATCCCTGCCTGCTCCCGCGCTTCGTCCCGATGGCCGAGGCGATGATCGCGATCGTGCTCGCGGACCACTGGCTGCGGACGCACGGCAACGCGCCCTGAACGCGGCGGGCGTCAGCGTCCCGGACGCGGCGCGCGACGACGGGGACGGCGCTCGTCCGGAGCCGTGAGCCGTGCGAGCTCCGCATCGACGGCGGCGAGCCTCGCGCGCGCCGGCGTCGCGAAGGGACCCGCGGCGCCGCCCTCGTCGAGGAAGCGTTCGAAGCTCCGCCGTGCGTCGCGGAGCTCCGCGAGGCGCTCCGAAGGCGTCGCCGCGAGCTCGGCGAGCGCGAGGTGTCCGAGCCCCTCGTAGTGGTGCAGCTCGTGGGGCGGCTCGAAGAAGACGCCCTCCATGCGGAGCACGGCGAGCCCGCCGCCGGCGGACGTCGCCTCCCGGGCCTTCGCGAGGGCTCCTTCGGGGTCGCCGAGCCGATCGAGCACGACGGCGGCACCGAAGAGGGAGAGGGCGAGGGAGCGTGCCGCCGTCGGCCCGGCTGCGCGCGAGAGCTCCGCGGCTCGCTCGTAGTGCCGGAGCGCTCCTTCGAGATCTCCGTCGAGCATCGTGACCTCGGCGAGATTGCCGTGGGCGGTGATGGTCTCGAGCTCGTCGAACGCGGTCTCGATCGCCCGCGCGTACTCGGTGCGCGCGGCCGCGAGGTCGTGGCGCTTCGTGTGGAGCACGGCGACGTCGAACGCGACGCGCTCCGCCTCGTACGACGGATCGAGGGCCCGGAGCCGCAGGAAGGCCTCGAGGGCCTCGTCCGTGCGCGGCCTCCGCGTCCCGTCGCGGAGCGGCTCGTCGAACGCCGAGAGCGCGCTGGCGAGCGCGAAGAGGACCTCCGGATCGTCGGGTGCGTAGGCATGGGCGAGGCGGAGGCGCGTGATGCCTCCCTCGACGAGCATCGCCCGACGGTGGAGGCTGTACGTCTCCCGGGAGGCCGCGAGTCGATCGAGGCCGTGACGGAGGAGCGTGCGTGCGCGCGCCGTGCCCGGACGCCGGAGCTCCCGGTAGAAGTCGGACGATTCCTCGGGCAGCCGCTCGCGCGTCGCGACCTCGACGGGCGCCGGAGCGGTCGCGTGCGCCGGCCTCGCGTCGGCGAGCGCGCCGAGCACGAGGGCGATCAGGTACGGACCGGGGGAGCGCGACACCCGGGAAGCCTAGCGGAGCGCTCCGCACCCGGGGAGGCGCGTTCAGGGGCCGAGGGTCTCGAGGAGCGGTGATCCGACGTCGTCGAATTCGACCGTACGTCCCCCGTGGTCGTGGACGAAGGCCGCCGCGCGGCTCGCCTCGACCGGGACCAGATCCTTGCCCATCGGCCCGACGACGTCGGAGCCGACGACGAAGAGGACCATCTCGACCGGCACGAGGCGCTGCGAATAGTACTCCGTGACCTTGCGCGAGCGGGTGCTCGCCGCGCCCTGCCGGGCGGTGTAGCCGAAGAGGCATTTCGGCGTGTCGAAGCGGAGCGTCTCGCCGCTCTCGAGGGTCGCGGCGGCGGCCCAGCGCGGCGCGACGTCGGCGTACATGCCGCACTGCGCGCAGCGCGGGCGATCGTCGCCCCCGCAGGCTGCGACGAGGGCCACGAGGGAGAGCAGGGCGAGCGCGAGCCACGAACGACGGATCACGAGAAGACTCCGGGCAGGAAGGTTCCGGTGACGAGGCGGTAGCGCACGATCGGCACGAGGCAGAGCGCGAGCACGGCGAAGAGGGCCATCGCGCCGAACCGTCCGAGGCGGGCCTCGGCGGCCTCGACCTCGGCTCCGGCCGTCTTGCGCTCGAGCTCCACGACGAGCACGGCCAGGCTCGCGATCGCGCTGCCGACGACTGCGCCGAAGAGCGGCCAGCCGATTCCCCACGCCTCGGCGTGCAAGAGGCAGAAGGGGCAGCGATGCGAGGGGCTCTCGTAGACGTGCGGAGCGACGATCTCGACGATCGTCGGCAGGGACAGCGCCGAGCCGACGAGACCCGAGGCCGCCGCGACGAACGCGACGAGCCGGGTGCGCCGCTTCGCGAGCGCGGCCATGGCGAGCGCGGCCGTGGCGAGCGCGACCGTCGCGAGCGGGAAGATCGGGATCGAGAGGCGTTCCGCGCCGTCGCGCGTCGCTCCCGAGGCGGAGTCGAGGCCGACGGAGCAACACGAGGCGATCACGGAGAAGTCGAGCTCCAGCACGAAGCGGACGAAGGTCGCGAGATCGAGCAGCACGACGGGTGCGATCGCGAGGAGCGCCAGGAACTTGGTCCGCGTGAGGCGCGGATCCGGGAGGGCGAGATCGAGTCGGTGCAGGGCCAACCAGGCACCGGCCAGCACCGACACCGCGAGGCTCGTGCCGACGGCCGCGAAGCCCGCTCGCGTCGAGCCGAGCACGCCGTACGCGCACATGGCGCCGCGGATCGAGGAGTGCGCGCGATCGGCGGCGAGCGCGAGGAGGAAGGCGCCGGCCACCGCGCCGGCGAGCGCGACCTGCACGAGCGTCGCCGCGAGCTCGGCCCGCCGTTCGAGACGGATGCGCTCCTCGCTGCCGAGCGCGAGCGACGCGCCGCGGAGCACCTCGAGGCCCACCTTCGCTCCGTACAAGACGAGCAACGCGCTCGACGCTCCGACCGCGAGGCGGGCCAGGAAGAGGGGACGGAGGAGGTTCTCGATCACGACCCGGGGATCTTGGGATGCCGGGGGGCGGATCGCCAGCGGACGTCCTCGATCAGGGCTCGAGACGGCCGTCGCGCATCCGAACGACGCGCGTCACCCGTGGATCCGAGGCGAGGCGCGGGTCGTGGGTCGTGGCCACGACGGTCTTGCCCTCCGCGGCGAGGCGCACGAGGAGCTCGAGCAGGCCGGCGGCGTTCTCGGCGTCGACGTGGGCGGTCGGCTCGTCGAGCAGGAGGAGCCGCGGCTCGTGCACGAGCGCGCGCGCGATCGCGCCTCGCTGGCGCTCGCCTCCCGAGAGGCGGCCGGCGCGGGTCCGGCTCCGGGCGCCCAGGCCGAAACGCTCGAGCAGCGCCTGCGCGCGCTCGCGGTCGGCCTGGGTCACGCCTCGGGGGACGAGGGGCAGGAGGACGTTCTCGAGCAGCGTCATCTCGGGCACGAGCGCGAGCTCCTGGAACACGAAGCCGACGTGGGTGCGGCGATACTCCGTGCGGTGGTGGTCACGCATCGAGACGAGGGAGCGTCCCTCGACCCGGACGTCCCCCGAGGTGGGGGTGACGAGCCCGCCGAGCATGCCGAGCAGCGTCGTCTTCCCCGACCCGCTCGGGCCGACGAGGAGCACGAGCTCCCCGGCCCGCACGCCGAGGGAGACCCCGGACACGGCCTCGACGGTCCGATCGCCGTCCGCGTACCGCTTCGTCACGTCCGAGACGACGAGCTCGTCGGGACTCAAAGCCCACCTCGCAGGATCTCGTCCGGATCGCGCATGGCGGCGCGCCAGGCGGGCACGACGGAGAGGGCGACGAAGGGCACGATCACGCCCAACGCGAGCGAGAGGAGCTCGATCGGATCGATCGCCGGCGCGAGCTCGAGCGGGGGCACGAGGCGGCTCCATCCGAAGAGGGCGCCGGAGAGGCCCGGCGCTCCGAGGACGAAGACGTAGACGTACGCGCCGACGAGACCCACCGCCGTGCCCGCGAGCGAGACGAGCGCGCTCTCCCACATGCGGACGGCGAGGACGTCTCCCGTGTCCCAGCCGACGGATTTCAGGATGCCGATCTCGAGGCGCTCGCCCTCTCCGAGGCCCGTGAGCCGCTCCCACGCGAGCAGGAGGAAACAGAGGAGGGCAGGCACGAAGAGCGCCGAGAGCAGACCGGCGCGCGCATCGTACGTGAGCGCGTAGGTGCGCCGGAGCAGCTCGCGTTCGAGCACCCGTCCGCCCGGCACGAGCGCGAGGGCCGCTTGGGCCACCGGATGGGATTCGTCGGGCGTGCTGAGGTGGATCGCGACGTCGACGTAGCGATCCTCGGGCAGTCCGAGGAGGATGCGTGCGTCCGCGTCGGTCGTGAGCAGGACGTCCGAGGTCCGGAGGGCCGTGTCCGCGCGGAAGAGCCCGACGAGCTTCATCAGGCGGAAGCCGCCGGGCGTGGGCAGGGCCATCCGATCGCCGAGCCGGAGGCCGAGCGCGTTCGCGAGGGGCCGACCGAGCGCCATCTCCGCTTCGCGGGTCGGCAGTCGACCGTCGAGCACGCGGGCTCGGACCGTGCGCGCCCCACGCCCCACGATCACCAGGTTCGCCTCGAGCGAGGGCATGTACACGTAGCCCCAGACGCGGGGCTCGACCCCGAGGACGCCCGGGCGGTCTCGGAGGGGCGCGAGCGCCGAGCCGTCGATGAGCGCGGGCCGTCCGCCCTCGAGCCTCTGCACCGTGACGTCGGGCGTACCGGCGAGACCGCGCTCGTATTCCGCGCGGAGGCTCGACGCGAGCCAACCGACCGAGGTGAGCGCGAGGACGGTCACGGCGAGGCCGCTCGCGATCGCGGTGTTCCGCCCCCGCCGGCGCACGAGCGCGCCGATCGCATGGTCGAGGAGCGCGAGCGATCGGTTCACGGGGCCCTCCGACGATCGGGCGCCGCGACGAGGTCGAAGAGGGCCGTCGGAGGTCCGAGGAGCCCTCCGGCCGGCTCGGTGTCGAGCGCGGCCGGCAGGTCGGCGACGGCCGCCCACGGCTCGACGCCGGACGGATGACGGAGCCAGCGCGCGCTCGAGGAGAGGGCGAGATCCGGCTGGCCGAGGAGGCGGGTCACGGCTTCGGCGCGCGGTCTCGAAGCGAGCCGCGCATGCGCCCGGTAGGCGTCGACGAACGTCAGGGCGAGCACGAGCGAGGAGCCCAGGGCGACGGCGGCGGCGAGGCGCAGGCGTCGGGTCATGGTCGACCTACAGGCTCACGAAGAGCTGCGTGAGGAGCGCGTCGGCGATGAGCAGCGTGATCGCCGAGACGACGACGGAGCGCGTGGTCGACTGGCCCACGCCTTCGGTCCCGCCGGTCGTCGTGATGCCGAAATAGCAGCCGACCATCGTGATGAGGAAGCCGAAGAACGGCGTCTTCGCGATGCCGCTCATCACGTCCTGCACCTGCACCGAGTCGAGCGAGGCCGAGATGAAGAAGTCCGGCGCGACGTCGAGCGTCGAGGCGATGAACATCGCGCTCACCATGCCGAGCACGAAGGCGATCGACGACAGGAGCGGCATGATGAAGATGCCCGCGAGCACGCGGGGCACGACGAGTTTCCGGATGGGATCGGCGCCGAGCGCGCGGATCGCGTCGATCTGCTCGGTGACCGCCATCGAGCCGAGCTCGGCCGCCATGCCGGCCGCGATGCGGCAGCCGACGACCAGCGAGGTCAGCGAGGGGGCGAGCTCGCGCGCCTCGGAGATGACGATCATGCGGCCGAGGCCGTCCTTCGCGCCGTAGAGCGCCGCGAAGTAGCCGAACTGGATCGTCATGACCATGCCGACGAAGATCGAGGTCGCGCTGGCGATCGCGAGGCTCCGGACCCCGAGCTGCTCCATCTGGTAGACGAAGGCGTTCCACTCGAGACGCGTCGTGACGAGCGTGCGGAACGTCTTCCACGCGAGCTGCGAGACGCCGCCCACGTGCTCGACGAAGTGCGCGGCCTTGATCGCCCGATCCTCGACGTAGTCGCCGACGAGGGTGAGCGGGCCCGCCTTCGTCTGGTTCTCCCCGCTCATCGACCCCTCGGCTCGGTGCGGAACCCGGCGACGACGCGATCGAGGGCCGGACGCGTGGCCTCGAACGCGGCTCCCGGGGGCGCCACGAGCACGAAGTCGTGGACGCAGCCGTCCTTCTTCAGGACCAGCATCATCATCTCGCGCGGCACGCCGTCGAGCTTCGCGCGCACGTGGGTGCGGAGGGCTTCGCGCCCGTCGAGGGGCACGAGGGCCTGTTCCTCCACGTCCTCGCGCTCGGTGAAGCCGACGAGCAGGTGGTTCGTGAGCGCGACGAGCGGGATGTCGAGCGCGGGCTCGCAGCGCGAGTCCACCTCGAGGACGGCTCCCTGGCTCTCGTCGGCCCAGGCGAGGTCGGTCCGACCGCCGACGTCGAGCGGGCGGAATCCCCCGGCGGGCTCGCCGACGTGGTAGCGGGCCTGGGCGTCCTCGTAGACGCCGCCCGACAGATGGCCTGCGCCGCCACAGGCCGAGGCGCACAGGGAGAGCAGGAGGAGCGGGAGCACCGACGTTCGCACGGGGCGGGACCATAGCAGACCCCCCCGGGGGCGCCCACGCGCCCGCGAACGGGCCCACGCACGGCGGGCCTTCGCGTGGGGCCCCACTTCGGCCTATGCTCCCGAACGTGAGCCGGAGCGTGATTCCGACGCAGGGGGCCGCGGGGGCGGTCGAAGGGGCCAAGGTGCTCGAGCGCCTCCACGCCGAGGGACGGATCTCGCAGGAGATCCTCGAACGGATCGTCGCCGAGTCGGGGCGGACGCAGGAGCATCCGATCGACCTGCTCGTGGACTTCGGCATCGTCTCGGAGGCCGACCTCCTCCGCTTCCTCGCGAAGGTCTACCAGACGCAGTTCGTGACCTCCGAGAAGCTCGCGAAGGCGAACGTCGAGCGTGCCGTGCTCGAGCTCGTGCCGGTGCGCGTCGCCGAGAAGGTGGCCTGTTTCCCCGTGCTCTTCGACCGCCGGACCGCCATTCTCTCGGTCGTCGCCGCGGATCTCGAGTCGGAGGACGTCCAGAAGAACCTCATGCTCGCGACGCAGGTCCGGGGCGTGAAGGTCTACGTGGCGCGACCCAAGGCCGTGAAGGCGGCGATCCGTCGCTCCTACTACGGCGACGCTCGCGCGTTCCAGGCGCTGCTCTCGGCCCCCAAGCGCGACAACGACTCGAGCGCGTACGACATGGGTTTCGGCTACCAGGCCGATGCGGGGTTCGGCGGCAATTTCGGCAGCGAGGCCCGGACCTCGACCCCGGGCGGCTCGGACTACGGCTTCGGCGGCGGCGGCCTCGACGACTTCGACGAGCTCGCGGCGTCGGCCAAGGGGAAGGCCGCGGCGGCCCCCACCGCCGCAGCCGCGCGACCGGCCGCACCCGCGCCTCCGCCTCCCCCGACCTTCCAGATCTCCGCTCCCGAGATCGCCCAGAGCCTCTCCGCCGTCTCGGGCTTCACGCCCCTCGACACCCCGACACAGAACGCGCCGTCGTCGGCGCCTCCTCCGCCCGCCCCGCAGCAGGGCGGCGAGGCCTACCTCGAGACGCTCAACGTCCTCGTCGCGCTGCTCGAGCAGGGGCGCGACGAGCTCCGGGGCCATTCCTCCCAGGTCGCGAGCCTCTGTCGGAAGGTCGCCGAGCGCATGGGCCTCACGGCCGCGTCCACCCACGAGCTCGTGGTCGCCGCCTACCTCCACGACGTGGGCAAGGCCTCGACGTATCACCTCACGGCGCTGAACGTCGCGCAGTACGAGGGGCATCGGAGCCAGGCGCAGAAGGCGCATCTCGCTCCGGTGCGTCTCTTCGAGGCGGCCCAGCTCGCCAAGACCACGATCGACGCGCTCACGCACCTCTACGAGCGCTTCGACGGTCAGGGCTTCCCCGATCGGCAGTCGGGCAAGGAGATCCCCCTCGCCGCCCGCATCCTCGCCGCGGTCGAGACGTACGTCGACGTCACGACCACCACGCGCAACCCGTATCGCCGCAAGCTCGGCGCGGCGGAGGCCTGCGAGGCCCTCGCGCGCTTCCGCGGCAACGTCTTCGATCCCACGGTCCTCGATCTCCTGAAGGCGCTCGTCCTCGGCGACGACCTGCGGCACAAGCTCCTCGCCGATCGTCGTCGCGTGCTCCTCGTCGATCCCGACCCCGAGGAGACCACCGTCCTCGAGATGCGCCTCGTCGAGCACGGCTACGACGTGACGATCGCGCGCGACGCCGACGCGGCGCTGAAGAAGCTCGCCGACGGCGAGGTCGACATCCTGGTCACCGAGGTCGAGCTCGGAGGGACCGACGGCTTCAAGCTGATGCAGCGCGTGAAGCAGAGCTCGCAGCCCGACGTGCCCATCCTCCTGCTCACGCGACGCGGCGATCGCGACAGCGTGAACCGTGGCTTCGAGCTCGGAGCCGCCGACTACGTCGTGAAGCCGGCCTCGGCCGACGTCGTGGTCGCCAAGGTGCGCCAGACCCTCGGCGCCGAGGCACGCAACGCGGCGAAGGCGGGACGCGGCGTGTCGGGCTCGCTGCGCGAGATGGCGTTGCCCGACGTCGTGCAGATCCTCGCGAACGGCCGCAAGAGCGGTCGCCTGCAAATCCGCGGCGAGGGCAAGGCGGGTGACATGGCCTTCCGCGACGGGATGGTCTGCGAAGCGCAGTTCGGCGGACGAACGGGCGCCGAGGCCTTCTACGCGATGCTCCTCCTCACGGACGGGGACTTCGCGCTCGACACGAGCTACGTGCCGGCGGCCAACACGATCAACCTCGCCACCGAGAGCCTCCTGCTCGAGGGCATGCGGCGTCTCGACGAGGGGCGTCGCTGAAGCGTCTCAGCGACCGCCCACGTAGGCGACCGCGAGCGCGATGCATGCGAGAAGGGCGCCGAGCCCGAAGCGGCGCAGCGGCGTGCGCTCGGCCTCGGGCGTCTTCCGTTGCGCGGGCCCGAGGATCCCGAGCAGGACGAGGAGGGCGAGCGAGAGCCCGAAGAGCAGGGTGAGGACGCGGCCCTCCTTGGCGGCGGCCCCCCAGCGTGCGGCGGACTCCGAGGGCGCCACGACGAAGGGCGCGACGGCGACCAGGGCGAACGACTGTGCGGTGAGGAAGCCGCCGAGCACCGAGCGCCTGCGCGCGCGCCGCTCGGCTTCGTCGCTCCCGCGATCGGCATGGGCCTGCTCCCTCAGGATCGTCACCGACGGCAAGGGGGCCCGCGTCGCGGCCGCGAGCGCCAGGTAGACGACGAAGCTCGCCGCGGCCGCGCAGGCGCGCGCGGGATCGAGTGCCAGCCCGCCCCGGAGGTCGAGGACGAGGACGCTGCCGAGCAGGGCGAGGGGGCCGACGAAGAGGCGCATCGCGCGCTCGCGAGCGGCGTCACGTGGCGGAACGAGGGCGGTGCCGACGGCCGGCAGGACGCCGAGGGCGGAGAGGCCGAGCTCGAGGGGCGAGAGGCGGGTGGGCAGCCCGGGCAGCAGGGCGCAGGCGAGCCAGGCGTTGACCGCCGCGACGGCGCAGGCCGCCCCTCGGCCCGAAAGGGGGGGCCGGACAGTCGGGTTGAGCTTTTCCCGCGGTGCCATCCTCCGGTATGCTCTCGGCGCTGTGCGAATCTGCCATCAGTGCGGGTGCCTGGCCAACAAGGACGACCGCTTCTGCTCGACTTGTGGCGCGATGCTGGCGGCCGAGTCCGGCTCGAACCAGAGCGATCCGCTGATCGGCCGCACTGTCGGTGGCTCCTATACCATCCAGGAGATCGTCGGCGTCGGGGGCATGGGGCGGGTCTACCGCGCCGAGCAAGGGACCCTCGGGCGCACGGTCGCCGTGAAGGTGATCCATCCGCACCTGCTCGGCGACGAGCAGACGGTCGCCCGCTTCTACTCCGAAGCGCGTACGGCCAGTCGACTCAACCATCCGAACAGCGTCGGCATCATCGACTTCGGCCGGACCGAGGACGGAATCCTCTACCTGGTCATGGAGTTCCTGAAGGGTCAGGACCTCGCGACCGTGATGCACCACGAGGGACCGCTCCCGTTCCCCCGCATCGCCGAGATCCTGAGCCAGACGCTCGACGCGCTCGGCGAAGCCCATGCGCTCGACATCGTCCACCGCGATCTGAAGCCCGAGAACATCATCATCCGTCGCTTCCGCAACGGGACGGATCTGGTGAAGGTCGTCGATTTCGGCCTCGCGACCATCGTCGACAGCCCCTCGAACGTGACCCGCCCGGGTCTCGTCTGCGGCACGCCCGACTACATGTCGCCCGAGCAGGCGCGCGGCGAGGACGTCGACGGCCGCGGCGACCTCTACTCGCTCGGCGTGATGCTCTTCGAGCTCCTGACCGAGCACCTACCCTTCACCGCCGACACGCCGACGAAGGTCGTCCTCAAGCACATCTCGGATCCGGTGCCGGATCCGCGCGAGGTCGCTCCCCACCGCGACATCCCGATCGAGCTCGCCGAGATCGCCACGAAGGCGCTGCAGAAGGACCGCGACCACCGCTTCCGTGACGCCGCCGAGATGCAGTCCGCGATCCGGAAGGCGAAGGAGGCCATCCTCGCGCGCAAGCGCACGGTCTCGTCGATCCAATGCGGCGCCTGCGGCACCTCGAATCCGGCCGGCATGCGCTTCTGCGGGAGCTGCGGCCAGCCCCTCCGGCGGCTCACTCCCTCGCCGTCGATGCGGCCACGTGGGCCTTCGTTCTTCCCGACGCTCGGCTCGCAACGTCCGCTCGTCGGTCGCGCGGAGGACGTCGCGCTCTTCGAGAAGATCCGTCGCGAGGTCGGCGCCCAGCCGGTCTGGGTGCGGATCGAGGGCGAGCAGGGCGTCGGCAAGTCGCGCTTCCTGACGGAGGTCGGCCACCTCTGCTCGGAGCGCGGCGATCTCGTCGTCGGCGCGGGCGCCCATCCGACCGGCGCGCCGGTCGCCTACGGGGCGATCCGCACCCTCGTCGCCGGCTTGCTCGGCCTCGCCGAGGACGGCCTCGGCGCGTTCGTCCGTGGTCCGACGATCGCGCTCGACGCCCTCGGTCGTGCGGGCTTCGAGGAGCTCGCCGATCCGCAGGGCATCCACGGCGTCGACGGGGCGTCGCGCACTGGCGCCGTGGCGGCAGCGCTCGCGTCGGCCGTGCGAGGGGCGCTCCCGCGCGCGACGAGCGGGACGATCGTGCTCCTGGTCGACGATCTACCCCGCTGCGATCACCTCTCGCAGCAGGTCCTCGCGGCCGTCGCGCACGAGGTCCCGACCACGCCGCTCGTGCTCGTCTCGGTCGGTGGGACGCGCGACGGCTCGAGCTCGGTCGCCCGGGAGATCCTCCTCCACGGTCTCGACGAGGCCCAGGCCCAGGCGTTCCTCGCCGGCGAGCCCAAGCTCGCGGAAGCGGCGCCGTCGCCGGCTCCGACCCACGGCCGGAGGCGTTTCCTGCCGCTCTACCTCGAGAACCTCCAATCGCTCGGCGAGGGCGTGCAGCAGGAGGACGAGACGCTCCCTCCGCGCCTCGCCGACGCCATGGTGCAGCGGGTCGATCGCCTCAGCGTCGCCGCGCGTCGTCTGCTCCAGACCGCCTCGGTCCTCGGCACGAGCACGCCCGTCGACGTCCTCCGTCAGGTCGGCGACATCCAGGACCTCTCGCCGGTCGACGAGCTCGTCGAGCGCTCCCTCGTGAGCTTCGAGGGCACGCGGCTCGTGATCGCGCATCCCTTCCTCGCCGAGCTCGTCGAGGCGTCGATCCCGGCGAGCGCGCGCCGCAGCCTGCACCAGAAGGCCATGCAGGCGATGCAGGAGCGGAGCGCGCCGATCGAGGTCGTCACCGAGCACGCGTACCGCGCGGGCGAGCCGATGCGCAGCCTGATGGTGCTCGAGCGCATGGGCGATCTCTCGCTCCGGCGCGGCGATCCGCATGCTTCCGTGCTCGCGTACCGCCGTGCCCACGAGCTCGCGCGCCGCGAGACGCTCGAGACCGGCGACACGGTGATGGATTCCGCGATCCTCACCTTCAGCCGCAAGCTCGGCGAGGCGCTCGCCGCGGCCGGCGACCTCGCGGGCGCGGACGGCGTCCTGCGCGAGGCGATGGATCTCACCGCGCCCGTGAGCGACGACCGCGCGAAGATGTACCTCGCGCTCGGGCGGCTCGCGGTCCGGAGGCATCGCAACCGCGACGCGATGCGCCACTTCGGTCTCGCGCTCGAGCTCGTGGCCGGCGTGAACGCGGGCGTCGAGTCCCGCGTCCAGGTCGAGCTCGGACGCCTGCGCCGCCTCGAGAACGACGCCCGCATGGCGGGCAACGCGTACCGGCGGGCCCTCGAGCTCTTCGAGACCACGAAGACCCCGCCGAACCTCGTCGCCGAGGCGCGCATCGAGCTCGGCCAGGTGCTCACCACGCTCGGCGAGTACCCGGAAGCGGCCGAGCAGCTCCTGCTCGGGGAGCGGAGCGCGATGGAGGCGGGGACGAAGGCGCTCGCCGCTCGGGCCCTCGCGGCCTATGGCGAGCTCGAGGTCGCCGCGGGTCGGAAGGAAGCGGCACGGCTGCGCTACGAACGGGCGGCCGCGACGGCGGCCGAGGCGGGCGACGCGACCTCGTACCGCGCCTTCCGCGGCCTCGCGGCCTCGCTCGCCGCCTAGACCGCGTCGCGAGCCCCCGCTGCATCGGCCCGCGGGCTTGCTACCATCGGCTCGATGAACCGCCTCGCCCGCATGCTCGGAGCCGTGGTGCTCGCCCTCGCGTCGGGCTGCACCGACTACCAGGCGTACGAGGCCCCGTCGTCGAATCCGCTTCGGGGCCGGGTCCTCGGCGAGACGCCGACCTCGTGCGACGGTGGAACGACCTGCCAATCGTTCCTGCGCCGAGGCTTCGCCGCCGGGACCGAGATCTCCATGACCTTCGATCCCGACTCCGTGACCACGGCGCCGGGAAGCCTCACGACGACCGGTCCGAACGGAACGGAGGAGCCCTGCGGGCCGACGTTCACGAACGAGCCGATGCTCCCCATCGCGGTCCTCCCGAACGACCAGCTCTCCCTCTACGACTTCCCGGGCGGCGGTCGCGTCCGCAACTACATGTTCACGCTCCGCCCGAGCACGGGGAAGCTCGCGGGACGCGACGTCATGGCCTTCGTCTCGCTCCTGCGCGGAGGCAAGGCCGAGATCCGCATCGTCGCGGGCTCGGGCCAGGTCGATTGCGATCCCAACGATTGCGCGACCTACGCCGCGGGGCAGTGCGATTTCTACGGCGTCTTCCCGCTCGCGTTCGAGGCTCCGTGATCGTCCTCGGCATCGAGAGCTCGTGCGACGAGACCGCCGCGGCGCTCGTCCGGGAGGACGGGACGGTGCTCGCCGACGTGGTCGCGAGCCAGATCGCGCTGCACGCGCCCTACGGCGGGGTGGTCCCCGAGCTCGCATCGCGCGCGCACCTCGCGGCGATCGGTCGCGTGATCGCGGAGGCGGTCGCGCATCTGCCGGGCGGCCTCGCCGACGTCGACGGAATCGCCGTGACGGAAGGACCCGGGCTCGTCGGGGCGCTCCTCGTGGGCGTGCAGGCGGCGAAGGCGATCGCGTGGGCGACGAACAAGCCGATCGTCGGCGTGAACCACCTCGACGGGCATCTGCTCGCCGTGCATCTCGTTCGCGAAGGTCTCGCGAGCACGAAGCCCGAGTATCCCTACGTGGCGCTCCTCGCGAGCGGCGGTCATACGGCGCTCTACCGCGTGGACGCGCCCGAGGAGATCGTCCTGCTCGGCCAGACGCGCGACGATGCGGCGGGCGAAGCGTACGACAAGGCGGCGAAGCTGCTCGGCCTCGGCTATCCCGGCGGTCCCGTCGTGGATCGGCTCGCCGCCGAGGGCGATCCGAACGCGATCCCGTTCCCGCTCCCGATGCAGGGTCGCAAGGATCCCGAGTTCAGCTTCGCGGGCCTCAAGACGGCCGTCGCGCGCTGGGTCGACGCGAACGGCGTGCCGACGGAGCGGAGCGTGCTCGCCGACGTCTGCGCCTCGTTCCAGCGCGTCGTCACCGAGACCCTGGTGCGCAAGAGCGTGGCCGCCTGCCTCGACGAGGACGTGAAGCGCCTCGTGCTGACCGGAGGCGTCGCCGCGAACCGTGGCCTGCGCGCGCTCGCGGCCGAGCGCTGCGCGAAGGCGGGCGTCGAGCTCCACGTGCCGCCGTTCGCGTCGTGCACGGACAACGCCGCGATGATCGCATACGCGGGGAGCTTCCGACTCGCGCGCACGGGGGGAGCGGCGCCGAGGGTGTACTCGCGGGATCCGGCGAGGAAGCGGGGAAGGTTCCGCGAGGATGGGAGCCTGATCCCGCGGAAGTGAGGGCGACGAGCGCAACCCTCCAGGGCCCCGACCGAAGAAGCCGCGTCGGCCGACCCCGGCGGTCGCGAGGCCGGCGGCCCCGAGCTAGGATGCCCGCCCCATGTCCGGCGAGAAGACCGAGGAGCCGACACCGCGACGGCTCGAGAAAGCGCGCGAGCGAGGCGAGGTCGCGAAGAGCCGCGACCTCGGCACGTTCGTCGGGCTCTCGGCGGGCGCGCTCGCCCTCGCGTTCACGGGCGCGGGCCTCGTCGCCGCCCTGCGCGGCCTCTTCGCCGCCTCGTTCCGCGAGGTGGCCTCGGGGGGACGCGTCTCCCCTCGTGCGTTCCTCGAGGCCTCGCTCGAGGAGGGCCTCGTCGCGACGCTGCCGTTCCTCCTCGTCGTCGCCGCCCTCGCGGCGGTCGTCTCCTACCTCGAGGTCGGCCCGATCTTCGCGATCTCCCGGGTGATGCCGGAGCTCTCGCGGCTCTCGCCCGGGAAGGCGCTCGGGCAGATGCTCTCGAAGCGCACCCTCGTCGACGTCGCGCGCTCGCTCGTGCTGCTCGGCGTGCTCGCGGCCGCGCTCTGGGCTCCGATGGTCGAGGCGGTGGGCGCGTCGGTCGGGCTCGTCGGTCGGGATGCCCAAGCGTTCCTCGCCGCGCTTCCCGCCCTCGCGACGCCGGTCGCCGCGCGCTCCCTCGGCGTGCTCGCGCTCGCGGCCGTGGTCGACGTGCTCCTCACGCGCCTCCGGCATCGCGAGGACCTCAAGATGACGCGCGACGAGGTGAAGCGGGAGCACAAGGAGTCGGAGGGCGATCCCCACGTGAAGGGCGAGCGCCAGCGCCTCCATCGCGAGCTGCTCGAGCATCAGGTGCTCGAGTCCGTCCGCACCGCCGACGTGCTCGTCGTCAATCCGACCCACATCGCCGTCGCGCTCCGCTTCGACGCGGAGTCGGAGCAGGAGGCGCCGGAGGTCGTAGCGAAGGGCGTCGATCACCTGGCGCGACGGATGATCGAGGTCGCCACCGAGGCCGGCGTGCCCGTGCTCCGCGACATCCCGCTCGCTCGGAGTCTCCATGGGCTCGACCTCGGCGAGGAGGTCCCCGAGGCTCTCTACGACGCCGTCGCCGCCGTGCTCCGTGCGGCCTGGGAAGAGCGAGAGCGGATGCCGTGAGCGAGCTCTTCCCGAGCCCAGGGTTCGTCGACGTCGCGCTGCCCGTCCCGCTGCGCCGTCTCTTCACGTACCGCATGCCCGAGGGCGTCCCGCTCGAGCCCGGGATGCGCGTCGCCGTCCCCTTCCACGGGCGCAAGCTGCCCGGCATCGTCGTCGCGATCCGCGAGACGCCTCCCGAGGGCGTGACGCGCATCCACTCGGTCGCCGGCCTCTTCGAGCCCGAGCCCGTCTTCCCTCCCGAGCTCCTCTCCTTCCTCGACGAGGCCGCTCGCTACTATTTCCATCCGCTCGGCGAGGTGCTCCGCGCGGCGGCCCCCGCGCTCCCCACGGGCGCCGTCCGGGCCCTGCGGAAGAAGGGCTTCCTCGCCAAGGACGAGGGCTTCGTCGGTCGCGCCGTGAAGGAGCGGACGGTCGAGTGGGTGGAGCGCGGCGACGGACCGCCGCCGACCCGTCCCGGGCAGAGGCAGCGCGAGGTGCTCGAGCTCGTCGAGACGCGTACGCGGCTCCCGCTCGAGGAGCTCGCCATGGCCGTGAAGGACGGCCGAACGGTCGTCCGGGCGCTGGTCGCGCGCGGCACGCTCCGCCTCCGTGTCGAGTCGACCGTCTCGCTGCCGCGCTTCGGCGACGCGGCCGAGACGATCGAGCGCCCCGTCCTCACGGACGAGCAGCTCGCCGCCGTGAAGGCGATCACGAGCGCGCTCGAGTCGGGCGAGGGAGGAGCGTTCCTCCTCCACGGCGTGACCGGCTCCGGCAAGACCGAGGTCTACCTCCGCGTGCTCGAGGAGGCGCTCGCGCGCGGGCGCGGAGGCCTCCTCCTCGTTCCCGAGATCGCGCTCACGCCGCAGCTCGTCTCGCGCGTCCGCTCGCGCTTCGGCGACGGCATCGCCGTGCTCCACAGCGCGCTCTCGGAGCGGGAGCGCGACGACGCCTGGCGCTCCCTCCGCAGCGGCGCCGTGCGAATCGCCGTCGGCGCCCGTTCGGCCCTCTTCGCTCCCGTTCCGGAGCTCGGCCTCGTGCTCGTCGACGAGGAGCACGACCCTTCGTTCAAGCAGGAAGAGGGCTTCCGCTACCACGCACGCGACATGGCCCTGCTCCGCGCCGCGCGCGCGAAGGGCGTCGCCGTCCTCGGGAGCGCCACGCCTTCGCTCGAGACCTACGCACGCGCCGAGGAGGGAAAGCTCTCGCTCCTCGTGCTCGAGCGGCGTGCCACCGGACAGGCGATGCCCGACGTCGAGATCGTCGATTTGCGCCGCCACAAATCGACGCCCAGCGGGCATCCGTTGATCACCGGCCCGCTCCACCAGGCGCTCGTCCACTGCCTCGAGACCCGCGGGCAGGCGATGCTCTTCCTGAACCGACGGGGCTTCGCCCCGACGCTCCGCTGCGAGGCCTGCGACACCGTCGTCGAGTGTCCCGCCTGCAGCGTCGCGCTGACCGAGCATCGCGCGGCGGGGCTGCTCAAGTGTCACTACTGCGACTTCACGGCGCCGGCGACGACGCGGTGTCTCGTCTGCGGGGAGGATGCCCTCGTGCCCGTCGGCATCGGCACGGAGCGGCTCGAAGAGACGCTCGCGCAGGTCTTCGCGCCGGCGAAGGTCGCGCGCCTCGATCGCGACACCGCGACGGAGCAAGGGACCGAGTCGGTGCTCGCGAAGCTGCGTCGGCGCGAGATCGACATCCTCGTCGGCACGCAGATGATCACGAAGGGACACGACGTCCCCGGCGTGACCCTCGTCGGCGTGATCCTCGGCGACCAGAGCCTCGCCTTCCCCGACTTCCGCGCGAGCGAGCGGACCTTCCAGCTGCTCGCCCAGGTCGCGGGTCGCGCAGGGCGTGCGGATCGACCGGGCAGGGTCGTGATCCAGACCTATCAGCCCGAGCATCCGGCGATCCGCTGCGCCGCCCGTCACGACTACCGGGGCTTCTTCGAGAACGAGCGCAAGGATCGCGCCGAGCTCCGCTACCCTCCCTTCACGCGCCTCGTCGCGATCCGCGTCGACGCGGGGTCGGAGGACGTCTCCGAGCGGACGGCGGGCGAGCTCGCCGCGCTCGCGCGGCGCCATCCGGCCGTCGCGAAGGGCGATGTCGAGATCCTCGGCCCCGCGCCGGCGCCGATCGCGCGGGTCCGTGGGCGATTCCGGCATCGCCTCCTGCTCCGTGGAATCTCGTTGCGGAGCCTGCGGGCGGTCGCGAGCGTGCTCGCCTCGCGCATCGACGAGGGCCTCGAGCCGGCGCGGGCGACGCTCGACGTCGATCCCGTCTCGATGCTCTGAGGCGGGCTCCAACGTCGAGCCTTCGTCGCGCTCGGTCTCGACCGCCTTCCGCTCGACTGGTATGGCTCCTTCCATGCGATCGCCGGTCCGTTCGGAGGAGCCGCGGAGCCCCGTGGCCACGAGTTTCCGCCCGCAGGGTTTCATCGGGTTCGTCCTCGTCGCCCTCCTCGCGAGCGCCTGCGACGACGGGATCCACTACCGTGCGATCCCCGGTTGCAAGGAGTGTGGTCCGGGAAGCCTGGCCGGCGGCCTCACGGTGAAGCGCAGCGCGCTCGAGTTCTGGCATCGTCCCCTGCCCGACGGAGGCTCCGTCGCGGCGCTCGACGATCGACTCGTGTGGATCGACGCCTCCGACAGGGTCGCGCACGAGCGATCGACGGGCACGACGATCGGCGGCCTCGCGGTCTCCGGAGCCGGACGCGTCTTCGCCGTCGACGACGTGGGCGAGCAGCTCCGGAGCTACGATGCGCGGGGTCGCTTGCGCTGGCGGCGAGCCCTACTCGATCGAAAGGGGGCCTACCCGACGCCGTGGGGGACCACCGTCCACGTCAGCGGCGGCACCGTGTACGTGGGCCTCGGCGTCCAACAGCCTGCGGCCATCCTCGGGATGCCCCTCGACCCGGGCCACGTCGTCGTCGCCCTCGATGCGGAGAGTGGTGACTACGTCGACGCATGGGCGTTTCCCGGGGCGGTCTTCTACTACTCGCGCTTCGGGGCGAGCGATTCCGACGCGGCCGATCTCCTCGTGCGAACGTCCGACGCGGCCGCGAGCGGCTTCGACACGGGAGGTACCTCCGCATTCGAAGTCGTGCTCCATTTCGAGCCCGGAGACCCCTGGGTCCTCGAGCCGGACGTCTTCTCCTTCCCGGGGATGCCGGGCCATTTCCGGTTCGATAGGTCCGCCGACGGAACGATCGCGTTCTTCGGGACCGCCTCGTCCGACACCGTCGTCGTCGGAGGCAGCACCGTGACCCTCGGGGAGCGTCGCGTGGTGGCGGGCCTCGTCGGTGCCGACGGCGCGCTTCGCTACGCGGTCACCACGGCGGGGCCGGACAGCATCGGTCACCTGCCCGAGGCCTACGCGGCTTCGAACCTGCTGATCGACGGCGACCGGATCCATCTCTTGTGGGGGGACGAGTCGGCACGCGGCCTCGCCGTCGCGATCGGGGGCATCGACGCCGGCGGAATACGGTGGCGGAGGCGCATCTCCCTCACGGGCTACGATCGGGTCCTCTCGGAGATCTCGCTCGACGCGATGGGACGTTTCCTCGTCGACGCGAGGCTCGATATCGTCTCCTACGATCCCACACCGGGACCGCTCCGCCTCCTCGTGGATGAGCAGATCGTCTCCGAGGGCGAGGGCTTTGCGATGCTCGCGTTCTGGCCCTGAGGGATCGTCCGGGGGCCGGAGGACCCAGGGGCACAGCCGACGCCCTCGGTCGAACGCGCGCTATGCTTCTCCTGTCGCCTTGGGCGCAACGGGCATGGGACCATGGGCTCGATCCTCGGACGAACGACGATGGCAGGGGTGTGCGGCGGCTTGCTGCTCGCGCTCCTCGTCGGGTGTGCGAACGAGGGCACGCCGCCTACGGATGCCGGCCTCGAGGGAGGGGCCGACGCGGCCGCCGACGCGGGATCGGATGCGGAAGTCGATGCGGCGATCGACGCGGGCGTCGATGCCGGAGAAGACGCCGGAGTGGATGCGGGCGTCGATGCCGGAGTGGATGCGGGCGTCGATGCCGGAGCCGATGCGGGCGTCGATGCCGGAGCCGATGCGGGCGTCGATGCCGGAGCCGATGCGGGCGTCGATGCCGGAGCCGATGCGGGCGTCGATGCCGGAGCCGATGCGGGCGTGGTGCCCCAGATCGTCTCTCCCGCCGACGGAAGCGCCCTCCGGGCGCGCCGCCAGGTCTTCGTCTGGACCGCCGATGGAAGCGACTACCGCCTACGCATCGGGACGACGCCGGGCGGAGCCGAGGTGTTCGACAGCGCGCCGCTCGGCAACGCGACGAGCGTCACGGTGGACGGCCTGCCCCTGACCGGCGTCCCCTTGTACGCCGAGCTCTCGAGCGGCCCCGACTCGGCCCGCGTCCACTCGACGAGCACCTACCAGGCACCGATGCGACGAGGCCTCTGCGTGGTGGTCGACTACGCCGACCTCGGGCTCGAGGATTGGCAGGGCGCCGGCATGAACGACCTTGCCGACGTCGAGGCCCAGCTCGTCCAGATGGAGGCGCATTGGAATTGGCTGAGCCGGGGACGCGAGGCGATGGCCTGGGACGTCGTGCGCGTGCAGCTCGCGACGAATCTCGCGGAGACGACGTTCTCGGGGTGGACCGCGTTCCGGGACGAGGTCGTGCGGCTGGCGTTGCAGCAGGTGAGCATCGCCGACTACGACGTCGACGGAGACGGGATCCTCGATGCGATGTGGGCGATCCTCGCGAGTCAGGGGACGTCTCCGGACTACGCGCTCGGCGGCACGTCGCGCAACATGGGCGCGAACGTCTTCGTCGATCTGCAGGACAGCGCGAGCGTGGTCGGCCAGGTCACGGGCAACTTCAACCACGAGCTCGCGCACGCCCTGGGCATCCAGGATCTGTACGGCACGTACAACACCCTCAGCGATCTCACCCTGATGTCCGGCAGCTGGCCGCTGCCCCCGAACGACTTCTCCGCGTACGAACGGGTGCGCTTCGGATGGGTCGTTCCCGTCGTCGTCGACCACAGCGTCTCGGGTGTCGAGGTCCCGAGCGCCGACGGGCAGCTCTTCGCGCTCCGGGTGTCGACGGCGCGGCCCGAGGAGTACTTCCTGATCGAATACCGCAAGAGACCGTCGACGGGATACGGCTCGGCGGGGAGCTTCGCGTACGACGGCCTCGCCGTGTACCACGTCTTCGAGGGATCGAATCAGAACACCGACCCGCCGCTCGTGAAGCTCGAGCCCGCCGACGGGACCACGGCCGCCGACTACCTCCCCGGGATCACCGACCTCGCCTATCCGGAGAATCCGGGGCTCGTGCAGCCGTTCGTGCTCCGCACCTATTTCGGAGGCGATGCCGTCTTCGCGATCGACGCTCTGCACTGGACTCCGTCCGGCGCGCTCGCCTTCGACCTCGCGGTGCTCTCGACGGGCATGGGCTCGGCGACGAACCGGATCGTCAATCCGACCGTCGAGAGCGATGCGTCGTCGTGGACGACGAGCGCGTGGATGCCGGCGCAGGCGAGCTTCGAATGGTCGCAGCCGGGAGCGAATGGATCGAGCCACGGCCTCGCGATCGTGGCGGCGAGCGAGAACGACGCGCAGTGGTGGACGCCGGTCACGGGCCTCGTGCCGGGCAGCTCGAGCCTCCTCTGCGGCTATCTCCAGGGTCAGGACGTGACCGGCGGCGCGGGCGCGACGCTCTCCCTCTCTGGCACGTTCGTCCAGACGGCTGGCTTGTACGGAACGTTCGGTTGGACACGGCGCTGCATGATCGTCTCCACCGCGAGCGCGTCGGTCGACATCGCATGTCGCCTCGGCGGATTCGCTGCGACCACGTCGGGCCGGATGGAATGCGACGACGTCACGCTCGTTCCGCTCGACAGCGCGTTCGGCGCGTGGCCCTGAGTCGCGCGGAGGTCGGAGCGGCGGGACCCGAACGGGATCCGTTCGCGCTCAGACCCAGGAGATGAAGTACGAGGCGGTCCGGTCCGACGTCTTCTTGTGCGTGACGCGGATGGAGCGCGCGGTGAGCGCGAGACTTCCCTCGATCAGCCCCTCGAGCCCGTACCGGTAGTAGTCGATCGCGCAGAGCGACATCTCGAGCACATCGATGCGCGCATCCTTCGGACCGAGCTTGTACACGGCCGCCCCACCGCCGCGCGTCACGCGCTCCCAGATCGACGGGAGTCGCTGCAGGACGCGCACGGGGCTCACGGCGCCCGAGGCCCGGAGGCCCTGGATCAGCGTCGCGATGTAGCTTCCCTGGACCTTGTCCGCGACGGTCCGCCCGTTCGCCCGCATCTGCGCCTGGTTCGGCACGAGCTGGTTCATCACGGTGTAGTGCGCGAAGGCGACCTCCACCGGCAGCCACGACTGGGGGATCATGTTGCGGATCGCGTCGTGGTGCTGGCGCGGCAGGAGCTCGAAGTAGCGGGCCTCGAGACCGTGGTCGCGCACGTATTGGAGCGACGAGCCGAGGAGGGTTCCCCGGAAGTCGGTCACGGGCCCGATGCGGGCCGGGGGCGGGACGAGGACCTCGGGGTTCAGCGACATGCCACCATGGTGGTCCCTTCAGCGGTCGATTGTCACCCCATCCGCGCCGGAATCCGTCTCCTTCGGCGAAGAGCTCGCCGAAGCGGTACGCTCCCCCCATGCGCCGAGAGACCGGAAGGATGGGAGCGTTCCTCGGAGTCGTCGTCCTGGCGACGAGCCTCTACGTCGCGGCCTGCGCGTCCGCCCCCCGTCCTGCGGAGGGCGAGGAGAGCGCGACCGCAGCGCACGAGCCCGCGCGCGATCCGGCGGCGGCCCCGCCCGGAGGCGCCGAATGCGGCGACCGCACCTGCGGGGCGGACGAGGTCTGCGTGCCCCAGGGGTTCTGCTCTGGCATCCGTCCGCCGACACCGCCCGAGCGGAGCGTCACGTACGAATGCGTGCCGATCCCGCGCGACTGCGCCCGTGCGCCGAGCTGTGGATGCGTCGGGCAGGTCTGCCGATGGGGCGGGTGCCATTCGATCCAGGCCGGCGTCGTGACCTGCATCTGCGCTTGAGCGCGGCCCTCGGCCCCGGATCCGTGCGATGGTCGGGCGTGGTCCGTCGTTCCGCCCACGTCGTCCTCCTCGCGGGGCTCCTCCTCGGCCTGCCGGTCGCGCGATCGCAGCCCGCGGCCGAGGGCTTCGTCGGCGACGGCCCGCGCGTCTTCCTCGCACTGCCGGGGCGGGGCGCCACCGTGGTGCTGCTCCTCGCCTCCGAGGGGTCCTCGGGCCAGCGTCGCTTCGTCGTGCTCGAGCGCGAGGGCGCTGCGCCGGAGTCCGGCTTGCCGCGCGTGGTCGAGGTCCCTGCCGGGGCGCGAAGGGTGGAGGTCGGCGAGGTTCCGGACGGTCTCCTCTCGGCGCGCCTCTTCGTCGATCGGGGCGAGGGCGAGCTCGCGCTCGAGGTGGCGCGGATCCCGCTCACCGTCCGCGCGCTCGCCTTCGATCCTCCGCTCGCCGGGCCGCCTCCGCTCTACGGGAGCGAGGGCGGCACGCCCTTCGTCGTCGCGCGCGGCACGCGACTCGTGCTCCCCGAGGGCGTGGTCTGCGCCGTCGGTGGCGACGTCGGCGTGCACGCGCCCGTGATCGCGAGCGCCGACGACCGCCTCGTCTGTCGCGACGAGGAAGGGCGCGACGTGCCGGCGCCTCCGATCGGCCTCGTTCTGGCTCCCGACTTCCCACCGACGGTCGCGGCCAGCGTCGACCGCCGCTTCGCCGAGGCGAACGCCCAGATGCTCGGAGCCTCGGCGCTCTCGCCCGAGGTCGTGTCGCTGTGCGCGCCGACGCCCGATCGCGCGCAGCTCGCGGCGATCACCGGCGGGCTCGCCTACCTCCCGGTGAAGGGGGGCGCGGACGTCGTGCGCACCTCCGTCGCCGCCGACGTCTCGTTCCTCGACGGGCGCTACTCGCTCACGCTCGCGATGCCGATCGCGACCGGAGGAGCGACGGATTCTTCCCTCCGCCTCGGCTCCGGCGACCTCTTCGTGCTCGGCACCGCGGAGCTCCTCGAGCGCGGCCGCGCGCGCGTGCGCGTCGACGCGGGCTCCTTCCTCCCCACCGATCGGGGACCGAGCGGGATCGGCCACGCGCGGGTGCTCTCCTCGGTCCACGTCACGGGGGCGCTCGGCGAGCGCCACCTGCTCCGCATGCGCCAAGCCGGGGTCGTCGCGGCGACGAGCGGCGGGCCGGCCTTCCTCGCCTCCGCCTACGGCTGGGACGTGCGGCTCTCGCGCGAGGATCGCTGGTCGCTCGGCGTCGAGCTCGACACGAGCCTCGGACGCGAGGGCGGTAGCGCCGCGACGCTCGTCTCCTCCCTCGCCGCCGTCACGCTCGCCTTCGACGTCGTGCAGCTCTGGCTCGGGGGACGTGTCGCGCTCACGAACGACGCGGAGCGCGCCCTCGGCAGGGGCGCGCTCCTCTTCGGCCTGCGGGCCGCGGCCTTCTGAGGCTCAGGCCTGGCCGGTCGCGCGGAGCTGCGCGATCGTCCGGTCGATGCCGCCGCGGATGTCGATCTTCGGCTCGTAGCCGAAGTCGCGCTTCGCCTTCGCGATCGAGAAGTAGTGGTCGGTGCACATGTACTTGATCGCGAAACGCGTGAAGCCGTCTTCCTGACCGAGCGTGCCGCCGCGCAGCGTGTCGAGGCCCTCGACCACCGCGGCGATGCCGTACGCGATCGGGTAGGGCACCGAGCCGACGAGGGGCTTCGAGCCGTACTTCTCGATGAAGATCTCGACGAAGTCCCAGAAACCCATCGGCTCGCCGTTCGTGATGAAGTAGGCCTGGCCGGCGACCTTCGAGCCCGGCGCGAGGGCCGCATCGGCCTTCAGCATCGCGTCGATCAGGTTGTCGATGTACGTGAAGTCCGAGAGCTTCTTCTTCTCGCGGCCGACGGCCACGCGCAGCGTGCCCTGCTTCGCGCGCTTCAGGATGTTCGGGATGAAGCGGCGATCGCCGGGCCCGAAGATCACGTGGGGACGGATCGCGCAGGTCGCGAACTTGGTCCCGTTCGCCGAGAGGACGGCCTTCTCGGCCGCGATCTTGCTGTCGGCGTACGGCGCCTGCGAGATGCGGGAGTAGGGCATCGTCTCGTCGCCGTTGCGGATGTCGTTGCCCTCGTAGACCGCGCTCGCCGAGCTGACGTACACGATGCGGGGCACGCCTTCCTTCTCGCAGGCGCGCATCACGGTCTCGGTGCCGCCGAGGTTCACGCGCCAGACCTGGTCGACCAGGTTCTGCTTCGTGTGGACGACGGAGGCGCTGTGGAAGATCACGTCGGCGCCTTCGACGGCGCGCCGCATGGCCTCTTCCTCGCAGATGTCGGCACGGATGTAGCGCACGTCGTTGCGGTGCGCCGAATCGGCCATGTCGATGACGGTGACTTCGTCGCCTCGCGCCATCAGCGCGTCGACGAGATGGTACCCGACGAAGCCACGGCCGCCCGTGACCACGCTCTTCCTACGCTGGGTCATGATCCCTCTCGATGTCGCCCGGGATTCGGGCTCGCTAGCCCTTCGGCCCGAGTCGCGCGATCACGACCTCGGGTCTGCAGAAGGTACGGATGAACTGTTTGTGGATGGCCGAGTTGAGCTCTTCGACCGATTCCTTCATGCCGCGATCGACCCAGTCCGCGAGGCGGACCTGGCTGAGCGCGAGGTTCGTGCGCGCCATGAGCTCGGGGCGCTCGTAGTCGACGAAGACGCCGGCCTTCACGCCGAGCGCGAAGGCCTTGGCCATGTAGCGGAGGCCCGATTCCCAGGCCGCGACCTGCTCCGGCGCCGTGAGCGTCGAGGAGGTCGACCAGACGTGGCCCTCGCGCAGGTGCATCCGGAGGTAGCCCCGGTGCGTCATGTGGAATTCGATGTACGCCGAGACCCCGGCGAGCATGCGGTCGAGGACGTCGCCCGGGACGTCGCCGCGCTCGCGGATGAACTCCTGGAGCGCTCCCGTCCTCCGCGCGTGCACCGCGCGGTAGAGATCCCACTTCGTCTCGAAGACGCCGTAGAGCGTCGCGAGCGAGACGCCGGCCTGCGCCGCCACCGACTGCACCTTGGCGGCCTCGTAGCCGTTCTCGGCGAAGACCTCCTCGGCAGCGTCGAGGATGTGGTCCCGGTACATCGCCTGGCGGGCGTCGCGGATGCGGTCTTTGGCGGCGGGTCTTGACATCGGCCTCGAGGAGAAGTAAACGCTACCGAAAGCAGAATGTCAATTACTCTCTAGAAAATCTTCGTTACGGGAAACCCGGCCGCCCGGGCCTCTCCGCGCGCGAGAGGGCGGTCTCCGGGCCTCGACCGAACGCATCTTGCGGCATTCTGTGCATCCAGGGGAACCATGACCGTCACCAGCACCAAGGCAGAGCTCGCTTCGGCGGCCAAGAGCTTCATCGATTGCGTGGAGCCCGCCACGCGGCGGCCGCTCGGCAAGGTCCGCATCGACACGCCGGAGGACGTGAAGGTCGCCATCGATCGCGCCAGGGCGGCGCAGGTGGCGTTCCGCGCCTCGAGCTTCGAGACGCGTCGCCGGGTCCTCACACGGATGCTGAGCCACGTCATCGATCACGCCGAGGAGCTCTGCGAGCTGGTCTGCCGGGTCTCGGGCAAGACCCGCGAGAACGCGATGATGGGCGAGATCTGGCCCATCTCGGAGAAGCTCCGGTGGACGATCGCGAACGGCGAGAAGCACCTCCGTCCGGAGCGCGTCTCGTCGGGCATGCTCGTCCACAAGAAGGCGTCGATCGAGTACCACCCCCGCGGCGTGGTCGGCGCGGTCGTGCCCTGGAACTACCCGCTGCAGAACGTCCTGAACCTCGTGATCCCGTCCTTGATGTCGGGCAACGCCTGCCTCGTGAAGGCCTCGGAGTGGGTGGCCTTCGCGAGCGAGCGCTTCGAGCGCATCGCGCAGGAGGCTCTCGAGGCCGAGGGCTTCTCGAAGGATCTCGTGCGCGTCCTGAACGGCTACGGCGACACCGGCAAGGCGCTCGTCGAGTCGGGCGCGGACATCGTGGTCTTCATCGGCTCCGTGCCGAACGGCCGTCGGGTGCTCGAGGCGAGCGTGAAGAACCTCGTCCCCGTCGTGCTCGAGCTCGGCGGCAAGGATCCGCTCATCGTCTGCGACGACGCCGATCTCGAGCAAGCGGTCCACGCCGCGCTCGGCGGGACGTTCATCAACTGCGGCCAGAATTGCGTCTCTTCCGAGCGCATCCTCGTGAGCGAGAGGATCGCTCCCGCCTTCGAGCGCCGCGTGACGGAGGAGGTCTCGAAGTTCCGTCAGGGCGCGTCCTATCAGGACGGCCTCTGCGACGTCGGCGGCATGGTCACCCCCCTCCAGCTCGAGCTCGTCGAGCGGCTCGTGAACAAGGCCATCGAGCAGGGCGCGCGCGTCGTGGTCGGCGGTCGGCGCGTGCGGTCGGAGCAGGGCTCGTTCTTCGCGCCGACGATCCTCGCCGACGTCACGCCCGACATGGACATCATGCAGGAGGAGGTCTTCGGACCCGTCATGCTCCTCTGCAAGGTCCGTGACGACGAGCACGCGATCGAGGTCGCGAACGGGAGCCGCTTCGGGCTCGGAGGCTCGGTCTTCTCGAAGGACCAGGCGCGCGCCCGGCGCATCGCCGACCGCCTCGAGGCCGGCATGATCTCGATCAACGACTTCGGCGGCCTCACGTACATGGCGCAGGACCTGCCGTTCGGTGGCGTGAAGGAGTCGGGCTTCGGCCGGATGAACGGTCGTGACGGTCTCCGCTCGCTCTGCCAGGCGCGGGCCGTGCTCGAAGACCGCTTCCCCCTCCACGTGCCGAGCAAGGTCTTCCCGGTCGGCGCCGGGGATTTCGAGCGGACGAAGCACGTGGTCGAGCTGATGTACGGTCCCGATCTCGGCCGTCGCCTCCGGGGCCTCCGAGGCCTCCTCGGTGTGAAGAGCCGCTGATCCGAACCGAGAGCGAGAGAACGAGATGGACTACGACTACATCGTGGTGGGGGGCGGGTCTGCCGGCTGCATCGCGGCCGCCGAGCTCGCCCAGGACGAGCGGATCTCCGTGTTGCTGCTCGAATGCGGTCCGACCGCGGAGGAGCATCCCGAGACGCTGCACGCGGACGGCTACAAGGACGCCTTCGCGAACGACGCCGTGATCTGGGAGCGCTTCTCCGCGCCCCAGGCGCATGCCGGCAAGCAGCGCATCTTCATGGGCACCGGCTCGGTGCTCGGCGGCTCCGGCTCCGTCAACGGCATGGTCTACACGCGCGGCGCGCGCGAGGACTACGACCAGTGGCCGACCGGCTGGCATTGGAAGGACGTCGATCCCGACTTCGTCGCGATCGAGAAGATCCTCCGGCCCCATCGCCGCGGGCCCACGAAGTTCACCGAGGCCTGCATCGCGGGCGCGGTCGAGGCGGGCTTCCGGGCGAAGGAAGACCTGAACGACGGCGACATGTCCGGCGTCCTCGGCTACGAGTGGATGGCCTACGAGGGCGACCGTCGTCGGAGCTCCTACGTCGCGTTCATCAAGGAGCGGGGAGCCCGGCCGAACCTCACGGTGATCCCGAAGGCACGTGTGCACCGCATCGACGTGGACTCGAACCGTCGCGCGACGGGCGTGTCCTACGCCGTCGACGGGAAGCTCCACCGCGCGGGCGCGAAGCGCGAGGTCCTCATGGCGGCGGGCGCGCTCGAGACGCCGAAGCTGCTCATGCTCTCGGGCATCGGACCGTCCGCGACCCTCCGCGCGTTCGGCATCCCCGAGGTCCTCGACGTGCCGGGCGTGGGACGCGATCTCCACGACCATCCGAACGTGCCGCTCTTCTACGTCGGCAAGCAGGCGGCGGACTGCTTCTATCCGCAGCTCTACGGCTTCCACCGTGCGAACCCGTCCCTGCCGCTCCCGAAGAGCCAGAGCGACACCTGCTACGTCTTCTATCCGGCCCGTTCGTCGCTCAAGCAGGCGATGAAGCGCGTCCTCCCGGGCAAGGTGCTCCCCGAGTCCTGGTACACCGACAAGAACCGCGCGCGCGTGCGCGGCGCCGTCGACGTGGTGTTGAAGACCGGCCTCCTCGACGACTTCATCGACCGCATGTACGGCATCGTCGTGATCCTCGGGAAGCCGCTCTCGCGCGGCAAGCTCACGCTGAAGAGCACGAAGCCCGAGGATCAGGCGCATCTCGACCCGGCGTACTACTCGAACCCCGAGGACATGCGGACGATGATCGAGGGCGTGAAGCTCGCCCGACGCATCGCCGGCTCGAGCTCGATGACCGCCTGGGGCAATCGCCCGCTCGAGCCGAGCGCGCGCGTGAAGAGCGACGCGCAGCTCGCGGGTTGGATCGGGCGCAACACGATCACGACCTACCACTTCGCCGCGACCTGCCGCATGGGCGAGGACGTGGCGTCCGTCACCGACACCCGCCTGCGTTTCAAGGGAATCGAGGGTCTCCGCATCGTCGACGCGTCGGCGATCCCCTACACGCCCGTCTCGGCGTTGAACGCGCCGAGCATGCTCGTGGGCTACCGAGGCGCGAGGTACGCGAGGGAAGACGCGGGGCTTTGAGGCGAGGAGGAGGCCGGGCGAGAGCCCGGCCTTCTTCGTCTCATCCCAGGAACACGGCGTAGCTGTCCGAGTAGATCATCTTCACGGCCGCCCACATCGCCCAGACCGGGAACGTGAACCAGAGGCCGTTCGACAGGCCCACGAACAAGGCCAGGTTGCCCGGCGTGTGTCCGACGTAGCGCTTGTTGAAGAGGAAGCTGCCGAAGTAGACGAGGGTTCCGTACCACATCTGGTAGTTGATGATCAGCAGCACCAGCCCGAGCAGGCGCGCCGGCAGGAAGTGGTAGGTCATGCCGTAGAGGCAGACGAGCGTCGGGATCAGGGTCGAGAAGCCGTTGCCGACGTCGATGAAGAAGCCGAACGACTTCCGGTTCGCGTAGGAGTCGTCGAAGACGGCGTAGGACGACCAGATCTCCGCCCAGGTCGTCGGCGAGAGGATCTTCGAGAGCGCGACCGGGGCGCCGAAGTAGTCCTTCACGCGGTCGAGCTCGCGGCCCTTGTAGCGGCTCCGGAAGTCCTCGTACTGCTTCTCGATGAGGTCGATCCGCAGGAAGAGGCAGATCTCCCAGAGGGCGATGATCGCGTTCAGCCAGAGGAAGAAGGCGACCCCGATCTGCGTCGGGTTCCAGACCCCGTGGGCTTCGTGGTGGAGATAGACGGGGACGGCGGTGCCGAGACCGACGGCCAGACAGACGACCTGGTAGATGCGCATGCCCTAGAAACGTACGTTGCGATTGTCAGAACGTCCATTACCTTTCGCGGAATCGTGGGGCTCGGCCGTTCCCGCAGGACCCCGGGTTGCGACGAAAGCGCGTCGGCATTACGAATTCGGCCGTCTCCATCCCTCCCTGGGAGCCTGCTCCGATGGCCATCCGTCCGATCCTCCACTACCCCGACAAGCGCCTGCGCACCCCCGGCGAGCCGGTGAAGGACTTCGGTCCGGAGTTCCAGAAGCTGATCGACGACATGGCCGAGACCATGTACGCGGCTCCTGGCGTGGGCCTCGCGGCGACGCAGATCGGCGTCGCGCTCCGCGTCTTCATCGTCGACACCGCGACCGGCGACGACGAGCCGAGCGATCTGCGCGTATTCGCGAATCCCGAGTTCGTCTCGAAGCAGGGCGAGACCGTGTTCACGGAGGGCTGCCTCTCCTTCCCCGGCGCCCGCGAGGACATCGAGCGTGCCGAGGTCGTGACCGTGAAGGCCCAGGATCGGCACGGCAATTGGTTCGAGGTCACGACCGACGGGCTGCTCGCGATCGCCCTGCAGCACGAGACGGATCACCTCGACGGCAAGCTGATGATCGACCACCTCAGCATGCTCCGGAAGCGCCTCCTGCACCGCCAGATGCAGAAGCGTGCCGCTTCCGAGGCCAACGCCTGAGCCCCGGCCCATGCGCGCTCTCTTCTTCGGGAGCCCCGCGTTCGCGGTGCCCTGCCTCGATGCGCTCGCGCGCGTCGCCGACGTCGCCTGCGTCTTCTCGCAGCCCGATCGCCCGGCGGGGCGAGGGCTCGCGCTGACGCCCCCTCCCGTGAAGGCGCGGGCCCTCGAGCTCGGTCTCCGGGTCGAGCAGCCGACGAAGGTGAAGACGCCCGAGTTCGCCGAGCTCGTGCGCTCCTTCGGCGCCGACGTCGCCGTGGTCGTGGCCTACGGCCGGATCCTGCCGAAGGCCGTGCTCGAGGCGCCGCGGACGGGCTGCATCAACGTGCATGCCTCCCTCCTGCCGCGCTGGCGCGGCGCGGCTCCGATCCAATGGGCCGTCGCGAGCGGCGATCGCCTGACGGGGGTCACGCTCATGCAGATGGACGAGGGACTCGACACGGGCCCCGCGATCTCGACGATCGCCCTCGAGATCGGCGAGAACGAGACCGCGGGCGAGCTCTCGGAGCGTCTCTCGCGGCTCGGCGCGGAGCTCGTCGAGCGCGACCTCGCCGCCGCCGTCGCCGGCGAGCTGCCGCGCGTCGCCCAGCCCGAGGAAGGCGTGACGTACGCGCGCCTCCTCGAGAAGCAGGACGGCGTCCTCGACTTCACGCGCTCCGCCGACGAGGTGCACGCCCTCGCGCGCGGCATGACGCCCTGGCCCGGCGCCCAATCCTCGCTCGAGGGGGCGCCGCTCAAGATCCACGTCACGCGCGTCGTCTCGCGCGACGCGACGCACGTCGCGCCGGGCACGATCGTGAAGGCGGAGGGCGACGCCCTCCACGTCGCCTGTGGAACGGGGACCGTCGCGCTCGTCGAGCTCCAGGAGGCCGGCAAGAAGCGCCTCGGCGCACGGGCCTTCCTCAGCGGCCATCCGCTCCGCGTGGGCACGCGGCTCGGCGAGGGGAACGAACGATGAAGATCTACACGCGGACCGGCGATTCCGGCGAGACGGGGCTCTTCGGCGGCGCGCGCGTCTCGAAGGCGAGCGATCGCGTCGACGCCTATGGCGAGGTCGACGAGCTGAACAGCGTGCTCGGCGTCGCCCGCGCCGTGGGGCTCCCGGGCGCGATCGACGCGGAGCTCGGGACGATCCAGAGCGAGCTCTTCGATCTCGGCGCCGAGCTCGCGACCGTCCCCGGCAAGGAGGAGAAGCTCTCGCTCCCCCGCCTCGAGGACGCGCAGATCGCCCGGCTCGAGCGCGCGATCGACGCGTTCGAGGAGGGCCTGCCGGCGCTCGCGAGCTTCGTGCTCCCGGGGGGCACGTCGGGCTCCTCGCACCTGCACGTCGCGCGCACGGTCTGCCGCCGCGCCGAGCGTCGCCTCGTGGCGCTCGCCGTGAACGAGCCCGTCCGGGGCGAGCTCGTGCGCTACCTGAACCGGCTCAGCGATCTGCTCTTCACGATGGCGCGTCGCGCGAACCACGAGGCCGGCGTCGCCGACGTCCCCTGGGTGGGCCGCGATCGCGCGAAGACCTGAGGCTCGGGGCGAGAGCCCCGAAGGCCCCTCGACGGAAAGGCCGAGGGCCGGGCTCTCTTCGAACCCGGCCCTCGAGAAGGTCCGTACCGCATGGGCCGTGGACGGTAGGTCGGAGACGAATCCCTACTGTTCAGTAGGTGGGAGCTGGTATCGCCACTTCAGGCTTCCCGGTGAAGGTCGCCGGGCCGGCACACCGTGGCAGAGAGTCACTCCCGGATTCGTTCGAGTCAGGGATTCTTTCTCCTCGTCTCACGGGCCCCACAGAGGGACCTGACCTGAACCTAGCGATCCGATCCCATGCGGTCAACGGCGCATCGAACGCGGACGTGCGATCGACGTCCGCGTCCGAGGGCCTTCAGCGCACCGGCGTCGCCTTCAGCGCGGCCTTGCCGTCCTTCACGTAGACGGTGAAGCGCACGTTCGCGGCGCCGTGCTTCGAGACGATCTGCTCCTTGTTCTTGCGCAGCGTGACGACGAACTTGTCGTAGGTGAGCCCCTTCGTCGGCTCGCCGCACTGCTCCTTCACGCGCACGAACTCGTCGAAGATCTGACGGAAGTGCTGCTCTTCCTCGTTGATCTCGCCCGAGGCCTGGAGGAGCTCGCGGGGGATCGCGGCGACCATCGTCGCGCCCTCGTCGTCCTCGTCGCCGTCGAGCTGCGTCGCGATGCTCGGCGGATTGACGACGGCCGGTGGGGCGGGGGGCTCGGGCGGGGGCGGGGCCGCCTTCGGAGCGGCGGGCGGCGCGGGCGGGGGCGGCGGAGGCGCGTCCGGGATCGCCGCGGGCGGCGCCTTCGGGCGGGGCGCCTCGGGAACCGAGGGGAAGGCCTGCGCGGCCTCCGGAATGCTCGGGCGGGACGCGAAGCCGAAGTACGCGCCGCCGGGCTCCGAGGCCGGCGCCTGGCCGAGGATGTCGTCGAGGTTCGCGGGGCGACGAGCCGCCGTGGCGCCCGCCGACTGGGCGACCTTGTCGAGCGCGGAGTTCACGTCCTCCGCGAGCAGCCGGAAGCCGCCGCGGAAGTCCGCGGAGGGGAGCCTTCCCTGGCCCGTCTCGGCGATCTTCTTGAGGGCGGCGTCGAAGGCCTTCTGCGGGCGATCGCGCTCGAAGTGCTCGAAGACGATGCCGAGGATCGCGAAGAGCAGCGGGAGCAGGGCGATGAGCGGCCAGGGCAGGCCGCGCACGTCCTCGGCCGGCGCATCGCTGAAGAGGGCCATCGGCGAGCTCGCGGCGACGCGCGGGCGGGCGACGGCGTATCCGACCGTGCCCTCGAGCGGCTTGCCCTCGAAGAGGGCGTAGACGACCTGCGCGCCGTGGACCTCGGTCGGCTCCGTGCGACCGTCCGTGCGGAGCTTCGGGTCGATGAGCGCGTCGGCGAGGCCGTGCTGGACCACGGTGCGGTCCGGGGCTCCCTGCGTGGTGCGCCCGGCCGTCGCCGAGAGGACCTGGTTGCCACGGAAGAAGGCGACGGTCGCGCCGGGGATCCGATCGGCGAGGCGACGCGAGAGATCCTCGTCGACCTCCATCGCGTGGACGACGGCGCCGATCGTCTGGCCGCCCGACTGCACGGGACGGACCGCGATGCGGTAGAGGAGCTCGTTGCGCATCCAGAGATCGGCCTTGTCCTCGCCCTGGAGCACCTGCGCGAGGGCAGGGTAGTCGTCGAGCTTCGCGCCGAGGGCGGGCGTCCCGCCGCCGAGCTGCGCGACGATCTCGCGGTTCTTGTCGACGACGATCAGGATATCGGCCTGCCCTTCGTCGAGCTGCCGATTCAGCGCTCCGAGGCTCTGCTCGAGTCGCTGGCGAGACGCGGCAGGGAGCGGTGCCCCCGGGGCCCTCGCATTCGATTCCTCGAGCACCGCCCGGACGTCGCCGTTGCGTGTCATCGGATCGATGGCATCGAGGCGCGCCCTGCCGTCGAGGCGGAGGAAGAGCTCGACCTCGAAGCGATCGCGACGCAGCTGCTCGTCGAGGTGGCCCGCCGCCAGTCGGTTGTACGCGGCCTGGCCGAGGAACGCCGCGGCCATCGCGGCGCCGGCGAAGGCGGCAATGACGAAGAACCAGAATCTCGAGAACATCGACACCTACCGTGCTTCCGGCACGACCGGCCGGAATGGCCCCGGATGGTATCGAAGGGCCGGCGCTGGGGTCAATGTGTGGCGACGGCGCAGGTCGGGAGATTCCCAAGGGTTGAACCCACCCAGCCTCCGTGCGACATCCCATCGGGTGCGGGCGCGGATCGGAAGTGAGCTGCCTCGCCTCGCAGCGGACCGCAGCCAATCGGAACCGGCATGGCCTCGTATGACGTGAAGCTCCGACGGGGCGCATTCATCAACCTCGTCGGGCTCGTCGGGAAGATCTTCTTCCCGCTCTTCCTCTTCGTGGTGGCCTGGGTCGCCGGCCCCGAGACGTTCGGTCTCTACCTGCTCGCCGTCTCACTGGCCGAGATCCTCGTCAGCGCCGTGCAGAGTGGGTTCATCGATGCCGTGATGATCTTCGCCAGCCGGCACGTCGACCGTGCGGACGAGGATCCGGCCGAGAAGGCCGCCCTCTACCGGGTGCTCGCTGCGGGCTTCGGGGTACCGGTCGTCGTCAGCCTCGTGCTCGCGGTCGTCCTCCAGATCGGCGCTCCGACGTTCGTCGGGCTCGTCTATCCCGATCGACCCTCGCTGGCGCGCAGCCTGGAGATCATCGGCTTCACGCTCCCGTTCATCGCGATCTCCCAGGCCTGCATCGCGGCCACGCGCGCCAAGATGATCATGGAGTACGAGGCCCTCCTGAACGGCTTCGCGCGCCCCGTCCTCCTGCTCGGCTGCAGCGTCGCGGGCTTCCACGCGCTCGGGGGCGTCGTCGGTCTCGTCGCAGGGCAGCTCGTCGCCTACGTCCTGCTCTCGCTCCTCGCCGTCGTGGGCTACGCACGCCATTTCGAGCTGGCGCCGCTGCTCGCGGCGGCCCGGGCGGGCTGGGTGGAGCGCGAGGTCCTCCGCTTCGCGATTCCGCAGAGCCTCAACATGACGTTCAACAAGTACCTCGGCCGCCTCGACGTCATGATGTTGGGCGCGATGGGGTACCAGGATTTCGCGCTCGGCCTGTTCGGAGCCGCGGCGACGCTGACGATCAACGTCCGCGAGATCAAGCTGATCTTCAGCCAGGCGCTCGGGCCGATCGTCGTGCGTCATCACGTCGCGCGGGAGACGGCGGAATTCGAGGCGGTGCTGGGCCGCGTGTCGCGATGGTCGACGAGCCTCGCGGTGCCGGTGGTCCTCCTCGTCGCGGCGCTGCGGACGGACATCCTGCACTTGATGCGGCCCGAGTTCGTCCACGTCGACAACGCGTTCATGCTGATCCTGCTGATCCCGCCCTTCCTCAGCTGCGCCTACGGTCTCGCGGGCAACTGCATCGTCTTCACGGGGCACTCGTCCTACAACCTCCTGAACAGCGTCCTCGTCGCGGGCCTCAACACCGTCTTCAACCTGGTCCTCATCCCGCGCTACGGACTCGTCGGGGCTGCCACGGCCACGGCGCTCGCGTCCTTCCTCATCTCCATGCTGCAGCTCCTCGAGCTCGCGAAGCTCGAGGGGGTCGTGCTCCGGCTGCGCTACGTGTGGAAGCCCCACGTCGGCCTCGTCCTCGGCTTCGGCGTGATCGCGCTGCTCTGGGATCCCGCAGCGCTCCCGGGCCTCGGTCGGGCCGCGCTCGCGATCGGTCTCGTCCTCGGCTACGGCGCGTTGATGCTGGCGCTCGGGCACGAGGAGGTCGTGGCCCTCGCGAGGCGTCTCGTGGCCAGGGCCCGGCGCCCCGCCTAGAGGCCCACTCGCTCCGCTCCCCTACGCCTCGCGGCGCGTCCCCTTCGCGTGCTCGGTGACGAGCCGCTCGATCATCTCGGCGCATTCCTTCGTGTAGGTCGGCGCGAGGTGCGGGAAGAACTCCCGCTCCCAGTAGGCGCGCCTTTCCCCGAACGCCTCCCGGTCGCGGAATCGCCCGCTCGTGAAGAGCTCGACGAGCGATCCCACGTCACGGACCTCGGGCCCCCAGGCGAGCTCCCCGTACGAGACGAGGAGCGAGCGGTGCTGCAGGTAATCGTCGAGATCGAACGGGAAGAAGACCGTCGGACGGTCGAGCGCCAGGAAGTCGCAGAGGATGCCCGAGTAGTCCGAGACCAGGACCTCCGCGTCGAGCACGAGTGGGTTGAGATCCGAGGGACTCGCGAAGTGGAACCGCTCGCTGGTCGGAGGGGCTCCGCTCGCCCTGCGGTTCACGTGGCTCACGACGTGGAAGCGATAGTCCTCGCGTGCGAGGAAGGTCGCGAGCGCCTCGCTCGACGCGAGGGCCTCGATCTGCGCGTCGAGCAGAGCGTTCGCTTCCGGCGACTCCCGGAACGTCGGGAAGTAGACGATGCTCCGGCTCGGGTTCGAGCCGCGCGCGCGGAGGAACGTGTCGATGTGGGCCCCGCCTCCGAGGACGATCCGATGCTCGAGCCCGGGATAGAGCAGGAAGAAATTCCTCCGTTCCCGATCGGAGCTCGCGAGCAGGAAGTCGAAGGGATCCTTGGCCGCGATCGCCGCCTTCTGTTGCTCGAGCGTGAGCGAGCGGTGACGCGGGCGGAGCATCTCGCCGCCCTTCAGGTGGTTCATGCTGTGGTTCAGGTGGATACGGACGCCTCGGAGCTTCACCGTCTTGTGCAGGACGTGGTCGAGATCCGAGGGGCCGTGCGACTCGATCAGGGCCGCGGCGTTCTCGAGCGCGAGCCGGGCCGCGAACGAGTTGCGACGGACCACGCGACGCCCCATCCGCGCGAGCTCGCGTGCGAGGTCGGGACTCGACGCGACGAAGTACGCCGCAGGGCCGTGCTCCGAGAGATACGCGTGCAGGGCGGCGGGATTGTCGGCGTAGATGCGGCCGCTGTGCCCGCCGATCACCCATGGACCGTCGGCGTCCTTCCTCAACCATCCGAGGAGGCGGAAGAGGGGGCGGAGGAGCAGGTAGATCGGCAGCGTCAGGACCGCGAGCGCGTTCTGCAGCTTGAGCTGTTGCTGAGGGGACATGGGAGCTCGGCGCCGGACCGCGATCGAGGGGCCGCGGTCGCGAGGGCTAGATGTAGCAGCGTCCTTCGCCGCGGTAGGTCGGAAGGGATTCGACGAGGCGGCCCGCCTCGAGGGCGTGCAGCGCGAGGAAACGCTCCGAGAGCTCGCCCGCCTTCGCATGGCGGAAGAAGATCGGATCGCCGAGGCCGAGCGCGGGGGGCGTCTTCCACTGCACGGGCGTCTGGACTTCGCCGGCGCCTTCGTGCGCGAGGAGGCTCCCCCCCTCGGGAAGGAAGGGCGTCGGGAGTCGGTCCTTGCCGCCAGGTCCCGAGGCGACGTAGCCGCCACCCGAGCAGGTGAAGACTCCCGGTCTCGGGATGCGGCCGACCTCCACCGCGAAGCCGGCCGCGGCCTCGAGGAGGAGCCCCTGGTAGCCGTCGAAGAGCGTCGGCGCGAAGAGGCCCGAGCCCGCCGCGAGCTCCGTGACGTGGGGATCGGTGCTCGTCTCGCGGAGGCTGCCCGTCCCGCCTCCGTTCACGAAGACGAGCCCGTGGCCGTCCGCGCGCAGCGCCTCGACGATGCGTCCGCGGCGCTCGATCACCTCGGCCAGGGAGCGTTGCTTGAGCGCGCGGAGCACGAGATTGTTCGCGTGCTGACCGGACACCGCGTCCTGGATCCCGGCGATCTGTGCTTCGTAGGCCAGAACGCCGTCGAGTCGGACGTTGCGCGTCCGGGCGATCGCCCGCGCCACCTCGAGCGCCGCCTCCTCCGAGCGGATCGGCGAGCGCTGGACGCCGAAATGCAGGCCAGGGAAATCGCTCGACATGTCGAGGTCGATGCAGAGCGGGAGCACGGCCCCGACCTCCGCGGCGACCTCGGAGGCGAGGCCGACGTGGTCCACGGAATCGACCGTGAGCGTGATCCGGCGGCCGTCCGAGACGGCACGGGCGACGTCGCGGAGGCCGTCCCGATCCGCGGTGGGGTAGGCGACGAGCACGTCGTCGAATCCCTCGCGTCCGAGCCACGCCGCCTCGCGCGGCGAATAGGCCATGAGCCCCCGGAAGCCGGGATGCTCGTCCAGCACGAGGCGAAGGAGAGGGCGGCAGCGGATCGACTTCGTGGCGAGCCGGATCGGCCTGCCGTTCGAGCGGGCGACGAGGCGTCGCGCGTTCTCGCGGAAGCGATCGAGGTCGACCCATGCGAGGGGCAGGGAGATGCCGCGGAGGGCCGTACGATAGGTCTCGTAGAGCGCTTCCGTGGGCTTCGCCATGCTCATTCCACCGGCGGCAGCGGGGCGTGGTAGTCGACGACCCGGATCGGCTCCGGATGGAGCGAGAGCACGAGCTCGCGATGGATCCCGCCGGGATCCCCGGCGACCTCGAGGGCCATCGGGCGTCCGAGCTCGAGCCGGACCGTCTCGACGAGGAAGTCCCGGACCTTCGGACTCTGGTACGTGCCCTTCCAGATCGAGCGGAGGTGGAGCGCGACGTCCACCGAGTCGATGTCGACGATGCGGAGGTTGAAGCGATCGCCCCGCGGATCGGCGAACGGGAAGACCTTGGCGCCGAAGCCCCAGTACGGGATCGTCGAGAAGAGGCAGGAGCGCACGGGTCCCTCGAAGACCACCTCGCCGCGACGGATCGGAGCTCCGAGGACCCGGCCGCTCCCGTCGAGGGCGACGGCGTCGGCGCCCTCGTTGATCACCCGGACGTCGACCGTCGGATTCATCATCACCTTCGGCATGCTGACGCCGCCGATCGAGACGACGTAGGCGAGGCCGCCCGTGGCGACGTCGCGGAGCCCCGGGATCTTCGAGAAAGCGGTCTTCACCGTCTCGAAGTCCTGCACGGCCATGCCGTCGACTCCGACGCCTCCGAACGGGGCGAGCTTGCCGGCGGCCCGGACGAGCCGGAGCGTGCCCTCGCCGGCCTCGGTGCGCATGCGCGCGAGGTCGAGGAAGACGCCGCGCTCCTTCGAGTGATGGGCTCCGAGCACCCAGGCGAGGGCGTTGCCCGTCCCGAGTCGCAGGAAGCCGAAGCGCGGCATCCGCAGGCCGAGCTCGCGGCAGTCCTCCTCGATCCACGTCACCATCTGCACGAACGTCCCGTCGCCGCCGCCGGTGAGCACGGTCGGGTACTCGCGCTCGGCGATCCGCCGGGCGATGTCGCGTCCCTCTTCGAGGCTGCGGGAGACGTAGAGGTCTCCGGTGCGGACGATCTGGTCGAGGATCGCGACGAGATCGTCCGTCACCCGGCGGGCGTTGCCGTTGACCACGACCGCGACGCGATCCGTCGCGTGATAGAGGGGCTCGGGCCGCATCGAACGGGAGAGGGCTCGCTCGACCTCAGAGGCGGACGAGGCCCGCGCCCCAGGTGAAGCCGGCGCCGAAGGCGGCGAAGAGGACGAGGTCGCCCTTCTTCGCGCGACCCTCCTGGATGGCCTCCGAGAGCGCGAGCGGGATCGAGGCCGCCGTCGTGTTCCCGTACTTCTGGATGTTGTGCATCACCTTCTCGGGGGGGAGCCCGAGCTTTTCGGCGACGAACTCGTTGATGCGCTTGTTCGCCTGGTGCGGGACGAGCAGCGCGATCTGATCGAGGGAAACGCCGTTGCGCTTCAGCACGCTCATCGCGGCCTCGGGCATCTTCGCGGTGGCCCAGCGGAAGACCTGCTTGCCGTTCATGCGCGGCCAGACGCGGCCCTCGTCGATCATCTCGTGCGTGATGCGCGGCATCTGGTTGCTCGCGGGCGCCTCGATCCAGAGCTCCTGCGCGCCGGCGCCGTCCGCGTGGACCTCGACGTCCATCACGCCGCGGCCCTCTTCCTCGGTCGGCGCGAGGATCGCGCACGCGGCACCGTCGCCGAAGAGCACGGTCACGTCGCGGCCGCGATCGGCGAACTCGATGCCGGTCGAATGGACCTCGGCGCCGACGAGCGCGACGCGCTTGTACATGCCGCAGCGGATCCAGGCGTCCGCGATCTGAAGACCGTAGAGGAAGCCACTGCACTGGTTGCGGATGTCGAGCGCGGCGACGCCGGGGAGACCGAGCTTGTGCCCGAGGAGGCAGCCGCTGCCGGGGAACGTGTAGTCGGGCGAGAGGGTCGCGAAGATGATCGCGTCGATGTCCTTCACCTCGATGCCCGCGTTCTTGCAGGCCATCTCCACCGCCGGGATCGCGAGGTCGCTCGCGCCGATGCCGCTGTGCTCGATGTACCGACGCTCGACGATGCCCGTCCGCTGCTGGATCCACTCGTCGCTCGTGTCGAACATCGTCGCGAGATCGTGGTTCGTGACGACTCGGCTCGGGACGTAGTGACCCATGCCCAGGATTGCGGTGCGCGCCATGGAAATGCTCCTCCGAACTGCGGGGCGAGACTAGCAGTGGTGACGTGGCGTGGCCACGGGGGCTGCCGTGCGAAAGATCGTTCGCACCGGGCCCGATCGTCGCCTTTCGGGGGGGGAGGCGATCGCCGGTGCAGAACCCGGAGGGCGATGCTACCCTCGCCCCGCGTTCGAGGCCGAGTGGCGGAATGGCAGACGCGGCGGATTCAAAATCCGCTATCCGAAAGGGTGTGTCGGTTCGACCCCGACCTCGGCTACCCACGATGCGAGGCACGAAGGCCCCGGGACCTCCCCGGGGCCTTCGGCATTCCGTCGCGCGCTCGACGCCGGCCGATCGCGCACGAGGCGGTATACTCGCGCCCCGTGCCGCGCTTCGCCGCCATCGACGTCGGATCCAACGCCTCGCGACTTCTCATCGTCCAGGCGCGTGACCCCGACAACGTCAGCGTCTTCCGCTCCCTGCGGGTTCCCGTCCGGCTCGGTCACGGCGTCTTCCAGACCGGCCGGCTCGATCCCGCGGCGATCGACCATTGCGTCGCCGCGATGCGCGAGTTCTCCGTCGCGATGGACGAGGCCGGGGTCGACGCCTATCGGGCCGTGGTCACCGCCTCGGCGCGCGGCGCCTCGAATGCCGACGTGCTGCTCTCCCGCGTGCACGACGAGGCCGGCATCACGCTGACGGCGGTCGACGGCATCGAGGAAGCGCGCCTCGTCACGCTCGCCGTCCACTCCAAGATGACCCTCACGGGTCATACCCTGCTCATGGACCTCGGCGGCGGGAGCCTCGAGCTCTCCGAGGTGCTCGGCGGCAAGACGGGCTTCACCGTCAGCCTGCCCATCGGCACGGTCCGCCTCCTCGAGGCCTTCCTGAAGCGCGGCGGTCACGTCTCCGAGGAGCAGGACCTCCTCGTGCGCGAGTACATCGAGCGCATCCTCGGCCCGCACCTGCGGAAGCTGCGCGCGCGGCCCTGGAAGGCCGTCGTCGCGACCGGCGGCAATTTCGAGACGCTCGCGCGCCTCTGCCCCGCGCCGCGGAGCCATTGGCCGGCGATCGACGTCCGGCAGGCCGCGCACCTCCTCGCCGAGATGAGGAACATGACGGCCCGCGAGCGCATGACGCGCTACGGCCTCCGCGAGGATCGCGCCGACGTCGTCGTCCCGGCGATCTACGTGCTCCTCGAGATGGCGCGCGTCGCCCGCGTCTCCCGCATCGTGGTGCCGGCGACCGGCCTCAAGGAAGGCATCGTCACCGAGCTCGTCGAGAAGCACTTCCGCGTCTGGGACTACGGCGGCGAGCGCGACAAGCTCTTCGGGGCCGCGCTCACGCTCGGGCGTCGGTACCACTTCGACGAGCGACACGCGACGCAGGTCGCGTCCGTGGCCCTCGAGCTCTTCGACGCGACCCAGCGTTTCCACGGCCTCGGACCCGAGGACCGTGGGCTCCTCCGGCTCGCCGCGCTGCTCCACGACGTCGGGGACTTCATCAATCCCTCGGCCCACCACAAGCACACCCAGTACATCATCCAGAACAGCGACATCATGGGCCTCTCGATCGAGGACAAGGCCCTGATCGGCATGGTCGCCCGCTACCACCGGAAGTCGCCGCCGACGATCCGGCATCCCGAGTACCGCGAGCTCCCCGAGCCCCGTCGGGCGCGCGTGCGCTGGCTCGCCGGCCTCCTGCGCATCGCCGATGCCCTCGATCGCGGCCACCGCAGCAAGATCTCGGTCAGCGACTGCGTTCCGCGCCAGGGCAAGCTCCGCATCGCGATCGCGGCGGAAGAAGACGTCTCCCTCGAGGTCTGGACGGTCGCCCGCAAGGCCTCGATGCTCGAGCAGGAGCTCGGCCGCGAGCTCGAGCTCGTGGTCGAGGAGAGGGCCTCGGCCGCCGGAACGGAGCGTCCGCATGCGGCCGTCGCCGCGCGGGCGAAGGCCGAGAAGGCGCTCTCCCCGAAGAAGGCCGCCAGGAAGACCGCGAAGAAGGCCGCGAAGAAGTCGGCGAAGAAGGCCACGAAGCGCGCCTCCGCGCGCGCCTGACGGAACGACGAAGGGCCCGAACGCGTCGGGCCCTCCTCGAAATCGTCCTCGTCGGAGTCGGCGAGAGCCTCAGCCGCCGACGGGCCGGGACTCGCCCGCGGCCACGCGCTCCGAGCCGCCCGCCCACTCGGCGACCTCGTCGAGCACCTCGCGGCACTCGGGGCGGCCCTTGAGGTGGCCGACCAGGAGGCTCGAGGCTTCCGTGAAGCTCTTTTCGTAGCCGAGCGCCTCGCGCACGCGTGTCGCGATGCGGTCGCGCCCCGCTTGGAGATCGTTCTCGAGGGCCTCGCTGTAACGCTGGAGCTGCGAGCGGAGATCCTCGATCTGCTTCCTCAGGCTGGCGCCGTACTGCTCGCGCTCGCCCGCACGCCTCTCGTAGTCGCGCGCCACCAGGGAGAGGGTCTCGATGCGTCCGCGCGCGATGCCGACGTCCTCGAACGCCTTCCGGATCACCGCGACGTTTCCGCCGGCGGCGAGCGCGGCGTCCGCGCGCTGCTGAGCGACCGCGAGCTCGCGCTCGGTCTGCATCTTGTGCTGCATCAAGCGATCGGCGTGCTCGCGCTCCGACGTCGCCTCGCGCAGGGCCCTCGACTCCTCGCCCGCGAGCTCCTCGACCTTACGGCCGATTTCCGCGCGCAGCGCCCGACCGCGGCGTTCGATGGCCTCGAGCTTGCGCGAATGGCTCGCGAGCTCGCCCTCGAGCCGCGACGCGCGCGCCGCGAGCTCCCACATGCGATCGGCGGCCTGCTGGATCTGGTCGGGCGCCCGTCCGTTCGGATAGGCGCGGGCCATGGCGCGCAGGAAGTTCGAGGCGCGACGGCTCCACTCGACGACGCCCGGCGACGGAGCCGGGGGCGGCGGAGGCGGCGCGGCGGGCGCTTCCTGGTTCGGCTTGAGCTCCCAGGGCGTCGACGGGAGCGAGCGCTGGAGCTGCTTCAGCTCTTCCTGGAGATGGTGACCGTCGCGGAAGCGCCGCGCCGGATCCTTCTCGAGGAGACGCCCGATGATCGCGTCGGCGGAATCGGGGAGATCGGGACGCATGGCCCGCGCCTTGGGGCAGGGCATCGTCCGCTGCATCTCGAGCAGCGTGTCGCGGTCGTTCGAGCGGAACGGGAGCTGGCCCGTGAGCATCTCGTAGAAGAGGATGCCGAGCGCGTAGAGGTCGCTCTGGGCCATCGCGTCCTCGCCGCGCGCCTGCTCGGGCGACATGTACTCGGGCGTGCCGAAGACCGCGCCCTTCGGGGCGAGCCGCGGATCGCGAGCCAGCGCGGCCAGGCCGAAGTCGAGGATCTTCACGAAGTCCTGACGGCCCCCGCGGACCGTCAGCATGATGTTGTCGCTCTTCAGGTCGCGGTGGACGACGCCGAGGTCGTGGGCACGCGCCAGAGCGGCGGTCATCTGCTCGAGGATGTCGACGGCGCGGGCGACGGGCATCGGCCCCTTCGCGATCTCCGAGGAGAGCGCGGTGCCGACGAGGTACTCCATGACGAGGTAGAGCTCGCCCTCCTCGGTCTCCCCGACGTCGTGGATGTCGACGATGTGCGCGTGGTCGACGCGGTTCGCGGCCCGCGCCTCCCGGAGCATCCAGGCCCGTAGGTGGGTCTCGCCGCGCAGGTCCGGGCGGATCAGCTTCAGCGCGACGACGCGCTCGATGAGCACGTGGCGGGCGCGGTAGACGACGCCCATGCCGCCTTCGCCGAGGAGCGCCTCGAGCCGGTACCGGCCGGCGACGACTTTCCCGAGGTAGGGATCCCGCTCGTTTCGAGCGCTTGTGGTGGTACGCGTGGCCATTCGATTCGTATGGACTCCGGGCCCGGACGGCCATCATACACGAAGGCACTCGGGAACAACGCCTTCTGATGAGGGGGGCCGGGCAGAGCCCTTTCCGGGTCCCGTTCGGGGGGCGGCGTACTATCTTGTCGACGGATGCTCCCCTTCGATCCCCGACCCTCGACACGTCGGTCGCGCACCCCCCGAGGAGCGACCGGGTGAGCGCCGAGCCTCGGCAGGTCGGGCCGTATCGACTCGTGCGGCGGCTCGCGACCGGTGGGATGGCGGAGGTCTTCGAGGCCGTGCGTCCGGGGCCCCATGGCTTCGAGAAGCGGGTCGCCCTGAAGCGGATCCTCCCCCAGAGCAGGCGCGATCCGGAATTCACCGGCCTCTTCGTCGACGAGGCCCGACTCGCGTCCCGGCTCGACCATCCGAACCTCGTGCACGTCTTCGACTTCGGCGAGACCGAGGAGGGCGAGCTCTTCCTCGCGATGGAGTTCGTCGACGGGACCAACGTCAACCGTCTGCTCCGACGCCTCGCCTCGCGCCGCGAGGTGCTGCCGGTCGACCTCGCCGTCTACATCTGCGCACAGGTCGCCCGGGGCCTCTCCTACGCCCATCGGTTGTGCGACGAGGGAGGCAAGCCCCTCTTGCTCGTCCACCGCGACGTGAGCCCCGCCAACATCCTCCTGACGCGGCACGGTCATCCGAAGCTCACGGACTTCGGCATCGCCACCGCGAGCGATCGCAGCGCCCAGACGGAGCACGGTCAGGTCCGGGGCAAGCTCGGCTACATGTCCCCCGAGCAGGTCCTCGGCCGCCCGCTCGACGCCAAGAGCGACGTGTTCACGCTGGCGATCGTCCTCGCCGAGCTCCTCCTCGTCGATCCGATCTTCGCCCGGCCGAGTGACATCGACTGCCTCGTGGCGATCCGCGACGTGAACCTCGCGGTCTGGGAGGCGGGCTCGCGGCGGCTGCCCGAGGACGTACGGCGCGTCGTGCTCTGGGGCCTCTCGAAGGACGCCACGAAGCGCCCCTCGGCCGCGGCCTTCGGCGAGGCCCTCGAGGAGATCCTCCGGCGACGAGGCCTCGGGCAGATCGAGGAGCGCCTCGCCAAGATCCTCGAGCGCCTCGGCCTGGTCGAGCCGGGGCCGGGCGACGAGGCGGATCCGTTCGGCCGGGGCACGGCCCTCGTCGAGACCGATCGCCTGAAGGCCGTGCTGCCGAGCCCCGGCGACGGCCCGGCGTCGACGATCGAATTCCGCGTCCGCATGGCGGACGGACGGCTCCTCGGTCCGATGAGCCTGCCGAAGCTCATCCTCCTCTTCACCACGGGCCAGATCGACGGCGAGACGCTCGTCGCGCGGGGCGAGACGGAGTTCGAGCCTGCGCGCGTCCATCCGGAGCTCACGCGCTTCGTCACCTCCCCGGCGCTGTCCTGGTCCACCGACGAGCTCTCTTCGGCGACGGTCACGGGGGAGCTCGGCGCGGGCCGGCTCGTGCCCGTGTTCTTCGACATCGTCTCGATGAAGCGCACGGGCGTGCTCCACCTCTTCCACGGGGCGCGCCGCAAGAAGATCTACTTCGTCGACGGACGTCCGGAATTCGTGGCTTCGACCGACTCGAAGGAGCTGCTCGGCGAGCACCTGGTGGCGACCGGCGCCTGCCTCCGCATGGAGGTAGACATGGCCCTGGCCGTGCTCCCACGCTTCGGCGGCCGTCTCGGCGAGGCCCTCGTGGGCCTCGGCGTGCTGCGCCCGATCGACCTCGTCCGTGCGATCAACGCGCAGGTCCGCGAGCGGCTGCTCGAGGCGTTCCGCTGGCGTCGCGGCCGCTACGCCTTCGTGCCGGACGTGCGCAGCCACGAGGAGACGTTCCCGCTCGGCTACGATCCCTACGAGCTCCTGCGAGACGCGGTCGCGCGCGCGCCGATCGAGGAGCTCGTCGGGGCCCTCGAGCCGATCGCCGAGCGACCCGTCCTGGTCGAGCCGGCTCCTCCCGCCGCCCTGCCCACGTACCGTCTCCCGGACGATTGGTACGCGCTGCTCTCGTCGCTCCGCGGCGTCATGACCTTCGGCCAGGTCCTCGCGCGCGAGACCTCGTCGCCGCACGGGCTCGATCCCGAGAGCGTGCATCGCGCCTTCTTCTTCGGCTTGTCTTGTGGCTTCCTACGACGTCTCGGGAGCGAACGGACGGTGGCGCTCCCGTGAGAGGCGGCGAAGCGATGGACGTGTTCCGGCTCGAGAGGCCGACGAGCGGGGAGCGGCCGGTCCTGGTCGAGGTCCCCCATGCCGGGCTCGGGATCCCGCCGCCCGTCGCGGAAGAGATCGTCGCGTCCCACCACGCGGCGATGCGCGACGCGGATCTCTTCGTCGACCGCCTCTACGCCGACGCGCCGAGCCGGGGCGCCGTGCTCCTCTCCGCGCGCCTTTCGCGTTTCGTCGTGGACCTGAACCGTGCACCGGACGATCTCGAGCCGAGCGACTCGCCCGAGTCGACGCGCGGTCGGCTCGCGCAGCCGCGCGGCGTGGTGTGGCGCGTCGCGACCGATGGCCATCCCTTGCTGAAGCAACCCCTGACGGAGGATCAGGTCGCCCACCGGATCGCCGCGTACCACGCCCCGTACCACGCCGCGCTGCGCGGCGAGATCGCGCGCCTACGAGCCGCGCACGGAACCGTCCGCGTGGTGGCGGCCCACTCGATGCCGTCGACCGCGCGGCCCTTCGCGAAGGACCCCGGGCCGAGGCGTGCGGACGTCGTCCCCGGAACGCGCGGGCGGACGTCGGCGGAGGCCCGCGTCATCGACCTCGTCGACGCGCATTTCCGCGACGCGGGGCTCTCGGTGCGCCACGACGAGCCGTACAAGGGCGGCTACACGACGCAGCACTACGGGCGCCCGCACGAGGGCGTGCACGTGGTGCAGATCGAGCTCAACCGGGCGCTCTACATGGACGAGGGGACCTGCCAGCCGATCGAGTCGTCCTTCGCGAGCCTCCGCGCGCTGCTCGCGGGCCTCGTGCTGAAGCTCGGCGAGCTCTAGCGCCAATGCCGTTCACTTAGCGAGCGGCCTTCTTCGTTGGGCGTCGCTTCACGGGTCGTTTGCGGGGATAGCTCGACATCTTGATTTTGGGCTCTCCTGACGGACCCGTGGGTCATTTCCTCCCCGGTAGCGGCGGGCAGAGTCCTCCGAGCTTGAGCATGGCGAGCGCGATGAGGGGCTCGTGGGAGTGAAACCCGAAGGCCAGTCGGGTGAGGAGCCTGAGCTTGGTGTTTGCCGCCTCGACGCGGGCGTTCGAGAGCCGGAGCGTGAGCGTGGCGACGATGGTGTCGCGCTTGTCGCGAATCGAACGAGCGAGCTTCACGAAGGGGGCGAGCCTCGAGCGCGAGGCCCAGGCGACGAAGTAGTCGAGCATGTTCACGGCCTGCTGTCCCTGGTGCTTGAAGACGTCGCGCAGGTGCTCTTTGAGGAGGTAGGCACGGTAGAGGGGCCGGTTCTCCCGTTCGATGCTCACGAGGCTGACGCGTTGTTCCCTCGTGAGGTCCTCGGGGTTCTTCCAGAGCGCCCAGCGGGCCCCCTTGAGCGACTTCGCGCTCGCCTTCTGACCGCCGCGCCGGAGGTCGTTCCACACCGAGCGTCGCACCTCGTCGAGGGCCTTCGTGGCCCACTGCACGACGTGGAACGGGTCCATGCAGAGCGTCGCGTTCGGGCACCGTTCGCGGATGACGTTCGGAATCCACGAGGCCGCGTCCGCGCTGACGAGCTCGATCTTGCGGGAGCGTTCAGGACCGAGAGCATCGAAGAAGCGACCGAGGGTTGCCTCGTCCTTCCCAGGGCTCGCCCACAAGAGCCTGCCGGAATCGTGGTCGACGACGACTGTGAGGTAGCGATGCCCCTTGCGGTAGGAGACCTCGTCGATGCCGATGCGCGTGACGTTCGCGAAGGGGTCGAACGTCGCGCGCATGCTCTTCGCGACGCGTTCGAGAATCTTCCCGACGGTCCGCCACGCGATGCGCAGCAGCGACGCGAGCGTGGTCTTGTCCGTGCGCACCGCGAGCCACGTGACCTGGTCCTCGAACGCGCGCGTGAACGAGCTCCCCGGTCGCGCCCACGGTACGCGCTGCACGACGACGCCGTGCTCGGGACACCGCACACGCGGCGCCTCGGCCTCGATGCGCGTCTCCTGAAGCCCGAAGTCGAGCGACCGCCACGACCGAACCCCGTCGCCGCGGTCGTACCCGGGACAGTGTCGACCGCACTGCGAGCACCGCCCCTCCTCCTTCCGAGTAGGGCGGACTCGGAGCACCAGGGCGGCGCCCTCCGGGCTCGCCCCCGACCACCGCACATCTTCCAGCACGGCGCGCTCGACACCGAACGCGCGAAGCAACATCCTCGCGTTGCGCACTCCCCGCCACCTCTTGGTTCCGGCCTAGACAACCGAATCCTGCGGCGAACGGGGGGTGCGCGCTCGTTTCAGCCTCCGAGGCCACCCACGGCTACGTCAGGAGAGCCTGATTTTGACTGCGCGTGGAAAGACCCGCTCGGTTCTGCGCTCTGGCAGCAACAGTCGTTTTAGGTTGCGACGTAGGTCCTGAAGTCGGCTCGGGATGGTGCCCGGAGCGAAGCGGTCGCCGCCCATTCGCCCGATCTCTTCGCGGATCACTGCCAGCGAAGCCGTGAAGCTGATGCGCGTGGGAGGGACGTCCACCTCGTCCGCAATGCGCTCCATCTCCACGCGAACGAGGTTGTAGGCCAAGGCAATTCCCCAGAGCTCTTGGCGGACTCCCTCGGGGCTGCGACTGCGAATCGCTTCTCGTCGTTCGAGCAGGTGGGTCTTGATCTCGTCGTAGCCGAGCTCGAGCTCCCAGCGCTCGTGGTAGAGCGCGATGATTTCGTGGGCGGGATAGCGCTCCGCGTCCACGAGCGACGTAAGCAGCGTGCTGACCGCGTGACCGCGTCGCTTGTACCGGATGGCACGTAGCGGCCACGTCTTCGGCAGGCCTGTCCCGTGAACTTCCAGCTCGACGAGGAAGTCGTCTTTTCCTAGGCGCTCGATCACAGACCAGCGAGTGTTGCTCTCGGTGCGCGTCAGCCAGTGCCGATTGCCGCTTCGTTCCAGGGCGATGAGGTCCTTCTTCACGAGAAAGTTCCGGTCGACGATGGCGAGCGAGCTCTCGGGCATCTCGAGCCACAGGTCGCGGGCCACGGTGACTTCTCCGTGCGAATACGGGGCGAACCGGAACGCCGAGAGGATGTGCGAGCGCAACGCCATCATGGCGACCACCCGAACTTGCGGATATCCGCTCTCGCCGCGGCCAGCGCCGGCCTTCTGGCCTCCAAACTCTGCGCGGTTCTCCGGCGAGTCCGGCACGTACATCGTCGTGCCGTCCCAGCCGTACACGGCCAGCCCCCGCCAACGATTCACATCGGCGCTTCGCTGCGCCCAGGTCTTGGCCGTCGTCGAGAACAGATGAGCAAGCGGCTCGTCTCCGAGGCGCTGCCGGGCCTGCGTCACCGCACTCTTGGCCACCGGCGTGCCCTCGCGGTCCGGCAGCGCCAAGCCGAGCAAGTCGACGATGCGCTCGATGGGCTCGTTGCGAAACAACGCCATCGCGATGACGAGCCAAACGACCTGCTCGGCAGGAAGCCGACGGCGCCGAATCGAAGCCGTTCCCGTCCACTCCAGAGCCGCTTCGATCCAGTCCGTCGGCAGATGCTCTCGCAACCGATCAAGCTGATCCGCGACTCCGAACCGGGCCGCCTCCTCCAGGGCATGTTCGAAACGCACGTGCACCTCCTGCGAGGAGCACTCTGATCCAATCACGGAGGATTAAAAGACCGCTCTCGATTCCCGAATTACTCCGACCACTTGCGCTTATCTGATCGGCATTGGCTCTAGCGCTCGCTCGGTTCGCGAGCCGAGTCTCGGCGTGCGAGCGGCGTCTCTGCGACGAGCCTCTCGACGCCGCTCACTTCGCGAGCGGCGTCTCGAGCGCGGTCGTCTCGCTGCCGCGGACTTCGAGGCGGTAGCGGCTGTTCGCGGTCTGGATGTAGTAGACCTCGCGGCCGCAGAGACGGAGGACGCGCTTCACGGGCGTCGTCACGTACTCGTGGAGGCCGTCCGGGAACTCGATCACGACGACCGAACCCTTGCGCGGAGGACGAAGCAGGCGCCCGACGACGGCGCGTCCCGGCTTCTTGCCCACTTTGCGCAGGAGGACTTCCACGAGCATCAAGCTAGCACGGCCGCCCAGGCGGGCAAAAGGTGGGAATCGTGGCTCGTGTGAAATCCACGTGGCCGCGTCGGTCGAAGGGTCGAGACGACGATCCGCTTGCTGCGCTGCGTCATCCTCGCCTGTCGCGCTGCGTCATCGGAGCTCGAACCGGAAGGAGGCGGTGAGGCGTGTCGCTCCGAGCGACTGCGTCACCGTTCCGAGGGCGGGCTCGAGGCAGGCGCGGACGGGCTCCGCCGGCAGCGCCGGCGAGGGCGCGTCGCGGAATCCGAGGCCGGATACGCGTGCGCCGTCGAAGACGACGCGGACGTCGGCCGCCCCTCGGGCTCCGCCGAGCGCCGCGCACCGGGCCGGCAGGCGATCGATCGCGGCCCAGACGGCGCGCTCCATCGAGAGGTCGCGAGGGCAGGGCACCGGGCCGGCGACGGGCGGAACCCCATCGCATCGGATGTAGGCGATGCGGCCGTGGACGACGGTCGCGTCGGACGACGCGGTCGGCGCCACCGCAGGGGCGGATGCCGCCGGAGCGGGCTCCAGGGCCGGTGGCGCGGTCGCCTCGTCGGACGCGGCCGGCTCCTCCGCCGCGGCTTCTGCGGCGTCTTCGCTCGGAGTCGGCTCGGTGGGCTCGGCCTCGGCCGTGCCCGCGTCGGTCGTCGCCTCCGTCGAGGGGGCCCCGGCCGCGTCCGGCGAGGCGGCGCCGCTCGCACCCCCATCGGAGGCCGTCTCCGACCGAGGGCCGCCGGCCGTCGGCGTCGCCCCGCGATCGGCCTCGCGGACGAGGTCCCGGTCCAGCGACGCGCGGGCGAGCGCCACGCCGACCACGAACGCGAGCAGCCCCGCGACGGCCGCTCGCGCGAGGGCGGGCGCGTCCTCGCGAGCGCTCGGGATCCGGACCGGGGGACGGGGCGACACGCGAGGGGCTTATCCCAGGTCCGGGCGCCTGCCAAGGGTCACGGATCCAGGGTCGACGTGCCGGATGTCGTCGGGCAGGGTACGAACGTTGACGCCACCTGGCGCGTCGTTCTCTAATGGGCGGGCGGGGCGCTTGGGTGCGCATGAGGGAGCGGGATGATCCGTACGACGTTCTGGGGGGTTCGCGGCAGCATTCCGACTCCGGGGCCAAGCACCGTGGGATTCGGCGGCAACACGAGCTGCGTCGAGGTCCAGTGCGGTGAGACGCGGATCGTCTTCGACTCCGGCACGGGCATCCGACTCCTCGGGCAGAAGCTCGTGCGCGAGATGCCGTTCGATCTGCACCTCTTCTTCAGCCACGTGCACTGGGACCACATCCAGGGCTTCCCGTTCTTCGGTCCCGCGTTCGTGCCGGGCAACACGATCCACCTCTACGGCGCCTCCAATTCGCGCGGCACGATCGAGTCGGCGATGGCCGGCCAGATGGAGTTCCCGAACTTCCCCGTGAAGCTCAACGAGCTCGGCGCGACGCTCGTCTTCCACGCGGTGGGAGCGGGCGATTCGGTCTCGCTCGGCGACGGCGTCCGCGTCACGGCGGCCGCGGGCACCCATCCCGGAGGCGTGCTCGCCTACCGTGTCGACTACCGCGGCCGCGCCGTCGTCTACTGCACCGACACCGAGCATCGTCCCGGCCGGGTCGACGAGCGCATCGTCGACCTCGCGAAGGACGCCGACGTCTTCGTCTACGACTCGATGTACACGCCCGAGGAGTACGACGGCCGGGCCGACGGGAAGTCCCGCGTCGGCTGGGGCCACTCCACGTACGAAGAGGGCGTCCGCATCGCGGAATCGGCCGGGGTCCGCCAGTACGTGCTCTTCCACCACGATCCGGACCAGTCGGACGACGAGGTGCGGGAGAAGGAGAGGCGCGCCCAGGCCCTTTTCCCGAACAGCCTCTGCGCCTACGAAGGTCTCGTGATCGAGTGCTGAGCGTCGGGAGCCCGCGAACGGGGAGGGGCTCCGGCGGTTTCGGCGTCGCCGAGGGGATGTGATGCCCGGGCCGAGAGCCCGAGGTGCGGCAGTCTGGTGCGGCAAAATTGCCGCACTGCGATCATGATGCAGCGCGTCAACGCGGTGCGTCACGAATTCCGCAATCGTTTCGTATCAGCCGATGTAGGCACGGCGCGTGCAGAGAGGCTCGGCAGGGTCAAGGAGCCCAGCCGATGCGAGACAATCACCGTGCCATTGCCGCAATCGACACCTACCGAGCGTCCCTCCAGCGGGTCGAGCCTCTCGACGCCGCGACGGAGCTCGTGCTCGCCAAGCGGTGGGCCGAGGGCGACCAGGACGCGGGGCGCCGCCTCGTGGAGGCCAACCTTCCCTTCGTGATCCGAATCGCTCGCGAGTACCGGCGCTGGGGCGTGCCCCTCGAGGACCTCATCCAGCAGGGCAACCTCGGCCTGCTCCGCGCCGCCGCGAAGTTCGATCCGGAGCGCACCTGCCGCCTCATCACGTACGCGGCGTACTGGATCCGCGCCGAGATCCGCGACTACGTCGTCCGCAGCTACCGCATCGTCCGCCTCGGGACGACCCGTAGCGAGCGCCGCGCCATGCGCGCCTTCCGCCGCAAGGGAGTCGACAGCCCCGAGGAGCTCGCGCGTCAGAGCGGGATGCCCGAGGCCCGCGCCCAGCAGCTCTGGCCCCTCCTCCTGCAGGGCGACATCTCGCTCGACGCGCCGATCGAGGATCGCGGCTCGGCGATGGATCGTCTCGGCGGCTACGGCCCCGATCCCGAGGAGGAGTTCGAGCGCGCCCGCGCGGTCGAGGGCATCCGCACCGCCCTCCGCTCGGCCCTCGAGGAGCTCAGCGAGCGCGAGCGTCGGATCGTGGATGCGCGTATGCTCTCCGACGAGCCGTGCACCCTCGAGGAGCTCGGCACCGAGATGGGTGTCTCCAAGGAGCGCGTGCGTCAGCTCGAAGCACGTGCTCGACAGAAGCTTCGCGAGCGTCTCGCCTCCTTCGCGACGCTCGCCGCCTGAACCTGCGCAACCCGCGGAGGCCCGTTCGGGATGGTCCCGACCGGGCCTTCGCCTATTCCGTCGCCCCTCTCAGGCGGGCGGCACGAGGCTCGACTCGCGGGCGCCCTCGGTCGCGAGGCCGTCGAGCAGCGCGGCGAGGGTCGCCCCCGGACCCGCCTTCCACTCCCCGTTCCACATGGCGATCTGGCGGTGGAGCGGCTCTCCCGGGCCGAGCTCCACCTCGAGGACGGGCGTCGGCTCGTCCGGGATGCCCGTGGTGCGGAGGGGACGGAGGAGCCAGACCGCCGAGTAGCGGAGGGCCTCGAGCACCGTCGTCACCTGCGCCTCCGTGAGGGTGCTCTTCCGCGTGGCAGGGTAGGGGGCACCGGGCGGTCGCGTGGAGACGATGCGATCGCCGCTACCGAGCAGCGTCATCCGCTGCATGCCGTGGATGGCGAGATCGTAGGGCGTCCAGGTGAGGAGGAAGCCCTCGCGATGGGCCGGCTCCGCGACGAGACGATCGAGCGTGGATGCGAACTGCACGTTCGCAGGGAGCGGCCGGTCGCCGCGGCGATGACGGTGGAGCTCCTCCGCGAACGCGAGCGACGCACGCGCGTGGGGCATCTCGAGGCGCGCGCGTGCGAGCGCGGGGATCACGGCGTCGCCGAGCAGGAGGAGCACGTCGAGCGCCCGGTAGCCCACGACGGACTCCGACGCCGAGGCCTCGATGCGCGCGACGCGTCGCGCGGCGAACGATGCGCCGCTCGGACCGAAGGCGCGGAGCCTCTCGACGAGCGCCGGGGCCCCGGTCGCGAGCTCGGCCTCGAGCTCGGCTTCCGTCCGCTCGTCGATGCCGCCCTCGCGGACGCTGCGGGCGCCGACGACCGAGAGGCCGAGGATCCCCGTCGTCGCCTCGAGGCCTTCGGGCGCGCGGTAGGCGACGAAGCGTCCGCCGGCGCGCACGGGCTCGTAGACGAAGGCGAGCTGCCAGAGGCCCACGCCGCGTCGGTCGAAGGCGAAGCTGAGATCGAGCCCGGTGGTCACGAGCCCCCCCGGCATCACCTCGACGAAGGCCTCGGGGGGATGGAGCACCGACGTGTCGCCGAACGACACTCGGATGAACGGGCGATCGGGCTTCGGCGGCGAGACCCGGAGCGTGCGCGGGTAGTCCGGCGCGAAGCCGAAGACGTGCACCGAGTGGTGCGAGAGGTTCTCGCAGAGGAGCTCGACCACGACGGTTCCGCCGGCCTCCACGGGACCGTCCACCCGCAGGCCGAACCTCACCCCGCCCACGATCGGGCCGAAGATCACGTCCCCCATCGAGCGCGCATCCTAGCAGGCCCGCGTCACGACGGTGGGTGCGATGCGTCGCGCACGCGCGCTCGACCCCGGAGCGGGCGCTCGAGACGGGTGCGGTACGTGGTCGCGTCGGCGGACGTCTCGGGGCCGAGCTCGTACGTCTCCCAGAGCTCGTCGGTCCCGACGTGGCCCGCCTTCGCGACCCAGACGAGGAACTCTCCCCAGGCCTGCCCGAGCCCGTCGTAGGGGCCTCGGTACACGGTGCGGGCGACGCGCATCGCCGGCCTCGCGCCGGGAACGACGCGCCCCTCGGGCACGACGGGACGCGCCACGGGCACGCCGATCTCGAAGTCGAAGACGGCGGGATCCATGCGGAAGTGGTGGGTGAACCAGGGGCCCGTCGTCTCGAGGCCCTGCGAGGCGACCACCTTCAGGAGCTCGGCTTTCCCGGGGCCCATCGCACGCACGATCTCCGAGCGAGGCACCGTGATCCGGACGGTCGCGATCGTCATCGGCTCGAGCTCCACGACGACGGGTGGTTCCAGCATGCGTGCTCCCCCTGCTCGGGCGCGGGGCCCGGACGCACCTCGTACCACGTCCGGGGCCGCGCTGGCGGATTCCGGAGGCGGCGTCGGCGGTCCCGGTCTACGCGCCCGGACGCATCGACGACGAGAGCGTCGCGGGTCCGTCGAGCTCGAGCTCCTCGAAGCGCGGCGTGCGCATCTCGCGACCGAAGCGCTCGAGCGTGAAGGGCCAGACGCCGAGGTTCCCCCGCTCGTCGAGGTACCAGCTCGTGCAGCCCGCCGCCTTCCAGACGGTGTGCTCGGCGGCCTCGCGGAGCTCCCGAGCCAGCCGGTCGGTGACGTCCTTGCGCGGCATGACGGTGGCGAGCTCGCCGCGGCGGATGCGCTCGAGGATCGCCATCACGTAGGCGGATTGGATCTCGGCGATCTTGATCAGCGAGTAGTTGCCGATCGGGCTGTTCGGTCCCTGGAGCATGAAGAAGTTCGGGAACGCGGGCAGCGCGACGCTCCGATGCGCGTACACGCCGTCCGCCCACGCCGACTCGAGCGTGGTCCCGTCGACGCCCTCGATCGCCATCGGCCGCATGAACGCGCGCGCGTGGAAGCCGGTGGCGAGGACCAGGACGTCGAGCTCGTGGAGGCGGCCGTCGCGCGTCCGCACGCCACGCGCCTCGACCCGCTCGATGCCTTCCGTCACGAGCTCCGAGTGGGGGCCCTGGATCGCCTCGTAGAAGCGGTCGGAGAGGATGAAGCGCTTGCATCCGAGTCGGTAGTCCGGCGTCAGCTTCCGCCGGAGCTCGGGATCCCGCACCGTCGCGAGGTGTCGCTCGGCGAGCGTCTCGAAGGCCGCGAAGAAGAGCCTCCTCTCCGTGCCGAATCCGCCGCCGAGCACCCCGTCGAAGTAGGCGGCGTAGCCGTGGTGGAGGAGACGGGCGAGGCTCGGGAACCGGCGCAGGATCGCCTTGCTCGACTCGCCGTAGTCCGCGTCGAAGGCCGGCAGCACCCATTGGGCGGTGCGCTGGAAGAGGGAGAGCTTCGAGGCGCGATCGGCGAGGGCGCTCACGATCTGCACCGCGGTCGAGCCGGTGCCGACGACGCCGATGCGGCTCCCGTCGAGGGGAGCGCGGTGATCCCATCGCGCGCTGTGGAACGCCGCTCCCTCGAACGAATCGAGGCCGGGGATGTCGGGGAGCTTCGGATGGTGGAGGACGCCGGTCGCCGCGACGAGCACGTCCGCGCGGCGACGCTCCCCGTCCTTGGTCGTGACCGTCCAGGCGCCGTCCTCCCAGCGCGCGGCCTCGACCTCCCGGCCGAAGCGGGTGTAGCGGGCGAGGCCGTGCTTCTCGAAGACCCGCTCGAAGTACGCCTGGATCTCGGGGCCGCGCGCGTAGCGATGGCTGCACTCGGGGTTGGGCTCGAAGGAGTACGTGTAGAGATACGCGGGGACGTCGCACGCGAGCCCGGGATAGGTGTTCTCCCTCCAGGTGCCCCCGACGGAGGCGGCCTTCTCCAGGATCTCGAAGCTCTCGATCCCCGCCTCGAGGAGGCGGATTCCCATGAGCATGCCGGACATGCCGGCGCCGATGACGAGCACGCGCATGCGAGACCACGCTATTCAGGCGCGTGCCGATCGTCCACGTCGCATGGCCTCGATCGTCCGCGGCTCGCCCGCATGGGTGGTGCCGTCGTCGCGCGTGGGGCCGCTCGATAGCGCTCGCTCGTCGGCCCGGGGCGGACGAGGATCGCGGAGCGGACGAAGGCGACCGCCGCGTCGAGGTGGGCCTTCGCGCCGTCCTCGCTCCTCACGTCGCCGCCGAGGAAGTCGCGGAAGAAGCGGTCCTCGAGGAAGACGTAGCTCGAGAGACCCATGATGAGCGAGACCATGCGGCGAGCGTCGAGATCCCTGCGGACGACGCCGTCCCTCTGACCCTGCTCGAGCGCCTTCGCGATGGCCTCCTGCACCGGCGCGCCGATGTAGCGCGTGATCTCGGCGATCGCGGCCTGGACGGGCGACGAGGGATCCATCGCGGCGAGGTGGAGGAGCCGCGCGAGGCTCGGGCGCGATTGATGGAACTGCACGAGCATCCCGACGTACGCCGGGATCAGCCCCTCGAGGTCGCCGTGCTTCCGCATCTCCTCGAGCGCCTGCGTCGGCACCTCCGAGAAGGCGTTCTCGACGACGGCCCGGAACAGGCTCTCCTTGTCCCCGAAGTAGTGGTGGAGCAGGGCGTGGTTCACTCCGGCGACCTGGGCGACGTCGCGCATCCGGGCTCCGTCGAACCCCTTGCGGGCGAACTCGTCCTCGGCCGCCTCGAGGATCCGCCTCCGCGTCTCCTCGGGGTTCCGCGTGCGTTTCGCGGAGGTGGGGTCCGGCTCCGTCAGCGTTCCTCTCCTGTCCTGGTCAGCTTGGACCCTCCCGGCCGGCGGCCGCAAGGCGTCCGTCCGGGTCGACGTCGGCCGGGGGGCGTGACAGAGGACCGTCGATGCGAGCCTTCGTGATTCTGCTCTTGTTCGGGGTCCTCGGTTGTGGCCCTGGCCCGAGACCGCGAACCCCGATCGACGATGCGGATCGCGCGCTCCGGCTCGCGTCCTCGCTCCATCGGACCGTGCACGCGCTCTCGGCCGAGGCACGCGTCGAGCAACGGGGCAGCCAAGGGCGGATCCGCGGCACCGTGCTCGCGATGGTCGCGCTGCCGGATCACGTCCGCTTCGATGTCCTCACGCAGTTCGGCCCGGCCGCGGTGCTGACGAGCGACGGGACGCGCTTCGAGCTCCTCGATCTCCGCGATGACCGCTTCGTCGAGGGCCCCGCCTGCCCGTCGAACGTCGCCCGGCTGCTCGGCTTCGCGCTCCCGCCGGCGGACGTCGCGCGCATGCTCGTCGGCGAGGCGCCGCTCCTCCCCGGCGCCACGGAGAAGACGATCCGGCCGATCGCCGGGGGCTACGAGCTGCGTCTCGCGTCGACCGCCGGCAGCGAGACGTTGGTCTTCGGCCTGCGTTCCGGCGACCACCTCGCCGAGCCCGGGGCCCAGCACCTCCGGCTCGCGCGCGTCGAGCTCCGGGATCCAGCGGGGAACCTCTCGCTCCGCATCACGTACTCCGATCATCGCGTGGTGCGCGATCCCACGGATCTCGAGGGCCGGGGCATCGCGCTCCCCTTCGTGATCCGCGTCGAGGACCGGGTGCGCGACGCCGAGACGACGATCCGCGTGAAGTCCGTCGAGCTCGGCATCACGCCCCCGGACGAGGCGTTCCGACAGACGGCCCCCGGAGGAGCGACCCGCGAGCTCGCCCCCTGCGATTGATCGCCATCGAACCGCCGATGTTGCCGAACGGACATTCGGCGGAAACACGGCGCGTCCAGATTCTCCGTGTGGACACCACGCCGGGGCGCCGACCGGCGGAGGTGGTAGGCGGGCTCTGGACGGCGGCGCTGTCGATCGAACCACCAACATAGATACCCCGGTTCCAATCCGGTTCGATCACGTCCAGAGCTCGCCATGCCTATCGCGAGGCACGCCATGCGCGCCGGAGCGCGGCTTGGTAGAGTCCCGGCCCCGATGGCCGAGCCCGTCCTCTCCGTTCGCGACCTCCGCGTCCGCTTCGACGTCCAGGAGCGGCGTTTCGTCGCCGTGGACGGGGTGTCCTTCGAGCTCGAGGCGGGCAAGACGCTCGCCCTCGTCGGCGAGTCGGGATGCGGCAAGAGCGTCACGGCCCTGGCCATCCTGGGGTTGCTCCCGGACGTCGCGCGCGTCGAATCGGGCTCGATCCGCCTCGGCGATCGCGAGCTCGTCGGCCTCTCCGATCGCGAGCTCCGCTCGGTGCGGGGCAAGCAGATCGCGATGGTCTTCCAGGAGCCGATGACGGCCCTGAACCCCGTGCTCACGGTCGGCGACCAGATCGCGGAGGCCGTGCGGGCGCACGGCGGGGTGTCGAAGGCCGACGCGAAGAGCCGCGCGATCGCCTTGCTCGCGGAGGTCGGCATCCCGGATCCCGAGCGGCGGTACGGCGCCTACCCCCACGAGCTCTCCGGAGGGATGCGGCAGCGCGTCGTCATCGCCATGGCCCTCGCGGGCGAGCCGCGCGTGTTGCTCGCGGACGAGCCCACGACCGCCCTCGACGTCACCATCCAGGCCCAGGTGCTCGAGCTCTTCGAGTCGCTGAAGAAGGAGAGGGCGACCAGCGTCGTCCTCATCACCCACGATCTCGGGGTCGTCGCCGGCTTCGTCGACGAGGTCTGCGTCCTCTACGCCGGCCGCCTCGTCGAGCGCTGCGCCACCCATCAGCTCTTCGAGGGGCCCCTCCATCCGTACACGGCCGGCCTGCTCCGGAGCCTGCCGAGCTACGGCGGCAACGTGCAGAAGCGCCGGCTTCCCACCATCCCCGGCGTCGTGCCGGAGCTCTCGGCCCTGCCCGGGGGCTGCCGGTTCGCGCCCCGCTGCGAGCGGGCGGACGAGCGGTGCCATGCGGAGGAGCCGCCGCTCGCAGGGCGGGCGGGGCGCTTCGTCGCCTGCCACCATCCGCTCGAGGGGGGAGGGGAGCTGCCGTGACCGAACGCGTTCCCCTGCTCGAGGGGCGGGCCCTCTCGAAACGCTTCGTGGCGAAGCGCTCGCTCTCCGGGAAGCCGCTCTCCGAGGTCCACGCGCTGACCGACGTCGACGTCGCCCTCTACCCCGGCGAGACGCTCGGGCTCGTCGGCGAGTCGGGCTGCGGGAAGAGCACCCTCGGGCGCGTCCTCCTCCGGCTGCACGAGCCGACCGCGGGCCGCCTCTTCCATCGAGGCCGGGAGTTCACGGCGGCCGGTCGTGGCGAGCTGCGGGCGCTCCGCCGTCACCTGCAGATCGTCTTCCAGGACCCCTACGGCTCGCTCGACCCCCGGATGACGGTCCGCGCGCTCGTGGCGGAGCCGCTCCGGATCCACGGGCTCGTCACGTCGAAGGGCGAGGAGCGCGATCGCGTCGCCGCCCTCCTCGAGCGGGTGGGCCTCCGGCCCGACGCGATGGATCGCCATCCGCACGAGTTCTCCGGGGGGCAGCGCCAGCGGGTCGGCATCGCGCGGGCGCTGGCCCTCGACCCGGAGGTCATCGTCGCGGACGAGCCGATCAGCGCCCTCGACGTGTCCATCCAGGCCCAGGTCCTGAACCTGCTCCGCGACCTCCAAGAGGAGCTCGGGCTCTCCTTCCTGTTCATCGCGCACGATCTCGACGCGGTGGAGTTCCTGAGCCACCGCGTCGCGGTCATGTACCTCGGTCGGATCGTCGAGGTCCTGCCCCGCGGCGCCCTCGCGGATCGCGCGCGACACCCCTACACGGTCGCGCTCCGCCGATCGGCTCCCGTTCCCGATCCGACCCGGCCGAAGACGCGCCTCGTCCTGGCGGGGGAGGTCCCGAGCCCGCTCGCCCCCCCGACCGGCTGCGCCTTCCACCCCCGGTGCCCGGTCGCCCTCGCGGGGGTCTGCGATCGCGAGGTCCCGGTCTTGAAGGACGTCGACGAGGGCCATCGGGTGGCCTGCCATCGGATCGAGCCGGGGGCCCCCCCGGGTGCTTTCACGGTTGATCCATCGGCTGCGTCCAGGTAACAAGGGGCGCTGGCATGGGTGATCCCAGCGACAGCGACCCGAGCCGCCTCGCGGAGCGACATGGCCGGACCTATCCGGCGGGCGCCGCGATCTACTCGGCCGGCGAGCCCGCGGACCGTTGCTACGTGATCCAGCAGGGTCGCGTCCGCATCGTGAAACGTGTTCGATCGGCCGAGCGCAGCCTCACGGTCCTCCGGCCCGGCGATCTGTTCGGCGAGGACGCGCTCCTGCCGCGGACCGTTCGGACCTCGAGCGCCATGGCTCTGACCGACGTCGAGGTCCTCGCCTTGGATCAGGAGACGTTCGGCGTGCTGCTCGGGCAGGATCCGGCGGTGGCGGAGCGCCTCGTCGGCCAGCTCGTCCGCCGGCTCCGCGACGCCGAGGAACAGCTCGAGAACGCCATGCTCCGCGATCATCCCTCGCGCGTGGTGAACACCTTGCTCCGGCTCGCCGCGAACGGCGACGAAGGGCCGGACGGAGTCTCGGTGCAGATCTCCCCGCTCGAGCTCTCGAGCCGAGTGGGTCTCGACGTCGACGCCGTGAAGCGGGCCGTGCAGCAGCTCCGCGACGGCGGGTACCTGCGGATCGTGGACGAGCGCATCCTTCTCCCGGATCTCGAGGCGCTGCGGAAGCTCTATCAGCTGCTCGGCCAGAAAGAGGAGGTCAAGAGTGGCGCTGCCTGAGCGTTCCACCGCCTGCCTCGGTCGCTCCAGCGCTCCATGGGCCCAGTTGGCCAGGGGTGTCGGCCTGCCGACACCCCATCCCGGAACGGGGAGGAGGGGGGACTTGACCCCCCTTGGGAAGGCAGCTACACCCCCCTTTGCTTACGCGAGGGCGCCGCTCGGCAGCCTACTGAGCCTGATGCTTTTCGTGGTCGCGGCCTGCGGTCCACGCATCACCCAGGAGAACATGGAGCGGTCGTTCCGGGAGTACGAGCTGGCGCGCGGTCTCAGGGAAGAGGGGAACACCCCCGCTGCCCTCGAGCACCTGCGGACGTCGCTCGATCTCAACCCTCAGAACGCCGAAGCGTATCTCCTCCTCGGGTGGATCCAGTACGAGCGGGCGAACTTCCCTGTGGCCGAGCAGAACCTGCGTAGGGGGGTGGACCTCCTGGTCGAGCAGGATCGTCTCGGATCCACCCTCGCCGAGGCAAGAAATCTGCTCGGTGTGACGCTCGTCGAGCGCGGTCGTTACACGGAAGCGATCGAGATCCTTCGCAAGTCGGCGCTCGACGAGATGAACACGGCCCCCCATCTCGCATGGGGCAACCTCGGGCTCGCGCAGCAGCGCGCCGGCGACGACGCGGCCGCGCTCGAGTCCTTCCAGGAGGCCGTGCGCCTCCAGCCCCGCTTCTGCATCGGCTGGTTCCGCATGGGAGCGGTCTACGCGGATCGGAACGACTACGAGCGGGCCGAGCAGGCCTTGACCCGCGCCCTCGACGCCGACCCGACCTGTCGGGAGGCCCCCCAGCTCCAAGGCGCCTGGCGCCTGCGCGGCGAAGCCCGCGCCCACCTCGGCTTCCGCGAGGAAGCCGTCACCGACTTCGAGCGCTGCATCGAGCTCGGTCCGGGAACCCCGGACGGGATCGGTTGCCAGGCTCTGCTGGACGGAGCTCCTTGACGGGAGCGGCGTCCGACACCTGGAAGACGATACGAGGCACGTATGGAATCGATCGGGCAATACCTGCGAAGGGAGCGTGAGCTGCGCCAGGTCTCCTTGGAGGAGCTGGCACAGACGACGCGTATTCCCCTGAAGTCGTTGCTCCACATCGAGGAGGATCGACTCGACTCCCTCCCCGGCGAGGTCTTCGTCCGGGGCTTCCTGCGCTCCTACGCGGTCGCGTTGGGTATCGAGCCCGATCTCGTCCTCGCGAGGTACGGCACCGGCCGCCCCGTGGACACGGCGCCGGCCCCCATCACCGCCCTCACTCCGCCCGAGCGGGGCCGCCGCTACGGCGTCGCGTTCGCGATGGTGGTGCTCCTCGTCCTGTTCACCCTGGCGCTCTCGATCGTGCTCCGGCCGCGCCATCGGGACACCCCGATCGAGCTCTCGTGGAGCCAGCCTTGTCCGACCGGGATCGTGTCGTCGACGCCATCGTCCTCCGGCTCGTCGACTACCGCGACTCCGATCGCATCGTAACCTTCCTCACGCCCGAGCTCGGCCGGATCGCCGGCATCGCTCGGGGAGCCCGGAAGAGCCAGCGCCGGTTCGGCGGGGCGCTCCAGTCGGCCTCCCACGTCCGTCTGACCCTCGGGCCCCTCCGGGGGGACCTCCACACCGTGCTCGGGGCCGAGCTCGTGGAGGCCCACATGGGGCTCCTGACGGACCTCGCCCGCCTGGAGCGGGCGGGCTTCGCGCTCGCGCTCCTCCGGGACCTCGTGCCGGAGAAGCATCCCGAGCCCGAGATCTTCGAGGCCACGCTCCACTACCTCGCGGCGCAGGCGGCGTCGCCGGCGAGCCTCCCCCTCCTCGTCGCCTTCCAGCTGCGGGTGCTGTGCTGCCTCGGGCTCGCCCCGGAGCTCGGCGCCTGCGTCGAGTGCGGGAAGTCGGTTCCCGCCGGCCGGCCGGCCCTCTTCGATCCCCGGCGCGGCGGGCTCGTCTGTCGCGCGTGCGGGGGCGGGCCCTTCCTCCTCTCGGCCGGCACCCTCGAGGCCCTCGCCCTGGCCAGCGGCTCGGCGACGCCCGAACGCCTGCCGACCGATGCGGAGGCGGCCGAGGCCGAGGGGGCGCTCGCCGCGTTCCTCCGCATACACGCGCCGTCACTACGGAATTGCGGTCCCCAGGGGGGCTTCTGATACCATCGTCGCTCCCACGAGCGAGAGGTCGATGTCGAGCCTACGAGTCCTGGTCGTCGACGACAGCAGCGCGATGCGCGCCTTCGTGCGCGCTGCGCTCGAAGACGACGGCATCGATGACGTCAGCGAGGCCACGAGTGGCTTCGAGGCGCTGCGCATCCTTCCCCGCGAGACCTTCGACCTCGTCATCGTCGATGTGAACATGCCCGACATCAACGGGCTCGAGCTCGTGTCGTTCATGCGGCGCAGCGCCCCGCACAAATCGACGCCGGTCATCATCATCAGCACGGAGGCCAGCGCCAAGGAGCAGGAGCGCGGCATCGCCCTCGGCGCGAACGCCTTCCTGTCGAAGCCCTTCGCCGCCTCCGCGCTGCAGGCCCTCGTGCGCACCATGCGCGAGACGACGAGGAGCTGAGCCGTGTCGACGGGCAAGAAGGACGGAGGGATGCGCGACGAATTCCTGGCGGAGGCCCAGGAGATCATCGAGTCGTTGTCGCGCGACCTCCTCGTCCTCGATCAGGCCCAGAAGGACGGCCACGTGGACCCGGACCTCATCAACGAGGTCTTCCGCGCCGTCCACACCCTCAAGGGCATCGCGGGGATGTTCGGGTACCACCAGCTCGGCTCGGTGGCCCACACGCTCGAGGATCTCCTCGACGACCTCCGTCTCGGCCGCGTCGAGCTCTCCCAGAACGTGCTCGACGTGCTCTTCGAGGGCGTCGAGAGCTTCCAGCGCCTCCTGACGGACGAGGACGCCTCGTCCGTCGAATTCGAGGCCGCCGTCGAGAACATCGCCGCCAAGGAGAAGCCGGCGCCCGAGGTCGAGGACGTCGATCCCCTGCGCGCGTTCGACCTCGATCCGAGCGTCCTCGCCGTCCTCACGGAGTACGAGGAGCACCGTCTCCGGACGAACGTCGTCCAGGGCGTGCACCTCTACCGCCTCCGGGTGCGCTTCTCGCTCTCGTCGATCGACAGCTCGCTCGAGGAGCTGAAGACGCGCGCGAAGTCGCTCGCCGAGATCATCACGTACCTGCCGACCATGGGCGGGGGCGAGGGCGACTTCATCGACCTCGACGTCCTCGTGGCGAGCCGGGCCTCGTACAACGAGCTGCGCGACGCGCTCTGCACCGACGATGCCCAGCTCGTCGAGGTGCGCCGTCGCGACGACGCGAAGACCCCGGTGCCGAAGGCTCCCGCGAAGGCGGCCGGGAAGCCCGATCCGTCCCTCGACGTGAAGGTGCCGAAGGCGGCCCCCGTGCCGTCGATCGGGGTCGAAGGGGCGCGACGCGAGCGCATCTCCGAGCCCCCGGGCAAGGCAGCGCCCGCGCACCTCGACCTCGCGGGCGGCCGCGAGCTCTCCGCCGATCAGCTCTCGCTGCGCTCCGTGGCGAACACGGTCCGCGTCGACATCCGCAAGCTCGACCACCTGATGAACGTGGTCGGCGAGCTGGCGATCGTGCGGAGCGCCGTCGCGCGCATCACGGAGAAGATCCGGGGCCGCTCGGATCTCCGGCAGCTGGCGATCGATCTCCACCGCATCAACCGCGGGTTCGAGCGCCATCTCGAGGAGCTCCAGGACGGCATCCTCGACGTCCGCATGGTCCCGCTCGGCCAGGTCTTCGACAAGCTCGCCCGCGTGGTCCGGCAGGTCGCTCGCGACCACGGCAAGGAGGTCCGCCTCGTCGTCACCGGCTCCGACACCGAGGTCGACAAGCTCATCGTCGAGGAGCTCAGCGATCCGCTGATGCACATCATCCGGAACGCGATCGATCACGGCATCGAGACGCCCGACGTCCGCTCGAAGAGCGGCAAGGGCCCGGTCGGGACGCTCGCGCTGAACGCCTATCAGAAGGGCAACCACGTCGTCATCGAGGTCGAGGACGACGGCGCCGGCATGAGCGACCAGATCCTGCGCGAGACGGCCGTGAAGAAGGGCCTCTTGACGACCGAGGGGGCGCGCGAGCTCTCGAAGGACGAGGCGATGAACCTCATCTTCATGCCGGGCTTCAGCACGAGCGCGGAGGTCACGGACCTCTCCGGTCGTGGCGTCGGCATGGACGTCGTGAAGACCAACATCGCGCGGCTCGGCGGCGTCGTCGACGTGCAGACCGAGGTCGGCGTCGGCACGAAGTTCACGATCACGCTCCCCGTCACGCTCGCGATCATCAGCGCGCTGCTCGTCCGGATCCTCGATCGCCAGTTCGCGATCCCGATCACGGCGGTCCAGGAAGCGATCATGCTCGATCCGCGTGCCGTCCGGACGGTCGAGGGGCGCGAGGTGATCACGCTCCGCGGCTCGACGCTGCCGCTCTGCCGCCTCGGCGAGCTCTTCGGCATGCGGGGCGAGTCCCCGTCCCCCGGCGGCAAGCAGTACATCGTCGTGTCGGCCCTCGGTCATCGGAAGCTCGGCTTCGTCGTCGACGCGCTCGACGGACAGCAGGACATCGTCATCAAGTCCCTCGGCAAGAGCGTGGCCAACGTCCGCGGCTTCGCCGGCGCCACCGATCTCGGCGACCAGCGGGTCTGCCTGGTGCTCGACACGCCCGCGCTGCTCGAGGAGCAGCTCTCCAGCCAGAGCGATTGGTCCTTCGGTGCGGGAGGCTTCGCATGACGGACGCCCTCTCGCGCCCGAAGACCGTCATCCCCATGCCCATGACGAGGGATTCGGAGCCGGTGCAGGCCCGCGTGGTCCGCAACGACGCGATCCGCGAGTACCTGGCCTTCCAGGTCGCGACGGAGAGCTACGCCCTGCCGCTCGCCGCGGTCCGCGAGATCCTGAAGCCGCCTCCGATCACCGAGGTGCCGCGCGCGCCTCGCGAGGTGCTCGGCATCATCTCCGTGCGCGGCCGGATCACCACCGTCCTCGACCTCCGTCGTCGCCTCGGCGTCCTCGAGTCCGAGATCGACAAGCACTCGCGCGTGCTCCTCGTCGACAGTGGCGACGAGATCATGGGCCTGCTCGTGGACCGCGTCCTCCAGGTGCACCGCCTGTCCGAGGACGAGGTCGAATTCGCCGCCGCGGTGGCCGGCGAGATGTCGGAGCACATCCAGGGCATCGGTCGGCCGCGCGCTCGCGGTGGCCGCGACCGTGACGAGGACGCCGCCGAAGGCCGGGGCGAAGGCGACATCCTCATCCTCCTCGACCCCACCCCCCTCCTCCGCCGATGAGACATCGCATCGAGAGCTCGAGCCGCCGCGGCGATCGCACGAAGAACCTGGTGGGCTTCCAGGTCGGGGACGTGCGCTATGCGGTCGAGATCTTCCGCGTGCGGGAGATCATCAATCCGCTCCCCTTCGTCGTGCTGCCGCATGCACCGAAGGTCGTGCTCGGCGTCGCCGACCATCGCGGCGAGGTCGTCCCCGTGATCGATCTGCGCCCGCGCTTCGGGCTTCCCCAGGTGCCGAACACCCGGAAGTCGCGCTGGATCATCGTGCGCACGAAGGCGGGCTCGGTCGGTCTCGCCGTCGACGCCGTGACCGACGTCTTCGGCACGGCGACGGAGGGGCAGCGCAACGTCCCCGATCTCGGAGCGGGCGACGAGGCCCGCGGCATCCAGGCCGTGTTCATGCACAACCGGCAGCTCGTCTTCGTGATCGACGTCGACAAGGTCGCGGCGCCGGCCGAGGTCGTCGACGTCGGATTCGCCCAGAAGCTCCTGGGCGAGGGGGAAACGTGATCCGCGAGGACTTCCTCGCAGCCATGTCGAGCTCCGAGCCGGACGAGCGGCGCGAGGCGGTGATCGCGCTCGGCGAGCTCCCCCCGGACGGCGCCGATCAGCTCGTGACGATGGGGCTCGGCGATCCGGAATGGCGCGTCCGCAAGGAGGCCGTGCGGGTCGCGGTCGCGCTGGCGGAGCGCTACGACATCTCGGCGCGCATGGTGGACGCGCTCTGTCAGGGCGAGAACGTCGGCCTGCGCAATTCCGCGCTCGAGGTGCTCGGCCTGCTCGGCCGGCCCGCGGCGGAGACGCTGCTCGAGGCGCTCCCTAGGGCGCCGGAGGGGGCGCGGAAGTTCCTCGTCGACGCGCTCGGCGACACGGGCGATTTCCGCGCGGTTCCCGCGCTCGTCGAAGCCGCGGGCGATCCCGAGCCGAACCTCGGCGCCGCCGCGATCGACGCGCTCGCCCGGATCGGCGGCCCGGATGCCGAAGCCGCGATGCGTCGCCGGCTCGCGCTGCCGGATCCGTACCAGCGGATGGCGGCGCTCGACGGCCTCGATCGCGTGGCGGCTCGCGTGCCGTTCCCCGAGCTCGCGTCCGCGCTCGGCGACCGGATGGTGCGTCGCGTGGCGATGCGCGTGCTCGGCCGCACGGGTGCCGCCGAGGCGCTTCCCTTCCTGCTCGACGGTCTGCTCGATCGCCCGCCCCACGTGATCGCGGCCGCGGCGAGGGCGCTCGTCGATCTCTACGACGATTCGGACGCGCTCGCGGCCCTCGTGACCCGGCGTGTCCGCGAGCTCGGCGAGCCCGCCCGGAGCGCCCTCCGCCTGCTGCTCGCGGGCGGCGACATGGCCGCGCGTCAGGCCGCTTCCCTCGTCCTGCTCCTCGCGGAGGACGAGCCCGCGCTCGCGGGCGTGATGGCGCTCGGCGCCGATGGATTCCTCCCGCCGCAGGCCCTCTCCGCCCTCGCGGGGTGGGGAGTGCGCGCCGTCGGACCGCTCGTCGAGCTCGCCGGCCGGGAGAGTGGCTCCGTGCGCGCGACCGCCCTCGAGATGGCCGCCGATCTCGCCGCCGACGGCAGGGCGCAGGGCCGCCTCGACGAGGCGCTCGAGGGGATCGTGCGCGAGGCGATACGAGACGCCCTCCGCGATCGCGACGAGACCGTGAAGCGCGCGGGTGCTCGGAGCCTCACCTGGTGGGCCGGTCCCGAGGACGCCGAATCGCTCGTGCGCATCGCGCAGTCGAGCTCCGAGGACCTCGCGATGGCCGCCGGCGCCGCGCTCGAATCGCTCGCCGCCTCGCATCCTTCGGCCGTCGAAGCGGCGCTCGTCGGGGTCGACGCGAGCAGCGCTTCCTTCGCGGCTCTCGCCCCGGTCGTCGCCGTCGTCGGGGGGCCCGGGGCCTTCGAGCTCCTGAACGCCGCGCTGAACTCGAGCTCGCCCACGACGCGGCGCGCCTCCGTGAACGGCCTCGCCGTCCTCGGCGGCACGCGTGCCTCGGAGCTCCTCGGCTACGCGCTCGCGGACGAGGACGTCGACGTCCGCACGGCCGCCGCTCGGGCGCTCGGCCATCTCCGCGATCCCCAGGGCATGCCCCTCGGCTCGGACTCCCTGCTCCTCGCGCTCTCCGGCGATTCGCCCGCGGTGCAGGCCGCCGCCGCGCGCGCGCTGGCCGAGCTCGGCGACGGTCGAGCGGTCGAGCCACTGCGGGAGCTCGTCCGCTCGCAGGACGGAGGCGTGGCGGTCGCCGCGATGGAATCGCTGCGCATGCTCCGCGATCCCACGCTCGGGGATCTGCTCGTCGAGGCGCTCGGCCATCCCGACGAGGAGGTCGTGAAGCAGGCGCTCTACGCGATCGACGAGGCCGACGGGCCGCGCGTGGTCGGGCGTCTCCGCCTCGGGCTCGAGCATCCGGCCTGGCACGTGCGCGTGCTCTCGGCGCAGCTGCTCGGCAACCGCCGCGACGACGCGGCGCGCCGCCTCCTCGAGGAGCGCCTCGAGCGGGAGCCGGATCCGATGGTCCGCAAGGCGATCGAGCGCTCGCTCGACGGGGGAGGGGCCGACTAGATGCCCATCCTCTTCGACCAAGGGCCTCGTCTCGTCGAGTCGGAGTTCCGCCTCCTGCGGGATCTCATCAACTCGTTCTGCGGAATCTACTTCGCGGAAGAGGCGATGTTCGTGGTCGGACGGCGCCTCCGCGACCGGCTGAAGGCGCTCGGCCTCACCGACTACTCCCAGTACTACAACTACCTCAAGTACCACCCGGACGCGCAGACCGAGCTCGAGAACGCGGTCGATCTGCTCACGACGAACGAGACCTACTTCTTCCGCGAGGACTACCAGCTCCGCGCGTTCCAGCAGGAGATCCTCCCCGAGCTGAAGGCGCGGGCGATCGCGCGCGGCAGCCGGACGCTGGCGCTCTGGAGCGCGGGCTGCTCCTCCGGCGAGGAGGTCTACACGCTCGCGATCCTCGTGCTCGAGAGCGGTCTCTTCGAGGATTGGGACGTCCGCATCTTCGGCAACGACATCTCGCGTCGGGTGCTGCAGAAGGCACGGTCCGCCGTCTACTCGGACTCGAGCTTCCGCGCGATGCCCCCGCGCTACGACCCCTACTTCCTGAAGGTGCCCGGTGGCCGCCAGGTCCATCCTCGCGTCCGCGCGATGTGCCACTTCGGACACCTCAACCTGATGGCGCACAGCCGCACGGCGATCGTCGGTCGCGTGGACGCGATCTTCTGCCGCAACGTCCTCATCTACTTCGACCCGCAGTCGCGGCGTCGGGTCATCGACACCTTCTTCCAGAGGCTCGTGCCGGGGGGATATCTCCTCCTCGGGCACAGCGAGTCGCTCCTCAACGTCTCCACCGCCTTCGAGCTCGTGCACCTCTCATCCGACCTCGTCTACCGACGACCCATTCCCTTCTCCCGCCGGCCCCCGCCGCCCGGAGGCACCCCATGAAACAGCTGCGCGTTCTCGTGGTGGACGACTCCGCCTACAACCGTCGGACGCTGACCGACCTGCTCTCGGCGATCCCCAACGTCGAGGTGGTCGGCAAGGCCAGCGACGGCGACGAGGCCCTGCGCCTCGTCTCGGAGCTCCAGCCCGACCTCATCACGCTCGATCTCGAGATGCCCCGCATGGACGGCTTCACGTTCCTGCGGCTCCTGATGGCGCGACGCCCGACGCCCGTCATCGTGGTCTCGGGCTATTCCGCGAAGGAGAACGTGTTCCGCGCGCTCGAGCTCGGGGCCATCGACTTCATCGCGAAGCCCTCGCGGACGGTCACCTCCGATCTCTCGGGGATCCAGGAGGATCTCGCGAACATGGTGCACATGGTGCGCCAGCTCGCGCCCCCCGGGCTCGATCCGGGCCGGAGGATCTCCCCCCGCACCGGGCAGGAGTTCGGCGTCTCGACCCGCGACACCCAGCCGCCCCGGAACGAGGCCCCCGAGCCGAAGAGCATCGTCGTGATCGGCTCGTCCACCGGCGGACCGACGGCGCTCGTCGAGGTCTTCCGGCGGCTCCCGCCGAACGCGAACGCGGCCGTCCTGGTCGCCCAGCACATGCCCGAGCGCTTCACGAAGACCTTCGCCGAGCGCCTCGACCGCCTCGGCGGCATGCGCGTCCGGGAGGCGAGCTCGTCGCATCGGCTCGAGGCCGGCGTGGCCTACGTCTGCCCGGGTGGGCGGTGCCTCGAGGTGGCCGGGGATGCGAGAGGCGGCTTCGTGGCCAACGTGGTCAAGCCCGAGACCGACGATCGCTACGTTCCCTCGGTCGATCGCCTCTTCCTCACGGCGGCTGCGAGCGTGGGCTCGAAGCTCGTCTCGGTCGTCCTCACGGGCATGGGGGACGACGGCGCCAAGGGAGTCGTCGCCGTGAAGAACGCCGGCGGCTTCGTGATCGCGGAGTCCCCCGAGACCGCGGTGATCTACGGCATGCCGGGGTCCGCCGTCCGGACCGGCTCGGTCGATCAGAGCCTGCCGCTCCGGGCGCTCGCCGAGCGTCTCGCCGAATTGGTGAGCTGAGCGACGTCACTGCGCCGAAGCACCTTCCCCGGTGGAGGGGGGCTCTGGTAGAAGGGGATGGTTCATGGGTGACGACAGGAACGAAGGAGAAGCGAAGTCCGGCGCTCGCTCGAGCGACACGCCGATGGACCTCCTGAAAGAGCGCGAGACGTTCGTCCGTTCGTTCCTGCGCAAGGGCGTCGAGTACACCGAGCTCCTCCTCCGCGAGAACCAGGACCTCCGCCACGAGATGGCCCAGCTCCGCGCCGACAACGCGCGACTGCGCGCCCAGGTCGCGAGCGACGACGCCATCCGCGACCTCCTCCGGACGATCGAGGGCCTCGAGGCCGAGCGCAACGCGCTCGTGGCCCGGTCCCAGGCCCTCGAGGCGAGCCGCCAGCGCACCACGGAGCGCCAGCAGGAGATCGAGCAGGAGGTCAACGACCTCGCGAACCTCTACATCGCGACGGTGCAGCTCCACGCGTCGTTGTCGGTGCGTCGCGTCGTCCGCCACCTCCGCGACATGTGCGGCCAGCTCGTGGGCGCGCTCGGCTTCGTCATCTACCTCCTCGACGAGACCGGCGAGACCCTCCTGCCGATCGCCCACGAGGGCGTCGATGCGGCGAGTGTGGTCTCGATCCCGATGGGGCAGGGCGTGGTCGGGGACGCCGCCGTCACCGGCATCCCCCGCATCCGCGAGGCCGAGGGCCTCGACCTCATCCACGGCACGCACGACGATCCGGTCGCCGTGATCCCCCTGAACGTCGAGGGGCAGCCGATCGGCGCCATCTCGATCCTCTCGCTGCTCGGTCAGAAGCACGGCTGGGCGTCCGTCGACCGCGAGCTCTTCCAGCTGCTCGGCACCCAGGCCGGAGTGGCATTGATCGCGGCGAACCTCTATCACCCATCGACGGGTCCCCGGCACGCGCTCCGGGGCCTGACCGAGAAGCTCTGAGTTCGTCGACCCCGAGCGGGTCGACCACGGGATGACGAAACACGTATGGCCGAGTACTCCTGCCTGGTCGTCGAAGACTCGCCGATGATGCGGCAACTCCTGGTGTTCGCCCTCGCGCGCATCAAGAAGCTCCACGTCACGGAAGCGGAAGACGGCGTCGACGGACTCCGCAAGCTCGCGAACGGCAAGTTCGATCTCGTCATCACCGACATCAACATGCCGATCATGGACGGCCTCAAGCTCGTGAAGCGCATCCGCAGCGACGAGGTCCACAAGGACGTGCCGATCATCATCATCACGACCGAGGGCTCGACGGAGGACCGTCAGCGGGCCATGGCGCTCGGTGCGAACGCCTACATCACGAAGCCCATCCAGGCTCCGCAGGTGATCGCGAAGGTGAAGGAGCTCCTGAACGTCTGACGCGTCCCGGGAATCGTCCGGCGTCCGCCGTGTCGTCCCGAGAAGAGCCCCGCTCCGGCGGGGCTCCGCGTTCCGTCCTCTGGAGCGTCTTCGTCCTTCCGGGTGCGACGCCCGTCGCTTCCCGCGATCGCCTATTGATCCCATGGGTGGCGGTGTGGCGGAATCTGGCCCCATGAAGAACGCAGCGGTGCTCGCCAGCCTGCTCCTCTCGCTCGCCCTCGCGGGCTGTGGAGGAGGTCGTCCTCTCCCGGCGTATCCGTCGGCCGACCATCCGCTGGTCGAAGACACGGATCTCGCTCCCTACGTCGAGGCCGCGCACGCCTCGGCCAACGAGCCGCCCCCGGCGCAGAACCACGAAGAGAACGAGTCGGATTCGTCCGCGACCGATGGAGGCGAGTGACATGAACGATCGCAATCGCGAACACGGACGCGCGCGTCGTCTGCTCCGCCACGCGGGCATCGGTGCGCTCGCCGCCTCGATGCTCGCGGCCCCCGCGCTGCTCGGCTGCGACACGACGCGCCTCGCGGCCCGGACGACGGCGAAGGTCTTCGACCGCGGCGCGCCGGCCTTCGAGGAGTTCTACGACTACGAGACCGCCGGCACGGCCGCGCAGGCCACGATCATGCAGCTCGAGGCGCTGCTCCGCGCCGATCCCGGCAACGAGATCATGCTCGAGCAGCTCGTCCGCGCGTACATCAGCTACTCGTACGGCTGGGTCGAGGACGAGATGGAGGAGAAGGAGCTCACCGGCGACGAGGTCGGCGCCGATCGCGCGCGCCGTCGCGCCCGCTCCATGTACCGCCGCGCATTCTCCCTCGCGAAGCATTGGATCGCCAAGGACCACGACGGTCTCGACGACGCCGTCGCCGGTGGCCTCGAGCAGTTCGAGCCCTGGCTGCGTCGCGAGTTCGACGACCGCGACGACGCCGGCCTCCTCTTCTGGGCCGGGTACGCGTGGGGCTCGATGATCAACGTCTCGCGCGACGACATGGCGGCCGTGGCCGATCTCGGCTTCGCGAAGGCGATGATCGCTCGCTCCGTCGCGCTCGACCCGACGTACTACCACTCGGCGGGCGTGCTCTTCCTCGGCGTGGCGACGGCCCAGGAGCTCGGCGCGGACCTCGATCAGGCGCAGCGCTACTTCGAGCAGGCGCTCACGCAGACCGAGCGCAAGAACCTCCTCGTCCAGGCGAACATGGCGAACACCTACGCCGTCATGCGCCAGGATCGCGGCCTCTACCTGCGGCTGCTCGCCGAGGTCCTCGAGGCGCAGGATCCGCTCCCCGAAGCGCGCCTCGGCAACGAGATCGCGCGCCGTCGCGCCGAACGCTACATCCGCCAGGTCGATCAGCGGTTCTGAACTCTCGGAGGCCCCCCATGAAGCGCTCCTTCCTCCTCCCCCTCCTCGTCCTCGGGCTCTTCTTCGCGCCCGACGTGAACGCCCCCTCGGCCGGCGCCCAGCAGGCGATCGAGCTCCGCATCGCGACGCTCGCGCCCGACGGCTCGTCGTGGATGCGCGTGTTCAACGCCTGGAACACGAGCCTCCGGCAGGCCACCAACAACCGCCTCTCGCTCCGCTTCTACGCGGGCGGCAGCCAGGGCGACGAGCGCGACTTCGTCCGCAAGATGCGCGCGGGCCAGATGGACGGCGCCGTCGTGACGACGACGGGCCTCGGCATCATGGTCCGCTCGGCGCTCGTGCTCGCGACGCCGGGCCTCATCACCGAGTACACGCAGCTCGATCGCGTGCGTCAGCGCCTCGCCTCGACCTTCGAGCAGCAGTTCACGGAGAACGGCTACAAGCTGCTCGGCTGGGGTGACGCCGGCCAGATGCGCCTCTTCTCGGTCGACCGCATCCAGCGTCCGAGCGAGCTCGCCTCGCACCGTCCCTGGGTCTGGCGCGACGATCCGGTCTACACCGAGTACTTCCAGGCGATGAACGCGAACCCGGTCCGCCTCGGCGTGCCCGAGGTCCTCCCGGGCCTGCAGACCCGCATGGTCGACAGCCTCTTCACCTCGGCGATCGCGGGCGTCTCGCTCCAGTGGCACACGCGGACGCGCTTCGCCTCGCGGCAGACGTTCAACATCCTCGTCGGTGCGACTGTCATCTCGAAGCAGAAGTTCGACAGCCTCCCGCCGGACCTCCAGCAGGCGCTCGTCGACACGGCCCAGCGCGCCCACCTCTCGGCCCAGCGCCTCATCCAGCGTGACGACGCGAACGCCTTCAACACGGTCCAGCAGCGCGGCGTGCAGGTCAACGACCTCGGCAGCCACTACCAGGAGTGGATGACGGCGGCGCGCACGGCGCGCGAGCGTCTCGCGGGGCGCGTGTACCCCCGTGCGCTGCTCGATCAGGTCACCCAGGCGATGCAGTGAGCCCGACGTGCGCCGTTTCTTCGCACGTGTCGACCAGGGTTGGGCCAAGGGCGAGGGAGTCGTCGGAGCGGTCGTCCTGCTCTCGATGATCCTCGTCGCCGCGATCCAGGCCCTCCTCCGCAACCTCACGCATTACCAGGTCGGCTGGGCGAATTCGGCGCTCGAGCACTTCCTCTGGGCGGACGTGTTCCTCCAGAAGGGGACGCTCTTCCTCGCTTTCCTCGGGGCTTCGCTCGCGACGCGCGACGAGAAGCACATCGCGATCGACGTGGCCCACCGGATCCTCCCCGAGAAGCCCAAGGCCGTGCTCCGCCTCGTCGTCGACCTCGTCGCGGCGGTGACCTGCGTGGCCCTGGCCGTCGTCTTCCGGATGTCGATCCTCAACAACGCAGGCGACGTCCCCGTCGAGTTCAGCGTGCTCGGTCCGAGCGGAGACACGGCGCACGTCTGCGACGTGACGGCCGCCGCGGCCGTCGAGGCCGGCTCCGAGCGACCCGGATTCTTCTGCGCGATCCGCTCGGTGCTCTCCGCGACGGGGCATCCCGTCTCGACGCCGGCGAACGCCCTCGAGCTCGTCGTGCCCGCGCTCCTCCTCGTGATGTCCGTGCGATTCCTCGCGAAGGCCGTCGGCGAGATCCTCGACCTCGCGAACCCACCGCCTCCCGAGGCGAAGGCGCAGGAAGGGGAGGCCTCGGCATGAGCCCCTGGTTGGCCCTGATCCTGGTCGTGCTCGCCTTCCTCGGCGAGCCGCTCTTCGTGATCTTCGGCGCGGCCTCGATGATCCTCTTCTCGAGCCTGGCCGACACGAGCATCACCGGCGCGACGAACGACGTCTTCAGCGAGAAGTTCGCCGATTCGCCGCTCCTCGTGACGATCCCCCTCTTCACGTTCGCCGGCTACCTCATGGCCGAGAGCGGGACGCCGAAGCGCCTCGTCGAGGTCTCGCGCGCCTGGCTCGGTTGGCTTCCCGGTGGTGTCGCGATCGTCTGCCTCCTCGCCTCGGCGTTCTTCACGACGTTCACGGGAGGGAGCGGCATCACGATCGTCGCGATCGGCGGCCTGCTCTATCCCGCGCTGCTCCAGGAGGAGTACCCGGAGCGCTTCTCGCTCGGTCTCGTCACGACCGGCGGCTCGCTCGGCCTCCTCTTCCCGCCGAGCCTCCCCGTCGTCATCTACGGCGTGGTCGCGGGCATCACGATCGAGAAGCTCTTCCTCGCGGGCATCGTGCCGGGTCTCCTCTCGGTGCTGATGCTCTCGGGCTACTCGTTCGTCGTCGGCCGGCGTCGTCGGCAGTCGCGCACGAAATTCGAGATGGGCGAGGCGCTCCGGACGCTGAACGTCGCGAAGTGGGAGCTCCTGCTCCCGGTCGTGCTCCTCGGGGGCATGTACTCGGGCGCGCTCCGCATCCACGAGGCGGCCGCGTTCACCGCGATCTACACGTTGATCGTCGAGGTCTTCGTCTACCGCGACGTCACGCTGCGCGGGGACGTGCCCCGCATCGTCCGCGAGTCGATGACGCTCGTCGGCGCCATCCTCGCCATCCTCGCGATGGCGATCGGCTTCACGGCGTTCCTGATCCAGGCGCGCGTGCCGATGATGATCCTCGAGGCGATGCAGAGGTTCATCTCCTCGCCGACGATGTTCTTGTTCCTCCTGAACATCTTCCTGCTCGTCGTCGGCATGCTGATGGACATCTTCTCGGCCATCGTGGTCGTGGTGCCCCTCATCGCGCCGATCGCGGAGCGCTACGGGATCGACCCGTACCACCTCGGCGTGATCTTCCTCCTGAACCTCGAGATCGGGTACCTCACGCCGCCCGTCGGCCTGAACCTCTTCATCTCGAGCTTCCGCTTCGAGAAGCCCGTGACCGAGCTCTATCGGGCGGTGCTGGTCTTCATCGGAATCCTGATCGTCACGCTGCTCATCACGACGTACGTCCCGAGGTTCTCGACGTTCCTGCCGGATCGATTCGGCGGGCCTTCGGACGCGCCCTCGCAGACCGCGCCCGAGACGCCTTCCGGGCCCGCCCCGGGTGGAGAGGTCGCCCCGACGACGGACGAAGGCGGCGGAGGGCTCGACGCGCTCGAAGCGGAGATCGGGGGCGGCGCCGAGGAGCCCCTCGACCTCGACGCGCTCGAGGCCGAGATCGGCGGACCCGACGCGGGAGCCCCCGACGCCGCGGCCGCTGGCGAGGCTCCGACTCCGGCTCCGGCTAATCCCTGAGCCACGCGATGCGCCCCTCTTCGGCGTGATCGCCTGCTCGGGGCTCAGGGCCGGGCCACGGCTCATTCGACGTAGATCATCTTCCGCGTCATGCCGCCGTCGATCGTGATCACCTGGCCCGTGACGAAGCCCGCCTCGTCCGACGCCAGGTAGGCCGCGAGCGCGGCGACGTCCTCCGGTCGACCGACGCGGCCGACCGGATGCTGGAGGTGATCGACCTCGCGGAGCTCGGGCTCGTGACGCTCGGCGAGGGTCTTCCACGCGTCGGTGGCGATCCATCCGGGGGCGATGGCGTTGACGCGGAGCTCGGGACCGAGGCTGATGGCGAGGGCGTGCGTGAGCGCGACGAGGCCTCCCTTCGAGGCGGCATAGGCCTCGGTGTTCGGCTCCGACATGAACGCCCGGGTCGAGACGAGGTTCACGATCGCGCCGCGCCTCGGACGCAGATGCTTCGCGGCCGCGCGGGCGAGCAGCATCGGTCCCACGAGGTTCACCTCGAGGACGCGGCGGAACGTCTCGGGCGAGAGCGATTCGAGTGGGGTGCCGAAGCCCTCGAAACAGGCCGCGTTCGAGACCAGGACGTCGAGGCCGCCTCCCCAGGCGGCGACGGATTCGATGGCCCTCGCCACCGCGGCTTCGTCGGATACGTCGAGGACCTCGAGGAGGACCTCTCCGTGGGCCGCGAGCTCGTCGCGCGCGTCCTCGCCCTTCGCCCGGTCGAGCTCCACGAGGGCGACCTTCGCCCCTTCGTCGAGGAAGCGTGCGGCGACTGCACGGCCGATCCCCTGTCCCGCGCCCGTGACGAGCGCCACCTTGCCCTTCAGCCTGTCCATGGGGGGAGGGTATCAGCGCGTGTCGCGCGACCTCCACGGGGGGCGTGGGTCCACCACCGTGACATTCGTGCAAGGACGCGCGGCCCACCTGTTCGGCGCGTCGTCTCGGGCGCAGCTTGATCCGACGGGCGGCCGCATCCCCGCTCCGGACGGCGGAGCGGGATCGCCCATCGGACACCTTCTCTTCGGGGGTGGCTTTCGTGACGACACCTGGCGGCGACGCCCCGTGGCGCGATTCGTTGGCTCCCGGTGGGCGAACGAGCCGGCGTCTGCACGCGGCAGGGCTCTTCGTGGTGGTCGCTCTCGCGACCCTCTCGGTCGGGGCGGCGGCGGCGGTCGATCGGGCGAACCACGCGGCGCAGCGCGATCGCCTGTTCCACACGGCGGAGCGCGTCGAACGCTATGCCGCCGAGCGCTACCTCGCCTACGAGGAGATCCTCGAGGGCACGGCGGCGCTCTTCCGAGCGAGCGAGCGGGTGACGGAGGCGGAATTCGCGGAGTACGTGCGCTCGCTCGATCTCGAGAGCCATTATCCGGCGATGCACGGCATCGGTTTCGCGGTGCCCGTCGAGGACGATCGGCTCGCGGAGTTCGAACGGACCGAGGCACGGGAGCATCCGGGGTACGCCGTTCATCCGAGCGTGCGGATGCCCCTCCACTACGTCGTGCGCTACCGGGAGCCCGTCGATCGGAATCGGCCAGTGCTCGCGTTCGATCTGGCGTCGGAGCCGACACGCAAGGCGGCGATCGAGAGGGCGACGCGGACGAGCCGCCCGACGTTGAGCGGGCGCCTCCGCTTGATCCAGGATCCGGGCGCGGGTCCGGCCTTCCTCCTCTTCCTGGCGGTCCGGACTCCGGCCGGCGATGGGGCGCGGCCCGTCGGCTGGGTCTACACGATGTTCACCGCGGAGGAGCTGCTGACGGATGCTCCTCGACTCGCAGGCGAGAACGTCGAGGTTCAGGTGCGGGACGCGCCGCACGGGGGAGCCGTGGTGCTCGACACCGCTCGCCGGGGCTCGACAAGGACGCGGGACCGGGTGCAGGTCACGTTGCCGCTCCGCCTGGGCGACCGCGTCTGGAGCGTCACGGTCCGCCCGGGGGAAGGGTTCGTCCTCGCCTCCGAGCGCGACGAGCCGGTCGTCGTGCTCGTGCTCGGTCTCGTCGTCACGACCGTGACGGGCGCCTTCATCCTCTCGCTGCTCCGCACGCGCGCACGCGCCATCCATCTCGCCGCCGGGATGACGAGCGCGCTCCGCGAGAGCGAGCGGGAGCTCCGCGAGGCCAACGCGCGTCTCGGCCAGCTCGCCATGGAGGACGGGCTCACGGGCACCTCGAACCGCCGATTCTTCGACGGACGCCTGAGGGAGGAGTGCGCGCGCGCGGACCGCAGTGGCTCTCCGCTCGCGCTCGTGCTCGTCGACGTCGACCACTTCAAGGCCTTCAACGATCGCTACGGGCATCCGGAGGGCGACGCCTGCCTCCGGGCGATCGCACGTTGCCTCGCCGGCTCGGCGAGGAGGCCCGGCGACGTGCTCGCGCGCTACGGGGGCGAGGAATTCGTCCTGCTCCTCCCGGGGCTCGACGCCGAAGCCGCAGCCGAGCTCGCGGAGGCTGCACGCCGTCGCGTCGAGGAGCTCACCATTCCCCACGACGCGAGCCTCCACGCGAAGGTCACGGCGAGCTTCGGCGTGGCCGAGTGGGGGAGGGAATCCGCGCGGACGCCCGAGGCCCTCGTGAGCGCCGCGGATGCCGCGCTCTACACCGCCAAGTCGCGCGGACGCAATCGCGTGGTCGTCGCCCCCTCCTGAGTGCGATGCGCGGCCTCGAACGACGAGAGCCGCCCGGTCTCCCGAGCGGCTCCCTACCGATCCCGAGCTCCCGTGGGGCTCAGGTGATCTGCCACGTGTGGCCCGAGCGGAGCAGGGCGTTCATGTCCGCCTTGCCGCCGGCCTTCGTCTTCGCCTGCTCCACCTGGTCGACGACCGCGGCGTCGTAGGCGACTCCCGGATTGCAGTAGAGCACGCCCATCGCGGCGATTCCCGGGAGCGTCGCGAGCTGCCAGGCGAGCGTCTGGTTCGTCTCGTCGTGGACCACGAGGTCGGCCTCGGTGACCGTCTCGCTGAGCGAGACGACCTCGAGCTGGCACGTCTTCGGGTTCATCACGACGCCCTTCTCGCGCTTCGCACCGAAGACGAGGGGCTTGCCGTGCTCGACCCAGAGCTGGTGCTCCGCGGCGGTCGCACGGTCGGTGATGAGGTCGTGCGCGCCCTCGTTGAAGACGGGGCAGTTCTGCAGGATCTCGACGAACGACGCGCCCTTGTGCGCGTGGGCACGCTTCAGGACCTCGGGGAGATCCTTCGACGTGTCGTAGCCGCGTGCGACGAAGCGGGCGCCCGCGCCGAGCGCGAAGTGGATCGGGTTCAGCGGATCCTCGAGCGAGCCCATCGGCGTCGACGGAGTGACCTTGCCGTGCACCGACGTCGGCGAGTACTGACCCTTCGTGAGGCCGTAGATCTGGTTGTTGAAGAGCAGGATCTGGAGGTCCACGTTGCGGCGCAGCACGTGCAGCATGTGGTTGCCGCCGATGCTGAGGCCGTCTCCGTCGCCCGTCACGAGCCAGACGTCGAGCTTCGGATTCGCGATCTTGAGGCCCGTCGCGATCGCCGGCGCGCGGCCGTGGATCGTGTGGAAGCCGTAGGTGCTCATGTAGTAGGGGAACCGGCTCGAGCAGCCGATGCCGCTGACGAAGACGGTGTTCTCGCGGGTCGCGCCGATCTCGGGGAGCGTGCGCTGGACCGCGGCGAGGATGGCGTAGTCGCCGCAGCCGGGGCACCAACGGACTTCCTGATCGGAGACGAAGTCCTTCCGCGTGAGAGCGGAGACGGGGATGGGCGCGCTCATGTCAGTTGCCTCCCTTGCCGAGACGACGCTGGATCTCTTCGACCAGCTCCGCGATGCGGAACGGCTGACCCTGGATCTTGTTGATGCCCTGCGCGTCGACGAGGAGCTGCGAGCGCAGGAGGTGGACGAGCTGTCCGTTGTTGAGCTCGGGGACGATCACCTGACGGAAGCCGCGCATCAGCTCGCCGAGCCCCTCGGGAAGCGGCCAGATGTGGCGCAGGTGGAGGTGCGAGACCGAGAGGCCCTGCTTGCGGCACTGGTCGACCGCCTCGCGGATCGAGCCGTAGGTGGAGCCCCAGCCGACCACGAGCAGCTCGCCCTTCTCGTCGCCGAGGTCGACCTTCGCCTTCGGGAAGTCCTTCGCCACCTTCTGCACCTTCTCGGCGCGCAGCTTGGTCATCACGTGGTGGTTCTCGGGATCGTACGAGATGTGACCCGTGTGCTGGCTGCGCTCGAGGCCGCCGATGCGGTGCTCGAGGCCCGGCGTCCCGGGCACGGCCCAGACGCGCGCGAGGGTCTCGGGATCGCGCTTGAAGGGATGGAAGCCCTCGACCTCCGTGTAGTGCTTCACGGGGAAGGGGGCGAGCTTGTCGAAGTCCGGGATCTCCCACGGCTCGGCGCCGTTCGCGATGAAGCCGTCGGTGAGCAGCATGACGGGCGTCATGTACTTCGTCGCGATGCGGCAGGCCTCGATCGCGAGGTAGAAGCACTCGCCCGGGTTCGCGGCCGCGAGGACCGGCATCGGCGCGTCGCCGTTGCGGCCCCAGACCGCCTGGAAGAGGTCGCTCTGCTCGGTCTTCGTCGGCAGGCCGGTCGAGGGACCGCCGCGCTGCACGTCGACGATGACGAGCGGGAGCTCGGTGGCGATCGCGAGGCCCATCGCCTCGGTCTTCAGCGCGACGCCCGGACCCGAGGTGCCGGTCACGGCGAGCTGGCCCGCGAAGGCCGCGCCGATCGTCGAGCAGATCGCCGCGATCTCGTCCTCGGCCTGGAACGTCGTGACGCCGAAGTTCTTCAGCTTCGCGAGGTTGTGCAGGAGGGACGACGCCGGCGTGATCGGATACGAGCCGTAGAAGAGCGGCAGGTTCGCGAGCTTCGCACCGGCGACGAGGCCCCAGGCGGTCGCCTGGTTGCCGTCGACGTTGCGGTAGAGACCCGGCTTCAGGCTCGCCTTCGCCACGTGGTAGACGCCGACGTTGCTCGGCATCTCGGCGCTCTCGCCGTAGACGTGGCCGGCGCGCAGCGCGGCGATGTTCGCCTCGGCGAGCTCGGGACGCTTCGCGAACTTCTGACGGAGCTCCTGCTCGGTCGACTTCGAGTCGCGGCCGAAGATCCAGAACATGAGACCGAGGGTCCACATGTTCTTGCAGCGAGCGGCTTCCTTGGCGCCGAGCTTGAACTCGGCGACCGCGTTCATCGTCAGCTTCGTGATGTCGATCTCGAGGACGCGGAACTTGTCCTTGAGCTTCGCGTCGTCGAGCGGGTTCGACGTGTAGCCGGCCTTCTCGAGGTTCTGCTTCGTGAACGCGCCCGTGTTCAGGATGAGCAGGCCGCCGGCCTTGAGCGTGGCGACGTTCACCTTGAGGGCGGCGGGGTTCATCGCCACGAGCACGTCGGGCGCGTCGCCCGGCGTCATGATGTCGTGGTTCGAGAAGTGGATCTGGAAGCCCGACACGCCGTACGTGGTGCCGGCGGGAGCGCGGATCTCGGCGGGGAAGTCCGGGAACGTCGCGAGGTCGTTGCCCATCAACGCGGTCGCCGTCGTGAACTGGCTCCCCGTGATCTGCATGCCGTCGCCGGAGTCACCCGCGAACCGGATGACGACGGAGTCCAGCTCTTCCCGCTGGACCGTCTGGGTCGAGGTCGTGTCCATGGCCTACCTGGGCGTCGCCGGGGCAAGTGGACGCGCTGCGCCCCGGTCCGAACGCAGCCCTTAAATGAGACGTTCCCTGCCGTTGCGCCACCCGATTTCGACCGTACGCTGCCGAGCGATGACTCGGATCAAGGTCTGTGGGCTGACGCGGCTGGGAGACGCGCTCTCGTGCGTCGACTTCGGGGTCGATACGCTCGGGATCAATTTCTGGTCAGGAACGAAACGTCGATGCGACGTGGGGACGGCGCGCGAGATCGTCAAGGCGGTCGGCGACCGCGCCGAGCTCGTCGCGCTCTTCGTCGATGCGACGGAGCACGAGATCCGCGAGACGCTCGAGGCGACCGGGATCCGCTGGGTGCAGCTCCACGGGAGCGAGCCGCCCGAGCTCGTCGCCGCTTTCCTTCCCTACGCCTACAAGGCCTTGAGGGTGAAGGGCTCCGGCATCCGCGAGGAGGCGCGTGCGTATCCTGGCGAGCACCTCCTGCTCGACGCCTACGTGCCCGGCGGCGTCCCGGGAGGCACGGGCCATACCTTCGACTGGTCCCTGGCGGAGGAGCTCGCGAGGGAGCGCAAGCTCACGCTCGCGGGCGGCCTCGTCCCGTCGAACGTCGGCGAGGCGATCCGTCGCGTGCGCCCCTACCGCGTGGACGTCGCGAGCGGCGTCGAGTCGGCACCCGGGATCAAGGATCCCGAGCTCGTGCGAGCGTTCGTCGAGGCCGTGCGCGAGGCCGACCGCGCGCTCGGCGGCTCGCCCGCGCGCTGAGCCCTCGGACGATCCCTCAGCCGACCGCGTCGCGGCTCGAACGATGGGCCTCGGCGTCGCCGGCCGCCTTCGTCTGCTCGATGGCCGCCGTCAGCTGATCGGGCTTGAGCGGCTTCTCGAGCACCGGAATCGCGAAGGACGAGAGGCGCACGAGGAGCTCCGGATCCTGGCCGGACGCCGTCATCGCGATCGCGCTCTCGAGGAGGAGCGGATGGTGGGCGCGGAGATGCTCGAGCAGGGCGAAGCCGTCGGTCTCCGGGAGCTCGAGCTCCGTGAGGACGACGTCGGCGTGCGACCCGGAGTCGAGCAGCTCGATCGCTTCGCGCCCGTCGCGCGCGAGGAGGAGTCGATGGCGGGGCCCCAGGCAGCGGGCCACCGCGCGGAGCACGCGCTCGTCGTCGTCGACCACGAGGATCGAGAGCAGCGTGGGACGCAGGAGGCTCCCGCTCGGGGGCGAGCTGCGCAGGTAGGCCTCCTTCACGGCCTCGCGCGAAGGGCGCGGGATCATGCAGAGGAAGGTCGCACCTTCGCCGAGCACCGACTCGGCGACGAGGTCGCCGCCCATGCGCCGGAGGATGGAGCGGGAGATCGAGAGGCCGAGCCCCGTCCCGGAGTCCTGCGGTTTCGTGGTGTAGAACGGATCGAACACGCGCTCGAGCATGTCGGGCGGGATGCCCGGACCGGTGTCCGAGACCGAGATCGCGACGAATTGGGCATCCGCGCGCGCCGTGATCCGCACGCGGTGCATCGGACGCTCGACCTCGGCGATCGCGTGGGCCGCGTTCACGAGGAGGTTCGTGAGGACCTGCGCGATGCGGCTCCGCGGGACCGCGAGCACCGGCAGATCGTCGGGGAAATCGCGCTCGATCACCGCCTTGCGGGCGAGGTCGCGGCCCACGAGCCTCACCGCCTGGTCGACGACCGCGGGCACGTCGACGAGGACCGGTCGTTCCTCGGGATCGCTGCGTGCGAACACGCGGAGGTCGGCGACCACGTCGGCGATCTGGGCGGTCGCCGTCGACATGTCGTCGAGCAGCCGATCGCCGTCGAGGGCGCGCTTGCCGGCTCGGAGGGTCTGCGCGATGCGCGCGAGCTCCGGAGGCGAGAGCCCCTGACCGTTCCGAGAGGCCCGATCGAGCTCCCATGCCGTCTGCAGCAGTGGGAGGAGCACGCGCCGGGCCGCCTCGATGGAGAGGCTGATCGCCGAGAGCGGGTTGTTGATCTCGTGACCGATGCCCGCGACCAGGGTACCGAGCGCGGCGAGCTTGTCGGCCTGGGCGACGTTCTCCGTCATGCGCTCGTGCTCGCGCCGCACGCGCGATCGCAGCACGAGACGGCCGAGGAAGTCGTGGAGCGCGCGGGGCTCGAGCGACGATGCGGCCCAGGCCTCGTCGGCTCCACCCGCCAGCGCGTCGAGCGCGCTCGCCTCGTTCGTCACGAGGAAGCCGATCGGGAGACCACCGTGCTGTTGGCGGGCGCGGGCCGCCGCGTCGAGCGCGTGTCCCGACGTCTCGTGGACCTCCACCTCGAGCTCCGCGCTACGCGGCAACGCACGAAGAGCCGCTCGGACCTCGGGGATCCGAGGCCCTTCGTGCAGGAAGAGGTGCATTACGACGGGGCCGTCCATACGTCGGGGGATTCTCTCGAATCCCGTCCACACGTTACTCCAGTCCCGCCGTGATGGTCATCCCTCAATCGAAGCGGAAGAGCGCAGCGCCACGCGTGAAGCCCGCGCCCTGTCCGTAGAGAGCGACCATCGCGCCCGGTCGCAACCGCCCCTGGCGGCGCGCCTCCTCGAGATTCGCGAGGGGACCGCAGCCGCCGAGGTGTGCTCGTTCGCGATACGTCGTCACGGCGGCGTCCCAGCCGAGACCCACGTACTCGGTGATCGCGTGGGGGATGAAACCCCGCGGTTGGACGCTCGCGAGCAGACCGATCCGCTCGGGATCGATGCCGACCTTCGCCGAGAGCTCCCGCAGGGTTCGGGCCCCGTAGGCGACGGTGTCGCGCATCAACGCCTTGGTCTGGGCGACGTTCCGACTCCCGAGCCGGTAGTCGCCGCCGGCCTTCCACCATGGAGTCTCGGCGGCGGGGTCGTCACTGCGGATCCAGGTGACTGCGTCGTACACGTCGCCGTGCGAGACGCAGTGCACCCCGAGCAGCGGCCAGCGCTCGCGGGTCCCGAGCACCATGGCGGTCGCCGCGTCTCCGATGCCGGGAGCCGCGGGGTGGAGCATGGGGAAGGCGCGAGTCATGAGGTGCGACTGCGTGAGCAGCACCGTCTTCGCCGCGCCCGAGGCGAGGAGGGCCTGAGCGAGCTCGAGCTGCACGATCGGGGAAGCGCAGGCGATGTCGATGCCGAAGGCGAGCGCGCCCTCGATCCCGAGCAGGTGGGCGATCTTGGGGCCGGTGGGCTGCACGCGATCGGGCACCACCGAGTAGGTGATCACCACGTCGATGTCCGAGGGGCCCACCCCGGCATCCGCCATCGCCAGGCGCGCCGCGGCCGCCTCGGCATCCCACGCCGTCTCGCCGGGAAGGGAGACGTTCCTCCGCTCGACGCCGAGGAAGGGATCCACCGCCTCCGCGGCGAGGTGCTTCGCGGTGATGCGCGCCGCCTCGAGATCGATCGGGGGAGCGATGTCGTTGAAGGTCCGGTCGCCTCCGCCGGCGCTCGTCGACCGGCCGAACTCGCTGGGCCAGGCGTCGTTGGTGCGCACCGTCTCCGGATAGACGACTCCGAATCCGAGGAGGCTCGCCTTCCTCATCGCGCACCCCCGCCCGGGCGCTGGCCCGCGTCGGCCATCGCCATCTGGCGCAGTGACTCGGCCCGGCCCACGCCGGAGAGGCGGACGTCGCGATCGATGCGCACGTCGAGCACGACGGGGCCCGAGTCCGCTCCGAGGCCCACGAGCAGCTCGCGCGTGATCTCGCCCGGCCGACGCACGACCGCGGACGGGATGCCCATCGCGTTCGCCCAGGCCGCGAAGTCGATGCGCGGCGTGTCCCACGGAGCGGCCGATCCGAAGATCTGCTTCATCCCGTGGTGCACCATGTTGTAACGCGCGTCGTTGAACACGGCGTAGGTGATGGGGAGCCCTTCCTTGGCCGCGACGAGCGCTTCCATCCCCGACATCTGCATCCCACCGTCGCCGCAGAGGCAGATCACCGGACGCCGGGGATCGCCGAGCGCGAGGCCGACGGCTCCAGCGATTCCCGAGCCCATGCTCCCGAGGCGGAGCTGGATGTGGAAGTCGTCCGGGCCCGTGGCCGTGAGGTAGTGGAGCGCGAAGAGCATGTGCTCTCCGATGTCCGTCACGAAGCGGGTGCCGGGGAGCGCTGCGTGTGCGAGGTCCGCGACCAAGCGGTGCGGGGCGATGGGCGTGCGCGGATCCGAGGCGAACTCCGCCTCGTCGACCGGGGACGTCGTGCGGAGCGCGCGCAGCACGTCGCGGCAGCGGCCGTTGCGCAGGCCCTCGTCGACGACGTAGTCGGTCAGGGCCCGAGCGAAGGCGCCGACGTCCGCGACCACGGCGAGCTCGGTCGGGAGGTTGCGGGCGAAGACGTCGGCGTCGAGGTCCACGTGGACCATCCGGCCGTTCTTCGCGACGTAGGGCGTGGGCCCGACGTCGCTGTCGTCGAGATCGCTGCCGAGCACGAGCGTCGCGTCGACGCCGGCGGCGGTGTACCTGCGAGCCCACGCGGAGGCGGCCATGCCGCCGTTGCGGAGCGACCGCGGATGCTCCTCGCTCACGAGGCCCTTCGCGCGGGGCGTGGTGACGAAGGGAACGTCGAGCACGTCGACGAGCGCGCGCACCTCTTCGACGCGCGAGCGACAGCCGGCGCCGATCACGAGCAAGGGGCGCTCGGCGTTCGCGAGCAGGTGCGCCGTCCGCACGACGGACTCCGTCGGCGGCTCGACGATCATCCGGCGCACGGGTGGGGGCAGCTCGAGGTACGGAGCGGGGGCCATGCCGACGTCGATGGGCACGACGACGAGCGACGGGCCCTCGTGGAACGAGTCCGTGGCCGAGTCGAGGGCGGAGAGGGTCTGCGGAACCGCGCTGCGCGGGCTCGCGATGCGGACCTGCTTGCGCGTGATCGGTCCGAGCAAAGCCTCGGCGTCGAGGCCTTCGGGCCCCGAGTCCTGCGCGAGCCTTCCGCCCGACGATCGCCACGCCACGTCGCCCGCGAGGACGAGCATCGGCACGCGCTCGAAGGACGCGGTCGCGACGCCGGTCACGACGTTCGTGATGCCCGGGCCCGCGGTCACGACGACGGCCGGGACACGACCGGTCGCACGGTGGAAGGCGACGGCGGCGAAGGCCGCGTGGCTCTCGTGCCGCGAAGCGACGAGCCGTGCTCCCCGCACGAGACGGATCGCTTCGAAGAGGGGACACGCGGGTCCTCCGGGGATCCCGAAGAAGGTGTCCACCCCGCGCTCGACGAGCGCATCGACGAGACGTCGAGCCGCCGCATCGGCAGCGAGGAGCGACGAGGGCTCGGTCGTCGGCTCGTTCGCGGGCGCGAGCGGCTCGAGCGGCTCGAGGTCGAGTCGCGCGCCGAGCAGCGCTCTCACGTCGGTGCGACGCTCGACGAGCTCGCGTGCGAAATCGGGGACCGGGTGCTCGCGGGACTCGGGCTCGGCGTCGGGGGAGAAGGTGGGACGGGATTCGGCCATGGTGATTGCCTCCACGAGCCCGGGGACCCGGTCCCTCCCCCCGGTTCGAGCTCAGTCTCCCACCATGCACGACACATGCCACCCTCTGGGGTGGCCGCCGTGGCCGAAATCGTGGCAGCCGGGGTCGGTGCGTCGCGCTTGCAAGTGGCCAGTCGAGCCGCCGAGGGGACGCATCCAGGAGCCATCCCCCGCCTGGGACGCGCCTCGGCGTGATTCACCAGCGCAGGGTGTGCCGTCCGTTGAAACGGTCGAAGAGCTCGACCTCGACGTCGACCCGGATGCCCAGCGACTCGAAGGTGCCCTCGGCCGCGCCACGCAGGATCGACTCCATGTAGAGGTATTCGTCGTGCATCGTGATGATGGCGACGCGCTCCTCGGGGAACTCGAGATCCCACCGACCGAAGCTGCAGCTCTGCCGTCGGCTCGCCTGTCCTTGCTCCAGCAACTTGTGGGGATCGCGCGAGAGCAGTCGGATCATCGTCCGACCGATCAGGCTCTCGCCGAACGCCATCATGTAGCGCCGCCCCACCTCCTGCATCCCGTCGTGCACGCGCTCGGGCGAGGCGAGCAACGCGCCGGCGACGGCGCAGCGGGTGAGGTAGTCCTGTACCGGATACCAGCGGAGCGTGGAGAAGGAGCCGGGAAAGAGGGCGTCGTAGCGCTCGCCCAGGCCGGCGTCGCGGACGACGCCCTCCATGCTGTGGAAGTAGAAGCCGCGGACCTTCGCGGACGCGGGGATCTGTGGGATCCGCTCGTCGAGGTCGCAGTGCTTCGAGATCTCCCGAAGCAGCTGTTCGGCTTCCGACATCGCAGGGATCCGTACCAGACCTACCCCGATTGGAGGAAGCTCCGTATGAAGAGGGCCGATGCGGAGGCTCGAGCTCGTCGTCCTGGAAAGTGGTCTAGATCGCCGTGCTCGCGACGAGGAGCGATTTCGAGCGCGTTCGCTCGTGCATGCGAGTCGCGTCCCCCGCGATCAATCGGGGTCGCGGTCTTCTCCCAGACCGGCTGCTGCAGCAGCCAGGATGCTGTTCCGTAGGTCGTCGTCCTTCACGTGGGTGAGCGCACGGGCGAGGTCGGGTGGGAGGTCCGCGAGGGGAAGGGCGACCCGTGTCTTCGTCACGGGGCGGTGGCGCTCCGGGAGATCGGGGAGCGGACCGACCCGGAAGCGGATCCGCTGGACCCCCGCGCTCGGCGCCGCGACGCGCAGCTTCGCCACGAGATCCCGCTCGAGGAACGAGAGCTCGTTCGCCCACGACGTGCTGCTCACGTTCACGTGCAGCGTGCCCCGCGCGAGCTTCACGGGGCGCGCATGGGCGACCACGCGAGGCGGCAGGGCGTCGACCCAACGAGCGAAGAGCCGCGCGGTGTCGAGCTCCTCCGGCGCCGGATAGACCTTCGGCAGGAGCTCGGCGAGGCTCTTCATCGAGCCCTTGCGCCGCTTGGCCACGTCAGAGCGCCGCTTGGAGGAGCGAGACGACGTCCTCGAGGGTCGCCGCGCGGGGGTTCGTGTCGCGGCTCGGATCCTCGAGGGCGACCGTCGCGATGCGTTCGATCCGCTTCTCGTCGATCCCGAGCGCCGGGAGCGAGTCCGGCAGACCGACCTTCTTGCGGAGCGAGCGGACCGCCCCGGCGCATTCGAACGCCAGGGTCTCGGTGTCGGTCCCGCGTGCGCCGAAGAGCCGCGCGAGCTTCGCGATCTTGTCCTGCACGGCGGAGCGGTTGTAGTCGAGGACGTGCGGCAGGGCGACCGCGGAGGCGAGACCGTGGTGGACGCCCGCCTCGACCGTGAGCGCATGGGCGATCGCGTCCGAGAGGCCGAGGCCCTTCTGCGCCGCCACGGCTCCCATCATCGAGGCCTTGAGCATCGTTCCGCGCGCGTCGACGTCGCCCCCGTCGAGGACCGCTCGCTCGAACGCCGAGAGGAGCTGCGCGATGCCGTTCAGGGCGATCGCGTCCGCCATCGGATGATCGCCCGGGGCCTGGTAGGCCTCGATGCAGCGCGCCAACGCCGACATGCCCGAGGCCGCCGTCAGCCGCGGCGGCAGCGAGACGGTGAGCGAGGGATCGAGGATCGCGACGGTCGGGAGGAGCTTCGGCGACGCGAAGAGCGTCTTCCGATGCGTGGACTGGATGGTCACGTGCGCGGTGCCCATGACCTCGCTGCCCGAGCCCGCCGTCGTCGGCACGGCGAGCAGGGGCGGCAGGTTTCCGACGAGCTTGGCCTCGCCGTTCTTCCGCGCCCCGTAGGGAGCGAGCGGCAGCGGATGCGAGACGGCGATGCGCGTGAGCTTCGCGACGTCGATGACGCTGCCGCCGCCCACCGCGACGAGCAGGGACGCGTCGGCGTGGCGGTACGCGTCGGCCGCGGCGAGGACCTCGGTCTCGAGCGGATTCGACGAGACCTGATCGAAGATCGCCGTCGTGATGCCGGCGCGCGCGAGCGATTCGACCACCAGGGTGGTGTGGCCCGTGGCCTCGACGCTCTCGTCGGTGACGAGGAGCGCGCGCGAGGCTCCGAAGGGCTTCGCCTCCGCTCCGGCTTCGCGGGCAGCGCCCGCTCCGAAGAGGATCCGTGTCGGGAAGGTCCAAACGACGGTCATGGACGACTCTCCTACACCCGGGTGACCGGACGCGCCATCAGCTCGGCGATCGCCTCGGTGGGGCCAGTCCGGCCCTCGAGGACGCGCGCCGTGACGTCGCAGATGGGGACCTCGACACGATGCCGCTCGGCGTGTCGGACCAGACGACGGGCCAGGTCGATGCTCTCGACGTTCGCCCCGACCTCGGGGAGGGCCTCTGCGAGCGGCTTGCCCTGGGCCACGAGCTTGCCGAGGACGAACTCGGGGCGGCGGTCGCCGGCGACGACCGAGACGAGGTCCGCGATGCCCGCCAGCCCCGAGAAGGTGTGGCGGTGCGCGCCGAGCGTCTCGCCGAGGTGCGCCGCTTCCACCATGCCCATGGTCGCGAGCACGGCGAGCGCCGAGGGGCCGACTCCGAGGCCCGTCGCGTAGCCCGTCGCCAGGGAGAGGAGGCCGACGCACGCGCTCGCCACCTCGACGCCGACCACGTCGTCGGTGTCGTAGATGCGGAGGGACGGACCGGCGATCGCCTGCCGAACGGCCTCCGCGACCTCGGGGAAGTGCGTGCCGACGATGCCGCCGCCCGGCCGGCCGTCCGCGAGCGCATCGGCGACGAGGGGCCCTGCGAGGGCGCCCACGCGACGGCACGGGGTCTCCACGCGGAGGATCTGCGTGAGCGTCGTCAGTCCGTCGCCGACGAGGCCCCGGCTGACGTGCACGAGGAGGTGGCGGCCGTCGAGGTGATCGGCGAGCGAGCGCGCGGTGTCGACGACCTTGCTCGAGGGCACGGCCACGAAGACCACGTCGGCGTCGCGGAGCGCGCCCTGATCGCGCGTCACGTCGACGCCCTCGCGGCCTTCCAGATCGGTGCGGCGCGTGACGAGCGTCACCTGGTTGCCGACGCGCGCGGCGGCCGCCGCCACGCCGCGGCCGAACGCGCCCGCGCCCACGACTCCGATGCGCATGCTCATCGCTTCGCTCCGAGATTCGAGATCCAGCGGGCCGCCGCGCGATCGGCCTCGTCGGTGACGAGCGCCTCGGCGAACGGGACGAGCCGGTTCTGGTAGTAGAGGACGAGGGTCGGATCGTCGATCGTCACGACGCCCTCGGCCTCGTGCACCGCCGTCTTCTTGTGGTAGCCGCTCCACACGCGGAAGGTGCGCGAGACGAGCTCCGCGGGCGTCTCCCGGTCGAGCTCGGCGCTCATCTTCGTCATGCCGTCCGCGACCCTCGCCCGGAGGACGTCGCGCGTCCGACCGACCTCGGCCTCGAGCTCGGCGCGGCTCATCGAGACCTCGCCGCGCAGCCGCAGACGCTTGAAGAGGTCGATGTTGCCCGACTCGCGGACGAGCCGGCGGAAGAGCACGTGGGCGACGAGCTGCGTCACCATGATCACGCTCTCGGTCTTGTAGACCTGGGCGAGCGTGTCGCCGAGCTCGCGGGTGTAGGCGGCGTCGCGCGCGACGTCGATCGTCGGGACGCCGCGGTGGAGGACGTAGGAGCCGGGATCGAGCACCCGACCGCCCGGTCCGATCGAGCGCGCGTCGAGGTCCACCTTGTTGCCGAAGGGATCGATCGGAGCGCCGAAGCGGATGACCCCGGCCGCCCGCATGTCGACGAGGCGTCGGAAGAAGGACACCCAGCGGTCGACGCGGGAGAACTCGTCGTCCTCGATGATGTAGCGGGACTTCCCCTCTTCGACGAGCCAGTCGTCGATCAGCGTGTCGCCCTCGAGCACGAGCTCGTAGTTGATCGTCGTCGGGACGAAGAGGATCGGTCGGTCGTCCCCGGCGGCGCGTCGCTCGGCGAAGGCCTCGACCGCCGCGCCCGCGAGCCCGAGCTTCAGCCTCGACTCGATCAGGTTCGAACGGCTCCGCGTCCCTCCCGGGAAGAAGAGGCTGTGGTAGCCGCGACGCACGGTCTCGCCGGCGTAGGCCTTGAGGATGTCCTTGTAGAAGTTGGCGCGGATGCGTCGGTCGACGCGGTAGGCGCCGAGGTTGTGCATGAAGAAGCTGATGATCGGGTTCGTGAAGAGGTTCTTCCCGGCGCCGTACATCACGGGGGAGAGCCCCGAGCGCTCGAGCGCCTGACCGAGGACGATCGAGTCGAGGTTCGAGCTGTGCGTCGGCACGTAGACGAGCGTGGCCTTCGGCTCGACCGCGCGGAGGTGCTCCACGGCGCCTTCGATCCGCAGCAGGGCGTCGAGCGCGAAGTTCTCCGTCGAGAGCAGCGTCGACGGCAGCTCCGAGGGGCGCATCACGCCCGTGAGCAGCTTCGGCATCGCCTTGCGGGCGAACTCGTACACGCGCGGATCGAAATTGCCCGCGACGTCCCAGGTCATGGCCTCGGCGACCCGCGTGAGCTCGGAGGCGGCCTCCGAGTCGCTCATCCGGGGGATGCGCCGCAACAGGGTGCGCCAGGTGCCGAGGGAGGCGGCCGCTTCGTCGTCCTTCTGCGCCTCCAGGCGGCGGATCTCGTGGAAGGCCACGTCGGCGAGCGCCGCTTCCGTCTTCGGCCGCGTGGCGAAGTGGCGCGCCGTGGCGCGATGGACGACCGCGCGCACGATGGCCTCGCGCTCGTCGTTGAACGCGTAGATGCGGGGATCACCCGGTTTCGGCACGAAGGGAAGGAGGCGCGGGATCCGGAGCGGACGTTCGGAGAATTGGCGCAGCATCGACCAGGGCTCATCCGGGGGAGGGCACGGGAGGCGAGTCTGCCCGCCCCTCGACCCGAGCGGCATAGTATTCCACGAACGGCTCGCTCAGGAGGGCCCGAGCGAGATCCCCCGGCGCCGGAACGGTGCCCCCGGCCGAGGGAGGCTCGAGCGCGGGGGCGTCGAGGCCGTGGAGCAGGGCGGCGAGCACGGTCGCGGCCGCGACGTGGAGGTCGGGGGCGCGCTCGAGCCCGTCGAGCCGGAACGCGACCCGATCCTCGACCACGACGGGGACGATCCGCGCCCCGGCGCCGACGAACGGCGCGAGCTCCGGACGACCGTGCTCGAGGACGGCTTCGATGCGGGCGACGAGGGCCCGACGCTCCTCGTGATGGAGGAGGTAGCAGGCCCGGTCCTCGCCCGCGGCGAGGGCGACGTGGAGGACGGTGGGCCTCCCCTCACGGCCCTCGGCGACGGCGAGCCGGCGACGATCGAGGGCCTCGAGGAGTGGCTCGAAGCCCCGCTCGAAGCGGGCGAGGGGGAGCAGCCCGCGCGACTCGGAAAGGGCGACGATGCGGCGGCAGAGGCTCCTCGGGCAGCCGATCGGCGCCTTCGACCGCGCGGTGCGGAAGTCGGCGAAGGCGAGGCGGCCTCGGGGGGTGTCGTGGAGGCTCTCGAGATCGAGGCGGAGGAAGGCGTCCGGGAGGGTCTCGCCGACCAGGCCGTGGGCGAACGGGCGACCGGCCCCGCGGACGGCCGCGTCGGGCTCGACCTCGAGGAGGTGGACCCTCCCGTCGCGATCGAAGGCGGCGACGGTGATCACGTGCGCCTCCTGCGGATCGCGCGCTCGACGAGATAGGCGATCCCGAGACAGGCGAGGAAGACGAAGCCGACCGACGCGTGGCCCACGAGGCGATGGCGGGCATCGACGCTCGGGCAGTGGAGCTCGAGGGCGAGGTTGCCCATGAGGCCGGCGGAGGCGGCGGCGAGCACGCTCGAGAGCGGCGTGCCCCGATCGAGCACGCGCGCGAGGAAGTAGACGGGGAGCCCGAGCAGGAGACCGATGTAGAGGCAGGGCAGCCCATCGGTCCACGACGCGTGGAAGCCCTCGACGAGGAAGAGGGGCAGGTGGTGCGGAGGCGGTGCGACGGCGAGGGCCACGGTCGCGAGCAAGGTGGCGGCCGTGAAGAGGGAGACGACGGGGCGGGGGAGCGACGGCACGTGCTGCGGCCGGAGGGCGAGCGCGAGGCTCGTGCCGAGCAGGGTCGCGTAGGCGAGGCACTCGGCGACGAAGCGACCGAGGGGATAGAGCGCGAGGTCCGTCCGGCCGGCGGTGGCGTACGTGAAGATCGCGATCGCGACGAACGAGGCGATGGCGATCGCGCGGCGCACCGACGTCGGCGCGGCCCGGAGTCGCATGCGCGGGGAACGATCGGCGTCTCGCGTGGCCTGCTCGATCGACGCGAAGAGGGCGTCGAGCTCGTCCTTCCCGGGAGCGTCGCCCTCGCGCGCGCGGTCGAGCTCCGCACCGAGCGCGGGGTCGAGCCCAGGGCTCCCGGTCTCGTCGTTCGGCCCCGTCATGACGCACCCCCGAGCTCGGCGAGCAGCTGCGCGAGCTTCTTGTACGCGCGATGGGCGCGGACGCGGACCGCTCCCTCGCTGCCTCCGACGATCGCCGCGACCTCGGCGTAGGGAAGACCCTGGAAGAAATGGAGCTCGACGACCTCTCGATGACCGTCGGGGAGCTCCGCGAGCGCCTCTCGGACCCGGGCCGCCCGCCTCGCCTCCTCGCGCTCGTCGCGCGGCTCCTCGGCGGCGTGTCGCGACTCGTCGAGCTCGGCCGAAGGGCGCCGCTTGCGCCTCCTCCAGTGCTCGCGGACGAGGTTCATGGCGATCGTCAGGAGCCAGGGCCGGAGCTTCGCGCCGTCCCGGAAGTCGTTCCGCGCCGCATGCAGCCGCAGGAACGTCTGCTGCACGAGGTCCTTGGCGACGTCGTCGGACTCGACGTGACGTCGCACGAGGCGCAGGAGGTCGGGGCCCCGGCGCTCGAAGAGCGCACGGAACGCCGCGTGATCTCCCGCGACGTACGCGCGCATCAGCTCCTCGTCGGTCGCCATCCCCGTTCCTCGGATGCCTTCTACCATGGCGGCGAGAGTCGGGCGTCCCCGGGCGGGCCAAGCGGGAGGGGGGAGCGGCACGTCCATGCTCCCCCTTACACCCGCGCCCGCCCGGCGTTACGAAAGGGGCCGGGCGGCGTAGGGACGGACGAGGGACGAAGACGATGGGTCGATACGCGCGATGGCTCCACACGGGTTTCCCGGCCGGGACGGTCGAACGTCTCCCGCTCGTCGGGGAGGACGGGTCGACGTCGGTCGTCGGGGTCCGCATCGCGGGGGACCTCGTCGGCACGCCGCTGCTCAAGCTGGCGGCCGACTCCGGGGCGCGAGCGATCCGGGCGTTCGCGAGCGAGCCCTCGTTCGCGGACCGGAAACGCGCGGACGGGGTCGCCGACGTCGCGATCGTGGGCGCGGGCGTGGCCGGCCTCGCGGCCGCGCTCGAGGCGCGACGCCTCGGGCTCGAGGCGGTCGTCCTCGAGGCCTCGAGGCCTTTCCAGACGATCCGCGACTTCCCCGCCAAGAAGCCGATCTACCTCTATCCGTCGGGCTTCGTTCCCGAGGGCGAGCTCGCGCTCGGCGCGTCGACGAAGGAGGAGCTCGTCGACGAGCTCGAGGCGGTGCGGCGCGCACGGGCCATCGAGCCCGTCGCGGGACGCGTTTCCACCCACGCGGTCGAGGGCTCGGTGCATTCGCTCCTCGACGCGGACGGCCGTGTGCTCGCCCGGGCGCATCGCATCCTGCTCGCGATCGGCAAGAGCGGGGATCACCGCAAGCTCGGCATCCCGGGCGAAGACCTCCCGCTCGTCCATCATCGGCTCCACGATCCCGCCGACTTCGCAGGCCGCTCCGCGCTCGTCGTGGGCGGCGGTGACTCGGCGGTGGAGGCCGCGCTCGCGCTCGCCGAGGTCGGAGCGCGCGTGACGCTCGTGCATCGAGGCTCGACGCTGGTCCGGCCCAAGGCGGAGAGCCTCTCGGCGCTCGACGAGGCGGTCCGCTCCGGACGGCTCGTGCTCCGACTCGGCACGCAGCCCGTCTCCATCCGTGACGGGGCCGTCGAGGTCGAGGCGGGCGGAGTGCGCGCGACGGTCCCGGTCGACGTGGTCTTCGCGATGGTCGGCCGCGAGGCGCCGCTCCCGCTCCTTCGGCGTTTCGGCATCCCGATCCGCGGAGAGCACGGTCCCCGCTCGCTCGTCGCCCTCGGCGCGTTCCTCCTGTTCTGCCTCTTCGTCTACACGTGGAAGAGCGGCGGAGAGCTCACGTCCTACTTCCGCGCGCATCGGCTCTTCCCCTTCTTCCTCCCGGACCTGCTCGGTCCGGCCGGCGCACGCGGGACCTTCGCGCGAGCCCTCGCTCCGACGCTCGAGGATCCAGGCTTCCACTACTCCACCGCGTATTCGCTCGCCGTGCTCGGGTTCGGCCTCCGTCGCATGCGGAGACGACCCACGCCCTACGTCGTCCGCCAGACGTGGACGCTGATCGCGATCCAGTGGACGTTCCTCTTCCTCGTCCCCTACGTCCTGCTCCCGTGGCTCGGCGCCGTGGGCGTGTTCGACTCCGGCTTCGGCAAGACCTTCGCGGACGCGTTCTTCCCCACGGTGACCTACGGCCACGGGCGCGAGTACTGGCGCGCGTTCGGCTTCGTGCTCGCCTGGCCCCTCTTCCTCTGGAACGTCTTCACGTCGCAGCCGATGAAGGCCTGGCTCGTCGTCTCGCTGGTCCAGACGTTCGTGATCGTCCCGTGGATCGTGAAGCGTTGGGGCAAGGGCGCGTATTGCGGGTGGGTCTGCTCCTGCGGAGCGCTCGCCGAGACGATGGGCGACGCGCATCGCGAGAAGATGCCGCACGGACCCACGTGGAACCGGCTGAACCTCCTCGGGCAGCTCGTCCTCGGTGCCGCGCTCCTCCTCTTCGGGCTCCGGCTCGCGACGTGGCTCTCGCCGGGCGCGAGCCTCTTCGGCGTGCGGCTCTCGAAGCTCTACGGCTCGATGCTCTACGACGCGACCGTGCTCGGCGTGCGCGTCGACTACTACCACGTCGTCGATCTCTTCTTCGCCGGAGTGCTCGGCGTGGGCCTCTACTTCTGGTTCTCCGGACGCACGTGGTGCCGCTTCGCCTGTCCGCTCGCCGCGCTCATGCACGTGTACGCCAGGACGTTCGGTCGCTTCCGCATCTTCTCGGAGAAGAAGAAGTGCATCTCGTGCGGACGGTGCACCGCGGTCTGTCACCAGGGCATCGACGTCATGCACTTCGCCCAGCGCGGGCGTCCGATGGACGATCCGCAGTGCGTGCGTTGCTCCGCCTGTGTCGACGTCTGTCCGACGGGGGTGCTCTCCTTCGGTCGGCTCGGAGCCGACGGACAGCCGGTCCTCGACCGGCTCGAGGCCTCGGGCGCCCGCCTCCGCGAGGGAGGGAAGGTGCACCTCCCCGTCGTGCGCTGAATTCGCAACCTGCCGGGAACCTCGGCTCGCATCCGCTGTCCGAAGCTCGTGCCGAACGCGGCGGAGCGGAGGATGAGGCGATGACGAAGGAGCCGAAGGCGGAGACTCGGACGGCGGTGGAGATCGTGGTCCTGTGGGGCGACCGGAGCTCGGTCCTCGCGGCCGTGCACCTCGACCCGCCGAGGGATTTCGTCCTCGCCGAGGACGGCGGGGAGGGCGCCGATTTCGTCGTCGCGGAGGGGACCCTCCACGGGACGCCGCACCGCCTCGTCCGCACGGAGGGAGGGCGTCCCGAGGTCGCGGCGCCGGGCGAGCAGCCCCGCGCGATCACGGGGGACGTCTCGCTCGTGCGCGTCGGAGACCTCGTCTTCCGCGTGCGCTCCGTCGTGCCGGAGCAGCGCCTCCCGGCGGCTCCGCTCGACCGCGAGCCGCTCCGCTACGTGGCGGCCACGGGAGCGGTCGCGGCGCTCTTCGGCGCCCTCGTCGCGCTCGAGCCGGGCGCGAGCGGCACCCTCTCGGGCGACCAGCTCGACCTCGATTCGCGGCTGGTGCAGACGCTGCTCGCACGACCCGAGGCCCTGCCCGACGCGGCGCCCGTCGCGGCCGGAGCGACGCTCGAGCGCACGGCCGGGAGGTCGGGGGCCGCGGGCGACGAGAGCGCGCCCGAGCGCGTGCGCCGGGGGCAGCGCAGCGGACGGGAGCTCGGCGGACGCGAATCGACCCCCGCGTCCACGTCGAGCGTCCGCACGGCGGGCGTGCTCGGCGTCCTGCAGTCGATGGCGGGCTCGTTCGGGGGGATGGGCTCGCCCTACGCCGGAGACGCCGCCCTCGGCAGCGATCCGACGACGATCCTCGGAGCGCTCGTCGGCGGTCCGTTCGGGACGGCGCACGGCTCGTTCGGTCTCGACCTCCACGGGTCGGGGCGCGGCGTCGGCGACGACGCGGACGGAACGATCGACACCGGCGGGCTCCGGACGCGTGGAGACGGAGACGGCGATCCGTACGGACGCGTGAACGGTCTCTGCCGCGGCGAGGGCTGCCGGCCCTCCGCACGACCGAGCGTCACGCCGGTGGGCGAGGGCGACACCGTCGGCTCGATTCCGCAGGATGCGATCCGGCGCGTCGTGAGGCGGCATCTGCCGGAGATCCGCTTCTGCTACGAGCAGGCGCTCGAGTCCCGTCCGGACCTCGAGGGCCGGGTGACGACGAGCTTCGTGATCGGCAGCACGGGCACGGTCTCGTTCGCGCAGGTCGCCTCGAGCTCGCTCGGCAGCGCGGCGGCCGAGCAGTGCATCGCGAGCGCGGTGCGTCGCTGGACCTTCCCCGCTCCGACGGACGGCGGCATCGTCCGCGTCAGCTATCCGTTCAGCCTGACGACGGCGCAGTGACGCGCGCGCTCACTCGCCCGCGTCGGAGCCGTCCGGGGGCGCGTCGGACGGGGCCGACGCGGCGTCCGACGAACCCTCGGCACCGCCGGGGGTCTCGAGGAAGGGCGCGAGATCGGTCTCTTCGAGCGGCGGCTCCTCGGGGACCGGATAAGCGGGCACGGGGCCCCGGTGATGGCAGCCGGCGAGCACGAGGAGGCCGAGGAGGGCCGGGGCGAGGGCGGAACGCGACACGGTCCGGAGCATAGCGCTAAGCCCCGGTCCGGGGAACGACGGTCGCTCGGTTGACGACCCGGCCGTTGCTCCCGTTGCGCATCTCGATCGCGCGCGCGCCGTCGCCGGTGGGCCAGATCCGCACCTCCACCGTCTCGCCGCCGTGCACCTCGCGCTCGTAGGAGACCGTGACCCGTCCGAGCGGACCCTCGAAGCCCGCGGGATGCCCCGATCGCGCCGCCAGGAGGCGGACGTCGTCGGCGAAGTCGACGTACCTCGCCTGGTTCACGTGCCGGAACTGGTCCTGATCGCTCGGTCTCGCGACGAAGGAGTACACGAAGGCGTCGGCCGGGGGCTCGCCGGCGTGCGGGATCGGCGTGGGCGCCGGGCGAGCCGAGACGTGCTCGGCGAGCTCCGGCGGGAAGGCGATGGGGCCGGTCGGTCCGAGGCCCACGATCGTGACGCGCAGACGCGCGACCAGCGTTCCGTCCTCGGTCGCGAGCTCGTGACCGAAATCGAGGCTCGTTCGGCCCACGCGCGCGACGAAGGTCGTCACGACGCAGTCCGAGGGGTACGTGAAGTCGGAGACCAGCTCCACGGTCTGGGCCCGGGCGACGCCCGAGGGGAACTTCTCGCGCAGCGCGAAGGACGGATCGCGGAACATCGCCCAGCGAGCCCATTCGCCGTAGCGCGACAGGGTGCCGGGCGGAACCACTCCGGCGAAGCCGATCTCGTTGCCCCGCACGGGAAAGGACTCGCGGACGATGAGACCCATGGTGCAGCTCCTCGCGTGACGTGGACGGTGTGCTAGCAGGCCCGAGGCCGTCCCGCCCCTCCGGGCCGCGCGATTCGGCTATGCTCCCGGCTCCCCGGGGCGGCCTCCGCCGTGTCGCCGGGATTCCCGGATTGCTCCATGGCCACGATCCTCGTCACCGGCACGGCCGGCTTCATCGGATACCACCTCGCGGAGGTCCTGCTCGCACGCGGAGACCGCGTCGTCGGCGTCGACGTGGTCAACGACTACTACGACCCGACGCTGAAGGAGACCCGCCTCGCGCGGCTGTCGCGCCATGCGGCCTTCGAGAACCACCGGATCGACCTCGCCGACGCGGCCTCGCTCGACGCCCTCTTCCGCACGGAGAAGCCGTCGCGCGTCGTGAACCTCGCGGCCCAGGCCGGCGTCCGCTACTCCCTCGTGAATCCCCATGCGTACATCGACTCGAACCTCGTCGGGTTCGGGAACGTGCTCGAGTGCTGCCGACACCACGGCATCGAGCACCTCGTCTACGCCTCGTCGAGCTCGGTCTACGGCGCGAACACGCGGATGCCGTTCTCGGAGCACCACAACGTCGATCATCCGGTGAGCCTCTACGCGGCGACGAAGAAGGCCAACGAGCTGATGGCCCACTCGTACAGCCACATCTTCGGGCTCCCGACGACCGGTCTCCGCTTCTTCACGGTGTACGGACCCTGGGGGCGACCCGACATGGCCCTCTTCCTCTTCACCAAGGCGATCCTCGAAGGCCGGCCGATCGACGTGTTCAACCACGGCCGCATGCGGCGCGACTTCACCTACGTCGACGACATCGTCGAGGGCGTCGTGCGCGTGCTCGACAAGGTCCCTTTCCCCGATCCGGAGTTCCGCGCCGAGGACCCCGACCCGGCGACGAGCAAGGCCCCCTACCGCGTCTTCAACATCGGGAACAACGATCCCGTCGAGCTCCTGCACGTGATCGAGGTGCTCGAGGCGAAGCTCGGGCGGAAGGCCGAGAAGAACTTCCTCCCGATCCAGCCGGGCGACGTCCCCGCGACGGCGGCCGACGTGGACACGCTCGGCGCATGGGTCGGCTTCCGCCCGCGCACGCCGATCGACGTGGGCGTCGGCCGATTCGTCGATTGGTACCGCGACTATTTCGGGGTGACGTGAGCCCGAGGCGGCGGCGACGTTCACGGTCGGGCCGGACGCTCGAGGCCGAGAGCGTCTGGCTCGAGCCGGCGCGGGTCGTCTCCTTCGGTGCGGCCGGGCTCTTCCTCGTCGTCGCCCCCCAGGTCCTCGCCGGGGCCACGCCGGTCTCGGCGACGGTGATCGCGGTCCTCGCGTCCCTGGTCCTCGTGGCGATCACGCTCGTCCATCGAGCCGAGGGCAACGAGCTCCGGTTTCCCGCGGTCTTCCCCGTCTTCGTCGGCGGGCTCGCCTACACCGCGCTGCAGGCCGTCCCCCTGCCGACGGCCCTGATCGGACAGCTCCTCCCCGTCTCGGCCGAAGGCAGCCGACTCGCGCACCACGCCGTCGGAGCCGCGGCCCCGTCGTTCGTCCCGCTGAGCCTCGATCCGGGCGGCACCTTGCTCGCGATCGTGCAGGGGGCCTCGCTCGTCGCCACCGTCGCGATCGTCCATTCGCTCCGGCTCCGGCGGGGACGCACGTACGTGCTGCGCTTCGTCGCGGCGAGCGTCTGCCTGGTCGCCCTGATGACGATCCTCCACGTCGGAGTCTCGGCGACGAAGGTCTTCGGGCTCTACCAGCCGAAGCACGCCGCCGCGCTGGGGCCCGTCATGAACCCGAACCACGTGGCGGGCTTCATGGCGTTCGGCATCCCGCTCCTGCTCGGCTTCGCGATGGAGACCCGGGTCCGGCCGCAGCGGATCGCGTGGGCCTCCCTCGCGTTGCTCTGCTTCGTCGTCGCGCTCGTCTCGCGCTCGCGCGGAGGCGCGGCCGCGGCGCTGGCCGGACCGCCGACGCTCGCGGTCTGGGTGGCGCTCGGCGCCGGACGCGCGCGTCGCGGCGACGGACCGCGTCTCGATCCCCGCGCCCTCGCCGGCGGCGCCGTCTTCCTCGGGCTCGCCGTCGGCGCGTTCCTCTACGTGGTCGGCGGGCAGCTCCCGGCGGACTTCCACGACACCGATCTGTCGAAGCTCGAGCTCGCGCGCCATGCGCTCGCCCTCGTCGCCGAGAGCCCCCTCTTCGGCATCGGTCGTGGCGCCTTCTCGAGCGCGTTCGTCGCCGTCCACGGGACGTCCGAGCGCTACACGCACGCCGAGAACCTCGTCGCGCAGTGGACGGCGGAATGGGGCATCCCGGTGGCGCTCATGGTGGCCCTCGGCCTCGGCCGGGCGCTCTTCCGGGCTCTCGTCGGCGCGCGCTCGCGGGTGCACGTCGGAGCGCTGGTCGGGATCCTGGCCATCGCTTTCCAGAACCTCGTCGACTTCTCCCTGGAGATGTCGGGAATCGCCTGCGTCGTGGCCGGGACCCTCGCCGCGCTCGAGCCCGCGGCTCCGCAGGCCGCTTCGTCCGCCGACGGACCCACGCCGCGCGGCCAGGTGGCGAGAGCGGCCCTCTCCATCGCCCTCGTGCTCGTCGCCCTGGTCCTCGGTCCCGTCGCGATCCGGAACGACGTCGAGCGTCTGTTCGACCACCTCGCCGAGCGGCCACGCGTCGCCGCGACCGAGCTCTCCGACTTCGGCGCGCGCACGGCGACCTATCACCCCCGCGAGCCCGGGCTCTTCCTCGCGCTCGGCGCCCACGGCATCGCCGCGCGATGGCCCTACGCCATGCGATCCCTCAACCGCGCGATGGAGCTCGCGCCCGGCTGGCCGGCGCCACACGTCGTGGCCGCGGCCTATTTCCTCGCCCGGGGAAGCCTCGATCAGGCTCGGATCGAGGTGCGCGAGGCGGAGTCCCTCGTACCGGGCTCGGCGATGGGGCTCGCCTGCGAGCTCGTCGCACGGCGACCCGAGAGGCTCTTCGTGCTCACCATGGCGCCGGTCCGGAAGACGGCCCGCTTCGCGTTCCTCGACGCCCTCGCGGCGTGTCCCGGGATGCCCGCACCGCTCCGCGACGACCTCGACGCGATGATGATTCGCGCGGGCGGCGCCCCGCTCGGGGCCCGGCGGCGCGACATCGAGCGCAGGCTCGCAGCCGGCGACGTGGACGGCGCGATCGCCGCCGCGGACCGGCTCGTCCGCGAGTATCCCGTCGAGCCTTCCGTGCATCTGCTCCGGGCCCGCGCCTACGAAGCGGATCACGAGGTCGACCGAGCCCTCCGCGCGCTGCGCGGCGCGGAGGCCCACGTCACGAATCCGCGGCTGCTCATCCAGCTCGAGGCCGAGATCGCGGTTCGTGCCCATCGCCCCGAGGCGATGCGGGAGGCCGTCGATCGTCTGCGCGCGCTCGATCCCGGATCCGCGGACGCGCAGGCCACCGCGTTGCTGGCGCTCGGCCGCTACGAGGAACAGCTCGGCAACATGGGGAAGGCGATCTCCGCCTTCCGCGACGCGGACTCGCTCTCGCCCGACACGAACGGTCTCCAGTTCGCTGCCGACGTCGCGCAGCGACAGGGACAGACGGCCCTCGCGGCCCAGCTCTACGCGATCGTCTGCGATCGCGGCGACCCCGGGAGCGCCGCCTGTGCGGCGCGCGACCGCATCCGCGCCACGCTCCGCGAGAGCTCCCCGTTCCCCGGTCTCTTCGGGGACCCGACCGCCGCTCCGTCTCCGACGCCCTGATCGACGTCGAGGCGCGAGGGGCGCGCGAGCGCTCAGCCTCGGTAGGCGTCGTCCTGTTCGATGCGGGAGAGCACCCAGTCGAACTCGCCGGTGGTGATCTTCGCTCGGCAGTAGTCGCAGTGGCCCGCCGCGTTGACCTTCAGGGGCGCGCCGCAGTTCGGACACACCGGATCGGTGCGCGAGGCGCCCGACTTCCCGCGCGCCCGGAGGAAGGTCCAGTACTCGGTGTAGGGGCGCTCGCGGGTCTTGCTCCCCGCGATGACCGAGCCGCGCGCATCGAGCGTGTAGTCGAGACCCGTCGCGAAGACCCGGACGGTGATCGCGTCGTACCAGCGGTCCGAGAGGACGTTCGCCAGGTCGACGCGGAGCACGCGCGTCCGCTCCGTCAGGTTGCGCACGCCCGCGGCCGCCTGCTGGTCGAGCTGGGCCGAGAGCCCTTCGAAGAGGTTGTCGCCGACGTAGCCGCGGACCGCCGAGAGGTCGCGGCCCGACCAGGCCGTCTGGAGCGCACCGAAGACGAGGTGCACGCGGCCGACGAAGGCGCCGACGTCGAACGCCGGATCGCGCCCGCGGAGCTCGTTCATGCGGGCATCCGCGCCCGGATCCTTCACCGTCGGGAGCTGGTTGCCCTGCTCGGCGACCGTGCCGCCGAAATGCGGCGGGCGGCCGCTCGACTCGAGTCGCTCGACCCGCACGACGGACCAGTCGAAGCGGCCCGGCGCGACCTGCTGGCCGCAGTACGTGCAGGTCTCGCCTCGGATCGCCTCGAGCGGCGCGCCGCAGCTCGGACAGTCGAGGGTCCTCGCGCGTTTCGGGGGGCGGGACTTCACGCCGCGCGCACGCGCCAGCACGAAGCGATCGACGACGAAGAAGCGCTGGGACGCCGCGCCCCGCCGCTCCGTCAGGTTCGCCTCGACGCGCACCGTGAGCTCGGTCCGTCCGTTCGCGAAACGACAGCTCTCGAACGAGGTCGCTCCGATGACGATGCCGTCGACCGCCGTGAGGGTGGGATCCGCGATCACCTGCCTCACGCTCGGGTCGATGTAGGGAGCGATCGCGCTCGCCGCGCCGGGCGCGCGTGCGGCCTGGACCGCGGCGTAGAGCGCGTGGAGGAAGTCCTCGAGCACCGCCACCGAGAAATCCGGGTCCTCGGTGCGGAGGCCTTCGAGCGAGGCCCGAGCGTTCGCGCTGCGCGTCGGGACCTGGACGGCCGGCACGCTCGTCGTCCAGTCGGCGCCGCCCTGCGCCTTCTTCTGCAGCGCGAAGAAGATGCCGCCGACGATCAGGACGAAGAGACCGAGCTTCGGATAGCGGATGAGCAGGATGATGAGGTCGAGGATCAGGCCGACGTCGCCGCCTCCTCCGCCACCGCCACCGCCGCCTCCTCCACCGCCGGAGTAGGACTCGCCGCCGCCCGGTCGCGCGAGGGCGAGCGCGGGCGCGAGCGCGGCGAGCAGCGTCGCGAGGGCGATCAGACCGGTGCGTCGCATAGCTCGTTCACGTCGTCTTCGCTGCGGGGATGGGTGGACTCGAGCAGGGGGGCGAGCGAGCCGAGGGCCTCGAGGAAGGCCTCGAGGTCGCGGCGTGCCACGGCCTCGGCGAGGCGGGCGCGGACGGCCTCGAGGCCCGCCGCGAGCGCCTCGCCTTCGAGGCCGACGTCCGGGACGAGCTCCACGTCCCGCTCGAAGAGGGCGGCGTACACGAGCAGCCCGGTCCGGCCGCTGGTCTTCTCGATGCCGAGCTCGGCGAAGGCGGCACGCGCGGCCGCGCTCGTCGCCGAGCGGCGCGCCGGCCTCGGCACGAAGAGCCGACGCAGGAGCGGCAGGCGCCAGGCGAGCAGGGCCCCGAGCGCGAAGCCGAGCGCCGCGTCGAGCGGCATGAAGACCGCCGGGTAGACGGTCGGGCTGAGCAGCGTCACCGCCAGCACGAGGGCGCCCGAGGCCGCGCCCGCGAGGACGATGGCGCGTCGATGCGCGTCGGCGCGGTGTCGCACGGTGACGACCACCTCGGCCGAGGTGCGGAGCTCGATCGCCTGGACCGTCTCGGTGGTCCGTCGTCTCGCCTCGTCGTCGAAGAAGGCTCGCTCCCCCATCCCCGGAGCATACTCCGAAGGCCGGGGAATCCACCCCCGTTCACCCGCAAGGGTTCTACGTCGCCGCCCACCGCCCCGATACGCTCCGCGGAGCTCCGGGCTGTGGAGGGAAGGCATGACGGAAATCCGAGGGAGGCTCGCGCTCGTCACGGGCGGAGGTCGCGGCGTCGGGAGGCTCCTCGCGCGCGAGCTCGCGGCGAAGGGGGCGCGCATCGTGTTGCTCGACGTGCTCGAGAAGGAGCTCGAAGAGAGCGCGCGGGAGCTCCGCGCGGGCGGCGCGACCGTCTTCCCGTACGTCCTCGACGTCACCCGGCCCGAGGCGATCCAGGCGCTCCGCGAGCGCGTGCACGCGGACGCGGGGCGGGTGGAGATCCTCGTCAACAACGCCGGCGTCGTCTTCGGCGGCGCGTTCCTCGACGTCCCGCTCGAACGCCACCTCCTCACGTACGCCGTGAACACGCTCGGCGTGGTCGCCATGACGCATGCGTTCCTCCCGGACCTCGTCGCCTCGCGCGCCGGCCACCTCGTGAACGTCGCGAGCGCTTCGGGGCTCGTCGGCCTGCCCTTCGGCGCGACGTATTCGTCGAGCAAATGGGCCGTCATCGGCTTCTCGGAGTCGATCCGCTACGAGCTCGCGGAGCAGGGGAAGCAGCACGTCGTGGTGACGACGGTCTGCCCCAGCTACATCAACTCGGGCATGTTCGAGGGCGCGAAGCCGCCCTTGCTCACCCCGATCCTCGAGCCCGAGGACCTGGTCCGACAGGTGATCGCGGGCATCGAGCACGACGAGGCCGTGATCCTCGCGCCCGCGATGGTGAAGCTCGTGCCGTTCCTCAAGGGGGTGCTGCCCCTTCCGGTCCTCGACCGCGTGGCCCAGCTCCTCGGCCTCAACACGTCGATGATGGGCTGGAAGGGCCACTCGGGTCGCAAGCCCGTTTGACCGACCCCGTTCAGGGGTCGTCCGCACGGTCACATCATCGTACGCTTCCCGTGGATGGGGCAAGGGGAACCACATCGCGGCCTCGGAGGCGTGAGGGAGCGCCAGATCAGCGTCGCCCCGAGCGATCCCCGCGTCGCCTCGGCGCGCGCCGAGTGGCAGCGCCGCGGGGACGCGTACCAGATCGATCGAGCGCGCTTCGGTACCGCGCTCTTCCTCGTCATCTACCCCTGCTTCGCGTTCTTCGACTTCGTCGTCTCGAACGTGCTCGGGCTCTCGCCGCTCCTGCCGCTGCTCGCGCTGCGCCTCCTCCCGCTGCCCGCCGGCTTCGTCGCGTACCGTCGACTCCGCTCCGACCCGCCGCCGAGCTCGACCGACGTGCTCGGCATCTACCTCCTCGTCGGCGCCCTCGTGACCCTCTCGATGGCCGGCTCGGCCGTGCTCGCGGGGGGGCTCGAGAGCCCCTACCAGGCCGGGATCCTCTACGTGCCCGTGTGGCTCGTCTTCCTGCCCATGCCGTTCCGTCGTGCGCTCGTCGGCGCGGCGATGCCGGTCGTGATCTACGTCGCCACGATGGTCGCGGGCGCCGCCTTCTCGCTTCCTCTCCGCGCCCAATGGCGAGACACGAAGTCGCTCGCGGTCTTCGGCCTGAACGTCGCGCTCGTGGCGACGCTCTGCTGCGTCATGGCGGGCGTCGCCCACATGCTCTTCACGATGCGCCGGGAGATCTTCGAATCGAAGAGCATCGGCAAGTACCGTCTCCGCCGCCTGCTCGGCTCGGGCGGGATGGCCGAGGTCTGGGCGGCCTGGCACGAGGGCCTGCGCCGCGAGGTCGCCCTCAAGATCCTGCGGCCGAGCGGCCCCGAGCAGGCGATCCCGACGCGCCGCTTCGAGCGCGAGGTCGAGGCGATGACGCGCCTCACGCATCCGAACACCGTGCGCGTCTTCGACTTCGGCACGACGGACGACGGGCTCCTCTACTACGCGATGGAGCTCCTCCACGGGGAGCATCTCGGTCAGCTGGTCGAGCGCCTGGGACCGCTCCCGCCGGGGCGCGCGAAGCATTTCGCGCTCCAGGCCGCTCGCGCCCTCGCCGAGGTGCACTCGCTCGGCATCGTGCACCGCGACGTGAAGCCCGAGAACCTCTTCGTCACCACCGCGGGGGGCGAGGCCGACTTCCTGAAGCTCCTCGACTTCGGCATCGCGACCGAGCCCGCGCTCGGCCGTGAACGGCTCACGGACGACGGCGCCGTCGCTGGCACGCCCTCGACGCTCAGCCCCGAGGTCATCCGTGGGGCGGAAGCCTCGCCGGCGGCGGACGTCTACGCCCTCGGCTGCGTCACGTACCTCATGCTCGCGGGCCGGCTCCCGTTCGAGAGCGATCAGGCGATGGCCATCGTGCTCGCACACCTCGGCGAGCATCCCCGAAGGCCGAGTCGCTACCGGGGCGAATCGCTCCCCGCCTCGCTCGAGGAGGTGGTCCTCCGCTGCCTCGAGAAGGATCCCGCCGACCGCTACGCGGACGCGCGCGATTTCGTCGAAGCCCTCGTCTGTTGCGTGGACGTCGACGCGTCCAGGCACGCCCCCGACAGCGTTCCGCCGTCGCGCTCGGGGGAGGTGGAGCGGGCGCGTGTCGCGACGGGCCCGACGCGCAAGGACATCCCGGGCATCAAGCGCTGATCGCGCTCCCCTCAGCGCGCGGTCGACGAAGGATCGCGCCGGATCTCGGGAAGGAGCGACTTCGTCGCGGTCTCGAGGAAGTGATGGCCCGCGTCGATCGCCTCGGGGCGGTGGAAGATCACGAAGTGCGTGTCGTAGTCCGGCAGGGCGATGTCGTTCGTCCACTGGAGGAAGCCGAGCGTGCGTCCGTTCGCGTTGCCGGAGAGCGGCGTGTCCACCGGAACGAGCCCGGCCCAGGCGAGCTCGGGGGCGTCGACCACGACCGGCTTCGTCACGGGGAGGCCGCCCGAGGCGGCGAGCACGATCGCGGTCCGATACGGCGTCGCGGCGTCGTGCTCGCCGGACGTCAGGAGGACGCTCGCGGGGCTCGGTCGCGTGCCCGGGAGCCGATTCCAGTACGGCGCGTAGTGGATCGGGTCGGAGACGTCGGCGAGCGTCTGGAAGACCATCAGGACGGGATGCTCGAGCGAGAGGGGCTCGTCGGTGTCGGGGATGCGGAACGCGTTCGCGATGAGCCCCGCGAAGTCCACGTAGTCCTTGCGGTCCATCATCGTGATCGAGAACGCGCCGCCGGCTCCCGAGAGGAGGAAGGCGTCGATCGACGACTCGAAGGGGGCCGCGAGGGCGCCCGAGAGGCCTCCGTGCGAGTGGCCGAAGAAGGCGACCCGATCCGGGCAGAAGCGGATCTCCTGGCCGGTCGGGCTCACCGTAGCCGGCACGACGAGCGACTCGCGCACGAAGCGCGTGAGCGAGAACGTGTCGATCGCGGCCTGGCGGAAGTTCGAACGGAACGCGTCGGGATTGCCGAAGTTGAAGCTCAGGAACTCGACGTCGAAGGAGAGCCCCTGGGCGCGTAGCCCGTGCATCGGCTGGTCGATCGAGATGCCCGCGAGGCCGCGTGCGGCGAGCCGTGCCGCCGTCCGATCGGCTTGCATGCTGTAGGCGCTGCCGCCGGTGCCGTGGGCGTATTCGACGATCGGGTAGCAGCCGAGCGAGGGATCGGGTGGGGCATCGGGGATCGAGAGGACGAAGCGGATCGTCTCGTCTCCGGTCTTCGTGGGCACTCCGTCGACGAAGTGGAGCGCTCCTCCCGAGTCCTGGTAGGGGAGCGCGCCCTCCTGGTAGCTCGGAGCCACGTAGCGACCTTCCATCAGTCGGTAGGTGACGGTCTCGGTCGCGTTCCAGCGGTAGGATTGGGGCGTCGAGTACGAGCCGCCCGAGCCGATCGCGAGGAAGGCGTTCGCTGCGAGCGGCGGGGCCGGCAGATCGTTCGCCACCTGCGCGTGCACCGCGGCGAGATCGCGGGTGATGGTCTGGGTCGTGAAGACGGTGGCCGCGACGAGCCTCCGCGGGTCGAGGCCGATCTCGGCGAGGTGGACGCGGAGCGGCGCGTAGACGTCGAGCAGGCGCGCGTACGTCGCATCGTCGATCGGGGGCTCCACCCGAGGCGCCTTCGCGGCGCCCGACACGAGGGCCGCGAGGAGCGGATGCGCCGCCGGCGTGCTGCCGTCGAGCGCGCGCACGTCGTCGAGGACGTAGGCCGCGTAGGTCGTGTGCTCGCGGAGCGGGAAGCCGAACGCGGGCCCCATCGCCAACGTGTACCGCGAGACGTAGGTGGTCTCGACGCCCTCGGGGATCGCGTACGTGCGCGCGCGGAGCGGCCTCCGCCTCCCCGCCTCCGGCGAGCCCGGCGTCACGTCGACGATCGCGAGGGGCGCCGCGTCGTCGAGATAGGCCTCCGGCGAGGCGGGAAGCGAGGCCGGGTCGAGGGCGCCCTCGAAGGCGAAGTAGACCGGGGCCTGCGCCGAGAAGCCGTCGAGCGTCGTGCTCGCCGTCGCGAGGTAGGTGTCGAGCAGGGGGAGGCCCGCCGGATTCGGGAAGTCGGAGAAGACCGGGTGGCCCGCGGCGTCGCGTCGGAAGTCCGACGGGAACGGGAACGCGAGCCAGCGTTCCGCGGAGGTCGCCCCCGTCGCGAGCGTGGGATCGAAGCGTCCCACCACCGTCGATGGGGGACGGCTCCCGTCGTCGCAGCCGACGAGGAGGAGGAGCAGTCCGAGCACGAAGGAAGAGGTGGGGCGAGGGAAGGGCATGGGCTTGGGTTCCCTGGGGCCGAGGAATGGTATGGTGACCGAGTAGTCACGAAAAGTCCCGATTTCCGGACGGTGGGCGAGCCCAGCGGCTCCGCCACGCGACGGGGCGTGCTAGGCCACCCCCAGCCGGAGAATCCCATGAGCCAGCCGATCGACGAAGTCCGCGTGTCCCGAGACGGAGCCCTGCTCGAGATCGCGATGAACCGCCCGAAGACGAAGAACGCCCTCTCCGTCGCGATGTACGCGGCCCTGAAGGCGGCCCTCGACGAGGCGGCGGCGGACGACTCGGTGCTCGTCGTGCTGCTCCGCGGCGAGGGCGGCAACTTCACGAGCGGGAACGACCTCAAGGACTTCCTCGAGAATCCGCCGAAGGGTCCCGAGAGCACGGTGTTCCAGTTCATCTCGACGATCGCGGGCTTCCCGAAGCCGATCGTCGCCGCCGTCGACGGAGTCGCCGTGGGCGTCGGCACGACGATGCTCTTCCACTGCGACCTCGTGTACGCGGCCGAGAACACGCGCTTCTCCATGCCCTTCACGAACCTCGCCCTCGTCCCCGAGGCGGCCTCGAGCTTCGTCCTCCCTCGCATGCTCGGACACCGCCGGGCGGCCGAGGTCCTCTACTTCGGCGAGATGTTCGACGTGGGCGTCGCGCGCGAGCTCGGCCTCGTGAACCAGGCGGTGCCCGCCGATCAGGTCCTCTCGGTCGCGCGCGCCCAGGCCGGGAAGCTGCTCGAGAAGTCGCCGACCGCGATCCGCAAGACCAAGGAGCTCCTGCGGACGCATCAATGGGCCGCGATGAAGGAGCACATGGATCTCGAGGCGACGACCTTCGCGAGCCTCCTCGGTACGCCCGAGGTGAACGAGGCGATCTCCGCGTTCTTCGAGAAGCGCAAGCCCGACTTCGCGAAGCTCCGGAAGGGCTGAGCGCCCGAGGGCCCGGCGGCGACAGGCCGGGTCGGGTCCCCTCAGCTCGCGCCGTAGTAGGCGAAGCGTCCGCGCCCGGCACGCTTCGCCGCGTACATCGCGACGTCGGCGTGTTGGAGCAGGAGGTCGGCCGAGGCCGGCGTCCCCGAGTGCTCCGGATGGAGCGCGATGCCGATCGTGGCGCCGTAGCGCACCACCTTGCCCGCCTCCTCGTAGGAGTCGCCGATCGCCTGCAGGATGCGGTCCGCCACGAGCGGCACGTTCTCCGCGCCCGTCGACTCGAGCAGGAGGATCGCGAACTCGTCGCCACCGACGCGCGCGACGAGGTCGCCCGTGCGCACGGCGTTGCGGATGGCCTCCGCGATCCGGAGCAGCAGGCGGTCGCCGGCGTCGTGGCCGAGGGTGTCGTTGACGTCCTTGAAGCGATCGAGGTCCACGAAGAGCAGGGCGAACGTGCGCTCCTCCGCGACCGCCTCGTCGAGCCGACGATCGAACGCGGAGCGGTTCGCGAGGCCCGTCAGCGGGTCGTGCATCGCGAGGTACTTGAGGCGCTCCTCGTCCCTCTTCCGGCTCGTCACGTCCTTGTGGACCGAGACGACGGCGTCGTGCGCCGTGAAGTGGTTCGTGACCTCGATCCAGCGACCGTCCTTCAGCCTCGCGACGTGGGGACCGGGCGCGGTGTGGCGAGCCATCGCCTGGCGCAGCCGCTCCTCGGGCTCGACGATCGGGCCAGGCTCCCCGGGCGCGACCAACGTGTCGGGGAGGAGCGCGCGCAGGAAGGACTCCACGGTGCCCTCGGCGCGAAGGGTCTCCGTGGCCGCGGGATACGTGCGGAGGAAGGCCTGGTTGCAGGTCCGCAGGCGGCCGTCGCTGCCCCAGATCGCGAAGCCGTCCGAGATGCTCTCGATGGCCGAGACGAGCTCCTCGCGGGCTTCGGCGAGCGCCTCCGCGTGCTCCCGATCCTGGTCCGCCAAGAGCTTCCGGTTGAGGCAGGCCTTGATGCGGGCGTGCAGGATCGTGGCGCGGAGGGGCGTCGGCAGGTAGTCGTCCGCGCCGGCCTCGATGCAGCGCACGATCGTCTCCTCTTTGCGGAGCGCGCTGATCATCAGGACGGGGATGTCGTGCAGCGCCGGATCCGACTTCAATCGGTGGAGCACCTCGTAGCCGTCCATGCCCGGCATGAGCACGTCGCAGAGCACGAGCTGCACGGGCTCGCGCGAGGCGATCGCGAGCCCCTCCTCTCCGGTCGCGGCCGTCTCGACGACGAGGCCCGCGCGGCGCAGCCTCCGCGAGAGGATGTCGCGGTTCGCGTCGCTGTCGTCGATGAGGAGCACACGGCATCCCTGGTACCGGGGCTCGTACCTCACGTCCGGATCGTAGGCCGCCTGGATCAGCTCGTGGCTGATGCGCTCGGACGAGGGCTCGTCGGGATCGGCGGGCACGAGGCTCGGGAAGTGGAGCCGATCGACGTGCGGCAGCGCGCGCATCGCCGTGTCGACGATGCGCGCGAGCGAGGCCTGCAGATGGATCGAAGGCGCGCCGTCGTCGCGCATCTCCTCGAGCACCATCTCGGCGTAGCCCTTCACCGCGTGGATCTGCCCACGGACGTCGTGACGCACGCGCGAGACGTCGAGCTCCGTGAGCGTGTGCGCCTCGAGGGCGCGATGGACCTTGTCGTGCTCGCGACGCACGAGCTCCTTCAGCCCTTCCGCCGCGGAGCGTCCCCGGGCGAAGTCCTGGCGATGCGGCGTCAGCGCCGACTCGGGCGGCACCTCGTCGTACGCGACGACCAGGGCTCGCGCGACGTCGGCGAGCGCCAGGAAGATCTCGGCGAGCAGTCGGGATTCACGCGTGGCGGGCATGGGAGCGACGGACTTCCAGGGATCCTAGGGCGAGGCCGGTGACGGGGACAGGAGCGAGGGAACGAGCCGCGGCGAGCCGGGCTCGAGGGGCTCGAGGGGCGCCGTCGGGAGGGGGCCCGGGCCGCGGAAGACGAGGCCCGGAAGGGCCCCTTCCGAGGCCCGGACGCGCCCGCTCGTATCGTAGGCGACGCTCGCGCTGCCCTCGAACGAGCGCATCGTGCGGAAGGTGGTGCGGGCTCCGTCGGCGAGGGAGACGCGGACGACGTAGGTGCTCTCGAGCAGGACGAGCGCGCGACCGTCCGCCGAGAAGAGCGCGCGCTCGGCGAGCCGCACGGGCCCGAGATCGCGGCCGGGTCCGTCGAGCGGCTCGGCGCCTCCGTGGACGTGCAAGCGACCGTGCTCGACGGTGGCCACGAGGCGGCCGTCGGCGGAGACGGCGAGCAGGCGGCCGGGCATCGGCACGGTGGCGCCCGTGTCCGCGAGGACGAGGGCGAAGGGCGCGCCCGACGGGGGGCTCGTGGCGAAGACCGCGGGGGCCGCCGTCGCATCCACGCGCGTGGGCACGTCGGCTCCCTCGGGCACCGAGACCGCCTCTCGGCCAGAGGGGACCGCCACGATCCGGCTCTGCTCGCCATGGATCACGAGGTAGGCGCGGACGGTCGAGCCCGTGAAGGCGACGACCTCGTCGTCGGCGAGCGGGAGGATCGTGCGAGCCCGTCCGCGCGGCAGCGGGATCGAGACCAGCGCACCGGGCGCCCGGGCGAAGAACGAGGAGGCGTCCGCCGCGAAGGCGCCGACCGTTCCTTCCACGACCCGCTGCGACGCGAGCTTCCGGCCGGTGCGGACGTCGAGCAGGAAGAGCCTCCCTTCCGAGAGCGACGCGGCCGCGACGGTGCGCCCGTCGGGGGCGATCCTCACCTGCGCGAGGCAGAAGCCGTCCGGCTCGCAGGCGGGGAGCTCGGGGACGTGGAGACGGTGCCGGTTCCCGCTCGAGGTCTCCACCACGAGGAGCGAGAGGCCGTCGTCGTGCGAGGGCTCGGGATCGGGGAGGACCACGGACCGACCGTCCTCCGTCGCGGCCACGACGTTCCCTTCGACGAAGGGCCTCCCGTCGACGCAGGCCCCCGCGGGGCCGACCGAGACGAGGCGGCCGGCGGGATCGAAGTGGAGCTCGGAGGGGCCGGCGCAAGCGGTCGCACCGAAGCGCGAAGCACCGAAGAGGTCCACGTAGCCGCGTCCGGTCGTCGCGACCGTCGAGCCGTCCGGAGCGACGGCGGCGTCCCAGATGGACTGCTCTCCGCGGCCGCCCCGGACCTCGGCGCGAACCGCACCGGTGTGCGCATCGACGAAAAGGAGATCCGCGCCGCGCGCGATGGCGAGCTCGCGCCCGTCGGGGCTCGCGCGCAGGGCGGTCACGTCGGCCGAGCCCTCCGTCGAGGTCGCGGGCTGCGCGAGCAGCTCGACCGGCTCCCCCGCGCCCGGACGGACCGGCAGCGAACGGACGCCGCCGTTCTCGGTGGAGACGACGATGCGCTCGCACCCCGGGGTCACGAGCGCGGCGCTCGTCGTCTCGGCAGCTTCCCCGAGGAGGGCTCCCGTGCGCGCATCGAAGACCTTCGGGCGGGTTCCCTGGCCGTACGCCACGAGGCAGCTCCCGCTTTCGTCGTACCGCACCTCGGGCGTGGGGCCGTCGTCGAGCCTCGTGTCGAAGCGACCGAGCAGCGCGCCCGTCGACGGGCTCCGTGCCTCGAGCACGCCGCCAGCGGCGAGGGTGATCATCTGACCGCCGCCGGGTCGGAACGCGAGCGGTCCGCTCGCGACGTCGCTCACCTCGGCGTGGACCCGATGCGAACGTCGGTCGACGACCCACAGTCGATTCGTTTCCGTGGAATGGGCGTGGAGCCTCGAGCCGTCGGGCGAGAACGCGAGGCCGTGGGCCCATCCGTCGAGTGGGAGCTCCGCGAGCCCCTCGCCGCTCGCCGCGTCGACGAACGCGATCACGTAGGATTCCTCTTCGCCGGAGGCGTCGGGGACGATCAAGGCGACCTCCCGGCCGTCGGGCGAGATCGCCACCTCGAGCGCGCCGGCTTCGTCCACCGTGCCGCGGGCGAGCTCGATCATCCGGTCCTCCACGAGGTCCCAGACGAGTGTGCGCGCGATGCCCGCGCCCGGAACGGCGCCGAGGAGGAGGCGCGTCCCCGTGCCGTCGACGGAGAGGCGCACGCCCTCGAGCGAGCGCTGCCAGGGCCGCTCGTACGCCCGGATGCGTCCCGTCGCGACGTCCACGACGGAGACCGCGCCGTCGCTCCCGATGGCCGCGAGGACGCCGCCCGAGCCCGCGAGCTCCATCGACGCGATCGTGGCGCGATGGGCGGAAGGGAAGACCGCCGCCGGCGCCGGCGGCTCCGCGGCGTCGAGGCTCCTCGTCGGGCTCGCGGGCGCCGGCGAGGTCGGATCGAGGAGGCTCGGGCTCGGAACGACGGCCGCTCCGCTCCCGGTCTCCGGAAGCGTGCGTGCGCCCGACGACGCGCCCGAATGGGCGCAGCCCGTCGCTGTGAGCACGACTGCGAGCCATGCACCGGCGATTGGTCTCATCCGTTCCCCCGGGCGATGGAGAGACCCCTCGACTCCCATCCCCCAGGCGGAATCGTGGCGTGACCCCGACGCGAAGTCGACGGAAAGCGTGAGGTCCGCTCGGCGATTCAGGGGGCGATTCCCGACAACGTGGGACGGCTCGAGGCGTGCCTCACGAGGGCGAGCTCGTGGGCACGCGGAGGATGGGCACCCGCCGTCGGGAGATGTCGTACCTCCCCTCCTTCGAGGACGGCGACGGGAACTCCATCGCGGAAGAGGATGCGATTCGCCGCCGTCGCGGCGACACGCGCGTCGGGCGTCACGAGCCCGACGAGATTCACCGGATCCGCGGCCGAGACCGAGACCAGCGACCCCGTGCGCTCGTCCGTGCGCGCGGCCCGGAGCGCGGGGATCGCCTCCGGCAGCGCGTACTGCTCGCCTCCGAAGCCGGCGACGAACCGGCCGCCGCGGATCTCGCCGCGGGCCTCGAGGCGTCGGTAGACGCGCAGGAGCTCGCGCCACGGCGGCAACGCGTCCTCGCGGTCGAGGAGGCGCCGGAAGACGACTCCGTACCGACGCAGCAGGGAGAGCGCGATCCGGTCGACGTCCGCGCCGCTCGGCTCCGCCAACGCCGACCATCGCCCCGCGCTCGCGATCGGCGTCGGAGCCTCCCTGCGGCCCGGTCGCGGGCGCCGGGGAGGCAGGAGGAAGGCGCGGAGCCCCGCGAACGAATCGGACGTCGCGAGGCCTCGATGGGCGAGCTCGGCGAGCGCCTCCTCCGTGCGCGACGCGAGCACGCCGGCGCGACGCGCGAGCTCGTGCACGAACGAGGCTCCGTGGGCCTCGAGGGCGGCGAGGACGGCCTCGGCGTCGGGCGAGAGCTCGGCGCGGCTCGTGCCGGGCAGGCGGAACGCGTCGAGGGCGGCCCGCTCGGCGAGGGCCACGGGCATCGTGCGAACGGGCGAGGCCCCGGGGCGGGGATTCGCGGGCGGCATGCGTCGGAACCACGCGATCCGCCCCGAGAGGCAGAGGAGGTCGAGCATCCCGGGTTCGTAGCCCTCGACGCGGGCCGGCAGGAGATCCTGCTCCCAGGCCTGGGCGGGGGCGTCGGCTCCCTCGAGCTTCTCGAGCACGGCCGCGAGGCCTTCGACGCCGCGGCGGCGACCGTCGGCCTCGAGTCCTTGGTGCCGCAACAAGAAGCGGAGGTAGACGGCGGCTTCGACGGGCTCGATCGCCTTGCGGAGACGATCGAGCGTGTAGCGGTGGATGCGGGCGAGGAGGCCTCGCTCGCAGTGCTCGTCGCCCGGCGCGCCCGCGGTGAACGAGCCGCGGAGCGCGATGCCCTCGGCCTCGAGCCCGGCGAGGGCCGCGACGACCTCGGGCTCCGCGAGGTCGAGCGCGTGGGCCACGAGCCGCGCGTGCGTGGGGCCCACGCGATCGAGCCGACCCCGGACGAGCTCGCGCACCCCCTCTTCGTGGGAGGGGCGCGGTCCCGGGAGGGGCTCGAGCGCGGGCTCGCGCGTCGCTCCGGGATGGGCCGCGAGGACGTGCGCGAGGCGCTCGCGGGCGACGACGAGCACGACGCGCCCCGTGTGCACGCGGAGCGCGCGTCCGGCCCGGACCAGCGCCTCGACGAAGGCGCGCGGACCGCCGAGCTCGGGCTCGGGCAGGGCCGTCGCCGAGAGGAGCTGATCGTGGAGCTCGTCCTCGTCGCGCGGCTCCGGAGCGCATTCCTCGCGCACGCGTGCGATGGCGTCCGGATCGAGGGCCCCGAGCCCTGTCGCCGACGAGGCGTCGAGCGTACGGCGCATGCGGATCGCGAGCGTCCTCCGCTCCTCGAGCGGAGCGTCGTCGAGGAACGCGTAGGGCTTCGGGTTCAGGATGCCGTGCGAGAACGGCGAGGGCTCGGTCGTCTCGCGCACGAGGCCGGTGATCGCGCCGCGCTCGAGACCGCGCAGGATGGCCGTCATCCCGTCCGCGTCCATCGCCTCGTCGAGGCAGTCGTCGATCGTCTGACGGACGAGGGGATGGTCGGGGATCTCGCGAGGGCCCGAGAGGTTCTCGAGGCAGGCGACCTGGTCCGGGAAGGACACCGCGAGGAGATCGTCCGAGAGCACGCGCTGGATCCGGGGCGGGGTCTGTTTGCCTCCCATGCGCCGCGGCACGGCGAGCGCGCGCGTCGCGTTCCACCGGAAGCGCGTCCCGAACATCGGTGCGTCGAGGAGGGCCTGGATCAAGACGTCGCGCGCGCCGTCGCTCCGGAGGTAGCCGAAGACGTCGTCGAGGGGCATCGCGTGCATCGGCCCGAGCGAGAGCACGAAGGCGTCCTCGGTGGCCGCGGCCTGGAGCTCGACGTTGAAGCTCCGACAGAAGCGCTTCCGGAGCGCGAGGCCCCAGGCTCGGTTCCTCCGCGAGCCGAAGGGAGCGTGCACGACGAGGTGCTGCGAGCCCGCTTCGTCGAAGAAGCGCTCGAGGACGACCGTGTCCTCCGTCGGCATCGCGCCGAGCGCGCGGTATCCGGCCGAGAGATACGCGACCGCTTCGCGCGCGGCTTCGGTCGACACCCCGGGGATGCCCGAGAGGGCCGCCTCGGCGCGCTCCTCGCCCTCGGGGAGGAGGCGCTCCACCGCTCGGCGGAGCGTGGAGACGGCGTGCGAGAGGGCATCGCTCCGACCCGGCGCCTCCGCGATCCAGAAGGGCACGCTGGGCGGCTCCCCGCGGGCATCGGCCACGCGGACGAGCCCGGGCTCGATCTTGACGATGCGGTAGCTGGCGTTCCCGAGCTGGAAGACGTCGCCGGCCATGCTCTCGATCGCGAAGTCCTCGTTAAGCGAGCCGATGCGGAGGCCCTCCGGCTCGAGCTTCACGTCGAAGTCGAAGGTGTCGGGGATCGCTCCTCCGCCGGTCAGCGCCGCGATGCGCGCGCCGCGCCGACCTCGCACCACCCCGTTCACGGCGTCGTGGTGGAGCAGGGCCCCCCGGCGTCCGCGCGCCGTGGCGAAGCCCTCCGAGAGCATCTCCACCACGCGATCGAACGTCTCCCGTGCGAGCGAGCGATACGGGTAGGCGTTCCGGACGCGCGCGAAGAGGGCGTCGAGCTCGAGCGGCTCCACGGAGGCCGCGGCGACGATCTGCTGCGCGAGGATGTCGAGCGCGCCGACCGGCACGCGCAGCGTCTCGAGCTCGCCGCGCGCGATCGCGTCGAAGAGGGCGATGCCCTCGACGAGCTCGTCGCGCGAGAGCGGGAAGAGCCTCGCGCGCGGCACCCGGCCCACGCCGTGGCCCGAGCGGCCGAGGCGCTGGAGGAAGGTCGAGATCGCGCCGGGGGAGCCCACCTGGATCACGAGATCGACGTCGCCGACGTCGATGCCGAGCTCGAGGGAGGCGGTCGCCACGACGACGCGGAGCTCGCCGGCCTTGAGCTTCCGTTCGGCCGAAAGGCGCGTCTCCTTCGAGAGGCTGCCGTGGTGCGAGCCCACGGCGTCGTCGCCGAGGCGGTCGGCGAGCCGCCGCGCCGTGCGCTCCGCCGTCCGCCGCGCGTTCACGAAGACCAGCGTCGTGCGGTGGGCCCGGACGAGCTCGGCGATCCGGTCCGAGACCTCCTCCCAGACCTCGTTCGACATCACGGTCTCGAGGGGGGAGCGCGGCAGCTCGAGGCCGAGCTCGAGCGTCCGGAGGTGGCCCGCGTCGACGACCGCGCAGCGTGGTGTCCCGTCCGCGTCGAGGCCGCGGGTGCCGACGAGGAAGCGGGCGACCTCGTCGATGGGGCGCTGCGTCGCGGAGAGGCCGATGCGCTTCGTCGGCCGCTCGACGAGCTGCTCCAGGCGCTCGAGCGAGAGCGCGAGATGGGCGCCGCGGCGGTCGTCGACGAGGGCGTGGATCTCGTCGACGATCACGGTCTCCACGTGCCGGAGCATCGCGCGCCCGGACTCGCTCGTGAGCAGGAGGTAGAGCGACTCGGGGGTCGTGACGTAGACGTGCGGGGGTCGCTTCGCGATCGCCGCGCGATCCTTCGCGGGCGTGTCTCCCGTCCGCACGGCCGTGCGGATGCGGGGAGGCGACTCGCCTCGCTCGCGGAGCGCCCGCGCGATGCCCTCGAGCGGATGCTCCAGGTTCTTCTCGACGTCGTTGCCGAGGGCCTTCAGCGGGGAGAGGTAGAGGACCGAGATGCGATCCTCGAGCGTCCCCTCGAGGCCCTTCCGGAAGAGCCCGTCGAGGGCCGAGAGGAAGGCGGCCAGCGTCTTGCCGCTGCCGGTCGGGGCCGCGACGAGCACGTGCTCGCCGGCGCGGATCCTCGGCCAAGCGAGGGCCTGCGCGGGCGTCGGCTCGCCGAGCGCCTCGTGGAACCACCGCGCGGTCGCGGGCAGGAAGCCTTCGAGGGACACCCGGGAAGGCTAGCATCCGGCCCGCACCGAGGCGCCCCCCGTCCGGGCACGCCGAGCGCGGCGCGCGCTCAGCCCTTCTTCTTGCTCGTGCGGGCCTTCTTCGCGTGGTCGAGGAGCTCCTCGGCCGCGGCCTTCGTGCGATCGGTCAGCTTCACGCCGCCGAGCATGCGGGCCACCTCGGTGCGCCGCTCCTCCTCCGAGAGGAGGCCGATCGTCGAGCGCGTCCGCTCGTTCACGACCTCCTTCCGTACGTGGTAGTGCGCGTCGCCGTAGACGGCGATCTGCGCGAGGTGCGTGATGCAGATGACCTGGTGGTGCTTCGAGACCTCGGCGAGCTTCTGGCCGATCACCTCGGCCACGGCGCCGCCGACGCCCGTGTCGACCTCGTCGAAGACGTAGAGCCCCGAGGGGCCGAGCCCGGCGAGGACGCGCTTGATCGCCAGCATCGCCCGCGAGAGCTCGCCGCCGCTCGCGACCTTGCGGAGCGGTCGGGCCTCTTCGCCGCGGTTCGGCGCGATGAGGAATTCGGCCCGATCGATGCCCGTCGGCGAGAGCCGCGCGCCGTCGACCACGAGCTCGCTCCCCTTGCCCTCGAGGGGCGCGAGCTCGACCTCGATCCGGGCGTCGCCCATCCCGAGGGAGGCGAGCTCCTTGCCCATGGCGTCGGCCAGCTGCTTCGAGGCCTTCGTGCGTTTCTCGCGGAGCACGACGGCGACCTTGCGTGCGTCGTCGAGCGCCCGGGCGAGGTCGGCCTCCGCGGAAGCGAGCAGCTCCTCGTTGCGATCGAGCGAGTCGAGCTCCTGTCGCACCTTGTCGCGATGGGCGAGGATGTCCTCGATGCCGCCCCCGTACTTGCGCTTCAGGCGGTGGAGCTTGTCGAGCCGCTCTTCGAGCTCGCCGAGGCGATCGGGGTCGACGTCGACGTTGCGCGCGTAGCGACCGAGGTCCTTCGACGCGTCCTCGAGCGAGGCGAGGGCGCTCTCGATCTGGTCGGCGGCGCCTTCGAGGCGCTTGTCGATCTGGGCGGCCGCTCGGACGTCGCTCGCGATCTTCCCGAGCACGGTGCAGATCGCCTCGTCGCTCGCGTAGAGCGCGTCCTCCGCGCTCCCGGCGGTCCGGGCGAGCTTCTCGGCATGACGGAGGCGCTCGCGCTCCTCGGCGAGCGAGACGTCCTCTCCCGGCGCCGGTGCGAGCTCCTCGATCTCCTTGAGCTGGAAGCGGAGCAGGTCCTCGCGCTCGCCGCGGTCGCGGGCGCGCGCGGCGAGATCGTCCACGCGCTCCCGCGCCTCGCGGGCACGCTCGAAGGCGCCCGCGATGGCGGCCCGCTCGCTCTCGAGCCGCGCGAAGGCGTCGAGGTAGCCGAGGTGGCAGACGGGGTCGACGAGGGTGTGGTGCTCGTGCTGCGAGGAGATGTCGGCGAGACCCGCGGCGATCGCCGTGAGCTCCGCCGTCGTCGCCATGCGTCCGTTCACGTAGGCCCGCGAGCGGCCCGAGACCGGGAGCACGCGCCGGACGAGCAGGACGCCGTCTTCCTCGAGCTCGATGCCGGCCTCCTCGAGGCGGGCGCGGATCGTCGGATCGTCCCCGAGCTCGAACACCGCCTCGACCTCCGCCTGCTTCTCGCCGGTGCGGACGATCTCGGGCTTGCCCCTCCCGCCGAGCACGAGCTCGAGGGCGTCGACGAGGATCGACTTGCCCGCGCCGGTCTCGCCCGTGACCACGTTCAGTCCGGGTCCGAGCTCGACCTCGAGCTCGTCGATGATCGCGAAGTTCTTCACGCGGAGGCAGGTGAGCATGGCGAGGGATTAGCACGGGCGAAGGGCCTCATGACGCCCCTCGTGCTCGGTCGTCGACGGCGGGGGTTGCGTGCCGGGGGGCGGGCCGTGCTACTCCCGTGCCTTCCCTCCTTCCGAAAGGCAGACTCCCGATGACGAAGCAGCGAATCCCGTCGTATGGCCTCGCGGCCCTCCTCTTCGCCGGCCTCCTGTTCGGGGCGGGCTCCGCCGAGGCCCAGGGGGGCGCGCGGAGCGGCAGCATCGGCGTCGGCGGCATGATCGGCGATCCGACGGGCCTCAGCATGAAGTTCCGCCTGCCGAAGACCTTCGCGATCGATCTCGGCGTGGGCTGGAACGCCGTCTACGCCACCGATTTCCAGGCCCACGTCGACTTCCTCTGGAACATCGACCTCACGCAGCGCGCGCGCGCGAACATGCTCTTCTACTTCGGCGTCGGCCCGAAGCTCGGCTGGTGGGGGAGCGGCGGCTGGGGCAACCGGGACAACGACGGCTTCATGCTCGGCGCCCGCGCCCCGCTCGGGCTCGACTGGGAGTTCAACCGCCGCCGGCTCGACGTCTTCGTCGAATTCGCCCCCGGCATCGCCTTCCTGCCTCAGGTCTACTTCTACCCGGATGCCGCGGTCGGCGCGCGCTACTGGTTCTGAGCGCCGCGGCTCGCCTCCCTCGACGGCGGGATCGGCCTACTGGGTGTACGTCCTCCTGTCGGCCGACGGGAGGCGGACGTACGTCGGGCTGACCACCGATCCGGAGCGCCGGCTCGCCCAGCACAACGGGGAGAAGCCGGGGGGCGCCCGGGCGACCCGCGCCGGCCGCCCCTGGACCCGGGCGGCCCTGTTCGGCCCCTACGACGGTCGGGGCACGGCCACGAGGGTCGAGCGGGCCGTCAAGAGACGGCGGGGCAAGGCCCGGATCGCCTTCGTTCCGGGGCCCCTCGAGGCCCCCCTCGGGGAAGGCGAAGCGGCCGATTGAAAGCGGGGCCCTCTTCCGCTAGCCCTAGCGTCCCCATGACGTCGTCCCGCGAGATCCGCCACTCCTTCCTCGAGTACTTCCGCGCCCAGGGGCACGAGGTCGTCCCGTCGAGCTCCATGCTGCCGGCGAACGACCCGACCCTGATGTTCGCCAACGCGGGCATGGTCCAGTTCAAGGACGTGTTCACGGGCAAGGACAAGCGCCCCTACACGCGCGCGACGTCGGCCCAGAAGTGCATCCGCATCAGCGGCAAGCACAACGACCTCGAGAACGTCGGAGTGACGGCCCGCCACCACACGTTCTTCGAGATGCTCGGGAACTTCTCGTTCGGCGACTATTTCAAGGAAGACGCGATCCGCTTCGCCTGGGAGTTCTTCATGGACACCCTGAAGCTCGATCCGAACCGCCTCGTCGTGACGATCTTCGGCGGCGAGCCGGGCTTCGGCCCCGCGGACGAGGAGGCGGGCGCGATCTGGAAGCGCGTCACGGGCTTCCCGGACGAGCGCATCATCCGCTGCGGCGCCAAGGACAACTTCTGGCAGATGGGCGACACGGGCCCCTGCGGTCCCTGCACCGAGATCCACTACTCGCTCGGCACGGACAAGGTCGATCCGCGCACCTTCGGCGAGGAGCCGACGCCCGACGGACGGGGCTGGTTCGAGCTCTGGAACCTGGTCTTCATGCAGTTCGACCGTCAGGCGAACGGCACGCTGATCCCGCTCCCCGCCCCCTCGGTCGACACCGGCGCCGGCCTCGAGCGCGTCGCGGTGGTGAAGCAGGGCGTCCTCTCGAACTACGACACCGATCTGCTCCGCCCCCTCGTCGGGATCGCCGCCGAGATCGCCGGCAAGAAGTACGGCGCGACCGCCCAGCCGGACGACGTCTCGATGCGCGTCATCGCCGACCACGCGCGGACGACCGCCTTCCTCATCTCCGAGGGCGTCTTCCCCGACAAGGAAGGCCGTAGCTACGTCCTCCGCCGCGTGATGCGCCGCGCCATCCGGCACGGGCATCGTCTCGGCATCGACGAGCTCTTCCTCCACCACGCCGCCCTCAAGGTCGTCGACCTCATGGGCGACGCCTATCCGCAGCTCGTCGAGCACAAGGCGCTGATCAGCGACGTCGTGCAGCAGGAGGAGGAGCGCTTCCGCCGAACCCTCCGCCGCGGTCTCGATCTCCTCGACGAGAATTCGACCTGGATCGGCGAGGGTGCCGGTCGGAAGCTGCCGGGGGCCGTCGCGTTCAAGCTCCACGACACGTACGGCTTCCCGCTCGATCTCCAGGAGGTGATCGGGCGCGAGAAGGGCTTCGAGGTCGATCACGAGGGCTTCGAGCGCGAGCTCGACGAGGCGCGCGAGCGCAGCAAGGATTCGCGCCACGGTGAGGAGGCCGTCGCCGACGTCTACCATCCGCTGCACCGCGAGATCGGCCAGGTCTCGTTCCGCGGCTACGAGTCGGAGCTCGCCGAGAGCCAGATCGTCGCGCTCATCGCCGGCGGCAAGCGTGTGCAGCACCTCTCGGCCGGCGAGGTCGGCGAGATCGTCACGGAAGAGACCCCGTTCTACGCCGAGAAGGGCGGCCAGATGGGCGATCGCGGCACGATCCGCGCCGGCGACGTGCTCTTCGAGGTCGAGGACACGAAGACGCCGGTCGACGGCCTCGTCGTGCACCGCGGCAAGGTCGTGAAGGGTCGCTTCGACATCGGCAACGGCGTCACGCTCGAGGTCGACCGCGCGCAGCGCAGCGCGACGCGCCGCAACCACAGCGCGACGCACCTCCTCCACTGGGGCCTGCGTCAGGTCGTGGGGCCGGCGGCCGCGCAGAAGGGCTCGCTCGTCGGCCCCGATCGGCTGCGCTTCGACTACGCCTCGCAGAAGCCCCTCGAGGCGAGCGAGATCGCCCGCATCGAGGATCTCGTGAACCACGCGATCCTCGAGAACTCCGAGGTGACGACGGACGTGCTCGGCATGGAGGAGGCGAAGCGCCGCGGCGCGATCGGCATCTTCGAGGAGAAGTACGGCGACGTCGTCCGGATGCTCCGCATCGGGCCCTCGCTCGAGCTCTGCGGCGGCACGCACGTCGCGCGGACGGGCGACATCGGCCTCTTCACCATCCTCTCGGACTCGGGCGTCTCGGCCGGCGTGCGCCGCATCGAGGCCGCCACGGGCATGAACGCCCTCGCGCATCTCCGCGTGATCCAGACCGAGCTCGGTCAGACGGCCGCGCTCGTGAAGGCGCATCCGACGAAGACCCGCGAGCAGGTCGAGCGCGTGATCGACTCGCAGAAGGAGCTCCGTCGCGAGATCGAGCGCCTCAAGAAGCAGCTCATGTCGGGCGGCAGCAAGGACCTCACGTCCGAGGCCGTGACGATCGGCGGCGCGAAGGTGCTCGGCGCCGTCGTCGAGCTCGGCGACGCGGCGGCTCTCCGCGAGATGGCCGACCAGCTCAAGGACAAGCTCGCGCCCGCGGTCGTCCTTCTCGGCTCCGCCACGGCCGACGGGAAGGCGATCCTCGCCTGCTCCGTGTCGAAGGAGCTCACGAAGAAGGTCCAGGCCGGCGCGATCGTGAAGCAGGCCGCCGCGATCGTCGGTGGCGGCGGAGGCGGTCGGCCCGACTTCGCGCAGGCGGGCGGCACGGAGCCCGGCAAGCTCGCCGAAGCCGTGACCGTCGCTCGCGCCGTGGTGGAAGCCGCCTCGTGAGCCTCCGGGGCGACATTCGCGCGCGTGCGATCGAGCTCTACCTCGGGCAGGGCACGAGGAAGCTCGCGCGTGGATGGCATCGCCTCGTTCGGAACACCCGCGGCCAGGTTCGCCGCGCGACCTTCTTCTTCCGCGTCGACGATCCCCAGTGTCACCTGGTCTCGCAGGTCCTGCCCCGGATCGCCGAGGCCTACGGGCTCGAGGTGGAGCTCGTCGTCGTCCCGGCTCCGGCCGCGGACGTCGATCCCGAGCCCGGCCTCAAGGCGGAGTTCGACGTCGTCGACGCCCGGAACGTCGCCGAAGCCCTCGGGCTCTCCTTCCCCGCACCCGGGAGCGAGCCCGTCGCCACGCGCGTGAGGCTCGCGAACGCCGTGCTCCTCGTGCCGCGCGAGCCCACGGCCGCGCTCGACCTCGCCTATCGGGTGTCGGACCTCCTCCTCCGCCGCGACGGCGACGGGCTCGCCGCGCTCGCGGAGCGCGAGGGCTCGGTCTCGGGCCAGGACGTGCGCCCGACGCTCGAGGCGAACTACGCGCGCCTCCGTCGGACCGGTCACTACCAGCCGGGGGTCGTGGTCTTCGAGGGCGAGCACTACCTGGGCGTCGATCGCCTCCGGTACCTCGAGGACCGGCTCCGCGCCGAGGGGCTCGACGCCGGAGCCGAGCTCGCCCCGCGTGCCCGCTCCGAGGAGCCGGGCCCGGAGGCGCGCGGCAGGACCGTCGAGGTCTTCTTCTCGTTCCGCAGCCCCTACAGCTACCTGGCCCTCGCGCGCCTCGTCGCGTGGCGCGACGTGCACGGCGTCGACGTGCGCGCCCGTCCCGTGCTGCCCCTCGTCATGCGGGGCCTGCCGGTTCCGGCCGAGAAGCGGCTCTACCTCGCGCGCGACGCGAAGCGGGAGGCCGATCGGCTCGGGATCCCGTTCGGGCGCATCGCGGACCCCGTCGGCGTCGGCGTCGAGCGCTGCATCGCCGTCTTCGCCCACGCCGATGCGCGGGGGAGGGGGCTCGACTTCGCCCATTCGGCCTGCAAGGGAGCGTTCGCCGACGGGCTCGACCTCGCGACCGACGCCGGCCTCTTCGCCGTCGCCGCTCGGGCGGGCGTCGACGAGGCGACGGTGCGCGCGGGCCTGGCGGACGAGGGGTGGCGGACGCTCGCCGAACGGAACCGCGAGGAGCTCTACGATCTCGGTCTGTGGGGCGTCCCGAGCTTCCGCATCGGAGACTTCTCGACCTTCGGCCAGGACCGTCTCTTCCTCGTCGCGGCGAGGCTCCGGGAACGCTGATCTTTACGGCCGGCCCGTCCTCTTGCATCCTGGGCCGGCATGACCGCTTCGAGGGAGCGCCTCTCCGACGTCGATCGCCAGCTCGCCGAGCTGGGCTCGGACGCGCTCGTCGAGCGAGGTCGAGCGGCCGCGCCGCGTCTCGCGCTCGCCGAGCTCGCACGCCTCGACGCCGAGCTCGAGGGCCTGGCCGGCGGGCTCCCCGTTCGCTCGCAGGCGGTCGCGGCCCCCGCGTCGGCCTTGGACGCCGGTTCGCTCTTCGACGACATGAAGCTGAGCGAGGCCCCGGCGGGCTCGATGCTGGCGGACCTCGTCCGGAGCGTCGAGCCCAAGAACGCGGGCGAGACGCGCATCCCGGCGGGCCGAGAAGGGGCGATCGATCTGGCGGAGCTGCTCGAGGGCGACTCCGAGCTCCCGCCGCCCGAGCCGGACCTCTTCTCGGACGACGAATGATCGAGCCCCTCGCGGCCTCGGGCCGGAGGGGCTCGTCGGGAAGGCGTCCGTCGTCGGTGCGCCCGGCTCAGAAGTAGACGGTCAGACCGCCGCTCGCCATCCAGCCCGCGGAGGTGTTCGTCGTGTTGCCCGTCGACGAGACGTACTCCGGCGTGGTCCCGGCGAAGTTGTAGCGCATGAAGCCGCGCGCCTCGAGGTTCAGGGCGAAGCCCGGGCGGATGCGGAATTCCAGGCCGCCGCCGAGCGAGCCGCCGAAGTACGTGTAGCGGTGGTCGTACACGCCGCTGCCGGCCGTGTTCTCGATGAGCCCGAACGAGAAGCCGGGGCCGCCGACGACGTAGAGCTGGACCACGTTCTGCGGGTTGACGAAGAAGAGGCCGTCCAGCGTGAGCGGGACCTCGATGCGGTTGTTGTCGTAGTAGTCGCGGCCGCCGTAGGTGCCGACGCCGAGGTCGATGGCGAAGTGGTCGACCGGGCGGATGCGGAGCGCACCCGAGAAGCCGCCGAGCGCCGCGCCCGAGCCGCCGGCCCCGCCGAGGCTGAAGTGGAGGCCGACCTGTCCGGTCGCCGGACGCGGCCCGTAGCCGACCGAGCCGCCCGTGCGGACGATCACCGTCTGTCGGGGAGCCGGCCGCACGTAGACCGTCTGCTGCTGCGGCGGGGGCACGACGACCATCGGGGGCGGCGGGGGCGGCGCGGGGCGCACGACCACGACGGGGGGCGCGGGCTGCTGCACCACCACGGGGGGCGGCGGCTGCGGATTCGCGTAGACGACCGGCGGAGGCGGGACCGCCTGCGCGTAGACGACCGTCGGCGGGGGGGCCGGTCGGTTGATCTGGACCACGACCCGCGAGGCCGGGCGCTGCACGTAGACCCCCCCGTTCACCTGCACCTGGGCACAGAACCGGGTGCCGGGCGGACAGTCCGCGGAAGCCGTCCCGCCCGGCACGAGGATGCCGGCGACGGCGAGGAGGAGCAGGGCGATGCGCTTCGGCTGGGCCATGGGTCGGAAACCTCTGTAAGGGACCACGGAGAGAAGCGAGAGCAAGTCCGGTGCCAAGTGTAGAAGAGCTGGGCGAGGACGGGAATTCCCGACGTTCGAAGGCAGGCTACGGTCTCTCGGGCGACTCTTCATGCCCTTTCGACGCACGAGCGTGAAGGATGGTTCACACGCCGAGCGCGAACGAGCAAGGGTTCACGGCCGGATCCGGTCGACCGGGGTGACGACGACGTCCGGGACGAGCTCGGCGTAGCTCAGCACCACGAGGCCGGGGACCTCGTGCTCGAGGAGGCGGAAGACGTATCGGCGGACGTCGGGCTGGGTCAGCACGATCGGGGCCCGCTGCGGGTGGGCGGCGAGGGTCCGGCGAGCCGCGTCGAGGAGGTCGCGGGCGAGGTCCGGCGCGAGAGCGAGGTAGCTCCCCGTGGCCGTCCGCTGGATCGCGTCGCGGACGGTCTCCTCGATCGCCGGGTCGAGGAGGAAGACGGGCAGGGTGCCTCCCCGGGCGTGCCGGTGCGTGAGGGCGCGGCGCAGGCTCGAGCGGACCAGCTCCGTGAGCTCGACGGGATCCTTCTCGAGCGGCGCGTGGTGGGCGAGCGACTCGAGGATCTCGCGGAGCGGACGGATGCTCACGCCCTCTTCGAGCAGCCGGCGAAGGACGTCGGTCAGGGCGGGGAGCGCGAGGGGTTTCGGGACGACGTGCCGCACGAGGGCCGGATACGCCCGCTCGAGCCGATCGACGAGACCCTGCGCCTCTTGGAGGCCGAAGAGCTCCGGCGCGCGGCGGGCGAGGGCGTCCTCGATCGCGGGGAGCATCGCGGAGAGCGCGGCCTCGCGCGTGGAACCGGCCGGGAGCTCGGCCTCGACGACGGGCACCTCCTGGATCGACAGCACGTAGGCGGAGGGGGCGAGGGCCGGGGCCGTGCGTACGCGGGCGCTCGGGACCGGGGCGCCGAGCGAGGCGAAGATCCGCTCCCGGACCGTCGCGAGGCCGTCCGTGAGCTCCGGGACGGGGGCGTCCCCCTCGACGAGGAGCTTCGCGACCTCGGGACCGAGCTCGAGGGCGATCGGCACGACGAGCGGGAGGAACACGGCGTCCCCGCGCCCCGGGGCGAGACGCGACGAGCCGTCGCCGGCGCCGCTCCGGGCCCTCGCGGCCTCCGCCTTCGAGAGGCGGGCGCCGAGCACGAGGAAGAGCGCGCCGAGCACGAGGAAGGGCATGCCCGGCAGCCCCGGGACGATCGCGAGCAGGAGGAGGAAGCCGCCCGCGACGAGGAGCGCGCGCGGCCGACCGAAGACCTGCTTCGCGACGTCCATGCCGAGCGAGCCCTCGGCGTCCTCGGAGGCCACCCGCGTCACGACGAGGCCTGCCGAGGTGGAGAGCAGGAGGGCGGGGATCTGCGAGACGAGCCCGTCGCCGATCGTGAGCAGGCCGTACGTGCGCAGGCTCTCTCCCACCGTGAGGTCGCGCATGGCCACGCCGATCGCGAGGCCGCCGAGGATGTTCACGAGCGTGATGACGATGCCCGCGATCGCATCGCCCTTCACGAACTTCATGGCGCCGTCCATCGCGCCGTAGAACTGGCTCTCGCGGTGCAGGAGGGCACGCTTGGCGCGCGCCTCGTCCTGCGTGAGCGCGCCCGACCGCAGCTCCGCGTCGATGCTCATCTGCTTGCCGGGCATGGCGTCGAGCGTGAAGCGGGCCCCGACCTCGGCGACACGCTCCGAGCCCTTCGCGATGACGAGGAACTGGATCAGCGTGAGCAGGAAGAAGACGACGCCGCCGACGACGTAGTTGCCACGCACGACGAAATCGCCGAACGAGCGGATCACCTCGCCCGCATCCGCTTGCAGCAGCACGAGCCGCGTCGACGAGACGTTGAGCGCGAGACGGTAGAGCGTCGTGACGAGCAGGAGCGTCGGGAACGATGTCAGCTCGAGCCCGGAGCCGACGTACATCGCCACCAGGAGGAGCAGCACCGAGAGCGCGATGTTCGCCGCGAGCAGCACGTCGAGCACGTGCGTCGGCAGCGGCACGATCATCATCCCGACCACGAGCAGGACCACCGCGGCGAGCGCCACGTCGGCCGACCGCCGGGTCGCCCCCATCCCCCACGACACCGTCTGCATGTGGGGCCTTGTAGCGAGAGGTGCGTCGGGCGTCGAGCGGAAGCGCGCGCACGAGCCGCGCCCATCGCGAGGGGGCGAGGGCTAGAGGCGCTTGCGCCCTTCGAGCGCGCGACCGAGCGTGACCTGGTCGGTGAACTCGAGCTCGCCGCCGTGGGGCACGCCGCTCGCGATGCGGCTGACCTGGGCCGTCGTGCCGCGGAGGGTCTCCGCCACGTAGAGCGCGGTCGCCTCGCCCTCGACGTTCAGGGGCGTGGCCACGATGACCTCTTCGACCTGATCCCGGACGACGCGCGCGCGCAGGGCGTCGAGCGGCAGATCCGCCGGGCCGATGCCGTCGAGCGGGGCGAGCAGCCCGTGGAGCACGTGGTAGCGCCCGCGGAACGTGCCGCTCCGCTCGATCGCGACGAGATCGGGCACCCGCGCCACGACGCAGAGCCGCGTCGGGTCCCGTCGGGGATCCGCGCAGATGCGGCAGATCGCGTCGGGGCCGTAGTTCCCGCACTCCTCGCAGCGCTTCACGCGCGCGTGGAGGTTCGAGAGCGCGTCCCCGAGGGCCGCTGCGTACGTGGGATCCGAGCCGAGCACGTGGAAGACGATCCGCGTCGCCGAGCGCTCCCCGATGCCGGGGAGGCGTGCGACGAGGCGGACGAGCTCGGCGATCGGATCCTGCGACACGGCTTCAGGTCAGCCCGGGGATGCGGAGGCCGCCCGTGACCTTCTCGAGCTCCGCCTCGACGTGATCGCGCGACTTCTTGAGCGCCGCGTTCGCCGCGGCGACCACGAGGTCCTGCACCATCTCGAGGCCTTCCTCCTTGAGCATCTCCGGATCGATGGAGATGCTCACGAGCTCGGCACCGCCGTTGACGACGACCTTCACGCGGTCGTTGCCCGCGGTGGCCTCGTGGTTCTCGGCCTTCAGCTCTTCACGACGCTGCTCGATCTTGCGCTGCATGCGGCTCGCCTGCCGCATCAGCTCGTTCATTCCACCACGGAACTTCATTCGTCCACCTCAGCTCTCGCCATCGAACTGCACATCCGCGTGTCCCCGGGCTTCCGGGAAGACGTCCAGGGCGTCGAGCACACGCGGATGCCCGAGCGCTTCTCGTTTCCTCGCCTCGAGCTCCGCGCTCCTCCGCTGCGCCTCGACGGCCGCGACCGTGCGGAGGTTCGTGCCGACGTCGGCGTCGAAGCGGACCTCGATCTCGGGGCGACCGCCGAGCAGCCGCTCCGTGACGGAGTGGATCGCGTCCCGGGCGTTCGCCTGTCCGGCCTGGTGCCCGTAGAAGGACTTCTCCTGGAAGGCCAGCACGATCTTCTCGCGCGAGACGAGACGCGGCACGCCGTGCTCGAGGATCGCCGAGAGCGCCGGCTGCGACTTGCGCAGCTCGGAGAGGATGCCCTCCCACTCGAGGAGGGCGGAGCGACGCATGCTCGGAGCCTTGTCGCTCGAGCCCGGCGCGCTCGACGGTCGCGACGGCTCGGCCGGGGGAACGGTCGACGGTGCGACCGGGCGGGTCGACGCGGCCTCCGGGCGTGGGCTCGGCGCGGGCGCGCTCGGCATCCGAGGTGCGACGGGCGGCGTCGAGGGGAAGGGGGCGCGGGCCTCGACGGCGGGCTTCGCGGGCGGCTGCGACGCCGGCGCTCCGCCGCCGGACAGGCGGCTCGAGAGCGCGAGGGCCGCCGCCAGGGCCGGCGAGAAGGCCGAGGCCGACACCTCGGGGGCCGAGGCCGCGGGCACGGCGGGCGACGGCGTCGGGCCCGGATTCTCCGGGAGCGGCTTCGCGGCCGACGGAGCGACCTCGGCGCTCCGGCTCGGGGGAGGTCCCCCTTGCGGACGCGGCGCCGGGCCTCGCGACGAGGGGCCCGGGCCCGCCTGCGGTCCCGGCGTCCCCTCGGGGCCACCACGGCCGATCCGCGATTCGAGGGCGTCGAGCCGCGAGAGCAGCTCCTCGATGCTGCGCATCGCCGGGCGCGTCGCGATGCGGAGGAGCCCCATCTCGAGCACCGCCAAGGGCGCGGCCGAGCGCGCGATCTCGTCCACGACGCGCGACGTCATCGCGAACGCGCGCTGGAGCTCCGCGATGGGCACGCCCGTGAGGACGGAGTCGGCCCAGGCGCGCTCCTCCTCGACCCAGTCGACGAGCTCCGACGGACCTCCGCCCACCGCGTAGACGACGAGATCGCGCAGGAGCTCGAGGACCTGCTTCGCGAAGTGCAGCGCGTCGACGCCCTGACCGGCGACCTCGTGCACGGAGAGCAGGAGGGCGCGTCCGTCGCCGGCGAGCAGCGATCGCACCGTGCCGTGCACGGCCTCGCGCGCCGCGATGCCGAGCTGGCGCGCGATCTCCACGCCCTCGAGCCGATTGCCGGAGAACGCGACGATCTGGTCGAGGAGGGTGAGCGCGTCGCGCATCGAGCCGGCGGCTTCGCGCGCGACGATGGCGATGGCCCCGTCGTCCGCCTCGATCGACTCGCGACGCAGGATCTCCCGCACCCGCGAGGCCACGACCGCCTGCGGGATCAGGCGGAAGTCGTAGCGCTGGCAGCGCGAGCGGATCGTGACGGGGACCTTGTGGCTCTCGGTCGTCGCGAAGATGAACTTCACGTGCGACGGAGGCTCTTCGAGCGTCTTCAGGAACGCGTTGAACGCGCCCGTCGACAGCATGTGGACCTCGTCGACGATCACGATCTTGAAGCGGTCGCGCGCCGGGCGGAACGGGAGCGACTCCTGGAGCCTGCGGACGTCGTCGACGCTGTTGTGCGACGCGCCGTCGATCTCCTGCACGTCCACGTCCCGGCCGGACGTGATGTCGATGCACTGGGGGCAGGTGTTGCACGGCGTCGCGGTCGGGCCGTTCTCGCAGTTCAGCGCCTTCGCGAGCAGACGGGCCGTGGTGGTCTTGCCGACGCCGCGGACGCCCGTGAAGAGGAAGGCGTGGGCGACACGGTCCTGGGCGATCGCGTTGCCCAGCGTCCGCGCGACGTGCTCCTGGCCGACGAGCTCGTCGAACGTCTGCGGACGGTATTTCCGGGCGAGGACCGTGTAGCTCATGGAGGCCGGCACTCTAACAGAGCCCGTGCCCCTTTCCACGGCTCGCGGCGAAGGACGCCGACGACCCTCAGACCGTCGCCGAGAGCGGCCTCGAGGACGATTCGTGCGCGCCGAGGAGGGAGGAGAAGCGATCGGCCGCATCGGCGACGCCGAGGGCGGTCTCCTCCGTGATGGTCACGCGCGGGCGGGCCTGCCCCGCCACCGGCCGGATGCCCACGAACTGCGCCGGCCGCGAGAGCAGGGCGGAGAGCCCCGTCAGGTCCTTCTCGGCCGACGCCAGGATCGCGCCGCTCGTCATCCGGTCCTCGAGCGCGCGCAGGGCCTGCGCCCGCGCCTCGGGCGCCGCGTCCTCCGTGCAGTCGATGACGAGGCTGCACTCCCCGACCTCGTCGAGGTCGTCCGTGAACCGCACGAAGGCGTCGACCGTCGAGCGCAGCCGGGAACCGGAGCGCTTCTTCACGGCGAGTCGCTGTGCGTCCGGCTGGGGGCTGATCGCCACCACGTCGAGACCATGGGTCAAGGCGCTCACGAGGAGCGAGAGCGCAGTTTCCCCGCTGCCGACGATGGCGATCGTGTCCATGCGACCCACCTCCGTGCGACCCATGACCCAGCGTCACGGAACCCCGATGAGGTTTACACCTTCACCGAAGACCCCCCGTGACGCGATCAGGTAGCGAGCGGAGACCCCGTTCGTCAAGGCCGCCTCGCCATGAATTCCACCCGAATGGAGACGCCGCGGAGACTTTACTTGTAAACCGCGTGTAAAGCGTCCAGCCGCATCCGGGCGGCCGCCATGCGGCCGGGCTCGCGCACCCTCCGGGCGCGGAAGAGCAGGTTGTGCGGCGTGACGCTCGGGGGCACGAGCTCGACGGCCTCGGTCTCGTACCCGGCGGCCTCGAGGCGGAGGGTGCGCTCGGCGTCGACGATCGACTGGACGAAGCGGCGGCGCACCCCGGCCTGCTTCGGGATGCCGAGCGGAGCCGCCCAGGCCTCGGCGAGCTCCGCCCCGCGCAGGCGGTGGCTCGTGCAGCAGGGCACGAGGAGAAGGTGCCTCGCCTCCCGCGCGATCGCCGCCTCGAGCACGGCGTCGGCCGCCTCGCCGCAGGCGTGGAGCGCGACGACGAGCGAAGGCGACGAGGGGAACGCCGTCTCGGAGCGCACGTCGGCCACGATGCCTTCGAAGCGCGACGAGAGACCGAGTCGGTCGGCGGCCCGCACGCTCGCCTCGACCCGCCGCGGCTCCCGCTCGATCGCGACGACCCGGCCCTCCCGGCCGAGCGCCTCGAGGACGAGCTTCGCGGCGAAGAGCCCGACGTAGGACTTGCCGGCCGCGGCATCGACGAGGACGAAGGGCTCCTTGCGCGACGCGCGCTCGACGATGCGCGCGATCTCCTCGAGCAACGGCGCGAGCTCGCGCGCCTTCTTGCGGTCCTCGTCCCGCAGGCCCGCCCCGTCGGCCGCGACGTACGTCGCGTCGAGCAGGGCCTCGATCGCGCGCTCCGAGATCGCCCCGCTCGGCCGTCTCCCCGCGCTCCGGGCCTCGCTCGAAGAATCGTCCACGGCCGCATCATGCGCGGTTTCGCGGGCCTGCGCCCGCTCGTGCGCGGTCGCGCGTACTGGTCGGATTGACAGCCCCCCATCCCCCTCCTATCGTCGGCGCGTCGATGCCGCGGATGGGTCCACCGCGACATCCGAAGATACGCCCCCGATCTCTGCGTTCGACGCGTCGTTGGGGGCGTATGACGTTGGGCTCGAAACCTCCGTCCTCCGGGAGCGCGCGATGCACGGCCGCCAGACCAAGTACATCTTCGTCACGGGAGGCGTCGTCAGCTCGATCGGCAAGGGGCTCGCGGCCGCATCCGTGGGCGCGCTGATGGAAGCGCGTGGCCTCCGCGTCACGCACATCAAGCTCGACCCCTACATCAACGTCGACCCCGGGACGATGTCGCCGTACCAGCACGGCGAGGTCTTCGTCACGGACGACGGCGCGGAGACGGATCTCGACCTCGGTCACTACGAGCGCTTCACCAGCGCCACGATGAGCCGGGCGAACAACTTCACCACCGGGCGCATCTACGAGGCCGTGATCTCGAAGGAGCGGCGCGGCGAGTACCTCGGCGCGACGATCCAGGTGATTCCCCACATCACCGACGAGATCAAGGCTCGCGTCCGCGAGGCCGCGCGCAACGTCGACCTCGCCATCGTCGAGATCGGCGGCACCGTCGGCGACATCGAGTCGCTGCCCTTCCTCGAGGCCGTGCGTCAGCTCAAGGTCGAGGAAGGCCCGCAGAACGCGATCTCGGTGCACGTCACGCTCGTGCCGTACATCAAGGCCGCCGGCGAGCTGAAGACCAAGCCGACGCAGCACTCCGTGAAGGAGCTCCTCTCGCTCGGCATCCAGCCCGAGATCCTGATCTGCCGCGTCGACCGTGGGCTCGACCGCTCGGTGAAGGAGAAGATCGCGCACTTCTGCAACGTGCCGGTCGGCTGCGTGATCGCCTGCCCCGACGTCTCGGTGATCTACGAGCTCCCGCTCGTGCTCCACCAGGAAGGCCTCGACCGGCAGCTCACGGAGCGGCTCAACATCTGGTCGCGCGAGCCGGATCTCGCCGCCTGGAACCGCACGGCCGAGCGCATGCGGGCGCCGAAGAACGGCACCGTCTCGATCGCCGTCGTCGGCAAGTACGTCCACCTCCGCGACTCCTACAAGTCGCTCCACGAGGCGCTCGTGCACGGCGGCCTCGCGAACGACGCGCGCGTCGAGCTCACCTACGTGGACAGCGAGCAGCTCGAGAAGGGCGACCTCGAGGCGGCCCTCGGTCGCCACGATGCGATCCTCGTGCCCGGCGGCTTCGGCGACCGTGGCGTCGAGGGCAAGATCCGCGCGATCGAGTACGCGCGCGAGAAGGGCGTGCCCTTCTTCGGCATCTGCCTCGGCATGCAGATGGCGGTCGTCGAGTACGCCCGCAACGTCTGCGGCCTCGCCGGCGCGAACTCGGCGGAGTTCGAGCCCGATGCCCCGCATCGCGTCGTCGACATCATGCCGGAGCAGCGCGGCGTGAAGGACAAGGGCGCGACCATGCGTCTCGGCGCGTATCCGTGCTCCCTCAAGGAAGGCTCGCTCGCGTCGCGGATCTACGAGGCGACGGAGATCAGCGAGCGCCACCGTCATCGCTACGAGGTCTCGAACGACTACCGCGAGCAGCTCGAGAAGGCCGGTCTCGTCCTCTCGGGCCTCTCGCCGGACAAGCGCCTCGTCGAGATGGTCGAGCTGCCGGGCCATCGCTACTTCGTGGCCTGCCAGTTCCACCCCGAGTTCAAGAGCAAGCCGAACAAGCCCCATCCGCTCTTCACGTGGTTCGTGCGGGCGGGCCTCGAGCTGCACCGCGAGCGAGCGCGCGGGGTGACCGCCGCGCCCGAGCATCCGAGCGCCTGAGGGCGCGCGCGCCCTCGGCATCGACCGAGGGCGACGGATTCGGTCCTCGTGCGCGCCTTTCGGGTCGTCGACGGAGCGGCGCGCCCGTGGGACCGTTCGCGGATGCTCTCGCGCGACGGCTACCGCACCCTCCATCGCCTCCGCGTCCGCTGGGCGGACGTCGATCCCCAGGCGATCGTCTTCAACGGGCACTACCTCACCTACCTCGACGACGCCGTCACGGCGCACTACCGGGGTCTCGGGCTCCCGTACGACGAATCGCTCGAGCTGCTCGACGGCGAGTTCTTCGTGAAGAAGACGACGCTCGAGTACCACGCGCCCGCGCGCTTCGACGACTCCATCGAGGTCGGCCTCCGGACCGCCCGCTTCGGACGGACCTCGCTCGTCTACGAAGCCTGCGCGTTCCTCGGCGAGAAGCCGCTGGTCTCGTTCGAGATGGTCTGCGTCTTCGCCGATCGGGAGACGCGCCGGCCGATCCCGATCGACGAGCGCATGCGCTCCATCTGGCTCGACTACGAGGCCGGGGCTCCGATGCTCGAGACGCGCATCGGCGACTTCGCGGAGCTCGGCGCCGCGGCCCGGGCGTTGCGCGAGGCCGTCTTCGTCCGGGAGCAGGGGATCGCGCCGGAGCTCGAGTGGGACGACGCCGACGAGCGCGCGCGCCACGTCGTGATCGAGAACCGCCTCGGCAGGCCGCTCGCGACGGGTCGCCTCGGGCCGGACGGCCGCCTCGGACGCATGGCCGTGCATCGGAGCCTCCGGGGCGAGGGGCTCGGCCGACGCGTGCTCGAGTCGCTGCTCGACGAGGCGCGATCGCAGGGGCTCGCGGAGGTCGTGCTCCACGCCCAGCGGACGGCGATCCCGTTCTACGAGCGAGCCGGCTTCGAGCGGACCTCCGACGTCTTCGTGGAGGCGGGGATCCCGCACGTCACCATGCGCCGCCGGCTCGAGCACGCGGGCGCGGGCCGAGCAAGGTAGGCTCGGGCCGATGCAGACCGTCTCGCTCCTCGATCTCCCGCACCGGAAGGCGGCGGCGCTCCTCGCGACCGGCGTGCCCGTCTACGTCACGGTGAACCCGGTCGAGTACCACGGGCCCCACCTCTCGCTGCACAACGACCGCTGGGTCGCGCTCGGGCTCTGCCGTCGCATCCACGCCGAGCTCGCCCCGGATCATCCCGATTGGCCGCTCGTGCTCGCCGACGATCTCGAGATCGGACACGAGGCGTGCAAGGGGAGCGGCTCGCGCGTGATCGACGCGCGCACGGAGAAGGAGCTCGTGCTCGAGACGGCACGCTCGCTCGCGGAGCTCGGCGCCCGACGCGTGGTGCTGATGACGTTCCACGGAGGGCCCCTGCACAACCTCGCCCTCGACGCGGCCGTCCGGTACCTCGGCACGCGCGGGGTGCGCGCGATCGCCCCCCTCGGCCTCGTCCTCTCGTCCCTCGTGCAGCTCGTCGATCCCTCCGAGTACGCCGACGCCCTCGAGCCCGTGGCGGACGCGGAGGCGCGGGCCCGGCTCTCCGCGCGCCTTCACGAGGACTTCCACGCCGGCTTCTTCGAGACGTCGATGGCGCTCGCCCTCGCGCCCCACACGGTCGACGGTCACCTCTCGCTCCCGGCATGTCCCGCCATCGCGCCGGACCCGGGCCTCCGAGCCCTCGCGCACGCGGCGCGGCTCTCGGGCCGCACCGGGCTCTCCCGGGAGCTCGAGCTCGCGGCCCTCGCCGCGGGCTGGGGCGAGCTCGATCCCTTTCCCGGCTACACCAGCGAGCCCGCCTACGCGAACGCCGCGAGCGGCGAGGCCTTCGTGCGGCACGCGCTCCGGAAGATGATGCCGCTCGTCCGCGGCGTGCTCGAGCGCGGGGAGGAAGCCCCCGCGCCCCCCATGGCCTGGCTCGATCGGCTCACCTGGGGTGGGCGCCTCCTCCCGCCGACGTCCTTCGCGGAGCGGCGCTCGTCCACGGGCTGACGTCCACGGACGCGGTCGGTGCGTTTGTTCAGCCGAGGCGCCGATCCGCTCGGCGTCGACACACGAAACCCGTCTGGTTTCGCTGACCTCCGCCGTCCGGACGAGCCTGCCGTCACTTGTCGTTCACTTGACGGATCCGGTGCTAGGGAGGATGTAGGAGACTCGTTTCGCCGGCGGAACCCGCGGCGAACGGGAATGCCACGCATGTCTTCCCCGAGCGCCGAGCTCGCCGCCGAGTCGGTCGAAAGCCCTAGCGAACCCGAGGTCTCCCGGCCGAGCATGGATCTCGTGGCAGTGCCCCGTCCCGAGCTCTTCTTCAATCGCGAGCTCTCCTGGTTGGAGTTCAACCAGCGCGTCCTCGACGAGGCCCGGGATCCGTCCGTGCCGCTCCTCGAGCGGCTGAAGTTCCTCGCGATCGCGGCGAACAACCTCGACGAATTCTTCATGGTCCGGGTCGCGGGCCTCGTGGAGCAGCGGACGAACAAGGTCGCCGAGCTCCCGGCGGACGGGATGACGGCCTCCGAGCAGCTCGAGGTGATCGCCAGCCGGACGCAGCGGATGCTCGACGAGATGGCGCTCGCCGTGCAGCGCGAGCTCGCTCCGGAGCTGCGGCGCGAGGGCGTCGTCCTCACGCATCCGGGCTCTCTCGACGCCATGCAACGCGCGAAGCTGCGCGAGCATTTCTTCGAGCAGGTCCATCCGATCCTCACCCCGCTCGCGATCGATCCCGGGCACCCGTTCCCGCACGTGCCGAACCGGAGCCTGAACCTCGTCGTCATGCTCGCCGGCGAACGCCCCGAGCATCCGGCCTTCGCCGTCGTGCAGGTGCCCCCCGTGCTCCCGCGGCTGCTCGCGGTCCAGTCCCCCGAGGCGCCGCACGCGTTCGTGTTGCTCGAGGACCTCGTCGCCGAGCACGCGGGCGAGCTCTTCCGGGGCGTGCGATGCATCGGCGCCTGGGCGTTCCGCGTCGTGCGCGACACCGACCTCACCATCGAGGAGGACGAGGCCGAGGATCTCCTCGAGATGATCAAGGAAGAGGTCCGCCGTCGCGACCGAGGGAACGTGGTCGGCCTGGCGGTCAGCTCGACCTGCCCGCCGGAGGCGCTCGCGCTCCTGCGCGACTCGCTCGAGGTGGAGCGTCCGTTCGTCTTCCACGTCGACGGTCCGCTGGCGTTCTCCGATCTCGCCGCGCTCGGTCAGCCGCTCTCGCATCGACGCGAGCTGCGCGACCCTCCGTGGACCCCCGTCCATTCGCCGTCCTTCGCGGACTGCGACGACATCTTCGAGCGCATCGCCGAGGGCGACGTGCTCCTCCACCATCCCTACGAGTCCTTCGACCCGGTGGTGGAGCTGCTCGAGCGGGCCGCGACCGATCCCGACGTCCTCGCGATCAAGCAGACGCTCTACCGCACGAGCGGCGACAGCCCGATCGTGAAGGCGCTCGTCCGCGCCGCAGAGACCGGCAAGCAGGTCACGGCGCTCGTCGAGATCAAGGCGCGGTTCGACGAGGAGAACAACATCCTCTGGGCCCGCAAGCTCGAGGAGGCGGGCGTCCACGTCGTCTACGGTCTCGTCGGCCTCAAGACGCACGCGAAGGTGATGCTCGTCGTGCGTCGCGAGGGGGGGAAGCTCCGTCGCTACGTGCACCTCGGCACCGGCAACTACAACCCGACCACGGCGCGTCTCTACACGGACGTCAGCTTCTTCACGGCCCGCCCGGACTTCGGCGTCGACGCGTCGGCGCTCTTCAACCTCCTCACGGCCTGCACCGCGCCCGAGACCTGGCAGAAGCTCGTCGTGGCGCCGCTCGGCCTCCACGAGCGGGTGCTCGCCCTCATCGAACGCGAGGCCGCGAACGCGCGCGCGGGGCGGCCTGCGCGCATCGTCGCGAAGATGAATTCCCTCGTCGACCCCGACGTGATCCTGGCCCTCTACCGTGCGTCGCAGGCGGGGGTCTCGATCGATCTGATCGTTCGGGGCATCTGCTGCCTCCGGCCCGGGCTCCCGGGGCTCTCGGAGCACATCCGGGTCGTCCGCGTCGTGGATCGCTTCCTCGAGCACAGCCGCATCTTCTTCTTCGAGGCCGGCGGAAGGCGCGAGGTGTATGCCTCGAGCGCGGATTGGATGCCGAGGAACTTCATCCGCCGCGTCGAGGTCATGTTCCCGATCGAGAGCGAGGCGGTGAAGGCCCGCGTGATCGACGAGATCCTCGGCATCACGCTCGAGGACAACGCGAAGGCGAGCCGGCTCCTGCCCGACGGGACGCAGGAGCGCCTCTCGGCCGAGGACGGCGCTCCCACCATCCGGAGCCAGCGTCGTTTCGGGGAGGTCGCGCTTCGGACGGTCTCCGAGGCCGCGCAGAAGGCCCGCGAGGCGCGGCCGTTCCTCGTGCGTCCGGTCCGCACGCGCCCGAGCGAGGCCAAGCCGGGCGCGCCCGGTCCGAGCGCGAACACGAACGCGCTCGGCGGTCCCCGTCCCGACGAGCCCCCGACGCCCGGCGAGTGAGCTCCGCTCAGTCCTCGCTCGGCGGGACGATCGTGGGGGTGTGCACGTGCTCGGCGAAGCCCGAGATGCTCGCGGGATCGTGCCCCACGGGCGCCTCGTGGAGCTCGTCGAGCACCTGACCCATCAGCCCCTGCATCATCAGGTCCCATTGGGCGTCGCGGATGTGCCGCCTCCGGCGTTCCTCGCGCAGCTCCTCGAACTCGACGCGATGCCGCTCGACGAGCGGCTCCATCGCCCCCGCCTTCGCCCGGATGGCCTCGTGCTCGGTCGTGTAGACGGCGAGGAGCGAGCCGACGGCGAGCCCGGAGAGCAGGAAGTCGAGTGGGCCCGAGGCCAGGAAGCGGAGCAGCACGCCCATCGTGGCGACGCCGGCGGCGCCCGCGAGGAGGGGCTTCGGGACGCCCTGCGCCTTCCCCTCGTAGTCGACCTTCCACGCATCCTCGGTCGCGAGGAGGAGTGCGAGGAACGTGGCCTTGCTCGCGCCCGACGACTCCCAATACCGCCGGATCGCGGCGCGCAGGAAGTCCTCGTACGTCGCGATCGACGGCGATTCCGGTTCCATCGCGCCATCGTACACACGGCCGGACGCGCTTGGGGAGGGATTCGAGCACGGTTCCCGGGCCCGTCCGCGGTGGCGAGGGTAGACTCGCCGGATGGTGGGACGGCCGAGCCCCGGGATCGCATGGATCGCTGCGACGTTCGTCTTCGTCGCCTGCGCCAAGGCGCCGGCGCGCGTCGGATCGAGCGTGCGTCCGTCCGCACCCGTCGCCACGGCGCCCGCGTCGTCCTCCCGGGGCGACCGCGGGCTCCTCGGCGTCGAGCTCCCGCCGCTCGCCGAGAGCGCGACCGCCGGCGTCGTCCCGCCCCGACCGGCGCCGCGGATCGCCTCCGCCGAGGAAGCGCTCGCCGCGCTCCGCCGTGGCTTCCACGACGAGGTCGCGGCGGCCGTCGCCGCTCCGCACGAAGGCGACCAGGCCCTCCGTTACCGGCTCGTCGGCGCACGTCTCGCGTTCGTCCGCGGGCGGCACGACGAGGCCGCCCGGGAAGCCGAAGCGCTCGCACGCGCTCCCTCGCTCCGCGTCGAGGCGCTGACGCTCGCGGGGGAATGCCACGCGGCGCGCGGCGACCTCGCGTCCGCCGAGCGCGTCCTGAGGCCGCTCGTCGACGAGGCGAGCGCGCACCGTGCCCGGATCGTCCTCGCGCGCGTGCTCGACCGTCGAGGGAGGCACGCGGACGCGATCCCGCTCTATCGACGGCTCGCCGACGCCTACAACGACGAGCGAATCGCGGGCTCGGACGCCGAGGGACTCTCCTACGTCGCGATCGCCGCCTGGGCCCTCGGGAGCGTGCGCGACGCGAACCAGGCCTTCTCCGAGGCCGCGCGCGCCGACCGCCATCGCGCGGAGACGCAGGTGGAGTGGGCGAGGCTCTTCCTCGCGAAGTACGACCTCGGTCACGCGGAGGAATGTCTCCGTGACGCCCTCGCCGAGAACCCGCGGGATCCCTCGGCACAGGCCCTCCTCGCCCGGGTCCGGCTCGAGCAGGGACTCGACGGAGACGCGGCGAGCCACGCGATCGACGCCGCGCTCGCGATCGATCCCGGCCTCGTCGCGGCGCACGTGACGCGCGCGTTCCTCTCGCTCCTGGAGCTCGATTTCGAGGCGGCCGACGCGCATCTCGACCGGGCCCTCGCGACGGATCCGAAGGACCTCGAGGCGCTCTCGACGCGCGCCGCCGTCGCCTACCTCCGCGGCGATCGCTCCGGGTACGAGCGCGCGAAGCGGGCCGTCCTCGCCGTCCATCCGCGTTACTCGCGCTTCTACGCGACCCTCGCCCGCTTCGCCGAGTGGGAGCATCGCTATCCCGATCTCGTGCGCTTCGCGCGCGAGGCGCTGCGCCTCGATCCCGAGGACGAGCTGGCGTACGCGATGCTCGGGCAGAACCTCCTGCGGCTCGGGGACGAGGACGAAGGCCTCGCGGCCCTCCGCGAGGCCTGGGATCGGGACCACTACAACGTCCAGGTCTTCAACACGCTGAACCTCTACGACGACATCGTGCCGGTCGAGTACGTCTGGGTGGACCGCGGCCCCTTCCGCTTCCGCTTCCATCGGGACGAGCGTGCCGTGCTCGAGCGCTACGTGCCGGGGACGCTCGAACGGGCGTACGCCGACATGGTCGCGCGGTACGGGGTCCGGCCCGAGGAGCCGCTCCGCTTCGAGCTCTACTCGGACAGCCGCCACTTCTCGCTCCGGACGACGGGCCTGCCGAACCTCGGTGTGCAGGGGGTCTGCTTCGGTCGTGTCGTGACCGCGCTCTCGCCTCGCGCGGGCCCCTACAACTGGGGGCACATCACCGTGCACGAGCTCGCCCACGTCTTCCACATCGAGCTCTCGCGGAACCGCGTGCCGCGCTGGTTCACCGAGGGGCTCGCCGAGGTCGAGGCCCGACGCTTCCGAGCCGAGTTCCGATCGGAGCTCGACCACGCCCTCTACGCGCTCCTCGCCGACGGCCGCCTGCCGCCGCTCGCGCGTCTGAACGAGGCGTTCACCGAGGCTCCGTCGGCCGCGGACCTCGTGACCGCCTACTACGCCGGCGCCGAGCTCGTCGCCTACCTCGAACGCCGGTTCGGCTTCGACGCCCTCGTCCGCATGCTCCGACTCTTCGCCGAGGATCTGCCGACCGCCACGGTCCTCGAGCGCGCCCTCTCGGTGTCGGTCGAGGCGATCGACGCCGACTTCCGACGGTCGACCCTCGAGCGCCTCCGCCGCTTCGACGGTCGGTTCCGAACCGACCTCGCCGCCTACCGCGATCTCGAGGCCCGGGCCCGGGCCGCTCGGGCGAGCGCGCGCGACGCGGGAGCGCGTGCGGCCCACGCCGCGGCCCTCCTCGTCGCGGGGCGAGCGGCGGAGGCGGCCGCCGAGGCCGAGGCCGCGCTCGCGCTGGATCGGGACGAGAAGGTCGCGCACTACGTGCTCGCTCGCCTCGCGGTCGCCGGCCGCGACCCCGCTTCCGCCGAGACGCATCTCCGGCGGATCCTCGAGGCCGGTGCCGACGGGTACGAGCTCCGCCTGCTGCTCGCGCGTCTCGCCTTCGCGCGCGACGGCCTCGCGGAAGCACGGGCTGCGCTCGAGGCGGCGACGCGGCTCGAGCCCGAGCGGACCGAGGCCCACGAGGGGCTCCTCGAGATCGCGCGCAGGACGAACGACGACGCCCTGGTCGGGACGTCGCTCGCGGCGATCGCGGCGAACGACGAGCACGATCGCGAGAGCCACGCGGCCCTCTTCGACCGCGCGGTCGCGGCCCACGACGCCCGCGCGATCGTGGCGATCGGCGAGCGGTCGCTCTTCGTCGACCCGGAGCGGAGGGCGCTGCACACGGGGCTCGGGAGCGCGTACCTCGAGCTCGACCGTCCGGCCGACGCGCTCTTCGAGCTCGACTCGGCGCTCGTCCTCGGGCGCGACGGAGAAGCCCGGATCGAGCTCGATCGGGCCCGGGCCCTCGCGGCGCTCGGTCGCCGTCCCGAGGGGGAGGCCGCGGCCCGACGCGCCGTGGCCCTCGACGCCTCGCTCGCGTCCGAGGCGGCCTCGCTCGCGGGAGGAAGGGGCGGAGCCCCGTGATGCAGCGCAGGCTCTCGATCCCGACCCGGATCTTCCTCGGGTTCGCGGTCCTGATCGTGCTCACCGGCATGCTCGGCACCTTGAGCCTCGTGCAGCACGACCGTACGGCCGCGACCCTCCGACTGCTCCACGAGGGCTACCTGCCTCTCACGCTCACGCTGGGCGAGGGCAAGGCGACCCAATCCGTCTTCGCCTCGCTGCTCGATCGCGTGAAGGAGCAGCGGGACGCCTCGGCGAACCAGGCCTGGCTCGACGCCGCGCGCCACGTTCGTCCGGCGAGCGTGCAGCGCACGATGCACGAGCTCGCGCGCGCCGAGCGGCTCTCCGTCTCCGACGGGGATCGGGCGTCGATCGCGAGGATGCGGAGGGAGCTCGAGACGATCCGCGACCTCTTCGACGCGAACGATCGCGAGTTCGACGCGCTCTCCCAATCGATGCAGGCGCACGACGCGGTCCGCATCGCCTACCACCTCGGGCGCGCACGCGGTCGCGAGCTCACGGTCCAGGGGCACTACCGCAACGCCGTCCGCGAGCTCCAGGACCGGATCGCCGTGACCTCGGCCGAGGCCTCGAGCCGGGAGCAGTCGACGGCCTACCTCCTGGCGATCCTCACGCTGCTCTCGATGGGCGTCGGGCTCGCCGTCACGCTCCAGTCGCAGCGCGTCTTGCGCCCGCTCCCTCGCTTGCACGCCCGCGTCCAGGCCGTCGCGCGCGGCGATCTCTCGTCCGTCCTCGAGGCGACGAGCAACGACGAGCTCGGCCGCCTGACCCAGGAATTCGAGCGGATGGTGAGCACGCTCGCGGCGCGCGATCAGAACCTCCGCGAGGCGGCCGACAAGGAGCTCTCGCTCCTCCGGATGCAGGAGCAGATCGTCGGCGCCCTCCGCGCCGGCATCGTCGTCGTCGACGCCGAGGGCTTCGTCCGCACCGTGAACCGATCCGCGGAGGCCCTGTTCCGCACGGACCGCGGAAGCCTGGGTCAGCGGGTCGAGCGGACCCCGATCGGCGAGGCGCTCCCCACGGTCGGGGCGATCCTCGCCGAGGTCCGAGAGCGCGCCCGACCGGTCTCGCGCGCGGGTCTCGAGCTCGCGGGTGGGAACGAGAAGCGCTTCGTCGACCTACGGGCCGCGCCGTTCGGAGGCGGAGAGGGCCCGGTCGGCTCGATCCTCCTCGTCGTCGACGACGTGACCGAGGAGCTCCGGACCAAGACGCGCCTCCTCGAGACGGAGCGCCTCGCCGCCATCGGCCGCATGGCGGCCCACGTCACGCACGAGGTCCGCAATCCGCTCTCGAGCATCGCCCTCAACGTAGAGATGCTCGGGGACGAGCTCTCGCCCGGGGCGACGGAAGCCCGCGCGTTGATGGGCGCGATCCAGCGGGAGATCGACCGCCTCACGGCGATCACCGAGGAGTACCTGCGCCTCGCTCGTGTGCCCGACCCCCGCCTCGAGCCGATCGAGGCCGAGGAGCTGATCCGTGGGGTCGCCGAGTTCGTGCGCCGCGAGATGGACGCGGCCGGCGTTCGTCTCGTCGTCGACGCGCCGGATACGCTCCCGGTCATCGCGATCGACGAGGCGCAGATCCGCCAGGCCCTCCTGAACCTCCTCCGCAACGCGCGCGAGGCGATGCCCGGCGGGGGCGAGATCCGTCTCGAGGCCGTCCCCGAGGCCGACGGCGTCGCGATCCGCGTCACGGACCGTGGCGTCGGCATGAGCGAGGAGGTCCGTGCCCATCTCTTCGATCTCTTCTTCTCCACGAAGGAGAAGGGCAGCGGTCTCGGGCTGCCGCTGACCCAGCAGATCGTCACCGCGCACGGAGGTACCATCCATTGCGACTCCGAGCCGGGTCGCGGGACGACCTTCCACATCCACCTTCCGGCCGCGCGTGAAGCGGCCATCGAACGGAGCAACTGATGGCGTCGCGAAAGGACGGGAGGAACGCGGACACGCTCCGCGCGGTTCGGATCGAGCACGGATTCCAGAAGAATCCGGAGGGCTCGGTGCTCTACCGCGGCGGAGACACGTTCGTGATGATCAGCGCCTCGGTGGGCGAGGGCGCACCCGACTGGATGCGCGGGGCATCCTCCGGATGGCTCACGGCCGAGTATGCGATGCATCCGCGCGCGAGCCGCGAGCGCCAGCGGAACAGCGCCCGCCGAGGGCCCGCGGACGGACGGGCGACGGAGATCCAGCGCTTGATCGGTCGGGCGCTCCGATCCTCGATCGACCTCGCGAAGCTCGGCCCGCGGACGATCACGGTCGACTGCGACGTGCTCGACGCCGACGGCGGCACGCGGACGGCCTCGATCACGGGAGGGATGGTGGCCACCGTCATGGCCCTCGAGCACGTCCGGAAGCGGGGCCTCGTCGATCGCGGGGTGCTGCGGACGCTCGTCGCCGCGGTCTCGGTCGGGCTGGTGAACGGGGTCCCGACGCTCGATCTCGACTACGTCGAGGATCGGGACGCGGAGGTCGATCTCAACGTCGTCGGGACGGCCGACGGCTGCGTCGTCGAGGTGCAGGGCACGGCCGAGGGAGCGCCGATGCCGCGCGCGAAGCTCGACGCGATGCTCGACCTCGCCCTCTCGGCGATGCCCACCCTCGTCGCCCACCAGCGCGCCGCGATCGAGGCGGCGGGGATCGATCTCGGGAGGCTCCTCGCATGACGGCGAAGCTCCTCGTGGCCACCGGGAACAAGGGCAAGCTCGCCGAGCTCGCTCGGCTCTTCGCGGGGCTCGATCTCGAGCTCGTCTCGCTGCGCGACGTCGCCATCGATCAGGACGTGGTCGAGGACGCCGACACCTTCCACGGCAACGCGCGGAAGAAGGCCGTCGAGCTCGCCCGACGCTCGGGCCTGCTCACGCTCGCGGACGACAGCGGGCTCGAGGTCGACGCCCTCGGCGGCGCGCCCGGCGTCCTCTCCGCGCGCTACGCGGGCGAGGGCGCGGGAGACGAGGCCAACAACACGAAGCTCCTCGAGGCGCTCCGCGACGTCCCCGACGAGAAGCGCACGGCACGCTTCCGATGCGTGCTCTCGCTCGCCGATGCGGAGGGCCACGAGCTCGTCCACACCGAGGGGGCCTGCGAAGGCCTCATCGTGCACGCCCCCCGCGGCACGAACGGCTTCGGTTACGATCCCCTCTTCGTTCCGACCGGGGAGACGCGGACGATGGCGGAGCTCGATCCCGAGGAGAAGCACGCCCGGAGCCATCGGGGCGCCGCCAGTCGTGCGATGCGCGACGAGCTCGCGTCACGCGTGCCCGGACGGAGGTCCGCGTGACCGAGCGCCCGCCGAAGACCACGACCTTCCTCGCCGCGGACGTCGGCGGGACCAAGACCCTCCTCGGGCTCTTCGACGAAGGGCTCGAGCCGCTCGTGACGCGGCGGTACCCGACCGCCGAGCACGCGAGCATCGAGGCCATGATCGCCGTCTTCCTGAGCGATGCGGAGGTGGCCTCGCACCCGCGTCCCCGTCGCGCGGGCCTCGGAGTCGCGGGGCCCGTGGCCGAGGTCGACGGAGGCGCCGCGCGGCGCGCCCAGCTCACGAACCTGCCGCATGCGCTCGACACGCGCGAGATCGCGGCGGCCGGCGGCTTCGAGCACGTCGCGCTCGTGAACGACTTCGAGGTGGTGGCGCATGCGGTCGCGTACGCGCTCGACCATCCCGCCTTCGCCGAGCGTCTGGGTCTCGTCGCCCTGAATCCGCAGGGGACGCCCGAGCCGCACGGCACCCTGGCCGTCCTCGGCGCCGGGACGGGCTTCGGGCAGGCCACGGTCGTGCGGAAGGGGCCCCGTCCCGTCGTGCTGCCGAGCGAGGGCGGGCACGTCGATCTCTTCGCGCGGGACGCCGTCGAGCGCGACGTGCTCCGTGCCTACGGCGAGCGTCTCGGCAAGCGCGTGAGCGTCGAGCGGGTGCTCTCCGGGCGCGGCCTCGTGGCGCTCTACGAGATCTTCCGGGGCCTCGGGCTCGAGGCGGAGAGCCCCGCTGTCGCGGCCGAGATGGCCGCGGCCGAGGATCGCGCCGCCGTCGTGTCGCGGCACGGCCTCGAACGCGACGACGCGCTCTCGACCCTCGTCCTCGATCGCTTCGTCGGGTACTACGGGGCCCATGCCGGCAACGTCGCGCTCACCCTCTACGCGACGGGCGGCGTGGCCATCGCCGGCGGCATCGCGCCACGCATCCTGTCGGCGCTCGAGCGGGGATTCCTCCCCCATTTCGTGAACAAGGGCCGACTCGGCAGCGTCCTCCGAACGATTCCGGTCCACGTGGTCACCAATCCGGCCGTCGGGCTGCTCGGGGCGGCCGTGGTGGCCGCCGGGTAGGGCGCCCCGGGGCGAAGGCCCAGAAGGGCGTCCGCACGGCTGGCGGTCGCCTCCGGGGCCCGATACGCTCGGGCGCCGTGACGATCCAAGTCATCGCCGTCCGCGAGGGCACCAAGGCCCTCTTCCATCCGGAGCCCTTCCAGGTGAAGGCCCTCCTCCAGGAGCCCGACATCCGCCTCTGGGTGATCCTCGACGAGGGCGGCGAGGCCGAGCGCCAGCTCCTCGAACAGACCTTCGGGATCCACCCCCTGCTCGTCGAGGACGTCTTCATCGACGCGACCGCGCCGAAGGTCGAGGACCACGACGGGTACCTCTACATCATCCTCCACGGCCTGCGCCCCGAGACCATCCAGGGCGGCAAGGTCGAGGTCGCGGACCTCGACGTCTTCCTCGGACGGACCTACCTCATCACGCACCATCACAAGGACCTCCCCTCGGTCCCTCGGGTGCGCGAGGCCCTGGAGAAGGACCCCTCGATCCTGGCCCGAGGCCCCGCCTTCGTGGCCCACCGGCTCTTCGACCTCATGATCGACCAGTACTTCCCGCTGATGGATCGCCTCGACGCCGAGGTGACGAAGCTCGAGGAGGAGGTCGTGCGCGAGCAGAACAGCCGCGCGGTGCTCGCCGACATCTTCGACCTGAAACACGATCTACTCCGCATCCGGAAGACCGGCCTCTACCAGCGGGACATCCTGCACCGCCTGTCCCGAGGCGACTTCACCCTCATCCCCGAGAAGGCGCGGCCCTTCTACCGCGACCTCTACGACCACTTCGTCCGCATCACGGACGAGACCGAGACCTACCGTGAAATGGTCTCGTCCTCGCTCGAGGCCCACCTGAGCGTGCAATCCCATCGCCTGAACGAGGTGATGAAGGTCCTCACCCTCATCTCGACGATGGTGCTCCCGCTCAACTTCATCACCGGCCTCTACGGGATGAACTTCGAGTACATGCCCGGGCTCCATTGGGAGTTCGGCTACCAGACCGCGATCGCCGTGATGATCACGACGATCCTGGGGCTCAGCATCTTCTTCCGGCGCAAGAGATGGTTCTGACGCCGGCGTTCGCGTTCATCGAGGTCAGCATGCGCAATCCGCGAGATTTCTTCCGCCCCCTCTGCCTCGGCGCCCCGGCGCCGCTCCGCGAGATCCCCTTCCGTCCGTCGCGGATGATCCACTTCTTCGATCCCTCGAATCCGAAGATGGCGGCGAAGGTCCCCGAGCTCGCCGCGAAGTGCGACGTCGTGCTCGGAAACCTCGAGGACGCGATCGCGTCGGACAAGAAGCTCGACGCCCGCGAGGGGCTCGTGAAGATCGGCGAGTCGACCGACTTCGGCGACACCCAGCTCTGGGTGCGCATCAACAGCCTCGACAGCCCCTGGTGCCTCGACGACCTCTGCCGTCTCGTCCCGGCGATCGGCGACAAGCTCGACGTCGTCATGGTCCCGAAGGTCGAGGGACCGTGGGACATCCACTACGTCGACCGTCTCCTCGCGCAGCTCGAGGGCAAGGCCGGCATCAAGCGTCCGATCCTGATCCACGCCATCCTCGAGACGGCGCTCGGTGTCGCGAACGTCGAGGCGATCGCGAGCGCGAGCCCGCGCATGCAGGGCCTCTCGCTCGGCCCCGCGGACCTCGCGGCGTCGCGCCGCATGAAGACGACGCGCGTCGGCGGCGGCCATCCGGGCTACCTCGTGCGCGAGGATCCCAAGAAGGACGCGCCCGACGCGGAGCGCAAGACCTTCCAGCAGGACCTCTGGCACTACACGATGGCGCGCATGGTCGACGCCTGCGCGGCGAACGGAATCCTCCCGTACTACGGGCCGTTCGGCGACATCGCCGACCTCCTCGCCTGCGAGGACCAGTTCCGGAACGCCTTCCTCCTCGGTTGCGTCGGCGCCTGGTCGCTGCATCCGAACCAGATCGAGATCGCGCGCAAGGTCTTCAGCCCGCCCGTCGACGAGGTGCTCTGGGCCAAGAAGGTCATCGCCGCGATGGGCGACGGCACCGGCGCCGTGATGATCGACGGCAAGATGCAGGACGACGCCACGGTGAAGCAGTGCCGCGTCATGGTCGAGCTCGCCGAGAAGCTCGCCGCCAAGGACCCCGCGCTGAAGGAAGCCTACGGCTTCTGATCCAGAGGAAATCGCCATGAAGAAGGCCATCCGTCCCCGTCGTTCCGTCCTCTACATGCCCGGCTCGAACGCGCGTGCGCTCGAGAAGGGGCGCGAGATCCCGGCCGACGGTCTCATCCTCGACCTCGAAGACGCGGTCGCGCCCGAGGCGAAGGCCCTGGCGCGCGACAACATCGCGAAGGCCGTCGCCCAGGGCGGCTACGGCCCGCGCGAGCTCCTCGTGCGCACGAATTCGCTGGCGACGCCCTGGGGCTACGAGGACCTGCTCATGGCCGCCCGCTCGGGCGCCCACGCCGTGCTCATCCCCAAGGTCGAGAGCGCCGACGACGTGCGCAAGGCCGAGTCGATCCTCGTCGCCAACGGCGCGCCGGACGACCTCGCGATCTGGTGCATGATGGAGACCCCGCGCGGCATCCTCCGCGCGGAGGAGATCGCGGACGCGAGCCCGCGCCTCGGCGGTCTCGTCATGGGCACGTCGGACCTCGCGAAGGATCTCCATGCGGCCCACACGGCGCTGCGTCTGCCGATGATCACCTCGCTCGGGATCTGCTTGCTCGCGGCGCGCGCCGCCGGGCTCGCGATCCTCGACGGCGTGTACCTCGACCTGAACGACGACGAGGGCTTCGCGGCTTCCTGCCAGCAGGGCCTCGAGCTCGGCTTCGACGGCAAGACGCTGATCCACCCGAAGACCGTCGCCAAGGCCAACGAGGTCTTCGCGCCGAGCGAGGCCGAGGTCGCGTGGTCGCGGAAGATCATCGCGGCCCACGCCGAGGCGACGGCGCAGGGCAAGGGCGTGGTCGTCGTCGACGGGAAGCTCGTCGAGAACCTCCACGTCGAGAACGCCAAGCGCATCGTCACGCTCGCCGAGGCGATCGCGGCGAACGGAGGCTGAGCCGTGAGCGAGCGCACGCCGACGGCGCTCGTGCTCCTCGCGACAGGCGCGGAGGAGATGGAGACGGTGATCACCGTCGACGTCCTCCGTCGCGCCGGGATCGAGGTCGTGCTGGCCGGCGTCGAGGGCCCGGACCTCGTGCGGTGCAGCCGCGGCGTGCGCATCCATCCCGACGCCTCGCTCGAGGAGCTCGGAGACCGGCTCTTCGACGCCGTCGTGCTGCCGGGCGGGCTCGAGGGGGCGCGTCGGCTCGCGGACTCGGCCGCCGTCGGCGAGGTGCTCCGCCGCCACGTCGAGGCGAGCCGCCTCGTCGGCGCGATCTGCGCGGCTCCGACCGCGCTCGTGCGGCACGACCTCTTCGGCGGCACGACGATGACGTCGCACCCCTCGGTCCGTGCCGTGGTGGCCGGACACGCGACGGCGTCCGACGAGCGCGTCGTCGACGTGGGGCCCCTCGTCACGAGCCAGGGGCCCGGCACCACCTTCGACTTCGCCCTGCAGCTCGTCTCCCGTCTCGTCTCGCCGGAGAAGGCGGACGAGATCGCGCTGCCGATGATCCTCTCCGGGCGCGGCGGCTCGTGAGGCGGCTCGCGCTCGCCGCGTTCGCCCTCTTCCTCGCCGCGTCGGCGCCCGCGCGGGCCGACGACGGGGCGGATGCCGGCGCGGAGGTCGCGGAGGCCGGTGCCGACGCGCCCCAGCTCCACGAGGAGGCCCACGTCCAGGAGGACATCCTCACGGAGGTGCAGGTCGGCACGTACGTGAACCGCCTGCGGGAGATCGACCTCAAGAACGGAACCTTCGAGGTGGACTTCTGGATCTGGTTCCGATGGCGCGGGACCGAGGTCCGTCCCGACCAGTCCTTCGAGGTCGTGAACGGCCGGATCGAGGATCGCACGGAGGGCGAGATCCTCGACGATCAGGGGTTCAACTACGCGTCGTCGCGCGTCCGGGCGACCATCTTCCACGTCTTCGACGCGGCCCGGTTCCCCTACGACGAGCACACGATCGAGCTCCGGATCGAGGACAAGGAGAACGAGGATCACCGGATCCGCTACGTCCCGGACGTCGCGAGCGCCGGGATCGATCCCGAGGTCGATCTCGCCGAGTGGAACGTCGTCACCCTGCGGCCGGTGGTGGCGAGCTTCACCTACCACTCGAACTACGGCTTCCGCTCGCTCGGGACCTCCGAGTCGAAGTACTCGCGCTACCGCCATCCCCTGCACCTCACCCGAGCCGGGCGAGGGAAGCTCTTCAAGCTCTTCTGGGTCTCCTACCTCGCGGTGCTCCTCGCGCTCCTCGCGTTGCGGGTCCGGGTCACGGATCTCGACGCACGCTTCGGCCTCGGAGTCGGCTCGATCTTCGCCGCCACCGCGAACACCTACGTGCTCGGTGACGTCCTGCCGGACTCCGACCGGATCACGCTGGCCGAGCAGGTGAACCTCCTCGCGGTCGTCGCGATCTTCGCCTCGCTCTTCGTCAGCGTGGCCTCGCTCCGTCTCACCTACGCGGGACGCGAGGAGGCTTCGGAGAAGCTCGACCGCCACGCGCTCGTCGTCTTCTCCGTGCTCTATCTCGCCGCGAACCTCTTCGTGCTCTGGCGCTGACGCGCCCCGGGCACGGGCCGAAAGGAATCGAACCATGGCCTTCCAGACCGCCGACCTCTCCGACGCCCACGACGACGTCCGCGTCGCCTCGCCGATGTTCAAGCGCTACGGAGGCGCGCCTCGCTTCGCGGGCGAGATCGTCACGCTGAAGCTCCACGAGGACAACAGTCTCGTCCGCGAGGCCTTCTCGGAGGCCGGCGCCGGCAAGGTGCTCGTGGTGGACGGCGGCGGCTCGCTCCGCTGCGCCCTCGTCGGCGATCAGCTCGCGGAGCTCGCGGTGAAGAACGGCTGGGCGGGCGCCATCGTGTACGGCTGCATCCGCGACTCCGTGGCGATCGACGGTCTCCCGCTCGGCGTGAGGGCGCTCGACACCCACCCGAAGAAGAGCGTGAAGAAGGGCGCCGGCGACAAGAACGTGCCCGTGACCTTCGCGGGCGTCACCTTCGTGCCGGGCGAATTCGTGTACGTCGACGAGGACGGGATCCTCGTCAGCGCGAAGAGCCTGATCGGATGACTACCGCGTCGGAGCGCTCGCGCGACGTCCGGAGGCGGCCCGCGTGACCCTGGATCTCGTGGAGGAGGAGCCTCGGGCCGCGACCGCTCCGCCGCGTCCGGTGACGAAGGCGCTCCTGGCCGCCAACGTCGCTCTCTTCCTCCTCGAGGAGCTGTGGGGTGGGAGCACGTCGCTCGACACGCTCGTGCGCATGGGGGCGGTGTTCTCGAGGACGAGCCCCGTCTTCGACTGGACGCGCTGTCTCGCGTACGGCTACCTCCACATCGGCCCGATCCACCTGATCATGAACATGACCGCGCTCTGGGTCATGGGCTCGATGATCGAACCGATGCTCGGCTCGGCCCGCTTCTTCGTGCTCTACACCGGTGCGGTGGTGGGAGGGGGAGCGACCGTCGCGCTCTTCGGCGGCGATTCGATCACGGCGGGGGCATCCGGCGGCCTCTTCGGGCTCCTCGGAGCCGAGGTCGGCATCTTCCTCCTGCTCGCACGCAGGGCGCGGAGCCCGAGCGAGCGGGAGGCGATGAAGCAGCAGATCCTGCGAATCCTCGTCCCGAACGTGCTCATCTCGCTCGTGCCCGGGGTGAGCTTCCTCGGCCATGCGGGCGGGTTCGCCGTCGGTTTCGGCTTCTTCGCCCTCGGACTCCATCGATGGCCGCAGGTCGTGCGCGCCAGGGGCGGAAACGTCGAAGTCGTCTCGGACCCCGTCTTCCGCGCACTCGCTCTCGTGCTCCTCCTCCTCACCGTGGCGTCGATCGGCTCCATCTTCTGGACGTTCGAGCCCTTCCGCGCCGTGCCGGCCGTGCCGCGCTAGGCATCGCGACGCCGCGCGTCGGAGCCCGGCGCTCCGCAATGCGGGCAGCGCGAGAGCTCCTCGGCGAAGGGCGAGCCGCAATAGCCACAGAAGACCCTCCCGCCGATCGTCCGCTCCTCGATGCGACGGAGATCCGGGTAGAAGGCCTCGAGCTCCGCGGTGCTCATGCGGTCGTCCTTCGCGGCAGGCGACCAGATCACCTCGATTCCGACGAGCTCGCCGGGCCGGATGGCCCCGAGCTCGCGCAAGAGGGAGCGGAGCTCGTCCGCGTTCGTCGCGGCGAGGACGTCGGGGATCGGCTTGCGCGCCGCGACGACGACGGTGACGACCACGACGCCCGGGCCTTCCTCGGCTCGCGCATGGCGCTCGCCCGCGGGCTCCTCGAGCTTCCGGCCGTCGACGTTCCGGATCGTCTCCACGCGATAGCGCGCACGCGCATCCGAGGCGACGCGCCGGAAGGTCGCCTCGGCGATCGAGGGATCGGAGGGCTCGGCGTTCACGGCGCCGGCGTAGAGCCATGCCGTCTCGTGGCGACGCAGGGCGGCCACGGTCTCGTGGAGGAGCGCCGCGCGTCCTCCGGCCGAGGTGGTGTCCCCGCTCCGCGCGAGCGCGTCGAGACGATCCTGGAGCGGCTCGCGCGCCGTCCAGTCGAAGCCGAGCTGGATGGCGGAGACGTCGATCCGGGGGCGGGCTCGGTCGGGACGCGGTGCCGCCTTGGCGCCGCCCGCACGGCGCGCGGAGTCGACCAGCACGGCGACTGTCAGGACCACGACCAGGAGGCCGATGGCCAGCGCCAACCCACCGCCCGAGCCCCCTCCGCCGTCGTAGGAGCCGTACGAGCCGCCGTAGTCGCTCGAGCTCCCGTAGTCGCTCGAGCTCCCGTAGTCCGAAGACGAATCGCTGCCGGACGAGTCCGAGCCGAAGTCGCTGCCCCCGAAGCTGCCTCCCGTGTCCTGCGCCCCGGCCGACGGGGACCCGAGGAGGGGGAGGGCGAGCAGGAGGGGCAGGAGGAGGCGCCGGGGCGCGAAGGTCTTGGACATTCCACCGATCGATGCCACGTGCCCCGATTCCTGCACAAGACCGGTCGATCCCTCGCGGAAATCATGGGGGATCCACCGTGGCGACGCCGAAAGGGGTATGTCAGACTCGTCCGAGGTTCGGCGGCCGGGGGGTCGGTTCTTTCGAAGGCTGGTGTCGCTGCCAGCCGGGATGCGACGAGCACGATGCAACGCCCCGAGTCGAACGAGCCCCGAGGTCCGAAGACGTTCCGCGAGCTGCTCGCGTTCCTCCGCGAGGACTTCGAGGTCCATCACCGCGACGCGAGTCGCCCCGGCTTCCGGGCGCTCGCGGTCCATCGGTTCGGCACCTGGACGAGGCGCATCGAGCCGAAGCTCGTCCGCGGACCGCTCCGCGTCGGCTACCGCGCGATGTTCCGGTACGTGCGCAACGTGTACGGCATCGAGCTGCCGGACATGGCCTCGGTGGGTCGGCGCGTGACCATCGAGCACCAGGGCTGCATCGTGGTCCACGGCTCCGCGGTCATCGGCGACGAATGCATCCTCCGTCAGGGCGTGACGCTCGGGAACCGTCGCCTCGATCGGCCGCACGACGCTCCGAAGCTCGGCCGCGCCGTCAACGTCGGCGCGGGCGCGAAGCTGCTCGGCTCGATCCGGATCGGCGACGGCGCCACCATCGGGGCGAATTCCGTCGTGACGCGCGACGTCCCCGAGGGATGCGTCGCGGTCGGGATCCCGGCCCGGTTGATCGCGGACGACTGATCCCGCCCGCGCGAGGGACGAACGGGCCTACGAAATCGCCCTCGGACGCACGGCCTTTCCGGTACCGTCCTCGGATGCGGCTGCCGGCGCCCAAGCTCCCTCCCTACGACGTCGCCGAATGGCGGACGAAGCCCTTCGCCGAGCGCATGAAGCTCGTCTGCCAGGCGTGGGCCATCGACGGATACGGCACGCCCTCGGCCGTCTACGCGATCTACCTGGTGAAGATCGCCCTCTACGTCGCCGCATGGTTCGCCTTCTGCTCGACCTCGAGCACGCTCGGCCCGGCGAGCGCCGTGTCGACCTGGTGGTCGCGTCCGGAGGCGATCGAGAAGGCGATCCTCTGGAGCATGGCGTACGAGGGGCTCGGTCTCGGCTGCGGCAGCGGGCCGCTCACGGGCCGTTACTTCCCTCCGGTCGGCGGGTTCCTCTACTTCCTCCGCCCGGGCACGACGAAGATGCCCTTCGTCCCGGGCCTCCCGCTCCTCGGCGGCATGCGACGCACGTGGCTCGACGTGCTGCTCTACCTCGCGCACCAGGGCTTCCTCTTCCGCGCGCTCCTCGCGCCCGAGCTCACGCCGTCGATGCTCCTGCCGACGGTGGTGCTGCTCCCCCTGCTCGGGCTCGCCGACAAGACGATCGTGCTCGCCTCGCGCGCCGAGCACTTCTACACCGCGCTCGTCTGCTTCCTCTTCCCGCTCGATGCGCTCGCGGCGCTGAAGTGCGTGTGGATCGCCATCTGGATCTGGGCCGCGACCTCGAAGGTGAACCGTCACTTCCCCTCCGTGATCTGCGTGATGACGAGCAACAGCGCGCTCTTCCGCAGCCCGTGGCTCCGGAAGCGGATGTACCGCGCCTATCCGGACGACCTCGCACCGTCGGCGCTCGCCCATGCGATGGCCCACGCGGGGACCGTGGTCGAGTACGCCTTCCCCGTGCTCCTCGCGACGAGCGCGGGCGGCCTGCCGACGACGATCGGTCTCGTCGTCATGCTCGGCTTCCACTCCTACATCACGAGCAACATCCCGATGGCCGTTCCCATCGAGTGGAACGTGATCATGGTCTACGGCGCCTTCGCGCTCTTCGGCGCGCACGCGGACGTGCGCTTCCATGCCATCGCCTCGCCGCTGCTCCTCGGCTTCCTCGTCGCCGCGCTCGTCGGGATGCCGATCCTCGGCAACTTCTTCCCGCGCTTCGTCTCCTTCCTCTTCTCGATGCGCTACTACGCCGGCAATTGGGCCTACAGCGTCTGGCTCTTCCGCGACGAGAGCGTGAGGAAGCTCGATCGCGGGCTCGTGAAGGTCGCGCCGCTCGTCGACGATCAGCTCCGGAAGTTCTACGACGAGACCACGGTCACGGCGGTGGTGTCGAAGGTCATGGCCTTCCGCGCGATGCACCTCCACGGCCGCGCGCTCCGCGAGCTCGTGCCGAAGGCCGTCGACGACATCGACCGCTACGTCTGGCTCGACGGGGAGCTCGTCGCCGGCGTCGTGATCGGCTGGAACTTCGGCGAAGGCCACCTGCACGACGAGCAGCTCCTGCGCGCGGTGCAAGCCCAGTGCGGCTTCGAGGAGGGCGAGCTCCGTTGCATCTTCGTCGAGTCGCAGCCCTTCCTCCATCCGCAGCTGCCCTACCGCATCGTCGACGCGAAGACGGGGGAGCTCGAGCGGGGGAGCGTCTCGGTCGATTCGCTCCTCGTGGGTCAGCCTTGGGCGACGTGAGCGAGGTCGACGCCGTCGTCGTCGGCTCGGGCCCGAACGGGCTCGCCGCGGCCGTCGTGCTCGCGCGTGCAGGGGCGAAGGTCCTCGTGCTCGAAGCGGCCGACGAGGCCGGCGGAGGCCTCCGCTCCGCGGAGCTCACCTTGCCCGGCTACGTCCACGACGTCTGCTCGGCCGTGCATCCGCTCGGGATCCTCTCTCCATTCTTCCGCGCGCTGCCTCTCGAGGACCACGGTCTCGTCTGGGACAAGCCGACGGCCTCGGTCGCTCATCCCCTCGACGGTCAGCCCGCCGTCCTCCTCCGTCGTTCGCTCGAGGAGACCGCGGGCGAGCTCGGCCCGGACGCGGCCGCGTGGCGTCGGCTCGTCGAGCCCTTCGTGGACGGGGCGCACGGCTTCTTCGAGGACGCGCTCGGCCCGCTGCGCCTCCCGAGCCATCCGCTGCTCTTCCTGCGCTTCGGGCTCTCCGCGATCCGCTCGGCGCGGGGGCTCGCGCGCTCGCGCTTCGACGGGGAGCGCGCACGCGCGCTCTTCGCCGGCTGCGCGGCCCACAGCATCCTGCCGCTCGATCGCCCGATCAGCGCCGCGGTCGGCCTGATGTTCGCGCTCTCGGCCCACGTCGAGGACTGGCCGGTCGCGCGTGGGGGCTCGGCCCGGATCGCCGACGCGCTCGCCTCGTATCTGCGCACGCTCGGCGGGGAGATCGTCACGTCGCATCGCGTCGCGAGCCTCGACGACCTGCCCCGTGCCCGCGTCTATCTCTTCGACACCGATCCGCTGCAGCTCGCGGCGATCGCCGAGCCCGTGCTCCCCGCGGCGTACGTGCGTCGCCTCCGCCGCTATCGGTTCGGCCCGGGCGTGTTCAAGCTCGACTTCGCGCTCGACGGTCCGATCCCTTGGCGCGATCCGCGCTGCCTCGAGGCCTCGACTGTGCACGTCGGTGGGACGCTCGAGGAGATCGCGGCGAGCGAGCGGGCCCCGTTCGAGGGGCGCCACGCCGAGGCTCCGTTCGTCATGGTCTGTCAGCAGAGCGATCTCGATCCCACGCGTGCTCCGGACGGGAAGCGCACGGGCTACGCCTACGTCCACGTGCCGGCCGGCTCCACGCTCGACCAGACCTCGGCCATCGAACGGCAGATCGAGCGCTTCGCTCCCGGCTTCCGCGACCGCATCCTCGCGCGTCGCGCCACGACGGCGGTGGACCTCCACCGCCACAACCCGAACTACGTCGGCGGGGCGATCGCGGGCGGCGTCGCCGACCTCTTCCAGCTCTTCACGCGGCCCGTCGCGCGTCTCGATCCCTACTCCACGCCGAACCCCCGCTTCTTCCTCTGCTCCGCGTCCACGCCGCCGGGAGGCGGGGTGCACGGCATGTGCGGCTACCACGCCGCCCGTTCGGCGCTTCGTCGGCTCGGGCGTCTCGAGCCCCGCCCGCCGCGATGAGCCGGGCGAGGCGCCTCGCGGGTCGTATCCGGGGCCCCGTCTCGGGTACGATGCGCCGAGCAGGGGGGCGAGGATGAGCGAGCACTGCACCGGCTGCGGCACGGCCTACGACGAGGGCGATCGGTTCTGCGCGAAATGCGGCAAGGCGCGCACGAAGCCGGCGGACGCCGGCGCTTCCCCCGATGCGGGCGCGACGACGAGCCCGAGCCCCTCGAAGGCCAAGGTCGGCGCGCTGATCGCGGGGGCCCTCGCTCCGATCCTGATCGGCGGCATCGTCATCCTCGTCTTCACGAGCATGAAGGAGAGCGTGCGGGGCCAGGTCACGGTCGCCGCGGGCCCGCGCCCCGGCTTCACGTTCCGGCCGACCGGCTGCGTCTCGATGCAGCCCTACGGCCGCTTCGGCGCGAACCTGCACGGCAACGGGCCCAACGACGGGGCCGTCTACGTCACCATCGACCCCACGGCCGGGAAGAAGGTCGAGGTGGAGATCCCCGGGAGCTGCCGCGACGCCGACGGGACGGATTGCACCGTGTTCCCGGTGCCGCGCGATCGTTGCAGCACCTACGAAGCCTCGGTCCACAACACCGGGACCGTCGTCAACGACGTGCGCCTCGTCGAGGGCAAGGTGAAGCTCGACTGCACCCTCGAGGACGGCACGACCGTCCGCGGCGAGGTCGTCTTCGACGGTTGCTGAGCCCATGGCGCGCCCACCAAGATTCGAACTTGGGACCGTCGGCTTAGAAGGCCGCTGCTCTATCCACCTGAGCTATGGGCGCCCTCGCGGAGGGGGCGGGATTCCGCCCTTCGGCTCTCGCGAGCCCGAGGCGGCACGGCGCCGCTCGGGTTGGTCGGGGTGGAGGGATTCGAACCCACGACTTCCAGCTCCCAAAGCTGGCGCACTACCAGGCTGTGCTACACCCCGTGGGGAGCGGGACGATAGCCTGCAGGCGCGTCCGCGTCGAGTCGTGGCGCCGCCCCACCGGAGGTTCTCCGCATGAGCAAACGACTCTCGGACGGCGAGCTCGAGGAGACCCTTCCGGGGCTCGAGGGATGGGAGCTCCGCGGCGATCGGATCGCGAAGACCTTCCGCTTCCCCGACTTCGTCGCGGCCTTCGGCTTCATGACGCGCGTCGCGATCGTGGCCGAGAAGCGAGACCACCATCCCGAGTGGCGCAACGTCTACGGGACGGTCGAGGTCGAGCTGACGACGCACGACGAGGGCGGCATCACCTGGCTCGACGTCGCGCTCGCCCGGACGATGAACGAGCTCGCCGGGGGATGAGGCAGGCGCCGGGCCCCACCGTGGCCCCGGGGCGTCACCGGCGGTAGCGCGCGAAGCGCCACGGACCGCTCGGCTCGTCGATCGGGGTGTCGGCGAGCGGCGGGCCGAAGCGGGCCTCGAGCTCGGCGGCCGAGTAGAAGGCTCCGCCCGCCGCGCGCGGATCGAGGTCCTGGCCGACGAACCGACCGAGCACGAGCTCGTCGATCCGCATCGGCTCCGTGTAGAGGTCGTTGCCGCTCGAGGGGCCGGCCTCGATGCTCACGGTCGCGTAGCGCGTCCGGAGGTGCTCGACGAGCGTGCGGAGATCGATCGACGGGAGCCGCTCCACGGCGATGCACATCGCGTGGGCCTGCTCGAGCAGCTTCTCCGGCGCGTTCTCGGGAAGGGCCAGCGTCGGGATCGCCCAGGAGCCGAACGTCGGATGGTCGAGCGAGAGGTCGCGACCGCTCGAGAGCACGTAGACGCGGGGCGGCTCGGTCTTGCCGACCACCTGCTCGCGCCAGTGGTGCAGCGCCTGTCGCGTCTCGGGCGGGCCCTCGAGGTTGTAGCGGAGCTGGGGCTCTTCCCGCAGGATGCGCCCGGTCGTCACGATCGCGTCGGCCCGCGCGCGGGTCGTCTGGAGCAGGAAGTGGTCCCAGGCGCTCTTCGGCGCGTGCTCTCCGATGCGCAGCACCCGCGGGCCGTCGGGCCCCTCCCAGACGGAGGCCGAGTGGAGGACGCCCGGCAACGGCGCGAAGCCGTCTCCGTACACGCGTGCGAGGGCGGCTTCGACGTCCGCGACGGTGGCGATCGGATCGATCACAGGCGTGCGCGACGAATGAGCCCGGAGTCGCCCGCCGAGCTGAATTCGACCCCCGAGACGCGTCGCTTCTCGCGCCAGGCGTCGAAGTCGGCGGCCGGCATCGGCTTGGCGTGCAGGTAGCCCTGCACGACGTGACAGTGGAGCGCGCGGAGGAATTCCTCCTCGGCCTCGTTCTCGACGCCTTCCGCGATGACCTCGAGACCGAGGCTCCGCGCGAGCGCCACGATCGCGCTCGTGATCGCGGCGTTCTCCGTGTCGAGCGGGAGGTTCCGGACGAACTCGCGGTCGATCTTGATGACATCCATCGGGAAGCGCTTCACGTAGGCGAGCGAGGCGTAGCCCGTGCCGAAGTCGTCGACCGCGATCAGCACGCCCTCCTTGCGGAACGCCGAGAGGAGCGAGCGTGTCTCGTCGGTGTTCTCGAGCAGGAGGCCCTCGGTGATCTCGAGCTCGAGCAGCGACGCCGGGAGGCCGCTCGACGCGAGCGCGGCCTGGACGACCTCGCCGAGGCGTCCGTCGGCGAACTGCTGGGCCGAGACGTTGACGCCGACGCGGATCCCCTGGCCCGCGTCGTGCCATTCCTTCGCCTGCCGGCAGCCTTCGCGGAGCGCCCAGGCGCCGAAGTCGGCGATGAGGCCGGCCTCCTCGGCGATCGGGATGAACTCGATCGGCGGCACCAGCCCGAACTCGGGCGAGATCCAGCGCATCAGGGCCTCGGCGCCGACGACCCGGCCGTCGACGAGGTTCACCTGCGGCTGGTAGTAGAGGACGAGCTCGCCGCGCTCGTCGGCTCCGACGATCGCGCGACGCAGGTCGCCACGGCGGTTCGCCTTCCCCGGTCTCACGCTGCTGTGCACCCGGAGCTGGCTCCGCGTGCCCGCGCGCGCGCTGTGCATCGCCTCGCGTGCGAGCTGGAGGAGCGCCTCGGGTTTCGCCCCGTGCTCCGGATACACGCTCACGCCGATCTGCGCCGCGAGCTGCACCTCGCGGCCGTGGATCGAGATCGGCTCGGCGAGCGCCGAGAGGATGCGACCCGCGACCTCGGCGGCCGCCCGCGAGTCGAAGAGGGACTCCAGGAGCACGACGAAGTCGTGCTTGCCGACGCGGAAGATCGAGTCCTCGTCGCCGAGGTTCTGTCTTATCCGCTCGCTCAGGGTGCCGAAGAAGAGCGCGCCCATCGCCTCGGCCTCCTGACGCGCCGAGCCCGGCATGTCGTAGGAGATGGCGAGGACCGCGAAACCGCGATGGCCGCGTCGCGCGCGGATCAACGCGAGCTCGACGCGATCGAGGATGGTCGTCGTCGTGACGATCGTGTGGGCGTCGATGCCGAAGCCACCGGGCGACTTCACGCGCGCGCGCTCCGCCGCGTGACGGACGGTGCGCTCGAGGAGCTTCGGCGTGACCTCGTCCCGCACGAGCACCGCGCTCGCCCCGGCGCGGATCGCGGCCGCCTCGAGGTTCGGATTGCTCTCGTGCACGAGGAGCACGAAGGGGATGTCGATGCCGGCGCTGACCATCGTGTGGAGCAGCTCGAGGCCGCGTCCCATCCCGATGTCCGAGTCGACGAGCGTCACGTGGCACTCGCCCTCGCGGAGGCGCGACCAGGCGTCCGCGTAGCTCGGCGCCCAGTCGACGACGTAGCGGCGGCTCACCTCCCGGAGGAATCCCTCGGTGAGCGCCTTGTCAGCTCGCTTCTCCGCGCAGAGCAGGACCCGGATCATGCGTCGACTGAGCCCTCCTTGGGCCTGGCACCGCCTGTCGGACCAAGGTCTCCGACCACGGACCGGTCGTCAATACGCCTCGCGGGCTTCGGCGTCGAACGAAATCACCCCAGGGGGTGAATGTTGGAGTGTGTCGCTCCCACGTCCGCACCGCTCAGGAGGGCGTGTGGGTCGGTGTGGAAGGATGCCATTCGAGGACCTCGGCGGTGTCGCCGAGCCGAAGCACGCCGGGGCCGTCGTGGACCAGGTTCATCCCGAACCAGACCTTCCCGTCCTCCTTGCGGTAGGTGGCGAGGGTGCGGAGCGGCTCCGGACCGGCGAGCCCGGTCTCGGGATCGATCGTCGTCACCGCGCAGCGGTCGCAGCGCTTCGGGCCCCGGAACGAGAGCTCCCCGATGCGGACCCGGGCCATCCGGTCCTCGGCGTAGGGCTCCGTGCCCGTGAAGACGAGGTTCGGCCGGAAGCGCGCCATCGGGAGCGGCCGCTCGAGGCGGGCGTTCAGATCCGCGAGGGAGGCCTCCGAGGCCAAGAGGAAGGGGTAGCCGTCCGCGAAGGAGACGACGTCCCCCGGTCGCGCCCGCGTGGGATCGACCGGGCGGAGCGAGGTGTCGGGCATGAAGACGAGGCGGACGTCGGCCCCCAGGTGATCGCGGAAGAAGCGGCTCCCCTCCGGCACCTCGATCGCCTCGACCTGATCGCGCCAGACCCGGGCGGTGGTGTGCGTGCCGCGCTCCGGATGGAGCGGGAGCACCACCGCGCCCGTGCCCTCCGACGAGATCCGGAGGGAATCCCCCTCGATCGCCGTGTCGACGAGCGCGAGGCGGCTCTCCCTCCGCTGCGTGACGAAGAGGCCGTTCGAGTCGACGACGAGGAATCGGCGGTCGTGCTCGAGGCCCCGGGCGACGACGCGCGCCTCGGGGAGCGCGATGCCCCGGCAGGCCTTCACTGGGTAGACGTGGATCGAGGCGAGCTTCACCCCGGAACCTTAGCAGCCGTCCGGTGTCCGAGGTTCCCGTGATGCTCGTCTCCCGCTACGCTCCGCTCCCCATGCGACGAATCCTCTCCACCTGCCTCCTCGTCCTGCCGCTCTTCGGATGCGCCAAGGGCGGCGCCGCGGCGCCCGCCGAGTCTCCTGCCGTGGCCGAGCCGGCCGCGACGAGCGGTGGAGAGGCGACCCCCACGGAGCCGGAGCGCGTCGTCATCACGCCGGGCGACACGCCGATTCCCGTGCCGCGGACCGGCGTCTCGCGCGATGCGATGTCGGAGCCCGCGCAGCTCGTCTACCGCCAGGTGGAGGAGGCCATCGCCATCCGTCCCCCGGAGCCGCCGACGCAGGGCACGCTCGAGGCGGTGAACGCGTGGGCCGAGGGCCCCTTCCGCGTCTTCCTCGAGCATCGCCTGGCCGCCACGCAGGCCGCGCTCGACACGATGGCGCGCATGACCCAATCGCCCGTCACCGAGCGGGGCATGGGCGCGGCCCTGCTCGGCTACCTCTACGAGGACATGGTCGCGAGCATCCGCGGCTCCGCCGTGCCCGAGGACATCGCGCACGACCCCGAGCTCCTCGACGCCTACCGTGGGGCGCTCTCGGCCGCCGTCGGTCCGCTCGCCGGCTATGCCGCGAATGCGTACCAAGGCTGCGTCTCCCTCTTCGGCCAGGCGGCCGATCCCGCCTGGGCCGAGTGGAGCCCCTACTGCACCGTCCACCTCGAGGACGTCGAGGAGGCCTTCGGCGTCACGCCGACTTCGCAGGGATCTTCGACATCGCCCGCTCCGCGAGCGCCGTGATCGTCAGCGAGGGGTTCACGCCCGGGTTCGCGCTGATCGCGGACCCGTCGATCACGTAGAGCCCTTCGTAGCCGTGCACGCGGTGCTGGGCGTCGATCACGCCTTCGCCCGCGTCCTCGCCCATGCACGCGCCGCCGAGGATGTGCGCCGTCGACGGGACGCCGAGGAGCGTCTCGGTCGCCATCGTCATCGGGACGCCGCCGACCTTCTCGGCGAAGCGCTTCGCGAGGTCGATGGCCTCGGGCATGAAGGCGCTCGGCGCCTTCGAGGGATCGTCGAGCTTCGAGACGAGCCCCACGGCGAAGCCGTTCATCGCGCTACGGCCGAGGCGCAGCGAGATCGTGCTCTCGAGCGTCCGCATGTAGAGCAGCACCTGCGATTGCTTCGAGAAGTCGGGGACGGCGAAGGCCTTGAGGAAGCGCACGGGATGCCGGAGGAAGCCGCGCGTCGCGTTGACGAGCCGGCTCGCGACCGTGGCGCCCTCCGTCATCGGGAGCACCATCGTCCGGAAGAAGCCGGAGCCCGGGGCGTAGCGGACGGGCTCGAGGTGGCTGTGCTCGTCGGTGTGGAGGATCGAGGTGATCGCGACGCCCTGCGAGAAGTCCGCGTCCTTCTCGGGGCTGACGATGCCGAGCAGGGCCTCGTTGTTCGTGCGGACGAAATCGCCCACGCGCGCCGAGAGGCGCGGGAGGCCCTTCGGATCCTGCTTCATCGCGAGCAGGAGCGGGATCGTGCCCATCACGCCGCCCGAGAAGATCACGCGCGGCGCACGGATCGTCCCGCTCGGGCCCTTGCCGAAGGTGTGCTTGGTCTCGATCAGGTAGCCGCCGCCCGAGGCCTCGCGCACGGCGACGACCTCGGTCTCCGGGCGGACCTCGACGCCGAGCTTCTCGGCGAGGAAGAGGTAGTTCCGATCGAGGGTGTTCTTCGCGCCCACGGGGCAGCCCGTCATGCACGCGCCGCAGTGGGTGCAGCCGACCCGCTCGGGACCCTTGCCGCCGAAGAAGGGGTCCGGGACCTTCTTGCCCTCTTCGCCGAAGAAGACGGCCACGCGCGTCGGCTCGAACGCGTCGGGGCGCCCGATCTCGCGGGCGATCTCCTGGATCACGCGATCGCCCCGGTGCATCCGGGGATTCGTCGCGGCGCCGAGCATGCGGAGGGCGGTCTCGTAGTGCGGCGCGAGCTCCTTCTTCCAATCGGCGAGGTGCGCCCAGGACTTCGCACGGAAGAAGGGATCCTTCGGCGTGGGCAGGGTGTTCGCGTAGACGAGCGAGCCTCCGCCGACGCCGACGCCGTGCATCACCGTGACGTGCTCGAGGAAGCTCATCTGGAAGATGCCCCGGAGGCCGAGCTTCGGCGCCCACATCCACTTCTCGAGGTTCCAGTTGGTCTTCGGGAAGTCCTCGGGCTTCCAGCGCTTGCCCTTCTCGAGGACGAGCACGCGGTAGCCCTTCTCCGCGAGACGGAGGGCCGAGACGCTCCCGCCGAAGCCGGAGCCGAGGATGACGAAATCGAAGCCTTCTTCCATGGGTGGCAACAGCCTAGGGTGGGCCGCCCGGAATGACGACGGGCTCGTCTCGAATTCGTACGGGGCCTGAATTCCGGGAGATCGGCCGACTTCCGGGGTGGGGCGGGGGGCCCGGGGGCGGCCTCCGTGCTAGACGGACGCCGTTCCGGAAGAGGTAAAGCGTGTTCGACCCCCTCAGCTTCGTTCGTCCCGGCATCCGCGCCATGGAGGGCTACACCCCCGGCGAGCAGGTGAAGGACTGCATCAAGCTCAACACGAACGAGCCGGCGTGGCCCGCGAGCCCGTCCGTGCAGGCGGCGCTCGAGCACTACGCGGCCGGCACGCTCCGCGTGTACCCGAGCCCGAGGGCCGACGCGCTCCGGGCGAAGGCCGCCGAGGTCTTCGGCGTGACGCCCGACATGGTCCTCGCGGGCAACGGCTCGGACGACGTGCTCACCGTGCTCGTGCGCGGCTTCGTCGACGCCGGCGAGTCGATCGCCGTGCCGTACCCGACGTACGGCCTCTACGACACGCTCGCGTCGCTCCAGGGCGCGCGGATGATCCACGTGCCGTACGGCGACGATTGGTCGCTGCCCGAGGAGCTCGGCACGGTCGGGGCGAAGCTCGTCTTCGTCTCGAGCCCGAACAACCCGAGCGCGACGCTCGCCTCGCGCGAGGCGATCCTGCGCCTCGTCGAGCGCCGCAACTGCATCGTCGTCGTCGACGAGGCGTATACGGATTTCTCGGGGCGCAGCTTCATCCCCGACATCGCGGCGCACGGGAACCTGATCGTCATCCGCACGTTCTCGAAGAGCTACGCGCTCGCGGGCGCGCGCCTCGGGCTGCTCTTCGCGCAGGCGCCGATCGTCGCCGAGCTGATGAAGGTCAAGGACAGCTACAACGTGAACGCCATCACGCAGGCGCTCGGCCTCGCCGCGCTCGAGGACCAGGCGTACGTGAAGGAGCTCGTCGCGAAGACGCTGACCGAGCGCGCCTTCCTCGAGAAGGAGCTCGCTTCGTTCGGCTTCCGCTGGCCGAAGAGCGACGCGAACTTCCTCCTCGTCGACGTCGGCTCGCGCGAGCGGGCGAAGGCGCTCTATCTGGGCCTCAAGGAACGCGGGATCCTCGTGCGCTATTGGGATCGCCCGCGGCTCGGGGACTCGATCCGCATCACGGTGGGCACGCACGAGCAGAACGAGCGGCTCGTGGCGGGGATCCGGGAGATCGTGGGGTAGGGGGGGGCGCTACCCATGGGCGTTTCCCGACGCTTCTTGCTGCATGCGCATTGCTGCAGCCTGCGCCAGAACGGTCTAACCGGATTCTGTGCGCGCGAATCCCCCATCTAGCTCGCGCGGCAACATTGACGCGCGAGTGGCCTACGACGGGCTGCCTTCGAAGTCCGTTAGCATCGAATCAACGAGTGTTGTTCCTGTAGACACAGCGCGAGCGAGTACGCGCAACTGGCGGCGACAGGAGTCAGATTCATTCTTTGTCGGATAGTTTACGAGATGGTCGACTTCGCCCCAAACCTCCTCGAAGAGTGTCCGCACCTGAACCTCGCAGCACGCGATGTTTTTCTCGTTCGACGGTCGAACCAAGTAGTGGATGCTCGTGTAGTTTGAGTCTTTGATTTCGACTCGTAGTCCAAGTTGCTCAAATCCCTTCCGTCTGTCCGGATCCCATGAATACGCAACTGGGGTTTCGGCTAGCCTCCAGTCTCCAGATTTGACCATCATTTCAATCTTGTTGTGAATGAGATCGAAGTGGCGTGAGGCTACGTGAAGTACCCGAATCCCAGCCAGGTCTGTCACCTTGCTGAACAGATTGTCTGGGGTAATGACGTTGCCGTCTGCAGACTTTCGTTCCAGCTTCTCCCGGAGGTGTTCGGGGTCCTTCATTCTGGAACGAAGTGAGTGAATTATTGGCATCGGCGGTCGATTCAAGTCTGGATCTCGACGGAACGTCGTGAGAATGGCGTCCATCCAGGTTTCAATGACGTGCTTTTCCTTGAGATACAGGTTGATGCATGAGTCAGCCTCAGAGCTCATTTCACGTCTCCATGTGCTTGAGCCATTCTCTCGAGGACGGCCTTGGCGAATTTCTTGTAGGCCGTCTTCGTGTCTTCGTATGTCTTTCGATTTCCAAGAATTGTTTGGCGGTCTTCGTCGTCGAGATTTGTCAATTCTGGGATCCGCCACATGGGTGATCGGTACTTGTTTGCCATCGACGGAAGTGTGTTGTGCGAGTGCATTACCGCCTTTCCTCCGATGGGCGTTCTCAGTACATCGTCGTCGATCGTTGTCCGTACCGAGTTTGGGATGTACTTGTCGATTGTGTCAGGAATTCTGTCCGCGTAGTTGTGGTGAGCCTGGGCAAGGTCCCATTTTGTCGAACCAGTGTATTTTCGTGCGTTATAGATTGTAAATCCAAGGAATTTCATGCTTTCCGCAGGAAAGTCCTTCATCTTTGTTTCTGACACTAGTCCTTTGATAAGTGTCATTTCTTGGTGCCATCGATCAACGGACCGGCCGATGTTCTTGATGCCGTAGAGCGAGAACACGTCTGGGAGACATGGGACGAGGAATCCGTCCACTGTCGATATTGCGACTTTGTTGAGCGAGCCAAGGCTTGGCGAAGTGTCAACTATGACGACGTCGTATCCATGCTTGATTGCATAGTCATCGATTAGGGACCTGATTCGAGTTACCGTTCGAATTGCCAGTGGGTCTCCACGATATATGTCGCTCCAACGGGTCGAGATCCGATCTTCGTACATGTGCATGGTCAGGCGACCCGGGATCAGATCTAGGTTCTTGGCGATCTCTATGGGAGGAGGCAGGTCCGACAGTTCTCCGGTGCCTTCTTCAGTGGGTTTGAGTAGGAAATGTATGGAACGCGGTGAGGCAATGAGAGCCTTGAATTGATCGGTCCCAAGTTTTGTGGTGGATTGATCAAATCCAGAATCAATGAACTCATCTTCGGCCAACCAGAGTTCCTCGATCATGTTGGCGCTTAGAGCGTAGATGCTCAGATTGCACTGCGGGTCCAAGTCAACAAACAGAGTCTTCTTGCCCATGTCGGCAAGGGCATGGCCGAGGTGAAAACTGAGCGTCGTCTTCCCGACTCCGCCCTTGTTGTTGAATACGGATATGACCGATGTTTGTCTTGTCATCGCAAAGTTCGCCTTTGTCTGTAATGTACCATACATGTACTTGGCCGCGGGATCTAGGTGGTAATCAAAGGGCCCTGGGTCGTAGGCCTGCGCCCCCCGCGGGTTTGGCCGACTCGTAGAGGCGCGCTGCGTGGTACGTCAGATGCCAGGTGGTGCCGATCAGGGAGAGCGCGCGGCGCGGCGAAACCGACTTGGCGCAGCTTGCTTGCACGGTGCGCGTTACGGTCTGTCTGCGGTGTGGCGCCGGCAGACGGCGCAGAACGTGCCGCTCGCTACCGCGAGCGCTGCGACGAACGTCGGGGCGCAGTAGGCCTCTCGCCGCCCGTGCCGATGTGCCCTGAAACCAGATCCGCGAACTGCCGCCCTGGTCGACCATTCTGCAGATGGCCGCCGTACGCCAGGTGGACTCGCCCATGCACGGTCCGGATGCGGTAGCGACGCCCTGACAGACGATGGTCATCTCGATCGACCTTCACCACCGGACCCGCCCGAGGGGCACGCTCACACGCGCCGTCGCGCCCCGCGCACCCGCGCGAGCAGAAGCACAGCCAGCCCGAGCCAGAGCTGGACGCTTCCCGACTCGTTCGTCGCAGCCGCCGCGCAGCCGCTCGAGCCCGCGCAGTGGAGCTCGATCGCGATCGGCGGAGTCTCCAGGTACGTGCCGTCGGCGAAGTAGCCTCGAAGGGACACCTCGTGCCTGCCGGGAGCGAGCCCTTCGGTCGCGAGGGTCTCGTCGAGGTCGGGGCAAGCGGCGTAGAAGAGGTCTTCTCCGTGGCCGACGATGCTCCCACCCGGAGCGCGGAACATCCCGCCCACGGGGTAACCGTACGCGCTCGTTCGGAGATACGTCGCTCCATCGACGCGCGTCTCGAAGGCGAGGGCGGGGAGCCACGGCGCCGACTCGTCCGACGCCTGGAGCGTGACTCGGATGGCGGCTACCTCGTCGGAAGCAGCACAGCCGGTGCCGAGCGGGAATGGAATCCAGGCGGACGCCACGTGCTCCACGGAGAGGTGCCCGAGCGTCGTGGGGAGGGGAATGCTGGGACCGATCGCCAGTGTCGCTTCGGCGGTCACCGGCATCGTCTGAGGGTAGGACGGGGTCGGCGTGCACGGGAGCAGCGAGCGGATCGTGATCGTCGAGCCCGCGAGGCCCGAGAGATCGACCCCGACGGAACGCATGCCAGGGACGTCGGTCGGATTCCCGAGCGTGGAGCCGAGGACGCCACCGCCGCTCGTGACCTCGACCTGCAGCTCGGTCGGCCTGCCCATCACGAAGTCGAGGAAGAAACCGGGTGCGTTCGCTGGGAGGCTCGCGCCGTCGCCGACGAGGGAAGGTGGCGTGCAGGGAGGTGGCGGCGAGCAAGCCGACGCGCGCGAAGTGACGGTGGAGACCCCGAGAACGGAGCCCAGGCCGAGGACGCAAAGGAAGAGGCTGCGCATGCGAGGAAGGCTACCACTCGGAGAAGGTCGGTGAACCTCGCCCCTTCGGTGGAGGCCTTCGCGTGTGCTCGGTCCCTCGACGCGACGGGGCACTTGCAGCGCAAGCGGCTTCCGACGGACGCTCCGGGCGATGAGCTGGCTCTCCGCGCTGCTTCCTCCGACCGAGGAGCGATTCGCACGATGGTTGATGCGTGCCCTCGAAGCCCGTGGACAGGGCCCCTACAGCCACGACCCCGCGGAGCGCGTCCTGCGATCCTCCGACGGGAAGGTCATCTTCCTCGACAACCTCTTCGCCGAGTTCGTGCACACGTCCCGCTGGAACCGGCCGGGAGCCATCCGCTCCATCGCTTCGGGGTTCGAGCTCTCCGGCGTCGAAGAGCCGACGCTCGAAGAGGCGCTTCCGAACCTCGTGCCCCGCGTGCGCGATCGGCTCTTCGTCGAGCTCCTCCCGACGTTCGCCCCCGGCATCGACGTCCCGTGGAGCCCCCTCACCGATCACTTCGCGCTCTCGCTCGCGATCGACATGCCGGAGGCGGTGCGGGACGTCACACAGTCCGATCTCGACCGCTGGGGCAAGACGTTCGACGAGCTCTTGCCCGTCGCGAAGCATCGGCTCGCGCAGGCCTCCGACCCGCTGCGATTCGTGGAGGTCGCACGAGGCGTGCTCCGCAGCGCGTGGAACGACGTCTACGACGCCTCGCGAGTCGCGGTTCCGGGCCTCTTCCGTTCCCTCGGCGTCCGCGGCAAGCCGGTGGTGACGATGCCGAATCGGAACTCGCTCCTCGTCGCAGGCAGCGACGATCCGGAGGCGCTGCTCGCCCTGATCGCGTTGACCGGAGACGTGCTCGAGCGCGAGCCGCGCCCCCAGACCGGTCGTCCGCTGATCCTCGACGGGCTCGAATGGGTGCCATTCGAGCCTACGGAGCCACGCGTGAGCGCCGCGGTGGAACGTCGCACGGCCATCGATCGCGCACGCGATCAGGCCGAGCAGAAAGCCGCGCTCGAGGCCGCCTTCGCGAAGACCGGCCGCGACTGCTTCGTGGCGACGGCCACGCTCGTCCAGAAGGACGATGGGAGGCTCGAGAGCTACTGCGTCTGGGTCGAAGGCGTCGACGATGCGCTCCTCCCTCACACGGACGTGGTCGTCTTCGGCATGGGCGGCGACAAGCCCGAGTCGTTCTTCCGCGTGCCGTTCGAGGTCGTCCTCGAGCTGCTCCCGCATCGGATGACGGCCCAGGGAAGCTATCCGGAGCGCTGGCATACGACGACGTTCCCGTCGGACGAGGAGCTCGCGACGCTCCGCGCGAGGGCGCTGCCCGACTGAGGGAGGTCGGCGGCCCGGGGCCCTTCGCCCCACGCACATCCGAGATGAGCTCTCCTGGTTTGCCCTCCGGCAGCGCACGATGGTACGCCCATCCGGCCGCTCGCTCTGGATGCGGCTCCCAGGTGGAGACATGCCCTCGAAGCTCGACAACGCGAACGATCTGAAGGCGTTCCTGAAGGAGTCCGCAGGCCTCTTCGCCGAGGCCCATGCCGCCTGCGCGGCAGCCGTCGTTCGCGAAGAGTGGTTCTCCTCCGCTTCCTACTCCCCGTTGCCGTTCCACTTCGCGCGGAGCCGGCTCGAACGCGGACGACTGCTCGCGGGCAAGCCGACGAAGGGCGAGCATCGGTCACCGATCCTCCACGGGCTCGACGCCGAGGGACGGGTGGTCGTCTACACGCGTTTCGACGCGAACCTGAAGCCGACGGCGCGTGGCTGCGTGGCACGCGAAGGCGAAGCGACGATCGTGCGCGAGAAGGCCGGCGCGGCCGCGTACGCGGCGCGCATCGAAGCGGGCCCGGCCGGCCTCGCGCGCTCCTGGGCGTGGGTGAGCAAGTACGGTGGCGCCATCGGGACCCTCGAGGAACGGGAACCCGGAGCCATCCTCGAAGAGCGCGTCTTCGATTTCCTGGGGAAGACGGAGTCACGTCTCGTGGACACTGTCGAGCGAGACACGCACGGAGAGGCGATCCGCGTCCTGAGGACCTTGCCGAGCGGCGATTCGCGCGTCCTGTGGGAGGCGAAGCGGGACGCGGCGCCGGTCGACGCGAGCGCGGCTCTCTCTCGCTGGTTCGACGAGAATCGCGGACGCATCGTGGCGGGCGTCGACGGGCCGGTCGGCGCGTTCCTCCTCGCGTACGGCGAGAGCTCCGCCGTGCTGTGTGCGGTCTCGAAGTCCGACCTCGAGGCCCATGCGGTTCGGACGGATGCGCTCGACGAGCTCCTGAATCCCGCGGAATACGAGTGCCCCGAGCACGACATACCATTGCCCGAAGGTGTCGATGCGCGTGCGAGGCGCGAGCTCTTGCTCTCCCTCGCGCGTCACATCCGGGCGGTCGCGTCGCAGGGTGTGAAGGCGGGCGGTGGTCCCGTGGTCTCCGTGTCCGACTTCGAGATGTCGGAGCTCGAGGCCTCCCTCGCGGCGCTCCATGGAGGGGCCCTACCGAAGCTCGGGAAGTCGAAGCCGCGCACGGCGGCGTCGCGGACCGGCTCGGGCAAGGCCAAGCGCGGCCCGCGCTCGTCCTGAAGGCGAGGCGGGTTTGGGCCCCCGCCCCCGCCCCTCAATCCGTCAGCATCTTCTTCGCCGCCGCCCGCACCGTCGCCGGATACGCCGACGTCTGACAGATGAGCCTGAGCTCGTTCTTCGGCGTGAGCCGTAGGAGCTTGGCGATCCCATCGGCCGACACGCGCGGATTCGTGAGCAGCGCCCGACGCACGATCGACTGCCGCGCCCACCCGGCGTTGTCGACGATCTGCTCGAGCAGCGGACGCGGCGCCGAGCCCTTGCTCGCGATGCGCGCGACCTCGGGCGTCGTGAGCTGCGGGTTGCGGAGGAGATCCTCCCAGACCGTCTTGCCGAAGCAGCGCTCGAGCAGCACCCGATCCTCGAGCGTGCCCTCGCGCGCGCAGCGCGTGCGCTCGGCCGCCGAGAGCTTCCGGATCCGGAGCAGCTTGTTGTCGACGGGGCCGGCCTCCGAGCCTCCCTCTTCCTCGGCCTCGCCCTCGGCCTCGCCCTCGCTCGACGCCGTGACCGATTCGGTCGCCTCGGCCGCCTCCACCCCCTCGGGCTCGGGCATCGCGGGCAGGGCCACCGCTTCGGCGCTGGCCGCCGACGCGGCAGGAGGCGGCTCGAGCGAGTCGAGCGTCGGCGGCTCGAGCGAGTCGAGCGTCGGCGGCAGCGTGGACGGAGCGGCGCTCGGCTCGTCGATCGGCTCGAGAGGGACGAGCCCGCCGAACGCCTCGTGCGGGGTCTCCAAGGCCGGCTCTTCGACCGCACCCGTGGCCTCGGGCTCCACGACCTCTTCGAGAGGCACGAGCCCGCCGAATGCCTCGTGGGGGCTCTCCCCGGGCATCGTCTCGAGCGAGGGCTCGGGCTCCATCGACATGCCCGCCACGAACCCTTCGAGGTGCTCCCGCGAGACCTCGCGCGTGAAGTCGAGCTCGAGCGCCGTCCCGCGCACGGCGCCGTCGGGCAGGATCATCACGATCTGCCCCGGGATGTGCAGCTCGGCGCCGTCCGAGGGCCGGACGACCACGAGCGTGGCGGGCGTCAGCGGGTCGGCGTCGGCCACCTCGGGCACGAGCGCGCGGCCATGACGGAGGTTGCCCTCGTATTCGCGCGTGAGGGCGGCGTCGTCCGCGGGCTCGAGCCGGAGGGCGATCGTCATCGCCGCCGAGCGTACCAGAGGTCGAGCGCCGTCCGCGCGGGGGGAATCGGAATCCGGCCCGACCCGCCCGGCTCAGGCCTCGCCCGCCGAGAGGTCCCCCTGGAACCAGAGGGCACGGAGGGCCCGGGTCCGGATCCGCCAACCGGCGTCCGTCCGCACCCACTCGTCGACGTACTCCCCGCCCATCTCGAAGAAGCGCATGCCCTCCGGCGTCTTCACGCCGTGGACCGCCCGGACGTAGGCCCGGGACGTCGCGCGATCCCCCTCGAGCACGATGCGCTCGTTCCCGAGCAGGTGCTGGAGGATCCGGAAGCGCTTCATCGCCGAGGCGAGGAAGACGCGGATCTCGGGGTAGCTGCCCTTCGGACCCTTCGTCTCGCGGTAGTCGATCGTCGCGTCGGGCGTGAAGACCTGGTCGAGCAGGTCGTGGTCGTGCGTGTCGATCGCCGTCGTGTAGCGGACGAGGACGTCGTGGATCGCGTGGCGGTCGTCGGCGGCGGTCATTCGAGCACCTTCTCGAGCTCCTTCGCGTAGAGCCGCGCGCGCTCGGGATGGCCCGCGCGCACGTGCTCGGGCCAGCGCGCGTCCGCGAGCAGGGCCCTTCCGATCGCGACGAGATCGAACTCGTCCGCGGCGAGTCGGCGCACGACCTCGTCGATGCCCGCGGCATCGGTCGCCTGGCCCGCGTTCGTGCGCAGGAGGTCGACCGCGAGCCCCACGCTGCCGACCGCGATCGTCGTCTTGCCCGTGAGCTTCTTCACCCAGCCCGCGAGGGAGAGCTCGGAGCCTTCGAATTCGGGGACGATCAGGCGGCGCGTGCTCGGATGGAAGACGTCCACCCCGGCCTCGACGAGGAGCGAGAGGAAGCGCTCGAGCTCCGCGGGCGTCGGGAAGAGCCGCTCCTTGTAGCCGCCCATCTTCCACTGCGAGAAGCGGAGGACGATCGGGAAATCGGGACGGGTGCGTGCCCGGATCGCGCGCACGATCTCGCAGACGATGCGAGCCCGGTTCTCGAGGCTCCCGCCGTATTCGTCGTCCCGCTGGTTCGTCACGGGCCAGAGGAACTGATCGAGCAGGTAGCCGTGCGCGCCGTGGATCTCGACGCCGTCGAAGCCCACGCGGAGGGCGTTCTCCGCGGCCACGGCGTAGGCCTCGACGACCTCGGCGATCTCCGCGCGCGAGAGCGCGTGCGGGACCTCGCCCTTGCCCTCGTAGAAGGGGTGGGCGATCGCGGAGGGCGCGACCGGGGGCACCGAGGGATCGGGCTCGGTGCCGCTCCGGCGGATCGAGCCGACGTGCCAGAGCTGGGGCACGATCGAGGCGCCCTCCGCATGCACGGCCTCGACGACGCGCCTCCAGCCTGCGAGGGCCTCGTCCCCGTACATCCGGGGCACGCGCTTGTAGCCGTTCGCGGCCGGATGCGGGACGAGGACGCCTTCGGTGACGAGGAGCCCCGTGCCGTGCTTCGCGCGCGCCCGGTAGTACGCGACGACGTTCTCGCCGGGCACGCCGCCCGGCGAGAAGTTGCGCGTCATCGGGGCCATCACGAGCCGGTTCGGCAGCGCGAGCGCGCCGCTCCGGTAGGGGCGGAAGAGGGGGGCGTAGCGTGGATCCGTCGCGTTCTCTTCCATCCCTACCTCGGGCTCGTGGGCCTCAGGACTTGGCGGCCACCCGTCCGGCGCGGCGGCCGGAGTACACGCAATCGGCGATCGAGAGGCCGCTCACGTACTGACGGGAGCAGACGCCGACGGCCGTGCGGCCGGCCGCGTACAGGCCTTCGACGCGCGAGCCGTCCGCCCGTTTCACGTTGCCGGTCTTCTCGTCGACGACGAGACCGCCGAGCGTGAGCGTCGGGCAGGGGAAGCGCTTGCTCGCGATGCCGGCGTCGATCGCGTGGAAGGGCGGCTTCGCGATCTTGTGGAGCTGCGACTTCGGCTTCCCCATCGGATCGTTGCCCGAGTCGACGATGCGGTTGTACTCGTCGACGGTCTTCCGCAGCTGGTCCGCGGGGATCCTCGACTTCGCCGCGAGCTCCTCGATGGTCCGGCCTTCCTTGCGGTTGAACCAGAGGTTGAGCAGGGCCGGGGCGCGCTGGAACCACTGCGCGCGGCCCGGCTTGCACTGCTCGCGCGCTTCCTTCTTCATCTCGTCGTCGAGGATGATGTACGCGTGGCCCTCGTTGTGCTCGACCATCGCCTCGCCGATGGCGGCGCCGTAGAGCATCTCGTTGACGTAGCGCTCGCCCTTCTTGTTGACGACGACGCCGCGGGTCCAGGCCTCGGGCGGGTTGATGAAGCGCCACGCCGAGACGCGCGACATCAGGTCGGTCGCGCCGCCGACGCTCTCGCCGAGGCGGATGCCGCTGCCGCTGTCGGCGATGCTGCCGAGGGGCATGCCCTTCCGGTACTTCGGCGCGTACTGCTCGACCATGTCGCGGTTGAAGATGAAGCCGCCGGCCGAGAGGATGACGCCCTTCGTCGCGCGGGCGCGGCGGACGACGGCCTTCGTGCGCTCGATCTCGAAGATCCGCTCGTAGATCTTCCGCGAGGCGCTCGGCTGGTAGTTCCGGAGCGCGAGCGCGGTCTTCATCATCGCGCGGACGGCGACGGCGATCGGGCCCTCCGGGATCTGGTGGTACTCGACGCCGACGACGCGGCCCTTCTCGTCGGTGATCAGGCGCTCGACGCGGGCCTCGTAGCGGACGTCCACGCCGCTGCGCTCCGCCGTGCGACGGAGAGGCTCGTAGAAGCTCGCGCCGGGGAGACCTTCACCCTTCGCGCGATGGCCGCGCGGAGCGGGCTTGGCCGCGTCCTTGAAGGGCGAGAAGCCCTCGTTGCCCGAGTAGTAGAGGTAGTAGTCGTCGGTCGGGTACGACGTCTTGTACGGGCAGAGCGATCCCTCGAAGGGGACGCCCTTCGACTGGAGCCAGTCGAGGGTAGTGACGCTCGAGTCGACGAAGTCGCGGAGCGTCTCCTCGCTGACGACGCCCTTCGTCTCGAGCTTCAGGTACTCGAACATCGCCGCGGCCGAGTCCTCGACGCCCGCCTGCTTCTGCACGTTCGTCCCGCCGCCCGCGTAGACGACGCCGCCCGAGAGGGTCGTGGCGCCGCCGCCCTGGTAGCGCTCGAGCACCAGGACCTTCGCGCCCTGATCCTTCGCTTCGAGGGCCGCGCAGGCACCTGCGCCGCCGAAGCCGACGACGATGACGTCGGCGACGTCGTCCCAACGCGCGGCGTCGGGGTTCTTCTCGACGAGGGGCGGGGCTGCTGCGGCCGGGGCCTTGCTCTTCGATTCCATCGTTGCGCTCCTCACTCGGATCCGATAGCCGGACGGATGACCCCTTTCCGGGGTCGACGAAATAGAACATGTTTCACTCCGACTGTCGAGGCGAGGGGAAAATGGGCCAATTCGAAGGCAGGCAGGTGGTGGTCACGGGAGGCACGGGGGCGCTCGGGACGGCGGTGGTCCGCCGGCTCGTCGACGAGGGAGCCCAGGTGCACGTCCCGGTCTTCGTCCGCGAGGAGCTCGAGCGCTTCCCGCTCGCCTCGCATCCGAAGGTCCGCGTCGTCGCCGGCGTCGACCTCGCGATGGAGTCGGCGGTCGAGGGCTTCTACGCCGACCTCCCGGGCCTCTACGCCTCGATCCACCTCGCGGGCGGCTTCTCGATGGCCCGCATCGAGGACACGACGAACCACGAATTCCAACACCTCGTCGCGATGAACGGCACGACCGCGTTCCTCTGCTCGCGCGAGGCCGTGCGCGCGATCAAGGCGACCGGGAAGGGCGGACGCATCGTGAACGTCGCGGCGCGCCCCGCGCTGGTTCCCACGGGCGGGGTCGTCGCCTACGCGGCCTCGAAGGCCCTCGTGGCGGCCCTGACGCAGAGCCTCGCCGAGGAGGTGAAGGGCGACGGAATCTGGGTGAACGCGATCGTTCCCTCCACGATGGACACGCCGGCCAATCGCAAGGCGATGCCCGACGCGGACTTCGACGCCTGGCCGAAGCTCGACGAGGTGACCGAGACGATCGTCTTCCTCGCCTCGCCCGCGAACGCCTGCACGCGCGGCGCGCTCGTCCCGGTCTACGGCCGGTCCTGAGCGGACGGAGTCGTCGGGGCCTCGCCGCCCGGGAGGGTGCTGGCGGCGTGGTCCCGGCAGACCGCGGCCCACGCCGAGAGCTCGATCGGGGGGGTCCGCGTGGCCTCGACGCAGTGGAGGAAGTACGTGCGGGCCCGATCGAGCATCGGCCGCATGCTCGTTCGCCATGCGTCGCGGATGGCGCCCGCGCGCGCCGGATTGCCGGCGGGCACGTCGTTGGCGATCACGTCGCGCGCCGTCGATTCGTAGAGGTAGGCGACGAGCGTGTCGCCGACGACGGCCTCGGGGGTCATGCCCTCCGTGCGGATCGAGCCGAGGCGGGCCTCGGCTTCCTCGAGCGCCTCCGCGCGACGTCCGAGCCAGGCCGAGAGCGGGCCGTCGACGTACGCGCGATAGGCGGCCTCGTCGCGCGCGTCCGGGAGCGGGATCCGATCCTCGAGCGCGACGTCGACGCCCTCGAAGAGCCTCTGGAACGCGGGGGACGCTTGGGCGAGCGGGTAGGGCAGGGACGGGAGGCCCCGGATGCGCTCGGACATCGGGGGCGGCAGCGGCGCCGCCTCGGGCGGAGGCGCGTCCGCGTGACGGCAGGCGGGCAGCAGCGTCGCCACGACCAGGAGGAGAGGGCCCAGCTTGTCGACGTGGAGGTGGCGTGTAGTCATGGAAGATCCGGAGGCATGCCCGTGAGTCGGTTCCCCTTTCCCATCCCCAGCGGCTGGTTCCAGGTCGAGTACGCTTCCGATCTCGGTCCGACGGACGTACGACCTCTACGCTACTTCGGGAAGGACCTCGTGCTCTACCGCACGGCGGACGGAGCGCCCGTGCTGCTCGACGCGCACTGCCCGCACCTCGGGGCGCATCTCGGGAAGGGCGGCACGGTGCGGGGCGATTCGATCGTCTGCCCCTTCCACGCCTGGGAATTCGGGCCGACAGGCGCCTGCACCGCGATCCCCTACGCGAAGCGCGTCCCGCCGAAGGCGGAGGTGCGTCGCTGGCCCATCGTCGAGCGCAACGGGATCCTCTGGGCCTTCCACGACGCGGACGGGAGGGAGCCGACGTGGGAGATCCCCGTCGTGCCCGAGGCCGACGATCCCGAGTGGACGGGTTACGAGCGCCACCGCTGGACGATTCGCACGCAGCCGCAGGAGATCGGCGAGAACGCCGTCGATCGAGCCCACTTCCGCTACGTGCACGGCACGACGACGATCCCCGACTCGGAGCTCTCGATCGAGGGGCACATCCGCCGCGCCGCGCAGAACGTCACGATGGCGACCCCGCGCGGCGAGGTGAAGGGACGCATCGAGATCGCGGCCCACGGCATGGGCTGCACGATCACGCGCTTCACCGGCATCTGCGAGACGCTCCTCGTCATCTCCCACACGCCGATCGACGAGACGCACGTCGACTCGCGCTTCTCCTTCACGCAGCCGCGCACGGCGCAGGGGTCCCGGGTGGCCGCCGCGATCGTGAAGGACATCGTGAAGCAGATGAACGAGGACATCCCGATCTGGGAGCACAAGGACTATCTCGAGACGCCGATGCTCTGCGACGGCGACGGACCGATCGGGGCGTATCGCCGTTGGTCGGCGCAGTTCTATCCGTCGCGTGACTTGGCGGGGGGCCGTCCGTCATCCTGAGGCCTCGGAGGTTCGAGATGCTTCGAGGGGCGCTCTTCGCGGCCGGGACGATGCTCGCGTCGGCCTGTGCGGGTCCGACGACCGCTCGAGCCCCGGGCGGTGCCCCGGGCTCCGTCGAGCACGGGGACGCGATCGCCCTGCTCGGCATCGGTCCGCCCGATGCTCCCTGGGTATCGATGTCGGAGCCGGATAGGGAGATGTACATGGTCGGGCGCGTGATGCCGATCATGGCCCAGCTCTTCACCCATCAGGACGAAGCCCGGTTCGCCTCGATGGGCTGCGAGACCTGCCACGGCGCCGACATGCGCGCGGTCGCGTTCCACATGCCGGCCTCGTCGGCGCTCCCCGTGCCCCCGCCCGGATCGCCCGGATATGCCCGCCTCGGGCGGCAATTCCCGGAGATGGTCCGCTTCATGGAAGAGACGGTCACGCCGACGATGGGCAGGCTCCTCGGCGTCGAGGGGTACACCTGCAACCATTGTCACCCGGCCTCGGCCGCGCCCTGAAGCGGGCGCCGCCCGTTAGGGTCGTTCGAGGCGGTGGCCAAGCCGGAAGTGCGCAGGAGTGGTTGCGAATCGCGACCGACTCGTGCATACACGCTCGACCAAGCGTGACCGGCCACGAATCCCGGGTCGGCTCGCGACGTTCGAAGACCTGAACGAGGAGTCTCATGGCCTGGGTCATTACGCGCCTCTGCCGCGACTGTGTGGACCAAGCGTGCGTCGACGTCTGCCCGGTCGAGTGCATCTACGAGTACACCGGGGACGATCGCGCGAAGTTCCCGAACCAGCTGTACATCCACCCGGAGGAGTGCATCGACTGCGGTGCCTGCGAGCCGGAGTGCCCCTGGGAAGCGATCTACGAGGACGCTTCCGTGCCCGACGTCTTCAAGGCGGACACCGCCCTGAACGCCGAGCTCGGCAAGACCGGGTCGTACCAGGTCCCCTCGCGCGTCGAGAAGGATCCGCCGACCCCCGAGCAGGTCGCCGAGAACAAGCAGAAGTGGGGCCTCTGAGCTCCTGACCCGAGGGGCGCCACGCGGCGCCTCTCGCGGCTCTCTGCCTGCCCGCTCCGCTCAGCTCCGTGTCAGCACGGGGCGCAGCGCGTCGAGCGCGGCACGCAGCGCGTCCGGTGGGACCGCCGTGAAACACAGGCGGGCCCATCGCGCGTACGCGGCGCCGGAGACGTGTCCCGGCGTGAGCAGCACTCCGACGTCGGCCGCGCGCTCGAGGAAGGGCGCGCAGGTCGTCTCGCCCTCGCGCAGGAAAGGCGAGGCGTCGAAGAAGAGGAACGTGCCCGCGCGCGGCGCCGGCACGCCGATGGCGCTCGCGACCGCCGCTGCCGCTTCCGCGTAGGCGAGCCGCGCGCTCGCGACCCAGGCGTCGCCCTCGCGCAGCGCGCGCACGGCGCCGAACTGCAGCGGCCTCGGCGCGCAGTACGTCGCGTAGACCTGCATGCCGCGGAAGGTCTCCATGATCGCCTCGGGTCCGTGCACGAAGCCGATGCGCGAGCCCGCGATGCCGTGGCTCTTCGACAGCGTGTGGAAGACCAGGGCGCGGTCGTGGAGGCGCGGGTGGAGGTAGACGGGCTTCGTGTCCCGCCCGTCGTAACGCAGCTCGTCGTACGCCTCGTCGACCCAGACCCAGAGGTCGTGCTTCGCCGCGACGCGCGCGATGGCTTCGACGTGGTCGTCCGCGAGCATCGCGCCCGTCGGATTGTTCGGGCTGTTCACGTAGATCGCGACGGTGCGCTCGGTGACGTGGCGCTCGAGCTCGCGCTCGACGTCGAAGCCCGGCTCGTCGAGGCGCGTGAAGAACGGGATCTCGACGGCCTTGCCTCCGCGCGCGGCGACGACGCCCCGGGAGAGCGGCCAGAACGGCGCGAGCACGAGGACCTCGTCGCCGGGATCGACGAGGATCTGCGCGGCGATCGAGACTCCTGCCGTCGCGCCTGGCACGACCTGCACGGCGTCGGCGTCGAGCGCGAGACCGTGTCGCTTCTCGAGACGGTCCACGAAGGCCCGACGGAGCTCGGGCTCGCCCTGGACCGGCGCGTAGTTGTGCAGGCGCGGACGGTCGCGCGTGAGCTGCGCCTCCGCGCGCGCGGCCTCGAGCGGCTCGAGATAGGTGTCTCCGACGTGGAGCGGATGGACGACGCGGCCCGAGCGGGCGGCGCGATCGCCGAGGGTGGTGTAGACGCGATCGCTCATCCCGCGGACGGGGAGGGAGGCGAGGGGGAAGCGCGGCATGGGCGCAGTATGGCATCCTGCCCGCCGTCCTCGATGCGAAGCCTCTTCCCCGCTCTCTCCTCCTGCCTCGTCGCGGCCCTGCTCGCCTTCGCGGCCGCCTGCGGTCGCGATGCCCGCGCGGCCGAGGCCGTGGAGCCGGCCCCGGGGGCCCGGCCGCGGGCGACCGCCCCGTCCACGGGAGCGCCGCCGGCACGCCACGCGACGCGCGCCACCTTCGCGGCCGTCGGGGACGTCCTCCCGCACAAGATGACGAAGGCCACCGCGCGATGGCGGGCGGCCAAGGACCCGGGCGGGAACGACGCGAACAACGAGGGCTACGACGCGACGTTCTCCGCCCTGCACGGCGTGATCGATCGCTTCGACGTGGCCACCTACAACATGGAGACGCCGGTCACGCGCGAGGACTACCTCCCGCCCGCGCGCCTCCGCTTCCGCGCCCTGCTCGGGATGCCTCGCGCGCTCCGCGCGGCCGGGTTCGACGTCGCCGTCTGCGCCAACAACCACGCGCTCGACCAGGGGCCGAACGGGCTTCGCGAGTCGTACGCGAACCTGCACGCGGCCGGCCTGCGCACGGTCGGCTGTGGACCGACGTTCGGCGAGGCGAGCGAGCCCGTGATCGTCGAGGCGAACGGCATCCGCATCGGCATCCTCGCCTTCGCGCGGATCCTGAACGCCTACAACCCGGCCACGCGCACGCGTCCCGACGTTCCGCAGGTGCTCTTCTGGTACGCCTTCGACGACGAGGGCGCCGAGGTGCTGCGGGCCGTCCGCGCGCTCCGTGCGCGCACCGACGTCGACGTGGTGGTCGTCGAGGCGCATTGGGATCGCGAGTACCAAGCGTCGCCGCTCGGCGAGACGCGAAGCATCGCGCGGCAGCTCGTCGAAGCGGGCGCCGATCTCGTGATCGGCCATCATCCGCACGTGCTCCAGCCCGCCGAATGGGCGCGTGCACCGGATGGGCGACGCGCGGCGGTCGTCTACTCGCTCGGCAACTTCCTGAGCGACATGTGCGCGAGCCTCTCGCCCGCTTCGACCTGCGATCGGAGGCTCTCCGCGGTCGCCGTCGCGACCTTCGCTCGCGAGGCGGACGGACGCGCGGGGCTCGCCGACCTCGAGATCCTCCCGGCCTGGACCGATCATCGCTCGGGCTGTCCGGGGGAGGGCGGCGAGGCGCGCCATTGCGTGAGGCCCGTCGTCGTCGCCGACGAGCTCGCACGGCTCCGCGACGAGCTCGCGACGGCGCCCGCCGAGAGGCGACCTCGCGTCGAAGCGGAGATCGCCGGCTTCGAGCGACGCGAGGCGATGATCCGCGCGTTCATGGGGCCCCATCCGGAGGGACAGAGCCCTCGATCCCCCTACGATTCCGGCACGCTCGCACGCCGCTGAGCGTCGCTCTCCACCCGCGGGGAGGCCTCTGGTATCGTCCCGCGGATGCGCTTCCCGCTCCGGCTCCTCCTCCCGTGTCTGCTCCTCCCGGCCGCCGCCTGCGGAGGCGACGAAGCCGCCGCGCCGGCCGCGCCGCGTCCGGAGCTCGTCACGCTCGCCGACGTCCCGCTCACGCGCCGGAACGAGGATCGGATCGACCCGGCCGCGCTCGAGCTCACGATCGGCATGACGGGGCTCGAGCTCGGAGGGCAGGGCCTCGCCACGCTCACCAACGGGAACCTCGCCGCGAACGAGGTCCAGGGCGGCGCGATCCCGGCGCTCACGCGTGCGCTCGCGTCGTCGGGCGGTCGTCAGTCGGCGAAGATCGAGCTCCACTCCATGGTGCCCTACCGCACCCTGCTCGCCGTGCTCCGAACGCTGAAGGCGGCGAACGTGCAGAAGGTCGGCTTCGTCGTTCGCAAGGGCATGACCCCGGCGCTCGGCGTGCTCGTGCCGGACGGCTTCGACGTCCGCGATCCCTCGCCCGATCCCGTTTCGTTCGATGCGCCGTACCAACGCGATTGGGACACCTTCGTCCGCACGTGGGACGAGTCGTTCACGCGCTGCGCGGTGGACACCGGCTTCCAGTGCACGGGCGTCCCCGATCGCGCCGCCGAGGGCGGCAAGGTCGAGATCGGGCTCTTCACCCGGCAGGACGCGTTCGTCATCGACGTGCGTCGCTTCGGCACGGACGATCCCCCCGAGCCGATCCTCCCGCTCCTGCCGCCGCAGACCGGCTCGGAGGAGGAAGGGCGGGAACAGCACCTGCCGCCGATGGCCCGCGCCTCGTTCTACTTCCGCCGCGCCTCCGCCAACGTGCAGCCGGAGTCGCCGCTCGCGCTCACGATCCGTCCCCTGTGCGGGCAGTCCGCCTGCGGCATCCGACTCTCGTCGGACGAGGTGACGCCGGCCGCGCAGGTCCTCGTCTTCCTCGGGGCGACCTTCCCGAACGGGACGCCCGCACCGCGGGTCATCTTCGACGCCTCGCCGCGCTGATCCACGATCCGTCGCGGGATGTGGGGCGGCTCACCGGCGCTCGGCTCGACCGAGAGGCGGCTAGCGGCCCTGCTGTCCCATTCCCGCGCAGAAGTCGACGACCCGGCAGGCGGTGATTAGGTTTCGCTCGTGTTGATCGCGGGCTGCATCCTGGCGTGCCTCCTCTTCGCCATGGGACCCACGGCGCGGGCACAGCCTGCGCTGCCGAGGGCCGCCATGCCGACGTCGGATGCGCTCGTCGAGCTCGTCCTGGACACGCCTCCCGAGTCCGCGATGCCGCTGCGCCTGCCTGCGCCGGTCCTCGAGGCGGAGCTCGGTGGAGCGGAGCGCGTCCGGCTCCTCGAGGACGAAGAGCAGCTCCGGCTCGAGCCGACGTCGGTCGACGCCGAGAGCGAGGTCCGGGCGAGCGCGCCACCTCCCGTGGCGCTCGAGGTGCCCGGCGAGCTCCGCGTCCTGCTCGATCGCCTCGACCGCCGGGTCGTCGCGGCCTTGCCCCATCGTCGCGTTCGGGTCGGGATGCCGCAGGTCTACCTGGGCTCGGGGCCGATGGATTTCTTCCTCCTCGTGCGCGGCGGGTTCTGAGGGGCGGTTCCGGTGGACGGACCTCGGCCGTAGGATGGCCGGCGGAGGTTGCATGCGCTCTCTCGTCTCCGTCCTCGCCCTCTCGATCCTCGCCTCGGCCTGCGACGACTCGCCCACCGATCGGCCGGGCGACTACTACGCGGCGACCGTACCCGCGGCGACCGTGCCCGAGACGGGCGTACGACGCGAGATCTTCGAGGTCCCCGGCTACGTCCCGAGCGCGAACCCCGATGCGACGACGAACGCCGCGACGCCCTCGCGACTGAACGCGACCCAGGTCGTCCGTTACCGCGTCGACGCGCGGACCCCGGTCCCCGTGTCCGCGATCGTCCTCGCCATGCCGGGCTTCCTCGCGGGCGCCGGCACCTTCGACCAGCTCGCGCGGATCCTCGTGCGGAAGAGCGCGGCCGAAGGGACGCCGATCGAGGTCTGGGCGATCGATCGGCGCTCGAACCTCCTCGAGGATCTCCGCGGCATGGACACCGCCGAGGCGCGCGGCGAGCCCGAGATCGCCTACGCGTACTACCACCAGCTCGCGAAGGTCGGCGGCCAGGAATTCCCGGGCTACCTCGAGCAGCGGGACCTGCTCTTCGAGAGCGAGTGGGGGCTCGTCACGCACGTGGAGGACGTCCGCCGCGTCGTCGCGCTCGTGCCCGAGGCCGAGAGGCGGGGCCACGTCTTCCTGCTCGGCCACTCGCTCGGCGGCTTCTTCGCCGAGGCCTATGCGGCCCATCGTTTCGAGTCGGACGGGAAGCGCGGCTTCGACGAGCTCGCGGGCCTGATCCTCGTCGACGGCATCCTGGCGGACGCACCGACCGACGAAGCCTCGTACCTCGGCGGCTCGGTCGCGGGCGGCTTCCCCATGCCCGGCCTCACGGCGATCCGCTCGACGAATCCCTTCAGCGAGCTGCCGCTGCTCGGAGTCGCCGCGCAGACGAACGCGGAGATCACGGCGCTCCGTGCGCTCTTCGATCCGGACGGGATCGCCGTCGATCCGGAGCGCGACATGCAGCTCGCGATCCTGTCGGGAGGCATCGACATCCCGAAGCTCACGAACGAGGCCGCGCTCGGATGGGCGTTCGACTCGCAGTACCAGCCGCTCGCCTTCGCGCGGGCGTCGATCGGTCACCTCGCCGGCGGCCCGGTCGAGACGTACGCGAACGCCTTCGGCGGCGGCTCGCTCGAGCGGCCCTCCGATCCCTCGGCGACCTACACCTGGGTCGACGGCCCCGACGCGGCGCCTCCGGAGGTCTCGTCGGTCGCCGACCTCGCGGTCTCGATCACCTCGGGCCGCACGAACCTCGCCGAGTGGTACTTCCCGACGCGGCTCTCGCTCGACCTCGCCGCCGTCGGCGGCGGCGCGATCTCCGAGTCGGGCTGGCAGGCCGGCTACGGCCTCCGGACCTTCGACGGCCCGAGCGACGACGCCCCGGTGCTCTGCGTCGTCGCCGCGCTCGTCGGCGACGTGGCCCGGTGCGACTCCGTGCGGACGCGGATCGCCCCCCAGGTCGGTACGGGCCGACCCCTCGCGGGGCAGGGGCGCGGCGCGCCCGGTGCGAGCGTCCCCGGCTTCCGCACGCTCGACGTGAGCGCGATGGCCCACATCGACCCCGCGTCCGCGCGCGAAGGGGCCGGGAATCCCGTGCCGAACGCGGTGCTCTCGTTCGTCGCCGAGAACGTGGCGGCGGGGACCCTGGTCGTCCCAGCGCGGTAGACCGGCTGCGATTTCCGGCCGACCGGCCGGTCAGAAGTCGCCGTTTCGCCTTGGGAAACCGACGGTTCGCATGCCTTCGCCTTGATGGCCCTAGGGGAGGCGTGCGAAACACCTGGGCGAAATCGGGCAGTAAGGGCCGGCATGCTCGGCCCGGGCGCGAACCAGCGAGCAGTGCTGCCTGGCTCGAGCGGAATCGGGAAACGGATGACGATCGACACGACGGCGACCGAGGCGGCTGCGGCCACGAATCAGGACGGCGTGACACCGGGAATGCGAACGGGGCGCGAGCTCGTCTCCGCCACACGCGACTTCGCCCGAGAAGACCGCGCGAAGAGCTGGTTCCACTTCTTCGAGACCTTCGGGATCTTCGGCGCCCTGCTCGCCGTCACGATCGTCTCGGACGTGTGGTGGGTCCGGCTGCCGGTCTCGATCCTTCTCGGCTTCGTCGTCGTGCGCTGCTTCATCCTGTATCACGACTACATGCACAACGCGATCCTGCGCGACAGCGCGTTCGCGAAGGCGGTCTTCTACGCGTTCGGCGTGTACGTGATGACGCCCCCGAACGTCTGGAAGCAGACGCACAACTACCATCACGCGCACACGGCGAAGATCGTCGGCTCGCACGTCGGCTCGTACCTCTTGGTCACGACCGACATCTGGCAGCAGATGAGCCCGAAGGAGCGGCTGGTCTACAAGGTCTACCGCCATCCGCTGACGATCTTCTTCGCCTACTTCACCGTGTTCATGTACGGGATGTGCGTCTCCTCGTTCCTCCGCAACCAGCGGAAGAATTGGGACTCGCTGCTCGCGGTGATCGTGAACCTCGGGGCGAGCGTCGCGATCCTCCACTACGCCGGCTTCGCCACCTTCCTCTTCGCGTTCTTCCTGCCTCTCTTCGTCGCGACCATGGCGGGCGCGTACCTCTTCTACGCCCAGCACAACTTCCCCGAGGCACACATCCAGCCCCGCGAGACCTGGGAGTACAGCCGCGCGGCGCTCGAGTCGTCGAGCTTCATGGATTTCGGACCGGTGATGCACTGGCTCACGGGCAACATCGGCTACCACCACGTGCACCACCTGAACCCGCAGATCCCCTTCTATCGCCTCCCCGAGGCCATGCAGGAGGTGCCGGAGCTGCGGAATCCGGTCGGTCGCACCAGCCTCGCGCCGAAGGACATCGTCGCCTGCTTCCAGCAGAAGCTCTGGGATCCGGCCCAGCAGCGGATGGTCGGCTACCCCTCCTGAAGGGGCTCGGGCGGGCGGCGAGGGCCGACCCGCCTTTTTTCGGTCCTCGATGTTGACATTGCAAACATGAGCGCCTAGAACGAAGGGGACCCACGGAGGCCCCATGTCGTTCGCCACGGAAGACGAGGACGAAGGTTCGAGCTCGAGCGAGAACGTGCGCCGCGCACGCGCGCCCCTACCGGAGCGCGTCGACGTCGCCATCGTCGGCAGCGGTCTCGGCGGTCTCGTCGCCGCCGCCTACCTCGCGCGCTCCGGCCTGCGGGTCGCGGTGCTCGAGGCCCACTACGTCGCCGGCGGCTGCGCGACGGTCTTCACGCGCAAGACCGACCTCGGCCGCTACCACTTCGACGTCGGTCTCCACTACATCGGCGATTGCGAGGAGAACGGAGCGATCCCGAGCATCCTGCGCGACGTGGGCACGCGGGTCGAGTTCAGCCGGCTCGATCCCGAGGGCTTCGACACGCTCGTCTTCCCCGACCTCGAGTTCCGGATCCCCGTCGACCTCGACCTCTACCGGGAGCGCCTCGTCGGGCTCTTCCCGAGCGAGAAGCGGGGCATCGATCGCTACCTGAAGCTGCTCCGCGCCGTACAGAAGGCCGGCGAGAAGATGGACGGGGGGAAGGTCCGCCTCGGGGACGCCGCTTCGCTCGCGTTCGACCTCTACGGCCTCGCGCGCAACCAGTCGCGGACGATCGGCGAGTTCCTCGACGACTGCACGAAGGAGCCGCGCCTGCGCGCGATCCTCCTCGGCCAGAGCGGAGACTACGGCCTGCCGCCGAGCAAGGTCAGCGCCTTCCTCCACCTCGGGCTCTCGGCCCACTACTTCAAGGGCGCCTACTACACGAAGGGCGGCGGTCAGGTCATCGCGGACCGTCTGGTCGAGGTGATCGAGGCGAACGGCGGCAGCGTGCACCTGCGCTCTCCGGTCGAGCGGATCCTGATCGAGAACGGGCGCGCCGTCGGCGTGCGCGTCGCCGGTCGGCGCGCGTTCCCCGCGCGCGAGCTCCGCGCGGACCTCGTGCTCTCGAACGCGGACCTCAAGCGGACCCTGCTCGAGCTCGTCGGCCCGGAGCACCTGCCGTCGGGCTGGGTGGAGAAGACGAAGGGCTTCGAGATGGCCGCGGCCATCTTCCTCACCTTCCTCGGCGTGAAGGGAGACCTCCGGCAGCGCGGCATGCGCGCCTCGAACTACTGGCAGTTCGACTCGTACGACATGGAGGGCTTCTACGCCGACCCGAAGCCCGGCCAGCCGATCGTCCCCCACGGCTGCTACATCACGAGCGCGTCGCTGAAGGATCCGGAGAACGCGGCGCATCACGCGCCTCCGGGTGTGCAGAGCCTCGAGGTGATGACCGTCGTGCCCTCGGGCGTCGGCCATTGGGGCGTGTCGGAGTCCGACGCCGAGCGTTGGAAGTACAAGCACGACGAGCGCTACCACCAGGTGAAGCAGCGTCTCGAGGACGACATGATCGCGCGCCTCGACCGGCTCTTCCCGGGCACGGCGGCGGACATCGTCTTCCGCGAGTCCTCGACCCCGGCGAGCCACACCCGCTACACGCGCGCCACGGCCGGGACGGGCTACGGGATCGCGGCGACGCCGGAGCAGTTCCTGAGGAACCGTCCGGGCTACCGCGGGCCGATCCCCGGCCTCTATCTCTCCGGGGCGTCGACGCGCGCCGGCCACGGCATCGTCGGCGCGATGATGAGCGGCCGCGAGGCGGCGAAGCGCATCGCGAAGGATCTCGGGAAGACCCTCCCGAAGGGCTGAGACCCGGGCAGCCGCACCCGGATCGACACCCGGCCCGCGGCTGCTAATTCTCGCCCCCATGGCGGACTTCTCGTTGAAGCGGCACCCCACGTTCGCGGGGGTCAAGGGCCCGGTCCTCACGGTCGTGATGGACGGCGTCGGCATCGGTCCGAAGGACGACGGCGACGCAGTCTTCCTCGCGCGCACGCCCGTCCTCGACCGGCTGGCCTCCACCTGCCCGACGACGGCGCTCCGCGCCCACGGTCTCGCGGTCGGCCTGCCGAGCGACGAGGACATGGGCAACAGCGAGGTCGGCCACAACGCGCTCGGCGCGGGCCGCGTGTTCGAGCAGGGCGCCAAGCTCGTCCAGACCGCGATCGAGACCGGGGCGATGTTCGAGGGGCCCGTGTGGAAGGCCCTGACCGAGCGTGTGCGCGCGTCGGGGCAGCCGCTCCACTTCCTCGGCCTGCTCTCGGACGGGAACGTCCACAGCCACATCGACCACCTCTTCGCGATGATCCGTCGTGCGCACGCGGAGAACGTCCAGGCGGTGCGCGTCCACGTGCTCCTCGACGGACGCGACGTGCCCGAGACGAGCGCGCTCGACTACGTCGAGCCGCTCGAGCGCCTGCTCGCGGAGCTGTGCGAGGCCGGTCGCGACTACCGGATCGCGTCCGGCGGCGGTCGGATGTTCCTCACCATGGACCGCTACAACGCGGACTGGGCGATGGTCGATCGCGGCTGGAAGCACCACGTGCTCGGCGAAGGACGGGGCTTCCGGACGACACGCGAGGCGATCGAGACCTTCCGCCACGAGAGGGCCGGGGTCATCGATCAGGACCTCCCCGGCTTCGTGATCGTCGACGAGTCCGGCGCGCCCGTCGGACCGGTCCGCGACGGCGCCGCGGTCGTCTTCTTCAACTTCCGTGGCGACCGCGCCATCGAGATCAGCCGCGCGTTCACCGAGAAGGACTTCTTCGAGTTCCCGCGCGGCGAGCGTCCGGACGTGCTCTACGCCGGCATGATGCAGTACGACGGCGACCTCAAGCTGCCGAAGGACTTCCTCGTCGATCCCCCGCTCATCGATCGGACGATGGGCGAGTACCTCGTGCGCAACGGCTGCTCGATCTTCGCGTGCAGCGAGACGCAGAAGTACGGTCACGTGACCTACTTCTGGAACGGCAACCGCAGCGGCATGTTCGATCGAGGGCTCGAGACCTACCTCGAGGTTCCGAGCGACAACGTCTCCTTCGATCAGCGCCCCTGGATGAAGGCGGCGGAGATCACCGACGCGACGATCGCGGCGCTGCTCTCCGGGAAGTCGCGGGCGCTCCGCATCAACTTCGCGAACGGCGACATGGTCGGGCACACCGGCGTGCTCGAGTCGGCGGTGCTCGCCGTGCAGACGGTCGACATCTGCCTCGCGCGGATCCTCCCGGTGATCGAGAAGCTCGGCGGCGCCGCCATCATCACGGCCGATCACGGCAACGCGGACGAGATGTTCGAGCGCGACAAGAAGACGAAGCAGGTCAAGCGCGGCAAGGACGGTCGGATCGCGGCGAAGACGAGCCACACGCTGAACCACGTGCCCTTCCATCTGTTCGCGCCCGGCTACGATCTCCGCATCTCGGAAGCGTTGGCGAACCCGGGGCTCGCCAACGTCGCGGCCACGACCTTCCACCTGCTAGGCTGGAAGGCGCCCGACGACTATGAGCCCTCGATCCTCGGATGAGTGCGGAACGAGCTGTCCCTACGGCGCGGTGCGACCGAAGGGACGGATGGGCCTCGTCGTCCTCGCGTACGTCGCGGTGCTCGTCGTCGCCGTCCTGATCTTCCAGTTCCTCGTGCCGTCGTGCGAGGCGCGTGCCGAGGACGTGCTGCCCCGCTCGGTCTTCCCGGCGGCTCCCGTCGTCGATCGACTCCCGAACGGTCTCACGCTCGTCACCGTCGACACGGGCGACGTCGGCGTCGTCGCCTACTTCACGCTGGTCCGCGTCGGCTCGCGCGACGAGGTCGAGCCCGGCCGCTCCGGCTACGCCCACCTCTTCGAGCACATGATGTTCCGGGGGACGGAGAGCCGTCCGGGCCCGGAGTACGAGCGCACGATGCAGGGCTTCGGCGCCGACCACAACGCGTACACCACGAACGACTACACCCTCTACACGATCACCGTGCCGAGCTCGGTCCTCCCGGACCTCGTCGCCGTCGAGGCGGAGCGCTTCCAGCACCTCGCCTTCGACGACGAGGGATATCGCGCCGAGGTCGGGGCGGTGCTCGGCGAGTACGCGACGACGGCGGCGGATCCCACCGAGACGATGTGGCAGACGCTCTCGGCGCTCGCGTTCCGCCGGCACCCCTACGGGCACACGACGCTCGGTCATCTCGCCGACGTCTGCGCCATGGCGAGCCACGTCGACTACGCTCGCGCCTTCTTCCGGCGCTACTACACGCCCGACGACACGACGCTCGTCGTCGTCGGCGACGTGCGCCGCGAGGCCCTGCTCGCGCTCGTCGAGCGTCACTACGGTGCGTGGTCGGGGCACCGCGATCGCCCCGCGATCCCGGAGGAGCCCGAGCCGACCGCGGGCGCTCGGCGCGACCTCGCGTGGCCGGGCCCGTCGGAGCCCGCGCTCTTCGTGGCGTACCGCACGCCTTCGTTCGCGGGCCCCGAGGAGGCCTCGCCCGAGGCGCGGCGCGCGGCCCTCCGCGAGACCGTGGCCCTCGAGGTCGTCCACGCGCTCGCCTTCTCGGAGGCTTCTCCCCTCTACGAGCGCCTCGTCGAGCGGGAGCGTGTGGCGCTCGACCTCGGCTCGTGGGACGGCGACTTCACCCGGGATCCGGCGCTCTTCGTCGTCGCGGCCACGCTCTCCACGCCGGCCTCGGCGAACCGCGTCATCGACGCGATCGACGAAGAGCTCGCGGCCGTCGCCCGCGGCGAGCGCGACGCGCTCTTCGCGGATGCACGCTCGGCCGTGCGCTACGAGCGCCTCTCCTCGATACGGACGGTCGACGACGTGGCCGAGCAGCTCGCCCGCACGTTCGCGGTGTCGGGGAGCCCGGGGGCGTTCGCCGAGCTCGTGGCCGCGACGGACGAGGTGACGGTCGCGGACGTGCGTCGCGTGGCGGCGCGCTACCTCGTCCGCTCGCGGAGGTTCGTCGTCACGCTCCGTGGCGGGGCGCAGGAGGGCGGCGCCGTCGGCGAGCCGGACGCGCCCTCGGCCTCGATGTGCGACTCGATCGAGGCGTCGCCATGAGGGCGGTCCTCGTCGCGCTCGTCGCCCTCGCGATCGGCTGCGCCCACGCGCCGGCTCCCGTTCCGAGCGGCGGTGCGCCCGAGCTCGTGCGCGTCGCGTCGAGCTCGCCGATCGTGGCGATCCACGTCGTCTTCGACTCGGGCTCGAGCGACGATCCCGCGTCTCTCGCGGGGCTCGCCTCGCTCACGGCGACGGCCATGCGCGAGGGGGGGAGCGAGCGCCTCCCACCCGCCGCCCTGCGTCGCGCGCTCCTGCCGATGGCCGCCGAGCTCGAGGTCACCGTCGATCGGGAATACGTCTCGTTCGTGGGGCGCGTGCATCGCGATCACGCGGACGACCTGCTCGCCGTGCTGCGCGAGATCCTCGTCGCGCCCGCGTTCCCGCAGGCCACCCTCGAGCGTCTTCGCGAGCGCGAGACGAGCGACATCGAGCTCGGCCTCCTCGGCACGGAGGACGAGGCGTTGGCGGAGGAAGTGCTCTACGCCTCCGTCTTCGGCGACCATCCGTACTCCCATCCGACGATGGGCACGCGCGGAGGGCTCGCGCGCATCACGCGGGCCGATCTGATCGCGCATCGGGCGCGCGCGTTCTGTCGCTCGCGCATGCGCGTGGGGATCGCGGGCGATGTCCCGGAGGGCTTCGCGGCGCGGGTCTCCGCTGCTCTGTCCGAGGTGCCCGAGGCGTCGTGCGCGCCCGTGCGCGGGCTCGCTCCGGCGCCGCCCTCCGAGAGGCGGCGGGTCGTGCTCGTAGAGGCGGAGGAGACCGCCGCGGTGCCGATCCGCGTCGCCATCCCCCACGAAGTGACCCGGGCCCATCCCGACTACGTCGCCCTCTCGGTCGCCGCGGCCTACCTCGGGCTCCACGGGCAATTCCTCGGTCGGCTGATGCAGGAAGTTCGGGAGGCCCGTGGGCTGAACTACGGCGACTACGTCTACTCCGAGCCGTATTCGAGCATCCCGGGGCTCCGCGGGCCGGGGCCGGGCCATCTCCTCTCGCATCCGCACTTCGATGCGTGGATCCGGCCCGTGCAGCCGGAGTCGGCCCACTTCGTGCTGCGCCTCGTGCTCCGCGAGATCGATCGGCTCGTCGACGAAGGGATCGCCGAGGCGGACTTCGAGCGCGTCCGGGCCTTCCTCCTGCGCACGCTGCCGCTCTCGACCGAGGTCGACGAATCGCGGCTCGGCTATCGCCTCGATCAGCGAGCGGCCCGGGCCGCGCTCCCGTGGGACGAGCAGATGCGTGAAGGTCTCGCGACGCTCACGGTGGACGACGTGAACCGTGCCGTCCGCGCGCACCTCGATCGCAGGGGCCTCCGGGCCGTCCTCGTGGTCCCGGACGGAGCGGCGTTCCGCGAGGCGTTGCTCCGAGACGCTCCGTCGCCGCCGACCTACGATCACGAGGTTCCCGAGAGCGTCCGCGAAGCGGATCGCGCGATCGAGCGTTACCCGCTCGGGCTCCGCCCGGAGGACGTCGTCGTCGAGTCCGCCGACTCGCTCTTCCGTTGAGGTGCGGCGCGGTGCGGTGGCTTCAGGGCGCGACCGGCGTGAGCGCCGCGCTCGGGACCATGCCGCGCACCGCGAGCGTGTCGTCGACGGCGACGAAGACATCGACCTCGTCGGTGTCGGGATAGCGCTGCATCTCGCGCGCGTACCCGTCGGCGCCGAGCCGGGCGACGGTGCGTCCGTCGAAGACGATGCGCGTGCCGGCGGCGATGCGCCGCAGGGGCTTCGTGCCATCCTCGCGCAGCCGCGCCGGGACGCCGCTGCCCGTCGACGGTGCCGTCGCGGTCGTCGCCGCGGGCGCGGACGAAGGCGTCGGGGTCTCGCGGACGTAGCCGGCGAGGTAGGGCCCGGACCCCACGAGGACGGCGCGGAAACCGTTCTCCTCGCGGGCCACGAGGCAGGGGAGCCCGATGTCCCGGGCGGGGAGCGTGGCGACGACCTGACCGCCGGGCTGGTCGAAGAGCGGAATCGCGACGCCGGCCGGGAGCCGATGCGGCGCGCCCGGCGCCACGGTCGCGTCGCTCGGCGCGACGCGGGCCGCTCCGACGCCGGCCACGGGGTACGAGCCCACGAAGGCGCCGGCGATGGGCGAGCCGCTGCTCGCGTCGACGGGGATCGCCTCGACGCGGATCCGGCCGTCGCTCTCGAAGCCGAGCACCCGCACTCGGTCGTTGCCCGCGACGTAGACCGGGGTGCCGCGGATGCGCCCGCGACGCTGGATGCGAGCGCCGAGGCGCACGAGCGCGAGGTGCGCGCGCACCTCGAGGGGGCCGCGGATGCGCACCGGCACCCGATCGCCCTCCGGGGGACCCGTGACCTCGAGCTCCACGTCGGCCGAGACGTACCCGACGGCCGCCGCGTCCGGGGCCGCGCTCGTGTACAGCGCGGGGCCGCCGCCGGGCCCGGTCAGGAGGGCGACGGGGAACGTGACGGCCGCGGTGGCCTCCGCGCCGGCCGAGGAGGCGGGGGCGGGGCTCGCGGGCGCGGGCGTTGCTGGAGTGGTCGACGGAGCCGCGGGGGCGCATGCGCCCACGAGCGCCACGAGGAAGACGGGCAGCGAACGAGCCATCGTTCCCACCGTGTAGTCGCTCCGCATCGGGATCGCCAGCGCCGCGGGTTCCGGGCTCAGCGCGGCCGAGGCCGCAGCTTGATGCCGAGGAAGTCGGCGATCGGCTGCGCGATCGGCTTCGGGAGCGCGTCGAGCCTTCCCTCCACCACCGCCCGGGCACGCGCGTGCGGCTCGCCCTTCAGGGCCGGGAGCACGGTCTGCGTCCAACGCAGGAGCGTCTTGCCCTCGGCGCCGGCGAGGGCCTCCGTGAGCACGGGCTCGAGGCGCTTCTGGTAGGCCACCGAGGCGATGCAGAGCGCCGCGAACGTGCGGACGAGCCCGTCCTGCCCCTCTTCGGAGCACTCGGCGAACGAGCTCTTCAGCAGCTCGAGGTGACGTGCGACGCGGGCGGGAGCGACCTTCGCGATCTGCGGAAGCGCGTCGGCTGCCACCTGCACGACCTTCTTGTGCTTCGAGGCGATGCCCTTCGCGAACTTGTCGACGAGCGGGACGACCATCTCGGGCCGGAGCACGAGCACGTCGCCGACCACCTTCGCGGCCGCGTTCGCGACCGTGTTCCGGGCGTCGAGCATCTGCTCGCCCTGCTGGGCCAGGAGCTGGGCCGCGTTCGGCTCCGAGAGGAGGGCAGGCGGGGTCGGCCCCGCCGCCCCGGTGTCCGACGCCTCGACGCCACCCTGCTCCGCGTCGACCGCCGTGGCGGTCTCCGCGGCGTCGGCCCCCTTCGTCCGGGTCGGGCTCGACTTCGTGGCCTTCTTGCTCGTCGTCATTCACGTCCTCCGGGAGGGGTCCCTTCGTGCCGGCCAAGGATAGGCCATCCGGCGCTTGGATCCAAAGGGGTTCTAGGCCTCGCCGGGGCCGTCCAGCGCGGCTGCGAGCAGGGGCAGCGAGGTCTCGTAGCGATGGCTCGTGCCGCGATGGCCGCCCGCGAATTCCTCGTGCACGAGCGGCACGCCGTGGGCGCGCAGCCGCCCGGCGATCTTGCGCGCGGCGAAATGGAGGCCGTGGTCGTCGAGATCGCCGGCGTCGAGGTAGAGGGCCCGGAGCCCGCGCAGCGTCTCGAGCGCTCCCTCGAGTCGAACGAGCGGATCGTGGGCCTTCCACCGGGCGAACACGGGCTCGACGACGGCCCCGGTGGCCGGGTCGAAGGGCAGGGCGACGTGCGGGAAGGGATGCCCCGGCTCGGGCGCGTAGGCGGCGCTGCAGGCGAGACAGAACGCGGCGTCGAAGTCCTGCGCCGTGCGCGGTCCGCCCTGGCCGAGACGGGCGACGAAGCCCTCGAGCCCGCCCGCGTGGCCGATGGCGATCGCGGCCGGGAGGAACATCGGTCGCATGCTGATCTCGAAGTCGGCGTCCGCCGCATGGCTGCCGACCGCGACCACGGTCTCCGGCCGATCCATCGCGAGACGCAGGGCCCCGAACCCGCCGGACGAGCGGCCCACGACGGCCCTCGACTCCCGCGTGCCGATCGTCGGCAGCTGCGCGTCGACGAACGGCAGCACCTCGTCCGCGAGGAAGCCCTGGTAGGGACCCTGCGCGGGCGAGTCCAGGTACTGGCTGCCCCCCCAGCGCGTGCTGCAGTCGGGCGCGACCAGGATGGCCGGGCGCGCGTGACCGTGGGCGATCTGCGCGTCGAACGCGTCCACCACGCTGCGCTTCCAGGGGCTCCACTCGACGAGGCCCTCGGGATGCCCCGCGTAGGCCGGGAGCACGAGGATCACGGGGAAGCGTCGGCCGTCGTCGTGGCCCGGCGGCAGGTACACGAGCAGCTCCCGCTCGTGGGGGTCCGAGAGCGGATTGCCCCGGAGCAGGCGGCTCTCGAGGCGGAGGCGGACGACGCGGCCGTGCATGGGCGAGTCCTACCACGCGACGGGTTGACGGAGGCCCGGCGGCGCGGAGGATCCCGGCATGGACGGCGGATGGTTCTTCTTCGATCGAACGGCGCTCCGGCAGCTCGCCGACCGTCATCGCTCCGCCTACGCCGCGGCACGGCCCTTCGCCCACGTCGCGATCGACGGCTTCCTCCCCGCCGAGGTCTTCGCGCGGCTCGCGGCCGGATTCCCGTCGCCCGATCATCCCGATTGGAAGCGCAAGGACCACGCGGAGCAATCGGCGCGCCTCGGCGGCCTCCAGCGCACCGGGTTCGCGGGCGTGGATCCCTTCGTGCGCCACCTCCTGAACGAGGTGAACGGCATGGCCTTCCTCGACTTCCTCGAGCGCCTCACCGGCGTGTCGGGGCTCGTGCCCGATCCGCATTTCCTCGGCGGCGGCCTGCACCTCACGCTGCCGGGCGGACACCTCGATCTCCACGCGGATTTCGGGCGCGACCGACGACGCGGCCTCTCGCGTCGCCTCACGCTCCTCCTCTACGCCGAGAGCGCGTGGGAGCCTTCGTGGGGCGGGGAGCTCGAGCTCTGGGATGCCGGCGTCGTCCGATGCGAGGCGCGTCTCGCGCCGACGCCGAACCGGCTCGTCGTGCTCTCGCACGGCGACGATCACTGGCACGGGCATCCCGCGCCGCTCGGCTGTCCGGCCGACCGCGCGCGGAAGGTCCTCGCCGCGTACTACTACGCGGTGCCCGGGGCCGGCGAGAGCGACGACGCGGGGCGCGGCGCGACCTGGGTCCGGCCCGCCGCGCGCTGATCAGAGGGTTCGGTGCGTGCCGTCGCAGAAGGGCGCCTTGCCCGTCTGCTTGCACTGGCAGAGCGCGTAGCCCTTCGACTTCTCGACCGTGAAGCTCTTCGGCTCGAGGCCGGTGCCCTCGTGCGAGCCGTCGCAGAAGGGCTGGTTCTTGGAGCGCCCGCAGGCGCACCACCAGTACTCCGTGCCGGCCTCGAGGTCGACCATGGCGAAGGTCTTCGCAGCGACGATGGGGAGACTCATGTCGCGCATCCTAGGGCAACGCGTGGCACACCGGAAGAGGCGGCTTCCGCCCCTCCCTACATGCGCTCGACGACGTCGATGCCGAGCAGGGAGAGGCCCCGGCGCACGTGCCGCGCCGTCAGGGAGACGAGCGCGAGCCGGCTCTCGCGGGTCTCCGCGTCCTTCGCCTCGAGCACCTTGCACGAGTGGTAGAAGGCGTTGAACGCGCCCGAGAGCTCGAAGAGGTGATCGCAGAGGACGTGCGGCTGGTAGCTCTCGGCCGCCTTGTGGATCACGTCGCCGAAGCGGGCGAGCTGCCGTGCGAGCGCCGCCTCGTGCGGATCGTCGATGCGGACCGTCGCCTCGCGATCGAGGGCCTCGGGATCGACGCCACCCTTGCGGAAGATGGCCCGGCTCCGCGCGTAGGCGTACTGGAGGTACGGCCCGGCGTTGCCGTGGAACGAGATCATCTTGTCCCAGTCGAACTGGTAGTCCGTGAGCCGGTTCTGCATCAGATCCGCGTACTTCACGGCGCCGATGCCGACGACGCGCGCGACCTCGCCGACGTGGGCCTCGTCGACGTGGAGCTTGCCCTCGCTCATCGCCTCGCGGATGCGCATCTCGGCGCGCGTCTTGGCCTCCGCGAGGAGCGAGCTCAGCGTGATCGCCTTGCCGTCACGCGTCTTGATCGCCTTGCCGTCGGGACCGAGGACCGTGCCGAAGCCGACGTGCTCGAGCTTCATCGGCATGCCGAGGAGCTTCGCGACCGCGAAGAGCTGCTTGAAGTGCAGGGCCTGGCGTGCGTCGACGACGTAGATCGAGCGATCGGCCGCGAAGCGATCCCGCCGGTAGACGAGCGTCGCGAGATCCGTCGTCGAGTAGAGGAAGGCGCCGTCGCTCTTCTGGATGATGAAGGGCTCCTTCTGCTTCTTGAGGTCGGCGGGCGCTCCGTCGAGCTCGCCGAAGAAGATGCAGATGGCGCCCTGGTCCTCGCGGGCGAGCCCCTTCTCGCGCAGCGTCGCGACCACTCCGGGGAGCATGTCGTGGTAGGCGCTCTCGCCGAGCCACTCGTCGAAGGTCACGCCGAGCTCCGCGTAGACCTCGTCGAGGGCCGTGCGCGTCGCGGCGACGAACCGCTCCCAGAGGGCGGTGTTGTCGGGATCGCCCGTCTGGAGCTTCGCCAGCTCGTGACGCGCCTTCTCCTCGAAGGCGGCGTCTTCCTTCGCACGCGCGGAGGCGAGCTTGTACACGCGCTCGAGCTCGACGATCGGGTTCGAGACGAGGTCGTCCTGGTTGCCCCACTCTCGCATGCCCATGATGAGCAGGCCGAACTGCGTACCCCAGTCGCCGAGGTGGTTGTCGCCGATCACGTGGTGGCCGGTGAACCGCAGGAGGCGGACGAGGGCATGGCCGATGATCGTCGAGCGCAGGTGGCCGACGTGCATCTGCTTGGCGATGTTCGGCCCCGAGAAGTCGACGACGATGCGCTCGGGCGCGTCGACCGCCGGCACTCCATCCCGCGCCTCGTCGCGCAGCATCTCGGTGAGCCGGGCCGCGAGCCAGGTGTCGCGGACGCGCAGGTTGACGAAACCGGGGCCCGCGACCTCGGTCGAGTGGAAGGCCTCGTGGGAGGCGAGGGCGTCGGCGATGAGCTGGGCGATCTCGCGCGGATTCTTCCCGAGCTTCTTCGCGAGGGGCATCGCGCCGTTGACCTGGTAGTCGCCGAACTTCGGATCCTGCGCCTTGCGCAGCATCGCCGGCGCGGGCTCCGGGAGGCCGAGCGCCTCGGTCAGGGCCTGGGTGGCGAGGGCGTCCAGATGGCGTTCGAGCAACATGCCCCGAGGGATACGGAAGGAGCGCCCCCCTGTCCACCCCGACCGCGGGTCGAACGCTTCGCCGTTTCCGCTATCGTTCGGCCCCATGAATCCGATCCGCCTCCTGATGGACCGGCTGCGGCCGCTCATCCGCCTCCGCCGGAAGGTCTTCGGCCCCCATCGGCCGACCTGGTCCGAGGAATTCGAGACCATCGCGACGGTCCTCCGCACCTCGGCGGACTTCTCGGTGCTCCTGCCGCTCCGGTTCCAGCGGTACGCCCTCGACCCGCCCCGGCCCGACACCGCGGTCGTGAAGGAGACGACCATCTCGGACGCCGACGCGGGTGGCGTGCCGGGCAAATGGTTCACGCGACCGGATTCGAGGCACGACCACGTCGTCATCTACCTGCACGGCGGCGGCTATTCGACCGGCTCGGTGCGCTCGCACCGGGACCTGATCGCGCGCATCTGCAAGTCGACCCGGTCGCGCGTGCTCGCGCTCGACTACCGCCTCGCGCCCGAGCATCCGTTCCCCGCCCAGCTCGAGGACTCGATGGCGGCGTACCGCTGGCTGCTCGCCCAGGGCATCTCGCCCTCGAAGATCGCCTTCGCGGGCGAGTCGGCGGGCGGCGGTCTCTGCGTCTCGACGATGCTCAAGCTCCGGGAGACCGGCGAGCCCATGCCCTGCACGGCGGTGCTCATCTCGCCCTGGCTCGACCTCGAGGCCCAGAGCCCCTCCTTCCACGAGAACCGACGCTGGGACTTCGTGACGCGCAAGGCGATGGCCGCGTACGCGAGGCGGTTCGTGCGCGAGCACGAGGTGCGGCATCCGCTCGCGGCGCCGATCCACGCGGACGTCCACGACCTCCCGCCGATCCTGATCCAGGTCGGCGAGGTCGAGACGCTCCGCGACGAGGGCATCGCGCTCGCCGAGCGCATCCGCGAGCAGGGCGGCGACGTCACGCTCGAGGTCTGGGACGACATGATCCACGCGTTCCACGTCTTCGCGCCCCTCTTGCCGGTCGCGCAGGACGCGATCGACCGACTCTCGGCCCACATCGTGCGCTGCTACGAGGACGAAGCCGCGGCCTAGGCGCGGGGAGCGGGCGCGCGTATCCTCCCCGTGTGGCCCACGTCCCGACGCCGAGACCCAACGAGCCCCTGTTCACGCTCCGGCCGAGCTGGATCGAGGTCGGCCGGACGGCCAACACCGTCTACTACGCGCACGACGACGACGTGCTCATCGTGGTGCCCCAGCCGGGGAGCCACGACGACGGCGCGACCGCGCGCGAGAACGTTTCCTTCCAGATGGGCCATGCGCGGCAGCTCGGTCGGAGGATCGCGACCGTCGTGCTCCTCGGCCGCCTGGTCGCCCAGGACGCCGACGCGCGTCGCGCCTACGCCGACGGGATGAATCCCGAGCTCTGCTTCGGCTCCGCCCTCGTGGTGACGAACCCGCTCTCTCGCGCGATCGGCAGCTTCTTCCTCGGGCTCTCCAAGCCGAGGATCCCGACCAAGATGGTGGAGTCGGTCGATCAAGCGGTGGCCTGGCTCGACACCCTCCGCGGCTCGGGGGCGGCGCGATGAGCCCCTCCGCGAGCCCCGACACCTCGGCCTGGACGAAGATCGGCCAGTCCTCGAACGCCGAGTTCTTCGAGGTCGAGCCGGGAATCCTGGCCGTCGTCCCCTTCGACGGCGCCACCGACGACGCGTCCACCGCCGAGGAGAGCATCCGGATCCAGCTCGAGCACCTCCGCAGCAAGGGCGCGAGCGCGGGCATCCTCGTCTTCATGGATCGAGTCGTCCAGCAGGACGCCGGGGCGCGGACCGTCTATCGGGACGCGCCGGATCCCGACTTCCAGCGCTGCTTCGCCTTGATCGGCGGCACGATCTTCGGCCGCGCGGTCGCCTCGGTCTTCATCGGGCTCCATCCTCCGCGCGTCCCGACGCGCCTCTTCGCCACCCAGGAAGAGGGGCTCGCGTGGGCGAGAAGCATGAGCCGTCGATGACGACGCGGGCGGGCCTTCCCGAGGCGCTGGTCGAGGGCTTCCTGAGGCTCTGCCAGGGCGAGTTCTCGTACCGCCTCCCGCGGACGTTCGCGCGCGACGAGGACGATGCCGCGCGCTTCTACTTCAACGCCATCGCCGAGGAGGTCGAGCGGCTGATCCGGGGCGCCCAGGAGCAGGAGCAGCGGCTCTCGCGCGCGGTCGAGGTGCTCTCGGACGCGCTCGTCCGTGTCGCCTCCGGGGATCTCGCCGTCAGCGTCGAGCGCGATCACCTCGGCGACTCGGTCGACGTCCTCGCCTTCCTCGTCAACAACACGATCAGCGAGCTCCGTGCCCTCGTGAGCGAGAAGGAGAAGGCCGCCGAGCGCGACCGCTCCCAGCTCGAGCACCTCGTGCAGGAGCGGACGCGACGGCTCGAGCAGAGCGAGCAGGGCTTCCGTCGACTGCTCGAGACGGCCCCGGTCCCGATGCTGGTCATCGGCCTCTCGGACTCGAAGGTCCGCTTCGCGAACCGTCGCGCCTCCGCGCTCTTCGAGATCTCCGAAGCGGAGCTCTTCGGTCGCGTGACCGACGACCTCTTCCACGATCGCGAGGAGCGCGGCGAGCTCGTCCGGCGCGTGATCCGCGAAGGTCGCGTCGAGGCCGTCACCCTCCGTCTGCTCTCGGTGAAGGGGCGCCCGATCTGGGCCCTCGTCGCCGCGGACATGCTCGTCCTCGACGGCGAGCCGACGCTGATGATCGGCATCACGGATCTGACGGAGCAGAAGCGCATCGAGGACCGGCTGCGCGAGCTCGCCACGATCGACTCGCTCACCGGCGCGCTCAACCGCTATCGGCTCTTCGAGGTGGCCGAGGACGAGGTGCAGCGTGCGCGCCGCTACGATCGGCCGCTCTGCTTCGCGATGCTCGACCTCGACCACTTCAAGCAGGTGAACGATCGCTTCGGTCACCTCGTCGGCGACGAGGCGTTGAAGCTCGTCACGGCCACCGTGAGGAGCCGGATCCGCGCGCAGGACGCCGTCGGGCGCTTCGGTGGCGAGGAGCTCGCGATCGTCATGCCGGAGACCCGACGCGACGACGCCGTTCGCGTCGTCGACCGCATCCGGGCGGACGTACGGGCTCTCGAGATGATGTCGGCCGGCGAGATCGTGCCCCTCGGGCTCAGCGCGGGCGTCGTCGAATGGCGCGCCGACGAGCTCGTGTCCGGGGCCCTCACGCGAGCCGACGCCGCGCTCTACGACGCGAAGAGCCGGGGTCGGAACCGCGTCGTCGCGGGCGACTGAACGATCGTTCGCTTCCACGCGCTCGGAGCGTGCCGAACGTCCCCCCGGCCGGCCGTCGCTGTCCATCCCCGAGCGGGGATGAGTTCCGGAATTGTCCAAGAAAGCCGTGGGGTACTCCCCGCGCCACAGAATGAGCCGCCATTCAGTTTCGACTTGACGACGGCCCTTCCGGATCGCACCAATGGGGTTAGTTGTTACGCCCCCGAGGTGAATCCGTGAGCACCGGTATCAATCGCTACAAGGCCGACGTCCGCGATTTCAAGTTCCTCCTCTTCGAGCAGTTCGGGATCGCCGAGCAGCTGGGCAAGGGGCCCTTCGCCAACTGGGGCAAGGACGAGTGCTCGATGGTCCTCGACGAGGTCTATCGCTTCGCGACCGAGGTCACCGGGCCCCTGAACACCATCGGCGACCAGGGCTGCCGCCTCGAGAACGGCCGCGTGCTCACGCCGCCGGGCTTCAAGGACGCGTGGCAGAAGCTCTACGAGGCGGGCTGGGCGACGCTCCAGGTGGCGGAGGAGCACGGCGGCCAGGGCGCACCGCACGCCCTCGCGGCGCTCACGCAGGAGATGCTCTCGGGCGCGAATCCGGCGTTCAACATGTACCCGGGCCTCGCGCTCGGCGCGGCGGAGGTCATCGCGGCCTTCGGCACCGAGCGTCAGAAGAGCCTCTACATGTCGCGCATGATGGACGGCACCTGGGGCGGCACGATGTGCCTCACCGAGCCGCACGCGGGCTCCGACGTCGGCGCGGCCAGCACCACCGCGGCCCGCAACCCGGACGGCACCTTCCGCATCAAGGGCACGAAGATCTTCATCTCCGGCGGTGACCAGGACCTCACGGAGAACGTGGTCCACCTCGTGCTCGCCCGCATCGACGGCGCGGGCCCGGGCACGAAGGGCCTCTCGCTCTTCATCGTCCCGCGCATCCGCTCGAACGAGGACGGCTCGCTCGCCGAGTTCAACGACGTCCGCGTGCCCTCCATCGAGCACAAGATGGGCATCAACGGCTCGGCCACCTGCGTCGTGACCTTCGGCGACGAGGACCAGTGCATCGGCGAGCTCGTCGGCACGGTCGAGAACCACGGCATGATGCAGATGTTCAAGATGATGAACGGCGCGCGCATCGCCGTCGGCATCCAGGGCCTCGCCGTCGCCGGCACCGCGTACCTCAACGCCCTCGACTACGCGCGCGAGCGCAAGCAGGGCTCGAACATCAAGAACTTCAAGGATCCGAACGCGCCGCGCGCGTCGATCATCGAGCATCCGAACATCCGTCAGGACCTGCTCGACATGAAGGCGCGCGTCGAGGGCATCCGCGCGATGATCTTCAAGCTCGCCTACCACCAGGACATGGTCCACGTGGCGGACGCGCGCGGCGATCAGTCGGCGACCTACCACCAGGGCCAGGTCGACCTCCTCACCCCGCTCGTCAAGGCGTACTCGTCGGACCAGGCCTTCCGCGTCTGCGAGAAGGCGATCCAGGTGCACGGCGGCGCGGGCTTCACGCGCGACTACCCGGTCGAGCAGTACTGCCGCGACTCGAAGATCTTCTCGATCTACGAGGGCACGAACGCCATCCAGTCGATGGACCTCGTGACGCGCAAGCTCATGCAGGCGGGCGGCGCGAACGCGAAGGCGTTCCTCGACGACATCAAGCGCTTCATCGACGCGAACAAGGAGCATCCGGTGCTCGCGGACGCGATCGGCCACCTCGAGAAGGCCCACGGCGCCGTCGGCGCGACCGCGATGCAGTTCCTCGGCTGGGTCCAGGGCGGCAACATCGTGCGCATCCCGCTCACGGCGGAGCGCTTCCTCGAGATGTGCTCCGAGCTCTGCGTCGGCTGGCTGCTCCTCGAGCAGGCGGCGATCGGCCTCGAGAAGTCGGCCCAGCTCTCGGGCGACCACCCGGACAAGCTCTTCTACGAGGGCAAGAAGTACGCGGCCGTCTACTTCGCGCGCAACGTCCTTCCCGCCGTCATCCTGAAGTCGAAGACGATCCAGACGGTGGATTCGTCGCCGATCGACATCCCCGACGCGGCGTTCGCGACGCTCTGAGCGGTGCGCTCCCCACGAAGGCGACGGTGACGGCTCCGGCCGCGCCGTCGCCTTCGCCGTTCGTCCCCGGACGCGCTGCCCTGGCGGCGCGCGCTCCCGGGACTACCTTGTCGGTGGGAGCCCACCCCGGGCTCGTGGGGGATGAGATGGTCACGTACCGAGCCACGACGGTCGTCGCATGCGCCGCGCTCTCGTTCGTCGCCTGCCACACGCAGGCGAGCCGGAGCGACGGCGGAGGCAACGGCTGTTATCATGCGCTGCCACTGACGTCGGTGCGCCTCTTCCCCGCGCCCGGGTACGCGGCCGAGCTCGTCGGCGGCACGATCCAGGGCTCGAACGACTCCGCCACCAACGGCTTCGAGACGCTCGCCACCATCACGGCCGCACCCGCCGAGGGACAGTGGCTCGACGTGCCGATCGCGACGACGAACGTCTACCGGTGGGTGAAGTACTACGGGCCTCCGAACGCCGTGGGGCGCGTCGCGGAGGTGGAGTTCTACGTGGGCGCGACGCGGGTCGACGGCGCGGCGTTCGGCACGACGGGAACGAGCGGCCACACCTACCAGGCCGCCCTCGACGGGAACACGGCGACCTACTACGAGGGAACGGCGACGGTCTCGAACTACGTCGGGATCGACGCGGCGGCCGGGCGCATGGTGGGCGCGCCGACGTTCACTCCGCGCGGCGGTCCGTACACGAGCCCCCGGAGCGTGACGATCGCCTCGTCGACCTCGGGCGCGACGATCCGCTACACCGTCGACGGCACCGATCCGACGAACGGCACCGTGTACTCCTCGCCGATCCGCGTCGACCAGGGGAGCACCACGATCCGAGCGATCGCCACGAAGACGTGCATGGCGAGCAGCGGGGTCGTGAGCTCGACCTACGAGATCGGCTCGAACGTCGTCGGCATGCAGTCGTTGCTCGCCGTCGGCAACAGCCTGACGGATACGATCGACGGCTACATCTCGCCCGTCGCCACGTCGGGCGGCATCGATCTGAGCTGGAACCGGTACACCGTGCCCGGCATCGGCACGTGGGTCTACGACATGCAGCCGACCGGCGGGTTCGGGGTCTCGAACGTGCAGACCGCCGTGAAGACGGTCGCGTACGACCACCTCTCCTTCCAGCCCTTCCCGAACATGCCCTGCGTCCCGAGCGGGCATGCGAGCGAGAGCACGGCCCAGAACCGGAGCGACGCCGTGAACATCGACCAGGCCTGGGACGATGCGGTGGGCGTGAACCCGAACGTCCAGATCTGGGTCTACGAGGCCTGGCCACCGACACCGACCGAGGGCTATTCGAATTGCGTCACCGGCGGGGGTTGGCTCCGCGATCCGTCGATCTGGAATCCGTCTTCGCCGGGCAGCTGGAATGCCGCCGAGGCGAACGAGCTGCTCTACATGGAGGCGGTGCGCTCGGCGCTGATCGCCCTCGAGCCCTCGCGTCCCGTGCCCTACATCGTGCCGGCAGGGCGCGTGATCCGGAACGTGAAGACGGCCGTCGAGGCGGGGCAGGTGCCCGGGGTCGCGTCGAACGCCTTCTTCCAGACGTTCTTCTCGAACAACGGCACCGACGACCACCTCACGCCGATCGGTCGCTACATCGTCGCGGTCACGTTCTACGCGTGCCTCTTCCAGGCCGATCCGCGCGACCTCGCCGACACGGCGCTCGGGACGAGCGCCACGGTCACCGCGGCCCAGGCCGCGCTCTTCCAGCAGATCGTGTACGACACCGTGTCCGGCTACGCGCTCTCCGGCTTCGGACGCTGAGCCGGAGCCGCGAGACGCCGGATCAGGGCGTGACGGTCAACGTCGCGGAGAGCGGGAGATCGCGCGACGAGCGGCCGACCTCGACGCGGTAGCTCGTCGGCGCGACGCGGAACGCGCCGAGCCCGGTGTCGAAGTAGCCGAGGTCTCCGACGGGGACCTCGATCGTCACGCGCTTCGTCGCGCCGGGCGCGAGCTCGACCTGGGTGAAGCCGCGCAGCTCGCGGACGTAGCGCGTCGTGGCCGAGGGCGTGGCCTCGCCGACGTAGAGCTGCACCGTCTCGCGGCCGGCGACGCTCCCCGTGTTCGTCACGTCGACGGACGCGCGCAGGACCCCGTCCGCCCCGAGCGTCGCGGACTCGAGCGCGAGGTTCGCGTAGGCGAACGTCGTGTACGAGAGCCCGTGGCCGAAGGGGAAGAGCGGCGCGGTCTGCGCGTGATCGAGGTGCCGATATCCGTGGTAGGGGCCGTAGGTCACGGACAGCGAGGTGTTGTCGAAGACCGGGAGATCCGTCTCCGCGTGCGGGAAGACGAGCGGCAGCCGGCCCGAGGGATTCACGACTCCGTAGAGCACGTTGGCGAGCGCCGTGCCGCCCTCGACGCCGGGATACCAGGCGAAGAGCACGGCCTCCACGGAGCCGAGGAAGCCGTCCATCGTGATCGCGGCGCCGCCTTCGACCACCACGACGACCTTGTTCGAGAGGGCCGCCAAGGAGAGGATCCACTGCTCGTGCGAGGCCGGCAGCGCGAGCGAGGCCCGATCGCCCGCGCCGATGTAGGCCTCGCCTTCGTCCGCGGTCGTCAGACCGACGACGACGATCACGGCATCGGCGTTCGCGACCAGCGTCTGCTCGGCCGGCGTCGACGGAGGGGCCGCGAGGTGCACGACGCTCGCGGGCGCGGCCGCGGCGGCGAGGCCCTCGAGCGCCGTCACGACCGAGCTCGGCGTCACCGCGCTCGAGCCCGCGTCGCCGATGTTCTCCACGTCGGCGAGCGGGCCGGTCACGACGATCGTGTGCCCGGCGGTGCGTGCGAGCGGGAGCGCGCCTCCTTGGTTCGCGAGCAGCACGAAGGAGCGCTCGGCGGTCTCGCGCGCGAGGTCGCGCGTCGCGGGGAGCTCGACCTGCGTGGGATCGGGCGTCGGCTGCCCGTCGCCGAAGCCGTGGCAGAAGCTCGCGCGGAGCAGGCGTCGGACCATCTCGTCGACGACGGAGACGTCGACCTCGCCGGCCTGCACGGCGTTCAAGAGGGGGGTCCCGTAGACCTTCTCGACCGGCATCTCGAGGTCGAGGCCCGCGAGCGCGGCCGGAACCGTGTCGTGCGTGCCCCAGACCCAGTCCGAGACCACGAAGCCCGCGAACTGCCACTCGCCCTTCAGGATGTCGCGGATCAAATGGGGGTTCTGCGAGCAGAACGCTCCGTTCACCGAGTTGTAGGCCGACATGACGGAGGCGACGCGGGCGCTCTGCACGACGTGACGGAAGTGCGGGAGGTAGATCTCGCGCAGCGTGCGCTCGTCGATCGTGACGTCGACCTCGGTGCGGGTGTTCTCGATGCTGTTCGCGGCGTAGTGCTTCGCGGTCGCCATCACGTGCTCTTGCGCGCCGCCGACGAAGCCGGCCGCCATGAGGCCGATGTGGAGGGGATCCTCGCCGTAGGTCTCCTGGGCGCGTCCCCAGCGAGGATGACGCAGCACGTTCATCGTCGGCGCGAGCAGCTGCGTCGCGCCGTACGCGAGCGCCTCGCGTCCGATCGCCTCGCCGACGCGGCGCTCGAGCTCCGGATCGAAGGTCGCGCCGCGCGCCATGGCCACGGGGAACGCCGTCGCCTTGCCGACGAACTTGCTGACGCCGCGTGGACCGTCGATCGAGAGGATCGGTCCGAGCGCGGGGGACTCGACCGCCGACGAGGCCCAGAGCCCGCCCTGCACGAAATCGCCCCGCACCATCGTCGTCTTCTGCTCGAGCGTGAGCTCCGAGAGCAGCCGGTCGATGCGTCGCTCGACCGCGTCGGTGTCCGCCCCGCAGTAGGCTCGGACGGCGGGCGTGGCCGTCGCGGGCGCGGAGCCGTCGTCGCAGGCGGCGAGGGCGAGGACGAGGAGTGGGACGAGGAGGATTCGGAGGGACGTCGGCATGGGCATGGACCGTCCGTCTGCTACGCGGGCTCGGGGGCGCCCGTCAACGACAGGAATCGCCCGCGCCCTCGGTGTTTCGTCGTAGCCGCGTGGGCCTCCACGGAAACGCCCCGTGGCGCGCGCCCTCACATCCCCGCGTCACCGACCGTGCCGAGGCAGCCCACGAGGGCGAGCCGTTCCGGGCCCGAGAGGCAGGCGAAACACGCGCTGCCCTCGACCTCGTAGGTCGCCTTGCACGCCTGCCGCGCGGCCACCTCCGCGCAGGCATGCGGCGTCGCGCAGGCGAGGTAGCGGCTCACGGCGCCCTCGAGGCAGACCGTCGCCTGGGTGAAGGCGGGGAGGTCCGAGTCGAACGTCCCGTCGAGGCAGGCGCGCTGCGCGGTCGTCGGAGGCGGCGCCGTCTGCGAGAGGCAGAACGGCACGTCGCTCGCGCAGCGGCAGGCCTCCTGGGCCTCCGAGTCGCGCGTCGCGAGGAAGCGATCGACGACGTCCACGTTCGTCCCGGCGTCGAGCCCGCCCGCATCGTCGTGGAGCGGACAGACGCCGGCGTCGACGGTCGCGTGGCCGCCTCCGCCCTGGCAGGCGCCGAGGAGGACGAGGGCGAGGAAGAGACCAGACCGACGGGACACCGAGGGAGCATGCCAACGTGGGGGCCCGCTTGCACGCTCTCGCGACGGGAACCGGCGAGGCCTCGGTGCTATGGGTCGACCGATGAAGAACGCGGAGAAGGCCCAGCGGATCGGCGAGATCCTCGATCGGCTCTACCCGGAGCCGCCCATTCCCCTCGACCACGTGGATCCGTTCACGCTCCTCGTCGCGGTCGCGCTCTCCGCGCAGACGACCGACAAGAAGGTGAACCAGGTGACGCCCGCGCTCTTCGCTCGGGCCTCGACGCCCGAGGCGATGGCGGAGCTCCCCGAGGCCGAGATCCTCTCGCTCATCCGCGAGGTCGGCCTCGCGCCCACGAAGGCGAAGAACCTCCGGGCGATGGCGAGGAAGCTCGTCGACGAGTTCGGCGGCGAGGTCCCGCGTGATCTCGAGTCCCTCGAGTCGCTGCCCGGGGTCGGCCACAAGACGGCCTCCGTCGTGCAGGTCCAGGCGTTCGGCATCCCGGCGTTCCCGGTCGACACGCACATCCATCGGCTCGCCGAGCGATGGGGGCTCTCGAGCGGGAAGAACGTCGAGCAGACGGAGCGGGACCTGAAGGCCGTCTTCCCCGAGCCGACGTGGGCGAAGCGCCACCTCCAGATCATCTACTTCGGCCGCGAGCACTGCCCGGCCCGGGGCCACGAGCCGGCCTCGTGCCCGATCTGCGCGTGGGCCGCGCCGAAGAAGGCGAAGGCGGAAGCGCCCCCGAAGCCCGCGAAGCGCCCCCCCCGACCGGCCCGGAAGAAGGCGTAGGCTGGCGGCGAGGGGCCGCATCGGATAGGGAAGGGAGATGGCTCGGGGCTCCACGACGAAGACGGCTCGGGGAAGGCGATGACGCTCGCCTTCTCGCTCTTCCGCATCCCGGTGAGGGTCCACCTCTGGTTCCTCCTCCTGGCGCTCGTGCTCGGCTACGACCAGCCCGAGGTCCACCGGAACCCCGCGAACCTCCTCTCGTGGCTCGTGGTGGTGTTCGTCGGCGTGCTCTGCCACGAGCTCGGTCATGCCCTCGCCGGCAAGGCATTCGGCTGGGAGCCCCAGATCGACCTCGTCGGCCTCGGAGGACGCACGGGCTTCACCTCGATGCCTCGCGCGACTCCCCTCCGGCGCATCGGGATGATCGCATCGGGGCCCGGCGTCGGCCTGGTGCTCGGCACGGCCGCGCTCGTCGGCTCGCGTGTGCTCGGCGTCCGCGAGGGCACCCCCCTCGACTACGCCCTCTCCGCCGCCGTCTGGGTCAACCTCGGATGGGGCATCTTCAACCTCCTGCCGATCATCCCGCTCGACGGCGGCCTCATCCTCGACGAGGTCTTCCGGCTCGTCTCGCCGAAGCGGGGACGCCGGATGGCCTGCTACGTCTCGCTCGCGCTCACCACGGCGATCGCCCTCTTGATGGTGCTCCTCCGGCAGCCCTGGATCGTGATGCTCGCCATCCTCTTCGGCATGGAGTGCTGGCGCCTCCTGCAGGCCGAGAAGCTCGGCTACGTACCCGGCGGCGGGCGCTCCGCGCGCGACCACGCCTACGAGGCGCTGACGCGCGGCGACGGGCGTCGGGTCGCCGAGCTCGCGGGGCGCGCGGTGGCCGAGGCGTCGACCCAGACGGAGATGGACGAGGCATTCTACCTCCTCGCCTACGGCCGCCTGCTCTCGGGCGAGCCCGGCGAGGCGAAGGCGGCGCTGGCATCGATCTCCCCCGACCGTCCTCGTGACCACGCGCTCGAGGGCGCGATCGCGTTCGAGAACGGCGAGCTCGACGAGGCGCTCGAGCTCTTCGAGAAGACGCTTCCGAAGGTCGGCCCCTTCGTGGAGTCGCGCATGATCCGCGCGATCATCGGAACCCACCGCTTCGCCGAGGCGCGTCAGCTCTTCGACGACGAGCTCGGCGTCGGCTTCGCCCCGCGGAGCCTGGCCGAGGTGCACCAGGCGGCCTGCAAGGCGGGCGCCTACGAGCCGGCCCTCGGGATCGGGATCCGGCTCTTCCATCGCACGGGCGACGGAACGGCGGCTTTCAACGTCGCCTGCTGCCACGCCCGCCTCGGCCACGCCTCGGAGGCCCTCGCGTGGCTCCGGAAGGCCCACGCGGCCGGCTTCGACCGCCGGGACGCCCTGGACCAGGACCCCGACCTCGAGTCGGTCCGCTCCCTCGAGGAATGGGGGCCGGTGCGGGCCCTCTTCGGGGCCGCCGAGGGGTCCTGATTCGGGGAGGGGAAGCGGGAGGGCTCGCGGGCCTTCTTGCATCCATGCGTAAGTTGGAATAATCGATCCCCCGTGGAAGGGACCACGGAGGCCGGGAACGTCGCGCGATGGGAGCTGTACCGGCTCCTCGGCGAGCCGTCGCGCCTCCGCCTCCTCGCGCTCGCGGCCGAGGAGGAGCTCGCGATCGGCGAGCTCGCCGAGCTCCTCGGCGAGTCCCAGCCGAACGTCTCGCGCCACGTGAAGCCGCTCCGCCAGGCGGGCCTCCTCGCCATGCGCAAGGAGGGCACCCGCGTGATCGTCCGGCTCGCCGAGACCGTCGCCGGCGACCCCGTCGTGCGCGATGCGGTCGCGGCCGGGCGAGGCCTCTGCGCCGAGGACGGGAGCCTCGCCCGCGTGCACGAGGTCGTGCGGGCACGCGACGACGCGGCCCGGGCCTTCTTCGAGCAGCCGCGCGAGGCCGACGTCACGGCCATGCCGCTCGAGCTCCCGGCGTACCTCACGGCGCTCGCCCCCCTCATCGCGCGACGGCGTCTCGCGGTCGACGTGGGCACGGGCGAAGGCCCCCTGCTCGAGGTGCTCGCGCCCGTCTTCGAGCGGGTGATCGCGGTCGACCGCGCGAAGACGCAGCTGTCCCGGGCACGGGAGAGGCTCGCGCAGCGCGGCTACGCGAACGTCGAGCTCGCGTTCGCCGAGCTCTCCGATGCCTCGTTCCAGCGTCGCGTGCGGGAGCTCGGCGGCGCCGACGCCGTCTTCGTGTCGCGCGTCCTGCACCACGTGCCGAGCCCGACGAAGGCGATCGAGGCGCTCGCGAAGCTGCTCGCGCCCGAGGGCGCGCTCGTCGTGATCGACTACGTCGCCCACCACGACGAGGGGCTCCGCGAGCAGCAGGCCGATCTCTGGCTCGGCTTCGAGCCCGCCGAGCTCGCGCGTCTCGCGACGGCGGCCGGCCTCGAATCCGCCAGCGTCACGCGCATCCCCGCGATGCGCTGCGGCGGCGGCGCCGACGGACACCTCGATTGGCAGGTGCTCGTCGCGCGTCGTCCCGCTCAAGAGCTCCATCCGACATCGCGGCCAGAAGGGCCGCACGAGAGAGAACCATGACCACGCATCTGCCCAACGAAGTCCCGCTCAAGTACAAGGTCGCCGACATGTCCCTCGCCGAGTGGGGACGGAAGGAGATCCGCATCGCCGAGCACGAGATGCCCGGCCTCATGGCTCTCCGCCGCGAGTACGGTCCGACGAAGCCGCTCGCCGGCGCGCGCATCGCGGGCTGCCTCCACATGACGATCCAGACGGCCGTCCTCATCGAGACGCTCGTCGAGCTCGGCGCCGAAGTCACCTGGACGAGCTGCAACATCTTCTCGACGCAGGACCAGGCGGCCGCCGCCATCGCTGCCGTCGGCATCCCCGTCTTCGCCTGGAAGGGCGAGACCGAGGAGGAGTACGACTGGTGCATCCACCAGCAGCTCAAGGCGTTCAAGGGCGGCCTCGCGCCGAACATGATCCTCGACGACGGCGGTGACCTCACGATCGTCGCCCACAAGCAGTACCCGCAGTTCTTCGAGGGCGAGGGCCGCATCCTCGGCATCTCCGAGGAGACGACGACGGGCGTGCACCGTCTCTACGAGATGGCGAAGAAGGGCGAGCTCAAGTGCCCGGCCATCAACGTCAACGACTCGGTGACGAAGAGCAAGTTCGACAACCTCTACGGCTGCCGCGAGTCGCTCGTCGACGGCATCAAGCGCGCGACGGACGTGATGATCGGCGGCAAGGTCGCGGTCGTCTGCGGCTACGGCGACGTCGGCAAGGGCTGCGCGCAGGCGCTCTCGCGTCAGGGCGCGCGCGTCCTCATCACCGAGGTCGATCCCATCTGCGCGCTCCAGGCCGCGATGGAGGGCTACCAGGTCGTCACGATGGACGAGGCGGCCTCGCTCGCCGACATCTTCGTCACCGCGACCGGCTGCTCGGACGTCATCACCTTCGAGCACATGAAGGCGATGAAGAACGAGTCGATCGTCTGCAACATCGGTCACTTCGACTCGGAGATCCAGATCGCCTCGCTCACGGACCCGAAGAACGGCGTCCGCGAGGAGAACATCAAGCCGCAGGTCGACCACTTCGTCTTCCCGGACGGCAAGCGGATCATCGTGCTCGCGCGCGGCCGCCTCGTGAACCTCGGCTGCGCCACGGGCCATCCGAGCTTCGTGATGAGCTGCTCGTTCTCGAACCAGGTCCTCGCGCAGATCTCGCTCTTCACGGAGAACGAGAAGTACAAGACCGGCGAGGTCTACGTGCTCCCGAAGCACCTCGACGAGAAGGTCGCCGCGGCCCACCTCGGCCAGCTCGGCGCCAAGCTCACGAAGCTCACGAAGACCCAGGCCGACTACCTCGGCGTGAAGGTCGAGGGCCCCTTCAAGCCCGAGCACTACCGCTACTGAGCCGATGGGCCGGAGCGGCCCTCGTTCCCCCGGCGCCCGGCGCTTCCGTCATCGAACGGTCGCGTCGGGCGCTTTCGCGTACCGACGGTTCGAGTAGGATCCCGCCATCATGCACAGGCGTACCTTCGTCTCCACGCTCGTGAAGGGCTCGATCCTCGGTGGCACCGGCCTCGTCCTCGGCCCGTCGCGGGGCTCGGCGCAGAACCCGGTCGTCGAACGGTTCGTCGGGACCTACCGCTGCGAGCAGCCCGATGGGGGACGCGCCCTGATCGAGCGCGCCGTCGACGAGGGCATCGCCGAGATGCCCGGCCTCCGTCACCGCATCGCGCGCAGGCGAATCCTCGAGGGCGACACCCCCATCCCGACGATCACGATCGCGCGCAACGGGGCCGGAGTGGTCATCGACTTGAGCCACGGTCGTCGCAACGCCTCGCCTCGCTTCGGGGTGTTCTTCACCTCGCACTCGGCCACGGGCGACGCGATCCAGGTGAAGCACGACGTCGTCGGGGACCGGCTCCGCGAGACCTACCGCGATCCCGACGGAGGCGCCGTGCACTGGCTCGACCTCTCGGCGGACGGGAGCCGTCTCCGCTTCTCGGCCACGATCACGAGCCCCCACCTGCCGGGCCCGATCCCGTACCAGCTGCGCTTCGCCCGGACGCGCTGAGCCGGCCGCGAGCCCATCGCCTCCGAGGCCCCGCCTCTGGTATGCCTCGGGCGTGGAGCCCTCGCCCAAAGCCCCCGCGTTCCCCCCGCTCGAGCGCACGCTGCTCGGGTTGGCGCCGCCCCTCGAGGCCCCGGGGATGTCGTTCGAGGCGACGATCGCGCGCTCGTCCGTCTCGTTCGGCGCGACGCTGCCCGCGGCCGCGCTCCCGGTCGTGCCTCCCGCCGCGCTCCCCGAGGTCTCGGTCGATCTCTCGGTCGGCGAAGCGGCGCGGACGGTGGCTCCCGGCGCTCGGCTCCACGGCGTCGACCTCGAGGTCGTCGGCGTGCTCGGCGAGGGCGGGATGGGCGTCGTCCACCTCGCGCGTCAGCGCTCGCTCGATCGCGACGTCGCGCTGAAGACGACGCGTCCCGGCGCCTCCGAGGGGGCGCTCGCCGCGCTCGCGGCCGAGGCGGTCGTCACGGGAGGTCTCGAGCATCCGAGCATCGTCCCCGTGCACGCCTACGGTCGCTCCGCGGACGGGCGTCCCGTGATGGTCATGAAGCGCGTCGAGGGCACCTCGTGGAAGGAGCTCCTCCGCGATCCCGCGCACGCGCTCTGGGAGAGCATCGACACGGACGAGCGCCTCGTCGGTCACCTGCAGATCCTCTCGCAGGTCTCGAACGCGCTCTCTTTCGCGCATTCGCGTGGCGTGGTGCACCGGGACGTGAAGCCCGAGAACGTGATGATCGGTTCCTTCGGCGAGGTCTATCTCGTGGACTTCGGCCTCGCCGTCCGCATGGATCACCCCTCCGAGGAGCCCCCGTCGATCGTCGGCTCGCCCGCGTACATGGCGCCCGAGATGGTGGGCGGGCTCCCGGTCGATGCACGCACCGACGTGTACCTCCTCGGCGCGACCCTCCACGAGATCCTCACGGGCCGTCCGCCCCACGCGGGCGAGACCCTCGTCGAGGTGCTCACGGCGGCCTACGCCTCGGAGGCTCCTCGCTTCGGCGACGAGGTGCCCGAGGAGCTCGCGGCCCTCTGTGTCCGTGCGCTCGCGCGCAGCCCGGACGAGCGCCCCGAGAGCGCTCGGGCCTTCCGCGCCTGCATCGCCGATTTCCTCGAGCACCGAGGCTCGGTGCTGCTCGCTCGCCGGGGGGAGGAGCGGCTCGCCGAGCTCGCCGCGCTCGGGCTCGACGACCAGGTGCTGCGGAGGAGGCGACGCGCGCTGCTCGCCGAGAGCCGCTTCGCCTTCCGGCAGGCCCTGGCCGGATGGTCCGAGAACGCCGTCGCGCGCGAGGGCGAGAGGGCCGTCATCGAGGCCTCGGTGCTGCTCGAGATCGAGGACGGCCATGCGAAGGCCGCGCGCGCCGAGCTCGAGGCCCTCGACGATCCGCCGGAGCGGCTCGTCCGTGCTCTCCGCGAGCTCGAGGAGAGGCTCGCGGAGGACGCCTCCGAGAAGGAGCGCTTGCGCGGTCTCGCGCGCGATCTCGACACGAGCATCGGCACCGAGGCGAGGCGGAAGGCCGCGCTCGGGATCGCCGGCGTCGCCACGATGGTCAGCGTCTACGTGATCCGGCACGGGCAGGTGGCGACGCTCACGCCCGAGAAGCTCGTTCCCATCGCGGGCTTCATGGTCGCGATGATGACGCTCCTCCTCGTCACCTTCCGACGGCGGCTCTTCCGCAACGCCTTCGGGGTGCGCATCGCGACCCTGGCCTACCTCTCGAGCTGGGTGATGCTCGTCCACCGACTCATGGCGGCGCGGGCCGGAGAGCCGGTGCACGCCGTGCTCGCCACCGACAGCCTGATCTTCACCGCGATGCTCCTCGTCACGGGCGTGACGCTCGCGCGCTTCCTCCTCGCCGGCGCGCTCTTCACCTTCGCCGGTGCCGTCTGGGGGATCCTCGTCCCGTCGCAGGCGCCCGTCGCCTTCTCGACCAGCACCATCGCCATGCTCCTCGCCGCGGCGCTCCTCTTCCGACCGGAGCGCACGGACGGCGGGGACGTGGGCTGAGACGGGTTTCGCAACGGGGCCCGGTCGCTGGTAAGGTTCGACGCGGTGAAGGAAGTCATCCGGGACACGGTCGAGTCGTACACGAACCACGAGAGCTCGCTGCTCGCCGGGGCGCTCGCCTTCTACGCCCTCCTCGCGACCGCGCCCTTCGGGGTCTTCGCCCTCGCGCTCGTCCGCTTCTTCTACGGCGAGGAGAGCGCACGCGAGGAGCTCATGCACCCGCTCTCGGAGAAGCTCGGTCCCGAGGTCGCGACGTTCGTGATCGACACGATCCAGCGCATGGCGACGGTCGAATCGACCGGCTTCGCCTCGCTGGTCGGCGCCTTCTTCTTCCTGCTCGCGACGTCGAAGGTCTTCGTCACCCTGCGATGGGCGCTGAACCACGTCTGGCACGTCCGACCGACCGTCATGCCCGGCCTCACGGGCAAGGGGCGCACCGTGCTGAAGCGCCGCTTCTACGCGGTCCTCATGGTCTTCGTCTGCGGCATGCTCTTCGTCGGCTTCGTCATCGTGAAGACGGTCGTCGTGGCGGTCACCGATCGCTTCTTCGACGTGCCGCGCGTCCTCCAGCTCGTGGAGTTCGTCCTCTCGTTCGCCCTGCTGACGGGGGTCTGCGCGCTCGTCTACCGCTTCATCCCCGACGCGCGCATCGCCTGGGAGGACGCGATGGTCGGCGCCGCGGTCACGGCCTTCCTCTCGGGCCTCGGTTCGAACGCGGTCGGCATGTACCTCGTCCACTTCGGCTCGACGACCGCGTACGGGGCGGCGGGCTCGCTCGTCGCCTTCCTGCTCTGGGTCTACTACACGGCCCAGATCTTCCTCTTCGGCGCCGAGTTCACGGGGGCGTGGGCGCGCCACCGGGGCGCGGGCGTCACCCCGCTGCCCTACGCGACCCTCGTCGTCCACCCCGAGCGCACGAGCCTGCTCGAGGAGCCGCCACCGGCCTGAGGCTGCCCTCGGGCTCAGGCCGTGAGCGCCGCGGCGACGACCGGCTCGCGCACGACCTCGATGCCCGGGCCACCGACGTGGTGGTCGAGGAAATCGACGACGAGCCTCCACTTCTCGCGCGCCGCGCGTCGGAAGAGCAGCGCGTTGAAGGCGTGGATCTCGCCCGGGAAGACGTGGAGCTCCGCCTCGCCGCCACGGCGTTCCACGGCGGCGCGCAGGCGGACGGAGTCGGAGAGCAGGGGATCGGACGTGCCGACCGACGCGAAGAACGGAGGCAGAGAGCGCGAGCCGGAGGGCGCCGGGCGCTCGAGGAGGAGCAGCGGGCTCGCGAGCTCCTGTTCGGCGGCCCGCTTCGGGTCGCCCACGTACGAGGCCGCCGTCCAGCGGAGGATCTCCTTGACCCATCCCGCCATGCGCCGCTCCTTGCGCGGCGAGCGCCAGAGCCGCTCGATGTCCGTGCAGTCGAGCAGACCGTAGATGGCGACCACCGCGCGCAGGTTCGGAGCGCGCTGGTAGATGCTGCGGGCGTAGGGCTCCTTGCGCGGCTCGGTGGCGGCCACGGCCAGCGCCGTGACGAGGTTCGCGCCCGCCGACTCGCCCATGATCGCCACGCGATCGAGATCGGCGCCGTGCTCGGCCCCGTGATCGAGGAACCAGTGGAAGGCCGCGGTCACGTCCTCGAGCGGCTTCGGGAACGCGGCGACCGGCGCGACCCGGTAGTTCACCATGAACACCTGGTATCCGTTCGCGGCCAGCATGTAGGCCATGATCCGGTGGGTGTCCTTCGAGCAGGTCGAGAAGCCTCCGCCGTGGACGTAGAAGACCGTCGGCAGCTTCCCCTTGCGGCCCTTCGGACGGTAGATGTCGAGGAGGTGCGAGAAGCTGCCCGTCGGCAGGTAGGGCACGTCGAATTCGATGTCGACGTCGCGGAAGCTCGGCACGACGAGCGGCAGGAGCGGGTAGCCCGCGCGCGAGATGCCGTGGGCGAACCGGTCGAAGCCACGTCCCAGCATCGGGGCGACGCGCCGGATGACGCGTTCCTTCACGGGACGTCGAGCGAGGCCATGCGAGGAAGAGCGGACGAGCATGTACGGCAGCTCCTGACGCGGTCGTCCGGGGACGCTCGCGCGAGTGGTGGCAGCGAGGAGCCTACGGGTTCTGACGTCAGCGTAGGAATTTTCTTCGCACGAAGCACGCCGAATGTCGGATACGTGTTCTAGTCGAACACCAATTCCGACACTGGGTGGAACTCGTTGCAGGCTAACGGATCGCCGGTCGTGGACGCCCGAAAGGCGGACGCCACCGGCGGGTGTTCCCGCCGATGGCGTCCTCGTGTCGTGGGCGTGTCGGGGATGCGGAAGAGCGTGATCGACGGCGCGCAGGCGCGCCGTGCCATCACGACATGAGCTTGCGGAGCGAGGTGCCGAAGGCGTACTTGATGGTCCCCTCGAGCGCCTTGATGGTGCGCTCGTTGTACGGGTACCAGATGTCTTCCTTCTTGAGCTGCCAGCGATCGATCAGGATCGGCTGCTGGTGCGTGAAGCTGCGGAGCGCGCCGAGGCCGTTCACCTGGCCCAGCCCGGACTCCTTCACGCCGCCGAAGGGCGCCTCGGGCACGCCGTAGATGACGGCCGCGTCGTTGTGGCAGACGGAGCCCGACTCGAGCTGCTTCGCGATGCGGATCGCCTTCTCGGGATCCTTCGTGAAGACGCTGGCCGAGAGGCCGTACTTGCAGTCGTTCGCGAGACGGATGGCCTCGGCCTCGTTCTTCACGCGCATGATGGTGACGATCGGACCGAAGGTCTCCTCGCGCATCAGCTCCATGTCGTGCGTGGCGTTCACGACGAGGGTCGGCTTGAAGTAGTTGCCGGCCTTCGTGTCCGCCTCGCCGCCGACGAGGATCTTCGCGCCCTTCTTCTTCGCGTCCTCGACGTGGCGGTTCACGATGTCGAGCTGGCGGTCCCAGAAGAGCGGGCCCATGTCGACCTCGGAGCCGGTGCCGTAGCGGACGGCCTCGACCTTCTCCTTCACGCGGCGCTCGAACTCGTCGGCGACGCTCTCGACGACGTAGATGCGCTCGGTGCCCATGCACACCTGGCCGGTGTTGAACATCGAGAGGTAGACGGCGCCGATCGCGGCCCTGTCGAGGTCGGCGTCCTCGCAGACGATGAGCGCGTCCTTGCCGCCGAGCTCGAGCGTGCACGGGATGAGTCGCTGGGCGCAGGCGAGGGCGATCTTCTTGCCCGTGCCCACGCTGCCCGTGAAGGAGATCTTGTCGATGTCGCCGTTGACGAGCGCGCCGCCCGCCTCGCCGTCGCCGTGGATCACCTGCACGACGTCCTCGGGGACGCCGGCCTCGTGGAGGACCTTCACCGCCCATCCACCGGAGTAGGGCGTGACCTCGGACGGCTTCACGATCACGGCGTTGCCGGCGAGGAGCGCCTGGATCGTCGGGTTCCACGAGAGCGCGAAGGGACCGTTCCACGGCGTGATGACCCCGATCACGCCGAGCGGACGGTAGTGCATCAGCAGCTTCTTGAACGGCTTCAGGTAGCCGTGGAGCGGGCGCCACTCGTCCGAGAGATCCTTCTCGGCGCGCGCGGCGTAGAAGTTCAGGAAGTCGAGGCTCGGAAGCACCTCGATCGCGAGGCATTCGGGGCGCGGCTTGCCCGTCTCCTTGGCGACGGTGTCGCAGACGTCGTCCTGACGCGCGACGAGGACGTCGATGGCCTTGCGCAGGACGGCGACGCGCTCCTTGATCGGACGCGCGCCCCATTCCTTCTGCGCCTTGCGTGCGCGGGCGATGGCCGCGTTCACGTCGTCAGCGGTAGCGCACGTGATCTCGCCGATCGGCTCGCGCGTCGCGGGCGAGCGGAGGGCGATGCGTCGACGGCCGTCGGAGGTGGGCGAGAGGGCTTCGAGGATGGCCATGGAGACTCCTGGGACCCGGGAACCGGGTGAAACATGTTCTATTCAGCGGCGACCCGAGACACAAGTCGGATTCCGCGCTTGGCCGTTTCGTGGCGAGGGCCTGGCCGTCCGGGTGTGCCTCCCCCGGGGACGGGCCTCCCGCCCTCAGGTCGAGCCGCTCGGCTCGCCCTTCTTGCGGCCCCGGCCGCGGGACGGTCTGGCCGGCTTCGCGGCGGGTGACGCCGTCTCGGGGCCCGAGGGGCTCGCCTCCGGGCTCGCCGGGGCGGACGCGGGCTCGCCGGCCGCCGCGGCGGCCTCGTCGAGCGTCACCTGGGCGGAGGGCGTCGGCGAGGCCTTCTTGGCCGCTGCCTTCTTCTTCGGGGCGGCCTTGGCGGCGGCCTTCTTGGCGGCCGCAGCCGCTTTCTTCGCCTCGAGCGCCGCGTGCTCGGCCAGGAGCTCGCCCTGCATCACGAACTGGTGGACCGCGGCGAGGGCGTCCAGACGCGCGACCTGGGCCCGGAGGTAGGGGAGGGAGGACTCCCGCATCGCACGGAGCGTGTGGGCGGCGACCGTCGCCGCATGGTAGCGGCCCGCGTCGCTCGGCAGCGTGCTCCCCGCCCGCTCGAGGGCGCGTTCGGCCGAGGCGTCGGCCGCGGCCTTGCGGTAGAGGCGCCCCGCGAGCGCGACGGGCGAGGCCGAGCTCTCGTCGAGGGAGACCCCGAGGTCCGCGGCGAGCGCGCGCAGGCGCGAGCGGAAGGCCTCGTCCGCGCTCCTCCGGACGGGCGTCCTGCGCGCGCGGAGCCTCGCGTGGGCACGGCGGACCGCGAGGTGGTCGCCGCTCGCGAGGAGGGTCCGGAGGGGAGAGCCCTCGTGGCCTGCCGACTCGAGCTCCTCGATGCACCGGACGGCTTCCGAGTGGCGCCCGTCGGCGCGCGCGCGGAAGGCCGCGAGGTGGGCTTCCGCGCGCGAGAGGAGCCGCTCGCGCGCCACGTCGGGCACCCGATCGACGCGCTCGAGCAGGCGGCGCACCACGTCGAGCCCGACGGGATCGAGCTTCGCGGCCCGGGTCCCGGCGAGCGCTTCGACCGCGTCGCGGAGACCCTGGGCGTTCATCGCGAGCCTCCCGTCGCACGTCGCGCGCTGTCCGCGATCGTCGTCGGTCGGGGCACCGGGCTGATCTCGACGCGCCGGTTCTTGGCGCGGTTCTCCTCGGTGTCGTTCGGGGCGACCGGATGGTTCGCGCCGAAGCCGGCCGCGAACACCCACGCTTCCGGGAGGCCGGCCTCGACGAGGGTGCGCGTGACGTGGAGCGCGCGCTGCGTCGAGAGCTCCCAGTTGTCCGCGTGCTGGAAGCTCTCGCGCACGGGGAGATCGTCGGTGAAGCCGCTGACCATCACGGAGAGCTCGCGCTCCGCGAGGTAGGCGCGGAGCGGCGGCGCGAGCTGCCGGAGCAGCGTCTTGCCTTCGGCGCTGAGATCGGCCGAGTTGCGCTCGAAGATCACGGCGCCGCGGATGCCGATGCGGCCGTCGACGAGGGTGACGAGGCCGGAGGCGAGCGGACCGGCGAGGGCGCGCTCGAGGGACTCGAGGCGCTGCGCCGTGGCGACGCGGGCCGCCTGCTCCTCCTCGAGATTCTTCGAGAGGGCGACCTGCACCGTGACGAGCCACACGAAGAAGAGGACGAAGAGGCCGAAGAGGCAGGCCATCAGATCGCCGAACGCGGGCCAGATCTGCCGCGTCTCGGGCGAGAGCTCCTCGGACTCACCGAGGTCCATCGCTCACCTCCTCGGCGTCCGGATCGACCTCGGCCGAGGGCTCCCCCGTCTCCGCGCCCTCGGAGGGCGCGTTCGCCTCGGTCGCGTCCGCGCTCGCGCTGGCGCCGGCGTCCGTGTCGGCCGTCGGCTCGCCGCCCGTCGACCCAGCCTCCGCGCCGCGCCGCATCGAACGCAGCTGCTCGTAGAGCTCGTTCTGGAACCGGAGCTGCCGATCGAAGAGCTCGTGGGTGTGCGCCAGGTGCTGTCCCAGCACGTCCGCGGCGGCCGACTCGCCCGCTTCGGCCACGGCGGCCTCGACCTTGCCGAGGTTCGCGAGCCACTCCTCGGCGGCGCGCTCCTGCCGGCTCGTGGCCTCGGCGAACGCTTCCGCCACGCTCGAGAGCTCGGCGCCTCCGGCGTGGACCAGGCCCGCCGCCTCGCGGACGATCGCGGTCGTCTCCGCGAGCCCGTCGCCGAGGACCTTCGCATGGGCCGCGAGCTGCTCGGCGAAGGCCGTCGCCGTGTCCTTCTGCCCGCTGCGCACCAGCTCGGCGACCTCGGCCAGGCGCATGGCCTGGGTCTCGATCGCCGCGTCGATCTTCGAAAGGAAGCCCGAGAGTCGCTCGTCGCTCTTCTGCTCGGCGTCCTGCATGCGGGTCCCCGCCGCGTCGACGAAGCGGGCGAGGGCATCGCTCTGCTCCTTCGCCGCGCGCGAGACCTCGTCGGAGGCCGCGGCGAGCCGCGTGAAGAGGGCGTCGACCCGCTCCTGCTCCGCACGGTCCTGCTCGGTCGACTTCTCGACCTGGGCGCGCACGGCCTCGGCGGCCGCGCCGAGATCCGCCTGCACCTGGGTGGCGATCGACGCGAGCTGCCCCGCGCGCTCGGCATCGCGTGCGGCGCTCGTGCGCGAGAGCTCCTCGAACGTCGCGGTGATCTCGCTCCACTTGCCGAGGAGGCCCTCGATCTCGCGCGCGAACCGGGCCGCCTGCTCCGCCGCCTGGGCGTCGAGGCGGGAGGCCACGGCGGCCACCGCCTCGCGGCGCGCCGCTTCGGCGCCCTCGATGCGGGTGACCACCTCGGAGAGCTCGGAGGCGACCTTGGCGCCGAGCTCGCTCCAGCGACCGGAGAGCGCGGTGTCGCGCTCGGCATCCTGGGCGTGCAGCTTCTCGACGTGGGCGTCGAGGCGGTCGCCGAACGCCGCGGACGCCGACTGGAGCGCCAGGGCGACCGACTCGAGGCGCGCCTTCTCGCTCTCGCCGAGCGTCGCGAGGAGGGCGTCGGTCGTGCTGGCGCGGCGCCCTTCGGCTTCGTCGAGACGCGCCACGACGTCGGCGAGGTGCGTCGCGAGGGCTCCGGTCTGGGCTTCGCGGACCTTGCCGAGCTCCTCGAGGACCTTCGCGAGGTGCGTCTCGAGCGCCTTCGTCTCGGCCTCGCGGACCTTCGCGAGCTCGTCGACGACGGCCTTCCGATGGACCTCGCTCGCCTCGAGGACGCTCTTGCGATGCGCCTCGCTCGCCTCGACGACGGCCTTGCGATGGGCCTCGGCGGCGGCGAGGGCCTTCTGGTCCGAGTCGCGCCGGGCGGCGACGTCGGCCTCGATCGCCTTTCGGACCGAGTCGATCTGGCGCGTGGAGGCCGCGACCGTGTCCTCGATGCCCTTGGCGACGATCGGCTGGATCGCCTTCTGGCTCGCCTCGGCCGAGGCCGCCGCGGCGCGCTCGAGCGAGGTGCGGAGCTCCGTGACCGTCGAGCCGAGCGTCTTCTGCATCTCGGCCGCGCTCTCGCGATGCGCCGTCTGCCAGGAGCTCGCGAGCTTCTGCACCTCGGCGACCACGCCTTCGAGCGACTTGGCCGCGCCGGGCAGCGCCTCTCCCTGGCGGGCGAGCGCCTCGAGCGCGAGCAGCTGCCGCGCGGTCGGTGCGGCATCCGCCAGGGGGCCGGTGATGCAGGCGTGGAGCTCGAGCGTCAGCTCGTTCGCGAGCCGGCGCGCGAAGACGGAGGCGAGGCCGAGCATCGCCGAGCCCGAGACGCCGGCCGCGGAGGCGCCGAAGCTGCGCATCAGGCCCTCCATCGGACGCTCGAGGCCCGCGCGGAGCGCGTCGACGTCGGCGCTCGCCGCGAGCGCGATGCGCGCGCCCCGGAGGGTCTCGAAGAGGCCGAGGAACGTGCCGAGCAGGCCGAGCATCACGAGCAGGCCCGTGAGGTACGGGGCGAAGACGGGCGTCGGCACCGGGAGCGCCACGCGCTCGAGCCGGGCGCGGAGGAGCGCCCGGAGCACGGGGCTCGTCCTCTCCATCGATTCGGCGGTGGCGTCCTTCGCGAATCCGGCGAGCTCGGCGCGGAGGGTCTCGATGCGGCTCGCGGTGCGGTAGACCTCCACGAGGCCGGCGATCATCACCACCGCCATCGCGAGGCAGACGCCGAGCGCGATCGGGTCCACCTTCGCGTAGAAGAGCGCGGCGCGCGCGATGACGGCGAGGCCGATCGCGCCGAAGCCGAGGATCGCGAAGCGGGTCATGCGGAGATCTCCTCTGCGCGGGACGCCCAGGCCGTGTCGACGAGGGCGAGCAGCGCGTCGATGTCGTGGTCGACCAGGGCGATCGCGAGAGCGCCCAGGTCGAGCTGATGCAGGTGGAGGGGGCCTCGGCGGTCGAGCCAGGCGCCGACGTGGGACTCGGTGGCGTCTTCCGGGAGCGCCGCGACGAGCGAGACGAGGAGGTCCTCGTAGAAGGCGTCGAGCCGTACCTCGAGGTGCCGCCCGAGCTTCGCCAGGCCGGGCTCGATCGCCCGCGCGAAGACCGTGTCGAACGCCTCGAGCGCCGCCGCGTCCGGACCGAGCGAGCGGAGCTCGGCGGTGACGTCGACGCGGATCCAGCGGATGCGCTGCCGTCCCCGCGAGAGCAGGAAGTCGAAGCGCTCCCGGTGGAAGGGAGCGAGCCTGCGCGCCGCCGTGCGCGCCTTCTCGAGGTCACGCGTCCCGAGCGCACCACCGTCCCGCAGGGCGGCGAAGATCTCGGCCCGTCCCGGCGCCGCTCGCTTCCCCTCGAAGGGGGCCCGGAAGCCTTCCGAGAGCTCCTTGCGGATCTCCGCGACCTTGCGGTCGACCCTGGCCCGGAGCGGGCCCGGGCGGCCCGTGCCCCCGCCCGCCGGGCTCCGTCGTGGAGCAAGGATCGCGAGGTGGTCGCCCATGCGGATCGTCGCGGGGAGATCGAAGAGCCCCGCCAGCATCGCGTCGGCCGTCCGCAGCGGCGCCTCGCCGACCTCCGGGGGGATCGGCGCGGCGCGGCTCGCGATCCGGCGGAGGACCGCCGGGACGTCGTGCAACGTGCTGTACGGGGCCTGGCTCATGACGCGGCGGCGGCCTTGTTACCCGTGCGATTCCCCCGCCGCAAGCCCGGGAACCCGCGCGGCTCCGGCCGTGTCGCCGTGGAGGGGGCTCCGCGAACGGGGAGGGGCCCGGGCCGGCCATGCGGGGGCGACGCCCCGGGCGAGTGGTCTCGTCGTCTATTTGTCTCGTGATTCCGGGATCATGGACGCATCGCGCAGGATGGCGATCCGGGCGCCGGCGTAGATCAGGGACATCCCGAGGCTGCCCCCGGTCAGGAGCTCGATTTCGCCGAAGACGCGGATCGTGGCGATCGTCGCGGCGATCTGGACGAGGTCCCCGGCGAGCAGGAAGGAGAGGAGGGGGCGGACGAGCACGGGGCGCCCGTCCCGGAGCGCGTGGAGGAGGAACGCGCCGACGAAGAAGACGAGCACCCCGTACCAGCGGCCCAGCTCCGCGAGCCCGGGGGGAACCGCCGCGCCCCGCGCGAACTGGGCCACGAAGAGGGCGGGGAAGAGGCCCGCACAGGCTGCGGTGCCGAGGTTCACGAGGGCCTCGGAGAAGAGGATGGCGCGTGCGATGCGCATCGTTCGTACGTACCACGTCCGGCATCGACGGCGCGTGCAGGTCACGTGCGCCCCGAGCGGCAGGGTGGGCACGCGATGGCTATACTCCCCCGCGTGCCGCTCACTCCGATCACCGTTCCGCTGCTCACCACCGTCGAGACGGTCCGCGTCTGCGCACCCACCATCGTCGAGGCCGCCCTCGGCAAGGTCGAGCGCGAGGTCTGCGATCGTCGCCTCGAGGACTGGGCGGAGACCGCCGTCCGGCTCGCACGGATCGACCTCACGCGCTCCGGCCTCGAGCACATCCGCGAAGGCCAGACGTACATCGTGATGTCGAACCACCAGAGCACGTACGACATCTTCGTGATGATGCACGTGTTCCCGCGCACGCTGCGCATGGTCTCGAAGATCGAGATGTTCCGCATCCCGATCCTCGGGCAGGCCATGTACGCGGCCGAGTTCGTCGCGCTCGACCGCGCGGATCACTCGAAGGCGCGGGCGGGTCTCGACTTCGCGAAGGACAAGCTTCAGAGCGGCGTGAACGTGTGGATCGCGCCCGAGGGCACGAGGAGCCCGACCGGCGAGCTCCTGCCCTTCAAGAAGGGCGGTTTCATGATGTCGCTCCAGACGGGCGTGCCCGTCCTGCCCGCGACCATCGTCGGCACGCGGGACGTGCTGCGCTCGAAGGGCGTCCGCGTCCACACCGGCCAGAAGGTCTCGGTGCAGTTCCACGCGCCCGTCCATCCGAACGACTTCGGCCACGACGGGCGCGAGGAGTTCATGAACGTCGTGCAGGGACGGATCGCGTCGGGGCTGCCGGAGCCCCTGCGGCCCCGAGCACGCTGAAACCCGGCGGCCTCGAGGTGCGCGGGCACGCGCCCTCGAGGGCGCGTTCGAGGTGCGCGCGCGCCCCGGGCGACAGGTCGCCCTGCCCGATCGACGAGAGCGCGAAGACGTCGTCGACGATCCCGTCGCGCGTGGCGATCTCGATCGTGCGCGGGAAGATGCCGTGGAGGGCCATCGAGCAGAGCACGTGGGCGAGGAAGCCGACGGCATCGCGCGCCACGACGCGTAGACGCGCCGGTCCCGGCGTCGTCGGCGGCGAGAGCTCGTAGGAGAGCAGGGTGGGCCAGCGCGGCGACGCGACGTGGACCGCGTCGAGCAGCGCCGCGCGGATCACCTCCGAGTCCGGCATCGGACCTTCGGCCGCACAGCGGAGGTCCACGGTCCAGGCCCCGCCCGCGTCGCGCTCGGCGAACCCGTCGAGGATGCTGGTCTCGAGCTCCGCGAGGCGCGTCGTGAGCCGCACGGCCCAGTCGATCGGCAGGCGACCGTCGAGCCTTATCTCGGAGCGACGGCCGGCGCCCCGGACGGAGACGCGGAAGTCGGCGGAAGGACGGGCGTGGGGAGAGAGGCTGCGCTCCACCTCCCGAGGTTGGGATGGCGAGGTTTCCTCCCGGTGTCGGTGGCGTAACAAGACGAGACGCGCCTCGATCCACCCGGAAGGGTGGTGGATGGTTCCGCCGACGCCGCGCTGTCTGTACGATGGTCGCTCCTGCCGTACGACCCTAGACGCCAGCGTCCCAAGGCCGAACGAATCGATTCGCGGCCCCCGGAGGTACCTGTGACCGACAAGTCCGTCAGCTTCATTCGCTCCATGTGCATGGGTCAGATCGAGGAGGACGTGCTCTTCCCGTATCCCGGCATGGCCGAGCAGGAGAAGGAGACGCTCCGCAGCGTCGCGGAGGCTCTCGAGTCGATGCTCGGGCCCCACGAGAAGGATTTCCGCCACTGGGATCGCCAGGGCGAGTTCCCGCCGGAGTACGTCGGCGAGCTGCGCGAGTTCGGAGCCTTCGGCTTCGTCATCCCGGAAGAGCACGGCGGGATGGGCTTCGGCAGCCAGGCGTACTCGCGCGCGCTCCAGGAGATCGCGAAGTACGACGGCTCCACGGCCGTGACCATCGGAGCCCACAGCTCGATCGGCATGCGCGGCCTCCTGCTCTTCGGGAACGCCGAGCAGCGCGCGCGCTTCTACCCGAAGCTCGCGACGGGCGAGATGATCGCGGCGTTCTGCCTCACCGAGCCCGAGGCCGGCTCGGACGCGGCGTCGATCAAGACGACGGCGATCGAGGACGGCGACGCCTACGTGCTCAACGGCAACAAGCTGTGGATCACGAACGGCGGCATCGCGCAGTTCTTCACCGTCTTCGCGAAGACGGGGCCCGAGGGAGCGAAGGGGCAGATCACCGCGTTCCTCGTCACGAGCGACATGGAGGGCGTGAGCGTCGGTACGCACGAGGACAAGATGGGCCTCCGCGCGAGCTCGACGACGACCGTCCACTTCGACAACGTGCGCGTGCCGAAGGACATGGTCCTCGGCGAGGTCGGTCAGGGCTTCAAGGTCGCGATGAAGATCCTGAACTCCGGTCGCACGGGCCTCGGCGGCGGCTGCGTCGGCATGATGAAGAAGTGCGTCGAGCTCTCGACGAAGCAGGCGAAGGAGCGGAAGCAGTTCGGTCAGCCGATCGCCGACTTCGGCATGGTCAAGCAGAAGATCGGTCAGATGGTCGTCGACTGCTACGCCTCCGAGTCGACCGTGAACATGGTCGCCTCCCTCATGGACCAGGGCTACGAGGACTACGCCGTCGAGGCCGCGATCTCGAAGGTCTTCGCCACCGAGGCGGCCTGGCGGACGATCGACGAGGCGCTCCAGATCGCGGGCGGCAACGGCTTCATGTGCGAGTACCCGTACGAGCGGATGCTCCGCGACAGCCGCATCAACCGCATCTTCGAGGGCACGAACGAGATCCTGCGCCTCTTCATCGCCCTCACGGGCATGAGCGACGTGGCGACGCAGCTCGCCGACCTCGTGAACATCCGAAAGTCGGTGTTCAGCGATCCGATCAAGGGCTTCGGGGTGCTCCAGGACTACGCCCTGAAGCACGCGCAGCTCGCCACCGGTCTGAAGCGGCCGAAGACGCACTTCACGAAGGTCGTCCCGGAGCTCGCGGCCGAGGCGGAGGCGCTCGAGGAGGCCACGCGCGAGCTCGCCGCGGCCGCGGATCGCATCCTGCGCAAGCACGGGAAGAACATCATCGGCAAGCAGTTCGCGAGCAAGCGTCTCGCCGACATCATGGTCGACATGTTCGTCTGGACCTGCGTGCTCGCCCGCGTGAACACGGCGATCGAGCGGTCCGGCAGCCAGGCGGCCGCGCGGGAGATCGAGATCCTCTCGATCTTCTCCGGTCAGGCGAGGAAGCGGATCCGCGCCAATTTCCGAGCGATCGACGACAACGACGACGAGCTCGTGAAGTCGGTCGCCGACCACGCGATCGAGAACGAGAAGTACGGCTGGGACAACCTCTGAGCCTGCCTCCGCCACCCCTTACCGAAACGTAAGGGGGTTGTGACCCCGATCGGCGCCTTCTCGGCTATGCTTCCTGCCGTGAAGGCGTTGGTCATCGAAGACGAGCGGAAGCTGGCATCCTTCGTCGCCCGTGTACTGAGCGAGGAAGGGTTCACGGTGGACACGTGTGCCACGGGCAGTCAGGGCCTCCAGCAGGCGCTGACCGGGGTCTACGACGTGGTCGTCGTCGACTGGATGTTGCCCGAGCTCGACGGGCTCTCGGTCGTTCGCGAGATGCGGAACGCCGGCGCGACGACTCCGATCCTCATGCTGACGGCACGGGGCGAGACCCGGGAGAAGGTCCTCGGCTTCGGCGCCGGCGCCGACGACTACCTCGTGAAGCCCTTCGAGGTCGAGGAGCTCGTTGCGCGCATCCAGTCGCTCGTGAGGCGAACGGCCGGATTCGGCCGCATCAAGGTCGGCGAGCTCGAGATCGACCGTCTCGCGCACCGCGCCGAGCTCGCCGGGAAGCCCGTCGACCTGACGACCAAGGAATTCTCGTTGCTCGTGTACCTCGCCAATCGCCTGAACCGCGTGGCGACCAAGTCCGAGCTGCTCGCGAACGTCTGGTCCACGTCCTTCGACCCCGGCTCGAACCTCGTCGAGGTCACGGTGAGCCGGCTGCGCGACAAGCTGGGCGACGCCGCCTGGATGGTCGAGACCGTGCGGGGGAAGGGCTACCGGCTCGTCGACGAGAAGCGCGCGTGAAGCGGATCGAGCCGCGATTCGTGCTCGCCGTCTCTTCGGCGACCCTCGTCTCGCTCGGCGTGACCTTCCTCGCGGTCTACCAGGTCGTGACCTCCACGGAGGAGCGGCAGTTCGACCACGCCATCCGCGAGAGCGCGACGCAGGCGGCGAACCACCTCGACTTCCAGGCTCCCTCCCGTCCCGAGGCGGCCCGAGGCGAGCTGCCGAGGAGGCTCGCCCCGATCCTGCCGGTCGTCGCGCTCTATCCTCCGGGCGGCCCGGCGATCTCCTACTCGGCCATTCCCCTGCCGTTGCCTTCGTCCGAGCGGGTCCGACACGCGGGGGACCGCTGCTTCGACCTCCGTGCAGGCGACGTGCGTCTGCGAGCGGCCGTCGTCGACGTGCCGGGGCGGCCGGGTGCGCACCTGCTCTACGCCGCTTCGCCCGAAGAGCTCGAGATCGAGGAGGAATTCCTCCGCGAGGCGATGCTCGTCGCGCTCCTGCTCTCCTTCGTGTGGAGCGTGGGCGTCACGACGTTCCTGGTCCGGCGCTTCGCGCACGGCGTCGATCTGCTCGGGGAGGTGGTGCGGAAGGTCGCCGAGGGCGATCTCTCCGTGCGGGTCCCTCCCTTCGAAGGCGACCCCTACGTCGAGCGGCTGTCCGACGACATCGACGAGATGATCGGGAGGCTCGACGTCCTCGTCCGCTCTCAGCACGAGTTCATCGCGCATGCGGCCCACGAGCTGCGCTCGCCGCTGACCACTCTCTACGGCGAGCTCTCGCTCGCGCTCCGGAAGCCGCGCGAGGCCGAGGAGTACCAGCGCGCGATCCACGAAGCGATCGACTCCACGCGGCGCCTCATCGCCCTCGCCGAGGAGCTCCTCGCGCTCGCGCGCATCGCGGACTCGAGCGCGCCCGTCCACGACGTCGTCGCCATCGACGCCGTCGTCAGCGACGCGGTCCGCGCCGTGCGCGGACCGATGCGGGAGCGCGGCCTCGTCGTCCGCACGCGTGGCGACGGAGCCACGGTCCGCGGCAGGCACTCCGATCTCGTCCGGCTGCTCCGCAACCTCCTCGAGAACGCCATCCGACACAGCCCGGACCGCGGTGTCGTCGAGGTCGCCGTGGAGGTGAAGGACCACGACGTGCGGATCCACGTGGTCGACGACGGTCCCGGCATCGACCAGGCCGACCGCGACCGGGTCTTCGAGCCCTTCTTCCGTGGCGCCGACGTGCGTGCCCGGGACGAGCCGGGCGCCGGCCTCGGCCTCGCGATCGTGCGCGGCATCGCACGTGCGCACGGCGGTGACGTGAAGCTCCGGCCGAGCGAGAAGGGGGCCCACTTCGAGATCCGGCTCCCGATCGAGCGGGGCGCCGACTGAGGCGCTCGCCCTTCCGGGCGCATTCGGCCGGGTGTGCGACGGGGATTGACGCGCGACCACGTCGGGAGTCGAATCGACTCGATGGGCGCTCATCCCGGGGAGCTCGGACTCGGCCTCGCTTTCGAGGTCTCGATCGACGCGCAGTTCGTCCTCGACGACCACGCGTTCGTCCTGCGGGTCAATCCGGCCGCCGAGCGCCTCCTCGGGCGTCCCGCGTCGACCATCGTGGGCCAACGGGTCGCGAGCTTCGTGAGGAGCCCGGTCTTCCGGGCGCGAGCCGAGCTGCTCGCGCCGGTGGCCGACTTCGAGTCCGCCGAGCTCGCGCCGGGCTACGTCGACCGAGCCGAGCTCGTGCGCGCCGACGGACGCATCGTGCTCGTGCACGGCAGCCTCAGCCCGCTGCCGGAAGGCCGGGGCGCCTCGCACATCCTATCGCTGCGCGAGCGTTCCCCGCTGGGACGGCGACGGAGCACGCCACCGACGGCCTCGACGCGGCTTCTCGCCGCCGCGATCGAGGTCGCCGGGATCGCGGGATTCGAGCTCGAGATCGAGTCGTCCTCGATCCGCTGGTTCGGCGCGATGCGGGAGCTCCTCGAGCTCGAGGAGTCCTACGAGCCGACCGCGCACTCGACCCTGGGCTTCCTCTCGCCCGAGTCGCTCGCGGTCGTGCCGATGGCGATCGAGCGCGCCGCTTCCGAGGGCATCCCCTTCGACCTCGACATCACCGTGATCACGTCCCGCGGGAAGCGACGCTCGATGCGGCTGCGCGGCCGACGCCTCGTCGGCTCCGAGTCGGGGACGACGGTCCTCGGCATCCTCGAGGACGTCACCGATCGCTCGCTCGAGCTCCTCTCGCTCCAGCGCAACGAGGCCCGCCATCGGGACCTCCTCGAGCGCGCTCCGCTCGGGATCTTCGAGGTCACCCCCGAGGGCCGCCTCATCCGAGCGAATCGGGCGCTCGCCGAGATGCTCGGCTACGAGGAGCGGGAGATGCTCCTGCTCGACGTGGCGACCGACGTCTACTCCGATCCCCACGATCGCGATCGCGTGAGACAGAAGCTCGAGTCGAGGGGCGCCGTGATCGGCGAGGAGCTGAGGTGGCGCCGCAAGGACGGCTCGACCCTCGAGGTCAGCGTCTCCGGGCGGAGCGTCACGGACCGCCACGGCGTCGTCGTCGCGTACGAAGGGTACGCGTTCGACGTGACGGAGCGGAGGCGCGAGGAGCGCGCCCGACGGGATGCGGAGCGACGCTTCCGCTCGCTCCTCGATCACGTCGGTGCGACCGTGCTCGAGGTCGATCGCGACGGGCGGATCCTCTTCGCGAACGGGGTCGCCGCCTCCTGGGCGGGGCGCGATGCGGCCGACCTCGTCGGTCGCACCCTCGAGGAGTGGTTCCCGCGCGCGGAGATCGACGCGTTCCGCCGGCGCATCGCGGACGTGCTAGCGACCGGCACCCCCTCCCAGCTCGAGTACGCGATCGAGCGTCCGCAGGGCGTGCGGCACGTGCTCACGCTCGTGTATCCCGTCCGGTCGGCCGAGGGACGCGCGGAGACGGCCGTGCTCGTGGCGCACGACGTCACGCGTCGTCGCGAGGTGGAGTCCCAGTGGGTCGTGAAGGAGCGGATGCTCCGCATGGGTACGCTCGCGGCCGGCATCGCCCACGAGATCAACAATCCGCTCGCCTACCTCCTCGCGAACCTCGCGTTCGCCGACGACGCTCTCGCCGAGCTCCCGCCCGGCGCGCGGGACGAGCTCGAGGACCTGCGTCGCGCGCTCGCGGAGGCGAAGAACGGCGCCGAGCGCGTGCGCGCGATCTCGAGGGATCTCGCCCTCCTCGGTCGCCCGGACGAGGCGAGACCGGTGCCCGTCGACGTGGGGGGCGTCGTGGAGTCGGTGATCCGCATGGTGCGGAACGAGCTCCGCCATCGGGCGACCATCGTCGTCGACGTGGCGCCGGGCACGTGCGTCCGCGCGACGGAGCCCCGGCTCGCGCAGGTGCTCACGAACCTCGTCGTGAACGCCCTGCGGGCCATGCCCGACGGGAGCCCCTCCGCCGGGCGGATCGAGATCGCGACCGAGCCGGCCGGACCGGGTCACGTGGCCCTCGTGGTGCGGGACAACGGCAGCGGCATCCCCCCGGAGATCCGGGAGCGCATCTTCGAGCCCCTCTTCACCACGCGTCGTGGAGGCGTCGGCTCGGGCCTCGGGCTCGCGATCTCGAACGCGATCGTCCGCGGGTTCGGGGGGGACATCGCCGTCGAGAGCACGGTCGGGGTCGGCTCGACCTTCCGCATCACCTTGCCCGTGGCGTCTCCCGACGAGGCCCGGACGGACCGCGCCTCCATCGTGCCGGTGGCTCCGCGCGAGCGTCGGCCGCGGATCCTCGTCGTCGACGACGACGACGGGATAAGGCGTGTCGTTCGACGGATGTTGAAGCGCACCCACGACGTCGACGACGTCCCGAGCGCTGCGCAGGCGCTCGAACGCATCGAGGCCGGCGAGCGCTACGACGCCGTGCTCTGCGATCTCATGATGCCCGAGATGGGCGGACAGGAGCTCTACGAGCGCCTCTCGGACCATCCGACGGGCATCGCCGAGCGGTTCGTCTTCCTCTCGGGCGGCGCCTTCACGGAGACCTCGCGCGCGTTCGTCGACGCCATCGGCCGCGAGCGTCGGGTCGACAAGCCCTTCGATCGCGAGGAGCTCGAGCGGGCGCTCGCGCGACGCGGCGCCTGACGGCTCCTCGCGGCCCCGCGGATCAGACGATCGGGGCCTTCGTGTAGAAGTGGTGTGCGAAGGATGCGTCGAGCGCCTCGAAGTCGTGGAAGAAGCGGACGTCGAGGCCGAGTCGGGTCACGCCGTGACCCTCCGGGCATCCGATCCAGACCTCGTGCTCCGCCGTCACACGCCGCATCGCATCGGCGAAGACCCGGAGCTCCGCGTCGTCCATGTCGCGTGCGATCGCGAGCAGGAGGATGCGGGCACGCGCCCTGCGCATCGTCTGGCCGAGCTCGGCGTAGGGGATGTCCGGGCCGATGAAGACCGGCTCGAGACCGCGGGTCGACGCGAGGAGCGTCGCGATCACCGCCCCGAACTCGTGGAGGTGCTTCTCCGGAGTGCCGATCACGATCCGGGCCGCGTTCGGCACCAGCGGGAAGAGGCGAACGTAGATTCCGAGCAGTCCCTTCACCTGCGAGGACACCATGTGCTCGTGCGCGACGCCGAGCTCGCCTCGCTCCCATCGCGCGCCGATCTCGCGGAGCAGCGGCACGATGAATTGCATCACGAGCTCTCGGGGCGCCGTCACCGCGGAGGCGCGTGCGAGGAGCTCGCCCGTCCGCCGCACGTCGAAGACGAGCGCCGCGTCGAGGTACTCGTCGATCAGGGCCTGGTAGGCCCGTCCGACGTTGGTGCGCGGCGCGAGCGGCGTCGGATCCTGCTTCGCGAGCACCATCAGCTCCTCGTCCTCGAGGTTGCCGATCTCGCCGATCGAGTGTCCGCGATTCGTCGCCTCCTTGAGGAGCAGGAGCCGCTTCACCTCCGCGTCGGAGTAGCGGCGTGCGTTGCCCTCGGTGCGTCCCGGGGTCACGGCGCGGTAGCGCCGCTCCCACACGCGGATGGTGTCGGCGGTGAGGCCGGTCAGGCGCGTGACGACTCGCATCGGGTAGATGCCGTCGGGATCGCGCTCGTCGTCGACCTCGTTCAAGGGGGCCCGTTCGCTGCTGCTCATGCCTCGGCTCCGTGCGGATGGGGGAGGGTGTTCTTCTCGGGCGGGATCGCGCAGGCCGCTCCGTCGCAGCGGCCCGTGAGCCTCAGGCGGTTCGCCGCGAAGGCGGCGTACGCGGTGTCGAGGAGCGCGCGGATCCCCGGGAGGCGCGTGAGGGCGACGAGCGGGCCGAGCCCGATCGCCGCGTAGAGCCGACGGAAGACCTCGACGCCTTCGATCGTCGTGCCGTCCGGCAGCCGACCGTGGATCCGCTCCATGAGCGTCTCGCGGTCGAGCCCGGCTTCCTCCGGCTCGAAGCCGGGGGCCGCGATGTCCGTGAACCGGATGCGGCCCGTGCGGTCACGCGCACGGAGGAACGCGATCTCCCGCGTGCACAGCGGGCAATCGCCGTCGAAGAAGACCTCCACGTCCCAGCTCCGGTCGGTCATGGACCATCTCTGGGGCTCCGAGAGTACGGCGTCCATATTTTGTTTGGACAAAATATGCTCGAACCCCAACTTTTCTTGATCATGACGCATGCGCGTCCAGAAATCATCCGGAACCCACCTGGAATTACCTTGTGTGTTCGCTAAGTTTGGTGTCGACACAAAAAGTAGTCTTGACGCAAGCCATCTCCAGTCCAACGTTCTGGACGTCAACGGTCCAACAAAAACATGGACACAGGAGAGACGGTCATGAACAACAGCAAGCTCTGGGCAGTGGCCCTCGCCCTCTTGGGGCTCACCGCGTGCGACGACGGTTCCTCGCCGGGTACGGCCTCGCTGCGGGTCATCCACCTCTCGCCGGACGCCCCGGCGGTCGACGTCTACGTCGACGGTGCTGCGGCGATCACCGACCTCGCCTACAAGGAGAGCACCGAGTTCCTCGCGGTGGAGGCCGGGAGCGCGGACCTCGCGGTGCGCGCCGCGGGGATGCCGAGCTCGACGCCCGTGATCGCCGCGAACGGCGTGGCCCTCGCGGACGGCGAGTCCTACACCGTGGTCGCCTACGACAACCTCGCGAACATCATGCCGATGGTCCTCGAGGACGATCGGACCGGCATTCCCGCGGGCCAGATCCGCGTCCGTGCGATCCACGCCGCGGCCGGGGTCGGTACGGTAGACCTCTGGAACATCCCGGCGTCGGGCGCGCCGACGAAGATCGCCGACGACCTCGCCTTCGGTGCGGCGACCGGCTTCCTCGACCTGCCGGCGGCGGCCTACACGATCGGCGTCGACGTGAACAACGACGCGGTCCCCGACCTCCAGTTCGCCACGCCTCCGCTCGCGGCCGGCACCTACGCGAACGTCTTCGCGGTCAAGGACTCCACCGGCGTGAAGCTGGTCGCGCAGCTCGAGAGCGGTGCGACCGCCACGATCGCGCCGCTCGCCGCCAAGGTGCGCGTCGCCCACCTCTCGCCGAACGCGCCGGCCGTGGACGTCTGGGTGGACTCGGGCACGGCCGCCGCGTTCACGAACCTCGCCTTCCAGAGCGGCACGGCGGCGGCGGACCTCGAGGCCGGCCCGCACAGCTTCTACGTCCGTGCGAACCCGTCGACGTCGAGCTCCGCGAACGTCATCACCGTGAGCGATCTCCCGCTCGTCTCCGGCTTCCGCTACACGGCCGCGGCCTACGGCCTGCTCGGCAACGGCACGACGCCGATCACCGCCCTCGCGCTGCGTGACGATGCGATCGGCCTCGCCAGCGGCTCGATCCGCGTCAACGTCGCCCACACGGCGGCCGGCGTGGGTCAGGTCGACGTCTGGAACGTCACCCCGGGCAGCGCGGCTTCGCCGCTCGTCACGGATCTCGACTACGGCGAGGTCGCGCCCTCGCTCGACATCCCGGCGGGCCAGTACCGCGTCGGCATCGACGTGAACAACGACGCGACGCCGGACCTGACCTTCCAGCTTCCGAGCCTGGCGGCCGGCACCGTGGCCAACGTCTTCCCCGTGAAGAACGGCTCGGCGGTCTACCTCCTCGTCCAGCTCGATTCGACCACGGGCGCCCTCGCGAAGATCGACCCGCTCCCCTGAGCCCTCGGCCTCGGGAAAGCTGCGGCGGCCGTCCTCCGGGGCGGCCGCCGCGTTCGTTACGGCCTAGGACGTGGCGCCGACGGGCGGATCCCGGGGGGGCGCGTATATTCGGCCCCATGCGGTTCCCCCTGTCGGCGCTCCCGCTCCTCTCGGCCTGCCTCGTGCTCGGGGCTTGCGGCTCGCACGAGACGCCCTCCGCTCCTCATTCCGCGTCGCCCTCGCGCCCCGCCCGCTCGAGCGTCGATTCTCCCTGGGTCGACGTGCACGCTCCCGAGGATCTCTCCCTCCTCGAGGCTCCGGGCCGAGCCCTCGCGGGCACCTCCTCGGTGGAGGCGATCTCGGCCGGCTTCCCCCTCCGCGTCACGCGGGTGCACGTCCAGGCGGGCGACGAGGTGCGAGCGGGCGACGCCATCGTCGACGTGACGAGCCAGGAGGTCCTCCGCGCGGCGGCCGACTACGTGAGCTCGACCGAGTCGCTCGCCGCGCACGACGAACGGCTCGAGACCCTGCGCCACCTCCGCGAGGAGCGCGTCGTCGCGATCGACCGGGTCTTCGAGGTCGAGGCCAAGCGCCTCGCGCTGCGCGAGCAACAGCGCGCGGCGCTCGCGACGCTCCGTTCGGCCGACGTCTCGGCGCAGCAGGCGGCGGCCGTCCTCCAGCGCGGCGGGATCACGCTCCGGACGTCCACCGCGGGCATCGTCCGGGACCTCTCGGTGATCCCGGGGCAGGTCTTCCCGCAGGGCGGCACGTTCGCGACCATCGTCGGAGGCTCGAGCCCGAGGGTCGAGGCCCGCTTCGTCTCCCTGCTCCCGGACGGCTTCGCCTACGAGTTCGAGGACCTCCAGGGCAGGCACGTGTCCCTCGGCGACCGTCCGACGCGCGTCCTCGACGCCGGCGAGGAAGGCGGGATCCGCGTGTGGTTCGACCTCCCCGAGGGCGTGACGCTCCCGCCCGGCGCGCCGGGTCACGTGCGGGCCCATCCGACGGATGCCCGCTTCCTCGAGATCCCCGTCGAAGCCCTCGTGCGCGCCTCGGAGGGTGCCGATCGGGCTCGCGTGCTGCGTCGTCGACAGGGGCGCGAAGAGGCGGTCGAGGTGCGCGTCGTCAGCGCCTCGGGGACCAACGCGCTCGTCGAGGGCGAGCTCGCCGCGGGCGATCAGGTCGCGAGCGACGGAACGCAGGCGCTCGCGGCCCGCCCCGCCCCGGGAGGTGGCGGGTGATCGAGCGCTTCGTCTCGTTCGCCGAGGCCCACCGTGGATGGGTGATCGGCATCACGCTCCTCTTCGCTCTCGCGGGTGGCGTCGTCGCGACGGGCCTCAAGCTCGACGCGCTGCCGGACGTGACGAACAACCAGGTCGTCGTGCTCACGAAGGCCCCCGGCTTCACGCCCGAGGAGGTCGAGACCCGCGTCACGCGGCGCGTGGAGACGGCCCTCGGCGGCATCCCGGGGCTGACGATGCAGCGCAGCATCTCGCGCTACGGCATCTCCTCCGTCACCGCGGTCTTCGGCGACGACGTCGAGCCCTTCCGCGCGCGGCAGATGGTCGGCGAGCGCGTCGCCACCGTGCAGGGGATGCTCCCGGCGGGCGTCGAGACGCCCGAGATCGGCCCGTATTCGGGCGGTCTCGGCGAGATCTACCACTTCACGTTGAGCTCCGATCGGCGCACCCCGGCCGAGCTGCTCACGCTCGTGAACCTCGTCATCGCGCCCCGCCTCCGTTCCGTGCCCGGCGTCGTCGAGGTGAACTCCTGGGGCGGCGCGCAACGCACGCTCGACGTCGTCGCGGACGCTTCGCACATGTCGACGCTCGGGGTCAGCCTGTCGGAGCTCATCCGGGCCGTCGAGGCGGCGTCCGGGAGCGTCCCGGGCGCGAGCGTGCCCTCGGGCTCCGGCCAGACCCTCCTCCGCGGCGTCGCCTTCCCGCGCGGCCCCGGGGATCTCGGCGCGGCCATCGTCCGCAGCGAGCACGACTCGCAGACGGGGCGGGCGATCCGCGTGGCCGACGTCGCGCAGATCCGGCCCGGGACGGCCCCGCGCCTCGGAGCGGCGACCGGCAACGGAGGCGGCGAGGTCGTCTACGTCATGGTCCTGATGGCGCGCGAGGAGAACGCGCGCGAGGTCGTCCACGCGATCCGGAACCGGATGCCGGAGGTCGAAGCGGCGCTCCCGGACGACGTGCGGATCGAGGTCGTCTACGATCGCGCCGTCCTCGTCGAGGCCACGCTCCACACGGTCTTCAAGAACCTGCTCGAGGGAGGCCTCCTCGTCGTCGCCGTGCTCTTCATCCTGCTCGGCAGCGCGCGCGCGGGGCTCCTGGTCGCGCTCACGATCCCGCTCTCCATGATCGGCGCCGCGGTCGGGATGGTCTTCTTCGGCATCCCCGGCAACCTGATGAGCCTCGGCGCGATCGACTTCGGTCTGCTCGTCGACGGTGGCGTCGTGATGGTCGAGAGCTTCTTCCACGAGCTCGCCGTCGAGGGCGAGGAGGACGTCCGAGCAACGATCCGCGACACCGCGCGGGCGATGGCCCGACCCGTCTTCTTCTCGGTCCTGATGATCGCGCTCGTGTACGTCCCGATCATCACGCTCACGGGCGTGGACGGGAAGATGTTCCGACCGATGGCGCTGACGGTCGTCTTCGCGCTGCTCACCTCGCTCGTGCTCTCGCTGGCGTTCGTGCCGGCCGCTTCGAGCCTCGTGCTCCGCCGCGGCTCGGTGCCGACGAAGGAGCCGCGCGTCGTGACGTGGGCCGCGCGCTTGCACCGTCCGGCGCTCGCCTGGGCGATGGCCCGGCCGGGGCTCGTGCTCGGCGCCTCGCTCGCCCTCCTCGTCGTCGGGGGAGTGCTGGTCTCCCGCTCCGGCATGGAGTTCGTGCCGCAGCTCGACGAGGGCGACATGGTCGTGCAGACGACGCGCTCGCCGGACATCCGGATCGAGAGCGCCGTCGGCAAGGCCGGCATCATGGAGCGCGCGCTCGTCGAGCACGTGCCGGAGGTCACGCACGTGGTCTCCCGCATCGGCAGCCCCGAGGTCGCGCTCGACATCATGGGCCTCGAGCAGGGCGACGTCTTCGTCGGTCTGAGGCCGCGCAACGAGTGGAGACCCGGGCTCACCAAGGAGCGGCTCATCGAGGAGATGACGGAGGTGCTCGAGCAGCACGCGCCCGGCGGCGATCCCGACTTCACGCAGCCGATCCAGATGCGCTTCAACGAGCTGCTCGGCGGCTCCGTGAGCGACGTGAGCGTGACCGTCTTCGGCGACGATCTCCGGCGTCTCCGCGCGCTGGCGGTGGAGATCCGGCACGTGATCGACCGTGTCCCGGGCGCACACGACACGCGCATCTCGGCGCCTCCGTTCGTCGACCTCGTCGAAGTGCGACCGACCGTGCTCCACGCCTCGCACGTCGGCATGTCGCCCGCCGACGTCCTACGCGTCGTCGAGGGCATCCGCAACGGCATCCCGGTCGGCGAGACCTACGAGGGTCCCGTGCGCATCCCGATCCGGCTCCTGCTCGGCCAGGACCACACGGCGTACGATCTCGAGCAGATCGCGATCCCCGCCAACGAGGGACGGCTCGTCGCGCTCTCGCGCGTCGCCGAGGTGACCCACGTCGAATCCCCGGGCGCGATCGATCACACGATGGGCCAGCGCCGCATCACGGTGGGTTTCAACGTGCGCGGACGCGATCTCGGCACGGTCGTGAAGGACCTCCGGAGCCGCGTCGCGCGGGAGGTCCGGCTCCCGCAGGGCTACCGGCTCGAGTACGGCGGCCAGTACGAGAACATGCAGGACGCCTACCGACGCCTGAAGATCGTCGTACCGATCGTGCTGCTCTCGATCGTCGGCCTGCTCTTCTTCATGTTCCAGAGCCTCCGCGCGGCTCTCGTGATCTTCCTCAACGTCCCCTTCGCGGCCGTCGGCGGCATGATCGCGCTCGCGTCGCGCGGCATGGCGGTCTCGGTCTCGTCGGCGGTCGGCTTCATCGCGCTCTCGGGCATCGCCGTCCTGAACGGCGTCGTGCTGATGAACCGGGTCCTCGCCCTCGAGGCCGAGGGACGGAGCCCACGCGAGTCCGCCGAGACCGCGGCCAAGGAGCGGATGCGCCCCGTGCTGATGACGGCCAGCGTCGCTGCGCTCGGCTTCGTGCCGATGATGCTCGCGACGGGCATCGGCGCCGAGGTGCAGCGCCCCCTCGCCACCGTCGTGGTCGGGGGGCTCTTCACCTCGACGATCCTCACCCTCCTGATCCTGCCGTCCCTCTATCCGTGGCTCGCGGCCCGGAGGAAGCGCGATGCGCACGCTTCCGAGGCCGAGAGCCTGTGAAGGCGATCAGGTGGTCTTGACCGTGACCTTGGTCGGCTGGGGCGCCGCCTTCTTCGGGATGCGGACGTCCAGCACCCCGTTCTTCAGCTCGGCGCTGACGGCGCCGCCGTCGGCGTTGTCGGGCAGCGAGAAGGAACGCTCGAACGAGCCGTAGTACCGCTCGATGCGGCGGAACGTCTTCTTCTCGTTCTCGTCCTTCGTGAACTTCCGCTCGCCGCGGATGGTGAGCATGCCGTTCTCGACCTCGACGTCGACCTCTTCGGACTTGAGGCCCGGCATCTCGCAGTGGACGAGGTAGGCGTCCGCTTCCTCGCGGATGTCGACGGCGGGTCGGAAGTTGGCGAGCTCGGCGGGGGCCCGACGGCCCCAGATCTGCTCCTGGAGGCGGTTCATCTCGGCGAACGGATCCCAACGGGTCAACATGACGGATGTCTCCCTTGCCGCGCGCAGGGCGGCGTTCCCTGGCCGGCGCGGGATCCCCACGGGCATGGGCCCGTCCCGCGTCGGCGTCGTCGTGCACCGAAGCTAAGAACCGTTCCGAGGGTGTCAACGGGTCTCCGGTCGGCCGACGTGGCCGCCCGGAGCGCGCGACGGGACACCCGCTCGGGAGCGGTCCTCAGGGAACGAGGAGGATGGGGAAGCGGTGCTGGGTCAGGAGCTCGCGGGAGACGCTGCCGGCGAAGAGCTTCTCGAACAGGGTCTTCTCGGACATGCCGACCACGACCATGTCGGCCGAGACGTGCTTGGCCAGGGCGAGCAGGGCCTTCTCCGGCGTGCCGCGGAGGGCGTGGGCCATGAGACGCGGCCCGGCTTCCTTCCGGCGCTCGAGCAGCTCGTGCTCCAGTTGGTCGTGCAAGGACCGGAGGTGCAGGTCCCGCTCGCCGGGGACCTCGCCGATGGGCAGGCTGCCGATGGCGGCGTCCGCGTCCTTGTCGGGCACCACGGTCACGACATCGACGGTCGCGTCCGCGGAGAGGCCCATGTCGAGGACGTAGGCGAGGGCCCTCCGGGAGGGATCGCTGAAGTCGAAGGCGACGACGACGCGGCGGATCACTTGGCCTCCTTCTCCGGGATGCGGACCGTGAGGACCGGGACCTTCGAGGTGCGCACGACGCGCTCCGTGACGCTGCCGAGCAGGAGGCGCGAGAGGCCGCCGCGGCCGTGGGTGCCCATCACGATGAGATCCGCCTTGTTCTGCAGGGCGAATTCCGTGATCTCGTCGAGCGGGGAGCCGTCGCGGACGTGCGGCTCCACCTGGATGCCCCGCTCCTTGAGGTGGTCGCAGACGCGGTTCAGGGCCTTCTGGCTCTGGTCCGAGAGCTGGGCCGCGACGTCCGGCGTGATGATCATCCCGCCGTCGGGGCCGACGTAGGTCGTGAGCGGGTAGACGTGGAGGAGGAGAAGCTTCGCATTCAGCGTCTTCGCCAGGCCCGCCGCGTATTCGGTCGCGTGAGACGAGCCCGGGGAGAAGTCCACGGGGCAGACGATGGATCGGATCTCGGTCATCGGTTCTCCTCGGCCGGTGGGGCCAAGACAGACATCTGCCCCCGACAATGCAATTGAGCAAGGTCCTGGCCAACACGAAAGGGAGGATCGGCGGATCGTGCCTTCCATCCCTCGGTGGGCCGCTCGTTTCGCGACCCCGCTTGACTTGACCCGGGCCGGGAGGATCTCTTCCCGCGTGGCCGACTACGAGATCGTACCCGAGCTCTCCCGTTACACCGGCTTCGGGCCCGACGACCACGCGCTCCTCGCCGAGGTCGGGCCCGTCCTCGAGCCGCGCTTCGGCGAGATCGTCCGATGTTTCTACGACGCGATCCTCGCGAATCCGGCGGCGCGCTCCGTCTTCGCGGACGACGAGCAGATCGCACGGCAGCAGGGGTTCCTGCGCCATTGGATGGTCGGGATCTTCTCGGGCGTCTACGACCGGGAGTACTACGAGCTCCGTGCCCGGATCGGGCGGGCCCACGTCCGGATCCAGCTCGATCAGCGCTACATGATCTCCGGCATGAACGTGGTGCGTCAGGGGCTGCACGAGGCCGCGGACGAGCTCCTGCCGGGCCAGGGATACCCCGCGGAGAAGGTCTTCCGCGTCCATCGCGCCCTCGACAAGATCTGCGACCTCGAGCTCGCCATCATGCTCGAGACGTATCGCGAGGACTACGACTACAGGCTCCGCAACGCCGAGAAGCTCGCGACGCTCGGTCAGCTCGCCGCGACCATCGGCCACGAGCTCCGCAATCCCCTGGCCGTGATGGAGACCTCGCTCCACCTCCTCGGCACCCGGGTCGCCCAGGACCCGAAGGCGAGGCGACACATCGAGAGGCTCGGGCAGCAGGTCACCCTCTGCAGCTCGATCATCCAGGACCTCCTCGAGATGGCCCGCGACCGGCCGGCGGAGCGGCGACCCGTCGACATCGCCTCCCTCGTCGACTACGCGATCGCCGACCTCGAGGGCTCCCGGGACGTCCGCGTGATCTTCGATCTCGAGGGATCGACGACGGTCCTCGTCGACGCCAGCCAGATTCGCCAGCTCATCCTCAATCTCGTCACGAACGCGATCCAGGCGGCCCGTACCGGCCCCCGCGGGGTGACGGTGGAGCTCGTCGCGCGTGGCCGCGACCTCGTCCTCCGTGTCCTGGACGACGGTGCGGGCATCGCCCCCGAGGTCATGCCCCGCCTCTTCGAGCCGCTCTTCACGACCCGCACGCGCGGCGTGGGGCTCGGGTTGTCCTTGTGCCGCCGAGTGTGCGAGAAGCACGGGGGCACCATCCGGGCCGGGAACCGCCCCACGGGAGGGGCGGTCTTCGAGGCCCGGCTCCCCGGGGCCGTGAAGGAGATGGAGTGATGCCGACCGTCCTCGTCACCGACGACAACGTCGCGCTGGCGGCGAACCTCGAGGAGATCCTCACCGAAGAGGGCTACGACGTCACGACGGTGCACACGCCGGAGGAGGCGCTGAAGATGGCCGAGCGGCGGACGTTCGACTACGTCCTGCTCGACGTCCGCCTGCCCGGGATGGACGGCGTCACGCTGCACGGCCTCCTCTCGCAGCGGATGCCGAACGCGGTCTTCGTCCTCATGACCGCCTACACGACCGACGATCGTCTCGAGGCGGCCCGTCGCGCGGGCGTCCGGGACATCCTCCCGAAGCCGATCCCGATCCATCGGCTCCTCGATGCGCTCGGCCAGGGACACGAGGGCATCGAGCGGCTCCTCGTCGTCGACGACGACATCGAGCTCGGCACCTACCTGGTCGAGACGCTCGCAGCGCACGGCTACCACCCGGAGTGGGTCGGGACGGCGCGCGATGCGCGTGCCCGGCTCCTGCTCGGGGAGCACGACGCGGTCGTGCTCGACGTGAAACTGCCCGACGGGGACGGAGTCGCGCTCGCGACGGAGCTCGTCCTCGGGCACGCGCTCCCCGTCGTCGTGATCTCCGGCTTCGAGCTCGGAGCCATCGAGGCGCGCCTCCGCGCCGCGCACTACGAGCGCGTCGTCTTCCTGCCGAAGCCGTTCACGCCCGACCGCCTCTTCTCCGCGATCCACTCGCTCGGCACGCCTCGATGACGCGCGCGCTCGTCGTCGAGGACAACGCGGATCTGGCGACCAACGTCGCCGAGCTCCTCGAGACCCTCGATCTGGACGTCGTCATCGCGTCCGACGGCGAGAAGGCGGTCGAGAACGCGAAGAGGACGGAGTTCGACCTCGCGATCGTCGACGTGCGGCTCCCCGGGGGGCGCTCGGGCGTCGACCTGCTCCCGCTGCTCCGCGCCCATTCCCCGAACTCCGAGATCATCCTCGTCACGGGCAACGCCACCGTCGACTCGGCGGTCGCGGCCGTGCGGCACGGCGCCTTCGCGTACGTCCAGAAGCCCTTCGATTCCAGGGATTTCATCGCCATCGCGGATCGAGCGCTCGCGCAGGTCAGGCTGCGACGCGAGAAGGAGGCCCTGGCCGAGGAGCTCGCGCTCTCCGAGGAGCTCTACCGCAACGTCGTGGAGACCGTCGACGCGCTCATCGTGACGCTGGACGCGTCGCTGCGGGTCGTCTTCTGCAACCGCACGGCGTGCGTGACCGCCGGCTTCGAGGCGAGCGAGGTCCAGGGCAAGCCCTTCCTCGAGACCTTCGTGGACGACACCCTGCGGGAGAAGCTCGCCGTGCAGCTCCGCTCGGTGCTCTACGGCTCGACCATCCGTGGCGTCGAGCTCGGCCTGATGAACCGTCCGACGGGCGAGCTCCGCACCGTGCGTTGGACGTTCAAGTCGCTCACCACGCGCCCCGGCGAGAGCGCCGTGCTCGCCGCCGGCGTCGACGTGACCGAGCGCCTCGTGCTCGAGCGCAGGAGCGCCGAGAGCCAGGCGCTCGCGGCGGTCGGCGCCCTCACGACCGGTCTCGCGCACGAGATCCGCAATCCCCTCAACGCCGCGAGCCTCCAGCTCGAGGCGCTCGTGCGGGGCGCTCGACGGATCGGGGACGTCGAGCTGAAGGAGCGCATCGAGACGCGCGTCGGCATCGTCCGTGCCGAGCTCGGACGTCTCTCCTCCATGCTCAACGACTTCCTCAGCCTCGCGCGTCCGCACGGAATCCAGGCCAAGGCCTTCGATCTCGGGGCGCTCGTCGACGAGGTCGTCGAGCTCAAGCGACCGCTCGCGGAGGAGCAGGGCGTCACGGTCACGACCGAGCTCGGCCCGGAGGCACGGACCGCCAAGGGCGACGTCCCGAAGGTGAAGCAGGTGCTCCTGAACCTCCTCGCGAACGCGCTCGAGGCGCTGCGCGAGCGTGGGCGCGGCACCATCACCGTGAGGACCCGGACGAAGGGGCCGGGCTTCGTCGAGGTCTCGGTCCTCGACGACGGTCCGGGCTTCGGCGAGAAGTCCGAGCACGATCTCTTCCAGCCCTTCGTCACGACGAAGGAGGCGGGTACCGGGCTCGGGCTCGCGATCGTGAAGAAGATCGTGCTCCTCCACGGTGGCACCGTGCACCTCGAATCGCGGCCCGAGGGCGGCGCTGCGGCGGTCTTCACGCTGCAGGCGGGCTGAGCCCCCCACGGCCGCGGGGAAGCCTCAGTCTTCCTCTTCCTCGGCTCCCGGGTAGTCGTCGTTCGGTCCCGCCATGCCGGACTCGAGGGCCCATTCCTTGAGGCGGTACTGGATCGTGCGACGGCTGATGCCGAGGATCTCGGCGGCCTTCGCGGTGGATCCCGCGACCGCGGCGAGCGTCTGCTCGATCGCCATGCGCTCGAGCTCCGCCATCGTGATCCCGGGGATCAGGAGACCGAGGTCCGACTGGACCTTCTGACCGGACGTCGTCGGCAGGTGCTCTTCCTGGATCAGCTTCCCCTCCGTGAGGACGACGGCGCGCTCGATGGCGTTCTCGAGCTCGCGCACGTTGCCGGGCCAGGGGTAGGCGAGCAGCGAGCGGAGGGCCCCGTCGGTGAAGCCCTCGACCTCGACTCCGTTCTCCTCGGCGTACTTGCGCAGGAAGTGGTGGGCGAGGACGGGGATGTCGCTCTTGCGCGCCCGGAGCGGTGGCACCTCGAGCGTCACGACGTTGAGGCGGTAGTAGAGGTCCTCGCGGAACGTGCCGGCCGCGACGCATTGCTTCAGGTCGCGGTTCGTCGCGGCCACGATGCGCACGTCGACGGTGAGCGTCTCGTTGCCGCCGACGCGCTCGAACTGACGCTCCTGCAGGAAGCGCAGGAGCTTCACCTGGACCGCGAGCGGAACCTCGCTGATCTCGTCGAGGAAGAGCGTGCCGCCGTCGGCCTGCTTGAAGCGGCCCTCGCGGCGGCCGGCGGCGCCCGTGAAGGAGCCCTTCTCGTGACCGAAGAGCTCGGACTCGAGCAGCGACTCTGCGAGCGCGGCGCAGTTGAGCCGGATGAAGGGCTTGGGCTTGCGCGGGGAATTGTGGTGGATCGCGGCCGCGATCAGCTCCTTGCCGGTGCCGCTCTCGCCGTGGATGAGGCAGGTCGCGCGGCTCTTCGCGACCTGCGCCACCGTCTTGAGCAGGCGCTGCATCGACGGGTGGTCCCCGAGGATGCGGCTGAAGGCCAGACGCTGCTCGACCTGCTCGCGGAGCTGGGCCGCTTCGCGCGAGAGGCACGACTTCTCGAGCGCGCGTGTCACGAGCGCGGAGACCGCGTCCATGTCGAGCGGCTTCGTCAGGTAGGTCTCGGCGCCTCGCTTGATCGCCTCGACCGCCGTCTCGATGCTCCCGAACGCCGTCATCACGATGAAGCTCGTGTGCGGAGCGACGGGGCGTCCGCGCTCGAGCAGCCCGATGCCGTCGAGTCCCGGCATCTTCAGGTCCGTCAGCACGACGTCCGGATCGAAGGATTGCAGCGCGGCGAGCGCCTTCAGGCCGTCGGAGGCCATCGCGGTCTCGTAGCCCTCGTCCGAGAGCAGCTCCGCGAGGGCCTCACGCGCATTGGCCTCGTCGTCGACGACCAGGATCCGACCACGAACTTCCGCCATGGGGGCGGGATTGTCGTGCCAGCCGCCGTCCGACGCAACCTCCGTCGGGGTCTCGTCCCCCTCCTCACCCGCAGATCGCGTCACGTCCCCCCCGAGCTCAGTACCAGGCCGCCGCTTCCCCGAGGCGGGCCCGGAGCTTGTTCTGGACCTGGTGCTGAACCTGGCGCACGCGCTCGCGCGAGACGCCGAACTCTTCGCCGAGCGTCGAGAGGCTGTCGCCGTCCTCGTCCAGGAGACGGCGCTCGACGATGATCCGCTCGCGCGGCGTCAGGTCGCGGAACGCACGCTCGATGCAGGCCTTGCGGCGCGTCGCGAGCTCGCGGGCCTCGACCTCCTGCTCGGGCGAGGGCTCGAAGCCCGGGAGGTCCATGGCCACTCCCTCGTCCGTGGGTCCGAGGCGCGCGTCGGTGGCGCGGAGCACCGGCTCGACCATCGCGACGTCCTCGACCGTGACGTCGAGCGCCTCGGCGATCTCGTGACGCAGCGCCGGACGACCGAGCCGCTGCGAGATGGCACGCGACGTCCGCTCGAAGCTGCGGAGGATCTTGCGCGCGTTGCGCGTCGACGGCGGAGCCACGAGGTGCCGCGTCGCCGCGGCGTACCGACGAAGCCTCGCCTGCACCCACCACGCGGCGTAGGTGCCGAAGCGGTTGTCGCGGCCGAGGTCGAAGCGACGGATCGCCTCCATCAGGCCGAGCGTCCCCTCGCTCACCAGGTCGTCCATCGGGATGCCCACGCGCCGGTAGTGGCGCGCGACCGAGAAGACGATGCGCAGGTGCGAGAGCACGAGCTTTTCGACGGCTCGCTTGCTGCCTTCCTGGGCCTCGGCGATGAGCTTCCGCTCTGTCTCGCTGTCGAGCAGGGGCGCCTTCTGGGCGCGGCGCATGAGGAGCGGGATGTCGTGGTGGTTCCGGCTTTGCGTCTCGTGCATGGCTGACGAAGCTCATTGCGCTTTTCGTGCCAACGCGATTCCCGCGCGTTTTTCGTGGATCGACACTTGCCGCAGCGCAGTTCGTGCGTAGGTCGTAGGCCGGACGCAGGAATTGCGTGGAGGGGTGGGGTCGTCGCTTGACGACCCTTTTCTTTGGCCCAATAAGTGAGCCTGGACTCACGGTGAGTCTGGACTCACGCCATGGCCCGCGTCGCATCGATACGAGACGAGGACATCCTCGCCGCCGCCCGGAGGGTCTTCCTGGCGCGGGGCATCCTCGCCACGACGGCCGAGGTCGCGGCGGACGCGGGCGTCTCCGAGGCCCTGGTCTTCAAGCGGTTCCGGACGAAGGCGAACCTCTTCCGGCGTGCGCTCGAGGCCGGCTTCGAGGCGTCCCCGTGGCAACGGGCGCTGACGGAGCGCGTGGGGCAGGGCGACGTGAGGGACGAGCTCGCCGTGGCCGCTCTCGAGGCGATCCGGTTCCTCCGGGTGATCCTCCCGCTCACGATGATGGCCTGGTCGAATCCCGGGCCCTCCGGGCTCCCCGAGATCTTCACGGAGCCGAACCCGCCCCCCCTCCGCGCCCTGGGCCAGCTCACGGCCTACCTCGAGGCCGAGATGGCCATCGGCCGCATCCGTCCCCAGGACGCCGACATCGTGGCCCGGACGCTCGCCGGGGCCGTCTTCCACTACGTCTACTTCGAGTCGATCTTCCGCGCGCAGCAGCTCCTCCCGGTCCCCGAGGAGAGCTTCGTCCGCGGCCTGGTCGAGCTGCTCTGGCCCGGGCTCGCCCCGCGGCCCTGAACCCCGTCGAGAAAGGACCCGCCGATGGCGCCCTCCCTGCGCAAGTCCATCCTGGTCTCCCTGATCCTCCTGCTCGGTGGATTCCGGACCGCTCCCGCCAACGCCATGCCCCCCATCGAGACCTTCCTCGCGGCCGGCCGCGAGTACGCCGTCGATCAGCGGGTCGCGAACCAGCGGGTCGAGGTGCGGCAGGCCGAGCGCGCCGAGGCGAGCGGACGCCTCCTGCCCGCGATCAACATCCAGGGCGGGTATACCCGGAACCAGTACAACATCGAGACCCAGATCCCGACGTCGTCGGGCGGTACGCGGGGCATCGTCATCTCCGCGTACAACCAGCTCGATGCGCTCTTCCAGCTCGAGGTCCCCATGCTCGACCTCGCCCAGCTCCGTCGGATCGAGGCGGCTCGCCTCGGCGTCGACGCCGCGCGCCTGGACACCGAGGTGGTCGGGCTCGACGTGGATCGGCAGGTGGTGCGGGCCTATTACCAGATGGTCGGCGCGGACGCCGTGGCCGCTTCGGCGCGCGAGGCCGAGCGGGTCGCGCGCGAGAACCTCCGCGTCGTCGAGTCCCGCGTGACGGCGGGGCTCGCCTCCTCGCTCGACCGCGAGCGCGCGGCGGCCGAGGTCGAGGCGCGCGTCCAGACGGTCGCCGAGTCCGATCTCCTCCGCCGGCAGGCGCGTCGACAGATCCGTGCCCTCACGAACCTCACGGTCGCCGAGGACGACACGACGACCTTCGACGTGGCGCTCGAGGGCGATCCCCCCCTCGACCACTTCGTGTCGGCCATCGATCGGCTGCCGACCGTGAGGGCCTCGGAGACCCGGATCGAGCTCGCCCGCGCCCAGCAGCGTGCCGCCCGCTCGGCCTTCGTGCCGACGATCTCGGGCCTCGCGCAGGAGCGCATCACGAACGTCTACGGCTTCTCGTATCCGCGGCAGTGGCTCGTGCAGGTCGTGGCGCGCGTCCGGCTCGACTTCTCGAAGTCGGCGCAGATCGACATCGCCGACGCGAACGCCGCGCTCGCCTCGCTCGAGGAGGAGCGCGCCCGGATCAACGCGCGCGACGGGATCGAGAACGCCTACGACCAGGTCGTCGCGAACCTGGCGCGCACGCAGGCCGCTCGGGCGCAGGTCGTCGCCGCCACCCAGGCCGCCGACGTCGCCAACCAGCGCTACGGCGTGGGGAGCGCGAGCCAGCTCGAGGTGGTGCAGGCGAACCGCGACAAGTTCGCCGCGGAGGTCCAGCGCGTGCAGGCCGAGGCGGAGCTCGAGTTCGCCCGCGCCCTCCTGCGAATCGTGGCCGGCTTCGGGATGGACGAATGAGCGGCAAGCTCTACGCGCACGGCACGGCCCGGCTCCCGATCCGCCTCCGCGCGATGGCGACGGTCGGCGTGCGGATGATGTTCCACGACAAGCTGAAGTTCGCCGGCACGGTCTCCGGCGTCGTCTTCGCCGTCCTGCTCTCGGTGCAGCAGCTCAGCATCCTCTTCGCGCTGCTCCACAAGAACACCCAATTCGTCGACAACTGCGGGGCCGACATCTGGGTCGTGCCGCCGAACACTCAGCTCCTGCAGCCCGGGGAGAGGCTGCACATCGCGGTCCTCACGCAGGCCCGGACCACGCCCGGCGTCCTCGAGGCACAGCCGCTCCTCCTCACGGCCGCGACGCTCCGGAAGCCCACGGGCGGCTCCGAGTCGATCAGCGTGGTCGGCGTCGAGGTCACGTCCCGCCTCGGTCGACCCTGGAACGTCGTCGCCGGCGATCCGCGGACGCTGACGATGCCGGACACGATGTTCTTCGAGGACTCGCAGCGCGAGAAGTACGGGGCGATGAACCTCGGGAGCATCCGCGAGGTGAACGGCCATCGGGTCCGCGTCGGCGGCTTCACGTGGGGGCTCGTCCCGTTCGGGCCCGCCTACGCCTTCGCCGACGCCGATCTCGCCCGGACCCTCACCGGCATCGCGAGCGACCGAGTGAGCTTCGTCCTCGTCGACGTCGCTCCCGGCACGCCCGTCGAGGACGTCCGTCGCGCGCTCGAGCACAGGCTCCCCGAGGCGATGATCCTCACGCGCGAGCAATTCCATGCGTCGATCGTCACGAACCTGCTGAAGCAGCAGCTCGGCATGTCGTTCGGCATCTCGACGAGCTTCGGCCTGATGATCGGCCTCGTCATCGTGTCGCTCTCGATGTTCTCCTCGGTCCTCGACAACCTGAGGGAGTTCGGGACCCTCAAGGCGATCGGCTGCACGAACCTCGACCTCACGGTCCTCCTGCTCGTGCAATCGGCGACCTACGCGATCGTCGGCTCGGTGCTCGGCCTCGGTATGGTCACCTTCGCGGTCGAGGGCATCCGGCAGGCCTTGCTCGTGCCGATCATCCCGCCCTTCGTCATCTACCTCGCGCCCGCCGTGATGGTCGTGCTCTGTCTCTTCGCGGCGGTCCTCGCGCTCCTGCGCATAAGGCGGCTCGAGCCGGCGATGGTGTTCCGATGATCAACGAGTACGCCATCGAAGCGCGCGGCGTCACGAAGGTCTACGGCGAGGGGGCGCTCGCCTTCCAGGCCCTCAAGGGTGTGGACTTCCTCGTCGAGCACGGGGAGTTCGTCATGCTCGCCGGCCCCTCCGGCTCGGGGAAGACGACGCTCCTCTCGATCCTCGGTTGCGTCCTCTCGGCGACGTCGGGCGACGTCGTGATCGACGGAGTGCGCGTGTCGGGCCGCCGCGAGGCGGAGATGCCGGCGATCCGGCTCGGCCGCATCGGCTTCATCTTCCAGGGCCACAACCTCATCGCCTCGCTGACGGCGCGCGAGAACGTCGCCCTCGTCCTCGAGATGCGGGGCATGCCACGTACGAAAGCACTCGCGGAGGCGAGCGCGCTGCTCGCCCGCGTGGGCCTCGGCGACAAGCTCCACAGCATCCCGTCCGATCTCTCCGGCGGCCAGCGGCAACGGGTCTCCGTCGCCCGCGCGCTCGCGGGGAGCCCGCCGATCGTCCTCGCCGACGAGCCCACAGCCGCCCTCGACGCCGAGAGCGGACGCGTGGTCACCGAGCTCCTGCGCGAGGTGGCCAAGGAGCGGGGCGGCACCGTCGTCGTCGTCACCCACGACAATCGGATCTTCCATCTCGCCGATCGCATCGTCCACATCGAGGACGGCCTGATGCAGCCCGATCCGGGGAACCACGCATGACCTACCTGAAGAAGAATTGGGGATCCCTCCTCCTCGTCCTCCTGCTCGTCGGTCTCGGCGGCAAGGTCGTGAAGTACCTCGTCTCGCCCTCGCCGGATCGCGTGCGCGCCCAGGACGTCCGTCAGGCGGCGCGCGTGGAGCCGGGCGTCGACGATCGCGATCCCCTGCCGCCGGGCGACTTCGTCGGCGGCAACGGCATCGTCGAGCCGAAGGATCGCGAGGTGAAGCTCGCGGCCCCGGTCCCGGGACGCATCGCGCGGATCGCCGTCGTCGAGGGGCAGCGGGTCGGGGCGGGCGACGTGCTCGTCGAGCTCGAGCACGAGGTCGAGATGGCGGCCTTCGAGGCCGCCGAGGCGGACGTGATGGCGGCGGACGCCGAGCTCTCGCGCCTCTCGCGGGGCAACCGGCGCGAGGACATCGAGTCGGCCGACGCCGAGGCCGAGGCGGCGCGCGTCCGCGCCGATCTCGCCGAGAGCCAGCTCCGTCGCACGGAGGCGATCGCCGCATCGGGAGGCGTCTCGCAGGAAGAGATCGATCGTCTGAGGCGCCAGGCCGAGGCCGATCGCGCCTCGGCCGCGAGCCTCGACGCGCGCCGCCGGGCCGTGGTCTCCGGAGCCCGAGTCGAAGAGCGCAGCGCGGCGCGCGGTCGTTACCTCGCCGCCGTCGCCCGCCGCGACCAGGCGCAGGCGGCGCTCGAGCGCCTCACGGTGCGCGCCCCCTTCGCGGGGGAGGTGCTCCAGGTGAAGTACCGGGTCGGCGAGTACGTGCAGCCTGGAGCCGGTGATCCGCTCGTGATCCTCGGAGACACGAGCGAGCTCCGCGTCCGAATGGACGTCGACGAGCGCGACGTCGGCAAGGTCCGCGTCGGCTCGACCGCCCTCGTCCGCGCCGTCGCCTTCCCCGGGCGCGATTTCCCGGCGCGGGTCGTGGAGATCGGCCGTCGCATGGGCCGGAAGAACGTCCGGAGCGACGATCCGGCGGAGCGCAACGACACGAAGATCCTCGAGGTGGTGCTCGTGCTCTCCGAGCCGCGCGATCTCGTGGTCGGGCAGCGGGTCATGGCCTACGTCGTCCGCGCTCCCGGAGAGGCCCCGGCGTCCGCGCGATGACGGTCGGCGAAGACCGCGATGCGAGGCTCCGTGCGCAGCACCAGAAGCGCATGGAGCACATGCCGTACCTCTACTTCCGGGCGCCTCCGTCGATTCGCGCGTGGGCCGCGGAGTGGCAGAGGGAGGTGCATGCGGCCCTCGTGGCGGTCGAGAACGTCGTCATCGACGAGAGCGCCTTCGTCGCGCCCTCGGCCCGCATCTTCGCGGAGCCGCATCGAGCCGTCCGCATCGGCAGGGGCGCGAGCATCGCGGCGGATTGCTTCGTGCACGGGCCCGTCGTCCTCGGGGACGGCGCGAGCCTCAACCCGCGCGTCACGATCGACGGTGGGCGAGCCGGGGTGGTCGTGGGCGCGCGGACGCGCATCGCCTCCGGCGTCGCGATCTACGCCTTCGATCACGGCATCGCACCCGATCGCCCGGTCATGGACCAGCCCGTGCGTTCGCTGGGCATCCGCCTCGGGGACGACGTGTGGATCGGCGCGAACGCCGGCATCACGGACGGGGTCACGATCGCCGATCACGCCGTCGTCGGCATGGGCGCGGTCGTCACCCGCGACGTGCCCGCATGGGCGATCGTCGCGGGTGTGCCGGCTCGGGTGATCGGCGATCGACGGAAGGGCCTCGGCGGCTAGGCCGCGATCCGACCGTCTCCGGTGTTCGTGCCGTCGTTCCCCTGGGAAGGCAACGGCCGCACCTCGGCGGCGGGCTCGAGCGCGAGCTCGAGCACCTCGCGCATGTCGTCGACGAAGTGGACCTCGAGGCGCTCGCGCACCGTCGCAGGGACGTCCTCGTAGTCGATCGCGTTCTCGGCCGGCAGGATCACCCGCGCGAAGCCGCCGCGCTCGGCCGCGAGGACCTTCGATTCGATGCCGCCGACGGGGAGCACCCGTCCACGGAGCGTCGCCTCGCCCGTCATCGCCGTGTCGCTCCGCACCTTGCGCCCCGTGAAGAGCGAGGCGAACGCCGTGAGCAGCGTCACGCCCGCGGACGGCCCGTCCTTGGGAACGGCGCCGGCCGGCACGTGCACGTGCACGTCGCTCGTCTCGAGGAAGGCCGGATCGAGCCCGACGTCCGCGGCGTGGCTGCGGAGCCACGCGAGCGCCGTGCGGGCCGACTCCTTCATGACGTCGCCCAGCTGACCCGTGATCTCGACGCGACCCTTGCCCGGCATGCGGGTGGTCTCGACGAAGAGCACGTCGCCTCCGACCGGAGTCCACGCGAGGCCCGCGGCCACGCCGGGGGCGTCGTGCGTCTCCTTGCCGGTGTGACGGACCTTCCGCTTGCCGAGGTGCGTCGGCAGGTCCGCCTCCGTCACGATCACGTGGCGGGACGCGTCGTCCTTCGCCCGAGCGATCTCGAGCGCGACGCCGCGCGCGATCTTCTGGAGCTGCTGACGGAGCTTCCGCACGCCGGCCTCGCGCGTGTAGTCACGCACGATCGCGTGGAGGGTCTTCTCGTCGACGACGAGGGAGCCCGCGGGCAGCCCCGTCTCCTCGACGACGCGCGGGAGCAGGTGCTTCCTCGCGATCTGCACCTTCTCCTCCTCCGGATAGCCCGCGAGCTCGAGGATCTCGAGGCGATCCCGGAGCGGGAGCGAGAGGTTCCCGAGGTCGTTCGCCGTCGCGATGAAGAGGACCTCCGAGAGATCGAAGGGGATCTCGAGGTAGTGATCGACGAAGAACTGGTTCTGCGCCGGATCGAGGACCTCGAGGAGCGCCGCCTCCGGATCGCCGGCGATGCCACGCCCCATCTTGTCGATCTCGTCGAGGACGACGACGGGATTCTTCACCTTCGCCTTGCGCAGGCCGTGCAGGATGCGGCCCGGGATCGAGCCGACGTAGGTCCGGCGGTGGCCACGCACCTCCGCCTCGTCCCGCACGCCGCCGAGCGACACCCGGACGAGCGGCCGGCCGGTCGCGTCCGCCACCGACTGCGCGAGGGAGGTCTTGCCGACGCCCGGAGGGCCGGCGAGGCAGAGGATCGTCGCCTGCGGCTTCTTCGAGAGGCGCAGCACGGCCATGTGCTCGAGGATGCGCTTCTTCACCTCGGCGAGGCCGTGGTGATCGGCGTCGAGCGCGCGCGACACCGCGTCGAGGTCGTCGTGCGCATCGGCCCGGGTGTTCCAGGGCAGGTCCGCGATCCACTCGAGGTAGTTGCGGATGACGTTCGCCTCCGCCTGCTGGGGACCGATCGCCTCGAGGCGACGAAGCTCCCGATCGGCGACCTTCCGCGCCTCCTCCGTGAGGTCCGCGTCCTCGAGCTTGCGCCGGAGCTCCTCGACCGGATCGTCGTCCTCGCCCTCGCCGAGCTCCTTCTGGATCGCGCGGAGCTGCTGCCGCAGGATCGCCTGCTTCTGGTGCTCGCCGAGGTCGCGACGGACCTCGGCCTCGATGCGTGACTTGAGCTCGACCCGGGCCTTCGCCTCCGCGAAGAGATCCCGGGCGAGGCGGAGACGTGCGACCACGTCGAGCTCGCCGAGGACGCGCAGCTTCCCGGTATCCTCCGGCTCGAGGAAGGTCGCGATGGCATCGGCGAGCGCCGACGGAGTGCGCGCGGCCTCGAGGACGGGAAGGGCGGCCGCGTCGCCCGAGGTCGACTCCTTCACGTAGGTCCGGAGGCTGTCGGACAGGATCGTCGCTTCGGCGTCGTCGCCGCGCAGATCGCGGGCCTCGCGGACCATCACGCGCAGGTAGGGCTCGCGGGCCTCGATCGAGTCGAGCAGCACGCGGCCGAGCGCCTCGACCACGAGGACCTGGCCGCGGGAGCCACGATCCTGCTTCTGGCGCACCCGCACGAGCACGCCGATGCCGTGCATGTCGCGGAGCTCCGGATCGATGAGATTCGGGTCGCGCTGGACCGAGAGGACGAGGTGGTCTCCCGCGCTCATCGCCTCGGCGAGGGCGCGCGACTTCGGGCGTCCCACGGGGAGGCTCGTGACCGCGCCGGGCAGGACGACGCCATGCCGCAGCGGGAGGAGCGGGAGCGGTGCTTCGGAGAGGAAGGGAGGCAAAGACATGGAGATCACCTCGCCCGACGGGGGGTCGGGAACCGATTCCGAGCGAACCTAAGAACGCTCTCGGAGCGGTCAACCCCGGGGGTCTCGGTGTAGACGCCCGAGCGGCGCGATCGTTGCATCGCTCCCGAAAACACCCTCGGGGCTCCCGATCCTCGGACGTGCGAGGCGCGCGTCGCTGCCCCACGCGCGCGTGCGCGGCTCGTCCTGGACGGAAGCGCGACGGCCCGTCGCCTCGTGGCGCGGGCCGTCTTCGTCGCGGTGCAGGGGGCCGTGTCCGCTCAGTTCGAAGCGGGGCCGATGATCGAGATCTCGGTCAGCTTCGGCTTGTCGGGCTGAGCGCGGTCGACCACCTCGATGCGTCCCTTCACGACGTCGCGCAGGGCCGGGCGAGGCACGCGCAGCATGATCGGCACGTAGCGCGACTCGTGGGGCGCGAGATCGAATTCGGTGATCGCCGTCTCCATCGTCACCGCGGAGTCGGAGCGCGAGCGGATCGACACGTGAACCGGCTCGGCCTCCTTGTTCACGAGGTGGAGGTTCACGGGATTCGTCACGACCTCGCCCGAGAGCTGGAAGGGCGCGCCGGCCTGACGCAGGAGATGGGCTTCGAAGCTCGTCCGGCTGCGCATCGAGATCGTCGCGACCGTGAGGCCGAGCAGACCGAGCGCTCCGTAGATGAAGACGCGGGGCCGCCAGAACGTGGTCGGGACGCCCTCGAATCCGCGCATCGAGTCGTAGCGCACGAGGCCACGCGGGCGGTCCAGGCGATCCATGACCTCGTCGCAGGCGTCGATGCACGCGGCGCAGCCGACGCACTCGAGCTGCAGGCCGTTCCGGATGTCGATGCCCGTCGGGCAGACCTGGATGCAGCGCTTGCAGTCGATGCACGCGCCGGCGTTGGGATCCGACGCCTTTCCTCGGGGCTCGCCCCGCGTCGTGTCGTAGCCGATGACGAGGGTGTGCGAGTCCGTCATCGTCGACTGGAGCCTGCCGTAGGGGCAGATGATCAGGCAGAGCTGCTCGCGGAACCAGGCGAAGTTGAAGTACATCACCACCGTGGCGCCGGTGGTCCAGAGGAACGCCTCCATGTGTCGGGACGGCGAGTGACGGACCATGTCGAGCATGCCCGGCAGCGAGACGAAGTACGACAGGAAGACGTGTGCGAGCACGGCGGCGAGGCCGAGGAAGAGCACGTGCTTCAGCGACTTGCGCCAGAGCTTGTCGAACGACATCGGGGCCGCGTTGCGCTTCAGGCGCTCGTTGCGCGGACCCTCGATCATCCGCTCGATGCGCCGGAAGACGCCCTCGAGGAAGACCGAGTGCGGACAGGCGTAGCCGCACCAGACCCGCCCGAAGAGAGACGTCATGACGATCAGCGAGAAGCCGACGCCCGTGAGCAGGAAGAAGGCGAGCCAGAAGTCCTGCGAGTTGAAGCTTCCACCGAAGAGGTAGAAGCGCCGGTGGGCGACGTCGAGGAAGACGGCGGGGTGCCCGTTGATCCGGATGAAGGGGAGCGCGAGGTAGATCGCGATGAGGACGCCGAAGACGATGTTCCGGCGCGTCGTGAAACGCCCTGAAACGTCGGCTGGATGCACGTAGTTGCGACTACCGTCCGATCGCAACGAGCTCGCGGGCTGGTCGACGATGGGGAGATGCTTCTGACTCATCGCAATTCCTCGTTCTCTAGTGCGCAGGGCCGTGGAGTCACCCCCACGGCCCTGCATTCACTATGCCACCGCCCCCAACGGCGGCACAGCGATTGTTGCTGCTTCAGGGATTGTAGGGATCGCCCTGCGCCGGCTTGCCCGCGACGTTGGTGTTGCGGACCGAGAGGATGTACGCGGTGAGGCGTCGCACGGACTGGGGACCGAGCGAGTTGCCCCAAGCGGGCATGCCCTTCGAGCCGACGCCGTTCTTGATGGTGTCGTGGATCTGCAGCGGCGACCCACCGTGGATCCAGGCGTTGTCCGTGAGGTTCGGACCGATGTTGCCCTCGGCGCGCTGACCGTGACACACCGCGCAGTTCTGCGCGAAGACGCCCTGGCCCGCGGACACCTCGCTGGCGCTACCGGCGAGACCCTGGAGGAGCTCGTCGGTCACGTTGCCACCGCGCGCCGCCTGGGCGGCGAGCTCCTCGGCGTACGCCTCGGGAGGGAGCTTCCCGATGTTGTACTCGTGGTAGTAGAACCAGTAGCCGGCGCCGAAGAAGATGGTGATGTAGAGCGTCGCCAGCCACCAGCGAGGCAGCTCGTTGTCGCTCTCTTCGATGCCGTCGTAGACGTGGACGATCTCGCCCTGGATCTCGTCCCGGCGATTACCCTTGGCCATGACCATCCTCCTGCAGCGGCAGCGACGCGTGGGCGTCCGCTTCGAGCTTGCTCATCCGGAATGCCTTGATGCTGATGCCGACGAACACGGTCGTGAAGATCACGAGGGCGACGACGGGAAGTGCGAGCACGGGGCTCGATGCGAAGAAGTCGTGCGCGAGGCGGCTCATCACTGGGCACCTCCCGCGCTCGGGGTCGCGGCGTTCGCATGCTGGGCCGCACCGCCACCCTGCGCGTTGCGGTTCGGCTGACCGAGCCGCTGCAAGTAGGCGATGAGGGCGACGAGCTGCGAGTCGTCGGCGAGGCGCGCGTTGGCGTCCGTCGCGAGCCCGGCCGCGATGCGGTGGGCGTCACGACGCGCGCTCTCGGCACCGGCCTGCACCTGCTGATCGGTGTAGGGAACGCCGAGCGTCTGCATGACGCCCATCTTCGCCGACGTCATGCCGAAGTCGACCGTGGACGTCGCGAGGTGCGGATAGCGCGGCATGACGGTGCCGGGCGAGATGTCGCTCGGATTCATCATGTGGCGGTAGTGCCAGACGTCGTTGTACTTGCCGCCGACGCGCGCGAGGTCCGGACCGATGCGGCGCGAGCCCCACTGGAACGGATGGTCGAAGACCGACTCGTCCGGGGTCGAGGGAGCGCCGTAGCGCGCCGTCTCCCAGGTGAACGGGCGGATCATCTGCGAGTGGCAGGTGTAGCAACCCTCGCGGATGTAGACGTCGCGTCCCTCGAGCTCGAGGGCCGTGTACGGCACGTTCTGCGTGGTCGCGAGCTGCTCCGGGACCATCAGGACCGCCGGGACGATCTCGGCGATGCCGCCGACGAGGACCGACAGGACGGTGAGGACGGTGAAGGGGAGCGCACGCCCTTCGAGGAGCGAGTGCCAGGTGGGCTTGCCCTCCTGCTTCGCGAGGTAGAAGGCCAGGATGCCGCCGATGCCGACGACGAAGCCGAGCACGATGAAGAGCGTGCTGGCGACGGCGTTCAGGAAGGCGACGCTGCATCCGAGGACGAGCACCGCGATCGAGACGAGGACCTGGGGCGAGAAGATGAGCTTGCCGGCGGAGACGGCGGGCTCTTCGTCGGCCTCGACCGTGACCTCGGCGGTCGCCACGACCGGGCTACCCGACTTGATGGTCTTGGTCAGGTTCCAGATCATGATGATGAAGCCGGTGAGGTAGAGGAGGCCGCCGACGAGGCGCATCCAGTACATCGGCTTGATCGCCTCGAGGGTCTCGAGGAAGTTCGCGTAGAGGAGACCGCCGCCCTCCTGCGTCGCGCGCCACATGAGGCCCTGGCTGATGCCCGAGGTCCACATCGCGATGACGTAGAGGAGGATGCCGAACGTGCCGATCCAGAAGTGGAAGTTCGCGGCGCGCTGCGAGTGGAGCTTCGTGCCCCAGAGCCTGGGCACGAGCCAGTAGAACATGCCGGCGGCCATGAAGCCGTTCCAGCCCATCGCACCGCTGTGGACGTGGCCGATGATCCAGTCGCTGTAGTGGGCGAGGCCGGAGACGCTCTTGATCGAGAGCAGGGGTCCCTCGAACGTCGCCATGCCGTAGAAGGTCACGCCGGCGGCGAAGAACTTGAGGACGGGGTCGGCTCGGAGCTCGTTCCACTTGCCGCGGAGCGTGAGCAGGCCGTTGAGCATGCCGCCCCAGCTCGGCGCCCAGAGCATGAGGCTGAAGATCATGCCGAGCGTCTGCGCCCAGTCCGGGAGCGCGGTGTAGAGCAGGTGGTGCGGACCGGCCCAGATGTAGAGGAAGACCAGCGACCAGAAGTGGATGATCGAGAGCCGGTACGAGAAGACCGGACGCTCGGCCGCCTTCGGCACGAAGTAGTACATGATGCCGAGGATCGGGGTCGTCAGGAAGAAGGCGACGGCGTTGTGGCCGTACCACCACTGGACGAGCGCGTCCTGCACGCCGGCGAACACCGAGTAGCTACGCGTGAGCGAGACCGGGATGGCCAGGCTGTTCACGATGTGGAGCACCGCGACCGTGATGATCGTCGCGATGTAGAACCAGATCGCGACGTAGAGGTGCTTCTCCCTTCGCTTCGCGAGCGTCCAGAAGAAGTTCACGGCGAAGACCACCCAGATGCCGGCGATGGCGATGTCGATCGGCCACTCGAGCTCCGCGTACTCCTTGCTGGTCGTGATGCCGAGCGGGAGCGTGATCGCGGCGGCCAGGATGATCACCTGCCAGCCCCAGAAGTGCACCTGCGAGAGCGCATCGGAGGCCATGCGGGCCTTCACGAGCCGCTGGGTCGAGTAGTACACGCCGGCGAAGAGCATGTTGCCGACGAACGCGAAGATGACTGCGTTCGTGTGCAACGGGCGGAGCCGGCCGAACGTCAGCAGCGGCGGGAGGTTCGCGGCGGGGAGGGCGAGCTGGAGGGCGATGATGATGCCTACCAGCATGCCCACCAAGCCGAAGACCACGGATGCGAGCAAGAATTGCCGCACCACTCGGTCGTTGTACTCGATGCGCACGGTTTCCATGGGTGTCACTGCTCCTGTTGGAGGCCCTGCGAGCTCTCCTCGCGAGGTCGGGGGTCATCGTCGCGGAGAGGCAAGAGAGAGAGTCGATCCGCGTGCTCGAACGAGCCGTCTTTCAGCGTCTTCGCGAACGAGGCGACGGCGCCGACGACGAGAACGAGACTGATGAAGATGAGAAGAATCAGAACGTCCATCGGCGTCTCCGTTTCGACAGAGCGATCAAAGTGAAGGCGATCGTGGCGAGCGAGCTCGCCGGCATGAGGAGGGCTGCGAGCCACGGGCGCATGAGCCCTGCCCAGCAGAGGACGATGGCGAGGAGGTTGTAGACGACGGCGATCACCAGGTCGTCGCGCACCACGCTCGCGAGGCGCTTCGAGGCTCCGAGCACCTCGCTCACGGGCTCGAGGCCCGGCGTGACGAAGTAGAAGTCGCAGCGCGCCGCGGTGAAGGGACGGTCGACCGAGGGCGTCGCGGATGCTCCCGCGATCGAGAGTGCCTTCGCGTCGTTCAGCCCGTCGCCGACCATGAGGATCGAGGCTGCGTCGCGCTCCTCGAGCCAGCGGGCCTTGTCGTCCGGGCTCTGGCCGCCGACGACGCGCTGCGCGTCGAGCGCGAGCGAGCCGGCGAGCTTCTCGCAGCGACCCTGCTCGTCGCCGCTCAGCACGAAGACGTCGTGGTGGCGCGCGATGCGACGGATCTCGTCGGCCGCCTCCGGACGCGATTCCTCCTCCGTGGAGAGCACCGCGACGGGAGACTCGTCACGCGAGAAGACGAGGTCCGAGGCCGCGAGCTCGTCGCGCCCCGGCGCCGCGAAGCGCTGGGAGCCGAGGCGGTAGACCGAGTCGCCCTCGCGCAGCTCGAGGCCCTTTCCGGCGATCTCGACGACGGCGGCGTCGGCCGAGAGCCTCACCCGACCCGCGTCCTCGAGCGCGAGCTGGATGGCGCGGCTCTTCGGATGGTTGCTGCGCGCGGCGAGGTCGTAGAGGCGGCGCCGGTCGTCGGCGGAGAGCGCGTCGATCGGGCTCGCGTCGACCAGGCGGAGGCGGCCCGTGGTCAGCGTGCCGGTCTTGTCGAAGACGACGGTGCGGATCCCGAGCGCACGCTCGAAGAGGGAGGGGCGACGCACGAAGATCCCGCGTCGGCGGAGCTCGCTCTGCACCACCTCGTAGGCGAGCGGCACCGCGATGCCGAACGCGCACGGGCAGGTGACGACCAGCGTCGCCGTCGTGATCTCCATCGCCAGCGAGGGGCTCCCGCCGCGCAGGAGCGTGAACACGAAGGCGAGGGCGGAGGCGACGAGGACGCCGACGACGTAGATGCCGCCGATGTTCTTCGGCACTCCGGCGATGGTGCGGTCCGTCGACTCGACCTCGCCCGTGCCGCGGAGGAGCGACCAGACCTCGCTCGCCTGGAAGGTCTCCTTCGCGCGGACCCGGATCGCGGAACGGCCCGTGTTGAACGCTCCCGAGGGAACGTCGTCCCCCCGCTTGAGCGCCCGCGGCGTGCTCTCGCCGTCGATCCAGTCGAAGGAGCAGAGCCCCTCGACGTCCTCGAGGTTGCTTGCGACGGGCACGAGGTCGCCGGGGGCGACGAGCAGGACGTCCTCGGCCTCGATGTGCGTGCAGGGGATGAGCTCGACCTTGCCCTGGCTCACGCGCCGCGTGAGGAGGCTCTCGGCGCCGTGATCGGCGAGGAGCTCGCGCCGGTTGCGCTCGAGCACCCGCGTCTGGAGCCAGCGGCCGAGGAGCATCAGGGCCACGAAGATCGTGAGGGTGTCGACGTAGTTCGCGCCGGCCTCGACGAAGTAGGACCAGGACGAGCCGACGAACGCGAGGCCCATGCCGATCGCGATGGGGAGGTCGAGGTGGAGGATGCGGCGCCGGAGGCCGAGCCACGCGCCGCGCACGAAGATCGGCGCGCCGATCGCCATCGCGAGGACCGCGGCGCCGTACGAGATGCCCGCGGCCCAGCGGTAGAGGAGGCCTTCACGCAGGCCGAGGTGGATCGCGGCCGAGAGCATCATCGCGTTGGCCGCGAGGGCGAGGCAGATGCCGGCACGCAGGAGGAGGCCGTCCGACGCGGGACGCTGCTCGGCGCCCGCGGGGCCGACCCTGTAGCCGAACTGCTCGACCTTCTCGACGAAGTCGGTGAGCGGGAAGTCCTTCGTGACGACGAGCTCGGCGCGGCCGAGGGCCGGATTGACCTCGATGCTGCCGCCCTTCTTCTCGCGCTCGAAGACGGTCTCGACGAGCCAGACGCACGCCGCGCAGTGCACGCCCTGCAGGTCGAGGCGGACGCGGCAGCCGGCCTCGGACGCCGCCTGCTCCGCGAGGATCGGCTCGAGCCACTTGCGGTCGTGCTGGACGACGGCGGCCTCGGCGACGGGAATGCCCGGGCCGCTCCGGAGGTCGTAGTAGCGGGAGAGGCCCGAGGTCTCGAGCAGGGAGTGCACCGTCTTGCAGCCGCGGCAGCAGTAGCCGTCCTCCCGTCCCGAGGGGATGGGCTGGCCGCAATGGGCGCAAGCCTCGACGGCTGCGCTGGTCGAAGGGCTCAAAGCGAGCCTCTCCGCGCCATCGGCGGTGGTGGTCATGCCGCCGCATTGAGCAAAGGTCGTGCCGAACTCGCCGATGACCGTAACGTTATCCGCCGTGGCAGGTCGGATTTCCTGAAATCATTGCGGAAAGCGGCCTGAGCAGAGCGAGGGCCGCTCCCAGCACGAGGACGGTCGCGACGATGCGTCGCCCCTCGTCTCCGCCGCGCGAGCGCAGGAATCCGGCGAGCGACTGGGCGCCGATCACGCCCGTACTGCTGGTGATCGCGAAGGAAGCGAGCGCGATCGCGCCGCTCGTGGCCTTTCCGGCGCTCGCGGCCAGGAGGAGGGCGGCGTAGAGCGAGCCGCAGGGCAAGAGGCCGGTCCCGAAGCCGAGGGCGAGGGGCAGGAGCAGATTTTGCGCGGCCACCCCCCCTTCGGCGCGCCGAATGCGCAGGGGGACGAGGGGGGACGGGGCGCCGCGCCACGTGCGGTGGGCCGCCCAGAGGAGGCTCGCCGCCATCCCCAGGCCGAGCACGAGGCCGGCGGTGTTCCCCGGCAGGAGCGAGGTCACGGTGCTTCCCGCGGCCCCGAGCGCGGAGCCGAGCGCGGTATAGGTCGCGAGCCGGCCGAGCTGGTAGGCCGCGCCCGCGCGAACGCCTCCGCCGCAGGCGGCCGACGCGAGAGGGCCGCACATCCCCGCGCAATGGGGGATGCTCGCGAGCCCGGCGGCTGCGCCGGCGACGGCAGCTTCGATCATGACGGACGGAACGTGGGCCCGCGCCGGGGGAACGGCAACGGGCCCACGCGATCCGTGGCGAGCACGGAGGGGGCGATTCAGCCCTGGGCGATCACTCGGCCGCGAGAGCCTCGCCCGCCTGCGCGGCGTCGTATTCCTCGCGCGCCTTGTCGATGTACCACTGCGGGTAGAACTGATTGCACCACCGACGGAAGAGGGCGAAGGGCCCGTCGCCGTCGCAGAGCATCGGACGCTCGAGGAAGACCTTGTTCTCCCAGATCGGCCGGTCCTCCTCGAGCTGACGCTTGATCTCGCTCGTGAAGGCCCTGCCGATGCCGCGCGCGACGTCCGCGCCCTTGTCCGTCTTCACCGCGAAGGAGAAGCGGACGTCGACGAATTCGTCGTCGATCGGCGTGACGGACGCGATGACGGTCGTGCTCACCATGCCGGTGAAGCGGCTCGTCGAGAAGCCGAAGCCGAGCGCGTCGACCTCGAGCTGGCCCGTGACCTCGCCCATCGGCGAGTCCATCAGCGTCTTCGTGACCATGCGCAGGGTGGGGTAGTCCGCCTTCACCTCGTGCGGCTGCGGCTGGATCTTCATCCCGTGCACGTACTTGAAGTGCGCCGTGTCGACGACGTTCTCCGCCATCTCGGCGTTGTGCGTGCGGAGCTGCCACCGCTCGCGTCGGTAGGGCGTCCACTCGCCGCTGTAGAACTCCGGGATCCTCGGGATCTCGAAGTCCGGCGCCCGCCCGTCGATGTCGTGCCAGGCCATGATCAGGCCGTTGACGTCCTGCACGTGCCAGGTGCGGATGTCCGACTTGTTCGGGATGCGCTTCGCGTAGGGGACGGCGGTGCACTTCCCCTCGCCGTTGAACTCCCACGCGTGGAAGGGGCAACGGACGACGTCGCCGACGACCTTGCCGCCGTGCCCGAGGTGGGCGCCGAGATGGGGGCAATGGGCGTCGAGCAGCTTCACCTCGCCCGCTTCCGTGCGGAAGAGGACGAGGTCCTGGCCGAAGTACCTCACCGGAGCCACCTGCCCCGGCGTGACCTCGTCGGAGTAGGCGATCTGGAACCAACCGCGCGGGTAGCGCGGGAACGGGAAACGGGGCGCTTTCTTCTCGGGCTTCATCGCGTGACTCCGAACTGCGGGAGATCAGCTGGTGTGGAGGTTCTTCATCGAGCCGGGGCGACGATGACCCCAGATCGAGATGCGGTCGTAGGTCTCGGGGACCCAGGTCGCGTCGTCGATCTCGCGGCCGCCGTACCCGCACTCGAACTGGAAGCCCGAGGGCGTGAGGCCGTAGAAGGACATCATGCGATCGTTCGGATGGCGCCCCATCGTCTGCGTCACCTTCACGCCGACGTCGAAGCAGCGGTCGTAGATCCGGCCGAAGTCGTCGAGGCTCTTCGCCTGGATCATGAAGTGATCGAGGTGCTTGGGGAGACCCTTGCCGAGGGCCACGGTGTGGTGGCGCTTGTTCACGTGCAGGAACGTGACGTCGACCTTGAAGCCGCCGACGAGCTCGCAGCGGATGTGGTCCGAGAGTCGGAAGCCGAGGATCGTCTCGAAGAACTTCTGGCTCTCGTCGACGTCGTTCGCGCGGAGCGCGAGGTGGCCGACGCCCTGCTCCTCCGTCACGAAACCGCCCTGGCAGCGGCTCGTGTCGAGCGGATCGCTCGCGTTCTCGACGCCGTGCACGACCTCGATCGAGACGCCGCCCGGCTCCTCGAAGCGGACGAGGCCCGCAGCGAAGCGTCCGGCGGCGTCCTTCGCGAGGCCTTCCTCGACGAACGCGCCCGCGTCGCGCGCGCGCATCGCCACGTCCCACATCGCGTTCTTGCTCGCGGCCTCGAAGCCGAGGGCCACGAGATCGTCCGCGTCACCGGGGCGCACGAAGATGCGGCCAGCACGCTCGTCCATCCGATAGGCGGTCGTTCCGTCGTCGAAGGTCCGGCCTTCGGTCATGCCGAGGGCGTCGACCAGGAGCTTGCGCCAGCCCACGGTGTCCTTCGCTTCGAACACGAAGTAGGCGAGACCGAGTACATCGTTCTTTGCGGTCATTGCAGGGTCCTCGAAGAAGGAACCCCGGCTCGAACGTCGAGCCGGGGCGTTTCGGTCATTCGGCCGCGAAGGCTTCCGCCGTGCGGGGCTTGTAGAACTGGAGGTACCAGCGACGCAGCGTCCCGATGTCGCCGTCGCCGTCGCAGAGGATCGGCCGCTCGCGGAAGACCTTGTTCTCCCAGATCGCGACGTCCTGGAAGTACCCGAGGCGCAGGTTCTCGAGGTACTTCTCGGCGAAGTCCTTCATCTGGTCGATCTTGCCGTTGTGCTTCAGCGCGACCGCGAAGCGCAGGTGGAGGCGGTTGTTGTCGATCGGCGTGTGCGCGTTGATCAGGATGCTCTCGAGCACGCCCTGCATGTGCGTGACCATGTACGCGGGGCCGAAGTACGTCGCCGTCAGCTTGTAGGGATCCTTGCCGCCGCCGAGCGGGTAGGCGATGCCCTCGTTGTGCTGGACGCCGATGTGGCCCTTCCACTCGTTGCGGAAGGACTTCGCGTCCGTGCCGTGGACCGGCATGAAGTGACCGGTGTCGACGAGGTTCTCGACGATGTCGCGCGGATGCGTCTTGATCTCGATCATCGCATGGCGCCACGGCAGGTACTTGTCGCCGCCGTACTCCGGCAGATCGGGAACCTCCCAGTCCGGGCCCTGCCCGTCGTCGTCGTTCCAGACGTAGATCATCCCGTTCTTCTCGACGACGGGGAACGCGTCGACGCGGGCCTTGTTCGGGATCTTCGAGGCGTAGGGGACGGCCGTGCACGCGCCCGTGCCGTCGAAGCGCCACGCGTGGAACGGGCACTCGATCTCCTCGCCCTTCACCTTGCCGCCGTAGGCGAGGTGGGCTCCGAGGTGCGGGCAGTGCGCCTCGAGGATCTTCGGCGCCCCGCTCTGCGTCCGGAAGAGGACGAGGTCCCGGCCGAAGTACCGCATGGGCTTCACGTCGCCGGCCGCGAGCTCCTCCGAGAACTGGATGACGAACCACCCACGGGGGTAGCCGGCGTAGGGTCCGAGATCCTTGTTGATCGACGGTGCGGACATGCGGGGGTCTCCTTGGGACGCGAAGGGCGGAGGGCAGGCCGAGGGCCTCCCGGGCCGAAGATAGAACACGTTCTAGCGAAGGGCGTGCCAGCTCGGGGGCTGGCGCCGGATCGCCTGCGATTCCAGGGCAGGCCTCCATGCGACCCGACGCGGGTCGACCGCGGTCACGCACGGAATGCGCGTTCGGGGGCGGTGCGCGCAAGCTTTGCGCCGGCGACGGGCGTACGACGAAAGGCGACCGCGGAGCCCCCGCGGTGGTACGCTGTCCGCATCGAAGGAGCGCCGCGCCCGAACCCACCGGGCGCGGACGTGGAGGAGACGACATGACGCCCAAGCCACTCCGGGAGCGGCGGATCGACGGCCTGATGAGCCCCCTGCCCGTGGCGGTCCAGGTCGACGCCGATCTCGGCATCGTCGACCGCGAGATGAAGCGTCACGGCGTCGGTCACGTGACCGTCGCCGAGAGCAGCGACGTCGTCGGGATCTTCTCGAAGACCGAGGTCGATCTGCTCGTCCGCCTCGGCGGCCGTTGGCATGCGGGGCAGGTCGTCTCGCGCGAGCCCTACCGCGTGCAGCGCGACGCCGCGATCGCCGACGTCGTCGCCGGCATGCGCGAGAAGCACGTGACGGCCGCGCTCGTGATGTCGGGCAACGACGTCGTCGGGATCGTGACGCTGACCGACGTGATCCGTGCCTTCGAGCAGCTCATGGGCGTGCCGAAGGCGCTCCCGACCCCGGCGCAGGTGAGGAAGCGCATCCTCAGCGAGCACGTGCGGATCCGCGGCCTGCTCGACGAGCTCGAGATGCTCGCGAAGACGGTCGTCACGACCGGCCATCAGGACGTCGCGGGCAAGCTCCGCAAGTGGACGCGCGAGCTCGGCGACGTGCTGCACGCGCACCTCGACCTCGAGGAGGAGATCCTCCTGCCGATCGTCCGCGACGCGGACGGGTTCGGGCCGGTGCGGGTCGCCGAGATGGAGAAGGAGCACGAGGAGCAGCGCGCGATGCTCGCGAGCATCCTCGAGGAGCTCGCCGGGACCCGGTCCGTCGAGGTCCTGTCGACCGGCGTGCTCGAGCTCGTGCGCGCCGTGCGCGAGGACATCGTCGAGGAGGAGGAGCTCTTCCTCTCCGAGGATCTCGTGAACGACACCGTCATGCCGACCGACAACTTCGGCGGCTGAGCGGAGACGGACGCCCGGAGACTCGGGGCCCTGGCCGAGGCGGGCAGCCCGAAGGCCGGGGCGACCGTGCGTGATGCGCGCGATCCCCGGGGGCGAGACGAAGGAAAATCTCGACACGACGTGATCCGCCCTTGGGACCGCGGCCGGTTTGCCCTATATTCCTGGAGCAATCCCCAAGTTTGGAGTGGGCTCAAGGTGATGTTGGAGCTGCCGGAAGGACGCCGCGAACGGAAGAAGCGCGAGACGCGGGCGCGCATCGTCGGCACCGCGAAGGAGCTCTTCCTCGAGCGCGGGTACGAGCAGACGACGGTCGCCGACATCGCGCGCGCGCTCGACCTCTCGAGCCAGACCGTCTTCAACTACTTCCCGACCAAGGACAAGCTCCTCTTCGCCATCGCGGAGGAAGCGGTCGAGGGCTTCGAGACCATGCTCGTCGCGATCGCGCGCAGCGAAGGCCCGACGCTCGAGAACGTCGTGAAGTTCGTCGGGCCGCAGGGCTTGATGTACGGGCCGATCGCGCACGTGAACCGGCGCCTCTACGTCGAGGTCCTGCGCGTCGTGCTCACGGAGCAGACCGGCTCGGACCTCCTCGCGCGCATCGAGCGCGCCGCCGAGATGTTGCTCGAGCGCACCCAGCAGCGCGGCGAGGCCCGCAAGGACTGGACCGCGGCGTTCATGGCCCGGATGATCGTGAACACCGTCGTCGGGGCGGTGACGCTCTGGCTCTCCGATCCCACGGCGAACCTCGCGGAGCGGCTCCGCGACTGCGCCATCTTCCTCCACTACACCATCCGCCCCCAGACGCGAACGGGGGAGGCGCCGTTCTGACGCTCTCCCCCGCCTCGGTACGCATCCTCTCGGAGCGTCCTCCGTCGTCACTCGCGGCGTAGCACCTGGAACTTCATGCCCGCGGCGACGAGGCGCTCGCGGAGCGCATCGCCCATCGCGGCGCCGGGGGTCACGCAACCGTAATTCGGGGGCAGTCGCTCGCGATCGAAGGCGAGGCAGAGCGCCGACTCGGAGATCATCTTCGATGTCTCGTCGTAGCCGGGGTCGCCGCCCGAGACGCGCGTCAGCACCTTCCTGCCGCTCGCGGTCTCGCCGACGAACGTGACCTCGAACCAGGCCTTGCGTCGGGTCTCCTCGCTCGGGCCCTCGCCGGGCTCGCGGATCTTGAGGAGCATGTCGCGCGTGGCCTTCACCTTCGTGAGGGCCGCGAAAGCGCCGACGCCGATCAGCGAGCCGACCACCGTCGGCAGCCGCTTCACCGCGGCGTAGTGGCCGTAGCGGAAGTCCGGGCCGAAGACGTCGAGCGCGCGCGCCGTGCGGAGCACGACGACGGGATCGATCGTCGGGAGGGGGACCGCCCACGCGTCGACCGAGGGCTCGAAGTAGATGCCGAGCGGGAGGCCCTGCACCTTGCGCTTCGACTTCGCTTCCTTGCTCGGCGGCGCCTTCTCGATCGCGACTCTCTTCGAGCGGGGCTTGCCGAGATCGACGATGGCGCCGATCGCCGAGTGGAGCGTCCCGCCGGAGAACTCCGCCCGCGAGCGGACGAAGCCGCGGATCGTGACCGCCTCCTTCGCCTTCAGCTCCTGGGCCGTGAAGAGCGCGCCGAGGTCGTGCGGGACGCTGTCGAAGCCGCAGCAGCTCACGATGCGGAGCTTCTTCTCGCGGGCCTCGTCGCCGTAGCGCTCGATCATCCGGTCGACGAAGTCGGGCTCGCCCGTGATGTCGACGTAGTCGGTGCCCGCGCGCACGCAGGCCTCGACGAGGGCCTCGCCGTAGCGCGCGTAGGGGCCGACGGTCGTGAGCACGACGCGCGTGGCGCTGGCCATCGCGTCGAGCGACTTGCGGTCCTCCGCGCTCGCCGAGAGGATCGGCAGCTCCTTGCAGGCCGGATTCTTCCGGGCCGCTCGCTCGCGCGCGGCGAGGAGCTTGCCCTGGCTGCGTCCCGCGATGGCCCACTTCAGATCCGCGGGGCCGTGCTGCGCGAGGTATTCCACCACGAGGCCGCCGGTGAAGCCGGTGGCTCCGTACACCACGATGTCGAAGCGTCGTCCGTTCGTCATGGCGGGATGCTATCCCAGGCCGCGCTCCCGGGAACAGCGCCTCGGATGGGGCCGAACGGACTCAGGGCGCGCCGAGGAGGGCCCGACCGTCCTCGCGCGTACGGAGGGGCGCGAAATCCGCCTCGGACCGGGCGCGGTCGAGCAAACGCCGTCCGGCGTGCCGGTCGAGCGAGAGGGCTCGGAGCTCGCCTACGGCCTCGGACGGGCGTCCGAGGACGGCGAGCGCGCGGGCGAGCGCGTAGCGGGCCTCCGGCAGGTCCGGGCGCACGAGGCGCGCGGAGGCGGCGAGCGCCTCGGCGAGGGGCGCCTCGTCCCGGGCGAGGGCGCGCTCGGCGCCCGTCAACAGGGCCTCGGCGAGCGGGCCCGCGCGCTGGCCGGCGAGGAGCGCGAGGAGCACGCGCCTCGGGACGTCTTCGAGGGGCGCCTCCCAGGGGAGCCGGCCGCGGCGGAGGGCTTCGAGCTCGAGGCGGAGCTCGCGCGTCGGGGTGCGTGCGGGACGACCCCGCCTGAGCGGCAGGACGCGGTAGACGTCGCCCGGCTCCCAGCACGCGTCGTCGCCGAGGAAGCCGAAGCGCAGGACGACCACCGCGCCGTCCGAGGACGCTTCGAGCGGCAGGCCCGGATGGCGGCACGCGAGGCCCGGACCCTCGCGCACGATGCGCGGAGCCCGCTCGGCCGCGAGGCGTCGAGCGTCGACGAGCACGACGTAGCTCCCCTCGGAGAAGCGCGCCTCGACGACGTGTCCGCCGGCCTCGATCCGAGCGCGCGTCGCGCAGGCCTCGCGCGCGGCCTCGCGCGGGGAGAGGTCCCGGCAGGGACGCGAGGCGCCGTGGAAGGCGGCTGCGGAGGGCACGGGCGCCGCCTCCATCGGACGGAGGATCGCGAGCGCCCGTGCCACCCGGGCCTCGATGACGTGCGCCGACTCCTCGGCCGCCGCGTGCCCGTGGCCGAGCGCGAGCATCTCCTCGAAGCGGCCGAGCTCGAGGCGACCGAGCTCGTGCCCGGTCGCGGCGTCGAAGAAGACGAGCACGGAGAGGGTCACGCCGGCCGCGGTCTCGGTCGCGGCGTGGGCGACGAGGAGCCGGCCGTCCGCGGAGCGCGCGGGAAAACCGCTCGGCTCGAGCGCGAGCCCCTCGCCGTCGCGGCAAATCGAGACGGTCGGGGCGGCGTCCGGCTCGCGTGGCGCGCCGCACGCGGGCCGGTCCGACTCCACCTGGGCGCGGCCCTGCGCGGGGCTCGTCGCGAGGACGAGCGCGAGACCCATCGCCAGAGCCTTCCACCCTCCGGGCATCGGGGAGAGCCTAGGTCGTCGCCCTAGCGCACGCCAACGGGGCGGACGGCCTCGTCCGTGGCAGCATCCGCGGAGGAGCCGGAACGCATGAGCGAGCGAACGACGGATCGGGAGACGTTGCTCTGGGCCACGGGCCTCCGCGAGGTCGATCGCGAGGGCTGGAAGCGTGTGGGCATCGACCGACCCGAGAGCGTCGCCGGGCATACCTTCGGCGTCGCGCTCGCCTGCCTGCTCCTCGCCCCTCCCGAGCTCGATCGCGGGAAGCTCCTCGCGATGGCGCTGCTCCACGACCTCGCCGAGATCGACGTCGGGGATCTGACCCCGCACGACGGGGTCCCGCGCGAGGAGAAGAAGCGCCGCGAGTCGGAGGCGATCGAGCGGAGGCTCTCGCACCGGCCCGACCTCGTCGCCCTCTTCCACGAGGCCGAGGCCTGCGAGAGCCCGGAGGCCGCGTTCCTCGCGCTCGCGGACAAGCTCGACATGGGCGTGATGGCCGAGCGCTACCGAGCCCTCGGATACGACACGTCCGAATTCCTCCGCTCGGCCGAGGTCGCGACGCGACGGCTCCTCGGCGGCGACGAGGGCGTGTGAAGACGCCCGTGGCTCATCCGCGGAGCCCCGTGAGCGAGGGCGGAGGATTCGTCGGCACTCCGGACGGCACGTAGACGCGGAAGGTCGCGCCGCGTCCCGGAGCGCTCTCCACCTCGACCGTCCCTCCCGCCTGTTGCACGAGCCCGTACACGCTCGCGAGCCCGAGGCCGTTGCCCTTGCCGAACTCCTTGGTGGTGAAGAAGGGCTCGAAGATCCGGGCTCGGGTCGCCTCGTCCATGCCCATGCCCGTGTCCTTCACCTGGAGGACGACGGCGGCCTTGCCGCTCGCGCCGGGCATGCGCTCCACCTTGGAGACGCGCACCTCGAGGTCGCCGCCCTCGGGCATGGCGTCGCGCGCGTTCAGGACGAGGTTCATCACGATCTCGTGCACGCTCGAGGGATCGGCCCAGATCGGGCCGGTTTCGGGCTCGATCTCGACCTGGAATCGGATGCTCTTGCCGAGGATCGGCCGGAGCAGGGGCTCCATCAGGCGGACCTCGGCCGCGGGATCGACGGACGTCGGCTGGATCAGCTTCTGTCGGCTCAGCGCGAGGAGCTGGTGCGTGATCGAGGCGGCACGCTCGGCCGCCTGCTGGATGCGGAGGGCATCCGTCCTCACGTCGTTCATGTCGGAGCGCAGCTGCGCGAGCGTGGCGTAGCCCATGATCGCCATGAGGACGTTGTTGAAGTCGTGGGCGATGCCGCCCGCGAGCCTTCCTATCGCCTCCATCTTCTGGCTGTGGCGGAGGCGGTGCTCGAGCTCGTCGCGGGCCTTCATCTCCGCTTCGATCCGTCGGTTCCGATCGTCGAGCGTCGCGGCGGTCTCGCGGAGCTTCTTCGTCAGCTCGTTCACCTCCTCGATCGTCATCTGCTGCATCTGCAGCAGGATGAGGAGGTCGCTCGTGGCGTCGTGCGGAGGGATGTCCTCGAGGCCGATGCCGTAGCGGGCGAAGTCGTCGAGGCGCGTGAGCCAGGGGCCCCCGACGAAGAGCACGCTCGTCCGATCCGGCGCCGGGACGAACTGTCCACGGAACGAGAGCCCGGGCTGCGCGATCGAGTCGAGGAGGAAGACGTCCCTCGGTCGGCCGACGATCTCCTCGAACGTGCGGCATCCGAGCGGTCGCGCGATCCGGAAGCGGGTCGCGAGGGGATCCCCCGGTGCGAGGTCCGCCCCGAGACGAGCGAAACCCGGGCCCGAAGCGCGGAGCGCGAGGTCGTCCGCCACCACGAGGTGGAACGGGAAGAGCTCCTCGACGAGGGGCGGCGGGAAGTCTTTCGGCGCGTCCCCGCTCAATCGCCCTCCCGGGCCGCCCGCCAGCGGACGTCGAAGCGCACGCAGCGCGGAGGCCCTTCCACTTCCCGATGCGTCGAGGTGACCACGAGGCCGAAGCGGGGGCCGAGCGCGCGCAGGAGCCCGGCGACGAGCGGGGAGAGCCCCGGACGCTCGGAGAAGTAGTCGAGCACGAGACCGTCCTCGGTCTCGTCGCTCACCCGGAACGAAGGAGGCTCGAGCTCGGGCAGCGCGAGCTTCACGCGCGTGTGGAGCTGATCGAGGTTGCGCAGGAATTCGGGGAGGGTCTTTCCTGCCGAGCGCAGGAGCTCGCCGTAGCCCTCGACGGCCTGGTGCTCGATCCACTGATCCGCGAACGCATCCATGAGCTCGGCGCCGGGCACGCCGAGGATCTTCTCGGCCGAGCCGACGAGGCCGTAGGTGATCGCGTCGGGGTAGGGCTTCATCGAGAGGAAGGGCTCGTCCGCGACCCCCGCGTCCTCGCGGATGCGGTGCCAGACCTCGTCCCCGTACCGACTGCGGAAGAGGCCTTCGAAGGCCTTGTTGACCATCCCGTACATCCGCCAAGGGTACGCCCGCGCGTTACTTGGTGACCAGGGTGGACGGCAGGAAATGTAAATTGTAATTTGCATTCATGTCCGGCGTCCACCCCATGCGTCCCGTTCCGCGGCAGGAGCGCAGCCGCCGCACCGAGCAGGCCCTGCTCGACGCGGCCCTCGCGCTCTTCCGGGAGCGGGGCGTCGACGCGGTCACGGTCGCGGACGTCGCAACGGTGGCGGGCGTCTCTCCGGGCTCGATCTACCGGCGCTTCGGCGACAAGGAGGGGCTCCTCCGCGAGGCCTTCGCGCGCTTCGTCGATTCGACCGTGGCGATGCTCGAGGCGCTGCCTCCTCCGCCGCGCTCCCTCGGTGTCGTGGCGCTCGCGGCGGAGATCACCGCGCAGGTCGTCCTCTTCGCGAACGCGAACCAGCGCCTCCTTCAGTCGAGCTACGCGAAGGCCCTCTCCGACGCCTTCTACGCCGAACGACTCGTCGCGCTCCGCGGACGGATCCTCGAGCGGCTGCGCACGCAGCTCCGGGCCCACGTCGACCGCATCGGCCATCCCGAGCCGGAGGTCGCGATCGACTTCGCGCTGCGTCAGGCGACGGCGATGCTCTCGGCCCGCGTCGAGGCGAGCCGGCTCGAGGTCGGCTCGTCCGCGATGAGCGACCGCGTCTTCCTTCGCGAGCTGCTCCGTTCGCTGCTCGCCTATCTCGAGGTGCCGGCGACGGCAACCGCCATCGATCGGGCGCTCTCGGCCCGAGGGCTCTAGTCAGGGGGAGGGGGACGTGGCGCTGAATCTTTCGCGGATGCTCGAGCGCTGTCGCGCGGGGCAGTGGAGCGTCGACGACTTCGACTGGTCCGTGCCCTCGATCGAGCTCGGTCGCTTCGACGAGATCGAGGCCTGCCATCAATTCACGAACCTCGTCTTCATCGAGCGCATCGCCGCGCTCGCGTTCCTCGAGCTCTCGAGGAACACGACGGATCCGCTCGAGAAGGCGATCTTCGAGTCCTTCCACGAGGACGAGGTCCGCCACGCCGAGGCGATGAACCGCCTCGCGATGCACTTCAACCGCCACGACTACCGGATCTACGCGCCGAACGCGACGCTCGTCTTCTTCGTTCGGGAGATGAGCAAGATGATCAAGGGCATCTCGCCCGAGTTCGCCTCGGCGATGGTCACGGGCGGCGAGCTGATCCTCGACGTCGCGCTGCTCCGCTCGGTGAACGACTACCTCGAGGATCCGCTCTCGCGCGCGGTGATCGAGAAGATCAACCAGGACGAGTCGCGGCACATCGCGATGGACTTCTACCTCTGCGAGAAGTACGCGGACGCCGGGGCGAGGCCCGTGAGCGCCGCCGATTTCCTCCGCACGATGCGCGATCCGACGCTCGTGAAGGGCATGGCCTGGGCGACGCTCGCGCTCACCGACCTCTTCGGCCGCGTGGCCGCGATCATGGATCCCTCGAACCGTCGCTTCACCGAGGCGATCCGCAGGTACACCCAGCTCGGCGAGCGGAACCCCCGCATCGCGAAGAACCCGAGCTACCGCGCCGTCGCCCGCCTCAACGAGAACGTGCAGCGCACGCTCACGGAGGTCGGCCGCGTCACGAAGCTCCTGCGCGTCGGGATCTACGCCGAGATCGATCGCGCGGAGGCGAGGGGCGAGAAGCGGCGATACGCGGACGCCGGGGGCTCGGACGACGTGGTCGCGAGCGCGGTGGACATGGTGGCGGGGTTCTGAGCGGGTCTCAGAGGGTCGACCGAAAGAGACGACCGAGGATCGGCGTCACGGCGTGGTCGCTGCGCAAGGCGCGGCGAGGAGGAATACCGAAAGGTATTTCGACGAGTCGCAACACGGCGCACGGCCGCGCCGGGGCGTCGAGCCGACCGAGGATATTTCGGGCGACCCTCTCAGGGCGGGCCGCGGCGTCCTCGGCCGTAGCCGCCGCCCCCGCCGCCGCCGCGCTCGATCGGGCTCCCGACGATGGCGTCGTAGGCCTCGCGGCTCAGGTGACGCGGGGCGTAGCTCCCGCCGGCCGCGGCGAGGCTCGCGTGCAAATGACGGAGGTGGTTGCGGGAGCCGCGCGCGAGGTTCGTGAAGACCCGGCGCACGTCGGGGCTCGTCGCGATGGCGAGCGCGCGCTCGAGGTCCGAGAGGTCGAGCTCTTCGATCTCGAGGCCGACCTCGAGCCGCGCGACCGGGGTCGTCCCGCGCGCGACGAAGGCGGTGTAGAGCTCCGCGAACGCCCGATCCTCGAAGGCTCCGGGGGCGCGGTTCTGGGCGGGATCGTGGAGCCCCCGGGTGGAGAGGAGGCGGCCCACGGCCTCGAAGTGGTTCCGCTCGGCGTCCGCGAGGGTGGCGAAGAGTGGCTCGGACGCGGCGAACCGATCGTAGACGTCGCGCGCGAGCTTCTCCTCCTCGCGGAGGTGGAGGAGGAGGGCGGACTCGTCGGCCTGCGACGAGACCGCCGGCTGGGCGCGTGCGCCGCGGAGGCCGAGTAGCGAGCTCGCGAGGGCCGCGAGGCCGCTGGCGAGGAGGGTTCGTCGAGTGAGGTCCATGGCTGTCGGTGCAGATGCACCCGCCGCTGGGACTGCCAAGTCCGCGCTCGAGAGCGGCCTCGGCTACTTCGCCTTCTTGGTCGTCTTCCGTGGCTTCTTCGCGTTCGGTACCTTGCCGATGCGTCGGTCGCGCGCGCGCACGAGCTTGCAGGCGGCGAAGACGTCCTCCTCGAACTCGGGGCTCTTCGACGAGAGCTTGAGCCATCCGGACACGCGCCCCTCGAAGATCGCGATCGGCTCGAGGCGGGGGAAGGCGGCGCGCACCTCGGCCTCGTGCTGGGGCTCGAAGCCGACCCAGACTCCGTCGTCCGGATCGCCTCCGCCCTTCTCGCGGAGGATGAAGACGATCCGATCGTCGACGTAGACCGAGAGGCAGCCGAACATCGGCCGCGTGCGCGGGTCGAGCGATTCGAGGGCCTCGAGCACGAACGCCTGCGGCAACGCGCGAGACGACTTCGCGGGGGCACGGAACGCGTCCTCGAAGGGATCGCGACGGGCGCTCTTGGGACGGGCCATGAGGGGAGGGTAGCCGAGGGGGGGGCGTGCCGTACGACGGGCGTGGGAACGAAGGAGTCTTCAGGGCCCGGGTCGAGCGCGCGAACGTGGCTCGAGGTCGGCCCACCAGTCGTCGGGTACGGTCGGGCATCGTCCCGGGGGGGCGAACGCGAACGCGGTGACCGGGCCCTGGGCGATCGCGCAGGTGACGAGCTCGATACGGCGGCCGCCGATCGTCGCCGCCACGATCCGTGGCTCGCCCTCGATGGAGACGTCGCGTGGCACGATGGTCCGTGCGTCTCCGGTCGAAGCCAGGGTGAGTCGGAACACGTACCCGCGGCGGGCGTCATCGCGTCGGGGGCGGTCGGGATCGAGGACGACGCGGAGGTAGCCGCGAGCGAGGGCCTTGGGCGGGCCCACGAGGACGAACCGAGGTCCCTGGTTCGCGTGGACCCATTCGGCACGGAGCTCGGCGCCGGCAAGCGCGTACCAGAGGACCGACAGCGCGACGAAGACGGCGAGGGCTGCGAGAGGGCCGCCCGCGAGCTCTCGTCTCCCTGTGCGCACGAGGATGCGTGCGATGCACGCGAGCGCGCCGAGCACGAGCATCGCCGGGAGCGCGTAGTAGACGAGGATGACGAAAGCGATCACGAGGGGAGTCCCGAGAGCGCTCTAGCAGACCTCGAACCGCGAGGAACGTCGCGTCGCGGCAGGCACGTTCCAGCGACGGGGCGAGCCCGAAGGCACTCCGGCGTCTCGAGCACCGGGAACGTCGACGGCCTGCGAGAGTGATGCCCTGGTGGGACGTGATTCTGGAGTGTTTCTGGAACGGGCAACCGGACACGAGCCAACGACATCCAGCTTGGGGATCCGCCGGAACCCCCCCCCCCCGAAAACAAGCTCGGTGCGAACGATGCGCGGTGTCTCTCGAGCCTCGGATCCTTCGTGCTGCCGCGTGTCGTTGCGAGGGGCTTCGTGGGGGAAGGGAGTTCCTACGCTCGGCGGCCGCTCCGGTGGCGCGCACCACGAATCGCTCGTCGACCGCGGCAAGGGACCGATGCAGGCGAACGTCGCCGTGATGCGCGAGCTCATCCACTCCGTGCGCGCCATGATCCGACACGACCGACCGTCCGACGGCGCGCGCTTTCAGGCCCTTCGCCGCGTTGGATCTCCGAGGATGATTCGCTCCGCGCGAGTCGTCCTCCGCAGTTCGAAGCACGTCGACGTGCGTTGCGTGCCTATGTCTCCGAGATTATACGAGACGCGGGATCCTCGCGACGCGTCGCCGGGGAACGAGGGGACGATGAGCTGGAATTGCGGTTCGCGAGGGTGCCCGAGTCATTCGGCACCCGAACATGCGTGCAACCCGTGGAGGCTCGCCACGATCAACGCATCGGTAGGAGAAGGCGCCGACAACCGAAGCGCGGACGTCCGTGTGATCCAAGGCGCCCTCAATCGGATCGAGGGACGGTGGGGGGGACCTCCTCGGAAGCTCGCGACGGACGGAGACTGCGGGCCATCGACGATCGCGGCTCTCCGGTCACTCCAGAGTCGCGCGTTCGCCAACGTTGGCGTCGACGGAAGAGTCGACGTGGGAGGGCGAACCCATATCGCGCTGGGGCACGGCGGACATCGGATCGAAGTGTCGCTCGGGACCCAGACGGTCCGAGTCTTCGAGGAGGGGCGCGTCGTGAGAGATCTCGACGGTGTCTCGGGGGATCATCGCCATCCGACGACGCCTGGCCACTACTGGGTCTGGGACAAACGCCATCCCTATCGTAGCCGGACGTACGACGCGCAGATGGACTATGCGCTGTTCTTCCGTGCGGACGGGAAGGCGTTCCACCAGTACCACGGACCGGCCGACTTCACCTTGCTTCGCTTCGCACGCTCGATCACCGACGAGGTCGGTTCGCACGGATGCGTGCGCCTCTCCGAGTACGACGCGCGTTGGCTCTTCGGTCGCACCGTTCGCGGTACGCCGGTGGTGGTGCGGTGACGGTCGCCAAGAGCGTCACGGAATCGCCACCGACCGTCCGGCTCGTTCGTCGCGCCGCATGGACGCTCGCTTGCGGCGCGATCCTCGTCTCCGGATGGGCCGCGTGGGCGCGCGCAGCCTCGTTCGGCAGCTCGATCCGGGCGGGCGACGTACTCTCCGACGGTGACCCCGAGGCGATACGCGCGGTCGACATCGACCTCGTCGACCGTCGGCTGGAGCTGCGGCGTCGCGGTACGACCCGGCTCTCCGTCTTCCACCTCGACCGGCGGAGCGGCGCTGCACACGCCTGCGAGGGCAATGGTGCGGCGAGGGCGCTCCTCGGCGCCTTCGCGCGAGCGCGAGCGACCTCGGACGAGGTCGACGCACCGCCGCTCTCCCGCGCCGAGCACGCAGAGATCCGCATCACGCGGATCGGCGATCGGGACGAGCGCGAAACGATCGTCGTCGCCGACCCGCCAGGGGTGCGCGGAGAATCCTTCGTGCGTGTACGCCCGTCGTTTCGAGGCGAGCGTCGCGTCTGGACGAAGATCGACGAGGATATCGAGCGTGCCGTCCGGAGCGGATGCGCGATCCTCGGCGAGCCCACGACCACGATCGGGGTGGGGCGACGATGAGCCGGCTCGCTCGGACGAGCGGCATCCTCGTCGTCGCCGCGATCGGCTTCGTCGCCTCGATCCGCGAGCTCGTCCGGGTCTCGAGCGGACCGACGCCCGACTACGCGCCCGGCGAGGTCGTCCTGGATCTCGACGCGACCAGGATCCGCGAGGTCGAGGTCGAGCTCCCCTCCGCGAGGCTCCTCGTGGTTCGCAGAACGGGAGCGCCCGTGCTCGTTCTCCACGACGACCGAGCCGTGGGCGTGCGTAGGCTCTGCGAGGGAACCGACACCGCGGAGCGGATCTTCCGTGCGTGGTCACGGCTCGTCGTCCGCGATCGCACGAGGGTGCGCCCCTTCCCGAACGCGGCACGGCGAGGGTACGTCCGGATCCGCTCGAGCGAATTCGATGACGGTGTCCGAGAGTTCGACCTCGGTCCGCGTCTCGAGCACGGCGAGGCGCAGATCCTTTGGCCGAGCCGAGAAGGCGGGCGAACGAATCGAGTGCGTCTCTTCGGCGACGTTGCGTCTCTGGTCGGATCCGGGTGTGCGGCCATCGGGAATCAGGCGACGGTCGTCACGCTTCGCGACACTCGATTCTCGGTCGGTTCGACTCGATGAGGTCGCCGAAGGCGGTCGGTCTCTCGCACGCGCCGGAACTGGGACGTCTTCATCCGCCCGAGCGTCGTGCGGAGATCGGCGAGCGGCCCTCGTGCAGCCGGTGAGGGGCTTACACTCTCCCCGCGGCGTACGACGTCGAGGGCAAGGGGAGCTCGGCTCTTCCGGACCCCAGAACGACCTCGGCCGGCTCGAGCTGATGCTCTAACCGGCCGGGATTCTTAGGGGTTTCTGGAGCGGGCAATCGGACTCGAACCGACGACATCCAGCTTGGGAAGCTAGCGCTCTACCAACTGAGCTATGCCCGCGAGCGAGTCGGTTAGTTACCGTTTTGGGGGGGGAGTGTCAAGGCCCGGGAGCGAGGCGCACGCGCGCGCCGCTCGGTCGCGGACGTTTCCGCGTCGTCTCGGTTCGGAGCATGCTACGCGCCCGGGGGAGGGTTCATGGACGAGGTCGCTCGCAACGAAGGCGCACGCACGGGTTCGCCGTCGATCGGCCTGCGCCTCTTCGTGCTCGTCTTCGGCGGCCTCCTCCTCGCCGCCGCCACGGCCCCTCTCTTCCGCCCGCTCGGCGAGGACTCGTTCCCGTTCAGCACCTATCCGATGTTCTCGGCCGAGCTGCCGCGGATCGTCTCCGTCACCCACGCAGTCGGAGTGGACGCCGAGGGGAGGCGGACTCCGCTCGATCCCCTCGTGGCGAGCGGGAACCGCGAGGTGCTGCAGACGCAGGCGATCCTCGAGCGCGCGGTGGGCAGCGGCAGGGCGCTCGCGCAATGCGAGGAGATCGTGCGGCGCGTCCTCGACGACTCGGACCTCGCCTCCGTACGAACCGTCGAGATCGCGACCGACACCTACGACGTCGTCGCCTACTTCGAGGCGGACTCCCGCGAGCCGCTCGAACGCCGGCTGCACATGCGCTGCGAGGTGCCGCGATGAGCCTCCTCGATCGCCTCTTCTTCCCCACCGTGCCCGCGCTCCGGCTCGCCACGCTGCGCGTCCTCGTCGGGCTCTACGGCCTGCTCTACCTGCTCATCCGGCTCCCGCACTTCCTCAGCTACGCCGACGCCGATCCCGCCGCGTTCGCGCCCGTCGGACTCGCCACCGTCCTCGACGCTCCGCTCTCGGCCGACACCCATCGCCTGCTCGTCGCGCTCCTCGTCGCGACGAGCCTCGCGTTCCTCGTCGGCCTCCGCCATCGCTTCCTCGCCCCGCTCCACGCGCTGCTCCTGCTCTGGGTCCTCGGCTACGCGTCGAGCTTCGGCTTCGTCTTCCACAACGAGAACCACTTCGCGCTCTCCGTGCTCGTCCTCGCCTTCGCGCCGGCGGCGGACACGCTCTCGCTCGACGCACGCGGACGCGCCCGTCCCGCGGACGATCCGCGCTACGGCTGGGCTCCGCGCCTGCTCGTGGCGCTCGCGGGCGTCGTCTACTTCCTCGCGGGGGTCGCGAAGCTGAAGGGAGCGGGCGTCGACTTCATGCTCGGCGAGGTGCTGCGCAACCACATCGCCTACGACAACGTCCGGAAGATCGAGCTCGGCGGCCTCTACTCGCCCCTCGGCGCCTTCCTGGTCGCGTACACCGCACCCTTCGTCGTGCTCGGCGCCGGCAGCGTGGCGCTCGAGCTGCTCGCGCCGCTCGCGTTCTTCTGGGCCCGCTTCGGACGATGGTGGGCCCTCGGCATGTGGGCCTTCCACGTCGGCGTGCTCCTGATCATGGCGATCGCCTTCGTCTTCCCCCTCGTCTTCGTCCCCTTCGCGCCGCTCTTCGCCGTGGAGACGCTCTGGGAGCGCCGCCCGTTCCGAGCTCTCGGCCGACGGCTCGGCGCGCTCGGCCCGGAGCCCCACGAGAACGCGGAGCCGAGCCGAGCCTAGGCGTGCCTCCGCTCAGCGGAGCCGGCTCGCGAGCAGGGCCTCGCCCTTCTCCCAGAGGGTCGCGCCGTTCTTCTCGTCCATCGCCTGGGGCGAGGGATTCTTGCGGCGCATGAGGTGCATGTACCAGCCGGTGTCGCCGGCGAGCTCCGGGGCCGCGGAGAGGAAGATCGCCGGCTCGGCGGCCGCCTCCGGGCTGCGGAAGAAGGCGTGCATCACGGGCTCGAGGAGCGGCTGGATGAAGGCCGGCGCGTCGCGCGCGATCTTCGAGTCGACGGGGCCCGGGCAGAGCGTGTGGACCGCGACGCTCGGGCCCTTCTTCGTGACGAGCCGGCGGCCGAGCTCGGTCGAGAAGGTCGTGAGCGCGAGCTTCGACGCGCCGTAGTACGTCATGCCGTCGGCGAGGCCGTAGTCGACGAACTCGCCGAAGCGGTCGAAGTCGAGCCCTTCGCACGAGCGATGGGCCTCGGACGAGACGAAGACGATGCGCGGGATCGCCGTGCCGTGGCGGCCGTTCTTCGCGTAGACGTCGTTCGGGATGGTCCCGTTCGCGAGCAGCTTCCGGATGAGCAGGTGGTTCGCGACGTAGTGCACGGCGAACATCACCTCGAAGCCCTGCTTCGTCTTCTGCGCCTTGCTCGGCATGAGGCCCGCGTTGCAGACGAGGAGGTCGAGCGTCTCGCCGCGCTTCGCGAGCTCGGCCGCGAGGGCCTCGACGGAGTCGAGATCCGAGAGGTCGACCTTGATCATCTCGATCTTCGAGCTGCCGGCGGCGAGCGCGATCTCGCGGCCCGCCTCGGGGATGCCGCTGCGGCAGGCGAGGATCAGGCGCGCGCCGCGGCGCGCGAGGTCGATCGCGATCGCCTTGCCGAGGCCGCTGTTCGCGCCCGTGATCATCGCCGTCTTGCCGTCGAGGCGGACGCTCGCGTCGATGCCCGGGAGCAGGCCCTCCTTCGAGACGATGTCGAGGATCGCGGTGACTGTCGCCGTGACCGGGTTGTTGTGCCCGAGCCCGCTCGCCTTCGCCTGGTCGACGATCTCCGTGCCCTTCTCGGTCTTCTCCTTCGGGATCGAGAAGCGGCTCCGATAGGAAGCGAAGGTCTCCTCGATCATCGCCGGCGAGAGGCCGAAGTCGCGCGTGCGGTAGACGTGGCGGCCGTAGCGATGCTGCTTGTCCCGGTCGACGACCTCGCGCATCGCGGCCTCGGCCTCGGGGATCAGCTCGAGCCCCGCGTGCGCGTAGATGCGGCGGACCTCGGCGATGGGATCCTTCAAGACGTCGTAGTACGAGACGTCGACGAAGGAGGAGGCGCGGCCCCCGTCGCGCACGGCGAGCGAGCGCTCGATCATGCGGTCGACCTTGCGGAGCCAGTGACGGCCGACCTCGCGGGCGTCCACGTGATCCGAGAACACGCCGCGGCCGTGCGCGACCATGCTGCAGAACGAGCCCATCGTCGCCTGCGGATCCCGGTGCGTGTGCACGATCACCGCGTCCGGGAAGACCGTGAGCAGCTCGCGCAGGTACTCCATGTGGTGCGGCGTCTTCAGCACCCAGAACTGGCCCGCGCGCTGCCAGTCGAGGACCTTCAGCGTGCGCGCGAGGTAGCGGTACGAGGGGACGAGGTCCTGCGTCTCGAGCCACGAGGCGTAGCTCGGGACGTGCAGCGTCGCCTCGGGGGCCTGCGAGGTGAAGCAGTTGTCGAGGAGGAGCACGTCCTCTTCGGGCGCGTCGGCCTCGACCGGATGGATCGCGAAGAACTCGGGCGCGAGGCCCTTGAGCCCCACCTCGGCGAGCTTCGCGTTCGCGCGACGACGGAACGAGCCGCGTCGGCCCTCGCCGGGGAGCGGCGCGGGGGAGAGGGCCTCCCACGACATCAGGGCGCGGGCGCGCGGGTCGGCGGCGAGCAGGCGGTGGAGCATCGTCGTGCCCGTGCGCTGCAGGCCCGCGATCACGATCGGCTTCCGGATCGCGATCGCGCCGATGCCGGGGTTCTCCTGGTGGAGCTGCTCGATGCGGAGGCGGTTGACCAGCATGCCGACGAGGCGGCCGTGCATGATGCTCCGTCCGAGCGCGTGCAGCTGCGCCTCGTGCTCGATCGCGTCGCAGAGGACGGAGAGCGGCTCGCGGAACGACGGATCGCCGAAGTCGGTCAGGCCGACCGAGCGGCTCGCCTCCTCGAGCAGATCGTCGACGGCGAGCGAGGGGGCGCGACCGCGCGACCCGGCGGCCGCCCCGAGGCGGTTGAACACGCGGATCGGCGCGGGGCGATGGGGATGGGCGTAGTCGGTGGAGGTGACGAGCTCGTTCTTCGACATGCGATCCTCTAGCGGCGGAGCGTCCGGACCTGGTCGAGCTTCATGACGCGGGTCCCGGGAACCGGGTGGTCGTCGGCGCGCACCCATCGGAAGAGCATCGTCCCCTCGCGGTGGCCGACGGTCTGGATCCAATTGGGCACGCCCGGATCCTCGTGGGCGACGACGATGCGCACCGAGCCGTCGGGCTCGTAGTGGGCCATCGTCGAATTCACGTGGATGCGGAAGTAGCGGTACTCGAGCGACTCCATCCAGTAGTTGTTCAGCTGGAAGTTCCAGAAGTCGCAGCGTGGAGGCTTCACCTCGATGACGAGCGCCTCGTCCGGGGCGAGCCGCCAATGGCTGTGGTAGTAGGCGATGTTCGGATCGCCGCCGGCCTGGTTCGAGACCTCTTGGTCGAAGCGCGGGAGCTGGTTCGAATGCTTCTGGAAGTCGCGCGCCCACTTCGCGAAGAGGAGGGAGGCGCCCGCGACGAGCGTGCCGGCGCTCTTCAATCCTTCGTCGACCTGAGCCGGCGTGAGCGGGAGAGGCTGGTTCGGGCCGTCGATGCGCTCGATGCGGAGGGTGGCGAGCGTCTCGCTCGTCTTGTCGCCGAAGGTCTGGCGCACGATGAGCAGGCCCGTCTCGGGCTTCATCGGGAGCCAATTGCCCTCGCGCTTCTCGCAGGAGAGCGCGATCTCGAAGTCGCCGTTCTCGTCCGTGACGAGCTGGGAGGCCTCGAGGAAGCCCGTCGGGGGCATTCCGCCGCCCTGACCGTAGTGGCCGGCCTGCGTGCCGAACGCGAGGTACTTCACCGTGCCGCGGTTGCCGCGGATCCGGTACTCGTAGGCCCCGCTGATCGAGGCGTTCTGGTAGTAGTTGTCCGGGTTGTCGGCGCCGAGCTTCACGGTCTCGTGCACCACGCGCTTCAGGACGGGCGCGCGCGGATCGGCGTCCTCGAGGAAGCCCTCGAGCCCGGCGCGCACGAGGCGCGCGAGGTAGCGGTAGCCCTCTGCCTGGTCGAAGGGATCCTGCGGCGTTCCCGGGAACTTCAGCGACGCGCCCGCGGCCTTCAGCGTGTCGCAGTACTCCTCCCAGGCCTCGCCCGAGACGATGCGGCGCTCGGCCACGTCTTCCGGCAGGATGCCGCGCATGCGGAGGTAGAGCGTCTGCGCCTTGCGCACCTGGTCGAGGGCGCCCACGAGGACCTTCCGCATCGGATCACCTCCAGAGCAGGGCCGAGAGGCCGTGCATCAGCTCGAGCTGCTCGTCGATCGCCGCCTTGCTGCCCGGATCGCGGCCCATGAGGCGCGCGTGCAGCGGGGCCATCGTCACGTAGCCCGACATCATCGAGTGGAACGCGATCACGACGGAGAGCGCCTTCTTCGCCTCGCCGGCGAGCAGGGGCGCCGTCTCCGTGAGCTGGGTCGCCCGTCGGAAGAGCGGCAGGTACCAGCGCTCGACGAGAAGCTCGAGCTCCTCGCCGCCCGCGAGCGCTGCGTGCTGCACGACCCGCGCGAGGTTCGGCGTCTCGAGGTAGAAGCGGGTCACGGCGAAGAGGTTCTTCTCCGCCTGTTCCGCGTCCTCCGGAACCGTCAGCAGACGGTCGAGGAGCTCGAAGTAGGGCGAGAGCAGCCGCTCGACGACGGCGACGTAGAGGTCGCGCTTGCTCTCGAAATGCTTGTAGAGGCTCGGCGTGCGGATGCCGACGTCGTCGGCGATGTCGCCGAGGGAGGTCGCGTCGTAGCCCGAGCGCGCGAAGCGGACCTCGGCGGCGTCCAGGATGCGCTCGGTGGTCGAGCGGGGCTCGGCCTCGACCTTCTTCGTCTTGCGCGTCCGTGCCGGGTTCGCCATGAATCGGCTAATAGCCGATAGCCGGACCAAGATCAACGGGGGACGGTCTCGGGCACCCAGATCCCGGCCGCGACGCCCTCGCGCGCCTCGGCGTCGCGTGCGTGCAGGGCGGAGACCTCCTGGTCCATGCGCTCCCAGGCCTGCCAGAGGTATTCGCGCAGCGCCTCCCGGCCCTTCGGAAGCTCTCCGAAGGGAACGCGCCAGAAGCGTACGCGCACGGTCGCGTCGAGCCACGAGCCCGAGAAGAGCGACTTGAACCCCGCCGCTCCCTCGAAGCCGGTGTGGGCTCCGAAGACGACGTCGAGGCCGGGGTTCGACTCGAGCAGCGCGAGCGCGCCGCCCATGCGCGGGGGCAGCACGCTCTTCAGGGCCTCCGCGCGGGCGAGCATGGCGGGGTCGTTCTTCGCGGCCACGCGGGCGAGCGCGGCACGGCGACGTCGCGCGTCGAAGACCGTGCCCTCCGGGTAGATGATCACGCCTTCGTCGGCACGCAGATCCTGGACGAGGGTTCGCACGCCCTCGATCTCCTGCATCGGATCCTTCGCGTTGCGATCGACGAAATAGTTGGGGATGCGATGACCGACGAGGTCGAGCGCCGGATCCCACAAGAGCTCGCGCTTCAGCACGTACCGCAGGCGGATCCGGTGCGGATGCGTGACGAGCACCGAGGGGAGGGCGGTGTCGGCGACGCTCGAGTGCCGCATGAGGAGCAGCATCGGCCCCTGCCGGAGGACCTCGTCGCCCTCGACCTCCATGCGAACGCGGAAGATGCGGCCTCCCATGCCGAGCAGCGTGCGCGTCCACCACGACTGCAGGTTCACGTGCAGCCACTCCCAGCGCTCCCGTCGCTCTTCCGCGGTGCCCCGGAGGAGCAGGGGGGAGGCGAGCCACAGCGCCGAGGTCGCGACGATCGCGCCGACCTCGCAGAGCAGGTAGGTCGCGAAGAAGGCGTAGGTCCGCGCGAAGCTCGACCGTTTGCGCACGAGGACGTCGGCGAGCCCGAGGAGCGGGAGCGCGACCGGCGCCGAGACGACGAAGAGTCCGGCCGCCACGAAGGTCAGCGGAAACGTCAGCGTGCGACGGAGGAAGCGTCGGAGGAGCGGCGGCATGTCTTCCCGTCCTGGACGGGGGGTGTCCCATCCTGGTGAGGCTTTGTTGAGAAATAGTATGGACACTTCCTTGACGATCGCCAAGGCCCATCCCAAAAAACTTCGAGTGGACTCAAGGCTTGCCCGCGGGGGGCGGCCTCGGGGTCCCGTGGGAGGTGGGTCGTGGTGGAGCTCCTTCGTTCGAAGCTGCGTTGGGTCGCCATGGCGGTCGCCCTGGCCGCGGCGACGCCGTTCCCGGTCTTTTCCCAGGGCGATGCCGTGAACGTCTCGGGGGTCTCGTTCCGCCGTGCGCTCGAGGCCGCGGGGACGCCGCTCTCCCTGCATCGCGCCGTGCTCTTCCGCTACAAGCGGATCTTCCGCGCCTACGTCGCCGCCCTCTACCTCGGGCCCGGCGTCGGTCCCGATCGCGTGCTCGCCGACGTGCCGAAGCGCCTCGAGCTCTCGTACTGCGTCGGCATCGACGGCGAGGACTTCGGGCCCGCCGCCGAAGAGATCCTCGGGCGCATGTACACGCCGGAGCAGCTCGCGCCGCTCCGCGAGCGTCTCGACCGCCTGCACCGGACCTACCGCGACGTCGAGGACGGCGATCGGTACGCGCTCACCTACGTGCCGGGTCGCGGCACCGAGCTCGCTCTCAACGGTCGGCCGCTGGTCACGATCCCGGGCGCCGACTTCCAGCGAGCCTACTTCTCGATCTGGTTCGGGCGTCGTCCCCTGAGCAGCCAGCTCCGCGACGACCTCCTCGCCGGGCCCCAGCCGTGAGCGTCGCGCGCGTCGCGCTCTTCGTCGGCCTCGCGCTCCTCGCCGGTTGTGCGCGCGAGGCACCGCTACGCACGGTGCCGAGCCTCGATCTCGCGCGGTACGCGGGGGACTGGTACGTGATCGCGCACCTGCCCGCGAAGAACGAGCGCAACGCGTACGACGCGATCGAGCACTACGACGTCGAGGGGGAGCGGATCCGGATCCGCTACACGTTCCGCGAGGGCTCGCACGAGGGCGAGCGACAGGAGCTCCACATGCGGGGCTGGGTCCACGACGAGCGCACGCGCGCGGAGTGGCGTGTCCGGCCCTTCTGGCCGCTGGCTCTCGCGTACGTGGTCGTGGCGCTCGACCCCGACTACCAGACCACGGTCGTGGCCCATCCGTCGCGGAAGTACGCCTGGATCATGGCTCGAACGCCCACGCTCGCCCCGGACGCGCTCGAGCCCCTCGTCGAGACGCTGAGGGAGCAGGGCTTCGACACGACGCGCCTGCGCTACGTGCCGCAGCGCTCGCCGGCGGTCCCGGACCCTCAGTCGACGGCGTACGCGGAGTAGCGGAGAGAGGCGTCGACGAGGTGGATCACGAGCTTCCGCTTCGTCGCGTCCCCCGTCACGAACGCGGCGCGGCCGTTCCAGGCGAATGCTCCGTCGCCGCGCGGGAGGTGGGCTGCGGTGACGCGGGCCTCGCCGCGGACGATGGCGCCGTGCGCGTCGACGACGAGGCCGAACGTCCCGTCGAAGCCGAAGGCGTTGGCGGCGAGATTCCAGCTCCACCGCTCGAAGAGGACGACGTAGCGATCCTCGCCGACCGCCACCAGCTTCGGGCGCTCCGCATGGCGCAGGCCCGGGAGCTCCTCCTGGTAGCGCGTGAGGAAGCGGACGCGGTTGGTCACCGTCGTGCCCGCGGAGTCGACGACGAGCGCGTCGGGAAGGCTCGGATCGAGGTAGCCGCCGGCGTCCGGAGCGTGGGCCGCGAAGTCGCGTCGGATGCGGACGAGGGCGAGATCGCGCGAGCCCGACACCAGCGGATGGCCCGGGGTCGGGGCGAGCGGGGACGTCGTCGTGGTCGCCTCCGTCGCGAAGAGCGCGAGGTAGCCGTGCTCCGGATCCTCGCTCTCGGGGATCGCGACCACGTCTCCGAGCCGTGTGCGGGTGTTCGTCTCGCCGCGGGGGCCCTTGATGGCGAAGAGCGGGTAGGGCTCGGCCCCCGGCACGCCCCGCGCGAGCACGACACCGCGCGGATACGCGTCCGCGAGGTGGAGCTCGAGGAAGCCGGACTCGTCGTGCACGAGGCGCTGATCGAAGGAATGGCTCGCCCAGACCGAGGAGGTCGCGACGACGGCGCCGCTCGCGAGGTCGACGTACGTGGCGACGGCCTTCTGCGAGCGCTGGCCCGTCGCGTCGGGGGCCGTCCGATGCCCGAGGAGCAGGCCCGCCAGCCCGTCGCCGACGGCGAGGCGCGACGTCGACGAGGCCATCGGATCGACGAGCGGCTCCGACGACGGATCCGCGGCGCCGCGCGCGAGGTCGACGTCCACGTCGAGTCGCGTGGCGGCCGTCTCGGGGTCGATGACGAAGAGCCGTACGACGTTCGAGCGATGGAGCCCGCGCGGGGGCTCCTCGGCCGAGACCGTGCGGCGCCGGCTCTCGTCGATCGCCGTCGCGACGACGAATCGGCCGGCGTCGTCCAGGGCGAAGCCCGCGATCCGATCGAGGGTCGGCACCTCGAGCGCGCGCGTCACCGCGTAGCCCTCCTCGACCGGCGTGAGTCGGACCACGAAGCTGCGCGGGCGCGGGGCGCCGGAGTGGTCCTGGAAGAGGACCTCGAGCTCGTTCCCGTCGGGGACCGCCACGATCTCCGGCGGCCTGCCCGACGTGGCTTCCACGTCACCGGGGCCGACGAGGTCCTCGACCAAGGCGTCGAAGGGCACGCCGAGCGAACCGATCGTCGCACCTTCGACGATGCGGGCCGTCCGCGGCGTCGGGTCGGGGAACGCTTCCGGATCGCTGCATCCCGCCGCGGCGACGACGGCGACGACGAGGAACGTGGGGTGGGGGAAGCGCCGCATGGTCGGGAATCAGGATGCGACGTCGTTCGTCGTCCGTGAAGTGGGACGACTCGCTCGCCGAACGCTCCCACCCGGGTCTACCTTGGAATTCGAGGATCCAAGGATGTAACTCCTGGCTCGTACGGACGTCCAACAGTCGAATCCGGAGCATCTCGCCATGCGACGTCTTCCGTACCTCCTCTTCGCTTCCACCCTCTTCGCCGCAGCCTTCGGCGCGTCGGCCGTACACGGCTTCGATGCGCAGGACGTCCCGACGGTCTTCGCCATCCGCAAGACCAACAACCGCAACCGAGTCGACTACGGCATCCGCCTCGACGACCGCTGCCGGCCGCGTGGCGACGATCCCGTCGTCCCGTACTGGCGCAGGCTCGAGCAGGGACCGAGCGTGACGGCGGGGCTGACGACGTTCCAGCACATCGTCTACGGCGTCAGCCACGAGCGCGTCGCCCGGGGCGAGACGGGCGGTCGGGTCCGCGTCCGACTCCGGGCCATTCCGGAGCGCACGATCACCATCGAGACGCAGCAGGAGGGCGGCAGCTGCCGTGCGAAGGCGCTCTCGACCGTGGACGGGACTCCCGCACGCCTCGTCGACATCCTCGTCGTGCTCGACGGTCCGCGCGACGTGAACCACGTCGAGGTGACGGGACGCGCGATCGACGACGGGCACTTCGTGCGCGAAACGCTCCGCCGCTGACGACCGCTCCGCGCGGGAGCCGGGGTCGTCAGATCTCGTGCACGAGCTTCTCGCGGTCCCGGCGCCACTGACGCGCCCAGACCGCCTTCGGCTGACGGTAGCCGAGCGCGAGGACCATCGGGATGTCGAAGCCATCGCCCTCGACACCGACGATCTTCGCGACGCGCACGGGATCCATGCCCTCCATCGGGCAGGTGTCGAAGCCCTTCGCCGTCGCTGCGAGCATCAGGTTCTCGCAGGCGAGCGCGGCGCTCTTCACGGCCCAGACGCGCATGTCCTCGCGCGAGACCGGGGCCCGCGGCACGGGACGGAAGAGGCCCGTCACCGTCGCCCCGACCTTCCGGCCCAGGCCGAGCACGCCGAGCGGACCGAGGTCGTAGAGCGCCTGCGAGAGGCGTCGGTAGTAGAGCATCACGGGGCTCGGGATGCCCTCCTGCGCCTCGAGCCAGGCGAGGTACTCCTTGCGCGTGTCGTTCCACCGATCCCAGCGGGCGACACAGACGACGAGCTCTTGCGCCGTGCGCGCGGCGCTCTGCGAGAGGCAGGCCTCGACGAGGCGCTTCTTCTTCTCGGGCGAGCGCACCCAATAGAGCTCGAAGGGCTGCAGGTTCGAGCTGTTCGGCGCGAGCAGCGCCATGTCGAGCACGTACCGCATGTCCTCTTCGGCGATCGGCTGCGGCGTGAACTTCCGGATGCTGCGGCGGCGACGGACGACGGATTCGAATTCGTCGGCGTGGCCCGGGTAGGTGACGCTCTCGATCTCGGGATTCGTGGGGGAGGCGGGCATGATCCCCGATCGCATGGGTCCGAGAAGGCCCCATGCGCAAGGGGACGAAGCGCGCCGAACGACATGCCTCCGCCTTCGGGGCGAGACCCTTCTTCGCGAGGGCATGCCTCCGCTGCTAGGTTCCGCGCGTGTCCCACCGCACCCACGCGCTCGTCGCCGGGGCGTGCGCCGCCCTGCTGGCGCTGGCGCTCGCCTCGTACGCGTGGCCCTACACCGTCGACGACGCCTACCTGATCGCGCGGATCGCGCGGAATCTCGTCCACGGATGGGGCCTCGTGATGAACGTCGGTGGACCCCGGGTCGATGGGATCACCGAGCCCCTCTGGCTCTTGCCGGTGGCGATGGGCGAGGCGCTCGGCGGGCACGGCATCGTCGCGGCCAAGCTCGCGGGGACCGCGTGCGCGTTGGTGAGCGCCTTCCGGACGACGCTCTTCGTCGCCGGGCGCTGTGAACGCCGCGGCGTAGCCTTCGCCGCGTTCGCGGTGGGCATCGCCCCGGCCGCCGCCATCGCCGCCGTCTCGGGGCTCGGTACGGCGCTCGCCGGTTGCCTCTTCACGGAAGCGTGGATCGCGGCGTCCCACCGTCCCGACGCTCGCGGCGGACGCGCCAGCGCGATGCTCTTCCTGCTCGCGTTCACGCGGCCCGAGCTCGTTCCCGCGTGCCTCGTGCTCGTCGGCTTCCTCCTCCTCCGCGACCGGCGGGCGGGCCGATGGGCCGGGGGCGTGCTCGTCGCCGGCCTCGTCGCGGTCGTCACGTACCGCCTCGCGCTCTTCGGGCATCCCCTGCCCCTGGCCGCGCTCGCGAAGCCGCCCGAGCTCGCGCACGGCGTCTCCTATGCCGCGGCCGCGCTCCTCGTCACGGGGGTCGGGATGGTCCTCGTCGCGGCCCTCGCGACGTGGGATGGCCTCCTCCCGGAGGGCAGGGCGCTCGCGATCGTGCTCGTGGTCCATCCCTTCTCGGTCGTGCTCGCGGGGGGCGATTGGATGCCCGGCTACCGGCTCTTCGTGCCGGTGCTCCCGGCCTCTGCGGCCTTGCTCGGCCTCGTCGCCGAGGCGACGCTCTCCGCCCCTCGCGGGCGTCGGCTCGTGGCGCTCGGGGCCCTCGCGCTCGGTCTCCTCGCGCCGCCCCTCGACGCGGCGGCCAACCTCCCGCGCGCGCGCGCATCCGCCGAGCCGCGGGCTCGCCACGGCCACGCGATCGCGCGCGTGCTCCGCGACCGCTGCCATCGGGTCGCGCTCGTCGATGCGGGCTACCTCCCGTACGAGAGCGGCGTCGACGTCGTCGATCTCGCGGGGCTCGTCGAGACCGACGTGGCGCGCCTTCCGGGCGGCCATCTCGACAAGCGGATCGACCCGCTCTGGCTCGCCATGCGCGAGCCGGACTGCGTCCTGCTCCATTCGTCGGGCCCCGCGGTGGTGGACGAGGAGGGACGCCTGCGCTTCTTCGCCGGCTACGGCGTGGAGCGTCGCGTCGCCTCGATGCCCTTCGTCGTCGCCGAGCTCCGGGTCGCGCGCACGTTCGAGTACGGGACCGATCCTCCGTACCACTACGTGCTGCTCGAGCGTCGAGCGCCGTGAGCGCGTGGAGTCGGTGGCACGCGACCAGCGCGCCCCGCCGCTCCTCGCGGCTTCCCGTTCAGACGCCCGCGCGCTCGAACGCCTTCGACACGAGGGCCTCGGCCTCGGCCTGGATCCGCTTCAAGTGGTCCTCGCCGCGGAAGCTCTCCGCATAGATCTTGTAGACGTTCTCGGTGCCCGAGGGCCGCGCGGCGAACCAGCCGTTCTCGGTCACGACCTTGAGACCGCCGATGGCCGCGCCGTTGGCCGGCGCCGCCGTGAGCGTCGCCACGATGGCCTCGCCCGCGAGCTCCTTCGCCTCCACGTCGCTCGGCGAGAGCTTCTTCAGGACGTTCTTCTGCGCCGGCGACGCGGTGGCGTCCTTGCGCGCGTAGATCGGCTCGCCGAAGCGCTGCGTCAGCGCGCCGTAGTGCTCGCCCGGATCCTTGCCCGTGACGGCGGTGATCTCGGCTGCCAGCAGATCGAGCAGGAGGCCGTCCTTGTCCGTCGTCCAGACGCTGCCGTCCTTGCGGAGGAAGCTCGCGCCGGCGCTCTCCTCGCCTCCGAATCCGTAGCTCCCGTCGAGCAGACCCTGGACGAACCACTTGAAGCCGACCGGGACCTCGGCGAGCGGGCGTCCGAGCGCCTTCGCGACGCGGTCGATCATGCTGCTCGAGACGAGCGTCTTGCCGACCGCCGCATCGGCCCGCCACGCGCTGCGGGTGCGGAAGAGGTGATCGATCGCCACCGCGAGGTAGTGGTTCGGGTTCATCAGCCCGACCGAGCGCGTGACGATGCCGTGGCGGTCGTAGTCGGTGTCGTTGCCGAACGCGAGATCGTAGCGATCCTTGAGCCCGACGAGGCCGGCCATCGCGTAGGGCGACGAGCAGTCCATGCGGATCTTGCCGTCCTTGTCGACGCACATGAACGAGAAGGTCGGATCGACCGCGTCGTTCACGACGTCGAGGTCGAGGCCGTAGGTCTCCGCGATCGGGGCCCAGTAGCCGAGACCGGAGCCACCCATCGGATCGACGCCGATCCGCAGCTTCGCGCCGCGGATCGCGTCGAGATCGACGATGAGGGAGAGGGCCTTCACGTAGGGCGTGACGAAGTCGTGGGGCCTCGTCGTCTCGGCCCGCTCGGCGCGCCCGAAGGGGATGCGCTTCACGCCCGCGAGCCCGTTCGCGAGCAGCTCGTTCGCGCGGGCCTCGATCTTCGCCGTGATCGCCGTGTCGGCGGGTCCGCCGTCCGGCGGGTTGTACTTGAAGCCGCCGTCCTCGGGCGGGTTGTGGCTCGGCGTCACGACGATGCCGTCGGCGAGGCCCGAGCTACGGCCCTTGTTGTGCTCGAGGATCGCGAAGGAGACGGCCGGCGTCGGAGTGTAGCCACCGCTCGCTTCGACGCGGACCTCCACGCCGTTGGCGGCCAGCACCTCGAGGGCCGAGCGCCGCGCCGGCTCGGAGAGCGCGTGCGTGTCGATGCCGAGGAAGAGCGGCCCCGTGATGCCTTCCTTCGCCCGGTGCTCGCAGATCGCCTGCGTGGTCGCGAGGATGTGGGCTTCGTTGAAGGTGCCGTCGAACGACGAGCCGCGATGGCCCGAGGTGCCGAAGGCGACGCGCTCCGTGGGATTCCCGGGGTCGGGGCTCCGTGTGTAGTAGGCCGCGACGAGCGCGGGTACGTTCACGAGCAGACTGCGTGGTGCGGGCTTCCCGGCGAGCGGATGCGTCATTCCTCGATTCCCCCCTGTTCGACGTCGATTACCACGCGGACATCGGACCGAGGTCGTACGCCTCGTATCCGGCCGCGGCCAGCATGCGCGAGGCGGCCGCCGAGCGGCCCCCCGAGAGACAATAGACCACGACGGGACGGTCGCGAGGCACTTCGCCGAGGCGCTCCTCGAGCTCCTGGACGGGCACGTTCAAGGCACCGTCGACGTGCCGCTCCGCGAATTCGCCCGGCGTCCGGACGTCGAGCAGCGTCGCTCCGGCGGAGACCTTCTGCCGGGCGGCGGGACCGTCGATCCGCTGGGGGGCCCTGGCTCCGGAGCCCGAGGCCTCGGCGCTCGCCGGGGCCCCCGTTTCGGAGCCCGGGCGCAGGACGAGCCCACCCACCAAGAAGAGCACAGCCAGAGCAGCGACGACGTGGACCGGACGCATGGACGACTCCCTTTGTACATAGGCACCGATCGAGGGGTGCGCTCGGCGTGGGAGCCGGCTCGCGGGGTCCGGGATTCGCACGGGCGGCCCCCCTCCCACCCGTGCTAAGAGTCCCGGCCTGATTCCGGGGGCATCCATGGCCACGTCGACCGAGCGCCGCTACAGTTTCGAGTTCTTCCCCACCAAGACCGATGCGGGGCACGCGAAGCTCCTCGACGTGGCGCGGGAGCTCGCGTCCTACCGGCCCGAGTTCTTCTCGGTGACCTACGGCGCCGGCGGGTCGACGCGGGATCGCACGCTGACGACCGTCCTCGACCTCCATCGGGAGGTGGGCATCCCGACGGCTCCGCACCTCTCCTGCGTCGGCGACAGCCGCGCCGCGCTGCGCGAGCTCCTCGTCACCTACCGGGACGCAGGGATCCGCCAGATCGTCGCGCTGCGGGGCGACCTGCCCTCGGGCATGGGCTTCGCCACGGGCGAGCTCCGCTACGCGAACGAGCTCGTGTCCTTCATCCGCGAGGAGACGGGCGACTGCTTCCACATCGAGGTCGCGGCGTATCCCGAGATGCATCCGCAGGCGCGCTCCTTCGAGGACGATCTTCGGCACTTCGTGAACAAGGTGAAGGCCGGCGCGAACAGCGCGATCACGCAGTACTTCTTCAACGCGGACTGCTACTTCCACTTCGTCGACCGGGTGCGCGCGATGGGCGTCGAAGTGCCGATCGTGCCGGGCATCATGCCCATCACGAACTACACGAAGATCGCCCGCTTCAGTGACGCCTGCGGCGCGGAGATCCCCCGCTTCGTCCGGCGTCAGCTCGAGGCCTACGGGGACGACTCGGACAGCATCGTGAAGTTCGGCGAGGAAGTCGTCACGCGCATGTGCGAGCGCCTGATCGAGGGCGGCGCGCCCGGCCTGCACTTCTACACGCTGAACCAGGCCGAGCCCTCGCTCGCGATCTGGCGCAACCTCGGCCTCTCGAAGTAGGGCGCGTCGACCGGCCGGCGAGCGCCGGCGACGCGCTCAGTCCCCGAGCAGCTCGTCGAAGGCCTTGTCGAGCTCGTCGTCCTCGGGATCGACCTCGACCTTGGCCGAGACCGGCGGCGGCGCCGAGAGCGCGCGGATGCGTTCGTCGACGCCACGGAACCCGGGGTCCATGGCCTCGACCTTGTGGTAGTAGCCGAGCGCCTCGGTCTTCTTCGCGAGGAGGGCGTAGGCGTTGCCGAGCTCGAACCACAGCCCGAGCTTCTCGCGCGCGTCGCGGTGCTTCGCGTTCAGCGCGCGCTCGAAGAAGGGGATCGACTGATCCGCGCGGCCCTGCTCGATGCGGCAGAGGCCGATCATCGTGGCCGCGATGCACTCCTTGTCGACGTTGCGCATCGCGAGATCGAACTCGTGGACCGCGTCGTCGAGCAGGCCCATCTCCTTGTAGGCGATGCCGAGGTCGTAGTGCGTCTCGCTGTCGGAGGCGTCGATCTGGGCCTCGACGCCCTTCTTGAACTGGGCGAAGACGTTCTCGACGTCGATGACGTCGTGGCCCTGGGCCTCGGTCGCGGGACCGAGCTCTTCGGCGAGCTTCTCCGCGAGGGCGAACGCCGCGTCCTCGTCGCTGCTCGGGGCGGCCTCGCCGGGCTGCGCCTGCTCGGCGGAGTCGCGCGCCTCTTCGATCTCCTGGAGCTTGTCGAGGAGGATCGGATGCGTCGGATGCGAGGAGAGGGCGTCGCGGATCGTGGACAGCGCCTCTTCCCACAGGCCCTGGGCCACGTAGAACTCGGCCTCGTCGAGGATCTCCTCGACCTCGACGGAGGAGGGGCCCGCGTGCGCCGGCGGCACCTCGGACGGCGGCTTCACGGGGGCCGCCTCGAATTCCTCCGGCGTCATCGGCGCGAGCCCTGCGGGCTCCTCGACGAGGGGCGCGGGCTCGGGCTCCGCGTGGTAGGCGGCCGCCGGGGGCGCGGATTCGTACGCCGGCGGCGCCGACTCGAACGCGGGCGGCGGGACGGCGTGCACGTGTCGGAGCTCGGGCGGCGCAGGCCGCGGCGGCTCCGACGGGAGCTGGGTCTCCGCCGACTGCGTGAGGGCGCGGACGAGCGAGGGCGCCGGCTCCGAAGCGGGCTTCGCGTGGGCCGTTCCGGTCGGGATGTCCTCCTCGGGCGCCTCGTCCTCGGGCACGAGGAGAGGACCCGAGCCCTCGTCTTCGGGCATCAGGACGGGGCCGGAGGCCTCGTCGTCGACGAACATCACGCCTTCGTCCTGGGCCTCGGGCTCCGGCTCGCCGGTGGGCACCGGCGTCGCCAGGGCGTCGGTCGCGCGCACGGCGTGCGGAACGGCCGGAGGCGGGACGATCGACGGCCGCATCATCGCGCGCGCATCGATGTTCTCGGGGTCGAGGAGCAGGACCTGCTTCAGGTAGAGCTGCGCCAGCTGGGGACGCTCGTGGATGAAGAGCTCGCCCAGGGCCAAGAGCTGCTGGACGGCGTCGTCCGTGCGGCCCGCCTCGAGGTAGGCGTCCTTGAGGCGCTCGCGCGCCTCGACGTGGTGCGGTGCCAACTCGACCACGCGCTCGAGCTGGTCGAGGATCTTCTGCTTCAGGCCGTACCGCGCGAACACGTCGCATTCGGTCAGGAGTCGAGCGACCTGCGCATCGACCGCGACGTCCGGGGGCACGGACGCCCGGCCCTCGCGCGAGGCGGGAGGGACGGAGGGGCGCGCGGGCGGGACCGCCGGGCTCGGGGGAGCGGAGGTCGCCGGCGCGGCCGCGGCCTCCTCCTCTTCCTCCTCGTCGATGACGACGACCTCTTCGCTCTGCGGCTCCTCGGTCTCGAGCTCCTGCACGGGCTCGGGCGAGAGGTCGGCCGACGCGCGCTCCAGCACGGGCGGCGGAGCGACGATCGGCTCGTGCGCCGGCGCCATCACGGCGGCGGGCGGCAGCGGAGGAGCGGCCGTGGGCGGCCGCGGCGGCATCGCCGTCGGAGGCTTGATCACGGGCGGCGCCGCGGTCAGCGGTCGCGGCGGGGCCGCGGGCGGCTTCGGGAGCTCGGCGCGGACGCTTCCCACGACCGCGCCCGGAGGCACCACGGCCTCGGCCGGGATGTGACGGGGCGCGGGCGCGGCATAGCCGGCGAGCGCTTGCCGCGCTTCGGCGTCGGACGGATCGAGCTCGAGGATGCGCTTCAGCGCGCGCGCACGCTCGTCGGTCCTCCGCGCTTCCTGGTGGTACTTCGCGATCTCGCGGTAGACGCTGATCGCCTTGCCCTTCTGATCGAGCTTGAGGAAGGCCTGCGCGAGGAGGTCGAGGACGGAGGTGTCCTTCGGATTCGCCTTGAAGCAGACCTGCAGCTTCGCGAGCGCGCGCTTGCCGTCGTTGCGCTCGAGGTAGAGCTGCGCGAGCTCGCGGGCGAGCACCACGTCCTCGGCGCGGTGGAAGAGCAGCCGCTCGGCGACCTTGATGTAGTCGTCGATGCGTCCTTGCTGCTTCAAGAGATTCGCGCCGAACTCGAATTCGCGCGCTGCGTCCGCCGTCCGATTCGCCTTCGAGAGCGCCTCGGCGTAGCGGATCCGGACCGGGAGGTTCTGCGGGTCGAGCTGGGTCATCTTGCCCAGCATCTGCAGGCCCTTGTCGACCTCGTTGCGCTGCAGGTACACGGCCGCGACCTGCTCGTACGTCTGGATCGCGTCGCTCGTGAGCTCGAGCTGCTCGTAGTTCGAGGCGAGCTTCAGGTAGACGTCGATCCGCTGCGGGTCGAGCTTCAGGATCTGCTTGTAGACCGCGACGGCCTTGAGGTGGAACCCCTGCTGCGTGTAGGCCTCGCCGACCTTGAGGTAGGCGTCGCAGGCCTCGCGGGTGGAGCCCTTCTTCGTGTGGATGTCCCCGATCTTGAGGAGCGTGCGTACGTCCTTGGGATCGGCCTGGAGCACCTTCTGGTACTCGGCGATCGCCTTGTCGTACTGGCCCTTCGCCAGGTACTTCTGGGCGGCTTCGAGGACTTTGTTTCGATCGAGGCTCACGAGATGCAACCGAGACCGCGGAGGGCCGTTCCGGGGACGGTCGGGCGGGCGCCCGAGCCGCTACCGCCGAGGGAGGTCCACGGCCTCGTGAGCATAGTGGTTTCCGACTTCGCTCCGCAACAACGGCGATCGGCACCCAGGGCCCCCGAAAAGGGGCCCCGGGACGTCTCCGTGGGTCAGGAGCCCATCCGCTCGAGGAAGCGGGTCGAGAGCCGGCCGGACTGGAAGTCCGGATGGGCCAGGATCCGCTGGTGGAGCGGGATGTTGGTGCGGATTCCCCCGATGATGGTCTCGTCGAGGGCGCGGCGGAGCCGGGCGATCGCCTCGTCCCGCGTGCGCCCGTAGCTGATGAGCTTCATCACCAACGAGTCGTAGTTGCTCGGGACCCGGAAGCCGCCATACACGCCCGAGTCGACTCGGATGCCCGCACCACCCGGGGGGTGGTACTCGGTGATCAGGCCGGGCCACGGGGCGTAGCTGACGGGGTCCTCGGCGTTGACCCGGACCTCGATCGCGTGGCCGCGCGGGGCGACGTTCCGCTTCGGGAATTCCACGGGCAGGCCGGCAGCGACCCGGATCTGCTCCGCGATGAGGTCGATGCCGGTGACGAGCTCCGTGACGGGGTGCTCGACCTGGATGCGGGTGTTCATCTCCATGAACGCCAGGTTGCCCCGCTCGTCCATGAGGAACTCGAGGGTTCCCGCCGAGACGTACCCGCTCTCGAGCATCGCGCGCTCGATCGTGCGGGCCATGTCGTTCCGGAGCTCGGCCGAGACGGCGACGCTCGGCGCCTCCTCGACGAGCTTCTGGTGACGACGCTGGATCGAGCACTCGCGCTCGCCGAGCACCCAGACCCCGCCCTTGCCGTCGCAGAGGACCTGGAACTCGATGTGCCGCGGCTCCTCGACGAACTTCTCGACGTAGAGATCACCGTTCTTGAAGCCCGCGATCGCCTCGGCCTGCGCCTGAGGGAAGAGCGTGCGCATGTCCTCGGCGGAGCGGATGATCTTCATGCCGCGGCCGCCGCCGCCGCCCGAGGCCTTCAGCATGACGGGGAAGCCGACGGCGGTCGCCTTGGCGACGGCGTCCTCGGCGTCCTTCAGCACCTCGCTGCCCTCCATGAGCGGCAGGCCGAGGCGCTTCGCGAGACGACGGGCGCTGACCTTGTCGCCCCACTGTCCCATGTTCTCGGGAGTCGGTCCGATGAACGTGAGACCGGCCTTCGCCACCGTGCTCGCGAAGCCCGCGTTCTCGGAGAGGAAGCCGTAGCCCGGATGGATGGCGTCCGCGCCCGTGATCTCGGCCGCGGCCAGGATCGCGGGGACGTGGAGGTAGCTCTGCGCGGCGACCGCGGGACCGATGCAGACGGCTTCGTCGGCGAAGCGCGTGTGCAGGGCATCCGCGTCCGCCTCGCTGTGCACGGCGACCGTCGCGATGCCGAGCTCGCGACAGGCGCGGATCACGCGGAGCGCGATCTCGCCGCGGTTGGCGATGAGGACCTTCTTGAACACGGCGGGCTCAGCGCTTCTTGACCTTGAAGAGCTTGTCCCCGTACTCGACCGGCTTGCCGTTCTCGACGAGGCACTCGACGATCGAGCAGGCGAATTCCGCTTCGATCTCGTTCATGAGCTTCATCGCCTCGACGATGCAGAGCGTCTGGCCGGCGGCGACCTGCTGTCCGTCCTTCACGAAGGGCTCGGCGGTCGGGCTTCCCGCGCGATAGAAGGTGCCGACGAACGGCGACGTCACGAAGACGACGTTCGGATCCTCCTCCTTCGCCGCGGGCGCCGAGTGCGCCGGCGCGTGGAGATGCGCTCCGGCGGGCGCGGGCGCGGTCGCGACGACCGGCGCCGCGTGCGTCACGGTCGTGACCGAGCCGCGACGGAGCACGATGCGCTCGCCACCCTTCTCGAGCTCGAGCTCGGTGATGCCGTGCCGCTCGATCGTCTGCATCAGCTCCTCGAGCTGATCGAGATCGATCGCCATGCGCGTGCTCTTGTCGGTCTTCGCCGACGAAGGGGCCTTCCCGGCCGCCGGGGTTCGCGTCGTGCGCGACTTCTTCTGCGGAACCTTGCGCGTAGCCATCCGCTCGCTCCTCGAATCTCTCGACGCGCCGGGCGTCGGCGCGTCCCCCTTAGCGCCGGGGTGCTTTGAGATAATCGATGAGAGCGCGGAAGCCAAGGCAGTAACTGTTGGCTCCGAAGCCGGCGATCTGTCCGATACAAACCGGAGCCGTCATCGACACGTGTCGAAACGCCTCCCGGGCGTGGACGTTCGAGAGATGCACTTCGACGACGGGCTTCTCGATCGCGGTGATCGCATCGCGGAGCGCGATCGACGTGTGCGTGTACGCGCCCGGGTTGATCACGACACCGTGAAACGCCGTACGCGCCTCGTGGAGCCAATCGATCAATTGACCTTCGTGGTTCGACTGACGGCATTCGACCGTCGCGCCGAGCGAGTCCGCGAGAGAACGCAGCGTCTCCTCGATCGACGCCAGCGTGTCGCGCCCGTACACGCTCGGCTCGCGTGTGCCGAGGAGGTTCAGGTTCGGTCCGTGGAGTACGAGGATACGCAGCGCCTGCGTAGCGTCCTTCGCGGCTCGGGGCTTCGTGGCCACGGTCACTCGAGCGCGTCGCGCATCTTCGGCACGCGGGTCCGCAGGAGGAAGCGACCCTTGCCGACGTTGCCGCTCGGGGTGACCGCGAGGGCGACGAAGTACTGCTCGTTGACGATCCGGATGAGCGTCGTCATGCGCTCCGCGCGGATCGCGACCTCCTGGGCGTCGCCGGCATCGAGCATCGTCGCCGCCTTCTGGATGTCCTTGAGGACGACGCTGTACTCCATGCCGATCGAGTCGACGTCGACCGAGCCGTCGTCGCGCACGTAGTGATCGACGGCGATGCCGTCGAACCCCATCAGCAGCGCGGCGATCCCGCCGTCGGTGCCCGTCACGACTTCCTCGAGGAGCTCTTTGAACATTCAGCCTCCGAGGGGATTGGCGCACGGCCGGCCGACGACCGTCAAGTATCGCGAACGACGGACGGGATCCGACGAGGTCGTATCCCCGGGGTGGGGGCGTCGGGTCCTGCGCGACGAGGAGCCCGGTCCCGAGCGTCGACGCCGGCTGCGCGAAGGGTCCTCGAGCCAGGGGCCGGAAACGAGGACGCCTCCGCCGGAGACCGAGGGGTCTCCGAGGAGGCGTTCTCACGAGCCGAGATGATGGCTCGGACGAGGCTCAGCGGTAGCCGCCGCCGCCGCCGCGACCGCCGCGGCCACCACCGCCGCCGTAGCCGCCGCCGCCGCCGCCGCCGAAGCCGCCACGACCGCCGCCGCCGCCGCCGAAGCCGCCGCCACCGCCGCCGCCGCGCTGCGGCCGCTCCTCGGCCTCGTTCACGCGGAGGGGACGGCCGTCGAGCAGGCGCCCGTCGAGCTGCGCGATCGCGTCCTGCGCGCCCTGCGCGGTCGCCATCGTCACGAACGCGAAGCCGCGGGGACGGCCCGTCTCGCGATCGGAGGGAAGGTAGACCTCACGGACCTCGCCGATGGCCTGGAAGGCCTCCTGGAGGGCGTCCTGGCTGGTCTGGAACGAGAGATTGCCAACGTAGAGTCGAGTACCCATGACACTTGCTTTTCGCTGCTTCGAATCCGAGTGAGTTTCGCGGGCCACCCATCCGACGAAGCCGCGAAGGTCCGGATGGGGCTCGCGCCCGACGAGGAATTCGTCGGGCGCACTGTGCGTCGGCCAGAAGTCAGAGCGAACGTCGGTCTCGGAGAGAGCAAGCGTCGAACCGGTGCCAGTGACGTACCGTGAGAGGGCGTAGCCTAGCACGTGGACGAAAGGCCCGCACCCTCGGTCGGTCGATCCTTGTCTGCCGTCGCCGCCTCGCCACGCACTCGCTCCGTGAAAACCCCTCGAAAGACCGGGCGCCTCGATGCGAGAAGGAGTACCGTGGGCGCACACGACGTCGCTCCCGACCCTCGTGGAAGGAGAGTGACATGTCCGCCCGACCGATCCGCACCGCCCAGGCCCCGTCACCCGTCGATGACGGGCCGAGCGACCCGACCCGCCGGGAGTTCCTCGACCGGAACGCGTCCTCGATGGGCCTCGACTGGGCCGTCGCCATCCGCTCCGCCCTGCGGCAGCAGGGGAGACCCGCCGCCGGCGGCTTCCCCGGCACGATGAGCGAAGTGCGCGCGCACCTCGGCCTCTTGCTCGGCGCCGCCCTGCGTGACGCCCGCATGGCCGCGCTCCTGCCGAACGAACGCGACTGGTCGGCCCGCATCGCCTACGCCGCGGCCCGAAAGGACTGGCTCGCCCACGGGGAGCGCGCCGACGAGGACGAAGAAGAGGACTGAGACGGAGCCCGGCCTCCGGGCGGACCGAATCCCAGGCCCCGAAAAGCCGAAGGGGAGCGCCGGCTTGCCGGTGCTCCCCTTCAGGGTGCGGTCGAAAGGAGTCGAACCTTCACGGGTTGCCCCACTGGATCCTTAGTCCAGCGCGTCTGCCAGTTCCGCCACGACCGCGTCGGATTGGGAAGCGGAAGTTAGCCGGACCCGCGGGGATGTCAAGCGAGTTTCGACCTCCTCGGTCGAGGACATCTCGAATGCCCCGGATCGGCTATGGTCGGGGCATGGTCGAGACGCTCGCTTTCGTCGGATTCGCCGCGGCCGCCGTCCTTTGCATGGCGGCCGCCAAGTCGCTCGACGATGGCGAGCGGGATCGCGACCGGGCGCGTGTGGGCCGCCGGCGGAGGGTCCCCTCCGCCTACGACCTCGACTCGGGCGCCATCGCCCTCGACGCGCCCTCGCCGAGCGAGCGGGGCAAGAGGCCGGGCGGACCGAGCTCGTACCCGCCGCCCTGAGCGAGCCGGCGCCGGCCCCTCAGTTCACCGACATCACGCGCGTGAGGCGCAGCGCGAGCGGGAAGCTCGTCAGCGCGCCGAGGACGCGGATCGTTCCGTCGGTCGAGGCCCCCCAGACCTCGCGGGCGACCTGCCCGTTCGGATCGGGCAGGCCGAAGCGTCCGCGGAGCTCGACGAGGGACATCTTCATCACCCACTCGCTCGGAGCCCGGATCGCGAGGTCGGGAACGCCGACGATCCCGTCGTGCACCACGAGCCGGCCGCGACGGAACTCGAGGGTCACGGCGAGGTCGAGGTCCTCGACGACGATCGCGACGGTCGCGTGCAGGCGCACGAAGACCTGCTGCTTGTCGGGATGGTCGTCGAGGTTCTGTCGCAGGAGCTGCGCGAGCATCTCCGCGAAGGCGTTCTTCCCGGCGTCCGGAGCGAGCTCGATGCAGGGCAGCACGACGACCTCAGATCGCGAAATCGGTGGGCACGGTCTGCGCGGCCGACACGAGCGCGCGCGACGATTCGACGAACTTCAGCATCGTCGGGAGGTGTCCCTTCACGAGCTTCAGCTTGCCCTCCATCATGCCCTTGATCGGGTCGATCTTGCCCTGCAGGCAGTCCTTCCACTTCGCGTAGTCCGCGACGATCACGAAGGGCGCGTCCTTCACCGAGTCGAGGCCCTTCCCGTACACCGTGCCCCGACACACGCCCTCGTGGACGTCGAGGAGCATGGTGATCTCGGTCTCGATGCCGAGGGCGGCGTCCGGCTTCACGACGAAGGCGACGGCTCCGAAGGTCCAGGGCTTGCCGTGCTTCCGGTAGCCCTCGCTCGCGTTCACCGCGTCCCTGTAGGCCGACGTCCACTCTTCGGAGGGGAACTTGTACGCCATCGTGACTCCTCTCGGGTAGGCCGCGTTCCTACCGCCAAGGGGGCGGCGAGGCAATGCAGGCCGGTTGCCGCTCCGGGGCCGCCCGTGCTGGGATGCCGGCCATGGCCGATCTCCTGCGCTCCGAGCTGCTCACCGCCCATGGCTTCGTCCACGGCTTCTCGCTCCGGACGGGTGGGACCAGCGCAGCACCGTTCGATACGCTCAACCTCGGTCGCGGGCTCGGCGACGAGGCGTCGGCGGTCGAGGAGAACCACCGACGCTTCGCGCTGGCGCTCCCGGTCGAGCGCGAGCGGCTCTTCGAGATCTCCCAGGTCCACGGGCGCTCCGTGCGCTTCGTCGATGGAGCCGATTCGGTCGCCGCCGTCCGCGAAGAGCAGGGCGATGCGCTGGCCACCGCCACGCCCGGAGTCGCGGTCGGAGTCCGGATCGCGGACTGCGTGCCGATCCTCGTCGCCGATCCGCGGACGGGTGCCGTCGCCGCCGTCCACGCGGGCTGGAGGGGCACCGTCGTCCACGTGCTCGAGGCCGCGGTCGAGGTCCTCGTCGAGCGTGCGGGCGTGCGGCCGGACGACCTCGTCGCCGCCGTCTTCCCACACATCCGGCTCGCGGCCTTCGAGGTCGGGGACGAGGTGGCCGCCGAGATCGCCGCGGCCGCCGGCACGAGCGCGGTGATCGATCGCTCGTACCCCAAGCCGCACGCCGACCTGACCCGCGTCGTCCGTACGCAGCTCGTCGGTCTCGGCCTCGACGCGTCACGCATCGACGAGGTCGGTGGATGCACCTTCGCGGACCGCGAACGCTTCTTCTCGTTCCGGCGGGACGGCCGGAATTCGGGGCGTCATCTCGCCGCGATCGTGGCCCGCGCGCCCTCCTGACGCGCTTGTCGTTGACCGGGGCCGTGGTCGTGGTACCTCCCCCAACGACATGGCGTGGTTCGCGAAGAAGAAGGCCACGGGGGATGCCTCGCAGAAGCGAACGCTCGGCGCAGGCATCTTCCGCAAGTGCGACGAGTGCGGCGCGACGCTGCAAGCCGAGGAGTTCACGCAGAACCTCGAGGTCTGCCCGCAGTGCGGCCACCACGAGCGCGTGTCCGCCGAGACGTGGGTGGAGATCCTCCTCGATCCCGGCTCGTGGACGGAGCTCGACAAGGACCTCCTCGCCCAGGATCCGCTCGGGTTCAACGACTCGAAGACCTATCCGCAGCGCGTCCAGGAGACCGTCAAGAAGACCGGCGTGAAGGACGCCATCATGACGGGGCAGGGCGCCATCGAAGGGCGTCCCGTCGAGCTCGGCGTCTTCAACTTCCGCTTCATGGGCGGCTCGATGGGCTCGGTCGTCGGCGAGAAGATCACGCGGATGATCGAGCGCGGCGCGGAGCAGAAGCATCCGGTCGTGCTGCTCTCGGCCTCCGGCGGCGCACGCATGCAGGAAGGCGCCCTCTCGCTCATGCAGATGGCGAAGACCGTCTCGGCGCTCGGCAAGCTGCACGACGCGGGGCAGCCGTTCATCAGCGTCATGCTGAATCCGACGACGGGCGGTGTGGCCGCGAGCTTCGCCTTCCTCGGCGACGTGAACCTCGCCGAGCCGAAGGCGCTCATCGGCTTCGCCGGCGCGCGCGTCATCGAGAGCACGATCCGCCAGAAGCTCCCCGAGGGCTTCCAGCGCGCGGAATTCCTGCTCGAGCACGGCATGATCGACGTCATCGTCCCGCGGCACGAGATGCGCGCGACGATCGCCCGGACGCTCGCCCACCTCGTCGGCTGAGCGATGGCTCCGTCCTACGCGGACGAGCTCGCGTACCTCTACGGCCTCTCGCCACGCGGCGTGAAGCTCGGCCTCGAGCGCGTCGAGGAGGCGCTCGCGTTGCGCGGGGATCCGCATCGCGGGCTCTCCGTCGTCCACGTCGCCGGGACGAACGGGAAGGGCTCGGTGTCCGCGACGCTCGAGACCATCGCACGCCGCTCGGGGCTGCGGACCGGTCTCTACACGAGCCCGCACCTGCATCGCTTCGTCGAGCGCATCCGCATCGACGGCCGGCCCATCGGCGAGCGCGAGGCGGCGCGCCGCATCGAGTCGCTGCGCACCCAGCCGGGGCTGCCTCCGCTCACCTTCTTCGAGTGCGCCACGATCCTCGCGTTCGAGGCCTTCCGTGACGCGAAGGTGGAGCTCGTCGTGCTCGAGGTCGGTCTCGGGGGGAGGCTCGACGCGACGAACGTCATCGACCCGCGTGTCGCGGCGATCACGCAGATCGGTCTCGAGCACCAGCAGTGGCTCGGGGACACGATCCCCGCGATCGCTCGAGAGAAGGCCGGGATCGCGAAGAAGGACCGCCCGCTCGTCGTCGGGACGCGGGAGCCCACGGCGGTCTCCGCGATCGTCGCGCATGCGTCGGCCGTGGGCGCGCCCGTGCGGCTCCGGGGGCGGGAGTTCGACGCCGTCGAGCACGACGGAAGGCTCCGCTTCGAGGGGCTCGGCCTCGCGCTCGACGACCTCGCGCTCGGCCTCCGGGGGAGCCATCAGGTCGACAACGCGGTCACGGCGCTGGCGGTCGTCGCGGAGCTCCGCCGCTCGGGCTTCGACCTGCCCGAGGCCGCCGTACGAAAGGGGCTCGCCGGTGTGAAGTGGCCGGCCCGTCTCGAGCGGGTGCCCGGCCGGCCGGCGTTGCTCCTCGATGCGGCCCACAACCCGGACGGCTGCGCCGTCCTCGCGGACCACCTGCGCGCGATGCCCCGCCGGGGTCGGACCGTGCTGCTCTTCGGCGCGATGGCCGACAAGGACCACGAGGCCATGCTCCGGTGCTTCGACGGCGTCGTCGACGCGCGGATCTACGCCGTGCCGTCGATGGGCCGCGCCCCGGATCCCGCCATCTTCCCGAGCGTGCGCCCCGGCGAGGTGGCGGCGGACGTGTCGACGGGGCTCGCCCGGGCGAAGTCCCTCGCCGGGCCCGGGGGCCTCGTGGTGGTCGCCGGCTCGATCTTCGTCGTCGCCGCGGTCCGGGCCGAGGTCCTCGGTCTGCGGTCCGACCCCCCGATCGGGATGTGACCGGGGCGGAAACGGGGAGGGGACGAGCGGCCCCTTCGGGGCTACAACTGCCCGCCATGAGCACCTTCCTCCGAGCGCTCCGCCGGGAGCCGACCGAGTACACGCCGATCTGGCTGATGCGTCAGGCGGGCCGTTACCAGCCCGAGTACCGTGCGATCCGGAGCAAGGTGAGCTTCCTCGAGCTCTGCCAGCGATCGGACCTCGCGGCCGAGGTCACCGTCCTCGCGGTCGAGCAGCTCGGCGTCGACGCGGCGATCATCTTCGCCGACATCCTCCTCATCCTCGAGCCGCTCCGCATCGGCTTCGAGTTCACGAAGGACGACGGTCCCCGCATCCTCGCGCCGGTGCGCACCGCGGCCCAGGTCGACGCGGTCGCCGAGTCGATCGACGTGCAGGCCTCGCTCGGTTACGTGATGGAGAGCATCCGGCTCGCGAAGAAGGACCTGAAGGTCCCGCTGATCGGGTTCGCGGCCGCTCCGTTCACGCTCGCCTCGTACGCGATCGAGGGCGGCGGCTCGAAGAACTACTACGCGACGAAGAAGCTGATGAGCTCGGATCCGGGCCTCTGGCACGCGCTCATGGCGAAGCTCTCGCGCGCCACCGCTGCCTACCTGAACGCGCAGATCGCGGCGGGTGCGGATGCCGTCCAGCTCTTCGATTCCTGGATCGGCTGCCTCTCTCCCGAGGACTACGCCGTTTACGTGCAGCCCCACGTGAAGTCGATCTTCGACGCGCTCGATCGCAGCGTCCCCGCGATCCATTTCGGCACCGGCAATCCCTCGCTCTATCCGCTGATGAAGGCTGCGGGTGGCGACGTGATCGGCGTCGACTGGCGCGTCTCGCTCGACACGGCGTGGAGCACGGTCGGCTCGGACGTCGGCATCATGGGCAACCTCGATCCGGCCTACCTCCTCACGTCGGTCGACGCGATGAAGGCGAAGGCGACGGAGATCCTGCGCAATGCCGGCGGTCGTCCGGGCCACGTCTTCAACCTCGGGCACGGCATCATGCCCGAGGCCAGCGTCGATCAGGTGAAGGCCCTCGTCGCCCACGTCCACGAGACGAGCGCCGCGCTGAAGAAGGGCTGAGCCGTGCCGCGTCTCGTCGTCGTCGGAGGGGGCATCGCGGGGCTCGCGGCCGCGCATCGCGTCACCGAGCTCGATGCCTCGGTCGACGTCGAGGTCTTCGAGGCGAGCGGGCGCACGGGCGGCGCGATCCACTCGGAGGTTCTCGGAGACTTCGTCATCGAGCGCGGCCCCGAGTCCTTGCTGACGGACAAGCCGGCCGCGATGAAGCTCGTCGAGCGGATCGGGCTCGCGAAGCACGTCGTGAAGACGCAGGAGGCCCATCGCGGGGCGTACGTGGTCTGTCGCGGCAGGCTCGAGCGCATCCCCGAGGGCTTCTCGCTCCTCGCACCCACGGACCTCCTCGCCTTCGTCCGTTCGCCGATCCTCTCGCAGCGCGGGAAGCTGCGCGCTCTCGCGGAGCTCGTCCTTCCGCGTGGGGAGCGCGTCGCGGACGAGAGCCTCGGCTCCTTCGTCGAGCGGAGGTTCGGTCGCGAGCTCCTCGACCGTCTCGCCCAGCCGATGGTCGGAGGCATCTACGGGGCGCACCCCGATTCGCTGAGCCTCGGAGCCACCATGCCGCGCTTCCTCGAGGCGGAGCGCGAGCACCGCTCCGTGATCCTCGGGCTCGTGAAGCGCGTCCGTGCCCAGCGTGCACAGGCGGCCCAAGGAGCGCGGTACGGCCTCTTCGTGAATTTCGAGAAGGGCATGCAGATGCTGCCCGATGCGGTCGCGGCGAAGCTCGACGGCCGCATCCGCCTCGGCCACGGCGTGGCCGCGGTGCGTCCGGAAGGGAAGGGCTACGTGGTCGTCGGCACCGACGGCCGCGAGGAGCGGGCGGATGCCATCGTGCTCGCGATGCCCTCGCACGTCGCCTCGAAGCTCGTCGCCGGCTTCGACGCGAAGCTCTCGGGCGAGCTCTCGGGCATCGACTTCGGCAGCGCGGCGATCGTGACCTTCGCGTTCCCGAAGGAGCGCCTCGGGCGGCCCCTCGACGCGTACGGCTACGTGACCCCGACGATCGAGGGCCGCACGGTCCTCGCCTCGACCTGGCTCAGCACCAAGTGGCCGGGCCGGGCGCCGAGCACGCACGCGCTCGTCCGCTTCTTCCTCGGGCGCGACGGGGACGATGCCGTCGTCGACCTCCCGGACGAGGAGCTCGTCGCGATCGCGCGCGAGGAGTGCCGCACGATGATGGCCACGGAGGCCGCTCCCGAGCTCGTGCGGGTCGACCGCTACGTGAACGCCATGCCGCGCTACCGCGTCGGCCATCTCGAGAAGATCGCGCGCATCGAGGCACGCGTGGCCGCGCATCCCGGCTTCGAGCTCGCCGGCGCGGCGTACCGCGGGGTCGGGATTCCCGACGCGATCGCGAGCGGCGAGCGGGCCGCCGAGGCGTCTCTCTCGGCCCTCGCTTCCCTCAGAACTCGAGCGTGAGCCTGCCCTGGGCGTTCACCTGGACGCCCAGCGAGTTGCCCGGCTGGGTGGCGTCGAAGCTCGTGAGCGTGCCGAAGTCCGTCACCGCCTGACGCTGCAGGTTCAGGAAGCTGCCGTCGACGGCGACACCCAGGCGGAGCAGATCCGTGATGTGGACGTCGATGCCGAGACCGATGTCGGCGACGATGCCGTGGATCTGGCCCGAGTACGTCGTGTTCGTCCCGAAGTCGACCTGCCCGACCCACACGCCGCCGAAACCGACGTGGATCGAGGGCTCGACGAGGGGAACGGGGATCACGAGCTCCGCGTCGAGCTCGGCGGTCATCACGTCGAAGCTCGTGCTGTAGCGAGCGAACGAGCCCGTCATGCCGATGCGGAGGATCGAGAGCTGGACGCCGGCACCGACCTCCGTGACGAAGCCGCTGCCCTTGTTCTGGCTCAGGGTCGGGGCGAAGTTGTCGTTCTTGAGCGCGACGAGGTTGATCCACGAGTAGCCGGCGCTGACGTCGAGCCAGAACCAACGGTGCCGACGGTGGTGCGCGTGATGCCCGGGAGCCGGGGCGGCGCCGTGCGCGGCCTCGTTCGTCGGGCCGCTCGTGGCCGTGGCGGCCGTCGTCGCCGGAACGGGCGACGACGTCGTGGTCGGGCTCACGGGGCTCGCCGCGCTCGCAGTCGCGCCGGCCGCCGCACCCGCAGTCGCGCCGGTGGCCGTCGTGGCTCCCGCGGCCGTCCCGACGGGTCCGCTCGGCGTCGTGCCCGACGTCCCGTCGGTGGACGCGCCCGTCGAGGGCGCGGCGGCGTCGGGGCTCGTCGCTTCCGTCGTAGGCGTCGAAGGGGAGGCGCTCGGAGACTCGGGGGACGTGACGGGGGCGGTCGCCCCGGCCTCGCCCGTCGGCGCGGTCGATTGGGCCGACGCCGACACCGGGACGAGCAACGTGAACGAGAGCAGGGCGGCGACGTGTCTCATGAGGGCAGGTCCTCCGGGTCCACCGAGAGGTCGGGCGGCGAGGTCGATTCGTCGGGGATCCGGTACCCCTCTCCGAGCCACTGGCCGAGGTCCACCGTCTTGCACCGCTTCGAGCAGAAAGGCGCGAAGTCGCGGGAAGAGGCCTCCGCGAGACGGCGCTTGCAGATCGGACACCGGGGATCGGACATGGAGTGGGTATACCGCAACGTGGGTGCCATCGGCAGGCCCAGACCCTTCTCGAGAGCCGTACGTCCGAAAGAAGGGAATTCTACCCCGGGCTCCCGTAAGCTCGGACGTGGGAGCGACTCGGGCCCCGGCCCGCAGGAGGACGAACGTGCGTCAGAACCATCGAGCGTGGGGGGCCGCCGCGCTGGCGGTCGCCATCGCGGGCTGCGGCTCGTCCGCGATGAAGATCGAGCCCCGATACGTCGCCGTGCAGAACGCGATGAGCGGCGTGGGCTTCGCCCAGGTCGGCCCCATCAGCGAAGCCAGCCTCGATCGCGGGGGCGAGATCCGGATCCCGATCGAGCTCGCGGCCGGCGAGTGCCGTACGTTCGTCGCCCTCGGTGAGCGCAGCATCGACGATCTCGACGTCGTCGTCCGTGATCCCCAGGGCAACGATCTCGCGCACGACGAGGGCATCGGCCGCAACGCCACCGCGACGGTCTGCGATCCCGAGGGCGGAGCGTTCGACGTCGTCGTCCGAGCGCGCGACGGCCACGGTGGCGTGATCGTCTCGTCGTTCGCCGGCGGCGGCGGCGGCGGCAGCGCGCGCGGCGGAGGGCGTGGCGGCGCGATGGCGGCCGTCGGCACGTGTGCGGGACCCCAGACGCTCGTGCCGGGTCAGTCGGTCCAGGGCGATACCTCCCTGGGAGAGCGCCGCATCCAGGGCTCGTGCATCCGTGGCAACGCGCCCGAGGTCACGTATCGCCTCGTCCTCGAGCAGGCGGCCCAGGTGCTGATCGAGGTCGAGTCCTCGTTCGACGCGGGCGTCTACGTCCTGCGCACCTGCGGCAACGCGGGGAGCGAGGTCGCCTGCAACGACGACGCGGGCGACACGGCCCATTCGAGGGTCAACACGACGCTCGACGCCGGCACGTACTTCGTCGTGGTCGACGGCTACAACGAGGCGCAGGGCACCTTCGATCTCCGGGTGACGACGACGCCGCTCGTGCCGCTCGCGCAGCTCTGCTCCGAGGCGCCGATCCTCGCGCCGGGCACCGAGATCACGGGGAGCACGACGACCGAGGCCGATCGCTTCCAGGCGACCTGCGCCGGCGGCGCGCGCTCGCCCGATCGCGTGCAGCGGCTGCAGCTCACCGAGCGCTCGCGCGTCCGTATCCATCAGCGCAGCGAATTCGACGGCGCGCTCCACGTGCGTCGGGCCTGCGAGGACGCGGCCTCCGAGGTCGCGTGCAACGACGACTGGAACGGCACGAACGACTCGATCGTCACGTCGGTCCTCGATCCGGGCACGTACTTCGTCGTCACCGACGGCTTCGGCAGCGCGGGTCAGAGCAACGCGGGCAACTACTCGCTCCGCGCCGAGGTCGCACCGGCGGCGGGCGGCGGCGCTCCTGGCGATGCCTGCGCGGCTCCGACCGAGGCCACGCTCGGGCAGGCGGCCGATGTCGACACCTTCCGGGCGTCCGACGACCTCGCCGGGAGCTGCGGCGGTCGCGGCGCTCCGGACGTCGTCCAGCACATCCGACTCGCCGCCCGCTCGCGCGTCGAGGTCACCGTTCGTCACGCCCAGTTCAACGGCGTGGTCTACGTGCGGCGCGGCTGCGCGGACGGCTCGGCCGAGGTCGCCTGCCAGGCCTTCGACATCGCGACCAACGCGCAGGCCGAGGGCCGTGTGAGCGCCGACCTCGACGCGGGCGACTACTTCGTGGTCGTCGACGGAACGGACGGCTCCTCGTTCGGCAGCGCGAACGTCGAGATCCGGACGACCGACCTCGTCGCGGTGCAGCGGAGCTGCGATCGCGCCCCGATGCTCCGTGCGGGGCGGACGGTGAACGGCACGACCGCCGGCGCTCCGAACCAGTTCCAGGCCTCCTGCGCGGGCTCGGCCGAGAGCGGTGACGCCGTCTATCGCATCCGGCTCACGCGCCGTTCGTACGTGACGCTCGAGCTCTCGACGACCAACCACGACGGTGCGCTTCACCTCCGTCGCGAGTGCTCGTCGCAGTCGAGCGAGCTCGCCTGCAACGACGACGAGGGCGACAACCGCCACTCGCGCATCGGCATGAACCTCGAAGCGGGCACCTACTACGTGGTCGTCGACGGCTTCAGCAACGGGAACGCCGGCGACTACAGCCTCCGCTACGAGGTCGGCGAGCCTCGCTCGGAGCCCCCCCCGCCCCAGCCGAGCCGCGAGGCGCCGCACCCCGAGGGCCGCGAGTACAAGGCGATCGCGCCCACGCGCGAGCGTCGCTGAGCCGAGGCGAAGGTCCCGCGGGCAGACGTCCGCGGGACCCCGGCTCGGGCCGCGGCTCGGGCGTCTCGCGACGCGCGCCGCGCGGATCGGAGCTCAGGCGAGCAGCTCGCGCGCGAACCGGCCGTTGGCGAGCAGCGTGTGCGTGCCGGCCCGGACGTCCGGCCGCCGGATGAGCACGTGGACCGCCGGCGCGAGCACGTCGTCGACGTCCCTTCCGCGACCGAGCAAGAGTCGGACGCCGGGCATGCGGCCGTCCTGAACGAGCTCGCGGATCGGGGTGAGCACGTTCGGATTCGTGCCGATCGACATGCACGAGACGCTGCGCGGGAGTCGCTCCGATTCGAGGTGGGCGAGCAGGCGATCCGCATCCGCTCCCTTGGCGTCGACGAGTCGGCCTTCCTCGAAGCGCAGCACGAGCCGCGAGGCGAGCCCGAGCGGAGTGCGCGCGTCGAGCCATACGCCACCGTCGGCGACGACGGGGCCCTCGAGGCCTGCACACGGGATGCGGACCTCGCCGGTGGGGAAGACGGGCACCGCCATGTCCCCGCCGATCGCGCCGGCCTCGACGATGGGCCGAACGCCCGGAGCAGGGCGGACCTCGAGCGCCGTCCCCATGGACGTGCGGATCTCGATGCGAGTCGCTCCGGCGAGCTTGTCGGCGACGCGCATGCCGAGCTTCTCGAGGTCGGCGCGCGGCGCGCGGAGCGATTGGCGAGCGACCGTGGGGCTCACGCCGGCGAGCAGCACCTGCCGACGACCGCGTCCGGCTTCGAGCCAACGCGCGCGCGGCGAGCCCGGGCGCGGCATGTCGGCGAAGACGTAGATGGCGGCGGCCGCCGTCGCGAGGGTTCCGGCGATCCGGTGCGCGAGGCCGTCCGACTCGGGGAGCGCCGCCACCAGCAGATAGACCGTCGGATTCGCGCCGAGCTCGCGGAGCACCGCGAGCACCGCGCGTCCGAGCGCTTCCTCGCCCACGTCGCAGAGGAGGGTGACCTCCTCGCCGTGGCGGACGGAGAGCGTGCCTTCGACGACCGCGCGTGCGCCGGGCACGAGCGTCGGGTCGAGCTCGTAGCCCTCGAGCACGCGGATCGCTTCGAGGCTGACCGTGGTGACGCGCGGACGGCTCCCGCTCCCTTGGCCCTGCGGGGAGGGCGGCGGGACCGAGGACCTACGTTCCGACGGTTTCCACGACATACGGCTCGACCCCCTATTAACTGAACGTCAAGACGGAATCAATGACCCGAACGCCGCAATTGGACGTGACGTCGGACCGCAGTCGCCTACGATCGGCGCCATGAAACGCGAGGTCCGTCATCGATACGCCGATCCGCTCGACGCGGTCTGGATCGCGATGGCCCGCGGTTTCGGCCTGCGGATCGAGCGATCTCCCGAGGTCTACGCGGCGACCGACGGCTCCGGCAGCCTCGTGCTCGGAACCGACGAGACCCTCGATGCGGACGATTGCCTCGCCCAGATGATCTTCCACGAGATGGTGCATTCGCTCGTGCAAGGAACGGAGAACCTCACGGTCCCGGACTGGGGTCTCGACAACGAGAGCGATCGCGACTTCCTGCGCGAGCACGGATGCTTGCGGGTGCAGGCGAAGCTCGCCGGCGAGTACGGGCTCCGCGCCGTGCTCGCGCCCACCACCGACTTCCGCGCCTACTACGACGGCCTCCCGTCCGACCCGCTCGCCGACGATGGCGATCCCGCGGTGGCCATCGCGCGCGAGGCGTACGCCCGCGTGGACCAGCCTCCCTGGGGGCCGTGGCTCCGGAGGGGGCTCGAGGCGACCGAGACGGTCGTCGAGGCGACGGCCTCGGCCCTCGCCGATGCTCCGCCGGCAGAGGAACCGCTCCCCTCGCTCTACGCGGGCTTCAGTCCGCGACGCGCGCGAGGATGACCTTCAGGTAGTCGCCCTCGGGGAAGGCCGAGAGGCGCGGATGGTCGGCCGGGGCGCCCGTGCGCTCGAGGATCTGCAGCACGCGACGCGACCGCCTCGCGGCCGCGCTCAAGGTCTCCTGGAAGATCGTCATGTCGACGTGGCTCGAGCAGGAGGCGGCCAGGTAGTAGCCGCCGCGCGCGAGGTGCTCGAGGCAGCTCGCGTGCAGGGACTCGTAGCTCTTCTTCGCGGCCTCGAGGCTCCGGGCGTTCGGCGCGAAGTTCGGCGGATCGGCGACGACGAGGTCCCACGTGCGATCGCCGCTCGCCGACAGGAAATCGGGGACGTCCGATGCGACCGCGTCGTGACGCGCGGGATCGAGGCCGTTCGCCTCCCACGTCGCGCGTGCGAGCTCGATCGCGCCCTTGGCGACGTCGACCGTCGTCACGTGGGCGGCGCCCCCGAGCCCCGCGGAGACGCTGAACCCGCCCGTGTAGCCGTAGAGATTCAGCACGCGCAGGCCGGCGGCGAGGGCGCGCACCCGGAAGCGCGACTCTCGGTGGTCGAGGAAGAGCCCGGTCTTCTGGCCCTCGAGCAGGTCCCCGAGGAGGACGGCACCGCGCTCGCGGACGGCGACGAGGCCGCTCGGTGCCGAGCCGAAGGCCACGTCGGTTCGGACCGATTCCTTCCTCCCCGTGCGCACGAGGAGGTGACGGATGCCCCGCGACTCGAGCACCGGCCGTGCACCGGCGGCCCAGGTGTCGCGTCGCGCCGTCGCTCCCTCGCCGTCGAGGCGCATCACGGCATGCTCGCCGTAGACGTCGACGACCACGCCCGGGAGACGGTCGCCTTCGCCGTGGACGAGTCGATACGCCGTCGTCTCGGCGGGAACGACTCGATCCCGGAGCTCGGCCGCGGCCTCGAAGCGGCGTCGCACGAGCGCCTCGCCGAGCGGCTCGTCGCGCGTGGTCAGCACTCGGAGGCCGATCGGGCCCGCGTCGAGGTAGCCCCGCGCGAGGAAGTTGCCGTTCCGCGTGAGGAGGATCGCCTCGGTGCCCGGGGCGGCTTCGTGGGGCGCGAGGGCGTCACGATAGACCCACGGATGGCCCTCGGCGACGGTTCGCTCGAGGGGTCGGATCAGGCGGACGCGGACGGGCCGGGACACGCGCCGTCCTTAGTCCGGCCGGCCGCCGCCGTCGAGCATCCAGGGGGGATCCGTCGCCGTTCCCGGTGTGCGTGGACGAGCCGGGGGGGGCGTGGTATACGCGCCTGCCCGAATTTCTCGGGCCGGGGATGGGTCCCATCCTCGAAATCCCACACGCCTCCCGGCTCGAACGGCCGGCCTCGGTCCCCGCCCTGCGGGGTAGCCGGTCGGGGAGGCGGCGGACCAACCGGAGAGAAGAGCATGACCGAAGCACAGACCGAAACCCTCGAGACCGCCCTCAACTCCGAGGTCGCCAGCGGCGACCTCCCGATCGGCCTCCGCGCGCTCATCGACGCCGGCGTCCACTTCGGCCACCAGACGAAGCGCTGGAACCCGAAGATGCGCCAGTACATCTACGGCGCCCGCAACGGCATCCACATCGTCGACCTCGACCAGACCGCGCAGCTCTTCCGCCGCGCGTTCCACTTCGTCCAGGAGGCGGTGGGCAAGGGTGGCCACGTGCTCTTCGTCGGCACGAAGCGCCAGGCGGCCGAGGTCATCCAGGAGGAAGCGGCTCGCGCGGGCCAGTTCTTCGTCACCGGCCGCTGGCTCGGCGGCACGCTGACGAACTTCCGCACCGTGAAGACCGGCATCGAGCGCCTCCGCGAGCTCGATCGCATGGAGGAGGACGGAACCCTCGAGGCGCTCCCCAAGAAGGAGGCGCTCTCGCTCCGTCGCGAGCGCGAGAAGCTCGAGAAGTTCCTCGGCGGCATCAAGCAGATGAACGCCATCCCGTCGGTGCTCTTCGTGATCGATCCGAATCACGAGCACATCGCGGTGAAGGAAGCCCGCAAGCTCAACATCCCCATCGTCGCGCTCACGGACACGAACTGCGATCCGGACGTCGTCGACTTCGTCGTCCCCGGCAACGACGACGCGATCCGCTCGATCAAGCTCGTGACGTCGCGCGTCGCCGACGCCTGCCTCGAGGGGCAGCTCCGCCGCCGTGACACCGCGCAGGAGCGCGCGGTCGTGGCCGCCGAGGGCTCGGCGGAGGGCGTGCAGGTCGAGCGTCGTCCGCGCGGTCCGCGCGGTCCCCGCCGCGGCTGAGCCGGTCCCCACCATCCAATCTCCGAAGGAAGAACGAACATGGCGAACATCACCGCAGCGATGGTGAAGGTGCTCCGCGACCGCACGGGCGCGGGCATGATGGCGTGCAAGGAAGCGCTCGAGGAGGCCGACGGCAACGAAGAGAAGGCCGTCGAGATCATCGAGAAGAAGGGTCTCGCGAAGGTCGCCAAGAAGGCCGGCGCGATCGCCGCCGAGGGCGTGATCCAGTCGTACATCCACGCGGGCAGCCGCATCGGTGTGCTCCTCGAGGTCAACTGCCAGACCGACTTCGTCGCGCGCAACGAGGACTTCAAGCAGTTCGTCGACAACGTCGCGATGCAGATCGCGTCGATGAACCCCGAGTTCGTGCGTCGTGAAGAGGTTCCCGCCGAGGCGATCGCCAAGAAGCGGGACATCTTCGCCGGCCAGATGGAGGAAGAGGCCCAGCAGACCGGCAAGCGCAAGCCTGCCGAGGCCGTGGCCAAGATCCTCGACGGCAAGGTCGACAAGTGGCTCAAGGACGCCTGCCTCGTCGATCAGGAGTTCTTCCTGAGCGACGACAAGGAGACCATCGGCCAGATCTGCGACAAGCTCTCCGCCAAGATCGGCGAGAAGATCTTCGTCCGGCGCTTCGTCCGCTTCGAGCTGGGCGAGGGCATCGAGAAGAAGACGACGGATTTCGCGGCCGAAGTCGCGGCCGCGATGAAGGGCTGAAAACCACGCGGGCGTCGCTTCGGCGACGCCCGCGACGTTTCGAGAGGTAGGACGATGACGACTCCGGGTCAGGGCCAGATCAAGCTGAAGCGCGTCCTCCTCAAGCTGTCGGGCGAGGCCCTCTGCGGCGTGCCGGGTGGCTTCGGTCTGCAGCCGGAGACGCTGAAGGCGATCAGCGCCGAGATCGCGGAGGTCCACGCCCTCGGTGCCGAGATCGGCATCGTCATCGGCGGAGGCAACATCTTCCGCGGCCTCAAGGGCTCGGCGAGCGGGATGGACCGCGCGAGCGCCGACCACATGGGGATGCTGGCGACCGTGATCAACGGCATCGCGCTGCAGGACGCCCTCGAGAAGTGGAACGTCCCGACGCGCGTCATGAGCGCCCTCGACATCCGCCAGGTCTCGGAGCCGTACATCCGCCGCCGCGCGGTGCGACACCTCGAGAAGGGGCGCATCGTCATCTTCGTCGCCGGCACGGGCAACCCGTACTTCTCGACCGACACGGCGGCCGCCCTCCGCGCGATGGAGATCGGCGCCCAGGCGCTCTGCAAGGCCACGAAGGTCGAGGGGATCTACGACAAGGATCCCGAGCGCTTCGCGGACGCGCAGATGTACCGTCGCATCACCTACGATCGCTTCCTCATCGAGCGCGTGGGCGTGATGGACTCGACGGCCGTGACCCTCTGCCGCGACAACAAGCTACCGATTCGCGTGTTCGCCCTGCCGACGCGCGGGAACATCAAGCGGGTCGTGCTCGGCGACGACGTCGGCACGATCGTCACCGAGAACGACGACTGACATCGGCCGTCGTGCGCGGCCCCTCGACTCCGATCCGGAGGATTCGATGACCATGATCAAGGAAACGATCGACGACCTGAAGTCGTCCATCAAGAAGGCCGAAGAATCCCTGCGCCGCGAGCTCGCGAAGGTGCGCACGGGGCGCGCGAACCCGGACGTCCTCGACGGCGTGCGCGTCGAGTACTACGGCACCCCGACGCCGCTGAAGCAGATGGCTTCGATCTCGGTGCCGGAGCCGCGGATGATCCTCCTCAAGCCCTTCGACCGTTCGACGATCAGCACGATCGAGCGCGCGATCGGCGCGGCCGACCTCGGGCTCAACCCGTCGAACGACGGCGAGATCATCCGCATCCCGATGCCGCCGCTCACCGAGGAGCGCCGCCGCGAGCTCACGAAGGTCGCCCGCAAGCACGGCGAAGAGTGCAAGGTGGCGATCCGCAAGGCGCGCCACGAGGCCAAGGACATGCTCGACACCCTCGAGAAGGAGGGCGAGGTCGGGGCGGACGATGCCGACCGTGGCCGCAAGGAGCTCGAGGACGTGATCAAGCACGCGACCGCCGAGGTCGACGTGATCGTCGCGAAGAAGGAAAAGGACATCCTCGAAGTCTGAGTCACCACCCAAGGATGGGGACGTGGGCAGGCCTACGTTCTCCCTGGGCGGACCGAGCCCGGCATCGCACAACCGAGATGCCGGGCTTCGTCGTATCGGCTATGTTCGTCCCGCGCCGGGCGAGCGGCAGCGACGGGTCTCCGAGACCGTGACGCGCGCGCAAAGGAAACTTGACCCTAGGCCCTCGGAACGCCTAGCCTATTCGCAGACCGCGATGGAACCGCCGATGTCCAACATGACGCCGCCGAAGGGTGCGGCGAAGACGTACGCACTCCGGTTCATCTCGGGGAAGTACCAGGGTGGTGAATTCCCCCTCCCCGCCGAGGGAGAGATCGTCATCGGCCGGTCGAGCGAGCTCGACATGGTGCTCGTCGAGGACATGGTCTCCCGGCGCCATGCGAAGATCACCGTCACGGGCGGGCAGATCTTCATCCAGGATCTCGGCTCGACCAACGGCAGCTTCGTCAACGGCGAGAAGATCAAGCGTGCGCGCCTGAACGAAGGCGACCGCATCCTCGTCGGCACGAGCATCATCAAGCTCGTCGCGACCGAGGGCCCGGCGAACCTGAACGAGGCGAAGGCGCATCTCGAGGACGTCGCGTCCGGCAAGCGCACCTCCCAGGTGCGCACCATGACCGGCTCGATCGCCGAGGTGCCGCTCCCCGATCTCCTGCAGCTCTTCGCCGCTTCGAAGAAGAGCGGCGTGCTCGTGATCCGGACGGAGCGCGAGGTCGGGAAGGTCTTCCTCGACAAGGGTCGGGTCGTCTACTCCTGCGTGAACGACAACTACGACGTCTCGCCGCTGAAGAGCTTCTACCGCATCGTGACCTGGGAGCAGGGCACGTTCGACATGGAGCCGCCGGAGGAGCGTGAGTTCCCCGAGCAGATCGACATGTCCACCGAGGGTCTCCTCATGGAGGCCATGCGCATCCTCGACGAGGTGAAGCGCCTCGGGCCCGACATGCCCCCGATGAACGCGTCGATCGCGCTCGCCGTGCCGATGATCCCGCCGCTGCGCGATCTCTCGCCGGAGCAGCTCGACGTGCTGCAGCTCGCGCACAACTACGGCGTGGTCGAGAGCGTGCTGAACAAGAGCCTCGCGAACGACGTGGAGACGAGCCAGATCCTCGTGAATCTGATCCGCTCCGGCTACCTCAAGACCTGATCGCCTTTCGCCGACGCGATCCGGGCCCGTCCAGCGGCTTACGTCCTCGGAATCGACCTCGCCGTACCCGAGTACGGCTTCGGCCGACTCCTGCGGGCGCGCTCGCTGGTCGAACCCGTCTCGCGCCGTCGAGCGTGATGTCGGTCCGGGCCCGTCCAGCGGCTTACGTCCTCGGAATCGACCTCGCCGTACCCGAGTACGGCTTCGGCCGATTCCTGCGGGCGCGCTCGCTGGCCGAGCCCGTCTCGCGCCGTCGAGCGTGATGTCGTGCCGGGCCCGTCCAGCGGCTTACGTCCTCGGAATCGACCTCGCCGTAACCGAGTACGGCTTCGGCCGATTCCTGCGGGCGCGCTCGACCGGCGCGCGAGTCGATCAGGCGACGGTGATGTGCACGCCGCCGTCGAGCGTCGCGGCGACCGCGATCGGGCGGCCGCGGGGCGGGACGAAGGTGTCGACCAGCGAGCCCTGCTCGAAGACCTGGACGTCGCCGCGGACCGGATCGGCGACGTGGACTCTTCCGATGCCGTCCACGCAGATCGAGCGCGGGGCCACGAATTGTCCGTCGCCCCGGCCGTACGTGCCGAAGCGGGAGGCGAGCGCGCCGCGGGAGTCGAAGACCTGGATGCGCGCGTTGCCCGTGTCGACCACGTGGACGTGGCGCGACGCATCGACGGCCAAGCCGCGCGGACCGTTCAGCTCTCCGAGGCTCGTGCCGAGGCCGCCGAACGAGCCATGCCGCGCGAGATCGGGACCGAAGAGGACGACACGATGCGTCGAGGAGTCCGCCACGAGGAGCGTGCCGTGCGCATCGAAGGCCGCGGAGCTCGGCCCCTCGAGCTCGGGGCGACCGAGCGTGGCGATCGCACGGAGGGTCGCGTCGAAGACGGTCACGGTCCGTGCGGAAGCGTCCACCACGGCGATTCGTCCGTCGTTCGCCAGCGCCACGGCCGACGGGTAGGCGTGATCGGCGAGCTCGAGCTCCGCCGTCTCCACGCCTTCGTCGAACACCGTCGCGATGCCGCTCGTGACGTCGAGCTCGACGATGCGTCCGCTCGCTCCCTGGACGCGCACGCGCGAGCCGAAGGTCGGAGCCGTGACTCCGCCCACCGTCACCGAGCGGGTGCAGCCCGCGAGCCCGCCGGGCAGGGCCGTCGCCATGCTCGAGAGCGCCAGCAGCTGGAAGAGTTCGCGACGCTTCACGGGGAGCTCCCTCAGTTGCGCGAGGGGTAGATGCCCTCGGTCGCGATGATGTAGTTCATGGCCAGATAAGGCTGGCGGTTCTCGTGCGGCTGGCTGCCACCTGCGGCGGCGATCGACGTCGCCCCCATCGCGACGCCCGTCGTGCCGGTCGCGTAGATGCGGCTGTAGCCGCTCGGCAACACGGCCCCGGTCGGATCGGCCACCGTGGGCAGCGCCGAGCTCGCCTGGAGCGTGTGGGTGTGCTGCGGCATCTGCGTCGAGATGAGCGTGACGGTCTCGACTCCGCCCATCTGCCCCTGGACGTACGGCGAGAGCCCGGGACCCTGGCCCATGCCCATCGGTACGCGTCCACGGAGGTCGGGCAGTCCGAAGGTGGTCTGGCCGTTGCCCCCATAGGTCGTGCCGAGGAGCGAGAAGAGCGCGGTGTTCTGCGCGATCGACAGGAGCTGTCCCTGGCAGAATGCCCATCCGCGAGGGGCGAAGTTGCCGGCGAAGAGGGTGATCTGCCCGATGAACGGAGTGGCCATGACGAGGATGCTACAAGAAGACGCTCTCCGAATCGAGGGGCCTCGGGGGTGGTCGTGAAGCCGAGCACGAGACCGACCGCGACGGCCGATGCAGTCTTCCTGCGCGAGCTCCACGATTCCGTACGACGCCGGGATTTCGCCGGCCTGCCGGAGCCCCTGGTCCGCATGCTCTTGGACCAGCAATATTCGGCGTTCGAAGCGGCGTGCAGAGCCTGTCCCGGACTCTCGGACCTCGTGGTCGAGCTCGACGGGCGACCGGTCGGAAGGGTCGTCGTGTCGGAGACGGAGCCGCAGATCGTGATCCTCGATCTCTCCCTGATCGAGGACGCACGAGGGCTCGGTATCGGTTCGTCGTTGATCGAGGGGCTGTCCGAGGTGGCCTCGCGTCGCGGCGTCCCCATCCGGCTGCACACCGACACCGGCCACCGCGCCCGCCGGCTCTACGAACGACTCGGCTTCGTGGTCGAGGAAGTCCGGGAGCCGACCGTGCAGTACGTCAGGCACCCTCGCAAACGAGGCGAGCTGGTGTAAGGTCGCCCCATCATGTCGACGAACTCCAAGCGACTCGCGCTCGTCTCCGCGATCGGCCTCCTCTTCGGCCTCGTCTGGCTCGGGGGGCGCGAGACGGCGCCGTCGACGCCCCGAGACGCCGCGCGCGAGCGGGCGACACGAGAGCCGACGCAATCGCAGGGGATGTCGACCCCCGACGCGCGGCTGGCCGATCGCTCCGTGGATGCGAAGCCCATCGTCTCGTTCGACGCGACCGGCGCGACGCTGCGCGCAGCGGACGACGCGTGGCGCGTGAGGGTGTCGATGCGCGGCATGGGTCGCTCGGGCGAGATGGAGACGCTCGCTCCCACCGAGCCCGTCGCGGTGGACGATCGGATCCGGTACCCGCGTCGTGGCTCCGCCGAGTGGTTCCGCGAGACGCCGCGCGGGCTCGAGCACGGCGCCGTCGTCGAGCGGAAGCCGTCCGGCGAGGGAGTCCTCGAGCTCCGTGTCGGCTTCGAGGGGCTCGACCCCGTGCTCGTCGGCAGCGAAGTGGAGCTCCACGACGGGGCGCACGCTCCCCGTCTCGCGTATCGCGATCTCGTGGTGAACGACGCCCGGGGCGACCGGCTCCCGGCCGCCATGGCAGTGGTCGATCGCGACGTCGTGCTGAGGATCGACGACGCTCGGGCCACGTACCCGATCGTGATCGATCCGTTCGTGACGACCCAGATCGCCAAGGTCACGGCCAGTGACGGCGTCGCCGACGACGAATTCGGAGGCACGCCCTACGAGTCGAGCGGCGGGCCCTCGGTCGCCATCGACGGGAACGTCGCCGTCGTGGCCGCGAGCTACAAGGGAGGCGCGAACGGGGCCGTCTACGTGTTCACGCGGAGCGGTTCCTCGTGGACCCAGCTCCAGGCCATCACGCCGCCGGCCGCGATCGGCTCGAACGCTCGTTTCGGATACTCGGTGGGCATCTCGGGCGACACGATCGTCGTGGGCGCTCCGTTCACCTCGACGGGGGCCGCCGCGGTGTACGTGCTGTCGGGCGGCACGTATGCGCTCCAGCAGGTGCTGACCGCTTCCGGGGCGCTCGCAGGAGAGCAGTTCGGTTGCTCGGTCGCCATCTCGGGCAACAGCGTCGCGATCGGGGCCCGCTACGACGACCGCAACACGGCGGGCGGCGCGGCGTACGTCTTCACCCGTTCCGGCACGACGTGGTCGCAGCAGCAACGTCTCAAGGGCTCGGACCAGGCCGCTTCCGACGATTTCGGGACCTCGGTCTCCATCGACGCCGATACGCTCGTCGTGGGAGCGATCTTCAAGCCGGCCAACGCTCCGACGGGCGCCGCCTACGTCTACACGCGCAGCGGCTCGACCTGGTCGTTCCAGCAGAAGCTCGTCGCTTCGGATGCGGCCTCGCTCGATCAATTCTCTCGCTCGATCTCGCTCCTCGGGAATCGCGTCGTCATCGGCGCGCCCCAGAACCAGGTCACGCTCTACAACCAGGGCGCCGCGTACGTCTTCGACCGCACCGGCTCCACGTGGAGCCAGACGGCTCGCCTCCTCGCTTCCGACGCCGCGTCGGACGACCAATTCGGCTACGCCGTGGCGCTCGGCGCCGGCTGGACGGCGGTCGGAGCCCGCCTCGACGACGCAGCCGCCGCCAACGCCGGATCCGTCTACACCTACCGCGCGTCCGGTGCGAGCTGGGTCGACGAGAAGCTCACGACGGCGACGGACGCGGTCGCCGGCGACAGGTACGGCGACAGCGTGGGTCTCTCCGGCGTCTCCCTCGTCGTCGGGGCCCCCTTCCGCGACGACCGGGGCACGAACTCCGGGGCCGCGTACTTCGTCGACGTCCTCTTGTCGACCGGGACGCCCTGCACCGCCGGGACGCAGTGCCAGACGGGGGCGTGCGTCGACGGCGTCTGCTGCGCCACGAGCTGTGGAGGGGGATCGACTTCGGACTGTCAGGCCTGCAGCGTGGCGGCGGGCGGAACGACCGATGGCACCTGCACGGCCCTCACGGCGCCGATCGCGAGCACCGTCGTGTGTCGGGCCTCGACGGGGGCGTGCGACGTCGCCGACTCCTGCGTGGCGGGCCAGACCGCGTGTCCCGACGCCAAGGCCCCGAATGGCACCTCGTGCCCGAGCGACGGGGTCGCGTGCAACGGTGCGGAGGCCTGCTCCGCGGGCTCGTGCACGAGCCAAGGGCTCACGTGCGACGACGCGAACGCCTGCACCTCGAACACCTGTGCGGAGCCGGGGGGATGCGCGTATCCGCCCATTTCCTGTGACGATGCGAACGCGTGCACGGCGGACTCGTGCAGTCCGGCCACGGGATGCACGCACGCTGCGATCTCGTGCGACGACGGAAACGCTTGCACGGCGGACTCGTGCAGTCCCGTCGCGGGTTGTCTGCACGTCGCCATCTCGTGCGACGACTCGGACGCGTGCACGGCGGACTCGTGCGACGCGGCGACGGGCTGCGGGCATGCGGCGGTCTCGTGCGACGACTCGGACGCGTGCACGGCGGACTCGTGCGACGCGGCGACGGGCTGCGGGCATGCGGCGGTCTCGTGCGACGACTCGGACGCGTGCACGGCGGACTCGTGCGACGCGGCGACGGGCTGCGGGCATGCGGCGGTCTCGTGCGACGACTCGGACGCGTGCACGGCGGACTCGTGCGACGCGGCGACGGGCTGCGGGCATGCGGCGGTCTCGTGCGACGACTCGGACGCGTGCACGGCGGATGCCTGCGATCCCGCCACCGGCTGCTCGCACACGGCGGTGGCCGGATGCTGCCTCTCCGCCGCGCAATGCGACGACGGGGATCCGTGCACCACGGACTCGTGCAACGGCTCGAACGCCTGCGAGCACGTCGCCAACCCATCGTGCTCGGTCGATGCCGGGACCGCCGACGGTGGCGCGATGACCGACGCGGGCCTCGATCTCGACGCCTCCGTGGGTGACGCGGGTTCCCAGGGCGATGCCGGCGGTGACGGCGGCGAAGACGGCGGGTCCGCGGTCGACGGTGGGAAGGGCGGCGTGAGCGGCTCGGGCTGCGGATGCCTCGTCGCAGGCGGCTCTCCGGGCACGGACCTCCCCCTCACGGGCGTCTTGCTCCTCCTCGGCCTCGTGATCGCGCGTCATGGTCGTCGGCGGCGCTGATCCACGGGCCGCGTTCGAGCTCCTCGCCCGCCCCGGCGTCGTCCCCACGCGGGTGGTGCCGGGATTCGACGGCCCGGAAGTCGTGCTGGTCGATCTCGGTCGGCACGTCTTCCGCGAGGCCTTCTTCGACGAGTCGGTGAACGCCGCGCTCTCGGCCTTGCGGGCCTATCCGGAGCGCATGCGCCTGCCCATCGAAGACCTGGTCGCATTCGACGGCTATCCAGACGCGGTTCCGCTCGCGGGTCTCGTCTTCCACGTCTCGCGCTGTGGCTCGACGCTCGTCTCGCGGACGCTGGCCCAGGACGAGTCCACGCACGTCGTGGCCGAGGCCGATCCGATCGACGTCGTCGTGACCCGGATGCGGGGCGACGAAGAGACGCGTGTGCGGCGTCTACGCGGACTCGTCAGGGCGTACGCCCGGCGGCGCACCGAGCGCACCGAGCGCCTCGTCCTGAAGCTCGACGCCTGGCACCTGCGCTCGCTGCCGCTCTTCCGGGCCGCCTTCCCCGAGGTTCCCTGGGTCGTGGTCGTGCGTGACCCGCTCGAGGTGCTGGCTTCCCACCGACGCCGCAGGGGAAGCCACATGGTGCCCGGTCTCCGCCCGCCCGAGTATTTCGCGATCGACCCCTCCGAGTTCGAGTCCCACGAGCTCGATCGCTACGGATGCCTGGTGTTGCGCAGTCTGTACGATGCCGCTCGCGCGGGCCTCGCAGCCGGGGGCGGTCGGTTGATCGAGTATCCCTCGCTCCCGGGAGCGATCGGGACCGACGTCTTGCCCTTCTTCGGGATCCCGGAGGGATCCGACGCGGCAGCCACCGCGCGCCTCGCGTCGGAGCACGTGAAGGTTCCCGGGCTGCCGTTCGTTCCCGACGGGGAGGAGAAGCGCAGCGAGGTTCCGGGAGAGGTCCGAGCCTGGGTCGACGCGCTCGCGCGTCCGGCCTACGAAGCGCTGCTCGCCTCTCGCTGACCGGCACGAGCTCCTTCGACGAGGAGCCCCTCGAGCCATGCGTCGAGGACGCAGTCGATGACGAGGTGGATACGCGCCTCGCTCCCTCGGTTGCGAACCCGGTGGGGCAGTCCGAAATCGGCGTACCACGTCTCCCCGGGCTGCATCTCGAGCCGCTCTTCCTCCACGTAGAAATCGACCTCGGGGTTCGTGACCACCGGGACGTGCAGGCGCACTTGGCCGACCTCGATCCCCAGATCGTAGTCGCGATGGGGCAAGACGTAGGCGCCGGGCCCGAGTCGGAGGAACCGGGCCGCGGCGAGCTCGCAGCGGAATGCCGCCAGGGTCGACTTCACGGCGGGACAGCGGTCGAGGGCCGGTGTGTCGCGAAACGGCGCGCGGTTCGTGGGATCCGGGTAGAGGCGCCGCTCGTCGCCACCCGGCGAACGGAAGGCGATCCCGCTCCAATCGCCATGGTAGACGCTGGTGTTGAAGTGCGGCGTCCACAGCTCCGCGGGCAGCGCGAGCGCGTCGCGACGAAGGGCCTCCGCGTCGGAGCGGAGGGGCAGACGCACGGGGGAGGGGAGCTCCTTCGCGGAGCGGAGGGACGGCACCGCACGATCGTAGCAGACCCCACGGGATGGTAGGATTCGGCCGTGTCCGCCGAGTCCCGGTGCCGCTTCGAAGCTTTCCGCGACGCCGTCGTCCGCGACGACGTGGCCGTGTCCAGGTTGCTCCGGACACGCGGGCAGGACGAGCTCTTCGCCTCGGCTCTGGACATCGCTGCCGAGAAAGGGCTCCGCCTCGAGCCGACCGATCTGATCGAAGCGGCGAACGCGGCGCGTCGCGCCCATCTCGAGCGATGGCTCCCATGAGCGGCGACACCGTCGTGCGCTGGTCCCCCGTGCACGTGCGCTTCGACGCCGAGGGGAGCCCACTCGTCGAGCTCGTGGCGTTCGAGGAGCGGGGCCTCGCCCAGCCGCTCTTCGACATGGACGTCGAGCGTTGGTTGCGGAATCCGGCTTCCCTTCTGCTGCGGAGGACGATTGGCCTGGGGGAGCTCGAGGCGCTCGTGCCCGCGCCTCCTCGGCTCGTGGGGCTCGTCTTCCACCAATCCCGGTGCGGCTCGACGCTCGTCACCCAGTGTCTCTCGCTCGTCCCCGACTGCGTCGCGCTCGCGGAGCCGACCTGCCTCGAATTCGCCCTCCGCGGAGCTCCCGATCGCCTCGACCGGGACACGCGCGTCCGGCTCCTGCGGGCCCTCGTGCATGCCATGGCGGCACCTCACGCATCCCGTGCGGTGCTCAAGGTCGAAGCCACGCAGGCCCTCGACCACGAGCTCTTGCGCAGTGCGTTCCCCACGACACCTCGGGTCTTCCTCCACCGCGACCCTGTGAGGGTCCTCGCGAAGAACCTCGAGCACATCGGCGGTCGTCTCCTGCCGGGCGCGATCGATCCCGCGCGCCTCGGCCTGCCACCCGACGGACCGTTCCGGATGCCGTTCGAGGAGTACGCGACCACCGTCCTCGCCGCGCTCACGCGCGCGATGCTCGCGACGGACGAAGCCGAGTCGGGGCTCTTCGTCGACCATGCCGAGCTCCCGTGGCCCGGTCTCGCGCGGATCGCCGCTCATTTCGACCTGGAGCTCGACGAGCAGGTCCACGAGCGCCTTGCCGAGCGCGCGCGCCTCGACGCCAAGCATCCGGAACGACGCTACGCGGAGCCGGACGTCCCGGCGGATCCGATGCTCGTCGAGCTCGTCGCGCGCCATTTCCAGGGAATGACGGCCGAGCTGGCTCGGCGCTCGCGCGCCTCGGAAGAATCGGACGCTCAGCGCTTCTCGAGGTAGGCCGTGAGGCTCTCGTAGGCGCGCGTGAGCGACTGCGCGAGCTCGGTGGCGATGCGCTGGCGCTCGGGATCCGTGGCGTGGCGGTCCGGGTGGTAGCGCTTCATCAGGTCGCGGTACGCCTTGCGGACCTCGTCGAGCGAGGCGAAGGGCGGCAGCTCGAGGTTCGCGTACCACTGGAGGAGCTGCTTGCGCTCCGGGTTGTCCTTGTCGGCCGTACGCGCGACGGGACCGACCTCGGCGCGGCCCTGGGCGCGCGCACGGCGCCGACGGAGTAGCTCCTCCTCGAGCTCCTCGTCCGAGAGCTCGGCGAGCGTCTTCTGCGAGCGGCCGAAGCGGAGATCACGGAGGTCCACGGTCCGGGGGCCCTTTCCGGCGAAGCGATCGAAGAGCCCCACGTCAGTCGTCCGACGGGGCGGTGGAACGCCCGCCTCCCGTGAGGAGGCGGGCCAAGAGGTGCTGCGAGTACTGGGAGAGCTCCGTGAACACGACGCCCATGCCCGGCGGATCCTTCTGGACGCGGACGACCTCGCCGATGCCCTCGATGGTCTCGACGTCGTCCATGATCACGGTGAAGCGGAGGTCGACCCGCGTGCCGATGGGCAGCGGGTTCTTCGACTTGATGAAGGCGCCGGACTTCGAGATGTTCGTCACGTATTCGTGGATGAACGCGTCGAACGACTCGAACTCCTTGTTGATCGTGACGCGGCCCCCTTGCCGCTGATCGTCGTCGCCCATCCCGTCCCCCTCGGCGGGGCGGGCGACGGTCGCCCCCCCGCCCGCCGTTCGAGCCCGATTCAGCCCGGAGTCAGGTCGAACTGCTCCAGATGATAGTCCTTCCGCGGCGAAAGCACGATACGCCGCTGGAAGCGCTTCTCGGCCTCCTGCAGCGCGGCGCGCTCCTCCCGCTGCAGCATGTCGCAGACGGCAGGGTGCGCGTTGATCGTGATCTTGTAGCCGGGGAGCGCGTCCTTCTCGCGGCGCATCTGACGGAAGATCTCGTGGCAGATCGTGTGCTTCGACTGCAGGTGCCCCGTCCCGTCGCAGAAGAAGCAGGGCTCGTAGAGGGTGCGGCCGAGCGACTCGTGCGTGCGCTTGCGCGTCATCTCGACGAGACCGAGCTCGCTGATGCGCACGGCGGTGGTCTTCGCCTTGTCCTTCTTCAGGACCTCGACGAGCTCCTTGTAGACCTTGTCGCGGTGCTGCGGCTTCTCCATGTCGATGAAGTCGAGCACGATGAGGCCGCCGATGTTGCGGAAGCGGAGCTGGTAGGCGATCTCGCGGACGGCCTCGACGTTGGTCTGGAAGATCGTCTCCTCGACGTCCTTGCCCTTGCCCGTGAACCGGCCGGTGTTGACGTCGATCGCGGTGAGCGCCTCGGCCTGATCGATGATCAGGTAGCCGCCCGAAGGCAGGGGCACCTTGCGGGCGAGCGCGCGCGCGATCTCGTCCTCGATCCCGTATTCGTCGAAGAGCGGCTCGCTGCCCTCGTAGAGCTTCACGTCGTCCGCGCGCTCCGGGAGGAAGGCCTCGAGGAACTCCTTCACGCGCTTGAACTCGTTCGGGTCGTCCACGATGATCTCGTGCACGTCCTCGTTGAACATGTCGCGCGCTGCGCGGAGCACGATGTCGGGCTCCTCGTGCACGAGCTGGGGCGGCTTCTTCTTCAGCGCGATCTTCTGCTGGGTCTGCTCCCAGGCCTTCACGAGGTAGCCGATGTCGGCCTTGAGCTGCTTCTTCGTGAGGCCCTGGGCGACGGTCCGGACCACCACGCCACCCGTGGGGGGCTTGATGCTCTCGATGACCTCCTTGAGGCGCTTGCGCTCCTTCTCGTTGCCGATGCGCTTGCTCACGCCGATGTGCTCGACCGTCGGCATGTAGACGACGTAGCGACCGGGGAGGGCCACGTGGCCGGTGACGCGCGCGCCCTTCGTGCCGATGGGGCCCTTCGAGACCTGGACCGTGAGGCTCTGGCCTTCCTTCAGCACGTCGCGGATCGGGGTCTTGCGCGAGAGACGGCTCGGGCGCTTGTCGCCCTCGGCGTCCTCCTCCGAGGAGCCGCCGTTCTCGTCCGCGAGCTTCTCGAAGTCCTTCGGCGGCGTGAGATCCTCGACGTGGAGGAACGCGGCGCGATCGAGCCCGATGTCGACGAACGCGGCCTGCATGCCCGGCAGGACCCGGGTCACGCGTCCGACGTAGACGTTGCCCACCGGGGAGCGATCCCGCCGGCGTTCGATGTAGAGCTCGCCGAGGATTCCGTTCTCGACGAGGCCCACCCGCGTCTCTCCGATGTCGACGTTGATGAGCAGGGTGTTCTTGGCCATCTGAATCCCTAGGATTCGTGTGACCTCCCGGCGAGTCGCTCTCCGTTCATCCGTCCCTCCCTCATTGGTTGATCGCGAAGCGGAAGGCCGTCGTGATCAGCACGGGTACGCTCGTCGCGAAGACGAGGGTGCTGGCCGCACGTCGCTGCGTCTCGGCGGGGAGACGCAGGAGGGTTTCGGCGCCGATGAGCGCGGAGCGGTAGGTGAGAACCGCCCCGGCCAGAATCCACACGAGTGTTAGGCCCACGAGGGGCACGAAGTTGAACAAGCCGCCGAGCGCCGTCGGCAGGCATGCCGAGGCAGCGAAGCGGGGAACCAGATCCACGTCGTCGTCCGAAACGCCGAGCATCTTCGGCGGGAGGCTGGTCGCGACCACGACTGCACCGACGTAGCCCGCCGCGGCGGCGAGCGTCTGGGCGACGACCCTGGGAACGGTCGCGCTCGGCAGGAACGAGGAGCCGATCAGCGTCGAGACGACGGAAACGATGCCGGCCAGGGCTCCGTGGAGGGAAGCCGCCGGCAGCCCGTCACCGCTCTCGCAGGCGGAGACGAGCTCGGTCCAGCCCTTCTCGGGCCAGACGATCAATCGAAGCGTGAGGGGAAGGATCACGAGAGTGCAAACGGCGCGACGCGCCCGGGTCCGAGGATCACCGAGCGCGTCGTCCCCTGTAAAGTGCCCTCAGTTGGTCTCGAAGATCTTCTCGATCTCCGCCTGGACCTTGTCCTCGCTCTTGCGGCGGGCGACGGCGATCTCCTTGACGATCAGCGCGCGCGCCGTCTCGAGCATCCGGCGCTCGCCGAACGACAGGCTCTTCACCTGCTTCAGGCGGTACAGATCGCGCATGACCTCGGCGACGTCGAAGACGTATCCGGTCTTGATCTTGTCCATGAACCCGCGGTAGCGGCGGTTCCACGTCTGGTTGTCGAAGGCGACGGTCCGCTCCTTCAGGATCGCGAAGATCTCGCGGATGTCGGACTCCGAGATCGGCGGACGGAGGCCGACGTTCTTGGCGTTGTCGACGGGGACCAGGATCTTCCGGTCCGTGTCCAGGATGCGGAGCACGTAGAACTTCTGACGGTTGCCGGCGATGTCCTTCTCTTCGATGGAGACGACCTCGGCGACACCCTGAGCCGGATAGACGGCCTTGTCTCCCACCTTGAACTGGTGCTCACCCGCCTGCATACGGACTCCTCTTCGTGATGACTTCTCCAGCGCGACCCGTCGGGGCCACGCGGAGGCCGGAATTCGTCGTCGTACTTCTCAGAGCGCCACGATGTTCTCGGAGACTGCTCCCGCGGGGACGCGGCGCTCGGGCTGCAACGACGCAGACCGCGAGGTGCCGGCATCATAGCCGCAAAGCGTCGCCCTCGCAACAATGTGACTTGGACCTCAATTGGGGAGCCCCGGCAGGAGGGTGTCCTGCCGGGGCGCTCCGCGCGCTCAGCGAGGGGCGGGGGCAGCCGGAGCGGGCGCCGGCGTCGCTGCGGGCGTCGCCGACGGCGCCGGGGTCGCGGCCGGCGTGGCGGTCGCGTTCTGGAGCGAGCTCAGGTCCGGGAGCTCGTTGAGGTTCGGCACGAGGGCGATCTCGATGCGGCGGTTCTGCTGTCGGCCCGCGTCGGTCGAGTTGTCGGCGACCGGCTGGGTATCGGCGTAGCCGGCCGCCGAGAGGCGGTTCGCCGGGACCTGGTTGTCGATGAGGAACTGCGCGACCGTGACCGCTCGCGCCGTGCTGAGGGCCCAGTTCCCGCCGCGTCCGCTCACGGGGATGTTGTCCGTGTGGCCCGCGACCTGGAACTCGCGGTCCGGGATGTCGCGGAGGATCGAGGCCGTCTCGCGGAGGATCTGCTGACCATCGGGCTTCAGGCGATCGCTGCCCGAGTCGAAGAGGACGCCGGCGGGCAGCTCGACGACCATGCGGTTGCGGACGACGCGGACGCGGAGGCGTCCGCTCTCGATCATGGAGCGGAAGCGCTCGAGGAGGCTGCGGAACGTCGCGAGGCGCGCCTGGGCCTGACGCTCGCGCTCGCGGAGCTCTTCGAGGGCCCGCTGCGTCTCGGTCAGGGTGTTCTGGAGGTTCTGGGTCTGCCCCTGGAGCTGCTCGTTCGTCGCGCCGAGCGCGCGGAGCTGCTCCGACATCGTGTTGTTGCTGGCCGTGAGCTCGTTGAGGCGGGCCTCGAGGGCCTCGCGCTGGGTGGTGGCCTCCGCGAGCTGGTTCCGGAGCTCGGCCACCGTCCTCACCTGAGCGTCGTACTCCTCCTGGCTCGGCCCGCAGGCCGCGGAGCCCACGAGGGCGATCGCCAGTAGCCAATTCCAAGTCGTGGTTCGCATGTCCTTCTCCTCGATCCCTTGGGGCGGCGCCCGGGGGCCAACCGCCGCGGGCACCATACCACTCGTGGCGACTCCTGCGCCCCCGCGATCCGGATGGCAACGGTGTGCAAGATCCGCGCGCTTCCGGACGAGGACGCCACGCGGATCGTCCTGGAATCGAAGGTGATCCGCACGAGCGGCGCCGTGGCTCGGGGGGCGCCCGGGAGAGGGATCCCGAGGGTCGGAACGGGACCGTTCGATTCCCTCTTGCATCCCCCCTTGCCACCCCCGGGCGGGGACGCGATCAGGCTCGATACGCGTTTTTTCGCGCAATTCGAGAGATCTTGGTGATCTCCATCACCCTGCGGGGTGGGGAAAGATCCGATCTTGGGCGCCGGGATCGCACCCCGAGATCGTCGAGGTGCCACCCTCGATCCCCCCCGAATGCATTTTTCTCACCCCCGATCCGGCCGCTCCGAAACCGGATCGATACAGCCGAAAAATACTGGAAATCCGAATACTTGTGATTTTTCCTCGCGCCTTTTTTTGAAAAATGAAGCAAAGTTATGTGTGAATTAGCGGGCGCTGGCGCTTGACACATGAAATGACGTGACAATACGCTAGTGGTCGTTAAGTCAGACCCCACCGGAGGAGGTCACCATGGCAGAAGCGAAGAAGGCCAAGAAGGCCGCGAAGAAGAAGCCCGCCAAGAAGGCCGCCAAGAAGGCGCCGAAGAAGGCCGCCAAGAAGGCGCCGAAGAAGGCTGCCAAGAAGGCTGCCAAGAAGGCGCCGAAGAAGGCTGCCAAGAAGGCTGCCAAGAAGGCGCCGAAGAAGGCCGCCAAGAAGGCTGCCAAGAAGGGTGCGCGCAAGGCCCGCAAGGCCTCGGCTGCGCCCGCGCCCGCCTCGTCGGAGGGCTGAAACTCCGTCGGTGTAGGGCGGGACTTCTTGGTTCCGCCCTCCGAGGGTCGACCGGAGACGGCGTCGCCGCGAGGTGATGTAGATTCCAACGACCCGACGTCTGTGGCGGCTCGACCGTCACCGACGGAGGCCACCACAGCGCCCCAGGGGGTTCCTCCTGGGGCGTTGTCAATTCCGGGGCAGGGACGCGTCCTGGTCGCCCTTGTGGCCTTCGGTCGAGAGGAGCCGCGCGAGGCGATCGCCCTCGAGGCGTAGGGGGATCACCTTCTCCCGCTCGACGATCACGGCGCCGGGGGCGGAGCCGCGGCGCTTGTGCACGTGGCGGCGCTCGGCGGTCTGCACCTCGACGATCGTCTGGCCCCGGGCGTCCGAGAAGTGGGCCGCCAGGGTCGCTGCATCGAGCACGGTCTCCGGATCGGCCTTGATTCCCTTGGGAACGGGGATGATCACGTGCGAGCCGGGCACTCCGCGGGCGTGCAGGAAGAGGTGGTGCGGCCGCGCGTGCCGGAGCGTGAGCTCGTCGTTGTCGGCCGCCCCGCGACCCACCCAGATCGACCATCCACGGATGGAGACGTAGCGCTTGAAGGGCAGGCGGGGCGCGGGCTTGGCGCGGCGCTTCGCCGTCTGCTCGGCGCTCTCGATCCGGATTCCGATCGCCTCCGCCCTGGCGATCGCGGCCTCGAGCTCGCCGGAGGTGCCGGCTCCGGCGATCGCGTCACGGAGGGCCTCGAGCCGCTCGAGATCGCGCATCGAGGCCTCCCAGCGCTGCGTGGCGATCGCGACGCCTTTCTCGAGACGTCGTGCCTTGTGGAACAGCGCCTCGGCCACGAGCCGAGGAGACTTCGCCGGGTCGAGGGCGATCGTGCGGTCGAGGCCCTCCGCCGACGCGTAGTCCGGCACCCGCAGCTCCGTCTGGCCCGGCCTCATCGTGTGCAGGGCGGCCAGGATCGCGGAGCCGTCCGCACGGAGCCCCTCGGTCGATTCGGCGCGGGCCGCGTCGGCCTCGATCGCGGCGATCTTGCGGCGTTGGCGCTCGATCGCCTTCCTCATCGCATCGCGCGCGGCCTTGCGTCGCGCTTCGGTGCTCGCCGCGAGCACGCGGGCGAGGAGCGTCGGGCCGATCGCCCGGAGGGCCTCCGTGTCGAAGGGGCCCGGAGCCGGTTCGACCGCGAGATCGTCCGGAAGCTGTCCGTGGGCGACCATGCGCTCGCCGTCCCCGTCGAGGAGCGCGAGGAAGGGGATGCGTCGATCGTGGCCGACGACGAGCACCCTGCGCTCTCCTGCCGCCTCGACCGAGAGCACGAGGCGATCGCGAGCGATCGCGAGCCCCGCGAGGGTCCTGCCCTCGAGCTCGAGTCGGAGCTTGCGGCCGATCGCGTCGACGCCACGTCCACGCGGCCTCTCGTCGACGAGGGCGGCGCCGAACGCGTGAGGGTCGTAGGAGAGCAGCAGGACCTCGCGGCGGCCGTCGTGGTGCAGCGCGAGGGCGACGAGGGTCGGGAGCGGGCGGTCGACCCGCTCGATCCGCGTCCGCGTGCTCATTCCTCGTCGTCGAACGACTCGTCGTCGTCGAAGGAATCGTCCTCGTCCTCGCCGCTCTCGCGCTCGACCGCGGCGCCCGCGACGAGCGTCGCCAGCGAGCGGGCGTCGCGGAACGAGGTGGCCGACGCGACGGATACGTACGCCGTGCCCGCGCCCGAGGCGTCGAGCGCCTCGGCAGCCTCCATCAGCAGGCCCGTCGAGAGTCGGCTGCGCACGCCCAGGGTGCGGATCCTCGCGTACGCGATCGGGCCCCGCGGGACGTCGTGCTCGAGCGGATCGACCGCCAACACCGCGCCGAGCTTCGCGGCCATCCGCGCGGCCTCCTCGTCCTCCCACAGACCCGCGGGAGACCAGACGAGGCTGCGACCCGCCACCTTGCGGAGGGCGCCGAAATAGGCCTCGAGGCGCGCGCGATCGCGCTGCCCCGTCGTGACGTCGCTGCCGGTCGGCACGACGACGGCGATGGCGCCGAGGGCGTCCGCGGCGTCGTTCAGCCACTGCAGACGGGGCCCGAGCGACTCGAGGCGCAGGGGACCCTCCTTCGCGACCACGCAGCTCTTCGGCGCCACGAGGGCGATGCGCAGCGACTCCGGCGCTTCCCGTCGGTAGCGGGCGAGCGTCGCGGGGCGGGGCAGCGGCTCCCGGAAGGAGAGCTCCGCGAAGTGGAGGCTCTTGACGTACTTGGGGCCCGGGAAACGGTCGAGCAGCGCGCCGACGTGGATGGTCATGGCGGCGCACTCTAGCCAGAAAGCCGGCCGCCGCACGTCGGCGGTCAGGCCGCGTTCCCGGACTCGAAGTGCGCGAGCAGCAGGGGCGGCAGCTCGTCCGCCCGGTCGACCACGACCGCCGCGCCTGCCTCGCGGAGGGTCGCGACGGAACGGAAGCCCCAGGAAACCCCCACCGGCCACATGCCGCAGGAGAGGGCGGTCGCGACGTCCATCTCGCTGTCGCCGACGAGCGCCGCATGCTCGGCGCGGACGCCGAGCCGCGCGAGCTGCGCTCGGGCGGGGGCCGGGTCGGGCTTCGTCGGGGCGCCGGGGAGCTGTCCGAGGACGTCGTCGAAGGCGTCGTCGCCGAAGAGGGCGCTCACGAGCCTTCGCGTCGCGTCGTGGGGTTTGTTGCTCAGCACGGCCGTGCGGATCCCGGCTGCTCGGAGCCCCCGCACCATCTCGGGGATGCCGGGGTAGGGACGCGTCGCATCGCAGAGGTGGTCGCCGTAGTGCGCGCGGAACGACGCGACGACGCGGTCGATCGTCGCTTCGTCGGCGCCCGCGGCGGCGCGCGCGGCGAGCGCACGCAGCCCGTCGCCGACGAAGCGACGATACGTCGCGAGATCGTGTCCGGGGCGGCCGACGGTCGCGAGCGAGACGTTCATCGAGGCAGCGATGTCTTCGATCGAATCGACGAGCGTTCCATCGAGATCGAAGACCACGGCGCGGGGCAGCGAGGTCATCGGAGGGAGCCTGGCACGGTTCGCCGGGCCGGGCTGCTATCCTCGGCCCGTGGGGATTGCTCCTCGACGCCTCGGCCTCCTCGCCCTCGTCTGCGCGCTGCACGCCGCAGTCCCTGGGCATGCACAGGATTGGTCGCTGACGCGGGAGCGCCGGACGACTCCTCGGGCTCCCTCGACGCGCGGCCCGCGGCCGACGACGTCCCATGCCGCGAGCCGGGATGCCGAGAGGACGGAGCGCCCTCGCGAAGGGACGGCCGGGGCCGTCGAGGAGGGCGCGGCAGGGAGGGAGGCGACGCTCTTCGCCCGCTACACCGCGCTCGTCCTCGCCGATCCACGGAGCGGCTTCGCGCTCGAGCGCCTGCTCTCGCTCTACCGGGAGCGGGACGGAGATCTCGCGAGGGCGGTGCGCGACTTCGAGGCGCGCCTCGCCGACCCCGGCCAACGGTTCGCGGCGACGCTGGTCCTCGCCCAGATCGCGCTCGCGCGTCGCGCTCCGGAGGAAGCCCGCCGCCGCTTCGAGGAGGCGCTCGCCGAGCGCCCCGACTCCGCGCTCGCGCACCGCGGGCTCGGGGCGCTGGCCGAGTCCCGTGGGGATCGGGCCGAGGCGCGGAGGGATTATGCACGCGCCCTCGAGGCGACACGCTCCGCCGTCGACCGAGCGGAGCTCGAGAGGACGCTCGGGCGGCTCGCGATCGCCGAGGGCGACTTCGCGGATGCACGCGCTCGGTACGATTCGCTCGCGCGTGGTGCAGACGCGTTCGCGCGGACGGAGTACGCCCGCGCCCTCGGGGAAGCGGGCGAGCACGGCCGTGCGGTCGAGGAGCTGCTCCGGCTCGCTGCGGCCTCGCGAGGGGATCCGAGGGCCGAGGTCCCGGTGCGCATCGCGCTGGCACGGGAGCAGATCGCGGTCGGCGATCCGCGGGCGGCCCTCGACACGCTGCGGACGGCCAGGGCCGCGGCGCGGTCGCAGCCGGGGCTCGTGCGCGAGATCGACGACGCCCGCGTCGAGGCCCACCGTGCCGCCGGTAGCCTTCCCGAGCTCGTCGGCGAGCTCTCCGGCTCGGGCCGCCGCGATGCCGCCACGCTCGCGCTCCTCGCCCGACTCCTCGACGAGTCGGGCGAGGACGAACGCGCGATCGTCGCCTACGAGCGTGCGATCGCGGTCGCGCCCCGCGACGTCGACCTGCGTCTCGGTCTCGTGCGCGTGCTCGGACGCACGGGCCGGATCGACGCGCTCGTCTCGGCGTACCGGGGGCTCGTCGTGCTCGTCCCGCGGGAGACCCGTTACCTCGTCGAGCTCGCCGAGGTCCTGCGCCGGTCGGGGCGGCTCCCCGAGGCCATCGCCGTCGCGGACGAAGCGGGCCGCGCGGCCCCGAACGATCCCGTGCTGCACGCGGCCCTCGCCCTGCTCTTCGAGCGCTGGGGCGATCGGGAGCGCGTGCGTCGCGAGGTCGAGCAGCTCGCACGCATCGCGCCGGACGATCCCGCGAACCTCGTCGCGCTCGGCGATCTGCGGCTCGGCGACGGGGATCGCGAGGGAGCGCGGCGCGCGTTCGAGCGTCTCCGCACGCTCTCCGCCGATCCGCTCGAGGCCCGGCTCGAGGTCGGCCGTGCTCTCGCGCGCCACGGTCTGCTCGACGAAGCCGAGGCCGAGCTCCGTGCAGCGGCCCTGCTGGCTCCGGACTCGGTCCCGGTGCTCGAGGCCCTCTCGGACGTCCTCGAGGCTCCGAGAGCCGCCGAGACGCCGGCGACGCGGGCTCGCCGCGACGAGGAGGCCGCGGCGCTCCTGGAGGTCGTCCTCGCGCGCTCGCCGGATGCGGAACACCAGCGCGAGGCTCGCCGTCGACGCGTCGGGATCGCCGAACGCCGAGGGGAGCTGCCGGCGCGGATCGCGGGCTGGGAGCGGGACTTCGCAACGGACCCGCCCGACGAGTCGGCCGGCCTCCTCCTCGTCGAGGCGTATGCACGGCTGCGTCCGCCGGCTCACGGGGCGGCGGAGCGCGTCATCGGACGGCTGGTCGCGCTCCGCCCCGGCGATGTGGAGTCCCTCGCGGCGCTCGAGCGGCTGCGCGTCTCGCGCGGCGATCGCGCAGGCGCGATCGAGGTGCTCGCGAAGCTGGTCGAGGCCGATCCGCGGCGAGCCACGCTCTACCTCGGACGCATGGCGGAGCACGCGCTCGCGCTCTATCGCGACGAGGACGCCCTCCGCTACGCACGCGAGGCCGTGGAGAGGAGCCCCGGCGATGCCGTCGCGGAGCGCCGCCTCGGAGACCTCCACCGGGCGCGCAACGAGCTCGGGCCCGCGGCCGATGCCTACCGTGCGGTCCTCACGGCCGACGATCGCCAGTTCGCGACCGCTCTCGATCTCGCCGCCATCGAGGCTTCCCTCGGTCGGACGAACGAAGCGGGTGCCCTGTACCTGGCAGTGCTGTCGCGTTGTCCGGACGACGACCTCGTCGCGCGCGCGGGGCGCGCGACCTTGGCGCTCCACGTCGCCACGGGGAGGCTCGAAGAGCTCGAGCAGGGGCTGCTCCCGATCGTGCTCGCGAATCCTCGGCGTCCACTGCCCCGGAAGGTCCTCGTCGAGGTCTACGACGCGCTCGTGCCGACGCTGGCCCGGGCCGTCGCGGCCGGAGGCGAAGGCGCCGACGCGGCGAGGGCCTCGCTCGCGCGCCTCTCCGGCCGAGCGCTCTTCCCCCTCCTCGAAGCCCTCGCCGACGTCGATCCCGGGCAACGTCGCATGGCCGTGGACGTGCTCTCGATCCTCGAGCCCCCTGCGGCCGCCGAGCCTCTCCTCGCCCTGGCCGAGCACCCGGGGCCCTTCGAGCCGAGGGCCCGGGCGCTCGTCCTGGCCGCGCGCCTCGGCTCACCCCGTCTCCTCCCGCGTTTCCGGGCCCTCCTCGCGGGCGACGAGCGCCGCCTCCGCGGTCTCGCGGCTTGGGCCGTCGCCCAGCATGCGGGAGCGGCGGATCGGGAGGCCCTCCGGACGCTCCTCGGGGATGCCGATCCCGTCGTCCGGATCGAGGCGATGGAGGGGCTCGTGCGCCTCGGCGATCGCGGCGCGCTTCCCTCGCTCCGCGAGCTCGTCGTGCGCGATCGTCACCGGGCGGTCTCCGCGTACGCCGCGCTCTCGCTCGGGCGGCTCGGGGACGTGGACTCGCTCGAGCGGCTGCGGCTCGGTGCCGACGAAGGGGGCCTCGCGGGGCTCGGCTGTCTCGGGGGCCTCGCGGCCCTCGGTGGCGGCGCTGCTCGCGACGCCGCCCGCCCCGCGCTCCTCGATTCCGATCCCGATCGCCGTCGCCTCGCGGCGGCCGCGTTCTCCGACCACGCGCTCCGTTTCGAGCGACCGTCCGGTGCGCCGATCGGAGCGAGCCCGGAGCTCGGCGTGGATGCGTTCCTCCGCGCGGCGGCCGAGGCCGCACCGCCGGGAGCCGGCGAGGCGTACGCCGATGCGCTCGCCGCGACGCTCGCGACGGCCCTCGGCGCCGACACGGAGACGGCTCGGAGCGCGCTCTCCGTGCTCGAGGTCGACGAGGGCCGGCTCGACGTCGTCGCGCGCGCGACCGTCTTCCGGCCCCTTCTCGACGCCGGCGAACGGCCCGAGCCCGAGCTCCGTCGACGCATCGTCCGCCTGCTCGCGTGGCTCGATCCGGCTCGTGCGGAGCCGTTCGTCGCGGCCCGCCTCGCCGATCCGAGCTCCGAGGTCGTGGCCGCCGCCCTCTCGGTTCGTCGCACCGCCCCCGCTTCCGAGGAGGAGCCGGTGCTCGAGGGCCTCGCCTCCCCGGCCACGCCGTTCCCTCTCCGCCTCGCCCTGGTCGACTACCTCGGCCGGCAGCGCTCGGCCTTCTCCGATCGGGTCCTGCTCGCGATCCTCGCCAGCGACCCCTACGCCGTCGTCCGGGAGGCGGCCGCACGCGCCGTCGCGGGTCGCGATCCAGCGCTCCCGGCCCTCCGCGCCTCGCGGGACGGCGACCCGGAGCCGAGGGTCCGGCGGGCGGCGGAGGCGGCGCTCGTCGCCGGGCCCGGGGCCTCTCCGGCGGGACAGGTGACCGGAAACGACGCAGAGATTGACGATCGGTAGGGAATTCGCCTACGAATCCGATCTCGCTCGTTCCGAGGGGCCACCGCGAGACGCATGGAAGAGTACGTTGGCATCGTCTGCGGTCAGTGTGACGCGTTCAACCCGATGCATGGGGAGCGGTGCGTCCACTGCGGGAACCTGCTCACGAGCGTGAAGGCGGGCGCCGAGCCTGCTGCTACGGCGGATTCGACATCATCGGCGCGGACAGCGCCCGCGTCCGAGGAGGAAGCGATGGAGCAAGCCCGGAACTACGTCTGCAAGGAGTGCTCGAGCCCGGTGCCGTCCGGCCACAAGTTCTGTGGGGCCTGCGGCGCGGTCGTTCCGCCGATCGTGCAGAGCGCGCAGACGGATTATTTCGGGGCCATGCAGGCGCCGGGCAAGGCGCGGCTGATCCTCATCCGTGGCGACCAGGGGGTCGAGGGGCTCAGCTATCTCCTCCAGGGCACGGAGCACGTCGCGGGGCGACAGGACGCGCAGATCCTCTTCCCGGACGATCCCTGGCTCTCGCCGCGGCACGCGAACTTCATCTACCGCGGCGACAAGCTCGTCGTTCGCGACGAGGGTAGCGTCAACGGCGTGTATCTCCGCGTCCGTGGCCAGGTGCCGCTCGTGCCGGGCGACCTCTTCCTCTGCGGCGAGCAGGTCTTCCGACTCGACGCCGCGCCGGCGGACAGCGCCGGTCCCGGCCCCGATCAGACGTACTTCTACTCGTCGCCGAAGCGGCCGAGCGTCTTCCGCGTCGTGCAGATCGTCGCCGGCGGCATGGCCGGCATGACGCACTGCGCGCGCGAGTCGAGCGTGCTGATCGGCCGCGAGGAAGCGGACATGAACTTCCCGCTCGACGTCTTCATGTCGGGCAACCACGCGCGGGTGGACATGACCGGCCCCGGTCAGTTCGTGCTCGTCGATCTCAACTCGCGCAACGGCTCGTTCGTTCGCATCCGCGGGGAGCAGGAGCTCCACCACGGCGACTATCTCTTCCTCGGCAAGCAGCTCCTGCGCGTCGAGATGACCACCTGATACCCGGCCCGCCCGGTCGCACCATCGTTCGTCGAGAGAGGAGGCTCCGGTGATCATCTGCCCCCGGTGCTCGAAGGAGAACCAGGACCACTACAAGTTCTGCCTCGGCTGTGGAGCCGAGCTGCCGCGTGCAGCGGCTGCGGCCCAGCCGAAGAGCTTCACTGCGCCGACTCCGCCTGCCGGCATGCCCGCGGCCGGGGGCGCCCCCGCGGCCGCTCCTCCCTCGGGGTCCGGCGCGATGGGGTCGAGCGCTCCACCGCGATTCGGCGGCGCCGCCGCGGTCGGACCGGCGCCGGGACCCGCGTGGTCGCCCGCGCCGGCGCCGGCGGCATCGGCCTTCGGCTCGGCGCCCACGGCGCAGCCTCCGTCGAATCCGGCGTTCGGTGCTCCAGCGGCCGCGGCTCCCGCTCCCGCTGCGGCTCCCGCTCCGTCGGCCACGATCACGTGCCCGACCTGCGGCAATCAGGTTCCGCGCAACTTCAAGTTCTGCGGCACCTGCGGCAACGACATGACCGCCCTCCAGGCGCCCGCCGCGGCCCCCGCGCCCGCCGCGGCTCCGTCCGCGGCCCCGGCCGCTGGCGGCCGTCGTGGCAGCCTCGTCCTGATCCGTCCGGACGGCAGCGAGGGCGAGACGGTGCCGCTCGCCGACACGGTGACGATCGGTCGCGAGGCCGGAGGACCGTTCGCGGGCGACTCCTATCTCTCTCCGCAGCACGCCCGCTTCCAGTGGAACGGCAGCGGGTACACCGTCACGGATCTCAACAGCCTGAACGGGGTCTTCCTCCGCCTCGATCGCGAGGTCCCGCTCGCGCTCGACGAAGGCACGATCTTCCGGATCGGCCAGGAGATCATCCGCTTCGAGACCCTGCGGCCGGCCGCTCCGGGACCCGGCGGCGAGGAGCTGATGGGCAGCCCGAACCCGGGCTTCCTCGGCCGGATCCTCCTCGTGATCGGCCGTGAAGCGACCGGCAATTCGTACTGCATCCCTCCCGAGGGCATGCACCTCGGTCGCGAGCGGGGCGACATCATCTTCCCGGACGACGGCTACGTCTCGGGTCTGCACTGCCGGCTCCACGGTGAAGGTGGTCGCGTCTACCTCACGGACGTCGGCAGCTCGAACGGCACGTTCGTTCGCATCCGCGGCGAGGCAGCGCTCCGGCCGGGGCAGTTGCTCCTCGTAGGCCAGCAGCTCTTCCGCATCGAGTACTGAGCGGACCTCCAAGGCGCCGCCCGCGCGATCGCCCCCACCGAGAGGAGGGGCGGTGGCCGGGCGGCGAGCCGTTTGGGCGACGGAGCTCGAAAGCCCCCGCGCGAAGCCCTTGGGGGGCGACGTCGGGGGCTTCCGGAGCTTGGCCGCGAAACGGCCGTGGGTGGGTCCCGCGTCGCGTAGGCCTCCATCGCCTCGGCCAGCACTTCGATGGCCAGAGGTTCTTGGGCGTGGCGCGTCGGTGCGGGTCGCGGCGTCACGAGCGAAGGCGAGTGCCCTCGCGCGCAGGCGCCGCGAAGCCGGGGATCACTCCTCGGCGTCGTCCGGGATGTCGTTCACGGACGGGAGCTTGCGGATCTCCTGGAGCCCGATCTTGACGCAACGCTGCACGATCCACGAAAGCGAACGATCGAGACGCGCCGCTTCCACCTGGATGTCCTGCAGCATCGACTCCGGGAAGTATAGGCTCTGCTTCCTCTTGTCGGTTCCGGCCATGATGCTCTGTTCCTCCGCGCGTCTCTTTCGGGACGTCTGCGCACGATCGCGGCGTGCAGCAGCGTTGGTACTACACTTGGCGACGGTGCCGTGTCAACGCTCCGTTGCGGGGAGGTCAGCGTGAAAGGTCGGCGGGTGCGTTGGTTGTCGTCCTCGGTCGCGCTCCTCCTCGCTTTCGCGGCCGTCCGGACCGTGTCGGCCGAGCCCGAGGAGGTGAGCCCGTTCCGCGCTCTCGGCGTCTTCGCCCGTGCGCTCGCGCACATCGAGACCAGCTACGTGGATGCGGTCGATCAGGAACGACTCGTCCGGGGCGCGCTCTCCGGGATGATGCAGTCGCTCGACCCGCACTCGGACTACCTCGATCCCGAGGCGTACCGCCTCTTCACGACCCAGACGGAAGGCCGGTTCGCGGGCGTCGGCGTGGAGATCTCCGTGGACGACGGATGGCTCGTCGTCCTCGCCGCCTACCCCGGAGGGCCCGCCGAACGCGCCGGGATGAAGCCCGGGGACCGCCTGCTGCGCATCGACGGTCGACCGGCGCGCGACATGCGCATCGACGAGTCGATCCGTCGCATGCGCGGCGAGCCGGGCACGGCGGTGGACGTGGCTGTCCGCAGGGAGGGACACGACGAGGCCCTCGAATTCCACCTCGTCCGCGCGTTCATCGAGGTGCGCGCCGTCGAGGCGCGCGTGCTCCCGGATCGCATCGTCCACGTACGGCTCCGGAGCTTCCAGGACTCCACGGCCCTCGAGCTCGAGCGCGCGCTCGATCTGGCCGTCGCCGAGACCGAGCGGAGCGGGGGCGTCCGGGGCATCCTGCTCGACCTCCGCGACAACGGCGGCGGCCTGCTCCAGCAGGCGATCCTCGTCGCCGACGAGTTCCTCGCGGACGGGGTCATCGTCAGCACGCGCGGACGCGGCGATCGCATCGTCGACGAGGTGCGCGCGCGTCGCCCGGGAACGCGCCCCGACTGGCCGATCGTCGTGCTCGTCAACGGCCTCACGGCGAGCGCGGCGGAGATCGTGGCCGGTGCGCTGCGCGATCACCGACGCGCCGTCGTCGTCGGCGTGCGGACCTTCGGGAAGGGCAGCGTCCAGAACGTCATCGAGCTCCCGGATGGCGGCGCCATCAAGCTCACGACGGCCCGCTACTTCACGCCGAGCGGGCGGTCGATCCAGGCGCTCGGGATCGAGCCCGACGTCCTCGTCGAGCCGATCTCCGCCGACGCGCTCCGCGAGGCCGCGGCCCGCGGCGTCGACGTGCGCGAGGCGACGCTGGAAGGCCACCTCGAGCCTTCCGGAGCCGTCGCCGCCCCGTCACCCGCGGCGGCACGGAATGCGCCCCGCGAGACGCCCACGCAGGCCGCTGCGCTGCCGTTCCCCGACGACTACCAGGCGCGCATGGCGCTGCAGGTGCTGTCCGCCCTCGCGATCCAGGCCGCCGCCCGGTGACGAGGCGCCGGTGCCCTCAGGCTCCGGCTCTCCGCCGCCGAAGGGAGACGAACGAGACGCCCGGTGTCTCGCCGCGCGTCCGCTCCACCTCCTCGAACTCGCCGCGATCGAAGGGCGGGAAGTGGGCGTCGCCCTCCACCTCGAGATCGAGCTCGGTCAGGAAGAGGTCGGTGACGAGAGGCATCGCCTCGGCGTAGAGCATCGCGCCGCCGATGATGCGGGGCGCCTCGTCCGAGGTGCGGGCGAGGGCGATCGCCGTCGCCAGATCCGGCGCCACTTCGCAGCCTTCCGGGGCGAAGCCGGGCGTGCGCGAGACGACGATGTTCCGCCGGTTCGGCAGGGGCCTGCCGATCGAGAGATGGGTCTTCCGGCCCATGATGACGGCATGTCCCGTCGTCACCCGACGGAAGTGCTTGAGGTCCTCCGGGACGTGCCACGGCAGGCCGTTCTCGCGGCCGATGACGCCGCCGCGCGCGATCGCGACGACGAGCGCGAGCCGGGGCGGCTCGGTCCCGCTCATACCGCCACCGGGGCCGGGATCGCGGGCCACGGTTCGTAACCCTCGAGCCGGAAGTGCTCGAAGCGGAAGTCGAAGAGGTCCTTCACCGAGGGATCGATCCACATGCGCGGAAGCGCCCGCGGCTCGCGCGAGAGCTGGAGGCGCGCCTGCTCGAGGTGGTTCGAGTAGAGATGCGCGTCGCCGAGCGTGTGCACGAACGTGCCCGGCCGCAGATCGGTCACGTGCGCGATCATCATCGTGAGGAGCGCGTAGCTCGCGATGTTGAAGGGCACGCCGAGGAAGACGTCGCCGCTCCGCTGGTAGAGCTGGCAGGAGAGGGCGCCGTCCTGCACGTAGAACTGGAAGAGCGTGTGACAGGGCGGCAGCGCGACCTGGTCGGCTTCCCGCGGATTCCAGCCCGAGACGATGAGACGCCGGCTGTGGGGATTCCTGCGGATCTGGTCGACGACGTGGCTCACCTGATCGAAGCCGTCGGGCTCGTACGAGCCGTTCGCCCTGCGGGTCGCTCCGAAGTTCCGCCACTGGTGACCGTAGACCGGCCCGAGATCGCCCGGCTCGCGGCCGAAACGAGCGCATTGCTCGGGCGTCGCCCACTCGTCCCAGATCGTGACTCCGGCCTTCTGCAGGGACTCCACGTGCGTGTCGCCGCGGAGGAACCAGAGCAGCTCGTGGAGGATCGACTTGAGGTGGACCTTCTTCGTCGTGACGAGGGGAAAGCCCTCGCCCAGATCGAAGCGCATCTGATGGCCGAACACGCCGAGGGTGCCCGTGCCGGTCCGGTCTTCGCGCTTCGCGCCCTCGTCGAGGATCCGCTGCAGGAGCTCGTGGTACTGCTTCATGGGGTCGCGTTCCTCGACTCGGGCGAGACCTGGGCCTCCTCGGTCGGACGGTCCCGGCGGATCGAGTAGCGCACGAGCGAGCGCAGCACGTCGTTGCGCTCGAGGTCGCCGACGAGGCGCTTCACGTCTTCGTAGATCGAGGGATCGACGAGCAGGCCGCCGATGGTTCCCCGGCCGGCGCGGACGTGCGACGTGATGTGGGCGACGTCGTCGCTCGCGCGCGTGAGGTTGGCGATGAGATCGTGTCCCTCGTCGCCGTAGACCACGCCGTGGAGCGTCCCGTCGCCCTCGCGCACGGCGCGCAGCATCTGGGCCACTTCCTCCGCCGCCGAGCCGATGTCCGCCGCGGCATCGGCCGCCTCGCCCCCGTAGATGAGTCGGTGCGCGCTCCCGTCGCCGCTCCGGACCTCGTCCGCGATCTGCCGCAGCGAGCGCGCCGTCGTCGCGAGCTCCCCGCTCGTCGTGCGCACGTTCGCGATCGTGTCGTCGACCTCGCGCGCCATCGCCGGATCGCGGAGGAGGCGCGAGAGCGTCCCTTGGCCCTCGGTGAGGTCCGTGGTGATCCGCGCGAGGTTCGAGGCCGTGGTTCGGAGATCGTTCGAGAACTGCTGATCGGCGAACGGATCGGTCGCGAGGCGGAGGTTCCGTGCCGTGCCCTCGGCCTCCGCCATCACGCGCGAGGCCTGACCGAGCACGTCACCGCCGCTCGACGTCGTCGGCAGCGGACGATTCTCCGGCCAGGCCGGAAGCCGCGGATCGCCGATGGAGACGTCGACGAGCTTGTCGCCCAGCATGCCCTTCGAGCCGATGGAGACGCGCGAGGGCTGGGGCACCCGCGCGAGCTCGTTCGGGATGCTCGACGGATTGCCGCGCACGAGGTGCGCGTTGTCGTGGTCGATCTGGAACACGACCTCGATGTCGCTCTGGGGCGTGAAATCCACCCGGATGACCGAGCCGACCGTGAGACCCGCCACTCGGACCGGGCTCCCGGGCCGGAGTCCCTCGACGTCGTGGAAGCGGGCGCTGAACGTCCGCTTCTTGGCGAAGAAGCTGCGCTGCGCGCCGATCGTGAATGCCGTGAAAGCGAAGAGGCCGATCGCCACGATGACGAAGAGTCCGACCCGGAATTCGATGCCGCGCTGTCGCATCAGCCCGCGCTCCTCAGAAGGGTGGCCGTGTCCTCCTTCTGGACCGGCGGCCGCCCGTGGATGAAGTCGGCGACCCGCGGATCGCTGCAGCGGAGCAGCTCGTCCCTGGTCCCCGAGAAGATGATTCCACCGCTGTGGACCATGGCGACGCGGTCGCTGACCGCGAAGACCATGGACATGTCGTGAGTCACGACGACGGACGTGATGTTGAGCGTCCGCTTCAGGTGCAGCACCAGGTTGTTGATGCGTTCGACGTTGACCGGGTCGAGGCCGGTGGTCGGCTCGTCGTAGAGCAGGACCTCGGGGCGGACGGCGATGGCGCGCGCCAAGCTGACGCGCTTCTTCATGCCGCCCGAGAGATCGGCGGGCCACATGTGCTCGATGCCCTCGAGCCCCACGTAGGCGAGCGATTCACGGACTCGCTCCGTGATCTCGTCCTCGGTCATGCGGAATTGCTCGCGCAGGCCGTAGGCGACGTTCTCCTTCACGCTCAGCGAATCGAAGAGGGCCGCGCCCTGGAAGAGCATCGCGACGCGTCGCCTCACCTTGGCGAACTCGCTCTCGGGCTGGTTGCTGATCACCTTGCCGTCGAAGGTGATCGTGCCGCCGTCGATTCCGAGCAGGCCGATCAGCATGCGGAGCATGACGCTCTTGCCCTGGCCGGAGCCGCCGATGACCGTGAGCGATTCGCCTTCCGCGATGTCGAGATCGAGGCCGGTGTAGACCCTCTTCGGTCCGAAGGCCTTCTGCACGCCGCGGAATTCGATCAACGCCACGGGCGCCAGCATAGCAGGGTGGGGTGAGCTGCAACACGCGCGCGGAGGCGTGGAAACCCATGGGAATTCACCGCTCTGCGCCAGCCTCGCACGCCTCCGGTCGGCGGTCGCGCGACGGGCGCCGATCCGGGGGCGCGGGAGTGCTAGGGTGCGTCATGCCCTACGGCGGGGATACGACACGGCCTCCGGGTCGGCTTCCGCGCGTCGCCGTCTCGGCTCTCGCCCTCGCGTGTCTGGCCGCGACGAGCCTCCTCGGCTGCAGTGGGGGCGGGGAGTCGCCCGCGGACGCGCTCGCCCTCGCCGAGCCGCGCCTCGGAAGCTTCGACGAGTTCGATCGGTGGGCGCGCCGCACCCTCGATGCCGACCCCGAGCGGCCCGGCTCGGAAGCCTTCAGAGAGCTCCTCTTCTCCCCGCTCCAGGAGGAGCCGGGCATCGCCGCCGCGTGGGTGGTGCGAGAGGGAGCCTCGCCGCGCGCGTGGGAGCTCCGGGACGTCCCTTCGCCCCGGATGCGCGAGGGATGGACCCGCGTGCGGCATGCGAGCCTCGGTCCCCTGCGGATCGGCCGCTTCGCGCTCGACGATCCCCGGACGCCAGCGACGGATCCCGTCGAGACCGTCGTGATCGAGCGTCGCGCGAAGAGCTCGGCTTCCGCCTGGGTCGAGGTCTCGGTCGCCTACGTCCTCGCCGGGCCGTGAGCCCGGGACGGCAGCTCGTGCCCCGAGCCCCTCCTCAGGCGAGCAGGAAGCGCTCGGCCTCGACCTGATCGAACGTGATCACGTCGCGCGCGCCGTTCGGTCCCCTCGGGATCTGCGTGCGCTGCTGCTGCATCGCGACCGTCGGGCTGTCGACGAGGATCGCCATCGTGCGGAAACGCGGCATCGAGGCGGCCACCCGCTTCACGTCGGCGAAGAGGCGGACGGAGTCGTCGTCGAGCGGGATCATGCCGCGCAGGTCGACCATGACGGAGAACTCGATTCCGCCGGTGGCCTCGAGAGCCTCGGCGTGTGCTCGCGCGAGCTCGCGCATCGAGCCGAGGCTCACCTCGTCGGCGAGTCGCATGCTGAGCCTGCGTTCCAGAGGGTCGAAGTCGATGCGCCACATGGGGAAACGGAACGAGGGGCGACGTTCGATCGTCGCCCCTCGCCGAACACTACCTGCGACTCGGGCCTCGCACGAGACCCGACGCGAGGTTCACTTGCAGACGTCCGGAACCGGCTTGCCGACCTGGTCGAGGCTCTGACGCCACGCGGTCATCGCCTGGTTGCAGGCGGGCTCCGCCATCGCGCCGGCCGCGCCGGCCTGCTGCACGCCGGCGCAGACCTGCTGGGGATTGAGGCCGGCCGTCGCGCCGCCCATCGCCTCGACGTAGGCCTCGCAGCAGCGCATCGCCTTGTCGCAGACCGAGTTGCCGCCGCTGCCGCCGCCGCCCGTGGAGTCGCCGCCGCCTGCCGCGACCGGCTCGCCGCCACCGGCAGCCTGCTGCAGGCCTTCGACCGTCTCCTTCGCGGCGCTGTAGGTCCGCCAGGCGAAGAAGCCGCCGCCGCCGCAGAGGAGGAGGAGGAGGATCAGGCAGCCGATCGCGACGAACTTGCCCGCGCCGCCGCCGGAGGAGCCGCCGGTCGGAGCGCCGCCTGCCGGAGGAGCGCCGAAGCCGCCACCACCTGCCGGAGGAGCACCGAAGCCGCCACCACCTGCCGGGGGAGCGCCGAAGCCGCCACCGCCCGCCGGGGGGGCGCCGAAGCCACCGCCACCTGCCGGGGGAGCGCCGAAGCCCCCGCCGCCCGCGGGGGGAGCGCCGAAGCCGCCACCCGCCGGGGGAGCGCCGAAGCCGCCGCCACCTGCCGGGGGAGCGCCGAAGCCGCCGCCGCCCGAAGCCTGCGCCGCATCCGGCGGGGGAGCGCCGAAGCCGCCGCCCGCCGGGGGAGCGCCGAAGCCACCGCCCGCCGGGGGAGCGCCGAAGCCACCACCCGCCGGGGGAGCGCCGAAGCCACCGCCCGCCGGGGCAGGCGCGGGGGCGTCTGCCGGGGGAGCGCCGAAGCCGCCGCCCGCCGGGGGAGCGCCGAAGCCGCCCTGCGCCGGGGGAGCGCCGAAGCCACCGCCACCCGCCGGGGGAGCGCCGAAGCCACCGCCCGCCGGGGGAGCGCCGAACCCGCCGGGCGCCGGGGCGCCTGCCGGGGGTGCACCGAACCCGCCGGGCGCGGGGGCGCCGGGCTGCGGAGCGCCGAAGCCGCCCGGAGCCGGGGCGGCCGCGGGGGGAGCGCCGAAGGCGCCGGGAGCGGGAGCGCCGGGCTGGGGAGCGCCGAACGCGCCGGGTGCGGGAGCACCGGGCTGGGGAGCGCCGAACGCGCCGGGCGCGGGGGCGCCGGGCTGGGGAGCGCCGAAGCCGCCGGGGGCCGGTCCGCCCGCCGAGGGCGCGCCGAAGCCGGCCGCACCGGGCGGCGGCGTCATGGGACCGAGCATCGTCGCCTGGAAGGCGAGATCCTTCTTGGCGGGCGCGGAGCCGGCCTGGACGGGACCTCCGCCCATGGCGGGGCCCGGAGCGGGATCGGCGGGCGCGGGACCGCCCATCGGCGGAGCGCCGCCGGGCTGTCCGGGCGCAGGGCCTCCGCCCATGCCGCTCATCATCATGGTGCCCTTGAACCGTGCGGGCGCCTTCTTGACGGGCGCGAGCTCGGTGCTGCACCCGATGCACTTGGTCGCCTCGTCGGTATTGGGCTTGCCGCAATTCGGACAATAGACAGTCACTGGAACCCCTCCGTCCCGAGCCGGGCTCGAGACCTTGCCGAGTCGTGCGATCGCGCTTGCCGAGCTCGCCCGACGTGACGAACCGAGCCCTCTCCCGGGCCCGCGGGTACGGTATCCCTTCCCACCGTACGAGGAAAGAACTTTCCCGCCTCGTACGCCCGGGTGAGACAGGGCCTTCCGTCACCGTCCGGAATCGGTCGGCGTTCCTTGACGGAGGGGGGAATGTCGCATAGCGTCCGAGCGCCCAGGCCGTCGTAACGTGCTGGGAAGCACGGGGTTTTTCCCTTCCCTTCTCTCCATCGCGGCCGGGCGCCGACAAGCCCGAGAGCAGCATGGCATTCGCCCTCACACCCGAGCGAGAGAAGAAGGTCGACGAGATCCTCTCCCGCTATCCCACCACGCGAGCGGCCCTCCTGCCCCTCCTCTGGCTCTGCCAGGAGCAGAACGGCTGGATCAGCCCCGAGGTGATCGAGTTCGTCGCGGCCCGTCTCTCGCTCTCGACCGCGCAGGTCAAGGGCGTCGTGACCTTCTACACGATGCTCTTCGACAAGCCGGTCGGGGAGAACGTCGTCTGGGTCTGCCGGACCCTCGCCTGCGACCTCCGCGGTGGAAAGGCGATCCAGGAGCACCTCGAGCACCGGCTCGGCTGCCATGCGGGCGAGACCTCGAAGGACGGCAAGTTCACGTTGCTCAAGGCGGAGTGCCTCGCCGCCTGCGGACAGGCGCCGATGGTCCAGATCAACGACCTCTACTACGAGAACCTCGACGTCGAGAAGCTCGACCGGATCCTCGACGAGATCGCCGCCTCCACGAAGGGGAAGGAGGCCGCGCGATGACCGCCGAAGGCTTCTTCCCCATCATCAGCTCGCGGTACCACCTCGAGAACAGCCACACGATCTCGGTCGCGGAGAAGGCCGGCGCCTACTCCATCGCCCGTCGGGCGCTGCTCGAGATGCCGCCCGAGCAGATCCGCGACGAGGTCAAGAAGGCCAACATCCGCGGACGCGGCGGCGCCGGCTTCGCGGCCGGCATGAAGTGGGGCTTCATCGCGCCCAAGCCCGGCGACCAGGTCTACCTCGTCGTCAACGGCGACGAGTCCGAGCCCGGCACCTTCAAGGACCGCACGATCATGAACCGCGATCCCCATCGGGTGATCGAGGGCGTCATCATCAGCTGCTACGCGATCGGCGCGCACCGCGCGTGGATCTACGTCCGGGGCGAGCTCGACTTCTCCATCAAGCGCCTCGAGGCGGCGCTCGCGGAAGCCCGCGCGAAGGGCTACGTCGGCAAGAAGCCCTTCGGCAAGGACTACGAGATCGAGGTCTTCGTCCACAAGGGCGCCGGCGCCTACATCTGTGGCGAGGAGACCGCGCTCCTGAACTCGCTCGAGGGCAAGCGGGGCGAGCCCCGTCTCAAGCCGCCGTTCCCGGCCGTGAAGGGCGCCTTCGGGATGCCGACGATCGTGAACAACCTCGAGACCGTGGCCTCCGTGCCCGGCATCCTCGAGCACGGCGGCGAGAAGTGGTCCGCGCTCGGTCGCCTGCCCGGCGACGGCGGCACGCGCCTCTACGGCGTGAGCGGCCACGTGAAGAAGCCCGGCATCTACGAGGGGCCCGTCGGCCTCACGCTCCGCGAGCTCGTCTACGACTACGGCGGGGGCATGCTCCACGACGACCGGCCGCTCAAGGCCGTCATCCCGGGCGGCTCGTCGACGCCGGTCCTCCGGCCGGATCGCTTCGTGAACGCGCCGAAGGAGGATCAGCCCCTCCACAAATGGCACGGCAAGAGCGAGATCGACGTGCCGATGGGCGTCGACACGATCCGCGCGCTCGGCTCGATGCTCGGTACGTGCTGCGCGACGGTCATGGACACCTCGGTGAACATGGTCGAGGTCTGCCGGAACCTGATGCGCTTCTACAAGCACGAGTCCTGCGGTCAGTGCACCCCTTGCCGCGAAGGCTCGGGCTGGCTCGTCGACGTGCTCGACAACCTCTGCGAGGGCCGCGGCCGCGTCGAGGACGTCGACCTGCTCGTCGAGATCGCGAACAACATGACGGGCAACACGATCTGCGCGTTCGCCGACGGAACGGCCATGCCGATGCTCGGCCTCGTCCGCCAGTTCCGCGAGGAGTTCGTCGCCGTGGCGAAGGCCGGTGGCACGAAGGGCTATCGCCACGACGACAGCACGCGGAAGCTCGTGACCGGGGGGAGGTCCGCATGACCGGCGCAGCCGCCACACTCCTCGTCGTCACCGGGGGCCTCGCGATCGCGGGCGCCCTCGGGACCATCGCGGCGCAGAAGCCGCTCCGGGCGGCGGTGTCGCTGCTCGTGCACGTCGTCTCGCTGGCCGGGCTCTACCTGACCCTGCACGCGCAGCTCCTGGCCGTGATCCAGATGCTCGTGTACGCCGGCGCGGTCGTCGTCCTCTTCGTCTTCGTGATCATGCTCATCGGCCCGGACGCCGAGGAGAAGGAGCCGAACCCGAGGATCCTCGGAGCGATCGTCTCGACGATCCTCGTCGCGGTCATCGCGATCCAGGTGGCGGCCGCCGTGGGCGCCTTCCCCGGCGAAGCGCCGGAGCCGATGGCGGGCTACGGCACCGTCGAGTCGCTCGGCCTGGCCATCTACCGCGATGCGGGCGTGCCCTTCGAGCTCCTCTCCGTGACGCTCCTCGTCGCGATCATCGGAGCCGTGGCCGTCGCCCGCGGCCGCACCGCCGACGAGGCCGCCGAGGTCCGTCAGGTGAAGGCCGAGCGCGAGGCGGCCGTCGCCGCGCGCCTCGCACGCGAGGCCGAGCGACGCTCGGGGGCCGCATCCGAAGGGAGCGCATCGTGAGCATCGGCATCGGAGCGTTCGCGGGGCTCGCCTCCCTGCTCTTCGGCATCGGGGCCATCGGCTTCCTCGTCCGGAGGAACTACCTCGTCCAGATGATGTGCATCGAGCTGATGCTCAATGCCGTGAACGTCCTCCTCGTGGCGTTCAACCGTCTCCACCCGGACAACCACGCGGGTCAGGTCTTCGCGATGTTCGTCATCGCCGTCGCCGCGGCCGAGGCCGCCGTGGGCCTCGCGATCGTCATCGCGTACTTCCGCCTCAAGAAGACGGTCGAGACCGACAAGGCCGACCTCCTCAAGCACTGAGCCGACCATGAACGGATTCCCCTACGAGACGGCTCTCCTCTGGATCGTGCTCTTGCCGATCCTCGGGGCGGTCATCAACGGGCTCTTCGGACGCGATGCGGACCGCGGGCTCGTCAGCGGCGTCGGCATCGGCACCGTCGCCTTCTCCTTCCTCCTCTCCCTCGCCGGCTTCGTCCACGTCCTCGACGTGGCGGGCGGCGGCGCCGGCGACGCCCGCATCGTGAACGACGTCTACGAGTGGATGCGCCTCGGCGAGTACTCGCTGAAGGTCGCGTTCTCGATGGACGCGCTCTCCGGCCTGATGGCCGTGATGGTCACGGGCATCGGCCTCCTCATCCACGTCTACAGCGCCTCGTACATGGAGGAGGATCCCGGGTTCGCGCGCTTCTTCGCGTACCTGAACCTCTTCACGGGCTCGATGCTCCTGCTCGTGCTCGCGAAGAACCTCCCGGTGATGTTCGTCGGCTGGGAGGGGGTCGGACTCTGCTCGTACCTCCTCATCGGGTTCTGGTACGAGAACGCGAGCTACTCGCAGGCCGCGAAGAAGGCCTTCCTCGTCAACCGCATCGGCGACCTCGGCGTCCTGCTCGGGATGTTCGTCCTCGCGGGCATCGCCGGTTCGTTCGACTTCGACGCCATCAACGCGGTGGCGGGATCCCTGCCGGCGCAGCCCCTCGCGCCCGGTCTCGGGGCCCTCGGCCTCACGGCGGCCACGGGCGCCGCGCTCCTCGTCTTCCTCGGCTGCACCGGCAAGAGCGCCCAGCTGCCGCTCTACGTCTGGCTGCCGGACGCGATGGCGGGCCCGACCCCTGTCTCGGCGCTCATCCACGCCGCGACGATGGTGACCGCCGGCGTCTACCTCTGCGCACGCATCGCGCCCGTGTTCCAGTCGTCGCCGAACGCCATGGCCGTCGTCGCCGTCGTCGGTGCGACGACCGCGCTGCTCGCCGCGACGATCGCCGTCGCGCAGAACGAGCTCAAGAAGGTCCTCGCGTACTCCACCGTCAGCCAGCTCGGCTTCATGTTCGCGGCCGTCGGCGTCGCGGCCCCGATCGCCGGGATGTTCCACGTCTTCACGCACGCGTTCTTCAAGGCCTGCCTCTTCCTCGGCGCGGGCTCCGTGATGCACGCGGTCGGCGCGCACGGGGATGCGGACTTCCGCAAGCTCGGCGGCCTCGCCAAGAAGCTCCCGATCACCCACGGCACCTTCCTCGTCAGCTGTCTGTCGATCGCGGGCGTGCCCCTCTTCGCGGGCTTCTTCTCGAAGGACGAGATCCTCGCCGGGGCCGCGACCGCGGCGTTCGGCGGCGAGGGCGTGGACACGAAGCTGAGGATCGCGGCGATCTACGCGCTCGTCGTCCTCGTCCTCGCGGCGACGCTCACCGCCTTCTACATGTTCCGCATGTACTTCCTGACCTTCGGCGGCACGTACCGTGGCGAAGGCACGTACGACGACCATCCGCACGAATCCCCGCCGAGGATGACGGTGCCGCTCGTCGTCCTCGCGGCCGGTGCGGTGCTGGCGGGCTACATCGGTCTGCCCCACGTCATCCAGGACGAGAACGTGATCTCGAAGTGGCTCGGCCCGGTCGTCACCCCCGCGGCCGTCGCCGCGGAGCATGCCTCGTCCACGCCGGCCTTCGTCGCGATGGCGCTCGGCATCCTCGCGATGGGCGTCGGCATCTTCGGGGCGTACACGATGTACCGCGACGCTTCGGAAGACGCGCTGCCCACGATGCTCCCGGCCGGCCTGTACCGCCTCCTCGAGGACAAGTGGCGTGTCGACGAGCTCTACGCGGCGGTCGTCGTGCGACCGCTGCGGGCGTTCGCCGAGTTCCTGGCCATCATCGACCGGGCCCTCGTCGACTTCGCCTTCACCCGTGCTCCGGCCCTCCTGACGCAGCTCACGGGCTTCGTCGTCTCGCGCGCGCAGAACGGCATCGTCCACACCTACGGCCTCGTGATGGTGCTGGGCCTCGGCGGCGTGCTCGGCTTCTACCTCTACCCCCACACGCACATCGAGGCCGAGTTCCGCGAGGACGGCACCGTCTCGCTGTCGACGCCGCGAGGGCTCGGCTACCGCTACCACTGGGACGTCGACTCCGACGGCGTGTTCGAAGGGGAGCTCGACCCGGCTTCCTACGCGGCGAGCCATCGCTACGAGGAGGCCGACCGCGTGGGCATCGCCCTGGTCGTGACCGATGCGTCGGGCCTCGGGGCCGACGAGATCGCGGTCAGCCGCCGTCCGATGCTCCTCGACGAGGCCGAGCTCGGGCCTCACTGGGAATCCGATGGCGATACCTCGAGCGTCGCTCCTTCGATCGTGCGGACGGACGCCGGCCTCGTGCTCCGGCCGAACGGCCACTTCGTGCAGGGTGGCGAGCCTGCCCCCGGTTCGGCCGATGGAGACGCGATCCTGATCCGACCGGGCAGCGCCATCACGCTGGGCCGTGCCCGCCTCGCGGCCGCGCCCATCGTCCGCGCGACCGTCGAGGTCGCCAACGTCTTCGGTAACCGCTCGAGGAGCTCGGTGAGTCTCGTGCTGAAGCAGAATCCGCCCACCGGTGGCGAGGGGGGCCAGCCGTGAGCGACCATCTCCTCCACCTCCTCGTGGGCCTGCCGCTCCTCGCGGCCTTCCTCGTCTTCTTCACGCCGCGTCAGTGGGTGGGTTCGATCCGCCTGCTCTCGACCCTGGCGATGGTGGGAGAGCTCCTGCTCTCGCTCCTGCTCCTGCGGGGCGACTACGCGAGCGGCGAGCCCGTCTACGCGGAGCGGCACTTCTGGGTGTGGGATCTCGGGATCTCGTTCGACTTCGGCGTCGACGGAATCTCGCTCGGCCTCGTGCTCCTGACGACGCTGATCTGCCCGATCGCGCTGCAGGTGTCGTTCACGCAGATCGACACCAAGGTGAAGGAATGGGCGGCCGCCTTCCTCGTGCTCGAGGCCGGCCTGGTCGGCGCCTTCGTCGCTCGCGACCTCTTCGTCTTCTACGTCTGCTACGAGCTCGTGCTCCTGCCGATGTACCTCTTCGTCGGCATGTGGGGCTCGGGGAACCGGTCGTTCACGACCAACAAGTTCTTCCTCTACACGCTCGTGGGCAGCCTCGTGATGTTCGTCGCGCTGCTCTACCTCGGCACCACCTACGCGGGGCTGGCCGAGCGGCCTTCGTTCCTCGTCTCCGACCTCGCGCGGCTCGCGCTGCCCTGGGACGCGCAGATGTGGGTGGCGCTCGCGTTCCTCCTCGGCTTCGCGATCAAGATGCCGCTGTTCCCGCTCCACACCTGGTCGCCCGAGACCTACCGGGACGCGCCGACCGGTGCGACGATCGCGCTCTCGGCGGTCCTCGCGAAACTCGGCAGCTACGGGATCCTCCGCTTCGTCATCCCCGTGGTTCCGGTCGGACTCCAGTTGGTCGGGCCGAGCCTCGCGGTCCTCGCGGTGATCGGCATCCTCTATGGCGCCTATGCCGCGTGGGCGCAGTCGGACCTGAAGACGCTGATCGCCTACAGCTCGCTCAGCCACATGGGGTTCGTGGGCCTCGGCCTCTTCGCGCTCACCGCCTCGAGCCTCACGGGCTCGGTGCTGCAGATGGTGAACCACGGCATCACGACCGCCGCCCTCTTCGCGCTCGTCGCGATGCTCGAGAAGCGGAAGGGCACGCACTCCCTCGCGGCCTTCGGCGGGCTCGCGAAGCCGGCCCCCGCGCTCTCGACGGCCATCGTCGTCTTCGCGATGAGCTCCATCGCGGTGCCCGGGACCAACGGCTTCGTCGGCGAATTCCTGATCCTCTCCGGGACCTTCCTCCAGCGCGGCTCGGTCCTCGGCCTCGGCTACTACGGTCCGTTCTTCGCGGCCGCCGCCGGTCTCGGCGTGATCTTCGGCGCCGTCTACATGCTCGACGCCGTGAAGGCCGTCGTCTGGGGGCCCACGGACGAGAGCAACGCGACGTTCCGTGACCTCGGCACGCGCGACCGCGTGCTCCTCGCGCCGCTCGTCGTGTTGGTCTTCGCGCTCGGCGTGTACCCGTCGATGCTGACCGATCGCATCGCGCCGGCCGTCGACCGTCTGCTCGCCACGACCACCGCGGGCTTCGAGATCGGTCGCACCGTGACCCGCCCGACCCTGACCGCTCCCGCCGTCTCGGAGGACGCCGAGGGCGAGGGCCAGGGGGAGGGCGCCGCCGCCCCGCCGGCCGCCCCGACCGTCGCTCCCAACCCGCCCGGTGCGCCGGCCCACGTCCACGGGCCGGGAGGAGCCCACCCATGACTGCCTTCCTGCCCTTCGCCCCGATCGTCCTGCTCGTCGTCGGCGGCCTCGCGATCATGGTGCTCGACGCCTTCGCGAAGGATCGCGCCGAGCTCGCGCTCGTGACCGCCGTCACGCTCCTCGTCGCTCTCGCGGTCTCGGCGACGGCGCTCGTCTCGGGCGCCTCGGACACCGAGCTCCCGGAGACCGTCGTGCGCTATCTCGCCGCCGATCGTCTCGGGCTCTTCATGGACGTCGTCATCTGCGGAGGATCCGCGCTCTCGGCCCTCCTCGCGGGCGCCTACCTGAGGGAGCACGCGCTCGAGCGCGGCGAGTTCTACCTCCTCATCCTCTTCAGCGCGCTCGGCGCAGTCGTCCTCGGCCGCGCGGTCGATCTCCTCACGGTCTTCGTCGGCATCGAGACGCTCTCCCTCGGCGTCTACGCGCTCGTCGCCTACCGTCGGACGAGCGCTCGCGCTGCCGAAGGCGCGATGAAGTACTACCTGCTCGGGTCGTTCGCCTCGGCCATGCTCCTCTTCGGCTCGGCCCTCGTGTACGGCGCGACCGGGCACACGGATTTCGCCGGCATCGGGGCGTCGGTCGCCGGCGGCGAAGCCGACGCGACCCTCTCGGTCGTCGGGCTCGTCTTCCTCGTCTCGGGCATGGCGTTCAAGGTGAGCGCGGTCCCGTTCCACATGTGGACGCCCGATGCGTACGAAGGCGCGGTCTCGCCGGCCTCGACGTTCATGGCCGTCGTCGTGAAATCCGCCGCGTTCGCCCTGATGATCCGGCTGCTCGTCGGCGCCTTCGGGGACGAGCCGAGCATGGACCCGCGGGCCGGCTGGCCGGCGCTGATCGCCGGGCTCGCGGTGCTCACGATGGTCGTCGGGAACCTCTCCGCCGTCGTGCAGTCGAGCGTGAAGCGCATGCTCGCGTACTCGTCGATCGCGCACGCCGGCTACGCGATGCTCGGCCTCGCGGCCGCCCACCACGGCGGCGGCACCGCGGCCGTGAGCGCGGTGCTCCTCTACCTGCTCGCCTACACGGTCTCCAACGTCCTCGCCTTCGGCGGCCTGGTCTTCCTCGGCTCGTACGGCATCGAGGCGGTGAGCTACGACGACCTCGCGGGCGTCGGTCGCCGTCATCCGCTCGCTTCGCTCCCCCTCGCGCTCGGGGTGCTGTCGCTGCTCGGCTTCCCGCCGACCGCCGGCTTCTTCGCGAAGTACTACGTCTTCCAGGCGGCCGTCGCGGCCGGCGGAGGCTACGTCGTCCTCGCGCTCGTCGGCGTGCTGACGAGCGCGGTCGCCGCCTACTACTACCTCCGCGTGCTGGTCGCGATGTACATGCGCAACGCGGAGCCGGGGGCGCCCGAGGCCGTCCCGATGCGTTCGGGCTACGCCGCCGCCGCCCTCATCCTGGCTGGCTACTTCGTGCTCCGGATCGGCTTCGCCCCGACCTCCTACCTCGAGATGGCCCGGGACGCGGCCGTTCAGCTCCTCGGCTGAGGGTCGCCCCCGATGCGCACCTCCTCCCGCCTCGCGCTCCTCCCCCTCCTGCTCTCGCTGGTGGGATGTGCGCGCTGTCAGCCCCCGCGGGAGGGTGGGGCCGCCCCCGCGAACGCCCCCCAAGGCCCGGCCGCGGCGGCTCCGGCGGCTCCCGCGAGCCCGGGACGCGTCGGCACGGTCACGGGCGTCGTGCGCCTGGCCGAAGGCGCCGAGCTCCCCCGGTACTCCCCGGGACAGATCGGTCGATCCGAGAGAACCAATGCAGTTTCGCGGCATTGCCCGCCGGCTCGGGATTCCGACACGCTCCCGGTCCGGGGTGTCGGCAATCCGACAGCCCTGGTCGGAGTGGCGGTCTACGCGACGAGTGACGATGCGGCGGCCTTCCGCGCGGCCCTGCCGACCGCCTCCCCGACCGAGCGCCACGTCGCCATCCGCGATTGCCGCCTCGAGCCCCGCATCGTGGTGGGCGCGGTCGGCGATACCCTGGTCATCGACAACCAATCGGAGGACGTCTTCCTCCCCCACGTCGGCTCGGGTCCCTTCATGGAGACGCTGCTCCACGGGGAGAGCCGACGCGTGACCCTCGATCACCTCGACGCCGTCCCCATCGCCTGCAGCTTCGCGTTGGCCTGCGGTCGCTCCGACCTCGTGGTCATGCGCTACCCCGTCTTCGACGTGACGGGCGAGGCCGGCCGCTTCGAGATCCGCAACGTCCCCGCCGATCAGCCGGTGAAGATCCACGCCTTCCACCCCCTCTTCCGGGAGGCGACGGTCGAGACACGCGTCGCCCGGAACGGTCGGGTCGAGGTCGAGCTCGTCCTCCACCCGGTCACGGCCCAGATCGAGGCCGTGCCGGGGGCGCCCACGCCGCCGTCCACGCCGCCGCCGGGCCAGCCGCAGAATCCGGAGGCCTGGAGCGCCGGGGACGTCCCGGTGAACGTGCCGCCCCCCTCGGGGACGAGTATGCGTCGAGAGCCCCCTCGCTGAGGCGGGGCCGGGTCGACCCTCTCAGGTCGCGACCGGCAGGGCGCGTCCGAGACGATTGCCCGGACGCACGAGGAGCCGCCGCGGTCGGTCGCCTGGAAGCGCGTCGAAGGCGTTCTTCCAGGCGCGGAACGAGCCGCCCGCGTGGACGGCGTCCATCACCGCGCGTCCCTCGGGGCGACCGCCCTGCGCGAGCACGTACTCGACCCAGGCCCAGCGCGCGCTGGTCGAGCGGAGGTCGACCTTGCCCTTCACGCCCCGGCGCAGACGCTCGAGTCGGGCCTCGACCTCGGGGATCCCGGCGAAGGCTTCGCCGTCGAGCGGTGTGTTCCGCTTCGCGACGAAAGGCGCGATGCCGAGCGAGAGCGGGATGATCTTCGCGATCCGGAGCGAGAAGTCGACGAGCTCGTCGATGTCCGACTCCGTCTCGGAAGGCAGCCCCACCATCATGTAGAGCTTCATCCGGTGCATGCCGTGCTTCTTCGCGAGCTCGGCGGCCCGGAAGAGCACGTCGTCGCGGTTCTTCCGCTGGATGAGGTCTCGCAGCCGCTGGCTCGAGCCGTCGCTCGCCGTCGTGATCACGCGATGACCCGCCCGGCGCAGCGCGGCGACGAAGCGATCGTTCAGACGGTCGGCGCGGAGGGAGGAGAGGCCCACCTCGCGGCCGGAGTCGGCGAGCGCCTCGACGATCTCCGCGATCTGCGGGTGATCCGTGGTCGCGGCCCCGACGAGCCCGACCCGCTTCGCGTGCTCGGGGACGAGCGAGAGGAGCTTCTCCATCGGCACCGTGCGCATGCCGTCGTTCGTCGAGCGGCGCATCACGCAGTAGGTGCAGCCCCGATGGCAGCCGCGCTCCGGCTCGATCAGGAACATGTCGTGGAGCTCGGTGTGCGGCGTCACGATCTGGGCATACGCCGGGAGGTTCTCGTCCTTCGTCTTGCCGATCGGCGGCATGAGATCGCCGTGGATCGCGGGCACGAAGGCGCTCGGGATCTCCTGGGCGAGCGCACGGAAGGCCTCCTCCTTGGTGCGGCAGCCGAAGATCGCATCGAGGGCGGGGCCGACCGTGTCGTCGGCCTCTCCCATCAGGATCGCGTCGACGAAGGGCGCGAGCGGCAGCGGGTTCGAGAAGGTGAGCGGCCCGCCGGCCAGGACGAAGGGATGCGATGCGTCGCGATCCTCGGCGAGCGGCGGGATGCCCGCGAGCTCGAGCGCCTGCACGAGCCCCGCGATCTCGAGCTCGTAGGCGACGGAGACGGCGATCACCGGATAATCCGAGACCGGACGCATCCCCTCGTAGGTGAAGAGCGGGAGCCGCGAGGCACGGAAGGCGTCGACGTCGTCGGGGAGGAACGCGCGATGGGCGGCGCGTCCCCTGCGCTCGTGGATCAGGCGGTAGATCGCCTGGTAGCCGAGCGAGGACATCCCGACGGAATACGGGCTCGGATAGAGCAGCGCGACGCGCTCGGGCGCATCGACGACGAGCGTTCCTCGCTCGTCCGCGAGCCGCGAGCGCGCTTCGGCGCGGGGATCCGGGGTCTTCGCCATCGGGCCCGATCTCTAGCACCCGGTTCGGCGGGGGGAAGCCCCCGGTCCGGGCGCGGGTGCCGTCCACCCCGAGCGAGGCGACCTCGCCCGGCCGGAAAGGAGGCGGAAACGGGGCTCAATCGACGCCGTGGCCCATCCGCTCCCAGCGGACGCGGCCCTGGAAGGCCGAGCCCGACAGGTAGATCAAGAGGGCGCGCCCCTTCACGCGGGTGACAGGCACCGGCCCGACGAGCGGGTTGCGGCTGTCGTTCGAGTGGTCGCGATGGTCGCCCATGACGAAGATGTGTCCGGGCGGCACCGTGATCGGGCCGACGTCGTCGCGGAACGCGTTGCGGCCGTGACTCGTCCGGTAGACGTGCGTGCCGATGCGCTCCTCGTACACGTAGCAGTCGGGATCGAGATCCTTCTCCTGGTCGGCGCGGCAGGGACCGACCTCGCGGGTCGGGATCGGCGTGCCGTTCCGGTAGACTTGGAGGTTGCGGACCTCGATCGTGTCGCCGGGGACGCCGATGACGCGCTTCACGATGTCGAACTCGTCCGCCGGGCTCTTCACGATGACGACGTCACCGAGGTTCGGCGTGCCCCAGTTCAGGACGGCCTGCCGCATGCCGGGGAGGAAGAGACCGTAGAGGCACTTGGCCACCACCACGCGATCCTCGTGCAGGAGCGTCGGCTCCATGCTCGGACCGTCGATCTCGAAGGCCTCGAAGAGCGTGATGCGGATGAAGATCGCGAGGATGACGGCGCCGCCGATGGTCCGGAGGTTGGATCTCCAACGATCTCCCTCCTCGTCCACGGGAGGACGCGAGGTCTTCCTCTGTGGGGCCGGGGTCGAGGCGCGCTCGGGGGAAACCGTCTGGGGCTCTTCGCTCATCCGTGTACCGTGGGGCCGAGGGGGAGGCGGGATGCGACGGCCGCCTCGCGCTCCGCGAGCGTGGCGAGTCTCGCACGGGTCGGGCCCTCGCCGAAACGATTCGAGGCGAGGTCGAGGAAGAGCCGGTAGTGCCGGGCCTCGGCGACCATCAGCGCGCGATAGAAGTCGCGGAGGTCCTCGGAGGCGAGACCCTCCGAGAGGAGCTTGAAGCGCTCGCACGAGCGGGCCTCGATGAGCGCCGAGATCAGGAGGCGATCGAGGAGCGGGGAGTGTTCCCGGTGGTCGCTGCGCGCGGCCTGACGGAGGGCTTGCACGTAGCCATCGACGTCCGGGACCCCGAGCTTCTTCCCGCGGGCGGAAAGGCGCGTCTGCACCTCGTGGAAGTGCGCCGTCTCCTCGCGCGCGAGTGCGACGAGGTGGGGAACCGCCTCCGGGAGCTCGCCCGAGAAGCGCCCGAGCAGCGAGAGGGCGCTCTGGGCCGCCTTGAGCTCGCAATGCGCGTGGTCCGCGAGCAGCCGGTCCAGGTCGGACTCGGCGGCAGCCACCCAGGAAGGATCGGTCGGCGCGAGGAGGTTGAGCATCGGGGAACGGCCTGACGACGGCCGATACGTGCGATACACCTGATTTCCGCCGTACCGCGGCCGAACGCTAGCCCCCACCCCGGCACGGGTCAAGGATGGCCCCGGCCGCCCGACGGACGCACGCGACGCGATGAAGACCCTCTGCATCGATACCTCCTCCGCCACCTCCGTCGTCGCGCTCGTCGAGGACGGGCGCCTGCTCGCCGGCCTCTCCGCGCTCGTCACGACCCGGCACGAGGACACGCTCCTGCCGCACGTCGAGTCCCTGCTGGTCTCCGCGGGAGCGACGATCGGCGAGGTCGATCGGCTCGCGATCGGCCTCGGACCGGGAGGCTTCACGAGCCTCCGGGTCGGGATCGCGAGCACGAAAGGGCTCGCGATCGCGACCGGCAAGCCGCTCGTCGGCGTCGGCTCCCTCCGTGTGCTCGCGCGGGGCCTCGCGGGCGCGGACGGGCTCGCGGCCGCCGTCGTCGACGCCCATCGCGGCGAGGTCTACGCGGCCCTCTACCGCTTCGCCGGCGACCGCGGCGAGGAGCTCCTCGCTCCCCTCCATGGACTGCCCGAGGCGGTGGGGCTCGCCCTCCGCGAGGCCGCGGCCGGTCTTCCCCTGATCGTCGGAGGCGACGGCCTCGTCGCGCACGGCGAGGCGCTCGCGCGGAGCCTCGGCGAGAAGGCGTGGATCGCGCCGAGCGCGCTCTTCGCGCCGTCGCCGCTCGCGCTCGCGATCGAGGCCGAGGAGGCCTTCCGCAGGGAGGGCCCCGCCGATCTCGCGACCCTCGAGCCGCTCTACGTGCGGCCGAGCGACGCCAAGCTGCCGGACCGGCCCCTCCTGCTCGCGCGCTGAGCGCGAGCGGGGCTCAGCCCGCCTCGCTCTCCGTCGGCTGCGGCTCCGTGCGCGCGCGCTGCGCCTCGCGGTAGACGCGCTCGCGAACGCGCGCATTGCGCTCGACCGAGTAGTCGAGGCGCATCGCCCGCTGCTGCACGGCCTCGAACGCGCGGACCGATCCATAGGTCGAGACGGCCCGACGGATCACGCCGAGCAGGCTCTCCTCGTCGAGCGCGTCGAAGAGGAAGCCCGTGCCCGTGCGGAGCGTGGGATCGCAGTCGACGACCGCGTCGGCCGCCGTGGCCTCGCGATGGACGATCGGGAGCGCGCCGTAGCGGAGCGCCGCGATCGGGAGGAAGTCGCCGGGCACGAGGGCCGAAGGCCGGAGAAGGAGATCCGCCGCGCCGAGCAGGCGGTGCACGAAGGACTCGTCGGCGTTGCGAACGACCGCGATGCGATCGGGCCAGCGCTCGCGGAGCTCCTCGAGCTCGAAGACCTCGTCGCCGTCGCCACGCGCCGCGACGACGACGAGCACGTCGGTGCGGAGGACGCGTCGCGCGACGTCGGCGAAGGCACGCAGGCCCCGACCGTCCTTCGCCTCGGCGATCACGCCGAGCAGCGGCGCGTCGGCGCGCACGGGAAGGCCGAGCTCCTTCGAGAGCACGGACCGGCAGCGGGCCTTGCCGCTGCGGTCGATGGGATCGAAGCGCGAGGGGAGCTGGGGATCCGTGAGCGGATTCCAGACCGATCCGTCGATGCCGGGCACGATCACGTGCACGCGCTCGCCGGCGCGCGCCATCGCCGCGGCGAGGCCGGGCTCCGAAGCGTCCGACGCCAGCTTCCGCCCGATGGCCGAGCAGGGCATCGTGATGCGCTCGGCGGCGAGCAGGCCGGCCTTGAGGACGTTCACGTGGCGAACGTCGCGCGCGTCGGGTCCGAGGCCGAGCGTCGAGGCTTGCTCGAGGGGCAGGATGCCTTGGGCCGAGGGATCGTCGACCGCGAGCACGCGGACGGGGCCGCCGGCCTCGGGATCGCGCGCCATGATCGAGACGGCCGCGGCGCCCGCGACGCCGAAGGCCTCGAGGGCGTCGTAGGCGCCGTCGTTCGCGGCGACGTAGCGCTCGGCTCCGGCGGCGAAGGCGGCGAGCCGACGCGCGGCCTCGGCGGGCGTGCCCGAGAGGAGCGAGTCGACCGAGCCGAAGAGCTCGGGATGGCCGAGGAGCACGAGATCGAGGCCGCCCGACGTGCGGCCGGTGTAGACCTCGAGCGCTTCCTGTTCGGCGGCGACTTCGACGTGGAGCTTGGTGAGACGGCGCGCGAGGGCGCACGCGATGGGATCGATTCCGCGGAGGAGCGGCGCGACGGCCGTGACCTTGTGGCCGAGGCCACGCAGGCCCTTGGCGGCTCCGAGCGCGGTCGCGGCGGCGCCGTTCGGGCGCTGCGGGTCGATCTCCCCGAGGACGAAGAGGATGTTCATGCGGCCGCGAGCATATCCGACACCGGCCCCGAGGGCCACGTGACGGCCGCGTCCCGGCCTTGTCCGGGCCGGGGGAGGGCCCGATGCTCCGGGAACAGGGAGATCCCGCCATGGACGTCCTCGTCACCGGTTCCTCGGGCCTCGTGGGCTCGGCGCTCGTTTCCTCGCTCGAGAAACAGGGCCATCGCGTGCGGCGCCTCGTCCGGAGCGGGGCCGGCTCGTCGTCCCGATTCGCCTGGGAGCCGGAGTGCGGGACGATCGATCCGGCGGCGCTCGAGGGGGTCGAGGGGGTGGTCCACCTCGCGGGCGAGAGCGTCGCGGGCGGCCGCTGGAACGAGGCCCGGCGGGCCCTCATCCTCGAGAGCCGCGTGAAGGGCACCCGTACGCTCGTGGACGCGATCGCGAAGAGCCCGACCAAGCCGAAAGTCCTGGTTTCGGCCTCGGCGATCGGTTTCTACGGGGACACCGGCGCGCGCGAGGTCGACGAGCGCTCGCCCGCGGGCTCGGGCTTCCTCGCGGACGTCTGCAAGGCCTGGGAGGCCGAGGCCGCGAGGGCGGAGGCGCTGGGCGTGCGCGTGGTCCGCGCGCGCATCGGCATCGTGCTCGCGAAGGAGGGGGGGGCGCTCGCCAAGATGAAGCTCCCGTTCCAGCTCGGCGTGGGCGGGAAGCTCGGCGACGGCTCGCAGTGGATGTCCTGGGTCGCGCTCGAGGACGTCGTCGGCGCGCTCGAGCTCGCCCTGCGCGACGAGGAGCTCTCCGGACCGATGAACGTCGTCTCGCCGATCCCGGTCACGAACGAGGAGTTCACGAAGGCGATGGGCCGCGCGCTCCATCGGCCGACCGTCCTTCCGGTGCCCCGCTTCGCGCTCAAGGCCGCGGCCGGTGGACAGATGGCCGAGGAGATGTTCCTCGGCAGCTCTCGCGTCGTCCCGAAGCGCCTTTTCGACGCGCGCTATGCGTTCCGTTCGCCCGACCTGGACGCCACGCTGGCGCGTGCATTTTCCTGAGCGGACACGCTTGACAGCCCCCCGATCCCAGGACAGAGTCCCGACCCGTTTTCCGGAATAGCTCAGTTGGTAGAGCGGTCGGCTGTTAACCGATTGGTCGTAGGTTCGAGTCCTACTTCCGGAGCCAATCAAGCGGGGTCGCGGAAACGCGACCCCGCACTTTTTAACAGCGGCCTCGGAGAGCGATCTCCGGGGCCGTCGTCTTTCTCCCCCACGTTTCCGCGACCTTCGACGCTCCGCGAGCACGCCGCGCGCGTGGACAGCGTTCGCGCAGAGAGCGACGCGGGCGTGACGGAGCGTGCGACGAGGGTGCGGGACGGCGTTCGCGCTCTCTTTTCTGGCCCGCGGGGAGAGAGGACCGGAGAGCGTCTAACAGCGGAGCCTGTTTTCGCGGGACGGAGCCGCTGACGGTTATCTGGCCAGCCCGCGCCGCAACGCCGCGCGGCGAACATCGGGACCGGGTTCCTGCCAACGCAACCTGCAGCGGCGGTCACACGCGCCGGGCCAACTGGGCCTTGACTGTAGCCGCTGCACGAGCCCCGTCCTGACGTGACGAACACCGGCGCCCATGCTCTCGCGCATGGATCCCGTGCCCCCGTCGCGTCCGCGCACTCGCCAGCTGCTCTTGCGGCGGGCCCGTCGCGACGTGCAGACGGCGTCAGGCGCCGAGGACGTCGGGAACGGTGATCGGACCGACCTGTCGCTCGAGCTCGGCGTCGAGGAGCCGCGCGCGGGTGCCCGCCCAGTACTTGGGCGCGAGCTCGAGGTATCGGTCACGCGGCCAGTAGGGAAGTACGCGGATCAGGTCGGTGAGGTACCGCTCGGGCTCGATTCGGTGCAGGCGCGCGGAGGCGATGAGGGAGAGCACGTGGCCGGCGGACTCGGCGTGCTCGTCGCTGCCGGCGAAGAGGGCCGCGTCGCGCACCATCACGACCTTGCGCAGGGCGGACTCGGCCACGTTGTTGTCGAGGCGAAGCCGACCGTCTTCGAGGAAGCTCCGGAGCGCCTCGCGCTGCCGCACGGCGTAGCCGAAGGCCTTGCGAAGCGAGCCGCGCTCGTCCTTGACCTTCTCGTATTCGGCCTCGGCGAAGGCAAGGAACTCGTCGACGAGCGGCGCGAGGTGTGCCGTGCGCAGCTCCTTGATCTTCGACGGTGGGTTGCCCTTCCGGAATCGAGCGTCGAGCTCGAACACCTTCCCGATCCGCACGAGCGCCGCCATCGCCGATGGCTGCTGCGCGAGCGCGGCTTCCCAGAACTTGCGGCGCAGGTGGGCCCAGCACCCGACCTCGACGCGCGTGCACCCGTCGTGCTCGTCGTCGTCCGGATCCGGCGGACGGAAGAGCGCGTCGTACACGCTCTTGGCGTCCGCCTGGATGTAGCCCTCGTAGCCCCGGAACATCGCGCGAACGACCTCGCTCGTCTCGCGCGGCGTGAACTCGTAGAAGATGTGGTCGCGGTCGGCGATCTTCACGAAGTAGTGCCCCTTGCGACAGGGCCGCCGCTTGCCGTCTTCCGAAGGTCCCGGCTGGATCGAGAAGCCCGTCGCATCCGTCAGGATGCAGAAGGCCGTCCGCATCGCTTCCTCGTGCGCGGCGTGGATGACGCTCGCGCCGAAGGACTGCCCGAGCTCGTGCACCCATCGCGACATCGTGCCGCGGTCGATGCCGAAGCCCATGCGCTCGAAGATCTGCTCGATGCGGAAGAGCGGAAGCCCGTCGCAGTACTTCGAGACCAGGACGTGCGCGAGCGTGGAGGGCGCGGCGAGACAGCGCGGCAGGACCTCTTCGGGCAACGGCGCCGTCTCGAGCTCCACCTCGCCCTGACCGTTCACCGCGCGGTACTTGGCGACGAGCTGCACGACGTGGACGAGACCGCTCTTGCGATAGCCGAGCTTGCTGCTCGGCTCGAAGCCAATGAGCTCCGCCTTGCCCTCGGCGACGAGCTTCTCGAAGAGCGGGTCGCGGATCTCGACGGTCTCCTCGGGGAGGTTCGCCTCGGCGATCTTGCGACGCCCCGTTGGCTTCTTCTCCGGCGCCTTGCGGCACTTGCACCCGCCGCGCTTGCCGCACTTCGGGCACTTCGTGGGCCCGGTGGCGTTCGCCTCGTCGGACGGTGGGATGAGACCCGAGAGCGCATCGAGCTCCCGGCTCAGCGCAGCGAACTCGAGCTGGAGCTGCGACGTGTCCACGCGCTCCGCGGTCGCGACGAAGATCCTTCGCTTGAGCAGCGCCATCTCCGCGAGCAGACGCTGATACGTCGCCTCGAGACGGCCGTACTGCGACTTCTGCTCGGCGAGCTGGCGATCACGATCGGCGAGCTCGGCGCGCAACGAGGCGATCAGCGCGTCGCGCTCCGCGTCGGTCTTCTGGGGCTCGTCCGGACCCGTCATCGTCGCACGACGACGGATAGGATCCGGACGCGCTCCTGGGAAGGGGGCGAAGGACGAAATCGACCGGCCGGCGCGACGAGCCGATCAGTGCACGCGCCGCTTCGTCGCCTGGCCCTTCTCGCCACGTCCCGACTCGACGTCGATGCCGTCGAGCAGCGCGTCGAGCGCCCGCTCCTCGAGCTCGATCACCTTCGAGTCTCCGTCGGGTGCGGGCAGACGGAACGTGCCCTTATCGAGCCTCTTGTAGAAGATGCACAGGCCCGTCCCGTCGAAGAACAGGATCTTGAGCGACGTGCGGCGCTTGCCGAAGAAAAGGAACATCGCCTCGCTCCGAGGTGAGCGACCCATCGTCGCTTCGACGAGACCGGCGAGGCGGTCGAAGCCGAGGCGCATGTCGATGGGGTCGAGCGAGACGAAGATCTCGACGCCGTGGGGGATCATCGCTGGCCTCCGGCGCGCACGCCGCGCTCCTCGAGCACGGCGAGAACCTCGAGCAGCGTCGAACGGCGGAATCCGTCACGAACGAGCACGCGGACGTCGCCCATCGAGACCTCGATCGTGGCCGACGTGGCGTCACGATCCCGCTCGGCCGCCGTCTCGACGCGACTCTTCGCGGCCGAGCCCCTCGGCCTGCCCCGACGACGGACGACCCGGGCGAGCCGCAGCGCGGGCGCGGCGTCGATCGCCGCCTCGAGCTCCGAGGCCCGCACGCGCTTGAGCCTCGAAGACCAGTGGCGCAGCGCGCCCGCGGTGAAGTCTTTGTCGGAGCAATAGTCCTCCGACGTCTGCCCGCTCGCCCGCCACGCCGCGACCCGAGCCGCCCACGTATCCGTCTTCGTCATGCATGCGAGCGTGGGCCACCATCACGCCCGTCGGGAGACGGGGCTCGTGCAGCGGATACGGCATGTGTTCCGGCTGCCCAGGCATGGGCAGCGGCATGTGGATATGGATGGTCCTGCTCGGTGTGTTGATCGTCGCCGCGATCGCCGCGCTCATCGCGCTCACGGTCTTTCTGGTCAGGCGCAGCGGTCCGCGCAGCCCTGATTAGCCTCGGAGCGGACCCAGGTCGTCACGCACTCGACAACCGGCAGGCGCAGAACTACGATGACGCATAGTAGATGACCGACGGCCGCTGGAGGAATCGCGCGTGACGTTCCGGATCCGCTCTGGGAAGAAGGGTCTCGAGCTGCGCCTTCACGAGCTCGAGGCGTCGATCATGGACGCGGTCTGGACGCGGCGGCTCTCGAGCTTCGCTGTCGGCGACGTGCTCGCGATCCTCGAGAAGCAGCGTGACATCGCCTACACGACCGTGATGACGACCGTGACTCGGCTGTATGAGAAGGGGCTTCTCGACCGCGCGCGCGACGGGAAGCGGTACCTGTACTCGCCGAAGGTATCGCGCGAGGACTTCCTCGAGTCCACGGCGCGCGAGGTGCTCGACCGGTCGATCGGCAGTCATCAGGCAATCGCGATGCTCGCTGAAAAAGTCTCGGAGGCGTCGGCCGGGGAGCTCGACGAGCTCGAGGCACTCATCCAGAAACGTCGCGAGGAGCTCGAGGCGTGAACGAAATCGCCTTCCCGCTCTTCGGCACCGCGTTCGTCACGCTCGTCGTGCTGCCCTCGTTCGCGCTGCTCGCGAAGTGCGCTCTGTTGCTGCTCGAGCGGGACCGTGCCGGAGGACCTCTGCACGGATTGACGGTGCGCTACGTCTTGATCGTCGGGGCGACGGCGCTGCCGCTCGCATGGTTGCTGTCCGCAGGTCTCCATCAGGCCGAGACAGGTCGGGCTGCGGCTCTGGCGTGTCTCTTCGACCACGACGCCGCCCTGTGCTTCGAGCCCGGGCTGTTCGCGCTCATCTTGCTGGGGTTGATTTCCGTCGCGGCGGCGATCGTCGCGAAGCCCTTTCGCAACCCGTCCGCGTCGACGTCGCGACTCGCGCAGGACGTGGCCGCCCGTCTCGGTCGAATCGTCGACCGGCGCGGCTCCCTTGCGCTCCTCCGCGGTCGCCTCGTGGTGACTGACGACGTCGACGTCGCCGTCGGAACGTTCGGCCTCGTACGACCGCGCGTCGTCGTCGACGCGAACTTCGCTGCGAGTCTCTCGGACGACATGCTCGCCAGCGCGCTCGGCCATGAGTGCGAGCACCTTCGCGCGCGCGATCCGCTCCGCTACTTCGTCGTGGAGTGGGCGCTCGCGTTGAACCCGTTCGGACGCTTTCTCCTCGACGCGCATGCGGCGCGTTGGCGGGCCGCGCGCGAGGCTCACTGCGACCGCGAGGCCGTGATTCTCGGGGCGCCTCCGTTGGCGCTAGCCGATGCCATCGTGAAGGCCGCGCGCCCGGGACCTCGGCCTTCGGTCGCGCTCGGGGCCCGTGACACCGCCGTGTTGAAGTTTCGCGTCGAGATGCTTCTCGCGTTCGCGGAGCGAGCGCCCGCGCGATGCTGTCACCGTGGTCCGTCTGCGTTTCCGCTGGCGATCCTCCTCCTCGTCGTCGTGCTTCTCCTGCCTCACCAGACGAGTACGGCGGCGCTCGACGCTCTCCACTCAGGCGCCGAGAGCGCCGTCACCTACCTCGTGCACTAGGAGCGCGAATGGATCTGCTCGAGCGATTTCGCACGCCACGAAGTACTATCGTCGATCGTAGGTGTGCCTCGTATGTTCTGATGGGCACGCTCTTCGTGTCGTCCGCGGCGTTCGCCGACGATCGCGAGGCGCCTCCGCCCCACGTCCGTGGGTCCGCGGACGACGCCAGCGCCACTTCGCCGACTCCCGATTTCGTCCCCGACCCGACGGCGGGAAATCAGGTGTCCCTTGCCGGGATTCTCGCGTTCGCGGACGAGCACTCGCCGGTTCTGGCGGTGGCGAGGAGCACGCGCTCGCGTGCGGAGGCGGAACGAGTCGCCGCGTCGATTCTCTTGCCGACGAATCCGGATGTGTACGTCGCTGCCGGTCCTCGATTCGGTATCTCCGGAACGGGCGTCGACGTCGACGTCTCCGTGCTGCAGCAGATTCAGATCGGCGGCGTGCGGCGCCGGCGAATCGATGCAGCCGATCGATTCGCCGACCTCACCGACGCGGAGATCGAGCGGATGCGCTGGGCTGTTCACACGGACGTCCACGCGGCGTTCCATCGCGCGCTCGTCGACCAGGAGCGCGTACGTCTGGCCGCGCGCGTCGTGACGTTCCAGCAGGAAGTCCTCCACTTTGCCGAACGCGTAGCCGCAGCGGGCGAGACGGCACCGCTCACGTTGCGGCTCGCTCGTGCCGAGGTGGCGCAGTCTGAGCAAGTGCTGATCGCCGCAGAGCAGACGTTCCTCGCATCACGGATTCGTCTCGCGCAGCTTTCGGGCTGGCCCGTGACGAATCCCCCGACTCCCGGAGGCAATGTCGACGAGCCTCGCGATCCGCAGCCGTTCGAGCAGCTCATGGCGATCGCGGGCGAACGCCTTCCCGCCGTAATCGCAGCTGTCGCGCGAGTTCGCGAGGCGGAGGCACGCGTTGCATTGGCGGATCGCGAAGGATTGCCGCGACCGTCCGTTGGCTTCCAGTTCCGCCGGGAGGGAAACCCGACCAGCGAGGGGCCCTACAACATCTACCTGGGGCTCGTCTCGGTTCCGATCCCGCTCTTCCAGCGCAATCAAGGCGATCGCGCCCGCGCGCGCGCCGAGCTCGAGGTCGCGGAGGCGGAGCTCGGGTCGATTCGCCAGCTCCTCGGCGCGCAGATTGCCGAGGCTCGGAGCGAAATGGTCGCAGCGGCCGCGCGCACGCGAACGTATGGAACGGAGATCCTCCCGCGCTTCGAGGAGAACCTCACGCTTCTGCGACGTTCGTTCGAGCTCGGCGAGATCGACATCCTCGCGCTCTCGACCGGTCGCGAGCGGTTCCTGCGGATTCAGAGCGACGCGCTCGGCGCGCAGCAGGACTACTTCGTCGCGTTGGCTGGACTCCAACGAGTCGTTGGCGTCGACTTGTTTCATGACGTTCACGACGTGGAGACCACACCATGAGTCGCATCGCATCGACAGCGTTCTTGCTCGTCCTCCTGGCGAACGCGTGTGGCGGCCGCGCCACTGAAGCGCACTCGGAGGAGACTGGCCGCGGTGGAGGGGGGGGGCACCACGAGAGCGAAGTGCGACTCACGCCGGAGGCGATCGCGCGAACGGAGATTCGACTCGCCTCCGTCGAGCGACGAGCGCTTTCGGGCGGCGTCGCAATCCCTGCGGAGGTTCAGTTCGATCCGAGCAGCACGGCGCACGTCGGGCCGCTCGTTCCGGGGCGCATCACACGGGTCGCAGCGGCGCTCGGAGACCGAGTGACCCGAGGCCAAATACTCGGCGTCGTCGCGTCGACCGACGTCTCCGAGGCTCGCGCGCGTCTCGACCAGGCGCGCGCGCGTCTTGCCGCGGCGGGGTCGACCCTGCAGCGACAGCAGCAGCTCTCGACGGAGGGCATCGGTGCGCAGCGCGCCCTCATCGACGCGGAGGCACAAGTCGGACAGCTTCAGGCCGAGACCGCAGGACTTCGTCGTCAGCTCTCGGTGTTCGGCTCCGGGAGCGCGGGGGCTCTCACGCTCGTCTCTCCGATCGACGGGGTCGTCGTCGCCGTGCACGCCACGCTCGGGGAGACGTCGTCACCCGACCGGCCGGTGTTCATCGTCACGGATCCGACCAAAGTATGGGTGCTAGGGAACGTCCCGGAGCTCGAGCTTTCGCGTGTGACCGCGGGCGGCGCTGCCGTCGTGCGCATCCACGCGTTCCCGGATCTTTCGATGCGCGGCACCATCACGTATGTCGCGCCCGCGCTCGACGAGAGGACGCGCTCGCTTCCCGTTCGCGTGACACTGGAAGCTCCAGATCCGCGATTGCGGAGCGGGCTCTTCGGATCGATCGAGCTCGTCGGTGGCGCGAGCGACGAGCGCGTGTTGGTCGTTCCGGCAGACGCTGTCGTTACCGTCGACGGCCAAACGGTGGTGTTTGTTCCTGCGGACGAGCCGAACACATTCCGACCACAGCCGGTGACGCTCGGGCGCCGCGCTGGAGGGTTCTTCGAGGTTCGCGCCGGGCTCGAGGAAGGGGCGCGCTTTGCCGCCACGGGGGCATTCACGTTGAAGAGCGTGCTTCGAAGCGGCGAGCTCGCTGAAGGCCACGAGGACTGAGGAGATTCCGATGAAGAAGCTCCTCGAACTCTGCCTGAAGTGGCGGTTTCTCGTCCTCGCGTTCGTCGTGCTCGTCGCGGCGGTCGGCGTGCGAAGCGCCCTGCAGCTCCCCATCGACGCGGTTCCGGACATCACCAATGTCCAGGTACAAGTACTCACGCAGGTTCGCGCGCTCGGGCCGATCGACATCGAGCGAACGGTTACGTTCCCGGTCGAATCGTCGATGAGCGGCCTGCCCGGCGTCGAGGAAATCCGCAGCGTGTCGCGCTTCGGGCTTTCGGCGGTCACGGTCGTCTTCGAGGAGGGCACGGACCTCCTTCGCGCGCGCCAGCTGATGTCCGAACGTCTCGTCCAAGCCCGCGAGCGTCTGCCTCCCGGGGCGTCACCCGAGCTCGGACCGATGAGCACCGGCCTCGGAGAGATCTTTCAGTTCGAGGTTCGCGCAGATCGGATGTGCGAGGCCGGGCGACCGGACACCGATGAATGCTACACGCCGATGGAGCTCCGCTCGACGCTCGACTGGTTCATCGCGTACGAGCTCCGGTCCGTCCCCGGCGTCGTCGAAGTGAACTCGTTCGGTGGCGAGCTGAAGACGTACGAAGTCGAGGTCCTCCCGGATCGGCTTCGTGCTCTCGACGTCTCGCTCAACGACCTGTTCGAGGCCGTCGAGCGAAACAACGCAACGGCGGGCGGTGGGTACTTGGTCCGCTCCGGCGAGCAGGTACTCGTTCGAGGCGAGGGGAGAATCCAGAGCCTCGACGAAATCGGAGACGTGCTCATCGAGACCCGCGACAATGGCGTACCTGTGCGTGTGCGCGATGTCGCGCGCGTTCATCTCGCGCCGCTGATTCGTCAAGGCGCGGTGACACGAGACGGGCGCGGTGAAGTCGTCACGGGGATCGTGATGATGTTGGTGGGAGCCAACGGTCGTGAGGTCGTCGAGAGCGTGAAGGCGAAGATCGCCCAGATCGGTCCTTCGCTTCCGCCGGGCGTCCGAATCGACGTCTTCTACGATCGCGCCGAGCTCGTGAACCGGACGATTCACACCGTGGCGAAGAACCTCGCGGAGGGCGCACTCTTCGTCATCGCGGTGCTGTTCCTGCTTCTCGGGAGCATCCGTGGCGGGCTGATCGTCGCGGCGGCCATTCCGTTCGCGATGCTTGTCGCGTTCACCGCCATGAAGGCGCTGGGCCTCAGTGGCAATCTCATGAGCCTCGGCGCGATCGATTTTGGCATCGTCGTCGACGGTTCGATCATCGTGGTGGAGAACGCTGTCGTCCACCTCGCCCTCGCTTCCCAAGGGCGAGGACGGCCGATAACCTACGTCGAGGCTGCGAACATCGTGGTGAATTCCACGCTGGACGTCCGCAAGGCCGCGACGTTCGGCGAGGCGATCATCGTGATCGTCTACATCCCGATCCTCACGCTCGCGGGCGTCGAGGGGAAGATGTTCACGCCGATGGCGATCACCGTGTTGTTCGCCCTGTTCGGTGCCTTCGTCGCATCGCTGACGTTCGTTCCCGTGCTAGTCGCGACGTTCCTCCGGCAGCATGCGGAGGAACACGAACCGTTCGTCGTGCGGCTCCTCCATCGCGTGTATCCGCGCCTGCTCGCGCCGCTTATGAACGCCCCGAAGCGGGTCATCGTGGTAGCGTCGATTCTGCTCGTGGCGTCGGGAGTCGTGGCGTCTCGCATGGGCGCGGAGTTCGTCCCGAGGCTCGATGAGGGTGCGGTCGCAATTCAGGTTCTCCGGCTTCCGAGCGTCTCGCTCGAAGAGAGCGTCCGGAGCGCGACTCGATTCGAGCGGGTGCTGCGGCAGTTCCCAGAGGTCGTCACCGTGGTCTCGAAGACGGGGCGAGCGGAAATCGCGACCGACCCGATGGGCGTCGAGCTGTCCGATTGCATCGTCATCTTGAAACCACAGGACCAGTGGACGACGGCGCGGACGCGTGAGGAGCTCGTCCAGCGCATGTCGGCGCGCTTCGCCGAGGCGCTGCCCGGGCTCGGGTTCTCGTTCTCGCAGCCGATCGAGCTCCGTATGGCAGAGCTCATCAGCGGCACGCGCTCGGACGTGGCGATCACGATCTACGGAGATGACCTCGCGACGCTCGAGCGATTGAGTCTCGAAGTGCAGACGGCCGTTCGCGGAGTACCGGGCGCATCCGACGTCCGCGGCGAACAGCTCGCTGGACTTCCGATGTTGGAGGTGACCGTCGATCGTGCGGCTGCGTCGCGGTACGGCATCTCGGTGCGCGACGCCCTCGACGCCATCGAGGCGCTGGGCGGGCGAAACGTGGGCGAGGTCTACGAGGGAGAGCGTCGCTTCAGGCTGCAGGTACGCGTTCCGTCCGGGCTGCGCGACGACGTCGACCAGGTGCGGAACCTCCCGGTGAGCGGACAGAGTGGTCCGCTCGTGCCGTTGGGACAGATCGCGAGCATCCAGTTCAGCGACTCTCCCGCCAGCGTGAGTCGCGAGTCCGTTCGTCGCCGCACGAACGTGGAAGCGAACGTGCGAGGCCGCGACCTCGCCTCCTTCGTGAGCGCGGCGCAGGCGCGCGTGCGCGATCGAGTCCCGATGCCGCCCGGCTACGTCGTGCAGTGGGGTGGGCAATTCGAGAACCTCAGCGCCGCGTCGCAACGTCTCGCGGTAGCCGTGCCCGTGGCGCTCGGTCTCATCTTCATCCTGCTCTACATGGCGTTCGGGCAGATGAAGCCGGCGCTCCTCATCTACCTCAACGTGCCGTTCGCGGCCGTTGGAGGCGTGTTCCTGCTGGCCGTGCGCGGCATGCCGTTCTCCATCAGCGCGGCGATCGGATTCATCGCGCTCTTCGGCATCGCGGTCCTCAATGGCGTCGTGCTCCTCACGACGATCAAGAAGCTGCGGGAGCATGGCAAGTCGCCGCTCGAGGCGGCGCGCGAAGGCGCCGAGTCTCGGCTGCGTGCCGTCGTGATGACGGCCACCGTCGCCGCCCTCGGATTCATTCCGATGGCGCTCTCGTCGAGCGCAGGCGCCGAGGTACAGCGACCGCTTGCGACCGTGGTGATCGGCGGCCTCGTCAGCGCGACCTTCTTGACCCTGTTCGTCCTTCCGACCGTCTATGCCTTCGTCTACCGCAGGGAGGATTCGAAGCCTCCGCGTGGAGGTGGAAACGAGCAGGGAGCGGATTTCGGTGGCGACGTTTCAGAAGCGGAGGGGGCAGCGTGAACAAGCACAAGCTCGACTTGGACCTCGCGCTTCCGAGCGACGCCGCGTCGTGCGACGCATGCGTCGAGCGGATGGTAGCGGCTCTCGAAGCCACTCAGGGCATTACGCGGGTGCACGTCGATCGCGACGACCCGGCGCGCCCGAAGCTCTGCCTTCACTACGACCCCACGTCTGTGCGGCTCGAGGAGGTGGAGGCGCTCGTCGAGAGCACCGGCGCGAGCCTCAGAGCACGCTACGAGCACCTGTCGGCCCCGGCTGTCGGGTTGCGCCACGAACGACAGGCACGGCTTGTCGAAGGCGTGTTCGCGCGCCAGCCGGGGGTGCTCCATGCTGCAGTCGCGTTCGGCTCGCGTCGGCTCTACGTGGAGTTCGATCCTGCGATGACGAGCCGAGAGGCGCTCCTCGCCCTGGCGTCCAAGGCGGGCATCGTCTCGTACGCGGAGCCAGCGTCTCCCGCGGCCGCTGCTGACGCGCACGACGAGCACGAACATGAGCATGGTGGACCCTTCGGCGAGCGCTCCGAGCTCGTCTTCAGCCTCACGTGCGGCGCGCTGACCGGAGTCGGCTGGGGCCTCGAGAAGGCGGGCGTCGCCTCTGCCATCGCCACCAGTCTCTTCGTACTCGCGTACGTCCTCGGGTCCTGGTTCACGGCGAAGGAGGTCATCGTCGCGCTTCGCGCGCGCAAGTTCGAGATCGACTTCCTCATGCTTCTCGCCGCGATCGGCGCGGCCCTCTTGGGCGAGTGGTTCGAGGGCGCGCTCCTCCTGTTCCTGTTCACGCTCGGGCACGGCCTCGAGGGCTACGCGATGCGCCGCGCCCGCGGCGCGATCGGCGCGCTCGCAAAGTTGGTGCCCGAGACCGCCCTGCGGGTGGGCGAGGACGATCGCGAGGAAGCGGTGCCGGTCGGCGAACTCGTCGTCGGCGATCGCATCCTGGTGAAGCCCAACACACGCATCCCGGCGGACGGTTTCGTCATCGAAGGTTCGAGCAGCGTGAATCAGGCGCCGATTACAGGCGAGAGCGTCCCCGTCGACAAGTGCCCGGTCCCCGACCTCGAGGCCGGCTTGGCCGCTCCCGAGGCGTTGGGCGCCGAGCATCGCGTGTTCGCAGGCACCATCAACGGGGCGGCGGCGCTCACCGCGGTGGTTACGAAGACCGCGGGCGAGAGCACCCTCGCTCGCGTCGTCAAGCTGGTCGCAGAGGCCGAGACCCAGAAGTCGCCGACGCAGCAGTTCACGGACCGCTTCGAGCGCGCGTTCGTGCCGGTGGTCCTCGTTGTCGTCGTCGGGCTCCTCTTCGCGTGGGTCGTGATCGACGAGCCCTTCGAGCGGAGCTTCTATCGCGCCATGGCGGTACTCGTCGCCGCAAGCCCATGCGCGCTCGCGATCGCGACGCCGAGCGCCGTCTTGTCGGGCGTCGCGCGTGCGGCGCGCGCGGGCGTCCTCGTGAAGGGCGGCGCACATCTCGAGTCGCTCGGCCTGGTTCGTGCGATCGCCTTCGACAAGACCGGGACGCTCACCGAAGGTAAGCCCCGTCTCACTGACGTCCTCCCCGTCGATGGCGTCAACGTCCCCGAGCTGATTCGTGTGGCGGTGGCGATCGAACGTCGCTCGGACCATCCCCTCGCAACAGCCATCGTGGCCGAAGGGGCGCGTCGGCTCGGCTCGGCAGACGTTGCGCCCGAAGCGATGAATGTCGAGGCGATCATAGGCTACGGCGTTCGAGGATGGCTCGACGGCAGGGAAGTCCGGATCGGAAAGCCCGGTCTCTTCACGGGGACCGAGTCGCTCACGAGCGAGGTGAGGCAGATCGTAGACATCCTCCAGTCCGAGGGCCGAACGGTCATGGTCGTTCGCTCGGGTCATCGCTTCCTCGGCGTCCTCGGCGTGATGGACACCCCGCGAGAGAGCGCAGGATCCGTCGTTTCGGAACTGCACGCGCTCGGGATCGAGCAGACCATCATGCTGACCGGGGACAATCAGCGTGTCGCTGACGCGGTCGCAAAGCACGTCGGCATTCGTATCGCGCGCGGCGACCTACTCCCGGAACACAAGGTCGCGGCGATCGCAGAGCTCGCGAGATCGAAGAACCGAGTGGCGATGGTCGGCGACGGTGTGAACGACGCGCCCGCGATGGCCAATGCGACGGTGGGGATCGCGATGGGCGCGGGAGGGTCCGACGTCGCCCTCGAGACCGCGGACGTCGCGCTGATGGCGGACGACCTCCGCGCGCTGCCCTTCGCGGTCGGGCTCAGCCGCGCTGCCCGTCGCATCATCCGGCAGAACCTCTGGGCCAGCCTCGGCATGGTGGCGTTCCTCGTTCCCGCCACCATCTTCGGCTTCGCCAAGATCGGCGTCGCAGTCGCTCTTCACGAGGGTTCGACGTTGCTCGTGGTCGCCAACGCTCTGAGGCTACTGGCCTACGAACCGCGACGGGGATCGAAATGAGCGAAGGCTATCGGAACGACCGAGACGAGCACGGATTCGAACCGGTCGGGCATTTCGGCAGATGCCGCGCGTTCGCCATGTAGGCGTACACTCCGATGGCACTTCAGCCATGAGCAAAGGACCCACACGCTTCGAGGTTCGCGTGCAGCACTACGACTGCAAAGCCGGCCTCGCTCTGCCGCGCGCGAGGGGGGTGCTGCGATGACTCGCGACAAGAAGATCCTCGTCGCGACGATGGCGGCGCTCGCGCTCGCAGCCGCCGCGCTGGCGATCGTCCGCCTGCGCTCACGCCGGGGAGAGCACGCGGAGAGCCACCCGGAGTCGAACGAGCAGCGCGGGGAGGCCGAAGGGGGGGCGAAGTCGGTTCGGCTCAGCCAGGAAGCGCTCGAGGCGGCACACATCGAGGTCGTTCGAGTGGCGCGAGGGCGCCTCTCGCGGGACGTCGTGCTCGTCGGCGAAATCGCCGTGCCGCCCGATCGCATGGCGATGGTCGGGCCGCGCACGGCTGCCCGTATTTCGCGCGTCGATGTCAACGTCGGCGATCACGTGGAGCTCGGGGCCGCGCTCGCGACCGTGGACAGCATCGAGTACGCCCGCGCCCGCGGTGCCTTCGTAACCGCGGCTGCTCGAGTCGAGCAGGCGCGGTCGACGTACCAGCGACAGGAACTTCTCCGGCAGGACGGCCTCTCCTCCGCACGGGACTTCGAAGCGGCGCGCGCGAACCTCGCAGCCGCCCGCGCCGAGCTCAAGTCGGCGCGAAGCGCGCTCGTCGCGCTCGGTCTCGGAGCGACCGCGGAGGGCGGCCCCGGAGGCTCGACCGTCACGCTCCGAAGTCCTATCGCGGGCGTCGTCGTCGCGCGCCAGGCCATCGTCGGTCAGAACGTCGATGCGACGGCAACGCTCTTCACGGTGGCCGACCTCTCGGAGCTCTGGGTGCAGCTCACGGCGTACGAGCGCGACCTCGGTCGCGTAGCGGTCGGTCAGGAAGTGAGCATCACGCTCGGGGCGCTGCCGGGACGCGAGCTTCGGGGACGCGTGACGCACATCGGGGAGGTCCTCGACGAACGGACCCGGAGCGCGCTAGTGCGGGTCATCGTACCGAACGAGGATCGCTCGCTTCGCCCCGGCATGTTCTGTCGGGCACGTCTACTCGGAGACGACGCGACCGTGCCGGCGGAAGATGAGCGACCCGTTCTCACGGTCCCCGCCGCCGCAATCCAGCGGGTGGCCGGCGATGAGGTCGTCTTCGTACGCGGTGCGGATCGGACCTTTGTGGTGCGACGCGTCCGAGTGGGTGCGCGGACGGCGACGACCGCGGAGATCCTGAGCGGGCTTCGCGAGGGCGAAGAGGTCGTCGGTGACGGAAGCCTGACCCTCGAGGCCGAGCTCGAACGCTCTTCATCGGCGGACGAGGACGACTGACATGTTGCAGTACATCGCCCGGTGGTCCCTACGCAACCGACCTCTCGTGCTGGTGCTGACGGCCGTCGTCGTGGTGCTCGGTCTGAACGCCGCGCGCACGCTCCCCATCGACGCGGTCCCGGACATCACGAACATCCAGGTGCAGATCCTCACGAACGCGCCGGCCCTCGGGCCGCTCGAGGTCGAGAGCTTCGTGACCATCCCCGTGGAACGCTCGATGAGCGGCCTGCCACGGGTCACGGATCTTCGCTCGGTATCGAAGTTCGGGCTCTCACAGGTCACGGTCGTCTTCGAGGACGGCACCGACATCTATCGCGCCCGCCAGCTGGTCGCCGAGCGCCTGCAGGAGGCCCGCGACGCGATTCCGGAGGGATACGGGACACCCGAGGTCGCGCCGCTCTCCACCGGGCTCGGCGAGGTCTACCAGTTCGAGGTCCGCGGCCGGGGCCGCACGCTGATGGAGCTGCGATCCATCCTCGATGGCTACATCTCGCCGCAGCTCAGGAACGTGCCGGGCGTCGTCGACGTCAACACCTTCGGCGGCGAGCTCCGGACCTATCAGCTCGAGCTCGATCCGGCGCTGCTCCAGTCGCACCAGGTGTCCCTGCGCGACGTGATCGATGCGCTCCAACGCTCGAACGGAAGCGCTGGCGGCGCGTACATCGAGCGCCATCGCGAGCAACTCCTGATTCGAGGCGATGGTCTGATCAGCACCCTCGACGACCTGGGCGACACGGTGATCGCGAACGGCGACGATGGGGTTCCCATTCTGGCTCGGCACCTCGGCCGCGTCTCGTTCGCGCCGGAGGTTCGCCACGGCGCCGTCACGCGCGACGGGAACGGAGAGATCGTGGCGGGCGTCGTGATGATGATGGTCGGGGAGAACTCTCGGGCGGTCGTGGATCGCGTCCGCACGCGCGTCGCTGAGATCCAGCCTCGGTTGCCGGCTGGCGTCCGGATCGAGCCCTTCTATGACCGCGCCGAGTTGATTCGCGCAACGATTGCCACCGTCGTGAGGAACCTCGTCGAAGGCGGCGCTCTCGTCATCGTGGTTCTCTTCTTGTTTCTTCGGAATCTGAGGTCGGGCATCGTCGTCGCGAGCCTCATCCCGCTCTCGATGCTGGTTGCCTTTCTGGGAATGCGCGCTGCGGGTGTATCCGGAAATCTCATGTCGCTCGGTGCCATCGATTTCGGCCTGGCGATCGACACGGCGATCATCATCGTAGAAAACTCGATGCGCCGGATGAGCGAGCGCTATCAAGCGGTCGGCCGCGCGCTGACGCCCGTCGAGCGCGACGAGCTCGTCCTGAACGCGTCCGTCGAGGTGCGAACGGCCACGGCGTTCGGCGAGCTCATCACTGCCCTGGTCTACGTACCGATCCTCACGCTCGCGGGCATCGAGGGGAAGATGTTCCGGCCCATGGCGCTGACGGTGCTCTTCTCGCTACCTGGTACCCTCGTTCTCTCGATAACCCTCGCGCCAGTGCTCGCCTCGCTCATGCTGCCGTTGCGGCCCAACCTCTCCGAGGGTTCGGTCATCGTCCGTCTGCGCCGCACGCTGTCGCGCGTCCTCGATGTCGTCTTCCGCTACCGCGCCGCAACGGTCGGCATCGCGTTCGGCTTGTTCGTCGCGGCCGTCGGAGTCGCGATGACACGAGGTGCGGAGTTCATTCCCGAGCTCGACGAAGGCGCGATTGCTCTCGAGGTGTACCGACCGCCGAGCATGAGCCTGACCGAGGCCACGCACCAGACGACGCGGCTCGAGCAGACGCTCCTCCGATTTCCGGAGGTGGAGAGCGTCGTGTGCAAGACAGGCCGGTCCGAGATCGCGGTCGATCCGATGGGTGTCGAGATGTCCGATGTGCTCGTCACGTTGAAGCCGCGCGACACATGGCGGTTCGCGAGCCGGGATGCGCTCATCGACGCGGCTTCGCGGCGGATTCGTGAGCAAGTCCCTGGAATCGTCTTCGGCTTCTCGCAGCCGATCGAGATGCGCATGAACGAGCTCATCGCGGGCTCCCGTGCCGACATCGCGGTGAAGCTCTTCGGCGACGATCTCGAGGTGCTGCGCGAGCGCGCCGACTTGCTCGTCCACGTCCTGCGGCAGGTGCCGGGGGCAGAAGACGTCCGAGCGGAGCAGATCACCGGTCTGCCGATGCTTCGAGTTCACGTCGATCGGCAGGCGGCGGCGCGTTACGGAGTTCGCGTTCAGGACGTGCTCGATTCCGTCGCCGCGCTCGGAGGAATCCAGGTCACCCAAGTCCACGAAGGGGCGCTTCGGTACGCCGTAGACGTCCGGGTCGACCCTGCCACGAGACACGACTTGTCCCTACTCGAATCGCTCCCGGTCGGGGCCAGCGGCGGGCAGACGGTTCCTCTCTCCCAGGTCACCGACCTCGAGGAAGAGATAGGGCCGGCACAGGTCAGCCGCGAGGATCTCGAGCGGCGCATCACGGTGCAGGTGAACGTTCGCGGCCGCGACGTCGCATCCTTCGTCGCAGAAGCGCAGCGTCGGGTCGAACGGGAAGTACACCTCCCTCCGCGTTATCGCTTCGAGTGGGGCGGCCAGTTCGAACACCTACAGTCGGCGACGAGCCGTCTGACGCTGGTGATTCCGCTCGTCCTGCTTCTCATTCTCGTTCTGCTCTACACGAGCTTCGGCGCGCTCAGACCCGCGGCAATCATCTTTCTGAACGTGCCACTTTCGGTGGCGGGAGGGGTGGCCGCGCTGGCGGTTCGTGGCATGCCGCTCTCCATCTCGGCAGGAATCGGCTTCATTGCGTTGTTCGGCGTGGCCGTGTTGAACGGGCTGGTCTTGGTGTCGACAGCGCGTCAGCACCAGATGGAAGGCGCCACGTCCACGGTTGCCGTCCGCCGCGCAGCGCTCGAGCGAATGAGGCCAGTGCTCATGACCGCGCTCGTCGCAGCGCTCGGTTTCGTCCCCATGGCGCTATCCGAAACGTCCGGCGCGGAAGTGCAGCGCCCGCTTGCAACGGTGTTCATCGGCGGGATTCTCTCATCCACGCTGCTCACGCTTTTGGTGTTGCCTGCGGTCTACAGCAGGTTCGGGGACAGCGAGCGTGCCTCGCCGGACGACGTTGCGGCCATCGCGCCCCCGGAGGAAGGTTCTTCATGACCGGCGGAAGAGCACAATTCGAAGTGCGCGTGCAGAACCTCGATTGCGAGAACGAAGCCGCGAAGATCGAAGCTGGCCTCAGCAACCACCAGGGGGTCGTCGAGGTTCGAACGTTCCCGAAGGCGGGTAAGGTCGCCGTGGCGTTCGAGCCTTCGAAGACGTCCCGCGGGGCACTTGAGGGCGCGCTGACTTCGCTCGGGTTCCCCGTGGCGCGCGACGCCGAGCGCGAGGCGCCCGGTCTGTGGAGCCCGAAGGTAGTCTCGTCCATCGCGTCGGGCGTGCTCCTCGCAGTCGGCTGGGGTCTCGTTCGGACGCTCACTATCCGCTGGCCAGGCCTCGGCGCGTTGGGACTCGCGATCCTGATCGGCGGGTACTTCTTCGCGCGTGAGGGACTCGAGAAGCTCGTCCGGAAGCGGGTCGTCGGGATCGAGGTGCTGATGTCCATCGCGGCACTCGGCGCGGCCGCGCTCGGCGAGCCGCTCGAGGCGGCGATGCTGGTCTTCCTCTACTCGATCAGCGAGGCCGCCGAGGGATTCACCGAGCAGAAGACGCGGGCCGCAGTGCGCGCGCTTATGAAGCTCGTTCCGAAGGTGGCGCTCGTACGTCGCGACGGCGCCGACGTGGAGGTCGCCGTCGAGAGCCTGTCCGTCGGAGACGTCTTCATCGTGCGCCCCGGTGAGTCCGTCGCCACGGATGGCGAAGTCGTGCGAGGGGAGACGTCGATCAACCAGGCACCGGTCACAGGCGAGAGCGTCCCTGTGAAGAAGGCCGCCGGGGACGAAGTGTTCGCGGGAACCATCAATGCCGACGGCGTGATCGAGGTGCGCGCCACGAAGACGTTCCAGGAGAACACGGTCGCGAAGATCATTCACCTCGTAGAGGAGGCGCAGGAGAAGAAGGGCGAAAGTCAGCGCTTCATCGAGCGTTTCGGGGCGCGTTACAGCCCCGCCGTACTCGTTGGTGGTGTGCTGGTTGCCACCGTCTTGGTGTTCGCGCTCGGCTTCTCGTGGAACGCGGCGCTGCATCGGGCGGTCGTCTTCATCGTGGCCGCCGCCCCCTGTGCGCTCGTCATCTCGGTGCCGATCACGCTCGTTGCGGCGCTCGGGACGGGGGCCGGCAACGGCGTCCTCATCAAAGGCGGCGTCATCCTCGAGCGACTCGCCACGATCCGGACCATCGCGCTCGACAAGACCGGCACCCTGACGCGCGGCGAGCCCGTCGTGACCGAGTTCGTTCGGCTGGCCTCGAGTCCGCACGCTGAGAGCGAACTGCTGTCTCGCGTGGCGACCATCGAAGCGCGAAGCGAGCACCCCGTCGCGAGAGCCATCGCGGCGCACGCTCATGCCCGTGGCGTGGTCGTCGGCGAGGCGACCGACGTACGTGCGTTGCCTGGCGCGGGCGTCGTCGCAGCCATCGATGGCGTGGAGGTCCTGGTCGGTCGGCTCGCCCTCTTCGAGAGCACCGCCGGAAACGCAGCTGAAGCGAGCGCAGAGGTCCGGCGCCTTGAGGCGGCCGGCAAGACGGTCATCGTCGCTGGGACTTCGTCGAGCGTCTGGTGCGTGGTGGCCGTGCAAGATGCCGTGCGCGAGGAAGCCTCCGAGGCGGTCCGCCTGCTGCACGCGCGCGGGGTTGAGCTCATCGTGCTCTCGGGGGACCAGCAGATCGCCGTGGAACGCGTAGCCTCCACGCTCGGCATCAAGCGTTTCCACGGTGCGATGAAGCCGGAGGACAAGCTCGCGGAGATCCGCACCCTCGCCGCGAAGGCGCCGATCGCGATGGTTGGGGACGGAGTGAACGACGCCCCGGCACTCGCGCAGGCGACCGTCGGAATCGCGATGGGCGCGGCTGGCACGGACGTCGCGCTCGAGACGGCCGACGTTGCGTTGATGGGCGATGACCTTCGTCGCCTCGCCTTCGCGCTCGCGCTTGCCCAACGCACTCAGCAAGTCGTTCGCCAGAACCTCGCGCTATCCGTCCTCGTAATCGGCACCCTCGCGGTCGGCGCGGTGGCGGGCGTCTTCAGCCTTCCAGTGGCGGTCCTGGTTCACGAGATCAGCGAGTTCGTCGTCATCGGCAGCGGGCTCAGGATGCTGCGTGCGCCGAGCGCAGGAGCGGCGACATGAGGGCGAGGCGCAGAGTTTCATCAGACCGCCCGTACTCGGAGCGGCACGCTCCGAACCGACCCCGTCCCAACACGAGAGGAAGAACCCATGAAGATCGGAATGAAGAAGACCCTGTCCATGTCGTTCGACGACGCCCTAACCAAGGTGCCTGAAGCGCTCAAGAGCGAGGGCTTCGGCGTACTCACGGAGATCGACGTTCAGAAGACGCTCGCTCAGAAGCTGCAGGTCTCCTTTCGGAAGTATCGAATCCTCGGCGCCTGCAACCCGACGCTTGCCCACCGCGCGCTGTCGGCGGAGATCGACGCCGGCGTGATGCTCCCGTGCAACGTCATCATCTACGAACAGGATGACGGGCAGACGCTGGTGAACGTCGTGGATCCGCTTCAGACCCTGGCGCGCGAGTCGGGCCCCCTCGAGGCGATCGCTAAGGAGGCGCGGGAGAAGCTCGAGCGGGTATTGGAACGCCTGGGCTGACAACTTCCACGAGAAACGAGATGAGCGACTCCGACCAGAGCTACTGGGACAAGCACGCGAAGAACTACGACCGGTCGATGGCGCTACTCGGAGGGCCGATCCCGCGCATGGTCGAGCTGGCGGGCGAGGCGGTGCGCGGCCTCGAGCGCGTGCTCGAGGTGGCGGCTGGTACGGGCCTTGTCACGCCCGCGCTAGCCGCTGGCGCAGGGGAGGTCGTGGCCACCGACTACTCCTCGGAGATGGTCTCCGAGCTCGAGCGGCGCGTGCGAGACGCCAAGGTGGCGAACGTGCGATGCGAGCAGGCCGACATCTACGCGCTGCGCTTCGACGACGGGGCGTTCGACGCGGTCGTCGCAGCGAACGTCCTCCACTTGGTGCCGGACCTGCCGGGCGCCCTGGCTGCGCTGCGCCGCGTGGTGAGGGCGGGCGGGCGAGTCGTCGTTCCGACGTTCTGCCACGACCAGACGGCGCTCTCGTGGGTCGTGTCGCGGGCGCTCGCTGTAACCGGTTTCCCGGGGCATCGGCGCTTCACGGCAAAGTCCCTTCGGCAGGCGGTCGAGGCTGCCGGCGTCCGTGTGACCCGGACCGAGACGCTGCCGGGGCTCATCCCGATCGGCTACGTCGAAGGGACATTCGGGCCCGGGTGATAGCGACGGCCAAAGTGGAGCCGCGAGAAGTCGTCACGACAAGATGCAGGCCCAGAAGTACACTCTCGCAGCGAAGGGAAAGGCCATGAAGACTCTACCGATAGTCTGGCAGAGACTCGTCAGCGCAGGCGGCAGGACCTGCGTTCGATGCGGCGGCACGCAACAGGAATTGCTGCGCGCCGTCAGCAAGCTCAAGGAGGCGCTCAAGCCCTTGGGGATCGAGGCGACCTTCGAAACACGCGAGATCGATGAGGCGTCCTTCAAGGCCAATCCATCCGAGTCGAACCGCATCTGGATCGCTGGCCAGCCCATGGAGACCTGGCTTGGAGCCGGCATCGGCACCAGTCGGTGCTGCTCCGTGTGCGGCGAATCGGAGTGCCGCACGGTGAAGGTCGGCGACTCGGTGTACGAAACGGTCCCCGAGAAACTGATTCTCCAGGCTGCCTTGGCCGCAGCCTCTCGGCTGTTGGACCCGACGTTCGAGCCCTAGCGAGAACCAGCCTGCGGAGTGCTGCGACGCGGGACGGATCGCGAGTGCCGCCCCATGAGCGACTGGACGGTGCGAACGCGGAGAGCCGTCCCGCGTTTCCTCCCTCAACCCCCCGGAATTGGAGGCGTTCGCTCTATGCTGGACGGCGCGACTCTCGCCGGCGTGTCCCCCGGAGTGCCCCAGAGAGCGGTTCGCGAGTCGCTCCGAATGCGGAGCCAAGCACGAGGGTCTGCAATCTGCAGGCCCTCGTTCGCTTAAGCCGGCCCTGGAGAGCGATCTCCGGGGCCGTCGCGTTTCGGCCCGGCGTCTGCGCATCCCCTGCGAGACCGGTCGCGGACGAGTCTCGCGTCACGCGTTCTCGGGGCAGGCTTCACCGAGCCGGAGCCTCATCCGTTCCTGCACGTGGTCGACGAAGCTCCGCACCGTCGGCGAGAGGTGCCTCGTGCTCGGATAGACGATGTGCAGCGGCGTCGAGGGCGGGCTCCACTCCGGGAGCATCCGCTCGAGGCGACGCGCACGGAGGGCCTTCTCGCAGAGGAACGCCGGCATGACGGCGATGCCGAGGTCGTCCTTCACCGCGCTCTCGAGCACGTCCATGTCGGTGACGAGCAATCGTGGGCTCAGCGAGAGCTCTTCCCTGCGCCCGTCGCGCGTGAGCGTGAGCGTCGCGTCGTTGCCGAAGAGGAGGCAGTCGTGCTTCTCCAGATCGGCCGGTGTCTTCGGTCGACCGCGCTTCTTCGCGTAGGCCGGGGTCGCGACGAGGATCCGCTCGATGGCTCCGAGCGACCTCGCGACGAGTGACGAGTCCTCGAGCCGACCGGTTCGGATGCCGACGTCGAAGCGCTCCTCGATGAGATCCACGACCCGCGCGTTCGCGGAAAGCTCGAGGCGCACTTCGGGATGGCGCCGTAGGTAGTCGCTGAAGATCGGCCCCAGGTAGGCGAGGTTGAGCGGCGCGGTGACGCGCAAGAGGCCACGCGGCGTCTCGTGCTGGCTGCGCACGGCGCGCTCGGCGTTCTCCACCTCCGTGACGATGCGGACCCCGTGGTCGTAGTAGACGCGGCCGATGTCGGTGAGGCCCAGCTTGCGGGTCGTGCGTTGGAGCAGGCGCGCTTCGAGCCGCTCCTCGAGGTCGATGAGCTTCCGGCTGACCGTCGACTTCGGCATGCCGAGCGACTCCGCCGCGCCGCGGATGCTGCCGGCCTGCACGACGCGAACGAAGACGACGAGCTCGTTGAGGTCCATGGAGCCATTGTCCAGCAGGCGGGACAGTTTGGCCAGACGCGGCGTCTAGACCCACAATTCGGGACGACTTAGGATCCGACGCATGAGCACCGCCACACTCCGCCACGCGTCGAGCGCCTCGTCCCGCGCGATCGTCCATCGCACGCGAGGGCATTCCGGAGGGCCGATCACGCGCCTCATGAGCCCGTCGGATCGGCGGGCCGAGCTGCTCAAGCCCTTCGTGTTCCTCGACCGGTTCGAGGGCGACTTCACCCATGCGCCGCCCATGGCGACCGGCTGGCACCCGCACTCGGGCATCGCCACGGTGACCGTCGTCCTCGATGGCGCGGTTCGCTACGCGGAGACCACGGGAGCCACCGGTGTCCTGCCCGCGGGCAGCGTCGAGTGGATGCGCGCCGGAGGCGGCGTGTGGCACACGGGCAGCGTCGAGCCCGGCATCGTGCGCGGCTTCCAGCTCTGGGTCGCCCTGCCTCCGGAGCTCGAGAACGCGCCGAGCGAGAGCCACTACGTGATGGCCGAGCAGCTACCGGCGCGGGGACCCGCGCGTGTCGTGCTCGGAAGCTACGGAGGTTCGACGAGCCCCATCCCGTCGCCGCCGATGACCTATCTGTCGGTGAGCCTCGGGGACGGCGAGCCTTGGACGTTCGTGCCGCCCGCCGGTCACGACGTCGCATGGGTCGCGGTGATGGACGGCGCGCTGCGGACGCCCGAGCGCGTCACCGCCGGAGAGCTCGCGCTCTTCGAGCAGGAAGAGGCGAAGATCGACTTCGTCGCCGAGGGAGAGACGCGCTTCGTGCTCGGCTCGGCGGCGCCGCATCCGCACGAGCTCTTCCTCGGGAACTACTCCGTCCACACGAGCCGCGAGGCGCTCGCGCGCGGAGAAGCCGGAATCCGCCGCCTCGGCCTCGCCCTGCGCGGCGAGGGGAAGCAGAGCCAGGCGCTCCGGTCCCTCGGATGAGCGCGGCGAACACCCAGGCGACTCGCTAGAGAGGAACAGAGAGAATGGAACTCGCGCTTTGGATCGCATCGGGGCTGCTCGCGTTCGCGGTGGTGGCGGCAGGAGGTACGAAGCTCGCCGTCCCGCGCGTGAAGCTCCTCGACAAGATGAAGTGGGCCGAGACGTGGAGCGACGGACGGTTCAAGTTGCTCGGCCTCGCCGAGGTGCTCGGCGGAATCGGCGTGATCGTCCCGCATGCCACGGGCATCCTGCCGGTCCTCACGCCGATCGCCGCCATCTGCCTCGTGGTGCTGATGCTCGGAGCCGTGAAGACGCACCTCGAGCACGAGGAGTCTCCCGCGCCCCCCGCCATCGTCGCGCTGCTCGGCGTGTTCGTGGCGCTCGGTCGGTTCGGCGTGCTCGGGTAGGCGAGCGGGGGCTCGTACCCCCCCGAGCCGTCGCAGTAGGCTCCCGCGGGAGGCGCATGCGGCCCCCACGAAAGGAGCTCCGATGAAACTGCTCGAGGCGATGGCGACCTATTTCGACGGCGAGAAGATCGAAGCGCTCGTCTTCATCGTCCCGATGGGCCTCCTGTCGTTGGTGTTCGGCGGCTGGCTCCTCACGGAGAAGGCGAACGCGTTCGCGCGCGGCGTCTCGATCCCCTTCCTCGTGATGGGGCTCGTGATGACCGTCGTGGGCGGCATCGTCGGCTTTCGCACGCCCGCCCAGGTCGAGAGGCTCGAGGCCTCGCTCGCCACGAGCCCGGAGCCCGCCCGGCGCGAGGAGCTCGTGCGCATGGAGAAGGTCAACCGCGCGTGGCCGTTCTACCTCGTCGTCTGGGCGGCCTTCGGCGTCGTCGGGCTCCTGCTCCGCTTCGGCACGCGGGGCGACTTCACCCAGGGCCTCGGCATCGCGCTCGTCTTCTTCTCGGGCGTCGGGCTCATGGTCGACGGCTTCGCCGAGCGCCGTGCCCGTCCTTACACGGCCGCGCTCGAGCGCTCCGGCGTGGAGGACGCGCCTCGGTAGAGTTGCAGAGATTGCAATGATGGATTCCAAATCCATGCATTGTCTGCATGCATGGGGCGCTCGATAGTCGTTCGCGAGGGGACGGAACGTCCTCGTTCCCCAGGAGCGGACGAGATGAGCCTGCGAGACCCGAATCCGTCGAACAAGACGAAGCCGAAGCGCGTCGCGATCGTGATCGCGAACCCCGCGACCTCGACCACCACGGGCTGGCCCGTGGGCTTCTGGTGGTCGGAGCTCACGCACCCCTACTACGCCTTCCACGAGGCGGGGTACGAGGTGGAGATCTTCAGCGTCTCGGGCGGAACGTGCGAGGCGGACTCGCTCAGCGATCCTCGCGATCCGAGCGGCTACTCGGCGACGGATCTGATCAGCATGGGCTTCCTCTCGACGCCGAAGCTCGCCGCGCTCGTCGCGGACACGCGTCCGGTGTCGGCGATCGACGTCTCTCGGTTCGACGCGCTCGTCGTCGCGGGCGGCCAGGCGCCGATGTTCACGTTCGAGAGCGCGACGGAGCTGCACGCGAAGTTCGCGGCGTTCTACGAGGCGGGGAAGGTCGCCGCGGCCCTCTGCCACGGCGTGGCCGTGCTGCGGTACGCGAAGCTCTCGAACGGGGAGCTGCTCGCGAAGGGCAAGACCGTGACGGGCTTCGCGAACGTCGAAGAGGACTTCGCCGACAACGCCGTCTGGGGGATGGGCGCGCTGCCGCGGGACAAGCACCTGATGCCGTGGCGCATCGAGGACGAGCTCCGGAAGCTCGGGGCGAACTACGTGCAGGCGGGCCTCTGGCGCGGCTTCGCGGTGCGCGACGGGAACCTCGTCACGGGCCAGCAGAACTTCTCGGGCACCGAGACCGCGAACCTCGTGATCGAGGCGCTCGGACGATGACCGAGGCTCCCCTCGGCGGCGAGCTCGTCGGCGCGTGCCATTGCGGCCGCGTGCGAGTGCACCTGCCCGGCGATGCGGCGGGCGTCGTCGCCTGCCATTGCGCGGATTGCCAGAAGCTCCACGGCAACTTCTTCGCGATGCTCGTCGCGGGCCGGGCCTCCGTGCGATGGGAAGGCGAGGAGCACATCGCCTGGTACCGCTCGTCCGAGGCGAACGAGCGCGGCTTCTGCACGACGTGCGGGAGCCGTCTCGCGAAGCGTCCCGTCGAGGGCACGCGGATCATGGTGTCGGCGGGCCTCTTCGAGCGGACCTTGCCCCGGAAGCTCGTGAAGAACCTCTGGGCCGAGCAGAAGCCCGAGTGGTACGAGGCGCCGAGGACCGGGCCCATGAGCCCCGAGGACTTCGTCGCGCTCGCCCTCTCGGAGCCTCTCGAGAGCCCGACGGCGCAATACGGCTATTCGCTCCGCGCGGCCTCGGGGAACAAGAGGCCTCCGGGCGTGATCGCCCTGACCTGGATCACCGCCAAGAACCCGCACGAGCGCGAGCGCATTCGCGCCCATTCCAGACAGAACGTCCAGGACTTCCTCGCCGAGCCCGGCTTCCTCTCGATCGTCACGGGCTTCACGGGCCTTCGCGGCTTCACCGTCACCGCCTGGGAAGACGAGGCCTCGATGCACCGGGCCCTCGGCAAGCACCACGCCGTCGCGATGAAGGAGCTCTTCTCGGAAGACTTCGTCGCCTCCGTCTGGACGAGCGTCTTCTCGCCGCTCCGCGCGAACCGCATCTGGGTGCGCTGCCCCTCCTGCGCCTCGCTCGAGGACGTCTCGGACGATCACCGCGCGTGTGGGAAGTGCCACGCGCCCCTGCCGGAGCGTCCCTCCTTCTGGTGAGCGTCCCGGCGCGGAGACGCGTTCCCGGGACCTCTCGACTATCCTCCGTCCCATCGCCTCGGCCGACGCGCCTCTCGGCCGGGGTCCTCGACCCGAGAAAGGAACTCCCATGAAGATCGCGTTCATCGGTGCCGGCAACGTCGGTGCGGCCCTCGCGGTGCGGCTCGCCGAGGCGGGCCACGAGGTCGTGCTCGCCGAAGCGAAGGAAGGCTCGGCCAGCGTCGCCGCCGCTCTCTCCCGCTCGAAGCGCCTCTCCGCCCGGCCGATCGCCGATGCCGTGCGCGACGCCGAGGTGGTCTTCGTCGCCACGCCGTTCGGAGCGAATGCCTCGGTGCTCCCGCCGCTCGCCGACGCGCTCGCGGGCAAGGTCCTCGTCGACTGCACGAATCCGGTCGGCCCCGGGCTCTCGCACGGCTTGAAGAGCGAACGCTCCGGGAGCGAGCTCGTGCAGTCGCTCGTGCCGAAGGCACGCGTCGTGAAGGCCTTCACCATCTACGGCTTCGAGAACTTCGAGAATCCCTCGTACCCCGCGTACTCGGTGAAGCCGGCGATGCTCTTCTGCGGCGACGACGCGGCCGCGAAGGCGAGCGTCGCCGGGCTGATCACCCAGGTGGGCTTCGAGCCCGTCGACGTCGGCGGTCTCATCCAGGCGCTGCACCTCGAGCACATGACGCTGCTCTGGGTCCGCATGGTGCGCGCGGGCGGGAGCTCGCCGAACCTGGTCTGGGCGGCGCTCCGGCGTTGAGCCAGGCACCTTGAGGCTTGCAAGGGTTCCAGGCCATCGTTGCAGGCGATGGAACCTTCGGACCTCGGCCTCCTCGTCACGCTGGATGCGCTCCTCCAGGAGGGGAGCGTCACGGCAGCCGCGCGCCGCGTCGGTCTCTCGACCCCCGCGATGAGCCATGCGCTCGCGCGGATCCGAGAGAAATTCGGTGATCCGCTGCTCGTGCGCTCGGGACGCGCGATGGTGCTCACGCCGCGTGCGGAGGCGCTGAAGCCGCGCGTCCATGCCGTCGTCACCGAGGCGAGGCGGACGCTCGAGCCGGACAAGCCGTTCGTGGCGGCGGAGCTCGAGCGCACGTTCACCGTGCTCGCGACCGACTACGTGCTCACCGTGCTCGGCTCGTCCGTGGACCGGATCCTGAGGCAGGAGGCTCCGGGCGTCTGCCTCCGTTTCGCGCCGAACACGGCGGACGACGCCGCGCTCCTCCGGGAAGGCGGCGCCGACCTCGCCGTCGGCATCTACGGGTCGCTCCCCCCGGAGATGCGGAGCCGGCAGCTCCTCACGGATCGCTTCGTCTGCGTGCTCCGGAAAGGACACCCGGCCGCCGGGAAGCGTCTCGGTCTCGAGGCATTCGTGTCGCTCGCGCACATCCAGGTCGCGCCGCGCGGCAAGCCCGGGGGCTACGTCGACGACGTGCTCCGCGAGCGCGGCCTCGAGCGGAAGGTGGCCCGTGCTGTGCCGTATTTCCTCACCGCGCTCTCGCTCGCCGCCGAGACCGACTACGTGCTCACGATCTCCGAGCGCATCGCGAGGCGCCATGCGGACTCCCTCGGGCTCGTCGTCCACGAGGTGCCGCTCCCGCTCCGTCCCTACGCCCTCGGGCTCGTCTGGCATCCGCGCTTCGACGAGGACGAGGCGCATCGCTTCCTCCGCGACGTATTCGTACGGGCCGCGCGCGAAGCCGCGGGGGATCGCCACGAGAGGCCGCGGACCCAGCTCAACCCCTCGGATCCCACGTCGGGGGAGCGGCGGAAGCGGCCGCGCCGGTCGCGGGCCTAGGCGCTCGGGACGATCTCGATCGCGATCTTCCCGCGCGCTCGCCCCGTCCTGCTTCGCTCGTAGGCCGCTTGCGAGTCGGCGAGGGGGAAGGTTCCGTCGAGGACGACCTTCACCTTCCCCTCGTCGATCCATCGCGCGAGCGTCTCGAGATCCTCGCGGTACGACTCGACCTTCACCGCGCCCGCACGCTTCGGGCCGTGGCGGAGCGTGCGCAGCAGGGCGCCGACGCTCCCAGCGGAGGTGATGAAGCGTCCGTGCGGCTCGAGCAGCGCCTCGCACGTGGCGGGCGACTCGTAGGACGTCACGTCGAAGATCAGGTCGAAGCGACCCGCGGTCTTGCGATAGTCGCCGGCGGTGTAGTCGATCACGGCATCGGCCCCGAGCGAGCGTACGAAGTCGACGTTCTTCGTGCTGCAGACGGCCGTGACGTGGCAGCCCATCGCCTTCGCGATCTGCACGGCGAACGTGCCGACGCCGCCCGAGGCGCCGATGAGGAGCACGCGGCTGCCGTGCTTCGCGCCGCCGAGGCGCAGGGCCTGGAGCGCGGTCTGGCCGGCGAGCGGCACGGCGGCCGCCTCGGCGAAGCTCGCCGTGCGGGGCATGCGCGCGATGCGCCGAGCATCGATCTTCGCCATCTCCGCGAGCGACGCCGTGCGCGGGCGCATGTCCATGCCGAAGACGCGGTCGCCGAGCTCGAGGCCCGTCACGTTCGCTCCCTTCGCGACGACGACGCCCGCGAGATCGTCGCCGAAGACGGGGGGCAGGAGCTTCGTGCCGAGCGAGCCGACCGAGGCCGCGAAGAGGGCGTTCAGCTTCCAATCCTTCGGATTCACCGAGGCGGCGTGGACCTTCACGACGACGTCGTCCGGACCCGGCGTGGGGGCGTCCTTCTCTCCGAGGACGAGACGGCTCTTCGGGCCGAACCCTTGCGTGACGATGGCCTTCATCGAACGAACCTCCGTGCGCGCGTGGAGTCTGGCACGTGGGCGCCTCTCCCGAGCGACGATCGGTCGCTCGGCCGCCTTCCGGGTTATGCGCCTTCGTTCGCGACGCGGACGAGGACCTTGCCGCGGACTCGACCCGATTCGAGGTCGCGGAGGGCGTCGGCGACGTCGTCGAGCCCGATGCGGCGATCGATCGCGGGACGGACCGTGCCGGCCTCGACGAAGGAGCCGAGGCGCTCGAGGTAGCTCGTGTGCTCGGTCGCGGCGAGCATCACGAAGCGCTGCTTCGTGAAGAGCCCGAGCAGGAGCGCGCCGAGCGGGCGCCCCATGCCGCCCGTGAGGTCTCCTCCATGCTCGCCGCCGACGAAGACGAGGCGGCCGCTCTCGGTCATCGCGCGACGCAGACGCGAGAGCGGCGTGTTGCCGCCGACGTCGAGGACGAGGTCGTATCGCGTGCTCCCGTCCGCGAAGTCCTCCGTGCGGTAGTCGAGGACCCGATCGACGCCGAGGCCGAGGACGAGCTCCCGCTTCCCGCCGCTGCACACGGCCGTGACCTCGGCGCCGAGCGCCTTCGCGAGCTGCACGGCGTACGTGCCGACGCCTCCGGAGGCGCCGATCACGAGCACGCGCTCGCCGGCCACGAGCCTTCCCTCGTCGACGAGGGCCTTCAGGGCCGTGATGCCCGAGACGCCGAGCACGGCGGCTTCGTCGAGCGGGATCCCGTCGGGCGCCCGCGCGAGCTTCTCCTCGCTCGCGACGGCGTATTCGGCGAACGAGCCGCGGCCGATCCCGAAGACCGCGTCGCCGACGCGCCATCGCGTGACCTCGGGGCCGACCGCGACGACGCGGCCGGCGAGATCGAGCCCCGGCACCGGATTCTTCGGGCGACGGAAGCCGAAGCCGAGGAGGCGCATCAGGTAGGGACGACCCGTGAGGAGATGCCAGGTCCCGCGATCGATGCCGGCGGCGACGACCCTCACGAGGACCTCGCCATTGCCCGGGGTCGGAACCGGCAGGCGGCCCTGGCGGAGGACGTCCGCCGAGCCGTAGGCGCCCTGCAGCACGGCACGCATGGGCTCGCTGCGCAGAGGGGCTTCGGGGAGGGGATGGGCGGCGAGCGCGGGGTGTTCCATGGGATGGCCTCGAGGTGGACTTACGGCGTAAGGTAAGTCGACATCCTGGGGCTTACGCCGTAAGGTGTCAAGCGAGCCCATGGCCCGACCCACGAAATCGCCCTCGCGAGCCGCGAAGAAACCGAGGCGCGAGCCGCTCTCCCGCGAGAGGGCGCTCCGCACCGCGATGGCGCTCGCCGACGCGCACGGCCTCGAGGAGCTCTCGATGCGGAGGCTCGCCGACGAGCTCGGCGTCGAGGCGATGTCGCTCTACCACCACGTCCCGAACAAGAGCGCGATCCTCGATGGAATGGTCGACCTCGTCTTCGAGGAGATCGAGCTGCCGCGCGTCGAGCTCGGCTGGAAGACGGCGCTCCGGCGACGCTCGGAGTCCGTTCGGGAAGCCCTCTTGCGCCATCGCTGGGCGCTGCGCGTGCTCGAGTCGCGGAAGGCCCCGGGCCTCGCGACCCTCACGCACCACGACGCCGTGCTCGGCTGCCTCCGCGGCGCGGGCTTCTCGCTCGGGCTCTCGGCGCACGCCTACGCCGTGATCGACGCGTACGTCTTCGGCTTCGTGCACACGGAGCTCACGTTGCCGTTCCAGACGCCGGAGGAGACGCGGGAGGTCGTGGGCGGGATGTTCGAGCCGCTGCCCGAGGGCGCCTTCCCCCACCTCGTCGAGCTCGCCACGAAGCACGTCCTCGCGCCGGGCTACGCCTTCGCGAACGAATTCCCGTTCGGGCTCGAGCTCGTGCTCGACGGGCTCGAGCGGGCGCTCGCGGCCGAGCGCGCCGCCTGAGCCCGCACGCGCCTCAGGCTCGGAACGTCGCTTCGGCGCGTGCCTTCAGCGCATCCGCGGCCGTGTCGAAGCCGACCTGCATCGGCCGTCGGTAGAGCAGGTAGACGAGCGAGGCGAGCAGCCCGTCGAACGCCTCGTGGCAGCGATACCCCGTGGTGTGGTCGTCGATGCGCACGAGCGCCTGGACGCGATCGCAGTGGATCAGCTTCCCGCCCCCCCACCGTAGGCCCCAGGCGACGGCACGCCCTTCGTCCCAGAGCGTGAGCTGCTCGTGCATGGTCATGTTCCGGCCGCCGAGCTTCACGTGGAGCGTGACGGGGCCCCCGACCTTCCGATTCGTCTCGAGGCCGTGGGTGAAGGGATTCCACTCGGGGTAGCGCTCGAAATCGACGAGCACCTTCCAGACGTGCTCGATCGGCGCGTGGATCGTGCGCTCGTTCGAGACGCAGCGCGGATGGTTTTCGGGATCGATGCTCATGCGCGGGAGCCTCCGAGGGGAATCGTCCGGACCCAGGCGACGGTGCGAGCCATGCCCTCTTCGTGGGGCACGTGGGGGCGATAGCCGAGCTCGCGCTCGATGCTCGCGTTCGAGAACCAGAAGTCCTTCGTCAGGATGTAGTAGTGGAAGCGATGGAAGGGGACCTCGGCGCCGGTGAGCCGGTGCACGAGCTCCATGGCCCGGGCGAGCGCGTAGACGGCCCCGTCCGGTAGCCGCAGCCGGGGCATCGCGATCCCCCGCGCGTCGGCGAAGCGCCGGACGAACTCGAAGTAGTTCGGCGCGTAGCCCTCGCCGACGAAGTACGCCTTTCCGCCGACGCGGTCGCGCGTCGCCTCGTCGTGCAGACGCGTGGCCGCGAGCAGGTGCGCGTGCGCGACGTTGTCGACGTACACGCAGTCGAAGCGGGCCGAGCCATCGCCGAAGAGGAAGGGCACCTTCCCACCCGCGAAGGCCTCGAGGCTCGCCACGATCGCGTGGGGATCCTCCGGGCCGTAGATGTGCACGGGCCGGATCGCGCACGTGCGCAGCCCGCGCCGGCCGTCCGCCCCGAGGACGACGCGGTCGCCCTCGATCTTGGTCCGGACGTAGTCGTTCATCGGTCGCTCGGGATAGGGGACCGATTCGTCGTCGCCCGCGCAAGGCGTCTCCGAGAAGACGACGTCCTCGGAGCTCGTGTAGACGAGGAAGGGGATGCCGAGCTCCTCCGAGACCTCGACGACGTTCCGCGTGCCGACGACGTTGATCGCCTCGATCGTCGGGTTCTTCTTCAGCCCGACGTCGACGACGGAAGCCAGGTGGAAGACCGTGTGCGCCTCCCGGAGGACGGCCCTGAGGTCGTCCTTCGAGCGGACGTCGGCGGTGCTCGCCGTGAGGGCGATGCCGCGCGCCTCGCGTGCCCGACGCGACGCGGATTCTTCGACGAACGGGGCACGGTCGACGACGTGGATCGCGTCGAAGCGCGGCCAATCGGCATGGGGCTCGTCCGTTCCGTCGCCGCCCCCGAGGAGCGCGACGAGACGCCTGCCGAGGAAGCCGGCTCCGCCCACGACGACGGCCTTCTTCGACCCGGAGGCCGGCGTGTCCTGCGGAGGCGCCTTCGTCTCTTCCATGGGAATCCTCGTGCGCCCCGCCTCTCGCGGGCGGCTACGACTCGTTAGCTACCGAGGCTAATACTCGTTAGCTCCGGATTGCGCAAGGGGGCCCGGGAAGCGCCATGGTCGCAGCCGCAAGAATCGGGTGGTGCGGCTCCCGCCGGGGCGCGACGTTGGTGCCGACGATGGAACACGTGCATTCCCATGCCGACTACCGGCGCATCGAGCGAGCGATCGCCTATCTCGAGGCCCACCAGAGGCGGCAGCCCTCCCTCGAGGAGGTCGCGTCGGTGGTCGGCCTCTCCGGGCACCACTTCCAGCGCATGTTCCGGCGCTGGGCCGGGATCAGCCCGAAGCGCTACCTGCAGTTCCTCACCGCGGAGCACGCGCGGGCAGGGCTCGAAGCCTCGCGGAGCGTGCTCGAGACCGCCTTCGAGGCGGGCCTCTCCGGTCCCTCGCGCCTGCACGATCTCTGCGTGAGCGTCTACGCGGCGACGCCGGCCGAGCTCCGACGCCAGGGCGAAGGCCTCGTGGTGCGCCACGGTTTCGCCGAGACCCCGTTCGGCGACGCCCTCGTCGCGTCGACCGAGCGCGGCCTGTGCGCGCTCGCCTTCGTCGAGCCCGACGAGCGCGAGGCGGCGAGCGAGGCCCTGAGGGCGCGCTTTCGCCGGGCGCGGCTCGTCGAGGATTCGGGCGGCGCATGCTCCACGGTCGAGCGCATCTTCGAGGCCGCCGCGCGGTCTGTGGGGGCTCCGCTCACGCTCCATCTCGTGGGCACGAACTTCCAGCTCCGCGTCTGGGAAGCCTTGCTCCGCATCCCGCCTGGGCGGATCGCGAGCTACGAGGAGGTCGCCTCCGCGCTCGGAGCTCCCGGGTCGGCGCGCGCCGTCGGCACCGCCATCGGACGCAATCCCCTCGCCTTCGTCGTGCCCTGCCATCGCGTGCTCCGGAAGACGGGCGCGCTCGGTGGCTACCGCTGGGGGCTCGAACGCAAGCGCGCGATCCTCGCCTGGGAGGTCGCGCGCTCGCTCGGCGACGAGGTCGGGGAGGGCTAGCGGGCCGCGGCCATGCCGCCGATGGTGCCCGAGGTCGCCTGCTGCATCGCCGGGATGCCGCTCTTCGCGTTCGCCTCGGCGGCGAGGAGCTTCTCCTCGGCCGTCGCGTAGTCGCGATCCCAGGCGAGGACCTTCGGGGTCATGAGGTGGTGCCAGAGGGGCGGGATCATCGCGACGACGATCGTCGTGAGGTAGCCGTTGATCATCATCGGCGCTTCCGGGTAGGGGCGGAGGTCCTGGTACGCGACCTCGCCCTGGGCGTGGTGGTGCGAGTGGCGCGTCAGGTTGAACATCGCCCACGAGCTGATGCGGCGGTTCGTGTTCCACGAGTGGCGCGGCTGCACCGGCGTCGCGGGGTTCCGGACCATGCCGTAGTGCTCCATGTAGTTCACGATCTCGAGCAGCGACTTGCCCCAGAGCGCGCAGGCGACGAAGAAGAGCGCGGCCCCCACGCCGCCCATCGCGTAGGCGAGCACGACGAGCAGCACGCTCATCAGGTGCCCGCGCAGGAAGGCGTTGTGGACGGAGAAGAGCGGGAGGCGCTTCTTCGCCAGACGATCGGCCTCGATGCGGTAGGCGCTGACGCTCCCCTTGATCGTCGAGGCGACGACGTGGAAATAGACGTTCCGGCCGCGAGGCGCCGTCGCCGGATCGTGGGTCGTCGAGACGTAGCGATGGTGGCCGTAGACGTGCTCGATCGCGAAGCTCGTGTCGAAGCTGAAGGCGAGCAGCCAACGTCCGACGAGCATCGAGATCGGATCCCACGTGCGGTGCGTGAGCTCGTGGCCCGGGATGGTGCCGACCATGCCGATCATCAGGCCCGTGATGATCCACGCGGCGAGGTGGTTTCCGAAGCCCGTCGCCTCGCGCGCCGCGAGCACGTCGTAGCCCGTGAGGCGGGTGACGAAGGCCCCGAATCCGAGCGGGTCTCCGCTGCACACGCTCCAGACGGACGTGAAGACGATGAGCGAGAGCAGCGGAAGGGCGAGCCAGAGCTGCGCCGTCAGGATGCCCGGATGGCGGAACCGCGGCGTGGTCGTGTCGTCGCCGCTGATCGCGTCGCCGATCATGTAGACGCCGAGGACGCCCAGCAGGCCGGCCGTGATGAACTTCCCGCCCGCGAGCAGGGCGGTCACGGCGAAGAGTCCGATGCCGTGGAAGAGGAAGTACTTGAGGTAGTGCAGCACGTCGACGATCGACGAGGAGGCGCTCTCCTCGGCCGTCGGGGGCAGCACGGCGTCCGCGGCGACGGGCGCGTCCGCGAGCGTCGTGAAGCGGTCGAAGTGCACGTGGTCGCGCGCGACGCCGAGCTTGCCGAGCTGCTCGACGGCCGCGTCGATCATCACCGGCGGACCGCAGAGATACGCGTGCGAGCCCTCCTCGACGAGCGCCCGGAGCTTCTCCGTGACGAAGCCCCGCTCGCCCGTCCAGCTCGCATCGCCCTCGGCGTTCGAGAGCACGGGCACGAAGCGGAACGAGCCCTTCCACCGCCGGCGGATCGACTCGATCGCCTCGAGCGCGTAGAGGTCCTTCGCCTCGCGGGCGCCGAAGAGCAGCGTGACGGAGCGCGAGACGCCCGCGGTCACGGCCTCTTCGAGCATCGCGAGGATCGGCGGCAGGCCGCTGCCGCCGGCGACCATCACGACGGGCGCGTCGCCCTCGCGCAGCCAGAAGTCGCCCTGCGGGCCTTCGAGCACGACCGTCTGCCCGCGCACGTCCTCGTCGTTCACGAGGGTCGAGAGCTGCCCACCCGGCACCTTGCGGACGAAGAAGCCGACCTTCCCGTCGTCGCGGGAAGGCGTCGCGAAGGAGTAGCTCCGCGTCACGCCCGGGCGCGCGTCGAAGGAGAGGTTCGCGAACTGGCCGGCGCGGTAGTCGAGGGGCTCGTCGAGCTGCACGAGGAGGTGCGTGATGTCGTGCGTGACCTTCTCCTGCGCGACCACGCGGCCCCGGACCTTTCGCTTGCCGGCGTTCTTCGAGAGGTCGACCTCGATGCGGACGTCGGTCTTCGGGACGCTCTGACAAGCGAGGATCGTGCCCTGTTCGATCTCCTCGGCGCTGAGGAGGTAGCCGGTCTCGGTCAGCTCCTTCACCTCGCCTTCGACGAGCGTGCACTTGCACGTCGCGCAGCCGCCGACGCGGCAGCTGTTCGGGAAGTCGATCCCCTGGCGGAGGGCGGCCGTGAGGACCGTCTCCTTCGGCAGGATCGTGATGAGCTGGTCGTTGATCTGGGCCGTCTTCGTGCGGTGGGTGTCGAGGGTGGCCATGGATTCTCCGGGGCGCGGGAGCGCGCGGTGGATGAAGAGAAGGTAGGGAGGGGCGCGCCCCCGTGAGAGGTCCCGGTTTGACAACGATGGGTCATTTATTGACAATCGGCGCCAGCCCCCATGTCCGACCCCGCCTTCACGCTGCCGGTCCACTACCTGCGGATCATCGCCGACCAGGTGCGGAGCCTCGGGGCGGACGTCGGTCATTGGCTCGCGCGCAGTGGCCTGCGCGAGGCCTCGCTCGACGATCCCGAGCTCTCGGTTCCGTTCTCGACCTTCCGGACGCTGGTGCTCGACGCGCTCGTGCTCACGCGCGAGCCGGCGTTCGGCCTCTTCGTCGGGCAGCGCCTGCAGGCGAACACGCACGGCATCCTCGGCTACGCGGCCCAGAGCAGCGGCACGATGCGGCAGGCGCTCGAGCTCTTCGAGCGCTTCGTCGAGCTCCGACTCTCGGCTCTCTCCATCTCGTCCGAGGTGAAGCCCGACGAGGTCCGCGTTCGCTTCCACGAGACGCTTCCGCTCGGCGACATCGAGAGGCCCGTGGTCGAGGCGGTCGTCATGGCGCTCCGCAACGTCGTGGACACGATCTCGATGGGGGCCGTCCGCATCGGTGTGGTCGCCTTCGCGTTCGAGCCGCCCGACTACCCGGAGCTCGCGCGCGAGCTCTTCGGCTGCGAGGTCCTCTGGGGGCAGGATTGGACCGGCTTCACCGTGGCCCCCGAGGCCCTCGACTTCGCCCTCCGCATGGCGGATCCGGCCGCGTACGCCGAGGCGGCGCGCATCCTCCAGCGCGAGCTCGAGCGGGGGGCCTCGAGCCGCTCGCTCTCCGCGCGGGTGCGACGTCTCCTGCTCGAGCGGCAGAGCGGATTCCCCTCGCTGCAGGTCACGGCCAGGCTTCTCCACATGACGCCGCGCACCCTCCACCGGCGCCTGATCGACGAAGGGACCTCGTTCCGCGAGCTGCTCGAGGAGGTGAGACACACGCTCGCCGTCGAGCACCTGAAGTCGGGCCGCTTCAGCATCGAGGAGATCGCCTACACGCTCGGCTACTCGGACCTCGCGAACTTCCGTCGCGCGTTCAAGCGCTGGGAGGACGTCCCTCCCTCCGAATTCCGCGCGCGCCTCGAGGCCGAGGCCGCTCCGCCCGCGCGAACGTCCTGGCGGTCGGGCCGCTGAGCGTCGTATGCTCGCGTCCATGCCGCGTGTCGCGCTCCTCGCCTGCCTGCTCCTCGCCGCGTGCGCCTCCTCGCGGCCATCGGCGACCTCGCCCGTCGCCGAGGCGGAGACCCGCCTCGCGGACGATCTCTTCGTCCGGCCGCTCGCTCCGGACGTGCTGCTCCACGTCTCGTGGAAGACGCTTCCCGCTTGGGGGCGCATCTCGTCGAACGGCGTCGTCGTCCTCGGGTCGAGCGAGGCGCTCCTCGTCGACACCGCGTGGGGAGACGAGCCGACGGAGGCCCTGCTCGACTACGTGGAGCGGGAACACCACCGACGCGTGACGCACCTCGTCGTCACCCATGCGCACGACGATCGCGTCGGCGGTATCCGAGCCGCGCTCGCCCGAGGCGTCGTCGTGCACGAGCTCGCCCTCACCGCGGAACGGTCGGCGGCGCAGGGCTATCCGCCTCCGACGGAGACGTTCGAGCGGGAGCTCCCCCTCGACGTGGACGGAACCCGTGCGGAGGTCTTCTTCCCGGGCGCGGCGCACGCGCCCGACAACGTCGTCGTCTTCCTCCCCGCGAGCCGGATCCTCGTGGGCGGCTGCATGATCCGCGAGGCCTCGGCGTCGTCGATCGGCAACCTCGCCGATGCCTCGCTCGAGACGTGGGGCGAGTCGCTGCGCGCGGTCGAGGCCCGGTTTCCGACGCCCGCGATCGTCGTGCCCGGCCACGGGGCGCCGGGAGACGCGACGCTCCTCGCGCACACGGCGGAGCTCGTGCGCGCCACGCCGCGCTAGCGGTTCATCGCGAGGATCGCGGCCTCGTCGCGCGCGAGCAGCGTGCGGAGCCACGGATGCGGGAAGTGCCGCTCCACGGTGATCGCGTAGAAGCTCTCGAAGAGCCCAGGGACGACGCAGAGCTCGTGCAGGACCCCGCTCCGGAGCTCGTCGCGCACGACGACCGAGGGGAGGAGGGTGACGTAGTCGGTGTCGCGGGCGAGCAGGCGCATCGTCGCCATGTCGTCGACCTCGGCGACGATCCGTGCGCGGATGCCGGCTTGCTCGAGCATCGCGTCGAAGGCCGCACGGATCTCGCTCTCGGGTCCCGGAACGATCATCGCCACGTCCTCGAGATTCTCCGGGAAGCGGAAGCCGTGCCGGACGCCGTGTCCGATGAGGCTCACGCCCTGGCGTGCGATCCGGCGGGTGCGGACCGCGCGCCCCTCGTCGGGTTGGACGGCGCGGTTCGAGAGGACGAGATCGAGGTCGTGCGCGACGAGACGCGTGACGAGGTCGTCGAGGCTGCCGGAGCGCAGCCGTAGCCGGACGTCGGGGGCGCCGAGCAGGGGTCCGAGGAAGGACTCCTGGAAGTTCCGCGACAGGGTGGCCACCGTCCCGACGCGGAGCACCTGCTCGCGGCTCCGACCGTCCTTCAGGGTCGAGACGAGCTCGTCGCCCGCCGCGAAGATGCTCTCCGCGTAGTCGAGCGCGATGCGCCCCGCCTCCGAGATCGCCATCGTCCGCCCCTGGCGCACGAAGAGCGGCTCGCCCAGCTGGTCCTCGAGCTGGCGGATCTGGGCCGAGAGGGCCGAGGGCGCGATGCGCAGCTGCTTCGCCGCCCGCGTCAGGTTTCCCTCGCGGGCGACGGCCCAGAAGTAGTGGAGGTGGTGGAAGTTCAGGCGGCCGGGGCTCGACATCGTTCTGTTTCCGAGAACGTTATAGTCGATATTATGTCATTTTCCAGAAGCTGTCCGGGCCGTAAGCATCGGGCATGCAATCGAGCTCCGCCTGGCTGCACCTCGCTCAGGGCCTCGCCCTCGGCATCCCCCTGACCTTCGGGTCCTCCTCCCTCGTCCCCTGGCGCCGCGATCCGTTCCGACCGATCTCGGCCGCCTCGGGCCTCTCGCTCGCCTTCGCCCTGCTCTCGCTGGCGACCGTGCTCCTCGCTCCCGCCGGAGCGGCGCCGCATCCCGCCCTCCGTGCGCTCCGCTTCGACCTCGTGACGGGCGTGATGCTCGTCCTCGTGACCTTCCTCGGTCTGGTCATCGCCCGCTACTCGCGGGCCTACCTCGCCGGGGACGCCGGCAGCCTGCGCTACGTCCGCTGGCTCGGCGCGACCCTCGCGTGCGTGACCCTGCTGCTCCTCGCGGACCATCTCCTCCTGCTCGCGGCCGCGTGGATGGGGACGAGCCTCGCGCTCCATCGCCTCCTCACGTTCTACGAGGACAGGACGCCGGCCCTCGTCGCGGCTCACAAGAAGTTCCTCGTCAGCCGCCTCGCCGACGGCTTCCTCCTCGGCGGGATCGCGCTCGTCCACTCGGTGGTCGGCCGCGTCGACCTCCGCTCCCTCGAGGGCTTCCTCGACGGCCGGGAGGACCTCCCGACGTCGCTCGAGGTCGCCACGCTCCTCTTCGTCGTCGCGGCCGCGCTGAAGTCGGCCCAGCTTCCCTTCCACGGCTGGCTCACCCAGGTGATGGAAGCGCCGACGCCCGTTTCGGCCCTGCTCCACGCCGGGATCGTGAACCTCGGCGGTTTCCTGATGATCCGCCTCGCGCCCCTCCTCCTGCGCTCCGACGTCGCCGCGACCTCGCTCGTGGCGCTCGGCACGGTCACGGCGGTCGTCGCCTCGCTGGTCGTCTCCACGCGCGTGAGCATCAAGGTCGCGCTCGCATGGTCGACCATCGCGCAGATGGGCCTGATGCTCCTCGAGTGCGGTCTCGGCGCCTTCGGGCTCGCGCTCTTCCACCTCGTCGCCCACTCGCTCTACAAGGCGCACGCCTTCCTCTCCGCGGGGAGCGTGGTGGACGTGCATCGGAGCGGAGTCGAGGGCCGCGAGCGTGCCCCCTCGGTGCTCACGTTCGGGAGCAGCGTCGCCGCGCTCTTCCTCCTCGCGGTCGTCTCGGCGTCCGTGGCCACGGTCGCGCTCGCCGGTACGTCCGGAGGGCTCGCGCTCCACGACCTGCCCTTCGTCGTCCTGCTCGTCCTCTCGCTGCTCTCGCTGCCCATGCGCAAGCCGGTGCACGGCGTGCGCGGCTTCCTCGCGCTCTCGCTGCGCGGCCTCGCCGTCGCCGCGCTCTTCGGCCTCGCCCATGCCTTCGCGGCCGAGGGGCTCGTGCCGACCGAGGGCGTCCACGCGGGCGCCTCGTCGATCCTCGCCCTCGTGGGCTTCACGGCCCTCTTCGTCCTCGACTCCCTGCTCCGGGCGGCGCCCCGCGGACGGCTCGCGCGGACGCTCCATCCCTACCTCTTCGCAGGGCTCTTCCTCGACGAGCTCTTCACGCGATGGACCTTCCGGCTCTGGCCCCCGCACCTGCCCGAACGGACCACACCGCACCACCCGATCCTGAACCCCGAGATCTCGGAGGCTTGACCATGGCGACGACGAATCCGATGTCGAAGGACGCGCTCCACCGCGTCCCGAACGCGAACGAAGAGCTCGGAGGGAAGGTCGCGGCGGCGATGCGCCGGGCGACCGAGCGCATCGCGCCGACCTGGCCCCTCGACCGGTTCATCGCGGTGAACCCCTTCTGGGGCATGATCGACAAACCCCTCCCGCGCGTCTCGACCGAGCTCGCGGCCCTCTCGGGGGCGCGGCTCCTCATGCCGCGCGCCTACTACCGGCAGGCGTTCGAGGAGGGCCGCTTCGGGGAGACGCACCTGCGCGAGGCGATCGCGCGCCGCGGCCTCGACCTGAGCGTCGAGCGCGCCCTCGTCCTGCTGCGCTCGGAGGAGCCCCGGATCGCGCGGCGCGCACGGGTGATGGACGTGGTCGACGCCCAGCGCGACCTCGTCTACGAGATGTCCTTTCGCGAGTACGTCACGTACGACACGAGCCAGTTCTGCGCGGCCTACTTCGACGAGTCCCAGTCCTCGCTCGGGCCCGATCGCGAGGGCGGCCTCTACGCGAGCTGGCGCAGGAAGTCGCTGCACGACCGTTCTCCGGGCCTCCTGATGGGCCTCCGCGGCTTCCGCTCCACCGTCCGCGAGCTGCCCGAGACGGCCTTCGAGATGGCCAGGCTCGCGCTCGACGAGCTCGACCTGCCGGAGCGGGAGTGGGAGACGTACCTCCTCGGGCTGCTCCTCGACCTCAACGGTTGGGCGGCGGTCTGTGCGTACAGGCGGTTCGTCGCGCGGCTCGAGGGCTCGGACGACCACGCGCTCGAGGAGCTCTTGGCCATCCGGCTCGCTTGGGAGCTCATCCTCTTCCGCAACGGCGGCAGGTCGGTGGCCTCGCGCTGGCAGCTCGCGATGGCGAGCTTCACTGCCGTCGACACCGGCGCGCAGAAAGCCCTCGCGCAGGATTGGATCTTCCAGGAAGCGCTCGAGCTCGCCTACCAGGAGGAGCTCTGCCGGGCGCTGCCCGCCGGCTTCGAGGCCGAGGCGCGAGCGGACGTCGCGGTCCAGGCGGTCTTCTGCATCGACGTGCGCTCGGAGGTCTTCCGGCGCGCTCTCGAGCGAGAGACGACGAAGGTCGAGACGCTCGGCTTCGCGGGGTTCTTCGGCCTGCCGATCGAGTACCGCCCACTCGGCCAGGTCGCCGCGAGGCCGCAGCTCCCCGGCCCCCTCGCACCGAAGATGACGGTCACGGACACGACGTCGGATCCGGAGCTCCACCTTCGGCGGGAGGAGCGGCTCGGCGTCGCGTCGGCCTTCCGGGCCTTCAAGACGGGGCCCGTCTCGAGCTTCGCCTTCGTCGAATCGATGGGCCTCTTCGCGGCCGGCTCGCTCGTGCGCGAGACCCTCGGGCTCGGCCGGACGACGCCTCCCGACCACGCGGGGCTGTCGCGCCACGAAGCCGCCGAGCGGCGACCCCGGCTGGCGAGTCTCGTCGGCGGGGCCCCGCTCGAGGCCTCGGCGAAGGTCGACCTCGCGGCCGGCATGCTGCGCGCGATGAGCCTCGCGAAGGGCTTCGCCCGCCTCGTCCTCCTGGTCGGTCACGGCTCGGACACGCGGAACAATCCGCACGCCGCGGGCCTCGACTGCGGCGCCTGCTGCGGACGCACGGGCGAGGTGAACGCGCGCGCGGCCGCCGCGCTGCTCAACGAGCCCGCCGTGCGCGCCGGGCTCGCGGAGCGCGGGATCCACGTCCCCGCCACCACCCGCTTCGTCGCGGCGCTCCACCACACGACGACGGACGAGGTGGAGCTCTTCGAGACGGAGGACGTCCCGGCCTCGCATGCCGGAGACCTCCACGCGCTCCGCGGATGGCTCGCGAGCGCGGGGAGCCGCGCACGCCGCGAGCGCGCGGCGAAGCTCGGCCTCTCGAGCCTCGACGACGCCGCGCTCGCGAAGTCGATGACGGCGCGGTCGCGAGACTGGTCCGAGGTGCGCCCCGAGTGGGGCCTCGCCGACAACGCGGTCTTCGTGATCGCGCCCCGGGAGCGCAGCCGTCACATGGACCTCGGCGGGCGCAGCTTCCTCCACGACTACCGCCACGCCGAGGACGCGGGCTACGGCATCCTCGAGCTCCTGCTCACGGCGCCGATGGTGGTCACGCACTGGATCAACCTCCAGTACTACGCCTCCACGGTCGACAACCTCCGGTACGGCAGCGGCAACAAGGTGCTGCACAACGTGGTCGGGGGACGCATCGGTGTCTTCGAGGGGAACGCGGGCGACCTGCGGATCGGCCTCTCGATGCAGTCGCTGCACGACGGCGAGCGCTTCGTGCACACGCCGCGGCGGCTCTCGGTCTTCGTCGAGGCGCCCCGCGAGGCCATCGACGGGATCGTCGCGCGCCACGAGACGGTGCGCCGGCTCGTCGAGAACGGGTGGGTCCACCTCTTCCAGCTCGACGGGGAGACGAAGCAGGTCTTCGCCCGCCGCGGGACCGAGTGGGCACCGACTTCGACGGACGACTGAGGCTGCGGGGGCGGCTCCGCGAAGGTGGAGCCGCCCTTCTTCCGTCTCAGGCCGCTCCCGCGTAGCCGCGCACCGGCTCGATGCCGTAGCGCGCGCGGACGTCGTCGAGGGGCGCGTCCCAGAGGCTCTCCCAACGCACGGCGAGCAGGGGGCTCGCCCGTCGTCCCGCGTAGAACGCCTCGCGGAGGCCGCGCGACAGGCAATCCCAGCGACGCTCGAGCACCATGTGCTTCACCGCGCCGAGCAGCGTGATCGCGACGGAGCTCGGCATCCCCATCTGCGCGAGCGTGAAGGTATGCACGAGGACCTCCTCGTGCCCCGTGATCCCGAGGTCGAGCAGGACGTGGAAGAGGTCGTGCGTGCGGCGGTACCGACGCAGGACGTACGCCTCCTCCGGATCCTGGAGATAGACCTCCGCGGCGTCGTCGAAGTGGTAGTCGAGCCCGTGGCGGTCGAGGAAGCGGGCGACCTCCCGGCCGAGCGTTCCGTCCGGGAGCTTCCGGAGCGCGTCGACGTCGGTCGCGGAGAGCTCGGGTCGATCCCGCAGGAGCTCCCGCCCCTCGGGCGTCGCCTCGAGCACGCGATCCCGGAGGTAGCGCACCTGCGCCTTCGCGCTCAGCTCCTCGGCCTTCACGATGTCCATCGTCCGATTCGAGTCGGCGAGCACGCGGACGATCGACCGGACGATGGCCGCGAGCTCCGTCGGCGTGGGCGCATCGAGGTGCACGGGGGTGGCGGGGCGCAGCGGACGGGACGCGGTGGCGGGCATCGAGGCCTCCTTCGGGCGGCCCCCTCGCGGGACCGATGACTCTCCTTGTAAAGCGAGATATGCTCGCATTCTACTCGCATATGCGCGCGCTCCCCCGGAACTCGCTCCTCAAGCTCCCCCAGCAGGCCCGCTCGATCGAGACCGTGCACGCGGTCCTCGACGCCGGGATGAAGGTGCTGGTGGAGGAGGGGGCGATCGGCTTCAACACGAACCGGGTCGCCGAGGTCGCGGGGATCAGCCCGGGCTCGCTGTACCAGTACTTCGCGAACGGCGACATGATCCTCGCCGCCATGATCGAGCGCGGCGTGCTCGACGCCGAGGAGCTCTTCCGCGCTGCGTTCGCCTCCACGCACGACCGACCGATCGACGAGATGCTGCGGGCCGCGCTCACGGTCGTGCTCGTGCACATGGAGCCCTACGCCCACGTGGTCGCCCAGATCCTCGAGGCCGCGCCGCTCCTCGCGAGGAACGGGATCACGACCGTGCTCGAGACGCGGATCCTCGACGCCGTGCGCGAGGCGATGATCCGCGAACCCGAGCGCTACCGCATCTCCACGAATTCCGCGACGCTCTACATCGCGGTGAACGGCGTGCTCTTCGTCGGCCTCAAATGGCTCGTCGAGCGTCCGCCGCACCTCTCGCGCGAGGCCCTGATCGACGGGATCGTCGAGATGGTGCGGGGCGCGATCGAGGGGGAGGATCGGAGGGCGAGAGCCGCGTCACCCGGCGCGCGCAAGCAGCCGTCACGGCGCGCGACGTCGACGCCGCGGCGTGCCCGCTGAGCCGGGGCTCAGATCGTCCCCGTGATCTGCGTGTAGAAGTAGATCGATGGAGCCGAGCGTCCGCCGACCGGAGCGTCCTTCGCGAACGCGCCGCGCAGGAGGTACGCGCCGCCGACGTCGAAGACGAGGTTCCGCGGGAAGGGCGTGAAGCGGATGCGGGCGTCGAATTGGTTGCCGATGAACTTCCCCGACTGCCCCGTCGTATCCTGCACTCCCGCGGTCACCCACGCGTCGCGGGCCGCGGCGAGGAAGCAGGCGCGGTAGCCGACGTAGGCGTCGACCATGCGGTGGGGCTCGAGCTCGAGGCGGATCCCCGGCGAGTCCATGTTGCTCCGCGAGAGCGCGCCGTAGAGGCTCGTCGGTCCCCACTCCCAGCGCCGCGCGCCGTAGAGCGGATCGAAGCGGTTGTTCTGGTCGTCCGTCGGCGAGCGATCGCCGCTCGCGTAGTCCCAGACGACGGCGAGGCGCGGGGACCATGCTGCCTCGAAGCGGTAGCCGACCTGCACGTGCGCGGCCCAGGCGAGCGCGAGGAGGTTCGTGGTGTCGGTCGCCGAAGTCGTCGCGTGCGAATGACCGAACTGGCCCATCGCCTCGAGCTGGTAGTCGACGTGGCCGCGCGCGGGACGGCGGAGCAGCCGGAAGCCGGGTGTGACGAGGTGGCGGTTCGCGGTCTGGAATCGAGCCGAGTCGTTCTCGTCGAGACCGAAGACGTAGGCCTCGACCATCGTCTCGGCGAAGAGCACGGGCGAGGCGTAGAAGGCGCCGAAGAGCCACGTCGGCGTATCTTCGAGATCGACCTCGATGGCGTTGTCGGCGAGCTCGCTCGCGCTCGTCGGCCTCCGGATGACCGGCATCACCGCGAACGTCCGCACGAGGTGCCGGCTTTTCGTGGTCCATTGCGCATCGAGGCCCGTGAACGCGTTGATCGTGTTCCGGAAGTCGTTGCGCGCGACGAGGCGCCGGCTGCCGACGTCGAGCGTCATGCGCCCCGCCGTGATCGAGAGCTGGTCCCCGTCCTGCGCCACGTCCGTGAGCCTCACGCCCGCGTACGCCTGGAGGGGCTCGACGGCGTCGACGAGGTTCGTGTTGAGCGGCGTCCCATCGGTCGCGTACACCCGCGAGTCCTCGAATTCGCCTCCGAGCGCGAACCACCGGAAGCGGAGCTCGGCGGTCACGAGCGTGCGCATCACGAAGGCGTTCCAATCGCCCGGCGTCTTCGCGCGGAAGTCGTTCTGCAGGTGCTCGTAGCGGAGCCGCTCCTCCGCCCCGAAGCGCAGCCAGCTCGGCGAGTGCACCGCCTCCGCGACACGCCAGGGCCGAGCCGCGGCCGGAGGGGGCGGCGGGGACGGGCTGGGCGGAGCGGGCGGTGGCGGGGGAGAGGGCGCTGCGGCCACCGTCGGCGGCGGCTCGTGCGAGGGCGCAGCCGGCTGCGCGTGCGTGCGCGCCGAGCCTGCTGCGAGCAGGGCGAGGACGAAGGCTGCGCCCGCGCGGAGCCGGGCTTTCGGGGGGTGCGTCGTCACGGCCCCGTCCTTCTAGGCGGAATCGGCCGCGCTCGCCATTCGCCGAGGGGCCCCTTCCCGAACGCTCGATCGCCGCCTAAGGATCGGTCGGAGGACGAGGGGAGGGGACATGTCCACCACGACACCGGCGCTCGAGCCTGGGATCCGCCTGCGCACGGGGGCCATCCTCCCGCGCGTCGGGCTCGGCGTGTTCCGGTCGCCGAGCGGCGAGGTCACGCGGAATGCGGTCCGGACGGCGCTCGCGCTCGGGTACCGGCACGTCGACACCGCGCGCGTGTACGGCAACGAGGCCGACGTCGGCGCGGCGATCCGCGAGAGCGGGATCCCGCGGCGCGAGGTCTTCGTGACGACGAAGCTCTGGAACGAGGATCAGGGTTTCGACGGGGCCCTCCGGGCCTTCGATGCCTCGCTCGAGCGGATGGGCTTCGACGAGATCGACCTCTTCCTCCTGCACTGGCCCGTGCCCGGCAAGAGGCTCGATTCGTGGAAGGCGCTCGAGCGTCTCCACGTCGAGGGCAGGGCGCGGGCGATCGGCGTGTCGAATTTCATGCCCCACCACCTCGAGGAGCTCCTCGCGCATGCGAACGTGGTGCCCACCGTGAACCAGGTGGAAGCGAGCCCCTTCCTCCAGCAGCGCGAGCTCCGTGCCCTCTGCGCGCGGCACGGCATCGTCGTCGAGGCCTACAGCCCGCTCACCAAGGGCATGCGCCTCGACCATCCCGCCGTGCGGGCCGTCGCCGCCGAGCTCGGACGCACGCCAGCCCAGGTGCTCCTCCGCTGGGGCCTCGAGAGCGGGCTCGTGGTCCTGCCGAAGTCGACGCATGCCGAGCGGCTCGCCGAGAACCTCGCGGTCTTCGACTTCGCCTTCTCCGAAGCGCAGAAGGCCTCCCTCGACGCGCTCGAGGAAGGCCTCGTGACGGGCTGGGATCCGCGCGGAAGGCCCTGACTCAGGCCGTCTCCGGCTTCCGCGGCCCGTACGAGAGCTGTACGAAGCCGAACTCGTACGAGCGGGTCGAGAGCAGCTCGAGCTCCACGTCGCCAGCGAGTGGACCGAAGAGGGGCCGCCCTTCGCCGAGGAGCACGGGGATCAGCGTGATCGTGAGGTCGTCGATCAGCCCGTCGGCGAGGAAGCGCTGGATGGTGATTCCTCCGTCGACGTAGACGCGCCGATAGCCCGACGTCTCGAGGCGAAGGAGCAGCTCGGCCGGGAGCTCGGAGGACGAGCTGACCATCGGCGCGAGCGCAGCCGGGATCTCGAACGTCCGGCTGCTCAGGACGACGACCGGCTTGTCGGCATAGGGCCACTCGGGGAAGCCGCGGACGAGCTCGAAGGTGTTCCGACCCATGACGATGCAGTCGATGGAGTCGAAGAACGCCTTGTAACCGCAGTCCTCCCCCTCGGGGATCGTGGCGTTGGCCCGGTCGAGCCAATCGATGCTCCCGTCGAGTCGCGCGATGAATCCGTCGACGCTCGTGGCGATGAACGCGGAGGCTCGGATGCTCATGCCGCGAGCCTAGCTCCGTCGGCCCGTCCGGTCGTGGACGGGACGAGCCGACGTGGGGCTCAGCGCTGGCCGGCGGGACGCGGAGGCACGGTGTGGAGGAACGCGAAGATCGCGCCGATCTCCACGTCGGTGAAGTTCTTGAACTGGTTCCAGGGCATGAACTGCGGGTTCATGTGGTGCCCGTCGTGGTGCTTGCCCCGCCGCAGCGCGTCCTCGAACTGGCTGACCGTCACGCCGCGCAGGCCGGTCTCGTGCGCCGTCAGGTTCGCGGCGGGCGGCCACTCGGGGGGGACGCCGGGGATGGGGCCGCCCGAGTAGTGGAAGCCGTGGCAGCCGGTGCAGGTGGTCGCGAGGTAGGCGCCGTACTCGGGCGTCGGCCCGACGGGCGGGGCCGCCGGCACGCTCGGACGGTGCTCGATGCGCTCGGCCGCGACGAGGGGGAGCTTCCCGGCGAGGTAGAGGATGCGACCCATCGGGCCGATCTGCGTGTGCGGGAGGTCGTTCGTCGAGGCTGGCAGCGTCTTCAGGTACGCGACCAGGTCGCCGAGATCCCGATCGTCGATGTTCGCGTTGTCCTCGACCGGCATGAAGAGGATGGCGGAGCCGTCCGGACGTACGCCGTGGCGCACGGCGCGGACCCAGTCCTCGCTCGTGTAGCGCGCGGTCGGACCGCCCGGGCTGATGTTCGCCGGGATGAGGCGCATCACGGGCATCTGCTCGAGGAAGACCTGTCCCTGGCCCTGGGCGCCGTGGCAGTCGAGGCAGCCGCGGATCTGGGCCACGTGCCGGCCTCGGGCCACCGCTTCGGCGTCGGTCGTGGGCGGCACAACGAGGGGCTCGACGTCGATCCGGAAACGCGCGTCGAAGCGGGCCTGGCTCTTCTGGTAGACGATCGCGAACGCGACGCCCGCCACGAAGAGGAGCAGCAGGAAGAAGGCTCCGAGGCCCTTGGCGATCCTCCGTCCCAGGCTCGGTCTGGCTACCGTTGCAGCCGCAACATCCGCGTTACCACTCATCCGTGACCTCCCAGGGGCGCGACTCTGCCCGCGACCCGGGGAGGTGTAAAGAGAGGTGCGCTACTTCCGTGGATTCTCGACGAGGACGCCCGCGTGGAGGCGCGACTGGAACTCCGTCGTCGAGAGGACCACGAGCGGCTTCGCGCCGTCGAGCCGGAGCTTCCGGAGCCGCTCGGCCATCGGATGGCGGGACTCCCCGATCGCGAGACGGCAGCTCCCGGGGTCGTGCGCGTGGACGCGCCCTCGGACGTTCACGTTCGTGCGGAGCATCCGTCCGTCGAGGTGCGAGTAGAGCATGAGGCTCATGGGCGGCGCGGGGACGGAAGGCCCGAGCTCGCCCGCGAGCGTCGTGATGGTGCCGTGGCCGTCCGGGTCCGAGACCGTGCTCTCGAACGCCGAGCGACCGAGTCGGAACGAGATCGGCGTGACGAACTTCGGGTAGCCCCAGAGCTCGCGCCCCGCGGCCCAGGCGGCCTTGGTCGTGACCGGAAGGTCGAAGATGTGGGCGCCCACGACCCGCTGGTCGGGATCGCCGTAGACGTCGACGTACGGCAGGAGCTTCGCTCGATCGCCGCGTCGCTTCACGAAGGTCGCCGTGCCGACCTCGTTGTAGGGGCCGACGGTCGTCCGTCGGTACTCGAAGAAGCTGAGCGCGACGAGCGCGTCCCCGCCGAGGGTGAAGCCGGGCTCGAGGCCCGTGCCTTCGAGCAGCTGGGTCGTGGCGGAGAGTGGCGAGCGGAAGATGCCGACGACGTTGGTCACGTCGTAGTAGAGGATCGGCAGGTCGACGGTTCCCTCGCTCGTGTGGAAGGGCGTGCGGGGGACGCGGAAGAAGGCGTCGTCGTCCGGGAGTCGCATCGGTTCACCTCGGAGCGGCCGTCGGGCCGCGCTCGATCCGCGCGAGGATCTCCTCCTGGAGGTCCTCGATCACCGCGAGTCGGTTGATCTGGTTCGTGCCCTCGAAGATCTGGGTGAGGCGCGTGTCGCGGAGCACCTTCTCGACGCCGTTCCCGTGGAGCACGGCGTGGTTCCCGAGCAGATCCATCGCGCGCGTGGCGCATCGGAACGCGGCGTCCGTGCAGTGGAGCTTGGCCGCCGACGATTCGCGCTGGAGCGGACGGAGGCGGCTCGCGGCCGACCAGACCATCGCTCGCGCGGCCTGCGTCTCGGCGATCATCTCGGCGAGCTCGAGCTGCACGTCCTGGTAGTCGACGAGGCGCTTCGTGCCGAGGGAGGTCCGGCACGCGAAGTCGAGCGCGAGCTCGGTCGCCGCTCGCGCGAAGCCGACGGCCATGCCGGCCACGGGAATCCGGGAGAGGTTCAGCGTGGCGCGGTTCAGCGCCCAGCCGCTCCTCGGCTCGCCGACCACGCGATCGTCCGGGACGAAGACGTCGTCGAGCGCGAGCTCGGCGGCGCCCGAGGCACGCATCCCCATCTTCCATTCCGTGCGTGCCACCTCGAACCCGCGTGCGTCCCGGTCGACGAGGAAGGCGGTCCACGACTCCATGCCCTCGCCCTCGAGGGCCGCGAAGACCACGGTCTCTTCCGCGAGGTCGCCTCCGCTGATGAAGACCTTCCTCCCCCGCAGGAGGAAGCCTCCTTCCACACGGCGTGCGACGCAGCCCGGCGTGTACGCGGAGGCCCCGTGCCCCTCTTCGGCGTCCGAGCCGGCCGCGGGCTCGGTGATGGCGAAGGCGAAGAGATGGTGCTCGCCGCGCTCCGAGGCGCGGAACGCCGGCATCAGCACCCGCCGCAGGTGCTTCACGCTGCCCGAGAGCAGGATCGGTGCGACGCCGAGCGAGTGTGCGCAGACGAGGAGCATCAGGCCACCGTCGACCGCCGCGAGCTCTTCGGTCTTCAGCGCCGCCGTGAGGTGCATCGGAGCGAGGGCGAGGGCCGGATCGCCGCTTCCGATCGGCTTCGGGAGCAGGTCGCCGAGGAGGCCCTCGCGTCCGGCCGCGACGAGGACGGCGTGTCGGTCGGGGCCGGCGTCGCCGGGAGCGCGGTGGGGCTCGGCGTCGACCCGAAGGGCGCGCGGCGCGAGCTCCCGCGTCGCGAAGGCGCGGAGGCGTCGTCGGTAGCGCTGCAGCGCCGGCGCGAGGGTCGCGGTGTCCTGCTCCCAGGCCTCCTCCACGCGGTAGCGCACGAGAGGCTTCGCCAGGGGCGAGAGCGACTCGAAGGCACGACGCGGGGAGAAAGGGCTCGACGCGGGCACGTGGCCTTCGAGGGCACGGTCGGGACGAAGCTCACGCATGGAGGCGCTCCCACTCCGCGACGACCAGCGAGAGCTCGCGTGGGCTCCCTCCGACGACGCGCAGATGGTTGGTGTCGCGAACGATCTTCTCGAGGCCCGTGTCGCGCATGTAGCCGAGCCCGCCGAAGACCTGGAGCGCGTCGTTCGTCGCCGCGGCGATCGCCGGATGCGCCTCGGCCCGCATGGCGAACGTCCCGATCGTCGCCTCGGCCGAGGGGCGCTGCGCCGCCGCCGCCGCGAGGCTCGCCGCCACCGTCGAACGCACGGAGCGTCCCCGCGCGAGCAGGAGCCGCACGGCGTCGTGCCGGTCGATGGTCGAGCCTCCCTGCGTCCGGGTGGCCGCGTACGTCTTCGCGAGCTCGTGCGCGCGCTCGAGCGCTCCGAGGGCGAGCGCGACCCTGGCGAGCGACTCCGCCCGGAGCATGGAGGCGAAGACCTCGGCCGCCTTCCCGCCGATCGCACGGTGCTCGGGAGGAGCGGTCGGCGCGACGCGGCAGGTGACGAGCTCGTCGAAGCCGTGGGGCTGCGGCGCCTCGTCGACGCGCAGGCCGGACCGTCGATGGAGGTCGAAGCCGACCGTCCCCGTGCGATCGACCCACGGGACGAGGAGGGCGCCGAAGCGCTGGGGCATCGTCACGATGCGGGCTCCATATGGATCGTATTCCGCCGCGAGCAGCGCGGACGCGTCGTCCGGGAGCTCGGCCCCCGCGAGGAGCGCGGCGAGCGCATCACGGCCGACGCCGATCGAGCCCCAGGGCAGGGCGAGGACCGGGCCGTGACCGTGGCCGACGAGGCCGAGGGCGCGCACGAGCTCGCGCCCGAGCCCACGCTGGTGGAGCGCCAAGCCGACGGCGGGATTCTCGCGCCCGAGCCGCACCAGCACCGTCACCGTCCGTGTCGGACCTCGGGGATCCTCGAGGTCCTCCCAGAGCCCGAGGCCGATCGGCGCTTCGTCGGCGCCGGCGAGACCCAGAGCGTCCGCTTCCTCGAGCACGGTCGAGAGCGCGACTGCGTCCATCGGGAGCTCCGGCCTCGCGGCCCGCGGTCGTATCACTCCCTCGGCGAACCGATCGACCTCGAGGAGGAGCGGCGCGAGGTCGTCGTCCCGGGATTCGGCGAAGCGCATGGTCCTCCTCGGCGGGGCGTCCCGCGACTTCCGAGATAGACCCGTGGCGCGCCCGTCGGCATGACATCGGCGGCTCGGCGATTGATACTTCCGGACAGTGTCCCCACCGTCCCACCGTGGCGCGCCCTCGGCCGCGCACAGCGTCCTCGGCCTCGCGCCGCTGCTCGCTCTGGCGGACGAGCGCGGAGTGCCGCGCTCGCGCCTGCTCGCAGGGTCGGGGATAAGAGCCTCGCAGCTCGCGGATCACTCGGCCCGCGTGCCACTCGCGGAGGAGCTCCGCCTCGTGCGGAACCTGATCGACGCGGTGCCGGATCCGTTGCTCGGCGTCACGCTCGGCCGACGGTACCAGCTCTCGTTCTTCGGTCTGCTCGGCTCCGTGGTCCGGGTGGCGCCGACGGCACGCGAGGCGATCCGCCTCTTCGTGGAGCACCTGCACCTCACGTACACGCCCTTCGCGGTCCACGTGATCGAGGCGCCCGACGAGACCTCCACGCGGATCGTCTTCCTCGACCAGCACGAGCTCGGCGCGACGCGGCGCTTCTACCTCGAACGGGACCTGTCCTTCACCCTCTCGGTCGCCGAGCAGCTCGTGCCCGATCGCTTCCCCGAGGCCGTGCGTTCCGTCGCCTTCGACTACGACGCCGGGCCCTCGGCGGATGCGCTCCGCGCCTTCCTCCGCGTGCCGGTCGAGTTCGGCCGCGAGGTGGCCGGGATCGCCTTCGAGCACGCCCTCGATCGCGAGCGCCCGGACGGCAACGTGCTCGCGCAGCGGATGCTCGAGGAGCACCTCCAGGCGTTCGGTCGGCAATCCGGCGAGGACGATCTCCTTTCGCGCGCTCGGCTCGAGATCGCCGTCGTGGTCGGGACCCGCCGCCAACTTCCGGACGAGGAGGCCGTCGCCGCGACCCTCGGTGTGTCGAGCCGGACGCTCCGTCGCCACCTCGATGCCCAGGGGACGAGCTTCCGCGCGGTGGCCGACGAGATCCTCCTCTCGAAGGCACGGCACCACCTCCGGGACTCCCAGCTCTCCGTCGAGGCGATCGCGGAGCGGCTCGGATATGCCGAGGCCGCCAGCTTCATCCGAGCGTTCCGGCGTTGGACGGGAGAGACGCCCGAGCGCGAGCGCTGGCGACTCCGCGGCGGCGTCGCCGGCGCCCCCATCAGCCCCGGAACACCGCCTCGGAGCGGAACGAGCCCTTCGGCTCGTGGTGGAGCTCGACGAACGTCTCGGCGATCGCGTCCGGGTCGAAGGTCGTGCCCTTCGCGACGAAGCCGGCCACGGTGACGGTGGCGGCGTGGATGCCGCACGGCGCCAGCTCTTCGGCGAGGCAGAGGGCGAGCGAACGCAGCGCCGCCTTGCCCACCGAGAGCGAGGCCTGGTCCGCGACGGGGTGCAGCGCGAAGCCGCCGCCCGTGAGCAGGATCGTCCCCTCGCCACGGGCCTTCATGCGCGGCACGACGGTGCGTACGGCGGCCAGGGCGCCCACGACGTCGACGCGGAAGTCCTCGACGAGGACCTCCGGGGCGAGGGTGGTCGGCGTTCCGCGCCGCGGAGCCGCGGCGTTGTAGACGAGGACGGCGGGGTGGCCGAGGGTCTCCGCGACCTCGGTCAGGGCGCGTTCGAGATCCGACGGGGAAGCGGCGTCCGCCCGGAACGCGACGGCTTCGTGGCCCTCGGCCCTCAAGACGTCCCGGAGTCCGAGCAGGGTGTCCGGATTCCTCGCCACGAGGGCCAGGGCGAAACCCTCTCGTCCGAAGCGTCGGGCGATCGCCATCCCGAGGCCCGGCCCCACGCCCACGATCGCACAGACCTTCCGCGACATCCGTGACCTCCTCGACTCCGGGGCCCATGGGCCGCCGGTCTCCCTCCACCCTCCGGGAGTGGGGACGGTGCGTGAGACTGCCACATCGCCGCCCATCCGTCCCATACCCTGCGTTGACAGGGGCGATGCGTAGGGATAGGAATACCACTCAGGAGAGGTCCATGGTGGGTCGGCGCATCATCGCGTGGGGTTTCGTCGGAGCGGTCTCCCTCGTCGGAGCCGGTCTCGGGCTCGCCGGAGCGCAGACGGAAGGCGCCGGGACCGAGCCGGCCGAAGGCGGCTCGGCGAGCGTCGAGCGACGCGCGGCCTCGACTCCGCAAGAGATGATCGACGAGGGCGAGGTGATCGTCAGCGACGGTCGCCACCTCGGCGATCGGATCGACGACATGGTCGACGACGCCCGGACGGCGCACGACATCATCCGCGTCACCTGTCTCGGCGAGAAGTCCGTGCAGGTGAACGGCAGCGTCGAGTCGGCGGAGCAGCGTCTCGAGGGGCTGCGAGACGCGGTCCAGGACCGCGACGCCGATCGGAGCGAGCACGAGTACACGCTCCTCGTGGTGCTCCGCGACAAGTTCGACGTGCTCGAGCGCGAGGCCGTCCAGTGCGCGGGCCAGGACGTCTACGAGACCGGCACGACCGTCGTGACCACGTCGATCGACCCCGGCACGCCGGACGAGAACGGCTCGCAGGTGCCGCCGGTGCTAGTGCCGCCCCCGGTCATCGTGGTGCCGCCCCCCGCCTCCGCTTCGATGTGAGCCTCACCCGGGCGGGTGAAACGAGGCCGCGTTCCCCCTCGGGACACGCGGCCTTCGTCGTTCCGTCCCCCTTTCCGGCCGGGCGGTCAGGTACAACAATACGACCATCCGCGGTCCGGGTGCGGGCAGGAAAGACGAGAGGGACATCATGACGGTACAGGCGGCGAGCGCTTCGAGCACGAGCGGTTCCGAGCCGAGGACGGCCCTGAGCGAGATCCCGGCCCTCGTGCGCGGATGCCGCGACGCGTTCGACGCCGGGCGGACGCGGCCGGTGGAGTGGCGCAAGGCGCAGCTCGCCGGCGTGGTCCGTCTGATCCGCGAGCACGAGGACGAGATCCTCGCGGCGCTCCATGCGGACCTCGGCAAGCCCCGGCTCGAGGCGTTCGCGGCCGAGCTCGCGACCACGAAGCACGAGGCCGAGTTCCTCCTCAAGAACGTCGCCGAGTGGATGAAGCCCGAGCGCGTGCCGACGCCGATGACGATCCAGCCCGGCCGGAGCGAGATCCGCCGCGACCCCCTCGGTGTGGTGCTCGTCATCGCCCCCTGGAACTACCCGTTCCAGCTCGCGGTGGTCCCCATGCTCGGAGCGCTGGCCGCCGGCAACGCCGTCGTGCTCAAGCCCTCCGAGGTGGCGCCGGCGACCTCGTCCCTGCTGGCGAGGATGCTGCCTCGCTACCTCGACCCCTCGGCCGTGAAGGTCGTCGAGGGCGGGGTGCAGGAGACGACGGCCGTGCTCGACCAGTGCTTCGATCACATCTTCTACACCGGCAACGGCGTCGTCGGCCGCATCGTCATGGCGGCGGCCGCGAAGAACCTCACGCCCGTCACGCTCGAGCTCGGCGGCAAGAGCCCCACCTACGTCGACGCCTCCGCGGATCTCGACGTGGCGGCGAAGCGCATCTCGAGCGGCAAGTGGTGGAACTGCGGCCAGACGTGCATCGCGCCCGACTACGTCCTCGCCCACGAGCGCATCCACGACGCCCTCGTCGAGAAGCTGCGGAACAAGGTGACCGAGTTCTACGGTGCCGATCCGAAGAAGTCGCCGGACTACGCGCGCATCGTGAACACGCGCCACCTCGCGCGGCTCGAGAAGCTGCTCGGGAGCGGCGAGACCGTGTGCGGTGGCCAGCTCGACCCGTCGGAGCGCTACCTCGCGCCGACCATCCTCAAGGGAGTCGCGGCCGACTCGCCGGTCATGCAGGACGAGATCTTCGGGCCCATCCTGCCGGTGCTGAAGGTGAAGGGCCACGAAGAGGCGATCCGCTTCGTCAACGCTCGCCCGAAGCCCCTCGCGCTCTACTGCTTCACGGGCGACGGCTCGGTCTCGGACGCCTTCCTCGAGCGCACGAGCTCGGGCGGGGTCTGCGTGAACCACGTCGTGCTGCACTTCATGGTGCCCGACCTGCCCTTCGGCGGAGTCGGCGAGAGCGGCATGGGCGCCTACCACGGCCGTCGGACGTTCGAGGTCTTCACCCACCACAAGGCCGTGCTCCACAAGCCGACCTTCCTCGAGCCCACGATCACCTATCCGCCCTTCTCCGAGACGAAGCTGAAGCTCATCAAGGCCGCGCTCTGAGCCTGGCGCCATGACGAAACCCTCGTCGAACGCAGTCTCGTTCGAGCGGCCGGGGGCGGCTCTCCTCCGTCGGTTCCACGCGGCGGTGAAGGTGCCGCGGAAGCTGGTCTCGCCGGTCTTCCGCGGCCTCGAGCACATCCCCGACGATCGGCCGCTGCTCTTCGTCGGGAACCACGTCGTCTACAGCGGGCTCGACGCGGTGGTGCTCTTCGATCACCTCCTGCGCGAGAAGGGGATCTTCCTGCGGCCTCTGGGCGATCACCTCCACTTCAAGGTGCCCGTCTGGGGCGAGGTGCTCACGCGGTTCGGGGTCGTCGACGGAACGCGGGAGAATTGCCGCGCGCTCATGCAGCACGGCGAGTGCGTCCTCGTCTTCCCGGGCGGCGCCCGCGAGGTCGCGAAGCGCCGGGGCGAGAAGTACAAGCTGCTCTGGGGCAACCGTCTCGGCTTCGCGAAGATGGCCATCGAGAACGGCTGCACCGTCGTGCCGTACGCCACCGTCGGCGGCGAGGAGATGTTCGACATCCTCGTCGACGGCGACGACCTGCTCGCGAGCCCGCTCGGGAAGGTCGTCACGAAGCTCGACCTCCGGCAGGACGCGCTCGTGCCCCTCGTGAAGGGCGTGGGTCCGACGCCGATCCCGCGGCCGGAGCGCTTCTACTACCAGTTCGAGCCGCCGATCCGGGTCGATCGCTTCCGCGGGGAGGCGTCGGAGGCGAACGCCCGCGAGGTACGCGATCGGACGAAGGCGGCGGTGGAGCATGCGATCGCGGAGCTCCTCGAGCTCCAGGCGAACGATCCCACGCGCCGGCTCGCGAGTCGGATGGACGAGCTCCTCCCCGAGCCCGCTCGAACCCTCGCCCGGGACGTCGCCGGGTTCGCCGACGAGGCGGCGAAGGCCGGACGGAGGGCCCTCGCCCCCGGGGCCCGGACCGCCCGGGCCCCGAGCCGGAAGGGAACCGGGGCGAACCGGGGCTGACCCGGGCCCGGAAGGACGGCTACCCTGGGGACGGAGGCCCTGCTGCCGATGTCGTCCCGAGAGGCCGTCCACCTGTTCGTGCAGGACGAGGCGCTCGTCCCCCGAGTGGTCGCGATCGTCGAATCCCTCGGCGAGGCCGCTCCGTGCGACGTGGTCGTGCACAAGGCGGCGGGACAGGGGCTCTCGGCCGCGATGGCCGCGCGCGAGGAGCTCGGCTCGGCACCGATCGGCTTCCTCGTCGGATCGCGGGGGGCGGTGCTCGATGCGCTCGCCGGTGGCGCCGACGAGGTCGAGGTCCTGGAGCGGCTCGACGCCGACAGGCTGCTCGCCTTCCTCGAGCGGCTCGACGTGCGAGTGCGTCATCGCCGAGACCACGATCGGGTGACCGAGAGCGCCGCCCAGGCGGACAAGCTCGCTGCGCTCGGCACGCTCGTGGCCGGGATCGGGCACGAGATCAACAACCCCCTCTCGGCCATCAGTCTCTCGATCGAGGCCGCGAAGCGCGCTCTCGGACCGCTCTTCGACGTCGGTCTCGCGCTCGATGCGGCGGCCCTGCGAAAGGCACCCATGGCAGCCGACGAGGTCGAGCGTCTCGCCGCCTCGATCCGTCGTGGCCGCAAGGCGCTCGACGCCGATCGCCTCCTCGAGGACATGTCGACGGCGACGGCGCACATCGCCGACATCGTCGCCGACCTCCGGGTCTACGCGCGCAGCGACTCGGACGAGCGGCCCACGATCGTCGACGTCGCCGACGTCGTGGACCAATGCGTGCGGCTCGTCGGCCGGGAGGTCACGCGCAACGGCGTGATCGAGCGCGACTTCCCCGACGACCTTCCTCCCCTCGTCGTCCCGCGGAGCCGCCTCACGCAGGTCGTCACGAACCTCCTCGTGAATGCCGCGCACGCGATCCGCGAGGTCGAGCGACCCATCCACCGCGTCCGCATCCGCGCGCGCGCCGACGACCGATTCGTCGCCATCTCGATCTCCGACACGGGGCCGGGCATCGCGAGCGAGACGCTCGAGCGGATCTTCGACCCCTTCTTCACCACCAAGCCCAAGGAGCTCGGCTCGGGGCTCGGGCTCTCGATCTCGCGCGCCATCCTGCGCAAGCTCGGGGGCGACCTGCTCGTCGATTCGGTCGTGGGGGAGGGGGCGAACTTCGTCTGCCTCGTCCCCGTGCCGGCCCAGGACGTCGTCCGCGAGGCCTACCTGAAGAGCGCGCCGCGAGGCACGATCGTCGCCAAGGCGACTCCTCTCGTCGTCCTGGTCGTCGACGAGGACGAGCGCGTCCTGCGCGCCATGAGCCGTTTCCTCGGCGCCCGCTACCGCATGATGCTCGCCCGTGACGGGCGCGAGGCGATCGACCTCCTCGTCTCGGGGGCCCACGTCGACGTCGTGCTGACCGAGATCGCTCTCCCCGAGGTGGACGGCTTCGGCGTCCTCGATTGGATCGGTGCGAATCGCCCCGGGCTCGCCCAGAGCACCTTCGTCGTGACGGCTTCGCACGAGGAGCCCCGGGTGCGGGAAGAGCTCGCCGCGCGCGCCGTCCCGACGCTGAAGAAGCCCCTGCGTCCGGACTCGCTCCTCGCCGCCGTGGAGGGGAGCCGCGCGGCACTCGACGCCCTCGGGGGCCCTCCGGCGTAACACCCCTTGCGCCTCGGCGTACGACGTCCGAAGGAAGGAGCGAGGTCCGTCCATGTGGTTCGTCGATTCGAAGAAGCTGCGCATGCCGAGCCCGACCGAGGCCCTTCGGGGCCGTGACGTCGCGATCCCCGTCCCCGAGGTCCACTTCGTGCTCGGAACGCCGCTCGAGGGGCCGTTCGAGGGCTTCGAGCGCGCCGTCTTCGGGCTCGGATGCTTCTGGGGCGCGGAACGGAAGTTCTGGCAGCTCGAGGGCGTGCATTCGACCGCGGTCGGCTATGCCGGCGGCTACACGCCGAATCCGACCTACGAGGAGGTCTGCTCGGGGCGGACGGGCCATACCGAGGTCGTGCGCGTGATCTTCGATCCGGCACGAATCGGCTACGAGGCGCTCCTCCGCACGTTCTTCGAGAGCCACGATCCGACGCAGGGCATGCGCCAGGGCAACGACGTGGGGACGCAGTACCGCTCGGCGATCTTCACGTACGGCTCCGCGCAGCACGCCCTCGCGATCCGGATCCGCGGCGCGTACGAGGAGCGCCTCGCGGCGGCCGGCTTCGGTCCCATCACGACGGAGATCGCGGAGGCAGGGCCGTTCTACTTCGCCGAGGACTACCATCAGCAGTACCTCGGCAAGAACCCGATGGGCTACTGCGGGCTCGGCGGGACCGGCGTCAGCTGCCCGGTCGGGGTGGCGACGCGCTGAGGCCGGGCCGGTGACGAATGCGCCCTTTGTGGTACACCGCCCCCGAGGGAGGTGGAGCGTGCGCAGGGTGGTCTTCACGCAGAAGGGCGGCGTCGGCAAGTCCAGCATCGCCTGCAACCTGGCCGCGATCGCGGCGAATCGCGGCTATCGGACGCTCGTCGTCGACCTCGATCCGCAGGCGAACGCCACCGAGTACCTCCTGCAGCGCAAGCCGTCCGAGCTCTCTCCGACGATCGAGGACTTCTTCGAGCAGACGCTCGCCCTGAACTTCCTCTCGAAGAAGGGCCCCATGGACTACGTCCACCGGAGCCGGTTCCCGAACCTCTCCGTGATCCCCGCGGGGCCGGGGCTCGACGCCCTCGTCCCGAGGCTCGAGGGGCGGCAGAAGATCTACAAGCTGCGCGACGCGCTCAAGGAGCTCGACCGCTACTTCGACCGCATCTACATCGACACCGCGCCCGCGTTGAACTTCTACACGCGAGCGGCCCTCATCGCCGCCGACCGCTGCCTCATCCCCTTCGACTGCGACGAATTCGCGCGGCAGGCCCTCTACTCGGTGCTCGGTGCGGTGGCCGAGATCCGCGAGGACCACAACGCGGGGCTCTCGCTCGAGGGCATCGTGGTGAACCAATTCACCCCGAGCGCGAAGCTGCCGAAGCAGATGATGGACGACCTCGTGAGGGAGGGGCTGCCCGTCCTTCCGTGGACGCTCGGACAGTCCGTGAAGATGCGCGAGTCGCACCAGGCCCGCGACCCGCTCATCACGTACGCCCCCGGTCACAAGCTCACGAACCAGTTCGAGGCCCTCTACGACGGCCTCGAGAATCGTCGCTGAGGGGGGAGGACGCGAGGCGGCGTCCGGTGTAGCCTCCGGGCGCGTTCGGGCCCCGGGTTCGCACCATGGCCACCGATTCCGACATCCTCTCCCAGGTTCCGTTCTTCGCCCTCCTCGACGATCAGGAGCGGGCGGTGCTCGCCGACCGGCTCGACACGATCCGCGTCGAAGCCGGCGGCTACCTCTTCCACCTCGGCGATCCCGGCGACTCGATGTTCGTCGTGCAGCAGGGCGAGGTCGAGCTCTACATCCGCAACGACACCGGCAACAAGATCGTCCTCGAGACGGCGACGGCCGGTGATTTCTTCGGCGAGATCTCCCTCCTCGACGGGGGCGCGCGAAATTCGTCGGCCCTCGTCACGAAGGATCTCGAGGCGATCGTCGTCGATCGTGGGGACCTCGACGAGTTCATCCGCATGCGCCCCGGCGCCGCGATGGATCTCCTCGCCGCGACCGGGCGCCGGCTCCGCGAGACCTCGCGCCTCCTGCGTCACACGGCGTCTCGCGACATCAACGAGGAGACCGAGGACCATCGGAGCTTCGTCGAGAAGGCGTCCGACTGGATCGCGGACTTCAGCGGCTCCATGCCCTTCCTCTTCCTCCACATCGTCGCGTTCGCGGTGTGGATCCTCCTCAACGTGCCGCCGATCGCGCGGATGCCGATCGGTGGCTTCGATCCGTTCCCGTTCGGCCTGCTGACGATGGTCGTCTCGCTCGAGGCGATCATCCTCTCGGTCTTCGTCCTGCTCAGCCAGAACCGCCAGGTCTCGCGCGACCGGGTGCGAAACGACATCGAGTACCAGGTGAACCTCAAGGCCGAGCTCGAGATCGCGCACCTGCACCAGAAGCTCGATCACATGAACGCCGAGGTCCTGAGGCGGCTCGCCCGGCTCGAGCAGGAGCGCAAGGCCTAGAAGCGCCCGCGGAGGACGACGAGCGCGCGCCTGCCATCGGCGGAGAGCGACACGCTCGGCCCCCCGGTGCGCACGAGGTGCGTGGCCGCGCTCGCGAAGCCGAGGCCGAGGCCGATCGCCGCGCCGCTCGTCGTGTCGGCCCAGTCGTGGGCCCCGGCGACGACGCGGAGGGACATCGTCGCGCCGGCGAGCACGGTCGCGAGCGCGAGGACGGGCAGGTAGCGAGGACGTCCCCCGGTCGGCAGGATCGCGAGCGCGAGCGTGGCGCCCACCATCGCGAACGCGGGCGCCGTGTGGCCCGAGGGCCACGAGCGTCGATCGTCCTCGGTGGGGTGGCCCGGATCGGTGCCCACGCAGGCGTGGGAGGCTTCGTCCCACGCGCGCGGTCGGCATTCGCCGAGCGTGTTCTTGAGGAGCGAGACCACGCCCATCGTCACGAGGGCGGCCTCTCCGAGCACGAGCGGAGCGCGCAGCATGTCGACGCCGCGACGGCCGTCCTGGTGGTCGACCACGAGCGAGAGGGCGAGCGTGCCACCGAGGGAGAGGGCGACGATGGCGTTGGAGGTGTTCCCCGCCGAGTCGTTCGCGGGGACGTGGGGGGGGCCGACGAGCGGGGCGCGTGCCGTCGACGGAGGCTCGAGCGCGTAGGTCCCGATCGCGGCCATGGAGAGGCCGGCCGCGAGCAGCGCCGCGTCGGCCCAGGGCGTCCCGAACGCGAAGGTTCCGAGGTCGCGCGCGGGAGGGCGCTCGCGACCTTGCGCGGTCTGCGCTCGGGCAGGCGCGGCCGCCAGGAGGAGCAGGGAGACGACGAGGACGTTCGGGCGGACCATCGCGGCGCAGGATAGCGTCAGTCGTCCCATCGGAGGACGTTCAGCGCGAGCCCCTCCGGCTTCGCGTCGCGCAGGTAGCGCCCCGGACGTCCCGACGAGGCGCCGAACGCGAAGAAGAGCGGATCGAGATGCTCGTCGGTCGGGACGGACAGGGCGGCGTCCGGAAGGGAGGCGTACTCGTGCAGGCCTTTCGCGTCGCCCGCCTCGACGAGTCGGCGGATCGCGCGATCGAAGGCGACGAGCCTCGGCATGGCGGCCGCCGCGCGCCCCGAGAGGAAGAGCGGGATGTTGTGGACGATGCCCCCGCTTCCGACGAGGACGACGCCGTCGTCGCGGAGCGGTGCGAGCGCGCGTCCGAGCTCCTCGACGAGCCGCGTCGTGCGCGGCACCGGGAGGGAGACCTGGAGCACGGGGTGGGTCGCTCCGGGGAAGAGATGGAGCAGCGGGACCCAGACGCCGTGGTCGAGGCCGCGCGTCGGGTCGAGGGCCGCGTCGAGGCCGTGCGCGCACAGGCGCTCCACGATCCGCTCGGCGAGGGCAGGCGAGCCCGGGCAGCCGTAGGAGACCTCGTAGAGGGCCCGCGGGAACCCGCCGAAGTCGTGGATCGTCGGAGGCGAGGGATGGCTCGTGACGCGGATCGGCCCACGGCTCTCGAAGTGCGCCGAGACCACGACGACGGCGGTCGTCGACGCGAGCGTCTCGCCGACGCGGCCGAGGGTCTCCGTGTAGTCGTTCCGTGCGAACGCCTCCATGGGCGAGCCGTGGTCGAGGAAGAGGACGGGGGCGCGGGCCATGCCGTGGGCGTGGCACGGGACGTCGCGCGGTGCATCCCCTCCGGGCACCCCGGCGCGGGCCCGGCGAGCCGAGGGCGCGAACGCCGGCGACGACGGGACGGAGCGGCCCCGAGGTGGTAGGGTCCGGCCCCGAGGAGGACCCATGGTCTCGGCGACGTTCGATGCGAAGCGCTGGAAGCCCGTCGAGGGCTTCGATTTCGAGGACATCACGTACCACCGGTCCGTCGAGCACGGCACGGTGCGCATCGCGTTCCACCGCCCCGAGGTGCGGAACGCGTTCCGGCCGAGGACGGTCGACGAGCTCTACCGGGCGCTCGATCACGCCCGGATGTGGAGCGACGTGGGTTGCGTGCTCATCACCGGGAACGGCCCTTCGCCGAAGGATGGCGGCTGGGCGTTCTGCTCCGGCGGCGACCAGCGCATCCGCGGCAAGGACGGCTACAAGTACGAGGGCGACGAGGGCGAGGTCGACGCCGCGCGCCTCGGTCGTCTCCACATCCTCGAGGTCCAGCGTCTCATCCGCTTCATGCCGAAGGTCGTGATCGCGGTCGTGAACGGATGGGCGGCGGGCGGTGGCCACAGCCTCCACGTGGTCTGCGATCTCACGCTCGCGAGCCAGGAGCACGCGAAGTTCAAGCAGACGGATCCGGACGTCGCGAGCTTCGACTCGGGCTATGGCTCGGCGTACCTCGCGCGGATGGTCGGTCAGAAGCGCGCGCGGGAGATCTTCTTCCTCGGGCTCGACTACAGCGCCGAAGACGCCTTCCAGATGGGCATGGTCAACAAGGTCGTGCCGCATGCCGAGCTCGAGGACGTCGCGCTCGAGTGGGGACGGATCATCAACTCCAAGAGCCCGACGGCGATGCGGATGCTGAAGTACGGCTTCAACCTGCCGGACGACGGGCTCGTCGGTCAGCAGCTCTTCGCGGGCGAGGCCACGCGGCTCGCGTACGGGACGGACGAGGCCAAGGAGGGGCGCGATTCCTTCCTCGAGAAGCGTCCGAAGGACTTCTCCAAGTTCCCCTGGCACTACTGAGGAGCGCCGCATGTCCATCGTCTTCGGAGCTCGGGCGCGCGAGGTCGGCGCCCAGATGACCTCCTCGCCCCTCTCGGTCGAGGCGCAGGGCCGGATCGGTCTCCCGCAGGCCGAGGCCTTCGCTTACGTCACGGACGCGAAGCGGCTGCCGGAATGGCTGCCGATGTGCACGAACGCGATCCCCGACGACACGCGCGCCGAGCAGCCGGGAGGCGTCGGCTCGGTGCGGAAGATCTGGGCCGGGACGCCGAAGCCCACGGAGGAGACGGTCGTCGCCTTCGAGCCGCCCTTCCTCTACTGCTACCAGGCGCGCGATCGCGACCTCTTCGGCATGTTCAAGAGCCACCTCTCCGTGATCACCTTCGAGCCGCATCCGAGCGGCGACACGGTGATCACGTGGCTCTCCTACGGCGTGCCGAGCAAGTCGACCGTGCTCCACTACCTCGGGCTCCGGGTCTTCGGTTTCGTGCTCCGCGGAGGCATCCGCAAGCTCGAGCGCCGCTTCCCGCCGCGATGAGCCGCGTCTCCCCGCCGGCCGAGTTCCTCGAGTCGCTCGCGCGCCACGGCGTGGCCGCGGACGAGCGCACGCTCGCGGCGCTCGGCGGATACCTGGGCCGTCTCCTCGCGACCAACGAGGACCTGAACCTCACGGCGGTGCGCGACGCCGATATCGCGTGGACGAAGCACCTCGCGGACAGCCTGAGCCTCGCCCCGCACCTCCGGCCGCTCGCGCCGGGGCGCGTGCTCGATCTCGGGTCGGGAGGAGGGCTCCCGGGCATCCCGCTCGCGATCGCCTTTCCCGAGGTGGGGTTCACGCTGGTCGACGCGCGCGCGAAGAAGGTCGCCTTCCTCGCCGACGTGGCGCGGGAGCTCGGGCTCTCGAACGTGACGGCCCTGGCCGATCGCGCCGAGGCGCTCGCCGCGCGCGGGAGCCCGCATCGCGAGGCCTACGACGTCGTCCTGGCACGCGCCGTCGCACCGATGCCCGTCCTGCTGGAGCTCGCCATCCCCTTCCTGCGCGTCGGCGGCCATCTGCTCGCGATCAAGGGCGAGAGGTACGCCGAAGAGCTCGCAGCGGCCGCGAAGGCCCTCGCGATCCTCGAGACCGACGTGGCGTCGACGACGCGCACCGAGACGGGCACCATCGTCGTGCTTCGGAAGCACGCGCGCACGCCGCCGAAGTATCCTCGGCGTCCGGGCGAGCCCAAGAAGTCGCCTCTCTGAGGTCCCGCCGGGCGCGGGCGGTGGAGTCGTTCCGATGGCCGGTGGACCGCGACGAGCGCAGGGCGACGAGGGCGAGGGGAAGGGCGCGGAGCGTCCCTACCACCACGGCAACCTCCGGAAGGCCCTGCTCGACGCCGCCCTCGCGCTCCTCGACGAGCAGGGGGTCGAGGCCCTCTCGTTGCGCGAGGTCGCTCGTCGCGCGGGTGTGAGCCACGCGGCCCCCTACCGGCATTTCGAGGACAAGGACGCCCTCGTCGCGGCCGTGGCCGAGGTCTCGTTCGACGAGCTCACGGCCACGATGCGCGCGCGCATGGCTCCGTTCGAGGAAGGCTCGGTCGAGTCGTTGCTCGCCTCGGGGCACGGCTACGTGGAGTACGCCGTCACGCGGCCTTCTCGCTTCCGGGTCGTCTTCGGTCCCGTGCTCAGCGGCCTCGCCGGGACCGTCGACGCCCGGCGGCGCCATCCCGCGCTCTGGGCTGCCGGAGATCGCTGCTATGGCGTCATGCTGGGCGCCGTCACGGCGGCGCAGGCACGCGGGCTCGTGCGCGAGGGGGACAGCCGTCCGCTCGCCCACGTCGCGTGGTCCACGGTGCACGGCCTCTCGAGCCTCCTCCTCGACGGCCAGCTGGGCATCCCCCTCTCCGATCGCCCCGCGATCGAGACGATCGCCGCGACCACGCTCCGCATGCTCTTCGAGGGGATGTCCCGGGCCTCGGCCGAGGCGGCCGCGAAGACGTCGCGACCTTAGCGGAGGGCCCGGGACTCGTGGCATGCTCGGTACGCTGCACGGCCGTGGAGGCCGCGCGGCTTCCCGAGCATGTCCCGCCCCCGCTCCCTCGCCCTCCCGCTGCTGCTCGCGCTCGTCGCGTCGGGCATGACGTCCGTGGCGTGGGCCGACGAACCGACGCCCGAGGGCGAGGTCGTGCCGACGGCCTCCGCCTCGGCGGGCGCCGCCGCCGCGGTCGCGGAGGGGCCCGAGGTCGCGCCGATCGACGGGATGCCGAGCAATGCGCTCGACCCGAGCCTCTTCCCCGACGAGGCCGCCGCCGACGACGAGGCGGCCGTGGAAGCGCGTGCTCCCGAGCCGCGGCTCCGGAACGGCTATCTCCAGGCGGGCGTCCACTTCGCGCTCCGAGGGCCTCCTGCGGCCGACTATGGCCTCGGTCTCGGGATCGCGGGAGGCGCGCTCCTCGGAGGCTGGCATCGAAGGCCCAGCCTGCCGAGCCATCAGCTCCTCCTCGGCGGAAGCTTCCAATGGACGATCGGCTTCGGGGACGCCGTCTCGGCGCAATACGACCTGAGCTCGTACTTCCTCTTCGCCGCCGATCTCGGCTTGATGGTCCGAGCGGGCGTGGGAGCACGTCGCCACGGCTACCTCGGAATCGCGTGGATGCCGGCCGTCGGCATCCGGTTCGGCAAGCTGCAGTCGCCTCTCTCGGGCTCGAGCTCGCTCCGCCAGGCCGAGGCTGATTTCCACCCCGTCGGATTGCACATGATGGGCGGCGCGCGTCGCGGTCGCTTCAGCTACGGCGCGGGCTTCCGCCTCCTGATCCGAGGCACCTGGGACGTCGTCTTCCAGCTCGACGTCTTCCAGCTCTCCTGGGGCCTCTAGGAGCGCGCGGCGGTGGCTTCCCGGGTCAGCCGAGCCCGCCGAGGCAGACGTATTTGCGTTCGACCCATTCGTCGATGCCGTAGTGGCTGCCCTCGCGACCGAGGCCACTCTCCTTGACGCCTCCGAAGGGCGCCGAGGCGTTCGAGACGAGGCCGGTGTTGACCCCGACCATGCCGGACTCCAGCGCATCCGCGACGCGATGGATGCGGCCGACGTCGCGCGCGAAGAAGTACGCGGCGAGCCCGTAGGGCGTGTCGTTCGCGAGGCGCACGGCCTCCTCCTCGGTGTCGAATCGGCACAGACCCGCCACCGGGCCGAACGTCTCCTCGCAGCTCATCGCCGAGTCCGCCGTCACGCCCACGAGGAGCGTGGGCTCGAAGAAGGTGCGGCCGAGCGCATGTCGCTTGCCGCCCGTGACCACCTCGCCGCCGCGCGCGAGCGCGTCCGCCACGTGGGCTTCCACCTTCGCGAGGCCCCGGCCGTCGATCAAGGGCCCGATCTGGACGTTCGGCGCGGTTCCCGGTCCGACCACGAGCCCGCGGATGCGGTCCTCGAGCCTCGCGACGAAGGCGTCGAAGACCGAGCGCTGCACGAGGATCCGGTTGGCCGCCACGCAGGTCTGGCCGGCGTTGCGGAACTTCGCGACGAGGAGGCCGTCGACGGCCGCATCGAGGTCGGCGTCGTCGAAGACGACGAAGGGAGCGTTGCCGCCGAGCTCGAGCGAGAGTCGCTTCACCGTGCCGGCGCAGCCGGCGTAGAGCTGCTTCCCGACCGCCGTCGAGCCCGTGAAGCTGATCTTCCGCACGCGCGCATCGCGGAGCAGGGTCCCGCCGATCCGCTCCGCATCCTCTCGGGCGCCGGTGAGCACGGAGAGGATGCCGTCCGGCACGCCCGCGTCCTTCGCGAGCTTCGCGAGCGCGAGCGCGGAGAGGGGCGTGGCCTCGGCGGGCTTGAGGATCACCGCGTTGCCCGCCGCGAGCGCGGGCGCGAGCTTCCGCGTGACCATCGCCTGCGGGAAGTTCCAGGGCGTGATCGCGGCGCACACGCCGATCGGCTCCGGCTGCACGAGGAGCTTCTGATCGGTGCGCGCGGCCGGGACGAGGTCGCCGTAGAGGCGCTTGCTCTCCTCCGCGTAGAACCAGGTGAACGAGTTCGCGTAGTCGATCTCGCCCCGCGCCTCGGCGAGCGGCTTGCCCTGCTCGCTCGTCAGGAGCAGCGCGAGATCCTCGCGGTGCCGCTCGACCAGCGTCGCGAGCCGGGCGAGCACCTTGCCGCGCTCGGGCGCCGGGAGCCGACGCCACGACGGGAGCGCCCTCTCCGCCGTCTCGATCGCGCGGAGCGTCTCCGCGGCTCCGAGCCGAGGCACCTCGCCGAGGAGCTGGCCGGTCGCCGGGTCGACGACGGGCGTCCTCCGGCCGTCGTCGGCGGGCACGAAGGTCCCGCCGAGGAAGGCGTCCGTGTTCAGCAAGCCGGGATCGCGGAGGTCGAGCATGGGGGGAGGGTAGGCAGTCGTTCGTCCCCCGAACAGCCCTCGGGCGCCGCGGGGGATGAAACGTGTTTCAGATCGGGTGCTTCGGCGGGAGCGCCTACCCTCCCACATTTCCCGCGATTTCCGACGTGTTTCCCCCTCGGGCGCCGCTCGACTTGACCGGGACGGCGAATCGGGGGAAAGAGCGCCCCGACTTTCCACCGAATTTCGGTCAACGAGGAGCTCTCACACGTGGAACAGCTACCCCTGTATGCCATCGGGATGGGCGTCGTCGCGCTCGTCGTCGCGTTGGGCCTTTTCTTCAAGGTGAAGGCCGCCCCCGAGGGCAACGCAGCCATGGCCCGCATCGCTCGCTACATCCGCGAGGGTGCGATGGCCTTCCTGTTCCGCGAGTACAAGGTGCTCGCCATCTACTCCGTCGTCGTCTCGGTGGCGCTCTTCCTGCTCTTCCGCCACTACGGCGCGCTGGCGCCCATCGGCTTCCTCTCGGGCGCCTCGCTCTCGCTGCTCGCCGGCTTCATCGGCATGAAGACCGCGACGTTCGCGAACGTGCGCACCACCGAGGCCGCTCGCGCCCACGGCAAGCCCGAGGCGCTCGTGATGGCGCTCGACGGTGGCGCCGTCATGGGCCTCTGCGTCGCGGGCCTCGGCCTCATCGGCATCGGTGCCTTCTACATGGTCTACGCGCAGGCCCCGGTCTTCTCGGACTCCGAGGCGATGCACACGCTCGCGACCGTCCTGCACAGCTTCGCCGTCGGCGCCTCGTCGATCGCGCTCTTCGCGCGCATCGGCGGCGGCATCTACACGAAGGCGGCGGACGTCGGCGCCGACATCGTCGGCAAGGTCGAGGCGAACATCCCCGAGGACGACCCGCGCAACCCGGGCGTCATCGCCGACAACGTCGGTGACAACGTCGGCGACACGGCCGGCATGGGCGCCGACATCTACGAGTCGTACATCGCCGCGATGGTCTCGGCGGCCGCGCTCGGTCTCGCCATGCCGGTCGAGACGATCCGCGAGAAGCTCGCTCCGACCCTCGAGGACGACGCCGCCGTGCGCATGGTCGCCGTCGGCCTCCCGGTCCTCCTCTCGACGATCGGCCTCGCGGTCTCGATCGTCGGCATCTTCATCACCCGCACGCTGAACAAGATGCCGCCGGCGAAGGTCCTCCGCCTCGCGCTCATCCTCCCGCCGTTCCTCGTGACGGGCGCTGCGCTGGCCGTCCTCCCCGGCCTCGGGATCTCGAACGGCGCCGTCATCACGCTCGGCGCGGGCGCCCTCGGCGGCGCCGTCATCGGCCTCGTCACCGACTACTACACCTCGGCCGGCCCGATCCGCTCGATCGCCCAGGCCTCGCTCACGGGCCCGGGAACGAACGTCATCCGCGGCATCGCCATCGGCCTCGACAGCGTCGCCATCCCGATGCTCACGCTCGTCGCCGTCGGCTGGGTCTCGAACTACTACCTCGACCTCTACGGCATCGCGCTCGCGGCCGTCGGCATGCTCGCCGGCACCGCCATCGTCATGACGGTCGACACCTACGGTCCGATCGCCGACAACGCGGGCGGCATCTCCGAGATGAGCGGCCTCGGCCCCGACGTCCGTGCGATCACCGACGAGCTCGACGCGGTCGGCAACACCACCGCGGCCGTCGGCAAGGGCTTCGCCATCGGCTCGGCCGTGCTCACCGTCGTCGCGCTCTTCGCGGCGTTCACGGCGGAGGCCCACGTCAGCGACCTGCGCCTCGCGGACGCGCACGTGCTCCTCGGCCTCATGCTCGGCGCGATCCTCCCCTGCCTCGTCGGCGCCTTCACGATGACGGCCGTCGGCCACGCCGCGAGCGCCATCGTCGAGGAGATCCGCCGCCAGTTCCGCGAGATCCCGGGCCTCCTCGAGGGCAAGGAAGGCGCGGAGCCCGAGCCGGCGCACATCGTCGACATCGCGACCACCGCCGCCATCAAGGAGATGGTCCTTCCGGGCATGGTCGCCATCCTCGCGCCGGTCCTGATCGGCTTCCTCCTCGGCGCCAAGGTCCTCGCCGGTGCCCTCGCGGGCGCGCTCGCGGTCGGCGCCACCCTCTCGCTGCTCATGGCGAACGCCGGCGGCGCCTGGGACAACGCCAAGAAGTACATCGAGAAGGGCGGCCTCGAGGGCCACAAGAAGGGCTCCGACGCGCACAAGGCGGCCGTCGTCGGCGACACCGTCGGCGACCCCTTCAAGGACACCTCGGGTCCCGGCGTCGCGATCCTCATCAAGGTCATGGGCGTCGTGTCGCTCCTGATCGCGCCGCTCCTCCACGGCTGATCGCCAGCGCGCGCGTGAACGCCGCCCTCCCTCCCCGGGACGGCGGCGTTCTCCGTTCAGGCGCCCCGCACGAGGCGCGGCTCAGGACCGCGCGAGACCGGCGAGGACCGGCTCGAGGCGACGCAGGCCCTCGGCGATGTTCTCCTCGGAGGTCGCGAAGCTGAAGCGGAGATAGCCCTCGGCGATCTCGCCGAAGTCGCGGCCCGGACCGACGGCCACCTTCGCCTCCTCCAGGATACGGAACGCGAGATCGAGCGAGACGTCCCCGAATCGGCGCGCGTCCGCGAGCACGTAGAACGCGCCCTTCGGAGCCACGGGCAGACCGAGCCCGAGCCGGCGGAGGCCCGCGACGAGAAGGTCCCGACGCCGCTCGTAGAGGGCGCGCATCCGCTCGAGATGCGGGGCGCCGTCCCGGAGCGCGGCGATGCCGGCCTCCTGGACGAAGTGCGTCGCCGAGATGAAGTAGCTCTGCTGCATGCTGACGAGAGGACGCATCGCGGCCTTCGGTGCGATCACGTAGCCGAGCCGGAACCCCGTCATGGCGTAGCGCTTCGAGAATCCGTCGAGGACGAAGACCTCGTCCGAGAGCCCGAAGGGCGAGGTGGCGACCGAGCCGTCGTAGAGCAGCCCGTCGTAGATCTCGTCGGAGAGCAGGGGGATGCCGAGCGACGCGAGCTCGCGCACGACCTCGGGGGGCTGCACGGCGCCGGTCGGATTCGCGGGCGAGGCGAAGAGGATCGCCTTCGTCCTCGGCGTGATCGCCGCCCGGATCCTGGCGACGTCGATCACGAAGCCGTCGGCGTTCGAGGTCGGTACCAGCACCGAACGACCGCCGAAGGTGGCGACCATGTTCGGATAGCAGGGGTAGTGGGGCGTCGGCATGATGACCTCGTCGCCGGGGCCGACGAGGAGGCCGAGCACCGTCAGGATCGCGGGCGAGGTGCCCATCGTCACCACGATCTGGTCGGGATCGGGCCGAACACCGCGTCGCTTCGCGCAGTCGTCCGCGATCGCCTCGCGCAGCGTGTAGAGACCTCGGCTGTCCGTGTAGTGCGTCTCACCGGAGCGGAGGGCGCGGATCGTCTCGTCCACGGCCTCGGGCGGCGCGTCGAAGTCCGGCTCGCCGACGCCCATCTGCACGATCGAGTGGCCCGCGCGGGCCATCGTCATGCCGCGCTCCATGACTTCCATGGCGAGGAAGGGGGCGATGTCGTCGGCGCGGTGCGAGAAGCGGAGGGTCATGCGCGGAGGCTAGGAAGAGACGGGCCTCGGTTCAACGTGAGACGTAACACCCGGGCCGCGCGGAACGACCTTCCCGACGGACCCGGCTCCGGGGTATGCAGAGGCCGGGGAAAACCGAGGGAGGACGACGTGACCGCTGCCACCGACACGCTCCGAGCCGAGAGCTACATCAGCCTCGAGACCTACAAGAAGGACGGAGGCGGGGTGAAGACGCCCGTCTGGTTCGCCGAGGTCGACGGGAAGCTCTACGTCGTGACCGACGGGACGAGCTTCAAGGTCAAGCGCCTCCGGAGGAACCCACGCGCCAAGATCGCCGCGTGCAACGTGAGCGGCAAGGAGATCAAGAGCGCGTGGTTCGATGCGAACGTCGCGATCCTCGATCCGGGCGCCGAGCAGGACGCCGCGCACGCGGCGCTCCGGAAGAAGTACGGCTTCCAGATGTGGCTGCTCGACGTGGGCGCCAAGATCGGCGGCCGGTACGGGCGCCGCAAGTACCTCCGCATCGAGGCTTGAGGGCGCGCTCCTGCGCCCAGCGTTCAGAGCCCGAGCACGCGTCGCGCGTTCTCGTGCAGGAACTTCGGCCAGACGTGATCCTCGAACGGCACGTTCGGCAGCTCGGAGAAGCTGCGCTCGAGCGTGAGGCCCGCGGGGAAGTAGCCCGCGTAGAGGACCTTGTCGGCGCCCCGCTTGTTCGCGAAGTCGACGATGGCCTTGGGGAAGTACCGGGGCGCGAAGGCGCTCGTCGAGTAGTAGAGGTTCTCCCACTTGAGCAGGAGCTTCACGATGAGGTCGACCCACGGCTCGCCGCCGTGGCGGACGACGACCTTGAGCTCCGGGAAGAACCAGCAGATCTCGTCGAGCTGCATCGCGTGCTGTGGCTCCATCGGCACGCGCGGGCCGGGCACGCCGATGCAGACGAAGATCGGGAGCCCGAGCTCCACGCACTTCGCGAAGATCGGGTAGTAGCGCTTGTCGCCGATCGGCACCTGCGGATGCGTGCCCGACGGGAAGGCGCTCACGGCGCGGAGGCCGATCTCGCGGTGGAGTCGCTCCATCTCGCGCACCTGGTCCATGCCCTGGTTCGGATCGACCATGATCTCGGGGATGAACCGATCCGGATGCTCGCGAACGGCGCGCAGCGAATTCGGATCCTTCGAGCTCACGCCCGTCAGCGCCTTCTCGATGCCGAAGCGGTCCATGAGCGCGAGCGTGTAGGCGACGTAGTCCGCCTGTTCTCCGACCTTCGGGAATTCCTTGAACATGTATTCGACGGGGAACTCGAAGTGGTCCTTGCTCTCCCCGTCCCGGTAGAGCGGCTTCAGGAAGTCGTAGGCGCTCTTCTGATCCGCGCGGGGGATGCCGAGCATCGTGTCGATGATCGGGACGTTCTTCGGCATCGGCATGGGCGCGTTCCTCGACGTACGGCAGACGGGAACCGGCGGCCCGAGTGGGCGCGCGGCGGGGTTCGGAGTATGGTCGCCGTGCCCTCCATCGTGCCATGACCCTCGTCGTCGCTACACACAATGGTCAATTCCACGCGGACGACGTCACGGCCGTCGCCCTCGTCCGCACCTTCCTCGACCCCGGTGCGCGCATCGTCCGGACGCGCGATCCCCGCCTGCTCGACGAGGCGGACGTCGTGGTCGACGTCGGCAGCGTCTACGACCCGTCGCGCCGCCGCTTCGACCACCACCAGGCGGACTACCGCGGCGAGCTGAGCTCGGCCGGCATGGTCCTCGGTGCCCTCGAGAGCGAAGGACGCATCACGCCCGCGTTGGCGCGTCGTCTGCGCGAGGAGCTCGTCGACTACGTCGACGCCGTCGACACCGGACGTTCGAAGCCCGAGCGGGGGCGTCCCTGTCTGCCCTCGATCGTCGGTATGATCGGCGACCAGGCGAAGACCTTCGCCGAGCACGACCGCCTCTTCGAGCGCGCCGTGGAGCTCGTGGTCGAGATCGTCCGCGGCCTCGTGGCCGCCGAGCGGAAGACCGAGGAGGCGAAGGCGGCGCTCGAGGGAGCGATGGCCGAGGCCGTGAAGATGGGCCGCCGCGTCGTCCTCCTCGATCGGCATCATTCGTGGAAGGAAGCCTATTTCGCGCTCGGGGGCGCGAGCCATCCCACGGATTTCGTCGTCTTCCCCGGGGAGAGCGACGTGCGCGTCGTCGCGATCCCGCCCGAGCCCGGGAGCTTCGGCCAGAAGCGGCCGCTGCCTGCCGCGTGGGCCGGTCTCGAGAACGAGGCCCTCTCGGAGGCCACGGGCGTGCCGGGCTCGGTCTTCTGCCACAAGAACCGCTTCATCGCGGTCTTCCGGACGCCCGAGGCCGCCGAACGCGCGCTCCGCGGCGCTGGGCTGTGGGACGCGTGAAGAGGAGAGCTGCAGCATGAGCATCGACGCACGCCAGGCGATCGCCGAGCAGATGATCCGCTACTCGTTCGCGGTCGACGATCGCGATCCCACCGCCTACCTCGCCGTCTTCACGGAGGAGGCCGAGCTCGTCTTCGTCGGCCCCGACGGCGCCGAGACGATGCGGATGAAGGGCAAGTCGCGCATCGCCAAGGTCTTCGAGGCGCAGCTCCGCCACAACGCCGGTCAGACGCGTCACCTGCCGACGAGCCCGGTGTTCCGCTCGCTCGAGGCGGAGCGAGCGAGCACGAGAGCCCCGTTCATCGTGACCATGATCGCCGAGGGACGCCCCCGCGTGCTCGCGACCGGTTGTTACGAAGACCAGTGGATGCTGTCGCAGGGCGAATGGAAGCTCGCCCTCCGGCGCGTCGTTCTCGACGCCGTCCCAGGTTGAGGGCTGGATTGGCGCTAGTGCGGAGCGCCGATTTTTGACATGCTCATCCCGTTCGTCGGTTGCCGGAGAGGTGAGCATGGAACGGCTGTCGGGGCTCGACGCCTCGTTCCTCTACATGGAGACGCCGCAGGTCCAGATGCACGTCGCGTTCGCGACCATCCTGGATCCGTCCGAGATGCCGGGGGGCTACTCCTTCGCATCGTTGTCGGAAGCGGTCTACGACAAGGTCATGCGGAAGCCCGCCTTCCGCCGTCGCCTCGTCCAGGTGCCGTTCTCGCTGCACCACCCCTTGTGGGTCGAGGATCCCGACTTCGACATCATCCACCACGTTCGTCAGGTGGCGCTGCCGAAGCCCGGCACGCTGGTCGAGCTCGGCGCGATGGTCGGTCGCATCAACAGCACGCCGCTCGATCGCTCCCGTCCCCTCTGGGAGCTCTGGGTCATCGAGGGGCTCGAGAACGGCAAGTTCGCCATCCTCCTGAAGTTCCACCACGCCTTCGTGGACGGCGTGTCGGGCGCCGCGCTGCTCATGCACCTGCTCGACGCGAAGCGGACGCCGGCGCGGATGTCGCCGCCGCCGATCGCGCGCGGCGAGGACATCCCGTCGGATCTCGAGCTCGTCGCCCACGCGATGAAGTCGCGCGTGAAGCAGCCTTCGCTCTTCCTCGCGCTGGCGAAGCGCTCGGTCGAGGCGGTGCAGCACGTCGTCGGTCTCCGGAACGATCCGAAGCACACCGACAGCGTCACCGTCTTCCAGGCGCCGCCGACGCATTTCAACCAGAGCGTCACGGCGCGGCGGAACCTCGCGTTCGCGCGCATCTCTCTCGACGACATCAAGGAGGTCAAGAACCTCGTCGGTTGCACCGTCAACGACGTCGTCATCTGCGTCGCGGGCGGAGCGTTCCGGCAGTACCTCCTCGGGCGAGGCGCCCTCCCGTCGATCCCGCTGACCGCCGTCTGCCCGATCTCCGTGCGGACGAAGGAGCAGCAGGATCGCGCGGACAACCAGGTCTCCGCGATGTGGACCCACCTCGGCACGCACATCGAGGATCCGGTCGAGCGCGCCCGAGCCATCCACGAGGTCACCGTCGGCGCCAAGGAAGAGTTCAACGCGATCGGCGCCCACATGCTCCAGGACTGGGCGGAGCTCGCGGCACCGACGACCTTCGCGACGGCGGCGCGCCTCTACTCGCGCCTGCACATCGCGGACAAGCACCGTCCGGTGCACAACCTCGTGCTCTCGAACGTCCCGGGACCCCGATTCCCGCTCTACTTCGCCGGGGCGCAGGCCGAGACGATCTACCCGATCGGTCCGGTCATGGAGGGCGCGGGGCTCAACCTGACGGTCATGAGCTACCTCGAATCCGTCGACTTCAGCTTCAACGTCGATTCGGCCCTCGTGCCGGACGTCTGGGACCTCGCCTCGCTCGTCGAGCCCGCGATGAAGGAGCTGCTCGACGTGGCTCGCGATCGCGCGGGCGTGCAGCCGCGCGGCGCGAAGATGTCGCCGGACACGCAGCCGAACGTGCACGAAGCGCCGGCGGTGCGTGAGTCGAAGAAGGGCGCTGGCGAGTCGGCTCCGCCTCCGTCGCGGAAGTCCGAGCCGCCCTCCGGCGGAAAGCGTCCGAAGAAGTCGAGCGCCTCGGTCGCGGAGTGACGATTCCGAGCACGCGCGGCGTGGGGCCGCGCGTGCGCATCTCGGGAATGTGGGGGGACGATGCTGATTTCCGTGCCGCGTTTCGAGTTCCGCTTCATGGCGGAGCTCGGCAACCTGATCTACCCGGGCAACTATCATCCGCCCGGAGTCATCCGCAGCACGGAGCGCATGTTCGAGCGGGCGCTCGCCGACGTCTCGCCGAGGACGGCGAAGCCGGGCGGCGGTCTCTGGCTCGTCGTCGGCGGCTCGGGCGGGTTCGGGAGCGGTGCGCGGGTGGCGCTCGGCGTCGACCTCGGAGTGGACGTGGTCACGGTCTCGTACCACGCGCCCGTCCGGCCCGGGCACGAGGATCCGCGCAAGGCCCTCGGCTCCGCGGCCTACGTCCGTGATCGCATCCTCGATCGCGAGCTCGGCAAGCTCGGCCGGCAGACGCTCTCCTTCAACCTCGACGCCTTCGATCCGGCGACGCGCGCGACCGTCGTCGCGGGGGTGCGCGAGCGCTTCGCCGGGCGGAAGCTCGACGGCCTGATCTGGGCGCTCGCGGCGCCTCGGGGCCTCGATCCGCGGAGCGGACTCGCGATCCCGTCGTCGCTCAAGGCCTACGGCGCGCCCCAGCGCATGAAGACCTTCACGGAAGCCACGACCGGACAGCCGAGCAAGGTGGTCGAGATCGACCTGCCGCTCGGCACGCCCGAAGAGGTCGTGCGCACGCAGTACGTGATGGGCGGTGGCATCGTGAGCGCGTGGGTCGAGGCCCTCGCCGCGGCCGATCTCCTCGCCGACGGATTCACCCTGCTCCCCGTCAGCTACCGGGGCACGCGTCTCATGGCGCCCATCTACCGGGACGGCCTGCTCGGTCTCGCGAAGGCGGACCTCGAGTTCCATGCCGAGGCGCTCGACCTCTTCCTGAAGAAGCGCTGCGGCGGAAGGGCGATCGCGGTCGAGGGGCCGGCGGTCGTCACCGAGGCCTCGGCGGCGATTCCCGGAGCGGCGTTCTACATCGCGCTCCTCCTCGACGTGCTCGGCGAGCGCTACGAGGATCCGCTCGACTCGATGCGGCGCATGGTGCGCGACCACTTCGCGCCGGGGAAGCATCCCAAGGTCGACATGCACGGCCTGCTCCGCATGGACGACGTCGAGCAGAGCATCGAGGTGCAGGAGGAGATCGAGCGCCGCTACGCGCGTTTCGTCGACGGCGAGCCCTTCGACGCGCGCGTGTACGAGTCCTTCATGCACATGTACTCCGAGCCACGGGGCTTCCACGTCTCCGGCATCGACTACCAGGCTCCGTTCGAGGTCGAAGAGATCACCGCCCTCTAGAGCCACACCGAGACTCGCCGTCTCCGAGCCCCCCATGACCACGATCCCGCACCTCGACGTCTTCACCGACCCCCTGACGCCGACGCTCCTGCTCGCGCGTTCGGCGCGCGTCTTCCCGGACCGCATCGCGGTCGTCTCGGGGAGCACTCGATGGACGTACCGTCGCTTCGCCGAGGAGGTCGGCCGCATGGCGGGGGCGCTCCGTCGCGCCGGGGTTCGCGCCGGCGATCGCGTCGCCGTCCTCGCGCCGAACACCGAATGGCATCTCGCCGCCCATTTCGCGATGCCTCTGCTCGGGGCGCCGCTCGTGTCGATCAACACGCGGCTCGCGAGCGCGGAGATCGCCTACATCCTCGGGCACTCGGGGGCGAAGGTCCTCCTCGTCGATCCGGAGCTCGCGCCGCGCATCGATCCGGTGCGGGGCGAGCTCGGCAAGCTCGAGCGCATCGTCGAGATCCCCGACGAGCACGTGACCGTCCGTCCGGGAGCCGAGCCCTACGCGCGCTTCGTCGAGGGGGCCGAGGTGCTCCCGCTCGAGAACGGCATCACGGACGAGCTCGCCGTGCTCGCGATCAACTACACCTCGGGCACGACGGGCCAGCCGAAGGGCGTGATGTACACGCACCGTGGTGCGACGCTCAACGCGCTGACGCAGGCGGGATCGAGCCAGCTGACGAAGGAGAGCTCCTTCCTCTGGACCCTGCCGATGTTCCACTGCAACGGCTGGTGCATGCCGTGGGCCATCACGGCGGCGGGCGGCCGTCACGTCTGCCTCCGCAAGGTCGATCCGGCGGAGATCCTCCACTACCTCCGCACGGAGCGGATCACGCACTTCAACGGCGCCCCGACCGTGCTGCTCATGATCGGCTCGCATCCCGACGCGGCCGACCTCCGCCTCGATCCGCCCGTGCGCGTCTGCACGGGTGGCGCGCCGCCGTCGCCGACTCTCCTCGAGATGATGGAGAGCAAGGGCTTCCGGATCACCCACCTCTACGGGCTCACGGAGACCTACGGACCCCACGTGCTCTGCGAGATGCAGACGGAGTGGGAAGGCCTCGACGTCCCCGCGCGCGCCAAGATCATGTCGCGTCAGGGCGTGCCGTACGTGCACGCCGTCTACCTCCGCGTCGTCGACGGGGAGATGCGCGACGTCCCCGCGGACGGCCACACGATGGGCGAGGTCGTGATGCGCGGGAACAACGTGATGCGCGGGTACTACGAGGATCCGGTCGCGACCGAGAAGGCGTTCCTCGGCGGTTGGTTCCACTCCGGCGACGTCGGCGTCGTCCATCCGGACGGCTACATCGAGCTGCGCGACCGCAGCAAGGACATCATCATCTCGGGCGGCGAGAACATCTCGACGATCGAGGTCGAGCACGCGATCGTGAAGCATCCCGCCGTGCTCGAATGCGCCGTGGTAGCGACCCCGCACGACAAATGGGGCGAGGTCCCGAAGGCCTTCGTCACGCTGAAGCCCGGTGCCACGGCGAACGAGCACGACATCATCGAGCACTGCCGCTTCCTGCTCGCGCACTTCAAGTGTCCGAAGGCCGTCGAGTTCGGCGAGCTCCCGAAGACCGCCACCGGCAAGATCCAGAAGTTCCGGCTCCGAGAGAAGGAGTGGAAGGGTCAAGACAAGCGGATCCACTGAGGCGCGATCGACTACGGTCGTTTCCGAAGCGGATGCGAGGCCCGAGAGCGCGGAGCGATCGGTGCGAGTCGCGCCATGGCGGGGTGGTGATGTCCGGTCGTGTGCGCAGGTGCTCGTCCAGGACTCGTCCGTTGCGATGTCCGCTTGCTGACATCGGCGGGGACTTGGAGCCAGACAGTCCGCCAGAGGGGCCGCCGAGTCGTGGAGAGCGCACTCGGTTGCACGTCGAGCGCTCACCCCGAGGGGCGTGTCGTGTCGTGTGAGCTTCACGAATTCCTGCCGAATTCGATTGAGGGCGTTATCCGCTAACCCTAGCCTGGGCACTTCCGCGGGAGGTCTGGCATGAGATACGGGCGCTTGGGTTTTTCGCTCGCACTGGCGACGATGGTCGTCGGCTGCAGCAAGTGTGACGAGACGACGACGACGACGCCGTCGCGTGTCGTCCTCGGGGACGTGACGGATCTCCGGACGTCGGAGACGGGCTCGACGGCGACGTTCACGATCGCGCTCGAGAAGAAGCCGACGTCGAACGTGGTCGTGCCGCTTTCGAGCTCGGACACGACGGAAGGCACGGTGGCTCCTTCGAGCCTGACCTTCACGCCGGAGAACTGGAACGCGCCGCAGCAGGTGGTCGTGACCGGTGTCGACGATACGCTCGAAGACGGAGCGATCACGTACCAAGCGGTGATCGGCACGCTGCAGAGCGACGATGTCTACTTCTCCCGCTACAACCCGGACGACGTCGACGTCAGCAACATCGACAACGACACGGCGGGCGTCACGGTGGCTCCGCGCCAGGGACTGACGACGACGGAGAGCGGCGGCACGGCCGAGTTCGCGGTGGTGCTGAACGCGCAGCCGACGGCGGCGGTCACGATCGAGGTGACGAGCGGGGATCCGACGGAGGGCACGGCGAGCCCGTCGACGCTGACGTTCACGACGACGAACTGGAATTCGCCGCAGACGGTCCGCGTGACGGGCGCCGACGACGGCGAGGCGGACGGCCCGAAGGACTACCAGATCGTGGTGGGTCCGGTGACGTCGAGCGATGCGGACTACGCGGCGGTGAATCCGGACGACGTGTCGGTGACGAACACGGACAACGACTCTCCGGGCGTGACGGTGACGGTGACGGACGCGACGAGCGGCGAGAACGGCAGCACGGGCGCCGTGACGGTCGTGCTGAACTCGCAGCCGACGTCGGACGTGACGATCGCGGTGGCGAGCTCGGACACGAGCGAGGCGACGGCGGCGCCCGGGACGCTGACGTTCACGACGTCGAACTGGAACGCTCCGCAGACGGTGTTGCTCGCGGGCGTGGACGATTCGGTGGCGGACGGGAACCAGCCGTATCAGCTGCAGTTCACGAGCGTGACGAGCAGCGACGCGGGCTACTCGGGCCTGTCGGTCGCTTCGGTGAGCCTCTCGAACGTGGACGACGACTCGCCCGGCGTGACGGTGGACATCGTCGACGGGACGAGCGGCGAGAACGGGTCGCAGGCGGACGTGACGTACGTGCTGAACTCGCAGCCGACGTCGGACGTGACGATCACGGTGACGAGCTCGACGGCGAGCGAGGGTGTGGCGGCACCGGCGAGCCTGACGTTCACGACGTCGAACTGGAATGCGCCGCAGCACGTGCTGGTGACGGGTCAGAACGACGACGTGGCGGACGGGGACCAGGTCTACCAGCTGGACCTCGTGGTCTCGAGCTCGGACGCGGGCTACGACGGGCTCGTCGTGGCGCCGACGCCGCTGACGAACGTCGACGACGATTCGGCCGGCGTGACGGTGGACGTGGTCGACGGGAGCACGGACGAGGGCGGCAGCCAGGGCGAGGTGACGTACGTCCTGAACTCGCAGCCGACGGCGGACGTGGTGCTGACGATCGCGAGCTCGGATCCCGGCGAGGGCACCGGGTCCCCGACGACGCTGACGTTCACGGCGACGGATTGGATGTCGCCGCAGTCGGTGTTCGTGACGGGCGTGAACGACGACATCGCGGACGGCGACCAGCCGTATCAGCTCACGGTCACCGTGGCTAGCTCGGACGCCGGCTACGACGGGCTGCTCGTCGCGGCGGCGGACCTGACGAACGTCGACGACGACTCGGCGGGGATCACGGTGACGGTGAACGACGCGGTCACGTCGGAGGCCGGGGACGAGGCGAGCGTCTCGTTCTCGCTGAACTCGGAGCCGACGTCGGACGTGACGTTCACGTTCACGACGTCGAACGGGGAGGGCACGCCCGTCTCTTCGACGATCACGTTCACGACGATGAACTGGGCATCTCCGCAGGAGCTTCGCGTGCACGGTCAGGATGACGCGGTGGCGGACGGGAACCAGCCGTACCAGCTCCTCGTCTTGGTCTCGAGTTCGGACGCGAGCTACGCCGGCCGCGCAGTTGCGCCGATCGATTTGACGAACGTCGACAACGACTCGGCGGGCATCGTCGTGAGCGCGGTCGATGTCACCTCTTCGGAGCAGGGCGCGGGCCAGGCGGACGTGACGTACGTGCTGACGTCGCAGCCGACGGCGGACGTGGTCCTCGCGGTGGTGAGCTCGGACACGACGGAGGGCACGGTCTCGACGTCGACGCTGACGTTCACCTCGGCGAACTGGAACGCGCCGCAGCACGTGCTGGTGACCGGTCAGGACGATGCGGTGGCGGACGGCGACTTTCCGTACCAGCTCCAGGTGACGGGGGTCACGAGCTCGGATGCGAACTACGACGGTCTCGTGGTCGCGCCGGTGGATTTCACGAACGTGGATGACGACACGGCGGGGATCACGCGGGTGGTGGTCGACTCGAACTCGGGCGAGGCGGGCGCTGGGACGGCGGACGTGTCGTACGTGCTGAACTCGGAGCCGACGGCGGACGTCACGCTGACGGTGGCGAGCTCGGACGCGACCGAAGGTGTTCCGTCGGTCACGACGCTGACGTTCACGTCGTCGAACTGGAACGCGCCCCAGCACGTGCTGGTGACGGGTCAGGACGACGCTCTCGCGGACGGGAACGTGGCCTACACCCTCGACGTCACGAGCGTGGCCAGCGCGGACCTCGGCTACAACGGGCAGGGAGTCGCCCAGGCCAACCTGGCGAACGTGGACGACGACAGCGCGGGCATCACGGTCGGCGCGATCAGCGGGAACACGACGGAGGCAGGCGGCACGGCGACGTTCACGATCGTGCTGAACTCGCAGCCGTTCGGGGACGTGACCGTGAACTTCGCGTCGAACTACCCGTCGGAGGGTACGACCAACGGCAACTCGCGGACGTTCACGGCGGCGAACTGGAACGTGCCGCAGACGGTCACGGTGACTGGGCTCGACGACAACAGCTTCGACGGGAACCAGAACTACTCCATCGTGTTCTCTGCGACGACGAGCACGGACGGGGCGTACGCGGCGATCACGCCGGCGAGCGTGTCGCTCGTCAACATCGACAACGACTCGGCGGGCATCCTCGTGAGCGCGATCAGCCGCCACACGAACGAGGCGGGTCAGACCGCGACGTTCACGGTGGTGCTGAACTCGCAGCCCTACGCGAACGTGACGGTGAACTTCACGTCGACCGACACGACCGAGGGAACGCTCTCGGTGAACCAGCTCGTGTTCACGCAGGCGAACTGGAACGTGCCGCAGACCGTCACGGTGACGGGCGTCGACGACCTGCAGGCGGACGGCAACCAGCCCTACGCCATCTTCTTCGGTGCGACCACCAGCACCGATCCCTCCTACGCCGCGATCATCCCGGGGAACGTCAACGTCATCAACGACGACAACGACAGCCCTGGGCTCGTGGCGAATCCGTCGAGCGGCACGACGACGGAGGCGGGTGGGACGTTCACGTTCACCGTGCGGCTGGCGACCCAGCCCTTCGCGAACGTGACGGTCACCGTGACCTCGAACGACACGACCGAGGGCACGGTGAGCGCCGGGCCCTTCACGTTCACGACCGCGGATTGGAACGTGCCGAGGACCGTCGTGGTCACCGGCGTGGACGATGCCGTCACCGACGGCAACATCGCCTACGCGATCGTGCTGTCGACCAGCGGCAGCGCGGACGCGGCGTATGCGGCGCTGTCGAACACGAACGTCTCGGTCTCGAACACCGACAACGACCCGATCGCTCGTTCGGTGAACGGACTCACCTGGTATGTGCATCCGACCTCGTGCGGAGTCCCTTGCAACGCCACGTGCGCTGCCTACGGCCTGGTGCCCGCCGACGACGCGACGACGTTCGCCGCCCAGGACACGGCCGCGGAGTGCATGGCCATCGCGACTGCATGGGGCCTTGCGACCATCCAGCTCAGCGGGTTCACCTACGCGTGCCTCGAGGACGACGCTGGCAACCACACACCCGGTCCCCAGTTGGTCGGCTCGCTCTACTGCTCGACCTATTCAGGATGCCCCGCGCAACACCGAACGTCGATGGATCAGAACGGGTTGGCTTGCGGATCGTTCTCTCGCAAGTCGATCTGCGCCTGCCAGTGAGTCCCTGCTGAACGGTGCGCGGCTCCGCTCGACCTGGGCGGAGCCGCGTGGCGTTCTCGGGGCCGCCCGTCGCAGCCGCGAGATGCTCCCATCCGAGAGCGTTTCGTGCGACCCTTCCGTCCCTACCGGAGGAATCGTCGTGGAATCGCTCGTGCTCACCGTCATCGGACCGGACCGTCCCGGCCTCGTCGAGTCGATCGCCAGCACCATCGCGCAGCATGGCGCGAGCTGGGTCGACAGCCGCATGTCGCGCCTCTCCGGTCAGTTCGCCGGCATCCTCCAGGTGTCCGTGCCGCGCGACCACTCCGCCGAGCTCTTCCGCGCCCTGATGGAGCTCGAGCGCGGCGGCCTGCGGGTCGTGGTCCAGCCGGGCACGGCCGCGGCCGAGCGCGACGTCGCCGCCCGCCGGGTGAAGCTCGACCTGCTCGGCGCCGACCGGCCGGGCATCGTCCAGAGCGTGAGCAGCGCGCTCGCCCAGCGCGGGGTCAACGTCGAGGAGCTCCTCACGGAGTGCATCGACGCGCCTCTCTCGGGCGGCCTGCTCTTCAAGGCCGTCGCCACCCTCTCGGTGCCCGACGGCGTGACGCTGGAGTCGTTGCGCGTCCGTCTCGAGGCGATCGCGTCCGACCTCATGGTCGACATCGCGCTCGAGGAAGCGATCACGACTCCCCGCTGAGGGGCGCCCCACGGGGGACGCCACCTCGCGGAGAACGCGGGGAGGTCAGTAGAGGAGCGAAGCCGCGACCGCGAGGGCCGCGAACGCCGTGGCCACGCCGGCCAGGGCCCAGAGGTCCTTGCGCTCGGCCTCGCGCCAGCTTCCGTCGCGGAGCGACACGTCGGGCAGCTCGTGGCTCCAGGGCTGGTCGAACTGGGTCGAGGCCGCCTTGGAGGGGCGCAGCCAGGCGCTCACGGAATGGCGCTCCGTGGGTCGCACGTTGTCCTGCCAGCTCGGGGGAATCGATGCGGTATGGGTCATGGTGTTGCCTCGTGCTTCGGGGCGGGGCCCGTCCACGGGGGACGTCACCGCGTCCTTGCGGTTACCCTAGCTCCGGTACCCCAGGTAGGGTAGCCGGATGTAGGATGAGGTCGTCTTTCGCGCGTTCCTTGCACAACCCCTGACGCGACGCGTCAATGCGGGTTACACGAGGAAAATGCGTCGCCTGACGCGGTGCGTCAAGGGGCGGGCAGGCGAATCTGGAGCAGCTGGACCAGGTCGTCCTTGGGGCGCGAGGCATCGGCCAGCGTGTACTGGTCGAGGCAGCGCAGGAAGCATTCCTGGGCCTCCATGATCATGTGTCGGAGGTCGCAGGCCGGCAGGATGGCGCACTCGCTCTCCCCGGGCATCGCGCACTCGACCATGCGGTCCATCGACTCGAGGGTGCGCACGACGGCCCCGATCCGGATGTCGGCGGGATCCTTGGCCAGCCGGAGGCCTCCGTTCCGTCCGCGACGCGCCGCGACCCAGCCGTTGTGGGCGAGGGCGGTGGCCACCTTGGCCCCGTGGTGCGACGAGATGCCGTACGCCTCGCTGATCTCCGCCATCGTCGCTGCCTGATCGGGCGCGACGGCGAGGTAGATCAGGGTCCGGAGTCCGTAGTCGGTGAACTGGGAAAGCTGCATGGCCCGAACCTCTGGACCTTTCGTGGCGACTCGCGGGTTCTCTGATACGGTCGCCGCCATGGGGCGCGCCGTTTCTTTCGTACGATTGTACTCCCTGATCGCCTTCTTCTCCCTGACGACGCTAGGGGCGAAGTGCAACGACGTCGATCGGTCTCGGTGCCTCGCGGACCGGGAATGCCCCACGGGCCAGGGCTGCTTCGCGCTCCCGCCCGGGAGCCAGCGCTGCCTGCTCTATTGCGACGCCTACGCCAGCATCCTCTGCCAGGACGGGACCGTCTGCGGCTTCGTGCCGGCGGACGATGCGCAGGTCGGCGCGTGCCTGCCCGGCGGCACGATCGCCGTCGGCAACAACTGCTCGACCACCGCGGAGTGCGTGAAGGGCGCGGTGTGTGTCGTCCCCACCGGGGGCGGGCAGGGCGAGTGCCGCACGGCCTGCGAGATCGGCGGAACGGTGGTCTGCCTGGCGAACGAGACCTGCGTCGCGCTCGACCCGGTGAACGCGCCGACCCGAGGCTATTGCCACGGCCCCGGCGTCTGACCGGCCAACGTTTTTCGTACATACGAAGGCGGGCGACCTCTGTATCCTGTACGGGATGTCCCCCCTCCAAAAGCAGGCGCTCGACGCTGCGAAGGACTATCTCCGCGCCCATCCCGACGAGGTCGGGCGCGCCATCCGCAACGCCCTCGGACTGCGCGTCGGGATTCCCGTCGTCGCGCTGCGCTTCCTCGCGCAGCAGGTCGAGAAGGGCGGCAAGGTCTCGGATCTCACCATCGACACGGTGCCCCCCGGACTGCGCGTCGCGGGGAACATCAAGCCGATGGACACGCCGATCCGATTCACGGCGACGGTCTACATCGACCGCGTGGTGTTCAACGAATCCGAGATGACGATCGCCATCCGGGTCGAGGACATCGCGTTGAAGGTGCTCGGCGAGGCGAAGACGCCCATCGCCGCGCTCCTCAAGTCGGGCGCGCTGAACCTCGCGAACGTCGGAACGCTGGTCGGCTACCTGCCGAACCGCCCGCCGCTCATCGTCGACGCGCGCGACAACCGCGTGATCCTCGACTTCATGCGGGAGCCCTCGATCGGCCTGAACCCCGTCGTCCGCAAGACGGTCGGCCTGCTCACGGGCTTCGTCACGCTCTCGGCCGTGAGCTCCGACGAGACGCACCTCGACGTCGCGTTCCGCGCGCTTCCCACCGGCATCACCGGGGCGTTCCGCGCGATGCGCCAGCACGCCGTCGTGCCCTCGTTCGGCAAGCTGCTCCCGAAGCCGCGCTGAGCCCGGATTCCGCACGAAACGCGCGAGCGCGACCCGCTCCGGCCGCGCTCGCGTGATCCCGCGCGGAGTCGCTCAGCGGTCGTAGGTCAGCGACTTCTGCTGCTCGCGAGGCAGGTCGTACGCTTCTCCGAGCTTCTTCAGGTAGCGGAACGTGTAGATGCCCGTGGCGTGTCCGTCGCCGAAGCGCAGCCCGAGCGCGTAGCTCCCGACCTCGAAGAGGTCCTCGAGCTCGAGCGCCGCGTCGGGGAGCTCGTCGGCTTCGTCGAGCCATTGGACGGGCCCCTGGTGCCCCTGGCAATGCGCGCAAGGACAGAACGCGCGCAGCACGCGGTGCTCGTAGAGCGAGGTCGAACCGTCGCTCCACACGATCTCGAGCAAGCGTGCGCCCTTCGGTGCCCGGATCTCGACGGGCGAGGTCTCGGCCTGCCCGCTCATCGCCGTCCCTTGAAGCCCATCATGCCCTGCACGACCGACTCGCTCTCTTCGGCGATCTCCGCCTCTTCGCGGAGCCGATCCGCGCAGTCCTCGCAGACCTTCTTCGACTTGCCACCGACCTTGACGCTCACGAGCGAGTCGACCTCGCTGTCGCACTGCTTGCAGACGGGCATCGTCACACCTCGGAAGGAGAAGGGGAGCCTATCACGCCGGACGCTTGACGAAGCGGGACGCGGCGAAGCCCACGGCCGCGTACGCGATCGAGGCGCCGAGCAGCGCCCACTTCGCCGAGGCGCACACGAAGGAGACCCCGATCCAGCGCTCGACCGGCTCGCGCACCAGCATCCGGAAGTGGGCGAAGTTCTCGACGGCGTCGAAGGCCGCTGCGAGCCACGACGCCCACGCGAGGCCGATGCCCATCGTCCGCGCCGCCGGCGAGGAAGAGAGGCGCTCTGCCACGGCGACGCAGCTCAGCGAGAGCAACGTCGAGTAGAGCACCATGAAGAGGTAGTCGAGCCCGAGCCCGAACGCGACCCACGAATTCGTGCCGATCCCCCGGCTCCAGGTCTCGAGGATCCACTGCGCGTGGAGCGGCTCGCGAGCGACCTGGAACGAGACGATCCCGAAGGGCGTCGCCTCGGTCTTCGCGCGCGCGTCCACCCACCCCATGAACCCGGCGAAGGCGAGGGTCGCCACGAGGAGGGGCACGTAGCGACGGCGGAACGCCGCGGTGTCGAGGCCGAGGAAGGGGTGCTGCATGGCGGCGGTTCTAGCAGGTCGCCCGCGATGCGCCGCTCGCGTGCCGGCCCTCAGCCGCCCGGTGGCTCGAGCACCACGGCCGTGCTCCCGGGCGCTCTCGGGATCTCGCCGCGCGGGACGAGAGCCTCGGCTTCCGTCGCACGTCGACGCCATCGCTGGGCGTCGGACTCCGCTTCGTCGCGCGCGGCGAGGGCGCGCGCCGTCTCGTTCCGGGCCTCGGCCACGGCGCGCTCGAGCTCCGCTCCGCGGGCGCGCTCGGCCGAGAGCCGATCCGAGAGGGTGGTGGCCTGCGCCTCGAGCTCGCGCTGACGCAGGGCGGCCTCCCGCAGGCTCGCCTCGGCACGCTCGAGGTCGGCCTGACGCAGGGCGATGCGCTGCTCGGCGTCCGCCGTCCGGATCTTCTCGCGCTCGAGGCGCTGCTCGGCCTCGGAGAGACCGGAACGGAGCCCCTGCTCGCGCGTCGTGGACTCCGCGAGGGAGGCGCGGAGCTCGTCCGTCTGGACGCGTGCGACGCGCAGGCGCTCGCCGGCAGCCGCCAGCTCCTGCTCGGTCCGCTCGAGGTGGCGTGCGAGCTCCGCCCGGGAGAGCCGGCCGTGCTCGAGCAGCCCGGAGATGCGGGCGGATTCCTGCGCGAGGCGTGCTCGGCTCGACTCCGACGCCGCGAGATCCTGGCGGAGCGTCCGCGCGGACAAGCTCGCGCGCGCGGCTTCTTCGGCCTTCCGCTCGGCGCGCTGCTCGAGGGCGAAGCCGACCACGCCCGTGAGCCCGAGCAAGAGGGTCGCGAGCGGGATCGCGACCGCGGCGATCGAGCGGCGGCGCGCCCTCCTGCGCTCGGGCTCGACCAGGATCGAGAGCTCCTTCGCGAGCGCGTCGGCGTCCGGCCGGGCCTCGGGATCCTGCGCGAGGAAGCGACCGAACGCGCCGTCGAGGTAGCGGAGATCGCGGCGCGCGAAGGGCTTCGGCGCCTGCCTCGCGCGGCGCGCGATGAAGGCGTCGACTCCGGCCGAGCTCACCGTCTCCTCGTTCTCCGGCTCGAGCGCGTTGCGGAGCGAGAGAGCGAGGGAGAACACGTCGGACTTCGAGGTGATGCGACGCCGCGCGCCGAGCTCCACGAATTGGTCGGCGACCTCGGGCGCGAAGTAGGTCGGCGTCCCGGCGACCACCATCTCGGCCTCCTTCGCGGCGACGCCGAGATCGAGCAGGACCGGCAGCACCTCCTCCTCGCCCGAGTGCATGCGCGCGAGGAAGATGTTCTCCGGCTTCACGTCCTGGTGACGGATGCCGGAGGCGTGGAGGGTCGCGAGGGCGCGTGCCAGGGGCACGAAGAGATCGTGGGCCTCGCCGCGGCTCAGCGCGCCGCGGCGGATGCGGGCCTCGAGGGTCTCGCCCTCGTACCAGGGCATGGCGAACCAGAGGCGCCCCTCGTGCCAGCCGTGGTCCTTGAACTGCACGAGCGAGGGGTGGAAGACGGAGGCGAGCAGGCGGATCTCGCGCATCGCCGCCTCGCGTGCTTCGTCGGAGTGAGCCGGTTGGTGCAGCAACTTGAGCGCGAGCACGTGTCCCGGCACCTCGGCGTCCGTCGCCCGGTAGACGTCCCCGAATGCGCCGCTCCCCACGCGGCACTCGAGCGCGTAGCGGCCTCCGATCAGCGTCCCGCGCGGCAGGGGCAGCCACTCGCCGGTCCCGTCCCGGGTCTCGGCGCGCACGCCGCCGTCCGCGATCGCGAGCGCTCGCCGGAGGAGGTCGTGGACCTTCGCCCGACCGCGTCCCGTGGTGTCGAGGAGCCCGACGAGGAGCTCGGTCGCGTCGTCGAGGCCCTCGTAGACGTCTTCGACGCGCCGCCCGGTCACGCACGCGATCTCGTCGGGTGTGAGGTCGCGCACGTGGCGGAGCTCGAGGAGCTCGAGCGCGTCGTCGGGGAGATCCGTGCGGACGATGCGGAGGGCGGGAGCGGGGAGCTCGGGGCTCGGCTCCGTCGCCCACGGGAGGTCCCTCCGCGCCGCCATCCGATCGATCGTGTCGTCGGACCGCGCGGCGAAGGCCACGGCGCGGGCGATGCGGTAGAGCTGGGCGCGCACGCCCGGAGGAGCGACGAGCGAGTCGGCCGGCTGCTCCGCGAGCGCGGCCCGCAGCGTGACCAGCGCGCGCCGGGCTCGCTCGAGCGTGCCCAGACGGAGGGCGAGGTACTCGGTGAGCGCGGGCGCGTGCATGCGGAGCACGCGACCGTTCACGAGACCGACGACGGTCTCGACGCGTCCGGAGGTCTCGGAGAGGAGGTCCGCAGCGCGCGCGAGGGTCGACCCGACGGAGGGGATCGTCGGCGGGGCGCTCTTCGTGGTGTCGGACGGGCTCATCGTTCCTCCGCGGGCTCCGATGGTCTCGGAGGCCGCGCGGGAAACGCCAGAAAGCGACGAACCGTGCACCCCGCGTGCAGCGACGGGTGTTCAGCTCCAACCGTAGAGGGGACAGAGCAGGCGGAGCAGCACGAAGAGCGCGAGGCAACAGAGGACGTCGAGGACGATGCCGGTCCGCATCATCGTCCCCACCTTCACGCGTCCGGTGCCGTAGGCGATGGCGTTCGGTCCCGTGGCGATCGGGAGCATGAAGCCACAGGTCGCGGCCATCCCGGCCCCGAGCGCGGGAGCGATGGGCGAGACGTGGAGCTCGCCGCAGACCGCGAGCACGAGCGGGAGCACCATGCTCGCGCAGGCGGTGTTCGAGGCGACCTCCGTGACGACGAGCGAGAAGACGATCACGATCGCCGTCAGCTCCCAGACCGTCGAGATCCCCGCCGACGCGACGAAGGCGCGACCGAGGTGCGCGGCGAGGCCCGTCTCGAAGATCTGCTTGCCGAGCGAGATGCCTCCGGCGAAGAGCAGGAGCAGCCCCCAGTCGATCTTCACGGCCTCGTCCCACGGCAGCACGCGATCGCCCCGCTCGTCGCGGAGGAAGAAGACGAGGCTCGAGGCGACGACCGCGACGACGCCCTCGGGCAGGGCCTTCTTGAGGGGCTCGCCGACGGGCGAGCCGACGGCCGCGAGGAGGTCGGGCAGGACCCAGCCCGCCACCGCGAGGAGGAAGGCCACGAGGGTGACCCGCTCGCCCCGATTCCACGCCGAGGCCTCGACCCGCGCCGGCGCGAGGACGAGCTCGCGGTCGAGGCCGCCCGTTCGGAGGTGGACGACGGCGAGCGCGATGCCCGAGAGCACGAGCGAGACCGGCACGCCGATCTTCAACCAGTCGACGAAGCCGAAGCGGATCCCCGCTTCGTTCAGGAAGCGCATCGTGATGCCGTTCGGAGGCGTGCCGACGAGCGTGCCGAGGCCCCCGAGGGAGGAGGCGTAGGCCACCGCGAGGATCCCCGACTCGGCGAAGCCCGAGAGGCGCGCGCGCTCCTCCGGGCCGTGGCTCTCGTGGCCCGCCAGGGTGCCGAGGAGGATCGGGACGAGGATCGCGGTCGTCGCGGAGTTGCTGATCCACATGGAGACCAGCGAGGCCGCGAGCATGAACGCGGCCCGGGTGCGTGGCGCCCGCCCGGCGATGAAGGGAAGCGTGAGCAGGCCCGTGGCCAGCCTCCGGTCGAGGCCATGACGGCTCATCGCGTTGGCGAGGAAGAAGCCGCCGATGAAGAGGAAGAGGAGCGGGTCGCCGAAGGGGGCGAAGGCCTCCGGGGCCGTCGTGATGCCGGCGATGACGAGGGCCGGTGGGATCAAGAGGGAGGTGACGGCGATCGGGACGACCTCCGTGACCCAGGCCACGATGACGGCCGCGAAGATCGCCGCGACCCGATGGGCCTTCGGCGGCAGACCGAGCGGCGCGACCGCCGTCACGAGCCCGGCGAGCGGCACGAGGGCCATGCCGAGGCGCCCGCGCCACGAAGCGCCCGAATCGATGGCGGATTCTTCCACGCCCCGCCTCTACCACGGGCCGGCGGGGGACCCAAGGTCCGCCCGCATTGCACCGTCGGTGGGCGTATCCAAAGCTCCCGGGCCTCCATGCGCTTCCCGAACACGCTCCTCTCGGTCCTCCTCCTCGCGATCGCCTGCGGTCCGAAGGACGAGCCCGCCCCCACGCCGGTGCCGACGCCCACGCCGGCGCCCGCCGCCGAGACGACACCGACCGCGCCCGCGCAGCCTCTGCCCGAGCTCCACGATCCCGTCGACGTCTGGGAGGACGGTCACGTCGTCCGGACGCTGGAGGCCCATCAGGCGGAGGCCGAGGGCTATTTCGTGCTCGACCTCGGCGACGACTGGGTCCCCTACATCCTCAGCGAGAACGACGGTCCGGACGAGCCGCGCGTGCCGAATCCGTATCGGCCCACCTACCTCGCGCTCGCGCGTGGCGAGTACCCGGACGACCACCACGGGGCGCGGGCGCGGGAGGACAAGTACCTCGAGCTCTACGGCATCCCCCCGACGATCAGCCTGCTCCGCACGCGCATGGAGCGCACGGCGGGCCTCGCGTGTCGCGAGGAGGTGGATCTCGACACGCTCCGCTCGTTCCAGGGCTTCATCGCCTACGAGGACACGAACCGGGCGCAGGCGAACGCGCGACGGTACGAGACCGCGGAGCGGGCCGTGCAGCGCTTCCTCGCACAGCAGGGGAAGACCGACGCCGCCGAGCTCGACACGTCGACCTTCACGCCGGCCGATCGGAACCTCGTGCGCGACTACGTCCAGCTCGGGCCGACGTACCGCGCGCTCGTCGCGGTGCAGCATCGCCTCGACTGCGAGGGCTACTTCGAGGGCAAGGGGCGCCGCGTCCGCGGCGGGCTCGACTGGGCGACGCACGAGGCGCTCGCGGAGTTCGAGCGGCGCCATCGGGTGTTCGGTTGGGGCTTCGTCGGCCGTGACACGCTCGAGGAGCTCCGGACCGCGCCGATGGAGCTCGAGCGCGGCGACGTCGTGCGCGTCCTCACCGAGCGGGCGCTCCACGCGGCTTCGGTGATCGAGGACGGGAGCATGTCCCGACTCCCCGACGGACGTCCGAACACCTTCGTCGGCATGGACGGTCGCACGCACGAGGTCCCGAACCTCGAGCGCGAGATCCGCGAGCACCTCGTGAAGGCCCTCGGGCTCTCGACCCCCGAGGCGACGCTCGCCTTCCTCCGCGGGCTCGGCGACATCGGTCCGCGCAAGCTCGTCGCGGTGCGAGGCATCCGCTACCCGGAGTACTACTCGCCGGACATGGACTTCTCGGTCGAGATCGATCGAGGGGACGTCTGGTACGAGTTCCCGTACGACGAGCTGGGCGCCGAGCGCGCGCAGCCCGTGAGCGAGCGTCCCCGGCTCACGCTCTACGTCACCTACCGCGATCAGAAGATCCCGCTCGCCCGCTTCGGCACGACGATCGGCGGCTGGCGCACGGAGAGCGTCGGCGACGTCATCATGTGGAAGTACAAGGAGTCGCCTCCGGGACCCGTGATCTGGGAGCGCATCGTCGCCGCCCCGGTCTGGCTCCCGCCCGACTCGGCGCCGCCGCGCAGCCTCCTCACGCGCGGAGGCGGCCGAGGCCGCGACAAGTGGCGTGTGAACGTTCACGAGACCGGTCCGAGCTACGCGTCGGCCTATGGCCTCGTCGCCGCCTACCACCGTCCCTTCGTCCGCGACGAGCAGGGCAACATGGTCGCTCGGGGCGACGAGGGCATCCGCACGCACGGCTCGGTCGACTACATGAGCATCATGCGGAGGCATTCCCACGGCTGCCACCGCCTCCACAACCACATCGCCGTGCGGATGATGTCGTTCATCCTCCGGCACCGTCCGCACACGCGACAGGGGGCGGACGACGTCCACTACCGTCGCGTGATCCCGATGGACGGCTTCACCTACGAGCTCGCCGTCGACCAAGGGGGCTACGCCTTCGGGCTCGCGCGGCCGATCGTCGTGACCGTGCTGCCCGGCCGCATCCTGGGCGAGCAGACCGCGCCGATTCCGCAGGCTCTTCCGCGCTTCGATCCCGTCCTCGGCGGCTACGTCGTCCCGGACGGGGGCGCGGTGATCGTGGATCGCTTCGGCAACCTCACTCCGACCACGCTTCCCGGCGCGGACGGAGGGCTCGACGGAGGCCTCCTCGACGGCGGCGCCGCCGCGACGGACGCAGGAGTCGCGCACGACGCCGGTCATGCGACCTCGGACGCCGCCGTGCGTTCCACCGCTCCCCACTGAGATGCCCCGCGCCCCTTCGCACGGTGTCCGGATCGGGCTCGAGCGCCTCGCGCTCGGGTCGGAACGCGTGACGTACGCGCTCGGCCTCGCGTTCCCGGAAGCGACGCTCGAGGGCAAGGTCCTCGTCGAGCTCGTCGACGGTCGCGTGTCGTTCGAGGGCCTGCCCGAATCCACTCCCGAGTGGGCGCGCACGCAGGTCGCCTCGCTGCTCCGCGCGGCCTGGGTCGCGCGGACGAAGGAGCCCGGGGGCACCCTGCCGAGACGCATCGAGCGGTGGAGGCCGGGGCGCGCGTAGGCGGCGACAACCGGCCCCCGGAGCGGTCGAAGAAGGCCGCATGCACGACCCCCGCATGACGCTCCCCGCCGCGCCCGAGCGGCTCGAGCCCGACCATCCGAGCTATCCGCGCCTTCCGCCGGGCTTCGGCCCGACGCTCCCGTCGATCCGCGTGGCCGGGGAGCTCCCTCCCTGGTCACCCTGCGTCGCCGTGGTCGGCACGCGCAGGCCGGATCCCGAGGCCGCCGAGTTCGCCTTCGAGCTCGGACGCGCGCTCGCCGTCGCGGGCGTCGTGGTGATGTCGGGCGGGGCCCTCGGGATCGACGCCGCCGCCCACGAGGGGGCGCTCGCCGGAGGAGGGCGGACGGTCGCCGTCCTCGGCACCGGCCTCGACCGGGCCTATCCGCCGACCCACGGCCGGCTCTTCGAACGGATCGCGGCGCGGGGGGCCCTCGTGACCACGGCCCCGGACGGAGCCGCGGCCCACAAGGGGCGCTTCCTCCGCCGCAACGAGCTGGTCGCCGCGCTCGCCGATTCCGTGGTGGTCGTCCAGGCCCCGGATCGGTCGGGCGCCCTGTCCACGGCGGCGGCCGCCCGCCGCTTCGGGCGAGGCGTCTTCGCGGTCCCCGCGGCGCCCTGGGATGTCCGCGGACGGGGAGGTTCGGCGCTCCTCCGACGGGGGGCGCTCGTTTGCACTTCGCCGGAAGATGTCCTATCCGTGTCCGCTCCCGAACGCCGGCCGGTTCTCCCCGGGCGGAGTCGGGAATCCACAAAACAGTGTGAATTCGAAGACTTCGGCGGTGACGAGGGGATCGTCCTCTCGGCCTTGGGCTCTCGCCCGAGGCACGTCGACGAGGTCGCCCGGGCGACGGGGCTCCCTGCCGCCCGGGTGCAGCGGACCCTCCTCACCCTCCTGCTCGGCGGCCAGGTCGACGAGCGCGACGGTGGGCGCTACGTGAGGGCCACCCGGAACCCCCGGCGGTAACCGAACCCATGCCCAAGTCCCTCCTCATCGTCGAGTCGCCTGCCAAGGCGAAGACCATCAAGAAGTACGTCGGAGACGACTACGAGGTCCTCGCGTCGAAGGGGCACATCAAGGATCTGCCGAAGCGCGGCGGCGTGGACGTCGAGAACGGCTTCCAGGAGACCTACGAGGTCCTCGCCGAGAAGGGCAAGGACGAGATCGTCAAGGACATCCGGGCGAGCGCGAAGAAGGTCGAGCGCATCCTCCTCGCGACCGACCCCGATCGCGAGGGCGAGGCGATCGCCTACCACCTGGCCGAGATCGTCAAGGACGCCAACAAGAAGGCCGAGATCCGGCGCGTCCTCTTCAACGAGATCACGAAGAAGGGCGTCCACGAGGGCCTGGATCATCCGCGGGACCTCGACGGGAACCTCTACGAGGCCCAGCGGACGCGCCGGGTGCTCGACCGCATCGGCGGCTACCCGCTCTCGAACCTCCTCTGGACGAAGCTGACCTACGGCCTCTCGGCCGGTCGCGTCCAGACGCCCGCGCTCCGGATCATCGTCGATCGCCAGAAGGAGCACGACGAGTTCGTCCCGCAGAACTACTGGCTCGTCGAGGCCCGCCTCGGGGGCAAGAATCCGCCGCCGTTCACGGCCTCGCTCGTCGAGGCGAACGGCGAGAAGCTCGAGAAGATCGGCTCGCGTCCGGCCGCCACGAGCGAGCCGATGGCGGCGAAGCTCGTCTCGGATCTGAAGAAGGCCGAGTACCGCGTCCGCAAGGTCACGCGCCGCGAGCAGAAGCGCCGCGCGCCGGCGCCGTACACGACGTCGAAGCTCCAGCAGGACGCGTCGAGCCGCCTCGGCATGCCGCCGAAGCGCGCGATGCGGCTCGCGCAGCAGCTCTACGAAGGCGTCACGGTCGGCAAGGGCAAGAACGCCGAGCTCGTCGGTCTCGTCACCTACATCCGTACCGACAGCGTGCGCCTCTCGGTCGACGCGGTGCAGGCGGCCCGCGAGCACATCGTCGCGAAGTACGGCAAGGACGCCGTCCCCGCGCAGCCCAACGAGTTCAAGACGAAGAACCAGAACGTGCAGGACGCGCACGAGGCCATCCGGCCCACGCGCATGGACCTGCCGCCCGAGGCCGTCGCGGCGTACCTCCAGGACGCGCAGCTCAAGCTCTACCGCCTCATCTGGGATCGCTTCGTCGCCTGTCAGATGAACCCCGCCGTCTACGACCAGACGCAGGTGGAGATCGAGGCGAAGACCGACGGCCGCGCCCACGTGCTCCGCGCGTCCGGCTCGGTCCTCAAGGTGCCCGGCTGGCGCGCCGTCTACGGGGCCGGTGCGGCGCCCCTCGCCGGCGAGGAAGCCGAGGGCAACGGCGACGAGGAAGAGGGCACCCTGCTCCCCGCGATGGAGGAGGGCGACAAGCTCTCGCTCGCGGAGCCCGGCGTCCAGGCGCTCCACAAGCAGACGGAGCCCCCGCCGCTCTTCTCCGAGGCCTCGCTCATCAAGAAGCTCGAGGAAGAGGGGCTCGGCCGTCCGAGCACCTACTCCGAGATCGTCAGCAAGGTCCAGGCGCGCGACTACGTGCAGAACCGGAACGGTCGCCTCGTCGCGACCGATCTCGGCAAGCTCGTGATCGAGAAACTGGTGCAGGAGGGCTTCGACCTCGCCGACATCGGGTTCACGCGCAAGCTCGAGGAATCGCTCGACGCGGTCGCCGAGGCGCGCGCCAAGCGACTCGACGTGCTCGCGCCCTTCCACGAGCGTCTGCAGAAGCAGATCGAGGTCGCGAAGTCGCACAAGGGCAAGTGGTGGCCCGAGCCGGAGAACCTCGGCGAGGCCTGCCCGGAGTGCGGTACCGAGCTCCAGAAGCGCTGGGGCAAGAACGGGCCCTTCATCGGCTGCCCGCGCTACCCGGACTGCAAGTACGCCCGCAACCTCGCGACGGATGGTGACGAGCACCAGCCGGAGATGACGGACTACGACTGCGACCAGTGCGGCGCGAAGATGTCGAAGCGCTGGGGCCGCAACGGCTGGTTCCTCGGCTGCTCGAACTACCCGAAGTGCAAGTCCACGCGCCCGATCCCGCTCGGGGTGAAGTGCCCGAAGTGCAAGACGGGCGACATCATCGAGATCAAGGGCAAGCAGCGCGGCAAGCCCTTCTACGGCTGCACGAACTACGCGAGCGAGCAGAAGTGCGACTTCCGCATCTGGCAGAAGCCCGTGAAGGAGGACTGCCCGCAGTGCGGCTCGCAGTTCCTCGTCCGCGGGGGCACGAAGAAGGCGCCCGTCCTGAAGTGCGCGAACGGCACGTGCGGCTTCGAGCGCGAGCTCGAGGACACGGACTTCGGCGACGAGGACGAGGAGAAGACCCCGTCCCGCGATCTCGCGTCGAACGAGTGAGTCGATGACCGGGGTGACGGTCGTCGGCGCCGGCCTCGCCGGCTCGGAGTGCGCCTTCCAGCTCGCCGAGCGCGGCGTCGACGTCGTCCTCGTCGAGCAGAAGCCGAAGAAGCGCACGCCGGCCCAGCACGGCGACGGCTTCGCGGAGCTCGTCTGCTCGAACTCCTTCCGCGGAGCCGCGCTCGCGAACGCGGTCGGGCTCCTCAAGGAGGAGATGCGGCGCTCCGGCTCGCTCGTCATGGCGGTGGGCGACGAGACCCAGGTCCCGGCCGGCGGCGCCTTCGCCGTCGATCGCGAGCTCTTCAGCGCGCGCATCACGGAACGCCTCCGCTCGCATCCGCGCATCCGCGTCGTCGAGCGCGAGGTGGAGCGCATCCCGGAGGAGCGTCCCTGCGTGCTCGCGACGGGGCCGCTCACGGGCGACGCCCTCGCCGAGGATCTCGCGCGCGTCGTGGGCAAGCAGCACCTCGCCTACTACGACGCCATCGCGCCCGTGATCAGCGCCGAGTCGATCGACTGGGACATCGTCTTCCGCGCCTCGCGCTACGACAAGGGCGGCGACGACGCCTACGTGAACTGCCCACTCACGCAGGAGCAGTACGACGCCTTCGTCGCGGCCGTGCTCGCGGCCGAGAAGGTCACGCCGAAGGACTTCGAGGACGTCCGCTACTTCGAGGGCTGCCTGCCGATCGAGGTGATGGCGGAGCGCGGTCCGCGCACGCTCGCGTTCGGCTGCATGAAGCCGGTGGGGCTCACGGATCCGAAGACGGGCCGCTGGCCGAAGGCCGTGGTGCAGCTCCGTCAGGAGGACGCGGCCGGCACCGCGTTCAACATGGTGGGCTTCCAGACGCGGATGAGGTGGCCCGAGCAGCAGCGCGTGTTCCGGATGATCCCCGGGCTCGAGAACGCCGAATTCCAGCGCTTCGGCTCCGTCCACCGGAACACCTTCGTGAACTCCCCGGAGGTCCTCGACGACGAGCTCGCGCTCCGCGCCCTCCCGGGCGTCCATCTCGCCGGTCAGATCACCGGGGTCGAGGGGTACGTCGAGAGCGCCGCGTGCGGCCTGCTCCTCGGCCAGAGGCTCGCGGCCCGGGCGCACGGGCACGCGCTCCCGCTGCCTCCGCCCACCACCGCGCTCGGCGCGCTGATCGGGCATCTCCGCCGCCCCGTGCCCGACTTCCAGCCCTCGAACGTCGTCTGGGCGATGTTCCCGCCGATCGAGGGGCTCTCCCGCAAGATCGGCAAGCGCGAGAAGCACGAGAAGATGGCGGAGCGGGCGCTCTCGGACCTCGCGGCCTACCGCGAGGCCACGGCCTCCCTCCGCTGATTCCTGCGCGAAACGCGCCGTCCGAGGCCATCTCGGCTACGATCCGCGCATGACCGACGAGAGCCCGCTCGCACGGCAGCTCGAGCGCTTCCGCCAGTACCTCGCCGACGAGAGGCGAGCGTCGCCGCTCACGGTCGCGACGTACATGCGCGACCTCGAGGGGCTCTCGGCCTTCGTGGCCGAGCGCAAGCTCGTCGCCGATCCGGCGAAGCTCGACGTCGTCGTGCTCCGTGGATACCTGGCTTCCGTGGTCAGGGATCGCGAGCCGGCGACGATGGCCCGCACCATCAGCGCGATCCGGAGCTTCTTCCGCTTCCTCGAGCGCCGCGGCCTCGTGAAGAAGAACCCCGCGGCCGGGCTCAAGCCGCCCCGGATCGCGAAGTCGGCGCCGCGCTTCCTCACCATCGACGAGGCGCTGCGCGTGGTCGAGGCTCCGTCGGAGGACGCCGAGCGGGACGAGAGGCTCGCCGTGCGCGATCGCGCGCTGCTCGAGACGATGTACGCGACGGGCATGCGCGTGTCGGAGCTCGCCGGCGTGTCGCTCTCGAAGCTCGATCTCCGCGACCGAACGGTGCGCGTCATGGGCAAGGGCCGGAAGGAACGCATCGTCTATCTCGGCGACGAGGCCGTGCGCGCCCTCGAGGCCTACCTCGCCGAGCGTCCCCGCTTCGTCGACTCCGACGGGAGCCAGGACCGCGAGGCCGTCTTCCTCGGCCGCTTCGGCACCCGGCTCACCTCGCGTCAGGTGCAGAACATCGTCCGTCGCTACGGAGCCCTCGGCGCCGCCCGCTCGGATCTGCATCCGCACGCGCTCCGGCACTCGTGCGCCACCCATCTGCTCGACGCCGGCGCCGACCTGCGCGGGATCCAGGAGCTCCTCGGTCACTCGAGCCTCTCGACGACCCAGCGGTACACGCACGTCAGCCTCGACCGGCTCATGGAGGCCTACGTGAAGGCCCACCCCATGGCCCGCCGGAAGAACGGCTAGGGCGGCGAGCGGGTGTCCCGCCCTCCCGTTGACACCCCCACCCCCCATCCTTAGCTTCGCTCCCTCGTGACCCGCCCCGACGATTCCTCCCGCTTCCGCTCGACCACCATCGTCGCCGTCCGGAGGGACGGGAAGGCCGCCATGGCCGGGGATGGTCAGGTCTCCCTCGGCCAGACGATCATGAAGGGCAACGCCCGGAAGGTGCGGAGGCTCGGGGAAGGCGTGGTCGTCGGCTTCGCCGGAGCGAGCGCCGACGCGTTCACGCTGCTCGAGCGCTTCGAGACGAAGCTCCGCGACCATCGCAACGATCTCCGCCGCGCGGCGGTCGAGCTCGCGAAGGACTGGCGCACCGACCGCTTCCTCCGGCGCCTCGAGGCGATGATCGTGATCATGGACGCGACGACCACGCTGCTCGTCAGCGGGACCGGCGACGTCATCGAGCCGGACGAGGGCGTCATCGCCATCGGCTCGGGCGGGCCCTACGCGCTCGCCTCGGCGCGGGCGCTGCTCCGCCACACCTCGCTCCCGGCCGCGGACATCGCCCGTGAGAGCCTGCGCATCGCCGCGGAGATCTGCGTGTACACGAACGACTCCATCGTCGTCGAGGAGCTCGGCGCATGACGAACGGAAGCTTCACCCCCCGCGAGACGGTCGGCGAGCTCGACCGCTACATCGTCGGCCAGAACAAGGCCAAGCGCGCGGTCGCCGTCGCGCTGCGCAACCGCTGGCGGCGCCAGAACGTGCCGGGCGACATGCGGGACGAGATCGCGCCGAAGAACATCCTGATGATCGGCCCGACGGGCGTGGGCAAGACGGAGATCGCCCGTCGCCTCGCGCGCCTCGCGAAGGCCCCGTTCGTGAAGGTCGAGGCCTCGAAGTTCACGGAGGTCGGCTACGTCGGACGCGACGTCGAGTCGATGATCCGCGATCTCGTCGAGAACGCGATCCAGATGGTGCAGGCCGAGGAGACCGAGGCCGTGAAGCAGCGCGCTCGCGAGAACGCCGAGGAGCGCCTCTGCAAGATGATCGTGATCGCGGACACGCCGCCTCCGGCGACGCCGCAGACGCCTCCGCAGCAGATGTTCGGGCCCTTCGTGATCCCCCAGCCTCCGGCTCCTCCCCCCGAGCCCTCGGCGCAGGTCGTCGCCGAGCTCCGGAAGAAGCTCCGCGCGGGCGAGCTCGACGATCGGATGATCGAGCTCGACGTCCAGTCGCAGCAGACGCCGACGATGCAGGTCTTCGGGCAGGGCGGCGGCGAGGAGATGCAGATCGATCTCCGCGACATGCTCGGTCAGCTGCCCGGGTTCCGGCAGCCGACGAAGCGCCGCAAGCTCCGCGTCCCCGAGGCCCTCGAGGTCCTCGCCGACCAGGAGGCGAAGAAGCTCGTCGACATGGACCGGGTGATCCGCGAGGCGCTCGAGCGCACGCAGCAGGCCGGCATCGTCTTCCTCGACGAGATCGACAAGATCGCCGGCCGGCAGGGCGCGCACTCGGGCCCCGACGTCTCGCGCGAGGGCGTCCAGCGCGACCTCCTCCCGGTCGTCGAGGGGTCCACCGTGAGCACGAAGCACGGACCGGTGAAGACGGACCACATCCTCTTCATCGCCGCCGGCGCCTTCCACGTCGCGAAGGTCTCGGACCTCATCCCCGAGCTGCAGGGCCGCTTCCCGATCCGGGTGGAGCTCGAGCCCCTCGTCGGCGCCGATTTCGAGCGCATCCTCGTCGAGCCGCGGAATTCGCTGACGAAGCAGTACACCGCGCTGATGAAGACCGAGGGGATCGACCTCGTGTTCACGGACGACGCCGTCCGCGCGATCGCGGCCTACGCGGTCGAGGCGAACCAGCGGGCCGAGAACATCGGGGCGCGGCGGCTCCACACCATCATGGAAGCCCTGCTCGAGGATCTCGCCTACACGGCCCCCGAGCGGTCGGACGAGCGCGTCGTGATCGACGGCGACTTCGTGAATCGCACGCTCTCGCCGATCCTCGGCAACGAGGACCTGTCGCGCTACATCCTGTAGGTGACGAGCCGAACCCCCGACGCCTCCCCCGATTCCGCCTTCCTGGCCTCGTCCGAGTGGATCGACTCGGACCATCCCGACGTGCGGCGTAAGGCGGCGGAGCTCGCCGAGGGCGCCGTCGATCCGGTCGAGGTGGCGAGGCGGTGTTTCGTCTTCGTCCGCGACCGCATCGCGCACTCGTGGGATGCGCGTTCCCCGGTGGTGACCTGTCGCGCCTCCGACGTCCTCCGCGAGGGGACCGGCTACTGCTACGCGAAGAGCCACTTGCTGACCGCGCTCCTCCGGGCGAACGGGCTCCCGGCGGGGCTCTGCTACCAGCGGCTCACGATCGACGTGGGCCCCCCGTACTGCCTGCACGGCCTCGTCGGCGTCCACTTGCCCGACCACGGCTGGTACCGCGTCGACGCGCGAGGGAACAAGCCGGGCGTCGACGCCCGCTTCGATCCGCCCGAGGAGCGGCTCGCCTTCCACCTCGTCGACCCGGGCGAGCGGGACTACCCGGGCATCCACGCCGAGCCCTGGCCCGAGGTCGTCGAGGTCCTCACCTCGGAGACGACCGTCCAGGGGGTGTTCGAGCACCTGCCCGACGTGGGGGAGGGTGGGAGACCGGCAGCCTCGGTCGTGGCCTTTCCGTCCCCCCCGGATTTCTGCTAAAGAGCGCCCCCAAATGCAGGAGCTCATCGACAAGGCGGCCGTCCTCCACGAGGCGCTGCCCTACATCCGCAACTTCCACGGCCAGACCTTCGTCATCAAGTACGGCGGTCACGCGATGATCGATCCGTCGCTCCGCGACGGCTTCGCGCGGGACGTGGTGCTGATGAAGTACGTCGGTCTGCATCCGATCGTCGTCCACGGCGGCGGCCCCCAGATCGACGCGATGCTCGCGGCGATGGGCGTCGTCTCGGAGAAGCTCGACGGCCTGCGGGTCACGGACGACAAGACGATGGACGTCGTCGAGATGGTCCTCGGCGGCAAGCTGAACCAGGAGATCGTCTCGCTCATCAACAACCACGGCGGGCGCGCCGTCGGTCTGAACGGGCGCGACGACGCCTTCATCCGCGCCACGCGGATGACCGAGATGAAGACGAAGTCGGGCAAGCTCGTCGATCCCGGCCGCGTCGGCGCCGTGAAGCACGTGAACCCCGACGTCCTCCACCGCCTCATCCACGCGGGCTTCATCCCCGTGATCGCCCCGATCGCGGTCGACCACAACGGCCTCTCGCTCAACGTCAACGCCGACACCGTCGCCGGGAAGGTCGCCGAGGCGATGCAGGCGAAGAAGCTCGTCCTCATGACGGATATCGCCGGCGTGAAGGACGACACCGGCAAGGTGGCGAGCTCGCTGAGCGCCGAGCGCATCGCCGAGCTCGAGGCCAAGGGCGTCATCGACGGCGGCATGATCCCGAAGGTCGCCTGCGCCCTCGAGGCCCTCCAGGGCGGCGTCCACAAATGCCACATCCTCGACGGACGCGTGCAGCACGCGGTGCTCCTCGAGATCTTCACCGACAAGGGCATCGGGACCGAGATCACCCGCTGAACGGGGAGGGTGTCGCGGACCGGCCGGGCGCGCGGGGAACCCCCCCGAATTGGCGCGACGGCGGGTATTCCGTGCTAGAACGCCCCCCCTCATGGCTTCGCAGTCGGCCCTGCTCGACCTCGCCCGTACCGTACTCGTCGGCAACTACCGGCCCGCGCCGATCGTGCTCGCCCGCGGTCGCGGAGTGCGGGTCTGGGACGTGGACGGGAAGGAGTACCTCGACCTCTCCGGCGGCGTCGCCGTGAACTCGGTGGGCCACGCTCATCCGACGCTCGCGGCCGCGATCGCCGAGCAGGCCGAGCGGCTCATCCACGTCTCGAACCTCTTCTACAACGAACGCGGCATCGAGCTCGCCCGCGCGTTGACGGAGCGCACCGGCTACCAGCGTGCGTTCTTCTGCAACAGCGGGACCGAGGCGAACGAGGCCGCGCTCAAGCTGGTGCGCCGCTACCACTTCGAGAAGGGCGCGCCCGAGCGCGTCGAGATCGTCTCGACCTGGCGCAGCTTCCACGGGCGCACGATGGGCGCGCTCACGGCGACCGGCCAGGCCAAGTACCACGAGGGCATGCAGCCCCTGATCGGCGGCGTCGTCCACGTCGAGTTCGAGGATCTCGAGGCGATGCGGGCGGCCATCGGTCCGCGCACGGCCGCCGTCATCCTCGAGCCCGTGCAGGCCGAGGGCGGCCTCTTCATCGGTTCCGACGCCTACCTCCGCGGGGTCCGCGAGCTCTGCGACCAGGTCGGTGCGCTCCTGATCTTCGACGAGGTGCAGACCGGCTACGGTCGCACGGGTCGCTTCCTCGCCCGCGAGTGGAGCGGCGTCGAGCCGGACGTCGTCACGCTGGCCAAGGGCATCGCGGGCGGCTTCCCCCTCGGGGCCATGCTCGTGAAGGAGCAGGTCGCGGGAGCGCTCCCGCCCGGCTCGCACGGGTCGACCTTCGGCGGCAACCCGCTCGCGTGCGCGGCGGCCCTCGCCGTCCTGCGCATCTTCGACGAAGAGGGCGTCGTGGCGAATTCCGCCCGCGTCGGCGCGCACCTCCGCTCGCGGCTCGAGGAGCTCGTCGACCGGCTGCCGACCGTCACGGAAGCGCGCGGTATCGGCCTCTTGCAGGGCGTCGTCCTCGCCGACACCGTCGATCCCGGCGCCCTCGTCGCCGCGCTCGCCGAGAAGGGCCTGCTCGTCACGCTCGCCGGCGGCAACGTGGTGCGCCTCTGCCCGTCCCTCACCATCACCGTCGCCGAGGTCGATGAAGGCCTCGCCACACTCGAATCCGTCCTCCGCGACCCACCCCGGAAGACCCCATGACGCGCCACTTCCGTACGCTCCTCGATCTCAACCCGACCGAGCTCCTCGCCGTCCTCGACCGCGCGGCCGAGCTCAAGCGCCTGCGCGGCCAGCCGAACCATCCGAAGCCGCTCGCGGGCAAGAGCGTCGCGGTGATCTTCGACAAGGCGTCGACGCGCACGCGCATCTCCTTCGAGATCGGCATCGTCGAGCTCGGCGGTCATCCCCTGATCATCAACTCGAACACGACCCAGATGGGCCGCGGCGAGCCGATCGAGGACACCGCGCGCATGCTCTCGCGCTATTGCCACGCGGCCGTCTGGCGCACGTTCGGGCACGATCGGATCGAGGCGCTGGCCGCCCATTCGACGATCCCCGTGGTCAACGCCCTGACCGACCTCCACCATCCCTGCCAGCTGCTCGCCGACCTGCAGACCGTCCGCGAGAACACCGCGGGCCGTCTCTACGACGTCAACGTCGCCTGGATCGGCGACGGCAACAACATGGCCAACTCGTGGATCCACGCCGCCGGGCTCGCGGGCATGAACCTCGTGCTCGCATGCCCGGAGGGCTACGATCCGGATCCGAAGTCGATCGAGGAAGCCCGCGCGCTCGGCCGCGGCTCCATCCGCGTCGTCCGGGATCCGGCCGAAGCGGTCGTGGGGGCGGACGTCGTCACCACGGACGTCTGGGCCAGCATGGGGCAGGAGAGCGAGGCGGCGCAGCGCGCCAAGGCGTTCCAGGGCTACCTCGTCGACGAGGCGCTGATGGCTCGGGCCCACAAGCACGCCATCTTCCTCCACTGCCTCCCGGCCCATCGTGGCGAGGAGGTCGCGGCGGAGGTCATCGACGGGCCCCGGTCGCGGGTGTGGGACGAGGCCGAGAACCGCCTGCACGCGCAGAAGGCCCTGCTCGAGGCCCTCGTCCAGGCGGGCTGAGCCCGACGTGAGTCACCTCGCGAGGTGACCCCGGTCGACGGTGCGAGCGATCACGTTTCCCTCCCAGGGCGGACGTGATCTCTGCTAGTTTCGTGCCCGAGGCGGGGGTCCCGCCGCTCCAGGGGTGCATGGCGGAGCCGAGGAAGATCCCGAAGGTCGTCGCGAACGTCGACATCCGGACGCTGCCGATCTCTGCGGTCGAGGGGTACGTGCTCTCGCAGGTCGACGGGGTCACGGATCTGGACGATCTCGCGCTCCTCATGGGCATGCCCGTGGAGATCCTCGAGGATCACCTGATCCGGATCGAGGCGCTCGGCGCGGTCGAATGGGTCGTGGTGCAGCCCGCGGGGGCACGTCGGCCCTCGAGCCCGGCCATGCCGGTGGCCCCGAATCCGCCGGCCGCTGCCGCTCCGCCTTCGCCCAAGCCGCCGGCGCCCGCGACCCCGGTCGCTCGGGAGCCCGCTTCCGTCGAGCGGCCCTTCGAGGGCCGGCCCGCGCGCGTCGAGCGACCGGTCGCCCCGGTCGCACCGAACGTCGCCGAGCGCCCGGAGAGACCGGAGGCCGCGCCCGAGCGCCCGGCGCCCGCCCCGACGGCGAACGCGGAGAAGCCCCCGGCGTCCCCGCCTCCGGCGCGTCCCGGCGGCGCGAGCGTGCGCGGGATCGAGCCGATCGATCCGAACGAGGTCGTCGATCTCGACGAGGACCGGAAGCGCCTCATCGTCTCCACCTACGATTCGCTCGAGCAGCTCGACTTCTACGAGCTGCTCCGCGTCGCGCCGACCGCCGACAAGTCGGACGTCAAAGCTTCCTATTTCCAGCTCTCGAAGATCTTCCACCCGGACACCGCGTACGGGAAGCGGCTCGGTTCCTACAAGGGCCGCATGGAGGCCGTGTTCAAGCGCATCACGGAGGCCTACGACACGCTGTCGAAGAGCAAGCGTCGGGCCGAGTACGATGCGGAGCTGAAGCGTCAGGGCAAGGTCTCGAAGCCCCAGGTCCCGCTCGCCGGCGAGGCGTCGCGCTCCGCGGTCGCCGTTCCCGCATCGCCGCCGCCGATGGGCTCCACCAGCGCCGGAGCCTCGCCCGAGGGAAGCACGGCCAAGCCGCCTCACGCAGCCGAGCCGTCGCGTCCCCAGGTGCCGATCCCGCCCGCGAAGGCCCCCGTCGGCTCGTCGTTGCGACCGCCCGTCGTGCACGGCTCGACCCTCCGTGCTCCGACCGTGGCCTCTCGGCCCGATCCCTCGGCGGCTCCCACGCCGGGCACGCGCAGCACGGCGACGCCGCCGCCCGGCACGCCGCCCGCCGCGGCCGCGCCCCGCGCTCCTTCCGTCGGGGCGCCGGGCCCGGGCTCCGATCCGCCCGTCGGGCCTTCCCCCCAGGAGAGCCGTCGGCCGGGCGCCGAGCAGATGCTCCGGGGCCTCACGGCGGGCCTCCGCAGCGGTGGGGTGCAGCGTCCTTCGCCGGTCGAGCAGGGGGCCGACCGCTACGTCTCCGAGGCACGCCGGTCCGAGGCGGAGGGCGACCTCATCGGCGCGGTGAACGCCCTCCGGCTCGCGAAGCAGCTGGCGCCCGACCGCGTCGACGTCCAGGCGGAGCACGACCGGGTCTCGCGCGCGCTCGCGGCCGCCACCGCCGGCCAGAACGAGGCCCAGGCGCTCCTCGAGGAACGCGCGGGGAAATGGGCCTCGGCCAGCATCGCCTGGGGCAAGGTCTGCGACGGGCGACCGGGCGACCTGCGCGCCCATCGGCATGCCGCCCAGGCCCTGCTCAACGCGAACGGCGACCTCCGACGGGCCCGTTCGTACGCGCAGCGCGCCATCGAGATCGACCCCCAGAGCATCGAGTCACGCGTGCTGCTCGGCCGCATCTACATCGCGGCGGGCATGAAGCTGAACGCCCAGCGCGAGCTCGAGGCTGCCGCAAAGCTGGACCCCCAAGATCAAATCGTGAAGAATCTCCTTCGCGAGCTGAAGGCCTGACGCAGGCCGGTCGTCCCTCCGCGGGTCGGTGCCGGGCGGTGTCACCCGCGGTTGGAGCTTCCGTCCGACCGGGGCCCCGCGGTAACGTGCCCCACGTACCGTGCCTAGGGGCTCGCGCCGTCGAGGAGCTTGAATGGAAAAGGTCATCGGCATCGATCTGGGCACGTTCAATTCGTGCGTGGCCGTCGTGGAGGGTGGGGCGCCGGTCGTCATCGCCAACCGCGGTGGGTACAAGGTCACACCTTCGATGGTCGCCGTCACCGAGGCCGGCAAGCGGTTGGTCGGTCACATCGCGAAGCGTCAGGCCGTCACGAACGCCGAGAACACGGTCTTCGCCGCCAAGCGCCTGATCGGCCGCAAGTGGGACAGCCCCCAGGTCAAGAACGCCATCGCCACCTGCCCGTACCACATCGTGGAAGGCCCCCACGGCGACTGCCGCATCCAGCTCCGCGACAAGAAGTACAGCATCCCGGAGATCAGCGCGATGATCCTCCAGGAGATGAAGATGATCGCGGAGGACTACCTCGGCCACGAGGTGTCGAAGGCCGTGGTCACCGTCCCGGCGTACTTCAACGACGGTCAGCGCCAGGCGACGAAGGACGCCGGCACCATCGCGGGCCTCGACGTCATCCGCATCATCAACGAGCCGACGGCCGCCGCCCTCGCGTACGGCTTCGGGAAGAACATCGACCGCACGGTCGCGGTCTACGACCTCGGCGGCGGCACGTTCGACATCTCGATCCTCGAGATCTCGAGCACGGGCGTGTTCAAGGTCATCAGCACCGCGGGTGACACCTTCCTCGGCGGCGAGGATTTCGACCAGCGCATCATCGACTGGCTCGTGCAGGGGTTCCTCGAGGAGCACCACATCGATCTCCGCCAGGACCGGATGGCGCTCCAGCGCCTCAAGGATGCGGCCGAGAAGGCCAAGTGCGAGCTCTCCTCGGTCTCCGAGACCGAGGTGAACCTGCCCTTCATCATCTCCAGCGTCCGGAACGAGGCGCTCCACCTGCAGCGGCTGCTCACGCGCGCGCAGCTCGAGGACCTCACGCACGACCTCGTGCAGCGCACGGTCCAGATCTGCGAGATGACGCTCGAAGAGGCGGGCCTCGAGAAGGACGAGATCGAGGACATGATCCTCGTCGGTGGCATGACGCGCATGCCCGCCGTCCAGCGCGCCGTCGGCGAGTTCTTCGGCCGCGAGCCGTGCAAGGGCGTGCATCCGGACGAGGTCGTGGCGCTCGGAGCCGCCATCCAGGGCGCCGCGCTCGTCGACGATTCCCCGGCGATGGACATGGTCCTCCTCGACGTCACGCCGCACACGCTCGGCATCATGGTCGTCGGCGGCTACTTCGAGGAGCTCATCCCGCAGAACACGACGGTGCCGACGTCCCGCTCGAAGCTCTTCACCACGGTCCGGGAGAACCAGGACAAGGTGAAGATCCTCGTCCTGCAGGGCGAGTCGCGTCGGGCGGAGGAGAACGAGCTGCTCGGCGAGTTCGTGCTGACCGGGCTCCGGCGCGCGAAGGCCGGGCAGGTCGAGGTCGAGGTCACGTTCGAGATCAACGCCGACGGCATCGTCAGCGTCCACGCGCGCGACGTCGAGACCGGCAAGGAGCAGTCGATCACCGTGACCGCGACGAGCGGCCTCACGGAGGACGAGATCAAGAGCATGATGAACGACGCCACGGACTACGCGATGCAGCGCCGTGGCGACGAGGAGTCGGAGCGCACGCGCCAGGAGGCGCAGACGCTCATCGCCGAGATCGAGAAGCTCTTCCCCCAGGTCGAGGCGGTGGTCGCCGGCAGCGACTTCGGCCGCGACGCCATCGAGAAGGCCCGCACGGTCGTCGACCGCGCCCGGGCGCTCATCGCCCGCAACGACACGAGCGCGCTCAAGGAGCAGATCGATGCATTGGCGCGTACGCAGCGTATGTTCAAGGGAGTGGTCGGGAAATCGGCCTGAGGGCCCCTAGGAGGCACGCTTGGCGACCGAAGGCAGTGGTTCGGGGACGGGCGGCGGGAGGCGAAAGGGTTCGCTTCTCGACGACTGGCGTCCGGCCCCGCCCCCTCCGGGCGCTTCACGGTCCACGCCGACGCGTGCCTCGTCCTCGCCCGGTCGTGTGACCCTCGACTTCAGCGCTCCGCTCCTGCCCCTGCCCGAGGACGAGACGAAGCCCGCTCCCTCGGCCGAGCTCATGCTCGAGCTCGATTCGGTCGAGCTCGTGACGCTGCCGCCCGATCAGGACTCCTCGAATCCGCCGCCCGCCGCGTTCACGGCCGGCTCGCTCGGGGCTCCCCGCGTGCCCGGGCCCGGGCTGCGACCCCCGTCCGAGAAGCCACTCGACCTCGACCTCACGGACTTCGACGCGAAGGACTCCGAGGTCGCCCGGCGCGAGGGCTTCGACGCCTGGACCGTGGATCGTCGGCGCCGCAGCACGCCCCCGCCTTTCCCGGGCCTCCCGGCCATCGAGCCGCCGGCGCTCCGGCGGACGCCGATTCCGCCCAAGCACGACCGGACGGCCTCGCCCGTGCTGCTGACGGAGCACGAGGGCGACGCCCTCGGCCTCGTCGACCGCAACCGGCCGATGCAGTCCGAGCTCGACCTCGCGAGCGAGATGGCCGAGCGCTATGCCCTCGGCGACTTCACGGGGGCCCTGCGCGCCGCCGAGCTCGTCCTGGGCCAGCGTCCGGACGATCCGGCGGCCCAGCGCTACGCGAAGAGCAGCCGCGAGCGCCTCGAGCAGCTCTACTCCTCCCGCCTCGGCCGGCTCGACCGCGTGCCCGAGGTCGTGCTCCCGGATCGTAACATCCGTTGGCTCGGCCTCGACCACCGGGCGGCCTTCCTGCTGTCGCGAATCGACGGGATGCATTCGGTCGAGGAGGTCCTCGACGTCAGTGGCATGCCCCGCCTCGAAGCGCTCAAGACCCTCTGCGAGCTGCTCGAGCTGAAGGCGATCCGCCTGATGTGAGCCAGCGCACGTCTTCTTCCCTCGTGGCTTGCCCCAGCCGCTCGCGGGGCGCTAGTCTTGCCGCCTTCCCCATCTGGAGGATCACGCCCCTCGCGGGGCCGCTCGAACGTCGTGGACGACCCAAGTAGTCAGGCTCTTCTCGGCATCTCCGCCTCCATCCTCGCCGGAGCGTTCATCAATGGCATGACCGCGGCGCTCGATGCCCTCGGACCGGTGCGGCTCCAGGCCATCGCGGAGGGTGACCTCCCGATCTCGAAGGTGGCGGCGCGCGCGCTCGAACGGGCCGACGCCATCCGGGACCGCTGGCTCGTCGCCCGCGTCGCGTGCATCGCGTCGGCCGCGGCCCTCGCCGCGACCTCGATCCCGTGGCTCCACGGCTTCGGCGGGGACGTGCTCGCCGTGGTGATCGTCGCGTTCCTCTACGCCCTCGCGGCCCAGCTCGCGGCCAGCGTGGCGCGGCGGCGCCCCTCGGTCGTCGCGCTGCACCTCCTCCGCCTGATGCGGCCCTTCGAGTACGCGATGGCTCCGTTCACGTGGCCGCTCGCCCTGGTGCGCAAGGCCGTGGAGGGGATCCTCGACGAGCCGAAGGAGCCGGTCGCGACGGAGCGCATGGTCGAGATCGCCATGGAACAGGCGCTCGAGCAGAGCGAGGCCGCCGGCGTCATGGACGAGGAGCAGACGGCGCTGCTCTGGAACGTGCTCGAGTTCCATCACACGATCGCGCGCGAGATCATGATCCCGCGCATGCAGGTCGTGGGCTTCGAGATCGACACCCCGGTGCGGGCCGTCCTCGACACGCTGATCGAGTCGCAGCACAGCCGCTATCCCGTGTTCCGGGGCACGCTCGACCACGTCGAGGGCGTGCTCTTCGCGAAGGATCTCTTCCGCGCCATGCGCGATCGGGGGGACATCGACTCGGTGCGCCTCGCGGACATCCTGCGCAAGCCCGTCTTCTTCGTGCCGCAGAGCCAGAAGATCGGCGAGGTCCTCCGCAAGATGCAGTCCCGTCGCATCCACCTCGCCGTCGTCACGGACGAGTTCGGAGGCACGAGCGGCATCGTCACGCTCGAGGACATCGTCGAGGAGATCGTCGGCGAGATCCAGGACGAGCACGACGAGGAAGAGCCGCTCGTCCGCGAGGTCGAGCCCGGCGTGTTCGTCGCGCGCGCCCACGTCCTCGTCTTCGACCTCTCGGAGCAGCTCGGCGAGGAGCTCCCGCACGACAGCGGGGATTTCGATTCGCTCGGCGGCCTCGTCGTCCATCTCGCGGGACGGGTCCCGGAGGTCGGCGACGTGGTGCAGTCCGGTCCCTTCGACCTCCGCGTGCTCGAGGCCGACCGTCGGAGCGTGCAGAAGGTCGAGATCGTCCGCCGTGCCGAGACGCCGACCGAGACCGGCACGACCGGCGACTGAGCCGATCGCTCGCGAGCTCCGCGGCCGGGGCTCGCTCCTGCCCGGGCTCAGTACTCGACGAAGTCCTGGTGGATTTCCGCGCCGTCCATGCGCGGGAGGATCACGGCGAAATGGGCGATGCGTCCCTCGGGCGCCTCGCCGACCGAGCCGACGCTGACCACCTGGGTCTCGCCGAGATCGATGCGGAACGGGACGTGGCTCGCGCCGCAGACGACGATGTCCGCGACGTCGTCGTCGACGAGCGCCCGGACCTCGTCGTCCTCCATGTCGTGGGAGATCTCCTGGCGGGGATCGTTGGGGGAGCCGTGGACGACGAGGATCTCGCGCCCGTCGATGAGGGGGATGCGGATCCGCTCCGGGAGTCGGCGGATCTGCTCGAGGACGAGCTCTCCGAGCGCGGCGCGGGTCGTGCGGAAGCGCTCGACCCGCTCCTTCTCCTCGTCGGTCCGGGGCGCGAGGCTCGAGGGATCGATCGTGGCGAGCGCGGTGTCGGACAGCCCGCGCGCGCACTTCGCGCCGACCTGCACGAGACGCCGCCACACCTCGAGCGGTGCATCGCCGCCGAGGACGAGGTCCCCGGCCACGTACACCGTGGCGACGTCGCGCCGCCCGAGCTCGGCGAGCACGGCCTCGAGCGCCTCGAGGTTGCCGTGGATGTCCGAGAGGAACGCCATCGGCTTCGCGGAAGGAACGGGGGGGCCGATTCGGGAGACCGTCATGGGCGGGATCTAGCAGGGAAGGGGACACGCCGCTTTGTTGATGTAGGACAGGGTGGGACTTAGCCTACTCGACATGGCGAGCGCTCGTCCTTCGGCCCGGCCCGGGCCTCCCCGCACGTTGGCCGGACCGGCGAAGGTCCGGCGCGGGCGCATCACGACCCGGATCGAGGGCCAGGCGCTCTCTCGGGAGGCCGAGGAGATCCTCTTCGCGTGCGCGGAGATCCTGACGGAGGGCGGCGAAGGACCGCCGGGACGCTTCTTCGGCAGCACGATGATCAGCTTCGACCTCGTGGAGGCGGCTCGCCACCTCCGCGGGCTCGAGCGCCCCGGCGTCGAGGAGGACCTCTTCCGCCTGGTGGCGGGGTCGGTCCGCGTGCGCCTGCGGGCGATGCGCATCGCCCGTGCGGAGGTCGCGAGGCGCGTGCCGGATCACGAGCTCGGAACCGCGGTCGTCGAGACGCGAGTGCGCTACGCTCGGGGCCGGATCCACATGGACCTCGATCTCGAGGTCCCGCTGGTCGAAGTCGATCGCGAGGTAGAGGGGTGAGCGAGAAGGGCGACAACGTCATCCACGTGCAGTTCGGCAAGGACGGCACGCATCGCAAGCTGCTCCAGCAGCCGGACGCGGGCGCGCGCCCCGACGAGAGCGGCGCTCGGGGCGTCGACGATCCTCTCGAGGATCTCTACGGCATCGCCGACGTCGCGCGTCTCTTCGATCTCGAGCCGAAGAAGCTGCGCCAGTGGGAGAAGAAGGGCTTCGCCGTGCCGAGCGTGACGCGCGGCAAGAAGCGCTACTACACCTTCCAGGACCTCATCAGCGTGCGGGCCGCCAAGGGACTCGTCGAGGCCGGCGTGCCCGAACGCGTCGTGCAGCGGTCGGTCGAGGCGCTCCGTTCCTCGCTGCCGAAGGTGGTGCGGCCGCTGACGGAGATGCGTGTGGTCGCCGACGGACACACGTTGCTCGTGCAGGACGAGCGCGGCGCGTTCGAGCCGACGACGGGCCAGCGCGTGCTCGATTTCTCGGTGGACACGCTGAAGGAGGACGTCGTCCGCGTCCTGCGCCGCACGGCCTCGCCCGAGGCCCGTCGCGCGGCCTACGACCACTACCTCGAGGGCTGTCGGCTCGACGAGGACGAGGCGACGATGGATCGCGCCGAGGAGGCGTACCGTCGCGCGCTCTCGCTCGATCCGGGCCTCGCGTGCGCGCTGACGAACCTCGGCAACCTCTGCTACCGCCGCGGTCGCGTCGAGCAGGCGCGAACCCACTACGCGCAGGCCATCGCCATCGACACCGATCAGCCCGAGGCCCACTACAACCTCGGCTTCCTCGCCCTCGAGGACGGGGACGCCGAATCCGCCGTCCTCTGCTTCGAGCGGGCGCTCGAGAGCGACCCCTCGTTCGCCGACGCCCACTTCAACATCGCGATGGCGGAGGAGGAGCGCGGCCGCAAGGATCGCGCGAAGACCCATTGGGAGACCTACCTCTCGCTCGAGCCGGAAGGCGCGTGGGCGGAGATCGCGCGTCGCCACCTCGGCCAAGCGGCGCGCTGAGCCCGGAGGCGCGGCGAGGCGAGGACGACGCGGCAGGGCCGATCGCGACGAGCGATCGGCCCTCGGCGTCTCAGTGGGGCTTGCGCGGAGGCGGCGGCGGCGGGGGCGTCGCGAGAGGCCTCACCGAGTGAGGCGGCTCGTCGTCGTCCTCGGAGTCCTCGACGTCGGTGACCGCGTCGACGAGCTCGACGTCCTCGGTGACCTCGTCGGCCACCACCTCGACGGCGTCGCCGACGTGCTCGACGTCGTCGAAGTCGTCGACGATCGGCTCGTCGAGGAGCGACGGATCCACGCCGCGGACCTCGAGCGCGGCGAGCCGGATCGGATCGAGCGCGTCGGCCTCCGGATCGTCGGGCAGCTCGCCGAGCCATTCGGGCTCGCCGAGCGGTGGAAGCGTGTCCGGCTCGTGCTCGTCGGCCACCGCGTCGAGCGCGGCCGCGCTCGGCGGCTCGGTCTTCGGGAGCGAGGCGAGGTCTTCGTCCGTGAGCTCGCCGGCCTGCGCCGGCCAAGGCGCCTCGAGGGAAGGCGGCTCGGGCGGAGTCGTCTCCGGCGCGGGAGGCGGCGGCGGCAGCGGTCCGACGCCGGAGCGGGGCGGCGGAGGCGGCATCGACGGCGCCTTCGGGGCGGGGGGAGGCGGCGGCAAGGGTCCGACGCCGGAGCGGGGCGGCGGAGGCGGCGGCATCCTCGGGATCGGGCGAGCGGCCGGGCTCGGAGCCGGTGGCGGTGCGTCGGCGATGCCGGGGAGAGGGGGCACGCGCGGCGCGGCCGCGGGTGGAGCGCCGGGGGCCGGCGGCGGGGGGGCCATCGCGGGGCCGGGGGCCGCTGGGGGGTGCGAGGCCCGCGCATGCGCCACGGACGCGCCGGGAGGCACGGTCTTGCGCGCGCTGCCCGTCTGGACGTGCGGGATCAGCGCGTCGATCTCGGCGGAGTCCTCGAGCTCGTCCGCGCCGACGAGCGTCTTCGGCGAGAGGCGTGCCACGGCGGCCTTCACCCCGGGATCGGCGGGCGCGATCCGCTCGATGCGCTTCCACACGTCGAGGGCCTCGAAGCGGTTCTTGAGCGGCCCTTCCCACACCTCGGCGAGCTCGTGGAGGAGCGGGATGCGGGCGGCGTCGCGTTCCGGGATCCGGCGGATCGCCTGCTCGATCGCCATGACGAGGTCGTCGTTCCGGCCGGCGGCGTGGAGCGCGGCTCGGTGGGCCCTCCGCACGTCCTCGTCGTTCGGCGTCATCGAGAGCAGGCGTTGGTACTGGTCGGCGGCGTCGGAGCTCCGGCCCAGCATCGACGAGAGGTCCGCGCGGGAGCGCAGGAGCGCGCGAGCGACGTCGGCGTCGAGGGCATCGTCGATCCGCTGGTCGAGCTCGGCGTCCAGCACGTCGCCGAGCCCTGCGCGCACGGCGTACTTGGCGATCGCCGCGAGGAGCGCCGATCGCGTCGTCTCGGGCGCCTCGCGCCGGAGGAGCTCGTAGGCGCTCCGCGCGTCGGCGAGCGCATCCCCGAGGATGCCCGCCGCGCGGAGCAGGAGCGCATCCCTCTCCGGCTCGGCCGCGTCGCGTGCGCGCGCGACGAGGCGCGCCGAGAGCGCCCGCTCGAGCATCGAGTCGCCGGACTCGGTCTTCGCGTCGAGCGACTTCGCCGTCGATTCGACTCGGGCGACGAGGGCCGCGTCGCCGCCGGCGAGATCGAAGGCCCGCTCGACGTAGGCGCGCGCCCGGTCGGGGGAGCGCAGGTCCGCGCTCGCGATGGACGCGCATCGCAGGAAGGCCTCCACCGCTTCGTCCGTCGAGCCCAGCATCGGACGCGAGGCGGCCTCGCCCCGGCTCTCGTGGAACTTCAGGAGCCGCTCGAAGAGCCGTTCGCGACGGGCGAGGGTCTCGAGCCGATCGAGCACGTGGGCCGCCCCGAACCCGTGGAGATACGCCTCGATGATCGCCTCGAGCGCCGCCGCCGGCTCGCGGAGGACGTTCTCGTGGAGATCGGCCGCCTCGAGGAAGCGACGCTGGGCGTCGGCCGGAGCGTCGGACGCCCTGCCGAGCTCCTCGAGGAGTCGCGCGAGGTCGCGCTCGCGACCGTTCGCCCTCGCCGTGGACCGAAGGGTCTCTTCGCTCGCCGCGTCCCCGAGCCCGGTCGCCTTGGCGAGCCGTGCGAGCGCTCCTTCGACGTCGTTCAGCGGATCGAGGCAGAGCGAGGCGGCGCGAGCGACGAGCAGCGCGCGGTCTTCCCGTTCCTCGTCCGCCGCCAGCGTGTCGAGCGCGTCGACGAGCTCCGCGGCCCGGCCCTTGGCCTCGAGCAGGGGGAGCAAGGCCTCCACGGGCGCGAGATCCGCCGGATCCGCTTCCGCCCAGGTGAAGAGGGCGGTGATCGCCTTGTCGTCGTCCCTGGCCGCACCCGCGTGGAGCTCGTGCAGACGCCGCGCGAGCGGCACGCGCGCTGCCGGCTCGAGCGTCGAGCCGAGGCGGGACCACAGCACGTCGGCGAGCCGAGCGGAGTCGCCCCGCGCCTCGTAGAGCGCGGCGAGCCGCTCGAGCCCTTCGGTGAACGAGGGGTCGAGGCTGCGCACGGCCTCGAGCTCGGCGATGCCTCCCTCCTCGTCCCCGAGGTCGCCGAGGAGGAGCTCCGCGAGCTCCATGCGCAGCGCGCGTTGCTCGTCGACGCCCACCACCCGCGCGATCTTCGCCCGGAGCAGCTCCGCGTGCTCCGGCGACGGAGGCTCGGCACGCGCGAGGGCGAGGAGCTGGTCGAGCGCCGGATCGTCCTCTCGGATGCGGCGGATCTCGCGGAAGGCCTCCGCGCGCTCCTGCGCCTTGCCGGGCAGGGTGGCCGCGAGGTCCGCGATGGAGCGCAGGAGCTCGATCCGGGCCTCGTCCTCGTTGGTCCGCTCGAGACGGCCGCGCAGGAGGGCGAGCAGGTCCTCTCCGCGCTCCTCGAGCGTGAGGAGGCGCCGGAGCGCGCGGAAGGCGCCGGCGTGCTCCGGAGCGAGACCGAGCACGGTGCGGTACCGTTCGATCGCGGCGCTGCGATCTCCTTGCTGCTCCACGAGATCGGCGATGCGCGCCATCGTCTCGATCTCTTCCTCGGGCGAGCCGAGCTCGGCGCGGATCTCGAGGAGCTCGATCCGCCGATCGACTCGGCCCTGGCGATCGGCGATGCGCTCTGCGCGCTCGAGGGCCGCCGTGTTCGTCGGATCGAGATCGAGTAGCTCCGACAGCGCGCCGTACGCGCGCTCGTCGTCCTTCGCGGTCTCCTCGGCGAATCGCGCGAGCCGTTCGAGCCACGCGACCCGCTCCGCCTTCGAGCGTCCGAGCTCGACGCGCCGCTCGAGGAGATCGAAGACGAGGGCCGGGTCGGAGTCGGGGTCCGCCTCGACCAGGGCGATGCGGGCGTCTGCGAGCTCGGCGTCGTCGGGCAGGTCGGAGGCGAGGGCGTCCACCAGCGTGCGGACGGCTCGCTTCGCGAGACCGTGCGTGCGATGGAGCTCGAGCAGGGCGAAGAACGCCCGCCGCCGATCCGCCGGAGCCGGCAGCTGGCTCGCTTCCCACTCGAGGAGCTGGGCGAGCTCCTCGAACCGACCCGACGCGGCGAGCCCGGCCTCGACGCCGGCCCGCGCCTCCGGATCCACGGGATCGAGGCGGCAGATCGCGGCGTTCGCGTCGAGGGCCGTCGCCTCGTCTCCGAGGCGCTTCGCGAGGTGGGCCGCCTCGTGCAGCGCGGAGAGGCGAACCTCGCGCGACCGCTCGTCGTCGTGGCCGACGCGCACGAGCAATCCCAGCAGCGACTTCTCGTCCCCACGTTCCCGGGTCTTCGCGACGAGCACGTCGAGCGCGATCGGGTCGCGCGGAGCGATGGCCAGCACCTCGTTGGCGTAGGCGAGGATCGACTCGTCGTCCTCGGCGGCCACGGCCTCTTCGAGCAGGTCGCGCAGGCGCGAGGCACGGTCCTCTTCCGGAAGACCGCGGAGCGCGATCCGCTGGGCGCGCGCGGCTTCCTCCGTGCGCCCCTGCATCCGGTAGAGCCGTGCGAGCGCATCGGCGGCGACCGGCTCCTCGCTCGCGAGCAGGGGCTCGAGGCAGAGGATCGCGTCGTCGAGCTGCCCGGCCGCCGCGTAGGCGTCGGCGAGACGGACGCGGCGCGGGTTCGCGCTCGGCCCCGTGGGCACGCGCGCGAGGAAGGCGACCCAGCGCACGGCGAGGCGGTCTTCGCAGCCGTTCTCGTGGGCCAGGAACTCGTAGAGGGCGAGCGCCTCTTCGTGCGACGGATCGAGATCGAGCGCGGCCTCGCAGAACGTGAGGGCGTGCTCGGAGGCCGAGCCCTGGGCGATGCGGACCATCAGATCCGCGGCTCGCTCGAGGTCGGGCTGTGCCTGCTCGGGCGTGGCCGCCGCCGCGGCGCGGTGATGGTGCTGCGTGGCGAGCTCGTGCAGGACCTCGATGTCGCTCGGCACGAACGTCAGGGCCGTCTCGAGGCTGCGGATCGCACCGTCGCGATCGGAGAGCCCCTCGGCGCGCAGGTGGGCGAGCTCGCGGAGAAGCGCCACCTTGCGCTTCTTGTCCGGCTCCGCGCGCACCTCGGCCTCGAAGAGCGATGCCGCCGCCTTCAGGTTGCCCGACCGTCGGTAGATCTCGCGTGCCGCGTAGATGGCCGGGACGTGATCCGGATCGAGCTCGAACGCCGTGCGATAGCTGGCGACGGCCCGGTCGGGCCTCTGGAGCGTGTGCTCGAAGAGCTCGCCCAGGCGGAAGTGCACGGCCGCGATGTCGACGGCCTCCGCGCCGATCCCGGCGAGGAGCGAGGCACGGCGCTCCATCGCCTCGACCCGGCGTCGCGGGTCCTCGAGCGCCTCGAAGACGCGATCGAGATCGTCGGCGACCTCCTGGGAGGTCGGATCGCGCTCGAGGGATTCCGCGAGCAGGGTCGCGGCTCGCTCCTGATCCGAGAGGTAGTACGAGACGATGCGCGCCGCTTCGTGGAAGGCCTTCGCGGCCTCGCCCGGATCGGCATGACGTCGCGCCCAGCCCTCGACGAGGTTCGCGAGCGACGCGTGGTCGCCCAGCTCGTGGTAGTGCGCCTTCAAGGCGGCATAGGCGTAGGCGTCCTCCGGCGATTGCCGGAGGCGCGCGATGAGCTCGGCGGCCGTCGCGTCCATGGTGAGGGGCCACGACGGTACCATGGGCGTCGACGCGAAGGATATCGGCGTCTCGTGGGTCGGGGCACCGCCGCCGGGCCCCGGGAGCCCGCCCGTTTCCGGGTCGGCCGGCTCCCGGATCCCTCCCCTGGCCTCCACGGCCACGCGCGCCTAGAGTGCCTCGCGATGCACCCCTACGACGATCCGATCTCACGCTTCCGGGAAGACCTGGCCAAGGCGACCGGGTCGGAGACCTTCGACGCCACGCGCTGCGCCCTCGCCACGGCGGACGCGGACGGTCGGCCGTCGGTGCGGTTCGTGCTGCTCAAGTACGCCGACGAGCGCGGCTTCGGTCTCTTCACGAACTACGAGAGCCGCAAGGCGCGCGAGCTCGAGGCGAATCCGCGGGCGGCGCTCGCCTTCCACTGGGCGTCCCTCGGCGAGCAGGTCCGGATCGAGGGGAGCATCGTCCGGATGCCCGGCGAGGTCTCGGACGAGTACTTCGCGTCGCGTCCACGCGGCAGCCGCATCGGCGCCTGGGCATCCCCCCAGAGCCGTGCCGTCGAGGGACGCGCGGCGCTCGACGCCCGCGTCGCAGAGATCGAGGCCCGCTTCGAAGGCTCCGAGGTCCCGCGACCCTCGTTCTGGGGCGGCTACTTCCTCGTGCCGGACGCGATCGAGTTCTGGTTCGACGGAGTCTCCCGACTGCACGACCGCTACCTCTACCGGCGCGGTGGCGTCGGCGAGGGCTGGACGCTCACGCGACTCGCGCCCTGACCGATCGGCGAGGCCAGCGACCGAGACGTTTGCTGCTTCGAGCGAACGGGTCCATGACGGGCGACGGCCGGGGCGGATCGGGGTTGACATTCACCCCCGGGCCTGTAGCGTTGTGGAGGCTCTCGGGGGAGAGCGATTCCGCAGTAGCGCGACACGCGGGGGCGTGCCGTGTTTCCACAGGGGGAGTGGAATGGAACTAGGTACCGTCAAGTGGTTCAACAACGCCAAGGGCTGGGGTTTCATCAGCCGTAACGACGGCAGCGACGTGTTCGTCCACTACTCGAACATCGAGGGTGGCGGCTACCGCACGCTGCGTCAGGGCCAGGAGGTCTTCTTCGAGCTCGTGGAAGGGCCGCGCGGCAACTACGCGCAGCAGGTCCGCCTGCCCGAGGAGGAGGAGGAGCAGAGGGTCGCTTCCTGAGCGCGCGGAGGGGTCGTCCGCGAGGATGACCCGGGTGCCGTGTGCCCGAGGACGCGTGCCCGCCTCGTACGAGGCCCGGTGTGTCCGGCGGAACGAAACGGAGGAAGCGTCAGGCCCGCGTTCGAGCGGTGACCTTTCGCTTCGTCCGGACGTCCTGCGATTCGCCAGCGACCATCGAGGGCTCCTTCTCCGAGCCTTTCGATGACGTCGCACCGAGGACGTCGCCGAGAGTCGGGACGTCCGTGGCGAACGCAGCGATCACGGCGCCGACCGCACGCGCCGCGTCGCGGACGGCGGCCTGCCGCGGGATCCGACCCTCGAGGTAGCCGTCGAGACCCGCACGACCGGCGGCGACGACGATGCGGGCGACGGTCTCGACGTCGATCGGTGACCGGCCCGTGACCTCGGCGAGTCGCTCCACGAACGGGGCGATCATCCGGCTCTGCACCTTCCGACCGAGGCGGGCCGCCTCGAGGTCCGGATCGCGCGCGTCGAGGAGGTTCCAGGCTCCCTTGCCCTTCGCTTCGATCGCATCGCAGGAGGCCTCGACGAAGGCGACGACCGTGCGCTCGAGGGGCGCGCCGAGCGTGCGCAGCAGCGCCTGCTGGTAGCGGTGGACGAGATCGGACTCGAAGTCCTCGAGCACGCCCACGAGCAGCGCCGTGCGCGTCGGGAAGAAGCGGTAGACGACGGGGCGGGTCACGCCCGCGCGAGCCGCCACCGTCGTGATCTCGAGCGCCGGGGCGCCGTCCTCGGAGAGGACCCGGGCGGCCACGTCGAGGAGCTGCCGCTGCCGCGCCTCGGGCGAGAGGCGAGTCCGCTTCGAGGTCCCCCCGCGAGGGGCGCGCGGAGCCTTCGTTTCGCGGCGCGTGCGCGCGTTCGTTGCGGTGCGTGCCATCGACGGGGCGGACTCTAGCAGGTCGGTGGCGGCGTCGACCGAGAAGGGGACGGCCCCGATTCGAGTTGACGAGCTGTATTGGTTAAATATACATGGTGTATCCTAACGCAGCCGCGGAGGATTGCCGTGAACGCTCGCCTGCTCCCCAAGTCCCTCGTCTCCCGTCCCTCTCCCCTCGACTCCATTCCCGGGAGCGACGGGTTCGACGAGCTCATCCACATGCTCCGAGACCCGACGGGCTTCTTCCACACCCGCTTCGAGCGTTACGGCCGCCTCTGGAAGACGCGCTTCGTCTACCCCGCCGTCTTCGCGATCGGCGAGGAGGCGAACAAGACGATCCTCGTCACGAAGCGCGAGCAGTTCAGCTTCGGTCAGGGCTATGCGGCGACCGCCGTGAAGCGCGTCTTCGAGGGCAGCATCATGCTCCAGGACGGCGAGGCACACCGTCGCACGCGCGAGGCGCTGAGCCCGGCGGTCGGTCGTCTCGCGGTCCGCGAGACGGCGGCGGCGGTCCGCGGCATCTGGTCGAACCGGGCGCGCGAGGTCACCGGGACGACGGAGGACTGCTACGAGCTCGTCGAGCGCACGACGTTCGAGGTCGCGGCCAACGTCCTCGCCGGCCTCGCGCTCGGCCCCGCGACCCAATCGTTCCGCCCGCAGTTCGAGAAGCTGATCGGCGGCATCATGGCGCCGGTCCCGGTGCGCTTCCCGTTCGGAAGGCTCGATCGCTCGCTCGACGCGCGCGAAGCGCTCTCGAAGACGCTCGCGCCCCACGTCGAGTCGGCCCGCAAGCGCGGCGACGGGCTCGTCGGCCTGCTCGCGCAGCAGATGTCGAACGAGGAGGTCATCGGTCATCTCCTCCTGCTCGCCTGGGCCGGCTACGACACGACGGCGAGCGCGGGTTCCTGGGTCCTCCACGTCCTCGCGCAGCGTCCCGACTGGCAGGTGCGCATGCGCAACGCCTTCGCGAAGGTCGGCGACGACTACGCGACGATCGAGGCCGGGAAGGGCCTCGAAGAGGTCGAGTGGTTCCTGCTCGAGGCCGAGCGGATGTACCCGAGCGCGCTCTTCTTCCCGCGCGTCGCCATCGAGGACGTCGAGATCCTCGGGTACACGATCCCGAAGGACACGGTCGTGTTCTACTCGCCGTACATGAGCCACCGCGATCCGGCGACCTTCCCGAACCCGAACGCCTTCGATCCGGAACGCTGGAATCCGGCGAACGAGAACCGGCCGAGCCCCTCGAAGCTCCACGGCTTCGGCGGAGGGCCGCGCGTCTGTCTCGGGAAGTCGTTCGCGAAGCTGCAGCTCAAGCTGATGATCCAGAGCGTCCTCGAGAACACGCGGATCGAGCCCGATCCCACCTCGAAGACGAAGATCATGGGCGTGCCGGTGCATCATCCCGTGGGCTCGCGCATCCGCTTCGTGGCCCTCGGCAGCTGAGACGACGGAGGAACGACGATGGCATTCCGTGGAAAGGTCGCGCTCGTGACGGGCGCCGCGAGCGGCATGGGCCGGCTCGCCGCACAGAGGCTCGCGCGAGGGGGAGCGCTCGTCGCGGCCCTCGATCGAGACGCCGAAGGTCTCGCGAAGACGGCGGAGGGCCTCTCGGGCATCCGCACGTTCCCGTGCGACGTCACGGACCTCGGAGAGATCCGGGGGATCGTGGCGAAGGTCGAGGCCGAGCTCGGGCCGATCGACCGCGTCGTCCACGCGGCCGGCATCATGCCCGGCGCCCCTCTCCTCGAGGAGGATCCCGAGCGTACGAAGCGCGTCATGCGCGTGAACTACGAGGGCACGGTGAACGTCGTCTCGGCGACGCTCCCGCAGATGGTGCAGCGCCGGAAGGGCGACCTCGTCTGCTTCGGCTCGGTCGCGGGAGAGGCCCTCACGCCGCGCCTCGGGGCGTACTGCGCGAGCAAGGCCGCGGTGAACGCCTACGTCGAGATCCTCGCGAAGGAGAACGCGGGGAAGGGCGTGCGCATCCTCCTCGCCTGCCCGCCGATGGTGAACACGCCGCTCCTCAACCAGTCGCTCGACAGCGATGGGCCGAAGTCGCTCCGTCAGGCGATCGACCAGAACATGCTCGCGAAGCCCGAGGACGTGCTGGACGCGCTCGAGGCGAGCCTCGAGCGGGGGGACTCGATCAGCCACCCGCTCGCGATGTCGAAGTGGCTGCACGCGATGCGCAGGATCTCCCCGTCGCTTCTCTGGAAGA
>JAXLYX010000004.1:0-1401 GCA_046351215.1 Polyangiales bacterium | reverse complement strand
GGCGCCGGGAGGCCGAGCGCGAGAAAGCGCTTCGTGCCGTCCACGGTGCGGACCGGATTGGCAATCATGAATCGCAGCTTGCGGCGTAGATACTCGTGATCGCGGTAGCCGCGAGCCCGACGCACGAGCGCCTCCCAGTTCGTGTTCAGCGCCTCGAGACGGCCAGTCGGTGGCCGGTGCGAGCCGATGACCGCGATCTCCTCGAAGTGCTCCTGCAGCGAGTCGTGGAGCTTCCGCATTGGCACGTTCGCACGCTTCTCCGTCCGGTAGAGGACGTGATGAAGCCCCGTCTCGAGGGCGGCACGCGACGGCGCTCGGAGCACCTCGCGGAGCTCCTCGATCACCTGGTAGGCGCGAGCGAGCTTGCCGTTCGCGGCGAACAGTTGGCGGAGACGAGCCTGTTGCTCCGGGCCCTGGTTCTCCCACGCGCGAAGCACGAGCCAGCGCGTACCGCGGCCGAGGGCTCGCAGCTCCGGGCCCGCGCGGAAGAACTCTTTGCGGCGGAGCTCGGAGATGGCCTCGCCTGCGCGCTTCATGATGTGGAACGAGTCGTGGCAGACCACTGCGTGGGCCAGCGCGGGGTCGGCGCGAACGGCGTTGAGGAAGGGACGGTGCATGTCCATCGCGAAGAGGGTGATGCCGGCCTTCTGCTCGGCGGTGAGCGTGTCGAGCCAGAGCTTGACGGTGGCCTCGCTGCGGCCGTAGCCGCTCCAGATGGGCTCGCCCGTCTCGAGGTTGCTGACGATGGTTACGAACTTGTGCTTGTTCTTGTGTCGACGACCGAGCCACTTCTCGTCGATACCGGCCTGCCGCAGCGGGACGTTCGGTCGGGTCTGCTCCCAGCGCGTGATCGCGGCGAGCTCGGCGCGTCGCACCGTGTGCCACGAGAGGCCGTACTTGGTGGACACATGCAGGAGCGGCATCGAGAACGCGTCCAACGCCAGGTGCTGCTGAAAGCGCTTCGTCTGTCGCTGGTGAGGCTCGGCCCAGTGCAGCAGCTCGACGCGCGTTCCGCCGCAGCGACGACACCCGACCCGGACCGGCGCGTACTCCAGCTCCACGCGTCGACCCGCCCACGGCAAATCCGTCCAGCGGCGGCTCGCCTTCCGCTCGTGACACTTGCCGCCGATGGCGAAGCAGCCCGCGCAGCGAGCCGCCCACCGCCGCCCGATGACGAGCACGAGCCGAGCGTCGCGATCGACGTCGAGGCCGGCGATCGGCTCGACGCGCTCCCCGTGATCGTTCTCGAAGTACGTGTCGATCACCTTGAACCCCGGCAGCCCCAGAACCTGTGCAAGAATCCTCGCGCGCTGGCCCATCTTGGTCACCTCCCGTCGTGTGCAGACACTCCGAGAGAACCACCGCGATGGTGCGGCGTCGATGGGTCAGCGCGCTTCAACT
>JAXLYX010000003.1:0-2051 GCA_046351215.1 Polyangiales bacterium | reverse complement strand
ATCGTTCGAGACCGAGGGCGACGACCTGATCCGGACGTATACCGGTCGCGGAGAGCGCGACGTCCTGCATCCCTCGAGGCAGGTCGGTCAGTATCAGGAATACCTCGAAGGAACTCACACTGCCTTTCACGAGGGCGAGGCACCGATTGCCCTCGCGTCGTGCTCGTATCTCCACAACTATCATTTCGTACCGGACGATCCGCTGCGGGCCGTCAAGCATGCTGCCGTGCTCGAGCGCTTCCCGTTGTACGGGGCCGACGACTTCGACACGCTCTGCCATTTTCTCTCGGGGCGTCTCGACGGAGGCCAGGGGATGGAGGTCCTTCGCCGCGTCGAGGCCGGCAAGTACCGACCGAGCAAGAAGCTTCTCGAGCACGTCGGCAACGTCATCAAGGGCCTCCCCGATTACGTGCTTCTCGACGAGCAACTCGTCGTCTACCAGAAGATCCGGGCGATCGTCGCTCGCGGCTTCAACCGGCGTCGGAAGACAGTCGTGCTCGTACAGGGAGGCCCGGGCACCGGAAAGTCCGTGATCGCCCTCAACCTCGTGGGTGACCTCGCCACCGATGGCCGGAACGCGCACTACGCCACCGGATCGAAGGCGTTCACGACGACCATGCGCAAGATCGTCGGCACCCGGGCAAGCGCCCAGTTCAAGTACTTCAACAGCTACGACCGCGCGCTGGCGGACGAGATCGACGTGCTGGTGTGCGATGAGGCGCATCGCATCCGCGAGACAAGCGCAAACCGCTTCACGCGCGCGACCCACCGGAGCGGCAAACCCCAGATCCAGGAGTTGATCGACGCCGCCCGCGTGAGCGTGTTCTTCATCGACGATCGGCAAGGCGTGCGCCCGGCGGAGATCGGCTCCTCGGAGCTCATCCGTCAGTACGCGTCTGCCAATGCCTGCGAGTTGCTCGAGTTCGAGCTCGAGGCCCAGTTCCGATGCGCAGGATCCGACGGATTTCTGAGATGGGTCGACAACACCCTGGACATCGATCGGACCGCGAACGTGCTGTGGGATCTGGCGGATGATGCATTCGAGTTCCGCATCTTCGCCGACCCGGAATCCCTGGAGGCTGCGATCTTCGCGCGGGCTCGCGAGGGCTTCACGGCACGCATGACCGCTGGGTTCTGCTGGCCGTGGTCACAACCGGAGCCCGACGGCACCCTCGTGCCCGACGTCACGGTCGGGGACTTCGAGCGCCCCTGGAACGCGCGGGCGGATGCAAAAGGGCTCGCACGTGGAGTTCCGAAGTCGGACTTCTGGGCGTACGACCCACGCGGGATCGGACAGATCGGGTGCGTGTACACGGCTCAGGGTTTCGAGTTCGACTACGTCGGCGTGATCTGGGGCAACGACCTCGTCTTTGATCCCGATGCGAGTCGATGGGTTGGTCGCCCCTCGGCGTCACGCGACACTGCGGTCAAGCGCGGCGACGACTTCGTGAACCTCGTCAAGAATACCTACCGGGTTCTGCTCTCCCGGGGGATGAAGGGGTGCTACGTCCACTTCCTCGACAGGAACACGGAGCGGTTCGTCCGCAGCCGGCTCGAGGGAGATTCGCTTCCGATCGGCAGCCGTACACAATCGGAAGCCGTTGTCCCGGCTTCGCCTCCGAAGGCGGCCGGGATCGACGCCCTGCCGTTTCGAACGCTCCCGTGCGTCGAGGTCGAGCCCTTCCGGAACTGCGTCCCTCTGTACGACCTCGCGATCGCGGCCGGCCGATTCGGTGTCGACGGGAGAATCGAGGAGTTCCAGCTCGAGGAGGCGAGCGCCCCGGAGAACTTCACATGGGTGGAGCTCCCCGAGCCATTTCGTGCTCAGCAAGGTTACTTCGTCGCCAGAGTGATCGGCGAGTCGATGAACAAGCGGGTTCCCAACGGCTCGTGGTGCCTCTTTCGCCTGGCGCCGCAAGGGTCTCGCCTCGGGCGAGTCGTCGTCGCCCGCCTCGAGAATCGAACCGATCCGGAGACGGGCGCCTACACGATCAAGGTCTACTCGAGCGAGAAGGAGTCGGCAGCGGACGGGGGGTTTCGTCACACCCGAA
>JAXLYX010000002.1:0-1655 GCA_046351215.1 Polyangiales bacterium | reverse complement strand
CGAGCTCGGCGAGCGCCCCGTCCCGGCGTGGCTCGAGGTCATCCCCTCGCGGATGCGCGTGCTCGTCCACTCCCTGCCCGAGCGTGGTGCCATCGACACGCAGGTGCAGGAGCAGCTGATCGTCGAGCTCTACTCGAAGTGACCCTGGGTACCGGGTCCCGCCCGCGCGGGACCCGGTGCTCCGCACTGCCCCAGCCAGCCCACCATCCGGCGTCAAATAGCGGGCGCCACGGAAGGACACGAACGTGCTGATCGCCCAGCGGCCGACCCTCGTCGAGGAGCCGGTCTCGGAGTTCCGCTCGCGCTTCATCATGGAGCCGCTCGAGCCCGGTTTCGGCTACACCCTCGGCAACTCGGTGCGCCGCACCCTGCTGTCGTCCATCCCCGGCGCGGCTGTCACCAGCATCCGCATCGACGGCGTCCTGCACGAGTTCACCACCGTGCCGGGCGTCAAGGAGGACGTCACCGAGCTGATCCTCAACATCAAGCAGCTCGTGGTCTCCTCGGAGCACGACGAGCCGGTCGTGATGTACCTGCGCAAGCAGGGCCCCGGTGCGGTCACCGCCGCCGACATCGCGCCGCCGGCCGGTGTCGAGGTGCACAACCCGGACCTGCACATCGCCACGCTCAACGGCAAGGGCAAGCTCGAGATGGAGCTCGTGGTCGAGCGCGGCCGCGGCTACGTCAACGCCGAGCTCAACAAGCAGCCCGGCCAGGAGATCGGCCGCATCCCGGTCGACTCGATCTACTCGCCGGTGCTCAAGGTCTCGTACAAGGTCGAGGCCACCCGCGTCGAGCAGCGCACCGACTTCGACCGTCTCGTGATCGACGTCGAGACCAAGCAGTCGATGGCTCCGCGCGACGCCGTCGCGTCGGCCGGCAAGACGCTGGTCGAGCTCTTCGGCCTGGCCCGCGAGCTCAACGTCGACGCCGAGGGCATCGACATCGGCCCCTCGCCCGCCGACGCGTTCGTCGCCGAGCAGCTCTCCACGCCGATCGAGTCCCTCGACCTCACCGTGCGCTCGTACAACTGCCTCAAGCGCGAGGGCATCCACACGGTCGGCGAGCTCATCGGCCGCTCGGAGGCCGACCTGCTCGACATCCGCAACTTCGGCTCGAAGTCGATCGACGAGGTCAAGGCCAAGCTGGCGACCCTCGGTCTGGCCCTCAAGGACAGCCCGCCCGGGTTCGACCCCACGACCGCCGTGAGCTTCTACGACGACGACGACCAGGGCTACGCCGAGGACGAGCAGCTCTGACGAGCTGATCGCACTCGAGACCCGACACAGGAGAACTGATGCCTACCCCCACCAAGGGTGCCCGTCTCGGCGGCAGCCCGGCCCACGAGCGCCTCATGCTCGCGAACCTCGCCACGGCGCTGTTCGAGCACGGCAAGATCACCACGACCGAGGCCAAGGCCAAGCGCCTGCGCCCGCTCGCGGAGCGCCTCATCACGCTGGCCAAGCGCGGCGACCTGCACTCGCGCCGTCGCGTGCTCACGGTCGTCCGTGACAAGGGCGTCGTGCACGTGCTCTTCACCGAGATCGCGCCGTCGTACGCCGGCCGTCCCGGCGGCTACACCCGCATCACCAAGATCGGCCCCCGCAAGGGCGACAACGCCCCCATGGCCGTGATCGAGCTCGTCGAGCCGCTCG
>JAXLYX010000001.1:0-2351 GCA_046351215.1 Polyangiales bacterium | reverse complement strand
ACGGGCGGCAGCAGGCCGGCGAGGACGCGGGCGAGGGTCGACTTGCCGCAGCCGGACTCGCCGATGATGCCGAGGTTGTGGCCCGGCGCGAGCGCGAGGCTCACGTCGCGGAGCACGGTCTTGAAGGGCTGGCCGTCCTTGCCGACCGGGCCATAGCCGGCGGTGATGCCGCGGGCCTCGAGCACGAGGGCCGGCGCCTGCGACGCGGCGACGGCGGCCTCGGCCCGGGGCCGCGGGTGGAAGGCGGCGAGGAGGTCGCGGGTGTAGGGGTGGCGGGCGTCGTCGAGGATCTGCACCGTCGGGCCTTGCTCCTGCACCTGCCCGTCGCGGAGGACGACGATGCGGTCGGCGACCTGGGCGACGACGGCGAGGTCGTGCGAGACGTAGACGGCGGCCATGTTGGAGGCGGTCATCACCGCCTTGAAGGCGCGCAGCACCTCGATCTGGGTGGTGACGTCGAGGGCGGTCGTCGGCTCGTCGAAGATCACGAGCTTGGGGTCGCCGATCAGCGCCATGGCGGCCGCGAGGCGCTGGAGCTGGCCGCCGGAGACCTGGTGCGGATACCGCTCGCCGATCGTCTCGGGGGACGGGAGGGCGAGGGCGCGGAAGAGGTCGACGGCGCGGGCGTGGGCCTCTGCCGCCGGCATGAGATCGTGGATCGCGGCGACCTCGACGACCTGGTCGATCAGGCGCTTCGCCGGGTTGAAGGCGGCGGCGGCGCTCTGGGGCACGTAGGCGACGTCGGTGCCGCGCACGCTGGCGCGCTGGCGCTCGGTCATCGCGGTCATGACGTGCGGGCCGACGCGGACGCTCCCCCGGGTGACGGTGCAACCGGGACGGGTGTGGCCGAGGAGGGTCAGCGCGATGGTGGTCTTGCCGGAGCCCGATTCGCCGATGAGCGCGACGATCTCGCCCGGGGCGACGACGAGCGAGACGCCCTTGATGATCTCGACGGTGCGGCCGGAGTCGGTCTTTGCCGCGACGTGGAGGTCGTGGATCTCGACGAGGTTCTCCATCAGGCGCTCCGGTCGCGGATCTTGCGGGGAAGGTTGTCGATCAGGAGGTTCACGCTGATCGTGAGGCTCGCGATCGCCACCGAGGGCACGATGACGGCGGTGGCGGCGAAGGGCAGGCCGCCGATGTTCTCGCGCACGAGGCTGCCCCAGTCGGCGTTTGGCGGCTGTACCCCGAGGCCGAGGAAGGAGAGGCCGGAGAGCAGCAGCACGATGAAGACGAAGCGCAGGCCGAAGTCGGCGAGCACCGGGCCGGTGATGTTCGGCAGGATCTCGTGGAGGATGAGGTAGGGCGTGCGCTCGCCGCGGGCGCGGGCGACGGTGACGTAGTCCATGGCGTTGACGTTGACCGCGAGCGAGCGGGCGAAGCGGTAGGCGCCCGGCGTGTAGATGAGTGCGAGCGTGCCGATCAGCGCCGGGATCGAGGCGCCGACGCCCGCGACCATGACGAGGCCGAAGAGCTTCGAGGGGATCGAGTTGAGGGCGTCGAGGATGCGGGAGAGCACCGTGTCGAAGACGCCGCCGACAACCGCGGCGGTCATCCCGAGGACGACGCCGGCGGTGCAGGCGATCATGACGGCGGCGAGCGAGATGCCGACGGTGTAGCGGGCGCCGACGATGACGCGGGAGAGCACGTCGCGGCCGAGATAGTCGGTGCCGAGCAGGAAGTCGGGCGTCGGCGGGGCGAAGTAGTCGAAGCCCGCCATCTCGCCCGGGGAATAGGGGGTGATCCACGGCCCGACGATGGCGATCACCGCCCAGGCGAGGACGATGATCCCGGTGACGGCCCCGACGGCGTTCAGCCGATAGCCGAGCCGGCGCGGGGTGGGGAGTGCAAGGGCCATCACGTGCGGAGCCTCGGGTTGGAGAGGATGGCGACGATGTCGGCGAGCGTGATCAGCGCGAGATAGCCGATGCAGAAGATCATCGCGCAGCTCTGGATCAGCGGCAGGTCGCGGGTGGCGACGGCGTCGACCATCAGCTTGGCGATGCCGGGATAGTTGAAGATCGTCTCGACGATGATGACGCCGCCGACGAGGTAGGAGAGCGACAGCGCCACGGCGTTGACGATCGGGCCGACGGCGTTGGGCAGCGCGTGGCGGAGCACGATGCGCGGGCGGGAGGCGCCCTTGAGGAGCGCCATCTCGACATAGGGCTGGTCGAGGGTCTCGATGACGGCGGCCCGCGTCATGCGGATCATCTGGGCCGAGATGACGAAGGTCAGGGTGATGACCGGCATGGCGAAGGCGCGGAGCATGTCGGCGAGGCTCGTCACGTCGGAGGCGAAGGAGAGCGCCGGCAGCCAGTGCAGCCAGACCGCGAAGACGAGGACGGCGA